>NZ_SCMF01000002.1:794332-810037 GCF_004296595.1 Enterobacter sp. A8
CCCGAAGCCGCCGGTTGGCTCACTGGTGCGGCCCACGCCGTCGGTGACGGTGGCGGTGAAGTTATGGCTGCCGTCTGCCAGCGCCGTATCCGGCGTGAAGCTCCAGCTGCCGTTGCTGCCCACGGAGGTGGTGCCAATCAGACGACCGTTGTCGTAGATACTGATGGTGCCGCCCGCCACGCCGCTGCTGCCGCTCAGGGTCGGGGTGGTGTCGTTGGTGACATCGCCCTTCTGCAGGTAGTCCGCATGCGGGGCCACGTCGTCATAGACGGTGTCCAGCGTCGGTGCCTGCGGCGGTACGGTGGCCACGTTGATGATGTACTCACCGGACGGACCGGAGACATTGCCCACGCCGTCGGTCTCTTTCGCCGTCAGGGTGTACTTCCCGTCCGGCAGCGGCGTGGTCGGCTCCAGGGACCAGGTGCCGTCGGCCTGCACTTTCGCGGTGCCAATCACCTTGTCGCCGTTGTACACGGTGATGGTGTTGCCCGGCTCTGCGCCCGTCCCCTTGATCAGCGGACGGTTGTCGTCGGTTTCCCCGCCGGAGGCAATCACGCCTGCGGTGTTCACGTCGTCGTAGACTTCGGTGATCGCCACTTTGCTGGCGTCAGGCGCGGTGTAGTCGGTGATCAGTACAAAATCATCTGATTCCGGACCCGTGTTACCGGCCTTATCGGTTGCGGTAGTGGTGATATGGTGCTCACCCTCTGGCAGCGCGGTGGTTGGCGTAAATTGCCAGCCGCCATTTTCGTCCACCATGGTAGAACCAATCAGCTCCCCGTTATCATAGATATCGACACGGCTGCCCGGCTCTGCGGAACCTTTAAAGGTTGGGTTCGCATCATCGGTGGTGCTGCCGCTGCTCAGATCGCCACGGCTGGAGCCGACGTCATCAGTCGCAACACCAATAACCGGTTTTTCCGGTGCCACGGTATCGACAGAGATATCAAAGGACGGAGAGGTCACGTCGTTTCCGGCCGGGTCTTTGGAAATCACGGTCAGGCTGTGATCGCCATCGGCCAGATCCTGTTCAGGGGTAAAGGTCCAGTTGCCATCCGGATCCACCACGCTGGAGCCCAGTACATCGTCGCCATCCATGATGGTTACGGTGCTGCCTGGCTTACCTTTACCGCTCAGTTCAGGACGTGCGTCATCGGTCACAGTGCCTGGCTTCAGGTTGCCCACGATCGGCCCCTGATCATCCACCACTTCACCTACGGTAACCTGGTTTGGATCCGGATCGACGGTGAAGGAGATCCCCGGAGACGGTTCACTGGTGTTGCCAGACGGATCGGTCACGGTAGTGGTGATCTCATGATCGCCTTTAGCCAGAGGCTTATCTGGCGTGTAGGACCATTTACCTTCGTCATCAACGATGACGGAACCGATCTTCTCGTCGTTATCGTAGATGTCCACCACGCTGCCCGGCTCGGCTTCGCCGCTCAGGGTCGGGGACTGATCGTCGGTGGTGTCGCCTGGACCTACCGGCCCCTGCTTGTCGCCCACGTTATCATTGATAACGATATTTTCTGCCGGAGACGGTGCCGCAGTATCGATCACGATCGGGAAGCTGCCGCTGGTGCGCGCGTTGCCCGCTGCGTCAGTCGCCGTGACGGTGAAGGTGTGCTGACCATCCGCCAGCGCGGTATCCGGGGTGAACGACCACTTACCGCTGCTGTCCGCCTTGACGGTGCCAATCACTTTCCCGTTGTCGAGGATAGACACAACGTCGCCCGGTGCAGCGCTGCCGCTCAGGGTTGGGGTGGTGTCGTTGGTGGTTTCGCCTTTCTGCATTGGGCCGACGTGCGGCTCGGCGTTGTCCACAACGCTGTTGATGGACGGCTCGGTGCTGACCGGGATCAGAACGGTAATGTCGTAAGACGGTGCTTCACCCGCTACGCGGTTGCCTACTGCGTCCTGGGTTTCCAGCGTCAGCTGATTAAGCCCTTCCACCAGCGGTGTATCCAGTGCCAGCGTCCAGGTGCCTTCACTGTTGACCACGGCTGAGCCCAGCAGATGTTTGCCGTTAGCATCCGTGCTGTAAACAAAGACGGTGCTTCCCGCTTCACCAATACCATTGATAACCGGTTTGCTGTCATCGGTGATTTCACCGCTGGCCACGTTACCCTGACGGCCACCGACATCATCCATTACGGACGTAATGTTCAGTACATCGCTACTTGCCACTGGTGGGGTGTAGTCGGTCACCAGCACAAAATCATCCGATTCCGGACCGGTGTTGCCCGCTTCATCCGTTGCGGTGGTGGTGATATGGTGCTCACCTTCTGGCAGAGGTGTGGTTGGCGTGAACTGCCAGGCACCGTTGTCGTCCGCAATCGTTGAACCAATATGCTCACCGTTGTCATAAATATCGACACGGCTGCCCGGCTCTGCAGAGCCGTTGAAGGTTGGGTTTGCGTCGTCGGTGGTGCCGCCGTTGCTCAGATCGCCACGAATTGTTCCCACATCATCCGTTGCGGATCCGAGTACAGGTTTTTCCGGGGCGGTCGCATCAACGGTAATATCAAAGGACGGAGAGGTCACCTCGTTTCCGGCCGGGTCTTTGGAAATCACGGTCAGGCTGTGATCGCCATCGGCCAGATCCTGTTCAGGAGTGAAGGTCCAGTTGCCGTCCGGATCCACCACGGTGGAGCCCAGTGCATCGTCGCCATCCATGATGGTCACGGTGCTGCCTGGCTTACCTTTACCGCTCAGTTCAGGGCGGACATCATCGGTCACGGTGCCTGGCTTCAGGTTGCCCACGATCGGGCCCTGGTCATCCACCACTTCACCCACGGTAACCTGGTTTGGATCCGGATCGACGGTAAAGGAGATCCCCGGAGACGGTTCACTGGTGTTGCCTGACGGATCGGTTACGGTAGTGGTGATCTCATGATCGCCTTTAGCCAGAGGCGTGTCTGGCGTATAGGACCATTTACCTTCGTCATCAACGATGACGGAACCGATCTTCTCGTCGTTATCATAGATGTCCACCACGCTGCCCGGCTCGGCTTCGCCGCTCAGGGTCGGGGACTGATCGTCGGTGGTGTCGCCTGGACCTACCGGCCCCTGCTTGTCGCCCACGTTATCATTGATAACGATATTTTCTGCCGGAGACGGTGCCGCAGTATCGATCACGATCGGGAAGCTGCCGCTGGAGCGCGCGTTGCCCGCTGCGTCAGTCGCCGTGACGGTGAAGGTGTGCTTGCCATCCGCCAGCGCAGTATCCGGGGTGAACGCCCACTTCCCGTTGCTGTCCGCCGTGACGGTACCAATCACTTTCCCGTTATCGAGGATAGACACAACGTCGCCCGGTGCAGCGCTGCCGCTCAGGGTTGGGGTGGTGTCGTTGGTGGATTCGCCTTTCTGCATTGGACCGACGTGCGGCTCGGCGTTGTCCACAACGCTGTTGATGGACGGTGCAGTACTCACCGGGATCAGCAGATTGATGTCGTAAGAAGGCGCTTCACCGGCAACGCGGTTGCCCGCCGGGTCCTGCGTCTCCAGGGTCAGCTTGTTCAGGCCTTCCGTCAGTGGGGTTTCTGGTGTCAGGCTCCAGGTGCCATCACTGCCTACCACCGCTGTACCAATCAGATGTTTACCGGAAGAGTCGGTGGTGTAGACAAAGACGGTGTTCCCGGCTTCACCGATACCACTGATGAGCGGTTTGCTGTCATCGGTGATGTCACCGCTGGCTACATTGCCCTGACGATCGCCTACGTCATCCGCAACGGCGGTAATATTCAGAACATTTGCTGAAGCATCAGGCGCGGTAGTGTCAACTTCAAACTCCAGCGCTTCCGAGGGGTCGCTGGTATTGCCCGCCTTATCCGTCTGCGTAACGGTGATGCTGTGATCGCCTTCACCCAGCGGTTTCTCTGGTTTCAGCGTCCAGTTGCCTTTATCGTCAATAACGGTTGTGCCAAGCACCTCGTCACCATCATAAATGGTCACGGTGTCGCCCGGTTCGCCTTTACCGCTGAATACCGGACGGGTTTCATCCGTGACGTCACCGCCTTTCAGCTGGCCCGTAATCGGCCCGGTATTATCCTGGGCATCGGCCATATCCGGTTTGGCTGGCGGCGTGGTATCCACAATAATCTGAATCGGATCGGAAGGATCGCCTTCATTGCCGAGCGGATCTTCCTCAACGACCACGACATTATGTTCACCCTCGGCAAGTTCATCCTTAGGTGTAAATGACCATTTACCTTCGTCGTCGACGATAACCGAGCCGATCTCTTTATCATTGTCTTTGATAATGATGGTATTGCCCGGTGTTCCCTCTCCACTGAAAGAAGGCTGACTGTCATCCGTCACATCGCCCGGTTTGAGCGGACCGGTTACCGGACCGGTATTGTCAATCACCTCAGGCGTTTCTGCTTTTCCCGGAGGTTCAGTCAATACAATAAAATCACGCTCATCAGACGGTTCGCTGACGTTACCCGCTTTATCCGTCTGGCTGACCGTGATGCTGTGGCTACCGTCAGTGAGGTTTTCGGACGGTTTGAAATACCAACGGCCATCCTCGTTAACGGTGGTTTCGCCGATCTTTTTACCGTTATCGTAAATCGCGATCGTTGCGCCAGCTTCACCGGTGCCGCTCATTTCCGGTTGAGGATCGTCGGTGTAAGCATCATCATGAATTTCACCGGTGGTTTTACCCACTTTGTCCATGATGTGTTCAATCGTCGGCGCTTTTGGCGCAACCGTATCAACGACGATGACAATCGGGTCTGATGGAGGACTCGCGTTGCCGTCAGGATCTTTTTCCACGACGGTCAGCTCGTGCTCGCCTTCGCCCAGTGGCTTATCAGGTGTATAGCTCCACTCGCCTTCATCATCAACGATAACGGAGCCAATCTCTTTGTCGTTATCGTAGATATGGATGGTGTCACCAGGCTTACCTTTACCAGTCAGCGTCGGCGTTGAGTCATCGGTCGTATCACCTGATTTTAACGGGCCTTTGATTGAGCCTTCATCATCCATTGTGGTGCCGATGCTCGGCTTATCAGGCGTGGAGTGGTTATCGCCGTCGTCCTTGTCCATCTCAGACAGCGCGAAAGCAGCCCCTACACCCGCCGCCGCAAGTGCAAACCATCCCAGCATGCCAAACAGCATGTCGTTGTCGTCATCCGGGGCCGTCAGAAGAGGCCCACCCGCGCCTAACGGTTCTCCGCCTAACGCCACAGGAGACATGCTGCCGTCAGCCATCAGATAGCCGGTGTCGTAGCTTTCGCCCGACAGAGGAACATAGGCGTAGAGTAATCCATCTTCCGCCATGCCCATCAGCACCGGGTTGTTAGGATCACCATTGAAGTAATCTTCAATAATTATGCTTGGCTGTGTATCGCCTTCCTGGATAATGTGCAGCGCCTTGTCTACGCGCTGCAGCGTAATATTTTCTGGAGCGAAGTCGTCGTTAATATTCTTCAATAAATATTTATTACCGGGGATAAGTTTTACCTTAACCGTCCGGCCTGCATCTGCGGTCAACAACCGAGTTTTTCCGTCTCCGTTATTGACCGCTAAAATGACTTTATTGTCCGTCATACTTAAAGTCCTTGGTGAATTTCACTCACTAAATTGTGGATATATAAACTTTTTTGTTGATACACCCTGAACTACCTTACGTTGAAACCTTTCTGAGATAATTCATGTCCACAGGGTTCATCGACATGATGCTTAAAACTATCATGTCTGACCTCTTTATATGGGTAGGAAAAAACCACGCAACGGTCTACGCCGCATTAGGAATAGTTGACATCAAAAAGCTATTAATGAGTGAACAAGGAAGGAGGAGGAAAAGAATAATTAACGGTTAAGAACTTACACGAAAAGAATAATAAATCAAATTGATTATTTTAATAAAAATAACAGAATGAGATTTTTAATAAAAAATAAATTAAACAGGAACTCAGCCGTTCACCGCGTGACGACAGCAACGGGCCGGGTAGACGAGAGAAATTCAGGATTGAGGAAACGCAGAAATGAAAAAGGCCCACGTTATAAATAACGTGGGCCTGAATAGTGGCGGAACGGACGGGACTCGAACCCGCGACCCCCTGCGTGACAGGCAGGTATTCTAACCGACTGAACTACCGCTCCGCTGTGTTCCCTTGGGAACGAGGCGCATATTACGGTTTGCCTCTGAACTCGTCAACGCTTTTTCTCACGTTTTGAATCGTTTGCTGCAAAAATCACCCGAACGGTGATTTTACAGGCATTCTGGCATGCCTTACGCACGCCACATACAGCTTCCGCCCTTCTTCTGGACCAGATCCAGACGAGATTCGTGGTTGAGAAGCTCTTCATCACTCGCTAAAACAACCCGCAAGCGGCTGGCCTGGCGAACAACACGCTGAATTCCCGCTTCGCCCTGCGTCTGCTGAGATTCATTCTCCATGCTGAACTTCATTGACGTTTGACCGCCGGTCATCGCCAGATAGACATCCGCCAGGATCTGGGCATCGAGCAATGCCCCGTGCAGCGTTCGCTTGGTGTTGTCTATTTCATAACGTGAACAGAGCGCATCGAGGCTGTTACGCTTGCCGGGGAACATCTTCCTGGCCAGCGCCAGGCTGTCAGTGACCTTGCAGAAGGTGTTCGTTTTGGGGATATCGCGCTGGAGCTTACTAAACTCGTAGTCCATAAAGCCGATATCGAACGAGGCGTTGTGAATGACGAGCTCTGCGCCTTTGATGTAGTCCAGAAATTCGTCCGCTACCTCCGCGAAGGTCGGTTTATCCAGCAAGAACTCATCGGCAATACCATGAACGCCGAACGCTTCGGGATCCACCAGCCGATCGGGTTTGAGATAGACGTGGAAGTTGTTCCCCGTCAGACGACGGTTCACCACTTCAACAGCACCGATCTCAATGATCTTGTGCCCTTCGTAGTGCGCGCCGATCTGGTTCATACCGGTGGTTTCGGTATCAAGAACAATCTGGCGAGTAATTGCAGTGCTCATAGCGGTCATTTATGTCAGACTTATCGTTTAACTGAACGTTTCAAATACAGGAAGTCTACCAGAGATGCGTAAACAGGTAGAAATTTTCACCGATGGATCTTGTCTCGGTAACCCAGGGCCTGGCGGCTATGGCGCGATTATGCGCTATCGTCAGCACGAAAAAACTTTTAGTGAAGGGTATTTCCTGACCACCAACAACCGCATGGAGTTGATGGCGGCCATCGTGGCGCTGGAAGCCTTAAAAGAACATTGTGACGTGGTGCTCAGTACCGACAGCCAGTACGTGCGCCAGGGAATCACCCAGTGGATCCACAACTGGAAAAAACGCGGCTGGAAGACGGCAGATAAGAAGCCCGTCAAGAATGTCGATCTCTGGAAACGGCTGGATGCGGCGCTGGGCCAGCATAATATTAAGTGGGAATGGGTAAAAGGCCATGCCGGCCACCCGGAAAACGAGCGCTGCGATGAACTGGCGCGGACGGCGGCCGCTAACCCGGCACATGAGGACGCGGGCTATCAGCCTGAATCCTGATTACGGTTTTCTGTACTGCCGCGTGGCCCCCACCGTCTGGCGGATCGGCGTTTTGGTTTTGCTCTGCTTCATTGGGTTAAGCGTCAGGGGAATGGTTCGCTTACGCGCAACGATAAACTGCATGCAGCCTAATGCGGGCAAATGGGTACTCAGCAAAACGCCCCCTTTTCTGGCCCAGGGCAGTACCTGAAATCCGCCGTAGCTGAGCACTTCAAAATTCAGCAGCGAAAGCCAGTCCAGCTGGCGCATCATGGTGAACATCCGGCTGTTATAAGGAGGAGTGCGGCGTAATACGGGCACCAGCTTGCGCAGCCCCATCAGGCTCAGCGGATTAAACCCGCTTATCACCAGCCAGCCGTCATCTATCAGCACGCGATCGGCTTCACGCAGCATGCGATGAGGATCGCTGCACCAGGGTATCGTATGCGCCAGCAGGCACGCATCAACCGACTTTTCCGCAAACGGCAGGTGTAAAGGGTCTGCCTTCACCTGAACGGGCGATCCGCCGAGAGAGACATGGACCTGATGTGAGATAGCGCAGCTTTCGGTATTGATTTCCGCGCTGAGATTGCCAATCTTAAGCAGGTGAAAGCCATACATTTTCGCGAGCCAGGGCTTAAGCTGTAGTTCTAATGCCTCGCGATAGTATTCACCCCAGGGCAATTCCGCCCAACGTTCCGGTGCTGCGACAGTCTGAGGTATCCTTGCCGGTTTCATCAAAACACCCGCCACGCTATAAGAGGTAATGTATGAATCTTATCAGTATTCCTGCCTTTGAGGACAATTACATCTGGGTTTTAGTCGATGACGCGCGTCGATGCGTCATTGTCGACCCCGGAGAGGCCGCCCCGGTTCTGCAGGCAATAAAAGAGAATGGCTGGCAGCCTGAAGCCATCCTCCTGACCCACCATCACCACGATCATACCGGCGGTGTGCCTGAGCTGCGCGCCCGGTTCCCGCATCTGGTGGTTTACGGACCGGCAGAGGCACAAGATAAGGGAATCACGCAAGTAGTCGAAGAAGGCAAAAATATCCTCATACGTGAGTGGGAGTTTTCCGTATTTGCTACACCAGGTCACACTTTGGGACATCTGTGTTTCTACAGCAAACCTTATCTGTTTTGTGGCGATACGCTGTTTTCTGGCGGCTGTGGCAGACTGTTTGAAGGCACGCCAGCCCAGATGTACCAATCTTTACAAAAAATTAATGCCCTGCCTGACGATACTGTAATTTGTTGCGCGCATGAGTATACATTAGGAAATATGAAGTTTTCTGCCAGCATTTTACCTGAGGATCGTGCGATTCAGGATTACTATCAGAAAGTGAAGGAGTTACGTGCAAAAAACCAAAAAACACTACCCGTAATTCTGAAAAACGAGCGTAAAATTAATTTATTTCTTAGAACAGATGACATTGATTTAATTAATAAAATTAACCAAGAAACAAAATTGCAACAACCAGAACAGCGATTTGCATGGTTAAGGTCAAAGAAAGATAACTTCAGATAATTGCGGGTTGCCTTTTCAAAATTTCGCCGTTATCATCGCTCGTCTTTTAAGCAACTATTGACACACACATGAAGGCAAAAGCGATCTTACTCGCCTCTGTCCTGCTTGTTGGTTGCCAGTCGCAGAACGGCAGCAACGTACAACAGCACGCACAGAGCCTTTCTGCAGCTGGTCAAGGGGAAGCAGGGAAGTTTACAAGCTCAGCGCGTTGGTTGGACGATGGGACATCTTTCGCGCAGGATCAAAACTTGTGGACCTCTATTGGCGACGAGCTAAAGATGGGAATTCCGGAAAACAGCCGGATTCGCGAACAGAAACAGAAGTATTTAAGAAATAAGAGCTATCTCCACGATGTAACGTTACGGGCAGAGCCGTATATGTACTGGATAGCCGGGCAAGTTAAGAAACGTAACATGCCTATGGAGCTGGTACTCCTACCCATAGTGGAGAGCGCTTTTGACCCACACGCGACGTCTGGTGCCAATGCCGCAGGTATTTGGCAGATCATTCCGAGCACGGGGCGAAATTACGGTTTGAAACAGACCCGTAACTATGATGCGCGTCGCGATGTTGTCGCTTCCACGACAGCCGCTCTCGACATGATGCAACGTCTGAACAAGATGTTTGACGGCGACTGGTTGTTAACGGTTGCGGCGTATAATAGTGGCGAAGGTCGTGTACTGAAGGCAATGAAAGCGAATAAAGCACGGGGTAAATCCACCGATTTTTGGTCGCTCTCACTGCCACAGGAAACGAAGATTTACGTACCGAAGATGCTGGCGTTGAGTGATATTCTCAAAAACAGCAAGCGTTACGGTGTACAACTGCCAACACCAGACGAAAGTCGTGCACTGGCGCGCGTTCGCCTCAGCAACCCGGTTGATATTCAACAGGTTGCCGATATGACGGGTATGTCGGTAAGTAAACTGAAAACCTTTAACGCGGGTGTTAAAGGCTCAACGCTGGGGGCGAGTGGCCCACAGTATGTGATGGTTCCGCAGAAACATGCTGAACAATTACGTGAGTCTTTAGCGTCTGGTGAAATTGCCGCCGTTCAGTCAACGCTGATTGCGGATGCATCATCAGTCAACAGCCGCAGCTATAAGGTTCGTAGCGGTGATACGCTTTCGGGCATTGCATCACGTCTTGGCGTGACAGCAAAAGATCTGCAGCAGTGGAATAACCTGCGCAGCTCAGGCCTGAGAGTGGGTCAGACACTGACGGTGGGTGCGGGTAGCAGCGCACAGCGTCTCGCCAATAACAGCGATAGCATTACCTATCGCGTGCGTAAAGGCGATTCACTGTCCAGTATCGCAAAACGACACGGCGTGAACATTAAGGATGTGATGCGCTGGAATAATGATACTGACAATCTGCAACCAGGCGACCAGCTGACACTGTTTGTGAAAAACAGCGCCACGCCAGACTCCTGATTACACGATACAAAGATAAAAAGGCACCGATTCCCCTCGGTGCTTTTTTTTACTTCGCTTTTTGCGCTTCAACCATGATGGTATCGCTGGTAAACGAACCGTCATCCTGCAATTCAAAGTAGGCCTTCACCTCTGAGGAAGCACTGTCCTGATACAACCGGATGGCCTGGCTTAACGCGTCCGGGGTGCGCATACGGGCGATCCACGAACTAAATTCCAGCGGTAAGCGATCGGTTATCAGTGAACGTGAAATTAAACCGGCCTCAGTAATAAACGTTAACCACTCCCCACTGGAATAATCCTGCACGTGCGAGGTGTCACGCAGCGCTTCAACCGTCTGCAGCCAGATGTTCCGTACAGGGTGACCCGGAGACATGACGTCCATAATGATGACGGTTCCGCCCGGCTTCAGCACGCGTTTGACTTCCCGTAATGCCTGGCCGACATCGTGCCAGTGGTGCGCGGAGTAACGGCTGATAACAACGTCAAACGACGCCTCTTCGAAAGGTAAGGATTCGGCATAGCCCTGGCGCGTATCGACATTGTTGAGCCCTTTGGCTTTTGCCGCCTCCGCCACCACCTCCAGCATCTGGCTGGATAAATCATACGCCGTAACCTGAGCCACATGCTGCGCTGCAGTAAAGCTGGCATGCCCTGCTCCGCAGCCTAAATCCAGCACCGTCGCCTGCGGAAACGCCGAGAGACGCTCGCCGAGACGCACCAGATCGCTGCCAGAAGCATGTACGGCGCTGGTCAGATAGGCGCTTGCCTGGGAACCAAACTGTTTTTCGACGTTGTCGTGATGAGAGTGTGTTGTTGTCATTGTACTGTCCTTGCGTTGGTTAAAGTAAAGGGCAGCACTCAACCGGCCTGCCCCACGGCAGACCTGACTCACCATATTAATCAGGTTTGCCGGGACTGAATTCCACTAGTAGCGGGTTGTGATCGGAGGCGCGAGTGACCAGAACAGAGGCATCATGCACGCTCAAACCACGATAGAAAACGAAATCGAGAGGACGACCGAACGCTTTCTTGCGCTGGTCATCACTAAAACGAACTTCACGCAGCGACATCTCCCGCGCAAAGCGATACAGCGCGTTCATGCGTGGACGGCTCCAGGCATTGAAATCCCCGGCCATAATAATAGGCCCACTGTGATGGGCTATCTGGTCACCAATCGGAAGTAACTGCTTACTATACACATCCACGCCCAGACTGAAGTTTACCGCATGGATGTTCACGACCATCAGCAGCCGCGTGTCAGGCAGTGGGTAGACCGTCACCAGCGCCGATTTTGCCAGTCGCAGGATAGGCTCGCGCTCGCGCAGCGGGCAGCAGTAAACCGGATGCGCGGCAGAAAGGGTCATCACGCCAGAGGGATGTTGCGGCAATACAAATGCGGGCACCTGGTCGGCGGCGAGATAGTTAGTGGTCGCAAACCTTACCAGCTCAGGCGTGGTTTGCGCCTCCTGCAGCAGAACCAGATGGGCATCTTTACCAAAGTTCTTGAGGACGGATAACCAATCCGCGCGCTGCTGTTTAAAGATATTCCATACCAGCACCCGAATTTTTTCATCGCTGCTTAACGGTGTACCGGCAGGTAATGCCTGGCTGAGGCTCGCAAACGACCCGGGAGGCAAGATCCTCTCCGCGGGCATTCCGGCAACATAACGCATGGCATAGGTATTTTTTCGCACTTTTGGAAACAACCTCTGTAACATGAACCAGCCCGGAAAACGGACTGGTTCTAATGTTATAGGGATTTTAGGTCACACTTTCAACGCAATTACTGAGAAACCTCTTTCCAGTTTTGTAAGCAAGCACTTACTGAGGTTTAACCAAGCGCTACGCGAGAGGGTTTATCAAGGCGCCCGCTCAGACCAATCAGCAGGAAGGCAACGAGCACAATAACGGCACCAATCCACGGGGTTTGGGTTAATCCAAAGTGCTCCACCGTCTGCCCGCCAACGATAGAGCCGATCGCGATACCAATGTTGAAGGCGGCAATGTTCAGACCAGAAGCCACATCCACCGCATTTGGCGTATAGCGTTCGGCTTTTTGTACCACGTAGACCTGCAGGCCGGGTACATTACCAAAGGCAAAGATGCCCATGACCAGTACCGTTACCAGCGCGGCGTACTGAATCGATGCCGTGAACTGGAAGAGCATCAGCAGAATCACCAGTGCCGCGAAGATAAACTTAAGCGCTGGTACAGCACCATGCTTATCCGCGAGCTTACCTCCCCAGATGTTGCCAATCGCCACAGAGATACCGTACCCCAGTAAAATCCAGCTTACCGCTGCAGGAGAGAAGCCGGCCAGATCCTGCATCATTGGAGCGAGGAAGGTGAATGCCGTGAACACGCCGCCGTAGCCCAGCGCCGTAACGGCATAGATGAGCAGCAAACGAGGATGTGTGAGCACCTTAATCTGATCGCTCAGTCTTGCACTTGTACGGCCGGGAATATTCGACGGTACCAGCAGCAGACTGGCCACCAGTGCAATCACGCCCAGTAAAGAAACAGCGAGGAAGGTTTCACGCCAGCCGAAATGTTGTCCGATGAACGTCCCTAATGGTACGCCGGTGACCAGTGCGACGGTCAATCCGCCAAACATAATAGCAATGGCTGATGCGGCTTTCTCTTTGGGTACCAGGCTGGTTGCAATGGTGGAGCCAATCGAGAAGAACACCCCATGAGCAAGGCCAGTCAGCAGGCGGGCAATGACCAGCGTCGTGTAGTCCGGCGCCTGCCAGGCCAGTATATTGCCGGCCGTGAAGAGCACCATCAGCGCGACCAACAGTTGCTTACGCGGGAATCGCCCGGTTAACGCCGTCAGGACGGGCGCGCCGACAGCGACACCCAAAGCATAGATGGAGACCAACAGCCCGGCTGAAGGTAATGAGATAGCAAGCTGGTTAGCGATGGTAGGAACCAGTCCTACGATAACAAATTCGGTCGTGCCAATTGCAAAGGCACTGATCGTCAGGGCAAGTAGCGCCAGTGGCATAAAATACTCCGTATCATCAGGATTAAGATGACAGGCAGTATGCGCCAGTGGTTAAATAACAAAAATGGTCAAAATCTCAATAGAATTTTGCAGGTGGTGCAACAATGAAAGCAACCTCGGAAGAGCTAACAATCTTTGTCGCCGTCGTCGAAAGTGGCAGTTTTAGCCGCGCGGCAGAGCAGTTAGGGCAGGCAAACTCTGCTGTAAGCCGCTCGGTGAAAAAGCTTGAGATGAAGCTTGGGGTAAGTCTTCTCAACCGCACGACGCGGCAGTTGAGCCTGACGGAAGAAGGTGAACGATACTTCCGCCGGGTGCAGTCTGTCTTACAGGAGATGGCTGCAGCAGAGACCGAGATCATGGAAACGCGCAGCACACCGCGTGGGCTATTGCGTATTGATGCGGCCACACCGGTAGTTCTGCACTTTCTGATGCCGCTGATTAAACCTTTCCGTGAACGCTATCCGGAGATGACTCTCTCTTTGGTCTCCTCTGAGACCTTTATCAATCTTATCGAACGTAAAGTCGATGTGGCGATCCGGGCGGGAACCTTGACGGACTCAAGCCTGCGCGCGCGTCCTCTGTTTGCCAGCTACCGTAAAATCATCGCCTCACCACAATACATCGCTGAACACGGCAAACCTGAAACCGTTGAAGAGCTGAAGCAGCATCTGTGCCTGGGTTTCACCGAGCCAGTATCACTGAATACCTGGCCTGTCGCCTGCCCTGACGGTCAGTTGCATGAGATCACCTGCGGGTTGTCGTCCAACAGCGGGGAAACGCTGAAGCAGCTGTGTCTTGAAGGAAACGGGATCGCCTGTTTGTCTGATTACATGATTGATAAAGAAATTGCGCGCGGTGAGCTCGTGGAGTTAATGGCGGACAAGCGTCTGCCGGTAGAGATGCCCTTCAGTGCGGTTTACTACAGTGACAGAGCGGTGAGCACGCGTATCCGTGCCTTTATCGACTTTCTGAGCGAGCATATAAAAACAGCTCCCGAAGGAGCTGTGTGAGGGTTAAGCGTACAGAGGGCGGGTCAATATTAATCCCAGTCTGGCGCTAAACCTTCCGGGCTCACCAGGCGATCGTTGCACTCCAGGGCAGCGATCGCTTTTTTGTCTTCGTCATCCAGTTGGAGATCCACAGCTAACAGGTTGCTGGCCAGGTTTTCACGCTTCGTTGAAGATGGAATAACGGCATAACCTTCACCCATCGCCCAGGCCAGGATCACCTGTGCAGCCGTTGCGTTATGTTTATTTGCAATACGTGCAATGACCTCATCTTTCAGCGCTTTACCGTATGCCAGCGTCATGTAAGAAGTGATGTGAATGCCGTGCTGTTTGGCCCACGCCACCACATTGCGGTTTTGCAGATAAGGAGAGAGCTCAATCTGGTTGGTCGCAATGTTCTCTGCGCCAACGGCAGCGATGGCTTTTTCCATCAACGGAATGGTGAAGTTCGAAATACCAATTTGACGGGTTAAGCCCTGCTCTTTCGCTTCCAGCAGCGCCTGCATGAATTCTTCTACAGAAACGGCATCATTCGGAGATGGCCAGTGGATCAGGGTCAGATCGACATAGTCAGTACGCAGCTTCTTCAGGCTCTCTTTCTGGCTTGGGATCAGCTTGTCTTTACTGAGGTTCTCGATCCAGATTTTGGTGGTGATAAACAGTTCGTTACGCGGTACACCGCTTTCTTCAATCGCCTGGCCAACCGCAGCTTCATTTTCATAAATCTGCGCGGTATCAATTGCGCGATAGCCAAGCTCAAGGGCGGTTTTGACCGATGCGATAACAACGTCGTCTTTCAGGCGGAAAGTGCCCAGGCCTAATGCAGGGATAGTCATGTCATTCCTCGTTATTCGTAATGTTCGTTAACTGAGGAAGATTATCGCTGCTGGCGTTATGCTGAAAAAGGTCGTAAAACGCAGAGGATTTTTGCTGATTTAGCAATAATTGGGAAGCAGATAAGAAAAAAGCCCTGAGCGTTAACTCAGGGCTTTTAATAAGTGGCGGAACGGACGGGACTCGAACCCGCGACCCCCTGCGTGACAGGCAGGTATTCTAACCGACTGAACTACCGCTCCACCGAAGACTGCTGTAACCGCCGGATTTATGCACCGGCTTAGTACTTAATTTGATGCCTGGCAGTTCCCTACTCTCACATGGGGAGACCCCACACTACCATCGGCGCTACGGCGTTTCACTTCTGAGTTCGGCATGGGGTCAGGTGGGACCACCGCGCTAAAGCCGCCA
>NZ_SCMF01000003.1:0-755208 GCF_004296595.1 Enterobacter sp. A8
TTGCCTGGCGGCTTTAGCGCGGTGGTCCCACCTGACCCCATGCCGAACTCAGAAGTGAAACGCCGTAGCGCCGATGGTAGTGTGGGGTCTCCCCATGTGAGAGTAGGGAACTGCCAGGCATCAAATTTAGTGTGCTGATATGGCTCAGTTGGTAGAGCGCACCCTTGGTAAGGGTGAGGTCCCCAGTTCGACTCTGGGTATCAGCACCACTTTATACTTAGGTTAAAGTTCGGCAAGAAGTAAAAGAATTTGTCTGGCGGCTTTAGCGCGGTGGTCCCACCTGACCCCATGCCGAACTCAGAAGTGAAACGCCGTAGCGCCGATGGTAGTGTGGGGTCTCCCCATGTGAGATTAGGGAACTGCCAGACATCAAATAAGTGAAAAGGCCATCCGAAAGGATGGCCTTTTTGCATTTCTACACGGCACACAGCGTAGGCCGGGTACGGCGAAGCCGCCACCCGGCATAACAAACGATTAGTGAATCACCTGTGACAGGAATGCTTGCGTGCGTTCTGACTTCGGATGCGCAAAGAACTCATCCGGTGGCGCCTGTTCAACAATCTCTCCGCGATCCATAAAGATCACCCGGTCAGCCACGGTTCTGGCGAACCCCATTTCATGTGTCACGCACAGCATAGTCATTCCGGATTGCGCCAGTCCAATCATGGTATCCAGAACTTCTTTCACCATTTCAGGATCCAGCGCTGAAGTTGGCTCATCAAAAAGCATAATTTTGGGCTTCATGCACAGTGAACGGGCGATAGCCACACGCTGCTGCTGGCCACCCGATATCTGGCCTGGAAATTTATTGGCGTGCTCAGCAATACGTACACGTTCCAGATAGTGCATCGCTAACGCTTCAGCTTCCTTTTTTGGCATTTTGCGCACCCAAATCGGCGCAAGCGTACAGTTCTGCAGCACCGTCAGATGGGGGAACAGGTTAAAGTGCTGAAACACCATCCCGACTTCCTGACGCACGCGTTCGATGTTGCGAATGTCTTCATTCAGTTCGATACCATCAACAACAATACGCCCCTGCTGATGCTCCTCAAGGTGATTGATGCAGCGAATGGTTGTCGATTTCCCGGACCCGGAAGGGCCGCAAAGGACAATGCGTTCGCCCTGCTTGACCTTAAGATTGATATCTTTCAGGACGTGAAATTGCCCGTACCATTTATTCACGTTTTCCAGCGTAATCATCGCGTCGGCGGGTGTCATAGTTATTTGGCTCATAATTTCCTCAGTGCGGTGTACGCCCGGTGTTAAAGCGCTTTTCCAGATACTGGCTATAGCGCGACATGCTAAAACAAAAGATCCAGTAGATCAGAGCAGCAAAGACATATCCTTCGGTGGACATGCCAAGCCAGACAGGGTCAACCGTTGCCTGTTGCACGCTGCTAAAGAGATCGAACAATCCGATAATGATCACGAGGCTGGTATCTTTGAAGAGGGCGATGATCGTGTTCACCAGCCCGGGGATAACCAGCTTGAGTGCCTGCGGAAGTATCACCAGCCCCTGTGTTTTCCAGTAACCGAGCGCCAGTGATTCCGCAGCCTCATACTGCCCTTTAGGCAATGCCTGCAGACCGCCACGCACCACTTCCGCAACGTAGGCTGACTGGAACAGAATGACTCCTACCAGGGCACGGATCAGTTTGTCTATCGTCGTGCCTTCTGCCATAAACAATGGCAGCATGACCGAAGACATAAAAAGGACGGTAATAAGCGGTACACCGCGCCAGAACTCAATGAAAATAACCGAGAGCACACGGACAACGGGCATTTTTGAGCGACGGCCAAGCGCCAGTAAAATGCCCCACGGCAGTGCGCCTGCGATCCCAACAGAAGCAATAATCAGCGTCAGCGTTAAGCCGCCCCATTGTCGGGTTTCCACGCGTTCCAGCCCCAGGAAACCACCGTACAACAGCACCCACACAACAATCGGATACACCACCGCCCAGCAGGCGATGTACCGTCCGCGTTGCGGCAGCCTTTTCCAGAACATCACGGCGATGGAGAGCAGCCCAATAACCAGCGCCAGATTGATTCGCCAGCGTTGTTCGTGCGGATACAATCCATACATGAACTGACCAAAACGCTCGTGGATAAACACCCAGCAAGCGCCAGCTTTTGTACAATCTGCCCGGGTTGAACCGACCCAGTTAGCCTGCAAGAAAGCCCAGTTAATGAGTGGCGGGATCAACTCCCACATCAGCCACAGACAAATTATTGTCAGCAGACTGTTACCCCAACTGGAGAACAGATTCTTACGCGCCCAGAGAATAAAACGTCCACCTGTCGGGTTGGCAGGACGCGAAGAGTGCGACAGTATCGCTTTTGTCATCATAGTTCCTTAGCGCTCGACCAGTGCGATACGGCGGTTATACAGGTTCATCAGCAACGAGATCGCCAGGCTGATAATCAGATAGACGGACATAGTGATGGCAATGGTTTCAATGGCCTGCCCTGTCTGGTTAAGCACGGTGCCGGCGAACAGTGACACCATATCCGGGTAGCCAATAGCGGCTGCCAGCGACGAGTTTTTGACAATATTGAGGTACTGGCTGGTCAGGGGCGGAATGATGACCCGTAACGCCTGTGGAATAATGACCTGTCGAAGCGTTACCGTATGAGGTAACCCCAGAGAGCGTGCTGCCTCGTGCTGTCCATGCGGGACTGCCTGGATCCCCGCCCGAATGATTTCGGCAATAAACGCAGACGTATAAATGGAAAGGGCCAGGGTCAGGGCCGCCAGTTCAGGAATTAACACCATCCCGCCCTGGAAGTTAAAGCCCCGCAAATGTGGGACATCCCAGTGTAACGCGGCACCAAAAAGCCAGTGTGTCAGGAGCGGCAGACCGATAATCAAAAGCGCCGCAATTGGCCATGTCTTGCGAAGCTGCCCGGTTTTGATCTGATGTTTGCGGTTATAGCGAAATAGCCCGGCAGAGAGGGCGAGCGCGATGATAATCGCGGCGATAAAAGCATATATCCCTTCTGCGAGTTCAGGAGAAGGAATATAGAGTCCACGGTTGCTCAGGAAAAACAGATCGAAGGCATCGACAGCCTGACGTGGGCCCGGAAGGTTACGCAGTACGGCGAAATACCAGAAAAAAATCTGCAGCAGCGGCGGGATATTACGGAACGTCTCAATGTAAATGGTGGACAGCTTTCGCAGCAGCCAGTTATCTGACAGGCGAGCGAGGCCAATAAAAAAGCCCAGTATGGAGGCGAAAACAATACACAGCGCGGAGACCAGCAGTGTATTGAGTAAACCGACGAGGAACACGCGGCCGTAGGTATCGCCTTCCTGATAGTCAATAAGATGCTGAACAATGCCAAAACCCGCACTGCGATCCAGAAAAGCAAAGCCGGAGGTAATACCGCGATTATTCAGGTTGGTAACCGTGTTATGAATTAAATAAATGGCGATAAGAACAACCGCAAGAATGGCAATAATCTGGAATAGCCAGGCGCGGACCGCGGGATGAGAAAAGGATAGCGATCCTTTTACGGGGGAGCGGCGATGGAACATAAAGAAACCTCGGTAACCATGACTCTGGAGTGGGCACTGCGTTCACAGTGCCCGTTACAGCAAAGACTTAACGTACTGGCGGTGCGTACTGAATACCGCCGTTATTCCAGAGATTGTTCTGGCCGCGTTTGATCTTCAGCGGGCTTTCCGATCCCACGTTGCGCTCAAAGATCTCAGCGTAGTTGCCCACCTGTTTAATGATGTGGTACGCCCACTTGTTATCCAGCTTCAGATCCTTGCCAAAATCGCCTTCTGTGCCCAGCAGGTGTGCCATATCCGGGGTAGACGGTTTGGCAGCTTTCTCATCGACGTTTTTCGAGCTGATGCCCATCTCTTCTGCATTTAACATGGCGAACAGGGTCCAGCGAACGATAGAGAACCAGTCTTCGTCGCCACGGCGAACGACGGGACCAAGGGGCTCTTTAGAGATGACTTCAGGCAGGACGATCCACTCTGCCGGGTTACTCAGCTTAATACGCAGCGCGTAGAGCTGTGACTGGTCAGACGCCAGCGTATCGCAACGGCCAGATTCCAGCGCTTTGGCTGATTCATCAGAGCGATCGAATGTCACCGGGGTGTACTTCATATTATTCGCTTTGAAATAATCGGCGACGTTAAGCTCGGTATCGGTACCGGCCTGAATACACACGGTCGCACCGTCCAGCTCTTTGGCGCTTTTCAGACCCGCTTTATTGTGGGTCAGGAAACCGATGCCGTCATAATAGGTGACACCGGTGAATGACATCCCCATGCCTGCATCACGGGAGGAGGTCCAGGTGGTATTACGGGAGAGCATGTCCACTTCGCCGGACTGCAGCGCGGTGAAACGTTCTTTGGCCGTCAGCGGGGTATATTTTACTTTGCTGTCATCGCCGAAAACGGCAGCGGCGACGCCCCGGCAGACGTCAACATCGATACCGGTAAATTTGCCGTTAGCATCGGCATAAGAGAAGCCAGGCAAACCGTCGCTGATACCGCACTGAACAAAACCTTTCTTTTTCACGGCATCCAGCGTTGTGCCCGCATGGGCCTGACCCGCAACAGCAAACAACATACCCGCAGCGGCCAGGCTGGCTATCATCGTCTTTTTCATAATGCATCCTGTGTGGCTAAATTTATCGTTATTTAGGTGTTTTAAACACTTTTACCCATCTGTGGCGTTGGCCGACGTTTATATAGCAAACGTAATGCCAGGTTTCGCGCTCGATGAAATAAGCGATAAGTGAACGCTTAATGCTGAGTGTAGACAGGCTTAAATAAAAGGAGCGCCCCGAAACGGTGCGAAATTACAACCTGTGCCACAAATCGGAGCAAAACTTTTAAGGAGGGTCAGAGAAAAAGAAGAGATAGTTTCCGGAGTGAATATTGGCCGGGTATTCAATAATATGAATGGGTGAAAATCATTAAAACTGAATACAAAATTAAAAAGGGGAAGTGAAAAAGAGGTGACAGGCTTCTGGCTAAAATTAATGGTGTGAATAAATACGGGTCTTTTACTGATTTGATATTACTGCACTCATTCAAAGCAAAAGCGCGGCCAGAGCCGCGCTTTCTGAACAGATGTTATCGGGTCAGGGCAACAATACCCAGCGTCAACCCCGCCACCGCGGCAGCACCACCAGCGATAGCACCTGCTGTTTCCCAGTTATCCTGAGTGGTACCTTTCATACAGGTATTGGTATGAACCAGTCGGCCCTGATCGTCGTATACCGGTACACATGGAGAGTCGTGCGCGCATCCAGCCAGCAGCGCAGCGAGTAGTGCAACGGAAATGAATCTTTTCATGATGTTACCTCAGTATTATTTCGCGTCCGCTATAAAGCCAGGAGGGCTATTAACGAACTGGAGGTTATTTTACCACCGGGATAAGCCCACGTTACACGAGGAATAATCTCAAATTATGTTGTTTGTAAACATCGTGGAGAAAAGTGTTTCGTCAGAACGAATTAATGGAGAAATTATGGAGTAACAACGTGGCGTTCTTACTTAATGCAAACTGACTCTTTTTAACACTGCGATCTTAATACACTGTTTATCTTAAAATAAAAAAGGCACCAGAGGTGCCTTTCAGGTATTCATTACTCTTTATGGCGCGTAAAGCGTCGCCGGACGACCACAAAGAAAACGGGCACGAAGAAGATAGCCAGAAGCGTTGCGGAAAGCATGCCCCCCATGACCCCTGTCCCGACCGCGTTTTGCGCACCGCTCCCGGCGCCATGGCTGATCACCAGCGGCATGACGCCAAGAATAAAGGCGAGCGAGGTCATCAGGATCGGTCGAAGGCGCATTCTTGATGCTTCCAGCGTGGCTTCAATGATGCCTTTACCCTCTTTTTCCATCAGATCTTTGGCAAACTCAACGATCAGAATGGCGTTTTTAGCCGACAAACCAATCGTTGTCAGCAAACCCACCTGGAAATAGACGTCATTGTTTAAGCCACGTAACGCTGCTGCAACCAGCGCCCCAATGACTCCCAGCGGAACCACCAGCATCACTGAGAAGGGAATGGACCAGCTTTCGTAAAGAGCAGCCAGACAAAGGAACACCACAATCAGTGAAATAGCGTACAACGCAGGCGCCTGATTTCCGGAAAGTCGTTCCTGATAAGACATTCCTGTCCAGTCATACCCGATGCCGGAAGGCAGTTTTGCAGCAAGACTTTCCATCAGCGCCATGGCCTCACCGGTACTTTTCCCGGGTGCGGACTCACCGATGATCTCCATGGATGGCATCCCGTTATAGCGCTCCAGGCGAGGTGAACCGTACACCCAGTGCGAGGTGCTAAAGGCGGAGAAAGGTACCATCTCACCATTTGCGCTGCGTACATACAGGTTGCTGATGTCACCAGGCAGCATACGGAAGTGCGCATCAGCCTGGACATAGACCTTTTTCACGCGGCCATGATCGATAAAGTCATTTACATAAGTTCCACCCAGGGCCGTCGAGATGGTCTGGTTGACGTCAGAAAGACTGATGCCCAGCGCCTGAGCCTTCTCCTGGTCGACATCCAGTTTAAACTGCGGGGTATCTTCCAGACCATTTGGCCGCACGCGCACCAGCATGTCAGGGTGCGCTTTCACCATTCCGAGCAGCTCATTCCGCGCCTGCGTCAGCGAGGTATGCCCCAGGTTTGCCTGATCAATCAGTTCGAAGTCGAAGCCCGTTGCGGTTCCCAGTTCGATAATCGCAGGCAGGTTAAATGGAAATACGAGCCCATCTTTTATCTGACTGAAGGCTTTTGTCGCGCGGCCAACAATCGCCTCAACGCTATTTTCCGCTCCCGGTCGTGCTTCCCAGGGCTTCAGGCTGATAAAGGCAATACCGGCGTTCTGGCCCTGGCCGCTAAAACTAAAGCCATTAACGGTAAAGACAGATTCAACATTGGCCTTCTCGTTTTTCAGATAATAGTTCTGGACCTGATCGAGGACCTGCTGTGTACGCGTCTGGGTCGCACCGGCCGGAAGTTGCACCATCGTCATAAATACCCCCTGGTCCTCTTCGGGCAGGAAGGAGGTGGGCAAGCGCAGGAACAGCACCGCCATGCCACCCACAATGATGATGTACACCACCAGGTAGCGGCCGGTCTTGCGTAAAATGCCGCTCACGCTGTTGCTGTAGTGCTCCACGCTGCGGTCAAAAAGCGCATTAAACCAGCCAAAGAAACCGCCTTTCTTTTCATGGTGATCGCCGGATACCGGTTTAAGCAGGGTTGCGCACAACGCGGGGGTCAGGATCAGGGCGACCAATACGGAGAGCGCCATTGCCGAAACGATGGTCAGTGAAAACTGGCGATAGATGGCCCCGGTCGAGCCACCGAAAAATGCCATCGGGATAAAGACTGCCGACAGCACCATGGCTATACCCACCAGTGCGCCCTGAATCTGTTCCATCGACTTCTGCGTCGCCTCTTTCGGCGGCAGTTTGTCTTCTACCATCACGCGTTCGACGTTCTCAACGACCACGATGGCATCATCAACCAGCAAGCCTATTGCCAGTACCATCCCGAACATCGTCAGGGTATTGATGGAGAATCCGAACGCCGCCAGCACCGCGAAGGTACCCAGCAAAACAACCGGCACCGCGATAGTGGGGATAAGTGTCGCGCGCAGGTTTTGCAGGAACAGATACATCACCAGGAAGACGAGGATGATCGCTTCAAACAGGGTTTTTACCACTTCGTGAATAGAGATCTTCACAAACGGCGTGGTGTCGTACGGATAAACCACCTTCAGACCCTGTGGGAAGAATTGCTGCAGTTGCGCCAGCTTGCGCTTGATGGCCGCCGCCGTATCCAGCGCATTTGCACCGGTCGCCAGCTTAATCCCCAGGCCGGTTGCGGCCTGCCCGTTGATTTTGGTCACCATATTGTAGTTTTCACCGCCCAGTTCAATGCGTGCGACATCCTTCAGGTGCACCATCGAGCCGTCCTGGTTCACCTTCAGCGTCACGCGGCCAAACTCTTCCGGTGATTTCAGGCGGGTTTGCGCAATGATCGAGGCGTTCAATTGCTGGCCCGGCACGGACGGCGTTCCGCCTAGCTGGCCTGCCGCTATCTGGTCATTCTGGGTTTTCAGTTGATTAATAATGTCCAGCGGCGTCAGCTGGTATTTATTCATCGCGTTACTGTCGAGCCAGATGCGCATTGCATACTGGGCACCAAACAGCTGAACATCACCCACCCCAGTGGTTCGACTAATGGCATCTTTCACATTCGAGGCGACGTAGTCGGAAATGTCATCCTGCGAGAGGCTTTTATTGTCTGAAACAAAGCCAGCCACCAGCAGGAAGCTGCTGCTGGACTTCTCAACGCCGATCCCTTGTTGCTGCACTTCCTGCGGCAGCAGCGGCATGGCGAGCTGAAGTTTATTCTGAACCTGAACCTGGGCGATATCCGGGTCTGTACCAGACTCAAAGGTCAGGGTGATGGTGACATTACCTGCAGAATCGCTGGTGGATGACATATACATCAGGTTATCGATGCCGTTCATATTCTGTTCGATAACCTGCGTCACGGTATCCTGCACCGTCTGCGCATCTGCGCCAGGGTAGGTTGCGGTTATAGCAACCGCGGGTGGGGCGATAGTTGGATACTGCGCTACGGGCAGTTTGAGGATCGCCAGCCCACCTGCAATCATCAAAATGATGGCGAGTACCCAGGCGAAAACCGGCCTCTGGATAAAGAAATTAGCCATGACGTCGTTCCTTAACCGGCTGGAGTCGTAGAGGTATCGGGTGTGGCGACGACGGTAGCCCCAGGTTTGGCTTTTTGTAACCCACTGACAATCACGCGGTCACCGTTTTTCAGCCCCTCTGTGACCAGCCAGCGATCGCCAATGGCCTGAGAGGCAACGACGGTGCGTGACTCAACCTGGTTTTTGTCGTTAACAATCAGGACGGTTGCATCCCCACGCGGCGTGCGGGTGACGCCTTGCTGTGGGATCAGAATCGCATTCGGCTGCGTACCCTCATTAATGCGGGCGCGTACAAACATTCCCGGTAACAGCAGGTGTTGCGGATTCGGGAAAATCGCCCGCAGAGTGATGGAGCCAGTGCTTTCATCAACCGTCACATCAGAAAACTGCAGCGTGCCTTTTAGCGGATAGGGCTGACCATTCTCCATCAACAGCTCGACGGTGCTGGTGGTCTCCCCTTTTTGCAGGCTTGTCTGCTTCAGACGCATAAAATCATTGCTGGACTGGGTGACATCGACATACATCGGATCCAGTTGCTGTACCGTTGCCAGGGCGTTTGCCTGGCCGTTGGTGACGAGAGCTCCCTCGGTCACGCTGGATTTACCAATGCGACCATCGACGGGAGAGGTGACTTTGGTATAGGCAAGGTTGATGCGTGCGCTTTCAACTCCTGCTTTTGCAGCAACGACGCTGGCATCCGCCTGCTGAGCCGTTGCAACGGCCTGGTCGTACTCCTGCTTACTGACATACTGTGTGCCCACCAGCGGGAGATAACGTTTCACCGTCAGGTGCGCAATATTGGCTGCCGCCTGGGCTTTCGCCAGCTCTCCTTTTGCGCTGTCATACGCCGCCTGATAGCTGGCGGGATCGATCTGATAAAGTGACTGACCAGCTTTGACATCGCTGCCTTCGGTGAAATTGCGACGCAGGATAATGCCGCTAACCTGAGGACGCACTTCCGCAACGCGAAACGCATCTGTTCTGCCCGGCAGCTCTGTTGTCACAGTGAGGGGGGCACTTTTGACAATGTGTACACTCACCTGAGGCGGCTGCGGTTGATGTTGCTGATTTTCCTGCCCATCGCATCCGGCAAGCAGTGCGGCGCAGACAATAAAACCGGTTAAGGGCAAGCGTCTGAAATGATTCGTCATTACTGTTCCTTTAAATACCCATTAACCGATATTTCCGTGGATCGGTGACAGGGTAGGGGACAAAAACAAAAAATGTAGCTGCGTATAATAATGAGGGTATTTAATGTTTTTTAATTTATAAGTGCGGATAAATGCGGCAGGAAAGAAAATCAGAAGAAGGCTTTGCGTTTACAGCAATATACTTTAACAAAAGTAATCAGGAGAGTGATGTTTCATAGAGGGCATTCATCTGTTTTGTGAATTTAATTATTGGTATGTATTTACCTCAGTTATAAATAAAGCGAGTTGACTTTTTTTGTGCAGAATTCACCTTGTCTTTCATGAATACTTCCGATTACAAAACCCTACTAAACAGCTTAATTCTTGTGAGTAACGAGTAGTCGTCCATGGCGCGTAAAAAGAAAGCAGAGGCTCAACAAACCCGTCAACAGCTGATTGAAGCGGCTATTGGGCAGTTTGCGACACGTGGCGTAACCAACACAACGCTGACGGATATCGCCGATGCGGCAAAGGTGACGCGTGGGGCCGTCTATTGGCATTTCACCAGTAAAACAGAGATATTTAATGCTATCTGGGAACAGCAATTGCCGCTTCGCGATCTCATTCGCGACAGACTTTCTCTTTCCGAAAAAGATGATCCCTTGTTAATGCTTCGTGAGCAATTTATCACTGCGTTGCAATATATTGCGCATGAGCCTCGCCAGTGCGCGCTGTTACAGATTTTGTATCATAAGTGTGAATTTACCAGTGATATGGTTTCCGAGTATGAAATCAGGAAACGTATTGGTTTCAACAATGATTTTCTACGTGCGACACTGGAGCGCTGTATTTCACGAAACATCATTTCTTCGCAGGTGAATGTGGATTTAACGTTGATAGTGTTCCACGGATTTTTTAGCGGAATAATTAAAAACTGGTTAATGAATAACGACAGCTTCAACCTCTATCAACAGGCACCTGCTCTGGTCGATAACATTCTGGCGACACTCCCGGTGATGCGCGTGTCGCCACGTGAAGAGTCTTACGACTCGGTGTCGGGCAAGATCTCTCCCTGCTCGCAAAGCGTTTCAATGGTCTGCGCACTGACAGGCTTTCCTAACAAATAGCCCTGAAGGGTATTACAGCCCAGTTCCGTCAAAAAGGCTTGCTGTGCTTCGGTTTCCACCCCTTCAGCCACCACTTTCAGATTCAGCGTTTTCGCCAGGGCGACAATCGCGGAGACAATGGTCGCATCTTCGCTTTCTCCACTGAGCTCTTTTACAAACGCCCTGTCGATTTTCAATTCACAGGCGGGTAAGCGTTTAAGATACAGCAGGCTCGAGTAGCCGGTACCAAAGTCATCAATAGAGGCTTTCACACCCGCATTCGTCAGCTCTGTCAGCACCCGCACGCTCTCATCCGGGTTACTCATCGCAGTGGTTTCCGTCACTTCAAGGATCAGCATTTCCGGCGGTACCTGATGACGTGTCAGACAATCAAGCACCGTACTCACCAGAGAAGGTTGTTCAAACTGAAGTGTCGACAGGTTCACCGCCATTGACCAGTTTTGATGCCCTTTAAGGTGCCATTCCCGCAACTGGCGGCAGGCTTCGTTGATAACCCAGTTGCCAATGGGAATGATCTGTCCCGTTTTTTCCGCCAGCGGCAGGAACAGGTCTGGCGTAAGCAATCCCAGCTTCGGGTGTTGCCAGCGCAGGAGTGCCTCAAACCCGAGTACGGGGCCTGCCGGCGCGTGGAATTTGGGCTGATAATGCAGCTGTAGCTCATTACGATCGATGGCCAGCCACAGATCGTTCATCAGTTGCAAATGGGTTTGCGCCAGCGTGTTCATGGAGGGCTGGAAAAAGTGATAACCGTTACGGCCCATATGCTTGGTGTGGTACATCGCCGCATCGGCGTTAAACATCAGCTCGCGTTCGGTTTTGCCATCGTGAGGATAAAGCGCAATGCCAATACTGAGGGTCACCACCAGTTCATACGGATCCACATTGAATGGACTATCGATAGTGCGCACCAGGGCATTGGCAAGGGAGGCTGCATCGTCCGGCCCCCCAACTTCTGCCAGCAGAACAAATTCATCACCGCCAATACGTGCAAGAGTGAACTGGCCTTTCAGGGGGAGCAGCAGGCGTTGCGTAACGGCAACCAGCAGTTTATCGCCGACATCATGCCCGTAGGCGTCATTGACGGTTTTAAAGCCGTCGAGATCCATAAACATCAATGCGAAATGCGTGCCTTCACGATCTGCTTTGTTGATGGCCTGATCGAGTCGATCTTCCAGCAGGATACGATTGGGCAGGCGCGTCAGCGTATCCTGTAGCGCCAGCTGGGCCAGCTCCCGGTTTGCTTCCGCCAGAGACGAGGCGAGGAGAGAGGTGCGTGCCTGCAGGCGCGCATCCAGCATCGACACCAGCAGGGTGATACCAAGGATGGCGAGTGCGACAACGCTCACCAGCACGGCCAGCCAGCTGCCGTTAATCCCCTCATGGTGAGCCATGGTCGACACTGGAAACTGTGCGGCTTTCATCCCCGCATAATGCATTCCGGCAATCGCAATCCCCATCGTGATTGCAGCACCCATGCGCATCAGCGCGACCTGAGCGGCATCATGACGCAGGCGGAACGTCAGCCACAGTGCCGCGAGCGACGCAGCAAGCGCAATAGCGACTGATATCGCCACCCATGTTTTATCCCAGATAATACCGGGCGTAACCTCCAGGGCCGCCATGCCGGTGTAATGCATGGCCACGATACCGGTTCCCATGACTAGTGCACCGGGCAGCAGACGGCGCAAACGCAGCTGCTCGCAGCTGACAAGCCACAGCGCAAACAAGGATGAACCCACGGCGATAACCATCGATAACCCCGTCAGGGTGGCGTTGTAGCTCATGCTCATGGAGAGATCCATCGCCAGCATGCCGATAAAATGCATCGCCCATACGCCAATACCCATTGCAACACCACCACCGGCCAGCCAGATGCGCGCTGCCACGCCCTGACTTCCCGCCACACGCGCGGCCATATTCAGCGCGGTATAGGCAGCAAGGATAGCGACAACAAAGGAGAGGACGACAAGGATATGGTTGTATTGGCTAACCAGCATGATCGGTTCAACTCGAGTGTGAGGTTACGCAAGGGCGGTGGTGAAGGGCGAGACATTATCATCGTAAGGTAATGACTCAAAGGGATTTAAATCCCCGTTTTTATTAAGTGATTTCGGGGTTTTTGACGACGTTGGCGGCTCAGTCCAGCTCTGAACAATTGACGAGTTTAAGCGGGTTCACGGAATCCATATTGCGACACTTATCGGTTTCGGTGCTCATCAGTTCAATCCACTGCATCAGCAGCGCATCAAAGAGAAAAACTGAGACAGCAAAGACAACCAGCCACCAGTATTTACGAATCATTATGACATTCCGGGAGAAGAGAGCCAGTAAGGTGGTGGAAATATACACGAAAAGCGGCGGTTGAAAAGTGGGGAAAGCGAAGGTTTACAAAGCGTTGACGGTGGCAAATGTGGAGCAATAAAAAAGGCGCATCCCCATGCCAGGTAGCGCCTTTTTAAACAAGCATTTCGCTAACCGAAATTAGTTCATGCCGTATTTTTTCAGTTTCTTACGCAGAGTACCACGGTTGATACCCATCATCAGCGCAGCGCGGGTTTGGTTACCGCGGGTGTATTGCATCACCATGTCCAACAGTGGCTGTTCAACTTCAGCCAGTACCAGCTCATACAGGTCATTAACATCCTGACCATTCAGTTGAGCAAAATAGTTCTTCAGTGCCTGTTTAACCGAGTCACGCAGGGGTTTTTGAGTTACCTGATCCTGAGAGTTAACGGTAGAAACGGTCAGTACGTCAGAATTTACGCGTTGTTCGAACATAGTTCTGTCAGCTCTTTATTTCATTACGCAAGATTTTCGAAGTATGCCTCCAACGCCTCCAGCTGTTCGCTGGCATCCTCTATGGCGTTGAATGTGCGCCGAAACTGGTCATTTGGAGCGTGCTCCTGGAGATACCAGGAGACGTGTTTACGCGCAATTCGGTACCCTTTTGCCTGGCCGTAGTGGTCATGCAGTTCCCGAACATGCGAACAAAGCAAGCGCTTAACCTCTGCCAGTGGCAGCGGGGCAAGCAGCTCCCCAGTGTCCAGATAATGCTGGATTTCCCGAAAGATCCAGGGTCTTCCCTGAGCTGCACGTCCTATCATCAGAGCATCAGCTCCCGTATAGTCGAGCACAGCTCTGGCTTTAAGCGGGTCAGTAATGTCGCCATTCGCGATAATCGGAATGGAAACTTTCTGCTTAACTGCCCGAATGCTGTCGTATTCAGCTTCACCGTTGAACAAACAGGCGCGAGTGCGTCCATGAATGGTCAGGGCCTGAATGCCACAGTCTTCGGCCAGTTGGGCAATCTCTACACAGTTACGGTGTTCCGGCGACCAACCCGTGCGAATCTTCAACGTAACAGGAACGTCCACTGCGCTGACAACCGCCGTCAGGATTGACTTCACCTGGTCGGGGTATTGCAGAAGGGCTGAACCTGCAAGCTTGCGATTCACTTTTTTGGCCGGGCAACCCATGTTGATATCAATAATCTGGGCGCCACTTTCCACGTTAATCCGCGCGGCATCTGCCATCTCTTCAGGCATACTTCCGGCGATTTGCACGGTGCGAATACCTGGTTCATCAATGTGCACCATCCGAAGGCGGGATTTATCGCTTTCCCAGACCTGCGGGTTAGACGACATCATCTCGGAAACGGTTAAACCGGCTCCCATCTCATAACACAGCGTCCTGAACGGCCGGTCGGTAATACCTGCCATTGGGGCTGCGATCAGGCGATTTCTGAGCTGGTGGTGTCCGATGCGCATGAGTTAAGAAATGACCATACTGTGACTGCAAGGCGGCGTATATTACGCATTTTTTGCACGAGATGAAAGGCCAAACTTTGAACAATCCACTGTTGTAGATCAAGGAATCGCCACCCAGTCACAATGATGAAAATTATTTTTTATTTAAATCATTATGTTATGTATTAACGGCGATTTTATGACCGCTTACAATTTCCCGTAACTTCTCATCATTTCTCAAAAAATGAATCCGTTGAGCGGGATATTCTGCTGTTTTTAGCAGCAGACTCTCCCGCTTCTATGCGATCTGCGTCGCATTTTAGAACATCATCTCAGTACGAAAAATGTTCTTATTTTTTACGGCCCGTGATGCGGCACCACTCTTCTTTTTCCACCACCGGATCGAGGGTGAAGAGATCGGCGTAGGCTTCGCAGACGCTGTCAGCCTGGCTTGCCAGGATCCCGGAAAGCCCCAGCAGACCGCCCTCAACGGGCAGCACGCTGATTAACGGTGCAAGCTCGCGTAATGGGCCTGCCAGGATGTTAGCGACCACCACATCGGCTTTCATGGCCTCTGGCTGCGCGTCCGGCAGATACAGCTCAAGGCGATCGGAAACGCCGTTACGCTCGGCGTTATCACGACTGGCCTGAATGGCCTGCGGATCGATATCGATCCCGATGGCTTTTGCGGCGCCCAGCTTCAGGGCGGCAATGGCGAGGATCCCGGATCCACAGCCGAAGTCGATCACGGTTTTCCCTTCCAGATCCAGGCCATCCAGCCACTGCAGGCACAGTGAGGTGGTCGGGTGGGTGCCGGTACCGAATGCCAGACCCGGGTCGAGCATCACGTTGACCGCGTTTTCATCGGGAACTTCGCGCCAGCTTGGGCAGATCCACAGACGCTTGCCAAACTGCATGGGGTGGAAGTTATCCATCCACTCGCGTTCCCAGTCTTTGTCTTCCAGTTGTTCGATTTTGTGCGCAAAACCCGCGCCCAGCAGAGGATGATGTTCCAGAATCGCGACCACTTCTTTCATGTCGGTTTCGGCATCAAACAGGCCAATCACGTCGGTATCGCCCCACAGGCGCGTTTCGCCCGGCAGCGGCTCAAAGACCGGCGTGTCATGCGTGTCCTGGAAGGTGATAGAGACCGAGCCGGCCTCCATCAGCGCATCGCTCAGCTCTTCGGCGTGAGCACCGGTTGTGTTCAGTTTTAGTTGGATCCACGGCATGGCAAAACTCTTTATTTATCAGTAGACATCATAGCGGGTTGTGGGACGGGTTGACCGAAACGGTTCCCCACCACAAACGCCAGTAAACTTAACAGTAACGAAGGCACAATTGGATGGAAGCCCAGGTACTGGATCTTAAAGGTAGCGAGCACGGCGTACACGACACCGCCAACAATCATGCCGCTTAGCGCGCCCGCAGCATTCGCGCGTTCCCAGTACAGGCCAAGCACCAGCGGCCACAGGAAAACAGCTTCAAGGCCGCCAAACGCAAGCAGGTTCAGCCAGATGATCATCTCCGGTGGACGCCAGGCGGCCAGCAGCAGCAGTGCCCCTAATAACAGCGTAATCACTGCAGACATCCGCTTTAAGCGTCGTTCGTTTTTCAACTGCTCGGGACGCAAATTCAGATAGAGATCTTTGATAATCGTAGCGGAACTTTGCAGCAACTGAGCGTTGATCGTCGACATAATGGCGGCCATCGGTGCGGCAAGGAAAATCCCGGCAGCAAAGGGGGGGAGGACTTTAACCATCAGGGTAGGGATCACCAGGTCGGGCACGGTAAGATCTGGGATCACCGCACGACCTAATGCACCCGCCAGATGCATTCCCAGCATCAGTATCGCCACCACAATGGTCCCGATAATAATGCCGCGATGAACCGCTTTACTGTCCTTATAGGAGATACACCGTACAGCGGTATGCGGCAGTCCAATGACGCCGAAGCAGACCAGCACCCAGAAGGAGGTCATAAAGGTGGGTGAAAGAATGTCATCTGCGCCCTCTGGAGTGACCAGTTTCGGGTCAATCGCCTCCAGGGTTTCAACAGCATGGCTCAGGCCGCCTGCCGCATGGACAATCCCCACCAGCAGCACAATGGTTCCAATGAGCATCACCATGCCCTGCAGGGTGTCGTTCAGTACGCTGGCGCGGAATCCACCAAACGCCGTATAAAGCGCGATACTGATCCCAAAGATAAGCAGGCCAGTCTCGTAAGGGATCCCTGCTGCGGTTTCAAGCAGACGTGCACCGCCAATAAACTGCACCGTCATCGCACCCACAAAGGCGACCAGCAGGCTTAGACTTGCCAGCCATACCAGTAAACGGCTGCGGTAGCGGGCAAACAGCATGTCGTTCAGCGTCACGGCATTATAGCGACGCGCCAGAATAGCGAACTTCTTGCCGAGTATACCCAGCGAAAGCCAGATAGCCGGGAGCTGGATCATCGCCAGCAGCACCCAGCCTAACCCATATTTATAGGCTGCCCCGGGACCGCCAATAAATGAGCTGGCGCTGATATAGGTGGCGGTGAGCGTCATCGCTAACACAATGCCGCCCATTGAACGGCTGCCGAGGAAATATTCGTTCAGGAAGGTGCCGGTTGCCCTTTTGCGCATGGCATACACGGACACGCCAAACACGACCAACAAATACGCGATAAGCGGCAGAATGACTTCAAGCTGCATCGTCGTCCTCCAGCGGGATATCGCGATAAATGAATTTCACCATTGCCCAGCACAGCAGGATAAAAATCAGCGGTACCAGCAGACAGGCCATTTCAAACCAGTGAGGCAGGCCGGTGATGCCAATTGCAGAATCAGGTAAGTAAGCGGTTACCAACCATGCGGCAAGATAGAGAAGGGTCAGCCACAGCGCCCAGCGCGCTTCTTTATGGGCCTGAACAAAACGTTTGTCCATTTTTTGTCCCTTGTGGATGAAGAAAGCGGGGATTGTACATGATGGGCCTTGACGATCCCCAGAAATAAAAAAGGCCGGTTAAACCGGCCTTTTAGCATAGATGCTTTCTTACTTCTCGTTGAGACCGAGTTTTTTCTCCAGATAGTGGATGTTCGTCCCACCATTCTGGAAGTGCTCGTCGCTCATGATGCGCATCTGCAGATCAACGTTGGTTTTGATACCGTCGATGATTAGCTCCTGCAGGGCGTTCTTCATGCGGGCAATCGCCACGTCACGGTTTTCGCCGTAGCAGATAAGCTTACCGATCATTGAGTCATAGTACGGCGGTACGGTGTAACCGGCGTAGATATGAGACTCCCAACGCACGCCAAAGCCACCCGGCGCGTGGAAACGCGTGATTTTACCCGGGCTTGGCAGGAAGGTGTTCGGGTCTTCGGCGTTGATACGGCACTCGACCGCATGGCCTTTGACCACTACTTCTTCCTGTTTGATGGACAGAGGCTGGCCGGCAGCGATACGCAGCTGCTCTTTGATCAGGTCAACGCCGGTGATCATTTCGGTAACCGGGTGTTCAACCTGAATACGGGTGTTCATCTCAATGAAGTAGAACTCACCATTTTCGAACAGGAATTCGAAGGTACCCGCCCCGCGATAGCCGATGTCGACACACGCTTTGGCACAACGCTCGCCGATGTAGCGACGCAGTTCCGGGGTAATGCCCGGTGCTGGTGCTTCTTCGACCACTTTCTGGTGACGACGCTGCATGGAGCAGTCACGTTCTGCCAGATAGATAGCGTTACCCTGACCGTCAGCCAGCACCTGAATTTCGATGTGGCGTGGGTTTTCCAGGTATTTTTCCATGTACACCATGTCATTGCTGAACGCTGCTTTCGCTTCCGCTTTGGTCATGGAGATGGATTGTGCCAGTTCAGCGTCGCTGCGCACTACGCGCATACCGCGACCGCCGCCGCCGCCGGACGCCTTGATGATCACCGGGTAGCCAATGCGTTTAGCATGTGCACGGTTTGCATCCATGTCGTCAGTCAGCGGGCCGTCAGAACCTGGAACGGTTGGAACACCGGCTTTTTTCATCGCGGTGATTGCAGACACTTTGTCACCCATCAGGCGGATGGTGTCAGCTTTCGGGCCGATGAAGATAAAGCCAGAGCGTTCAACTTGCTCAGCAAAGTTGGCGTTCTCGGAGAGGAAGCCATAACCCGGGTGAATTGCCACCGCGCCAGTGATTTCAGCGGCGCTGATGATTGCCGGGATGTTCAGATAGCTTTTTACGGACGGAGCCGGGCCGATACAGACCGTCTCATCCGCCAGCAATACGTGTTTTAAATCGCGGTCCGCGCTTGAGTGCACAGCGACAGTCTTGATGCCCAGTTCTTTACAGGCACGAAGAATACGCAGTGCGATCTCGCCGCGGTTGGCGATAACAATTTTATCCAGCATGTTCGCCTCGTTACTCGATGACGACCAGCGGCTCGTCAAATTCTACCGGCTGACCACTTTCGACCAGAATCGCCTTCACAGTACCTGATTTGTCTGCTTCGATCTGGTTCATCATTTTCATGGCTTCAACGATACACAGGGTATCGCCTACGTTGACTTTCTGACCCACTTCGATGAACGCCTTCGCGTCCGGGCTCGGGGTGCGGTAGAAAGTACCAACCATTGGGGAACGTACGATGTGACCACTGATTTCTGCTGCAGCGGCAGGTGCGGCTTCAGTTGCTGCTGGTGCAACGGCTGCAGAGAGCGCAGGCTGCTGCACTGGCGCAGCATAAGCTTGCTGCATTACCGGGAAGCTAGCGGCTGGGGCTGCACGGCTGATACGTACAGACTCTTCGCCTTCAGAAATTTCCAGTTCGGAGATGCCTGATTCTTCAACCAGCTCGATCAGTTTTTTAATCTTACGAATATCCATGAGTGGGTTCCGTACTCTTGTTTAGTGTGATTGTGACAGGCGTTTTACCGCTGTCTGTAAAGCGTATGAATAACCGTCTGCGCCCAGTCCGCAGATAACGCCAGCGGCGATATCCGACAGATACGAATGGTGGCGGAACGGCTCTCGGGCGTGCACGTTGCTGAGGTGGATCTCGATAAACGGGATACTCACCGCCAGCAGTGCGTCGCGGATAGCAACACTGGTGTGCGTAAACGCGGCCGGATTGATCAGGATATAGTCCACAGTGTCTTTAGCCTGATGAATACGGTCGATGAGTGCGTACTCCGCGTTTGACTGAAAATGATCCAAATCCACATTCAGTGACGCTGCTTCCGTGCCCAAACGGTTAACAATTTCACTCAATGTCAGCGTGCCATACTTCTCTGGCTCACGGGTGCCGAGCATGTTCAGGTTCGGTCCGTTTAAAACTAAGATTCGGAATTTTTCTGCCATTGTGTCGCTATCTCCTGCGAATCTCGGGTAAAAACCAAAATATACCTTTGAAACGCGAAAGTCACCTGATGACTTTCCTAAAATGCATTCAGGAAAACCAAAGTCGCACATTATAACGATTTCGTAGCATTTGGCAGCTAAATACTGGTCTTATCAGGGAAGATTATCAACCGCTATCCGAAAAAGAATGGCGGTTGATAAGTAATCTGCGGGAAAACGCACAGTTTCGCGAACTATCGCAACCACTGGCGGAACTTCTTGTAACGCCATGCTAAAAGCGCCAAAGCCAGCAGCGCGTAGAGGATGGGCTGAGGCGAGAGGATCTTCACGGACCACAAATAATGGATGGGTGCGAGGATCGCGACAAGATAGACGAAGTTGTGCAGCAACTGCCAGCGCTTACCCAGTTTTCGCTGCGCATATTGCGTGGAGGTCAGCGCTAATGCCAGTAACACCAGCCAACTGACAATGCCCAGCGTCAGATAAGGACGCGTGACCAGTTCGCGGCCCAGCAGTGCCAGGTTGTTAATCCCCAGTTCCAGCAGCGCGTAGCTGGTCAGGTGCAACGTGGCCCAGGCAAAACACCATAGCCCTAAAAGCCGACGTGTGCGTATCAATAATGGCTGTTTAGCGTAGCGCGCCAGCGGCGAAACCAGCAAGGTCGCCAGTAAAAATTTCAGAGCCATCCGACCGGTAAAGTGCTGGATATCTTTGGCCGGATCGGCACTAAAGAGCCCCTGGCTGGCGGCCCAGAACAACCAGATAAAAGGGAGCAACCCGGCTAAATGCAGCAGCACTTTCAGCCAGGTTACATGTTTTGCCGTTAAACGCACTCAGAAGTTCTCCCGTAAATTGAGGCCACGGTAGAGCGACGCCACTTCATCCGCATAGCCGTTAAAAAGCAGCGTGGGCTGACGCTTCACATCCAGCGCACCGCCAGAACCGATAAACCGTTCCGTCGCCTGCGACCAGCGTGGGTGATCGACATGTGGGTTCACGTTGGCGAAGAAACCGTATTCGTCCGGCGCGGCGAGATTCCATGTTGTGGGCGGACGCTCACGGGTGAGCTTAATACTGACGATCGATTTAATGCCCTTGAAGCCATATTTCCACGGTACCGTTAGCCGGATGGGGGCGCCGTTCTGCGGCGGGAGCGCTTTACCGTAAACGCCGACGGTCAGAAGGGTAAGAGGATGCATGGCTTCGTCAAGGCGTAATCCTTCTACATAAGGATATGCAAGCCCACCGCCGATGAACCGGTCCTTCTGGCCTGGCATCTCGTCCGGGGCGTAACGCGTCTGGAATGCGACATATTTCGCATTGCTGGTGGGTTCAACCATTGCCAGCAGCTTATGCAGCGGAAAACCTACCCACGGTACCACCATCGACCAGGCTTCCACGCAGCGCATACGATAAATGCGTTCCTCTAACGGGAAACGGGTGGTGAGATCGTGATGATCCAGCGTTAAGGGTTTTGCCACTTCGCCGTCAATTTTCAACGTCCACGGATCGGTTTTCATGCTGCCTGCATTGGCCGCAGGATCGGCTTTATCAAGCCCAAATTCGTAGAAGTTGTTATAACCGGTGACCTTATCTTCTGGCGTGAGCGTCAGTTTGTTTTGCCACTCGGCAGGTTTCGTAAAGGTGAGCGGGGCACCTGAAGGGGCTTTTGGCCGATCGTTGCCTTTAAACCAGTCGAGCAAATCAGCGTGAGCCGCAGGTGTGAGCGTCAACGCGGTGGCACTGATGCCAAGCATTTTCAGGATCTGGCGGCGCTGTAACATAAAGACAGATTCGGACGTTACGTCGGCTTCCGTCAGTTTTCGGGTTTTCATGGCATCCTCCGTCATGCGTTTTTCTAAGCATGACGGAGGAGAAGGATTAGCGCGAATATGTCACGAAAATTTGAAGATTAGGCAATTTTTACCAGCGCGCGGCCATGGAACTGATTATCCATGATCTTACCGGCATATTCCGGCGCCTGGCTGAGGGCGATTTCGGTTGCACTCTGCGTGAAGAAGGACTCAGGCAGGTCGCGTACCAGACGCTCCCAGGCTTCTGCACGACGGGCCGCCGGAGTCATGACGGAATCCACACCCTGCAGGCGCACGTTACGCAGGATAAAGGGCATAACGGTGGTTGGCAGCGCAAAACCGCCCGCCAGACCGCAGGCCGCCACGCAGCCACCGTAGTTCATCTGCGCCAGCACTTTTGCCAGCACGTTATTTCCGACGGTATCCACCGCTCCGGCCCAGAGCTGTTTTTCCAGCGGACGGGTTTCGGCAAATTCGTCGCGGCCAAGAATGCGGCTGGCACCAAGCTGACGCAGGTAGTCATGGGTGCTTTCACGGCCTGAGACCGCGACGACCTGATACCCCAGTTTGTGCAGTAAAGCCACCGCCGTGCTGCCAACGCCACCGCTGGCCCCGGTCACGACTATCTCGCCTGACTCAGGGCGGATACCGGCATCTTCAAGGGCCATGACGCACAGCATGGCGGTAAAGCCTGCGGTGCCGATAATCATCGCTTTGCGGCCATCCAGCCCAGCAGGCATGGGCACCAGCCACTCGCCTTTCACCCGCGCCTGCGTTGCCAGCCCGCCCCAGTGATTTTCGCCGACGCCCCAACCGGTGAGCAGCACCTGCTGGCCGGCATGAAACCGCGGATCTTCGCTGGAATGAACGTGGCCTGCAAAATCAATCCCTGGCACCATCGGGAAATTTCGGATGATTTTACCTTTGCCGGTGATGGCCAGGGCATCCTTGTAATTCAGACTGGACCAGTCGATGTCGACGGTGACGTCGCCTTCGGGCAGACGGCTCTCATCAAGGGCTTGCACCGAGGCAACGGTATTGCCGTCCTGCTGTTCTAAGATCAAAGCCTGCATACAGGATCCTCACTATTCTGATGATTGGAAAATTCGTTCTGAAGACTATACTCGCTCAATGAAACGCTATGCCGATTTAACGCAATAAATTGCCAGATACACCAGGTTTGGTAGTATGGCGCATTTGAAATGCAAGTTAGCGCTTACTCGCTACCCATCAACCCACGGAGTAATCTCAAGGATGCGATTAACGACGAAGTTCTCAGCTTTTATCACGTTGCTGACGGGGTTAACCATTTTTGTCACGCTCCTTGGCTGCTCCCTGAGCTTTTATAACGCCATTCAGGATAAGCTGGTCAACCGGGTTGAGTCTGTTGCGTCAGTTATTGATACGCGTCTGATTACCACTCCGCTATCGGAACTCTCCCGCGAGCTGGATGAATTGATGGTACCGGTTGATATTGTGCAGGTCGACATCACCCAGGGAAAGCATCCGGTGCTAAGCCATCAGCGTCAGGGCAGCTATCGGCCTGCGGGCGTCGTGAGCCAGTATCGGGAAGTGAATGTCCATTCCCTTAAAAATCCGGGGATGACGATACGCCTGGTCTACCTCGATCCCATGGCCAGCTATTTCCGCTCGATGATGACCACCGCGCCACTCACCGTTGCCGTCGCCTTTATTGTCCTGCTGATTTTTCTTGCGGTGCGCTGGCTACGCCGTCAGCTCTCCGGTCAGGAGCTGCTGGAAAACCGCTCCGTGCGAATACTCAACGGGGAGCGCGGCCCGCAGGTGCGGGGGTCGGTCTATGAGTGGCCGTCCAGCACCAGCAGCGCGCTGGATACGCTGCTTTCAGAAATTCAGTTCGCCAGCGATCAGCGCAGCCGCATGGATACGCTGATCCGTTCCTATGCCGCGCAGGATAACAAAACCGGTCTGAATAACCGCCTGTTCTTTGATAATCAACTGGCCACGCTGCTGGACGACCCGGAAAAAGTGGGAACGCACGGGGTCGTCATGATGGTTCGTCTGCCGGATTTCGATCTCCTGCGCGATACCTGGGGACGCCGCGTGGCGGAAGAGAACCTCTTTACGCTCATCAACTTGCTGTCGACTTTTATTATGCGCTATCCCGGCGCGCTGCTGGCGCGCTATCACCGCAGCGACTTTGCGGTGTTGTTACCCCATCGCACACTTAAGGAGTCGGAGAGCATCGCCAGCCAGTTGCTGAAGGCGGTGGATGCGCTGCCGCAGAGCAAAATGCTTGACCGGGATGATATGGTGCATATGGGGATTTGCGCCTGGCGCGGCGGGCAGTCAACTGAACAGGTGATGGAGCATGCGGAAGCGGCAACCCGTAACGCAGTGCTGCAAGGGGCGAACGGTTGGGCGGTATATGACGATTCCCTGCCTGAGAAAGGGCGTGGCAATGTGCGCTGGCGTACCCTGATTGAACAAATGTTGAGCCGCGGTGGCCCCCGCCTTTATCAAAAACCAGCGGTGATGAAAAACGGCCATGTTCACCACCGTGAATTAATGTGTCGCATTTTCGACGGCACGGAAGAGGTTATTTCGGCGGAATATCTGCCGATGGTCCTGCAATTTGGACTCTCCGAAGAGTATGACCGTCAGCAAATTAGCCGACTGATTCCGTTTTTATCTTTTTGGCCTGAAGAAAGTCTGGCATTACAGGTGACCGTCGAGTCGTTAATTCGCCCGCGTTTTCAACGCTGGCTGCGCGATACATTAATGCAATGCGAAAAATCGCAACGCAAACACATTATTTTTGAACTTGCAGAGGCGGATGTTGGTCAACACATCAGCCGGTTACGTCCGGTGGTACGTTTGATCAATGCGCTGGGTGCGCGTGTGGCGGTGACACAGGCGGGCCTGACGCTGGTCAGTACCAGCTGGATCAAGGAGCTGGATGTGGAATTATTAAAGCTACATCCGGGGCTGGTCAGGAATATTGAAAAGCGCACGGAAAACCAGCTGCTGGTGCAGAGTCTGGTGGAAGCGTGTAAGGGAACGCGAACACAAGTATTTGCCACGGGCGTGCGCTCCAGAGGCGAATGGCAGATGTTGACAGAGCGTGGTGTGATGGGTGGTCAGGGGGATTTTTTTGCCGCCTCTCAGCCGCTTGACACCAATGTGAAAAAATATTTGCAAAGATACTCTGTTTGACCTGCCGTTTACGCTGTTTTCACGTAGAATATCGCGCCTGTAGCTTTGAGTATGACGAGCAAAAAGCCAGTGAACGACCTTTAGCGGGTTACAAATGAAAGTGAGGAACGCTACTGTGTACTCAGCCCTGAGGGAGTCAGGGGATGAATTTGTAACAGAAGGAAACGTACTGCACAAATTTTCACCGCAGCAGGTGATTTTTGCGCCTTGTCGCTGCTGCGTGTGGTTGGTAAAGTAAGCGGATTTTGTTTTCCGCCCCAGCTTTCAGGATTATCCCTTAGTATGTTGAAAAAATTTCGTGGCATGTTTTCCAATGACCTGTCCATTGACCTGGGTACCGCGAATACCCTTATTTATGTAAAAGGACAAGGCATCGTATTGAATGAGCCTTCTGTTGTGGCCATTCGTCAGGATCGTGCCGGCTCGCCGAAAAGCGTAGCCGCAGTGGGTCATGACGCGAAGCAGATGCTGGGTCGTACCCCAGGTAACATCGCCGCGATCCGCCCAATGAAAGACGGCGTTATCGCTGACTTCTTCGTGACTGAAAAAATGCTTCAGCACTTCATCAAGCAGGTTCACAGCAACAGCTTCATGCGTCCAAGCCCACGTGTGCTGGTTTGTGTGCCGGTCGGTGCGACCCAGGTAGAACGTCGCGCAATTCGCGAATCTGCTCAGGGTGCAGGCGCGCGTGAAGTGTTCCTGATTGAAGAGCCAATGGCTGCGGCTATCGGTGCAGGCCTGCCTGTTTCTGAAGCCACCGGTTCGATGGTGGTTGATATCGGTGGTGGTACCACTGAAGTGGCCGTTATTTCCCTGAACGGCGTGGTTTACTCCTCTTCTGTGCGTATCGGTGGTGACCGTTTCGATGAAGCGATCATTAACTACGTGCGCCGTAACTACGGCTCCCTGATCGGTGAAGCGACCGCTGAGCGCATCAAGCACGAGATCGGTTCTGCTTATCCGGGTGATGAAGTTCGCGAAATCGAAGTGCGCGGCCGTAACCTGGCGGAAGGTGTGCCACGCGGCTTTACCCTGAACTCCAACGAAATTCTGGAAGCGCTGCAAGAGCCGCTGACCGGTATCGTGAGCGCGGTGATGGTTGCGCTGGAACAGTGCCCACCTGAACTGGCGTCCGATATCTCTGAGCGCGGTATGGTTCTGACCGGTGGTGGTGCGCTGCTGCGTAACCTCGACCGCCTGTTAATGGAAGAGACAGGTATTCCTGTCGTAGTTGCAGAAGATCCACTGACTTGCGTCGCCCGTGGTGGTGGCAAGGCGCTGGAAATGATCGACATGCACGGCGGCGACTTGTTCAGCGAAGAGTAGTCATGGTGAAAGGGTAGCGAATCGCTACCCTTTCTCTCTGACACGAGAATACGCATAGCCTATGAAGCCAATTTTTAGCCGTGGCCCCTCGCTACAGTTTCGCCTGATCCTGGCGGTTCTGGTTGCGCTTGGTGTCATTATTGCCGATAGCCGCCTCGGTACGTTCAGCCAGATTAGAACGTACATGGATACCGCCGTCAGTCCTTTCTACTTTATATCCAATGGTCCCCGTGAACTGCTCGACTCCGTTTCTCAAACGCTGTCCTCACGTGACCAACTCGAACTTGAAAACCGGGCATTGCGCCAGGAACTGCTGTTGAAAAACAGCGAACTGCTGATGTTAGGGCAATATAAGCAGGAAAATGCGCGTCTGCGTGAGCTGCTTGGATCGCCGCTGCGTCAGGATGAGCAGAAGATGGTGACGCAGGTGATCTCCACCGTAAACGATCCTTACAGCGATCAGGTGGTGATCGACAAAGGTAGCGTGAATGGTGTGTATGAAGGTCAGCCTGTTATCAGTGATAAAGGTGTGGTGGGCCAGGTGGTCGCCGTCGCCAAACTGACCAGCCGTGTACTGCTGATCTGTGATGCCACCCATGCGCTGCCTATTCAGGTTCTGCGTAACGATATTCGCGTCATTGCGGCGGGTAACGGCTGCACGGACGATCTGCAGCTGGAGCACCTGCCAGCCAACACGGATATCCGTGTGGGCGACGTGCTGGTCACCTCCGGTCTGGGTGGACGTTTCCCTGAAGGGTATCCGGTTGCGGTTGTCTCTTCTGTGAAGCTTGATACGCAGCGTGCCTACACCGTGATTCAGGCGCGTCCAACGGCGGGTTTACAGCGTCTTCGCTACCTGCTGCTGCTGTGGGGAGCCGATCGTAACGGTGCCAACCCAATGACGCCTGAAGAGGTGCATCGCGTTGCCAATGAGCGCCTGATGCAGATGATGCCGCAGGTTCTTCCTGCTCCGGATGCGATGGGGCCACCTGCGCCAGTACCCGCGCCGGCGACCGGGATAACGGATGCGCCGCCACCGCCTAAACTCTCATCCGGAGGGCAGTAGTGGCCAGTTATCGTAGCCAGGGACGCTGGGTTATCTGGCTCTCGTTTCTCATCGCGCTGTTGCTGCAGATAATGCCCTGGCCGGACGACATTCTTGTTTACCGGCCAAACTGGGTATTGCTCATTTTGCTCTACTGGATCCTTGCCCTGCCGCACCGCGTAAATGTTGGCACAGGCTTTGTAATGGGTGCCATACTGGATCTCATTAGTGGCTCAACGCTGGGTGTTCGCGCGTTATCCATGAGCATCATTGCATATCTCGTTGCACTCAAATTCCAGCTCTTTCGTAACCTCGCGCTCTGGCAACAGGCGCTGGTCGTGATGTTGTTGTCGCTTGCCGCGGATATCGTTGTTTTCTGGGCAGAGTTTTTAGTGATCAACGTCTCTTTCCGACCCGAAGTATTCTGGAGTAGTGTAGTCAACGGTGTGCTCTGGCCGTGGCTGTTCCTGCTGATGCGTAAGGTTCGCCAGCAGTTTGCTGTGCAGTAAAAGGTTTCTATGACGTCTATCTATCTTGCCTCCGGTTCTCCACGTCGTCAGGAGTTGCTCACGCAGTTGGGCATCGCTTTTGAACGTATCGTTACCGGCATCGAAGAAAAACGTGCTGAGGGCGAAAGTGCTCAGCAGTATGTTTCTCGCCTGGCGCGTGAGAAAGCGCAGGCTGGCGTTGCGTGCGTGCCACGCGACCTGCCGGTGCTGGGGGCGGATACCATCGTTATCCTTAACGGTGAAGTGCTTGAGAAACCGCGAGACGCTGAGCATGCAGCACATATGCTGCACAAAATGTCCGGGCAAACGCATCAGGTGATGACCGCGGTGGCGCTGGCGGACAGCAAGCACGTGCTGGATTGTCTGGTGGTGACGGACGTGACCTTCAGAGTACTGACCAACGACGAGATCGCCGCGTATATTGCCAGCGGTGAACCGATGGATAAAGCAGGTGCATACGGTATTCAAGGGCTGGGTGGCTGTTTTGTCAGGAAGATAAATGGCAGCTATCACGCCGTAGTCGGCTTACCGCTGGTGGAAACGTATGAGTTGCTGAGCAATTTTAACTCACTGCGTGAGGGAAGGGATAATTATGACGGCTGAATTGTTGGTAAACGTAACGCCATCGGAAACCCGTGTGGCCTACATTGATGGTGGCATTCTTCAGGAAATTCATATTGAGCGTGAAGCGCGACGCGGAATAGTAGGCAATATCTACAAAGGTCGTGTCAGCCGCGTACTGCCGGGTATGCAGGCGGCTTTTGTAGATATTGGACTGGATAAGGCGGCATTTTTACATGCCTCCGATATCATGCCGCATACCGAGTGTGTCGCAGGCGAAGAGCAAAAGCAGTTTGCCGTACGCGACATTTCAGAGCTGGTGCGTCAGGGGCAGGATCTGATGGTGCAGGTGGTGAAAGACCCCCTTGGCACCAAAGGCGCCCGTCTGACAACCGACATCACGTTACCTTCCCGTTACCTGGTCTTTATGCCCGGCGCGTCGCACGTGGGGGTTTCCCAGCGTATTGAAAGTGAAAGCGAGCGCGAGCGCCTTAAGAAAGTGGTCAGCGCCTACTGCGACGAACAGGGCGGGTTTATCATCCGAACCGCCGCCGAAGGGGTTAGCGAAGAGGATCTGGCATCCGATGCGGCTTACCTGAAGCGCGTCTGGACCAAGGTGATGGAGCGTAAAAAACGCAACCAGACCCGCTATCAGCTGTACGGTGAGCTGGCGCTTGCCCAGCGCGTGCTGCGTGATTTTGCTGATGCTCAGCTCGACCGAATCCGCGTGGACTCGCGCCTCACCTACGAAGCGCTGCTCGAATTTACCGCTGAGTACATTCCGGAAATGCCTGGCCTGCTGGAACATTACACCGGGCGTCAGCCAATCTTCGATCTCTATGATGTCGAAAATGAGATCCAGCGTGCGCTGGAGCGCAAGGTTGAACTGAAGTCCGGCGGTTATCTGATCATCGATCAGACCGAAGCAATGACCACCGTGGACATCAACACCGGTGCGTTTGTCGGTCATCGCAACCTGGATGACACCATCTTCAATACCAACATTGAAGCGACACAGGCCATTGCGCGCCAGCTTCGTCTGCGCAACCTGGGTGGCATTATCATCATCGACTTTATCGATATGAATAATGAAGACCATCGTCGTCGTGTACTGCACTCGCTTGAGCAGGCGCTGAGTAAAGATCGCGTAAAAACCAGCATTAACGGCTTCTCACAGCTGGGGCTGGTGGAAATGACGCGTAAACGGACCCGTGAAAGTGTGGAACATGTGCTGTGTAACGAGTGTCCAACCTGCCACGGACGCGGCACCGTAAAGACGGTAGAGACCGTCTGCTATGAGATCATGCGTGAAATTGTCCGCGTTCATCATGCCTACGACTCCGATCGTTTTCTGGTCTATGCTTCCCCTGCGGTGGCTGAAGCGCTGAAAGGTGAAGAGTCGCACGCGCTGGCGGAAGTGGAAATCTTTGTCGGCAAACAGGTAAAAGTACAAATTGAGCCGCTCTATAACCAGGAGCAGTTTGACGTCGTCATGATGTAAGACGCAGTTCGCTGCGTGAAAAAGCTGACAAGGAGAGATGCGTGAGGCGATTGCCGGGGATTTTACTGCTTACAGGGGCAACGCTTGTCGTGATTGTCGCGCTGCTCGTGAGTGGGCTGCGCCTCGTTTTACCGCATCTGGACAGCTGGCGTCCGCAGGTGCTGGCGAAGATCGAATCCGCCACCGGTGTGCCGGTTGACGTAAGCCAGGTCAGCGCCAGTTGGCAAAACTTTGGCCCGACGCTGGATGCCCGGGACATCAGTGCCAGTCTGAAAGATGGCGGCTATCTGAAAATCAAACGCGTGACCCTGGCACTGGATGTCTGGCAAAGCCTGCTGCACATGCGCTGGCAGTTCCGCGATCTCACCTTTTATCAGCTTCAGTTTTTGACCAACACGCCGCTCTCCGGCGGGGATAACACGCAGAGCCTTGAAGCCAACCGCCTGAGCGATCTCTTCCTGCGTCAGTTCGATCATTTCGACCTGCGCGACAGCGAAGTGAGCTTTATTACCCTTTCCGGCCAACGCGCCGAACTGAAGATCCCCCAACTGACCTGGCTTAACGGCAAAGAGCGTCACCGTGCCGAGGGGCAGGTGAACCTCTCCAGCCTGAACGACCAGCACGGGGTCATGCAGGTCCGTATGGATCTGCGTGACGACGACGGCTTGCTCAACAACGGCAAGGTGTGGCTACAGGCTGACGACGTGGATGTGAAGCCGTGGCTCGGCGACTGGCTGCAGCAAAACATGCAGCTGGAAACGGCCCGTTTTAGCCTGGAAGGCTGGATGACCCTGACGAAAGGCGTTTTCGCCAGCGGCGATATCTGGCTGAAGCAGGGCGGTGCAAGCTGGCAAGGCGAAAGCAAGCAGCATCAACTCTCCGTAGATAACCTCACCGCACATGTGACGAAAGAGAAAGGGGGCTGGCAGTTTGCCATCCCGGATACGCGCATCACCATGGACGGCAAACCCTGGCCGCGCGGCGCGCTGACGCTGGCATGGATGCCTGAGCAGGATGTCGGCGGCACGAATAATAAGCGTAGCGATGAGCTGCGTATCCGCGCCACGCATCTCGATTTGGCGGCCATTGAAGGGCTGCGCTCCATGGCAGCGAAGCTCTCTCCGGATTTGGGTGACGTTTGGCTGGCAACGCAGCCAAGTGGGGAAATTGACGCCCTCGCGCTGGATGTCCCGCTGCAGGCAACCGAGAAAACCCGCTTCCAGGCGACGTGGAAAGATCTGGCCTGGAAACAGTGGAAACTGCTGCCGGGGGCTGAGAACTTCAGCGGCAAGCTGGAGGGCAGCGTTGAGAACGGCAGGCTGACCGTTGAGATGCATGACGCCAAAATGCCTTATGAAACGGTCTTCAGGGCACCGCTGGAAATTGAAAAAGGCAACGCGGTGCTTAACTGGCTGCGCAACGATAAGGGCTTCCAGCTTGATGGCCGCCATATCGATGTGAAAGCCAAAGCGGTTCATGCCCGCGGGGATTTCCGCTATTTAAAGCCTGAAGGTGAAGAGCCGTGGCTGGGTATTCTGGCGGGGATCAGCACCAGCGACGGTTCTCAGGCCTGGCGTTACTTCCCGGAAAACCTGATGGGCAAAGCGCTTGTGGACTACCTGAGCGGGGCGATCCAGGGCGGTCAGGCGGATAACGCCACCCTGGCCTATGGCGGCAATCCGCATCTTTTCCCATACAAACATAACGAAGGTCAGTTCCAGGTGCTGGTGCCGTTGCACAACGCTACCTTTGCGTTCCAGCCGGGCTGGCCTGCACTGAAAAACCTCGATATCGAGCTTAATTTTCTCAATGACGGGTTGTGGATGAAGTCAGACAGCGTCGCGCTGGGCGGCGTGACGGCCACCAACCTGACGGCAAATATCCCCGATTACTCAAAAGAGAAACTGCTGATTGATGCCGATATCAACGGGCCGGGCAAGGCGGTCGGTCCCTATTTTGAAGAGACGCCGCTGAAAGCTTCGCTGGCTGCCACGCTTGAGCAACTTCAGCTTGATGGCGATGTGAATGCTCGCTTACATCTGGATATCCCGCTGGACGGCGAAATGACCACCGCCAAAGGTGACGTCCGCCTGAACAACAACAGCCTGTATATCAAACCGCTGGAAAGTACGCTGAAGAACCTCAGCGGACAGTTCAGCTTTGTGAACGGCAACCTGAAGAGTGAGCCGCTCACAGCCAACTGGTTCAATCAGCCCGTCAACATCGACTTCTCGACCACCGAGGGGGAGAAGGCCTACCAGGTGGCTGTCAATCTGGACGGTAACTGGCAACCCTCGCGGATGGATGTACTGCCGAAACCCATTCAGGAGTCGGTTGATGGTGCAGCCGCCTGGAAGGGGAAGGTGGATATTGAACTGCCCTACCACGCCGGTACGAAGTATAAGGTCGACCTTACTGGCGATCTGAAAAATCTCAGCAGCCAGCTGCCTGCACCGCTGGATAAACAGGCCGGACAGGCGCTGCCCGTGACGCTTAACGTCGTGGGCAACCTGAACAGCTTCGAGTTAACCGGCAGCGCGGGTGGCACGAATCATTTCAACAGCCGCTGGCTGCTCAACCGTAAGCTGACCCTGGACAAAGCCATCTGGACGACGGACAGCCGAACCACGCCTCCGCTCCCGGATCACCAGGGCATTGAGCTGAATCTCCCGCCGATGGATGGCGCGCAGTGGCTGGCGCTGTTCCAGAAAGGTGTCGGGCAAAACGTGGATGAGGCGGCGCAGTTCCCGCAAACCGTCACCGTGCGCACACCGTCGCTCACGCTGGGTGGGCAACAGTGGAACAACCTGAGTATCGTCTCTCAGCCCACGGCTAACGGCTCGAAAGTAGAGGCTCAGGGCAGGGAGATCAACGCCACCCTGACCATGCGCGATAACGCCCCGTGGCAGGCGGCAATCCGCTATCTCTACTACAACCCGGCAACGGCGGGCGGGAAAGATCAATCGACTCCGGCATCGCCGTTGAGTAACACTTCCCGCGTGGACTTCAGCGGCTGGCCGGATCTGCAACTGCGCTGTGCTGAGTGCTGGCTGTGGGGACAAAAATATGGCCGCATTGACGGTGACTTCGCGATTCAGGGCAACACGCTGAGCCTCACCGGTGGGCTGGTGGATACCGGCTTTGGTCGTCTGACGGCCGCGGGCGAGTGGGTGAATAACCCAGGCGAACAGCGCACCTCGCTGAAAGGCGACATTAAGGGTAACAAACTGGATGCAGCAGCCAATTTCTTTGGTATCAGCACGCCGCTGCGCGGCTCGTCATTTGACGTCGATTACGATCTTCACTGGCGTGACGCGCCGTGGAAGCCGGATGAAGCCTCGCTTAACGGCATACTGAAAACCCGCTTCGGAAAAGGTGAAATTGCCGATGTGAGCACGGGACGCGCCGGGCAGATCCTGCGTCTCCTGAGCTTTGATGCACTGCTGCGTAAGCTGCGTTTTGATTTCAGCGATACCTTCAGTGAAGGGTTCTACTACGATTCCATCCGCAGTACGGCATGGATCAAGGACGGCGTTATGCATACGGACGACACGCTGGTGGACGGCCTGGAAGCGGATATCGCCATGAAGGGCTCGGTTAACCTTGTACGTCGCGAGCTTGATATGGAAGCCGTGGTGGCGCCAGAAATCTCCGCGAGCGTGGGGGTGGCAGCCGCCTTTGTGGTGAACCCGATTGTTGGTGCTGCGGTGTTTGCCGCCAGTAAAGTGCTGGGGCCGCTGTGGAGCAAAGTCTCTATTCTGCGCTACCGCATCACCGGTCCGGTGGATAAACCGCAGATTAATGAAGTGCTGCGCCAGCCGCGCAAAGATGCACAGCAATGATTTGACGTGGGCAGGTAATTGCCTCACTCTCAATAAATACGATCTTTATACCGCCACCGGCGGCAACGAACGAGTAGCAATACGATGAGTCTGAACCTGGTAAGTGAACATTTGCTCGCAGCGAACGGCCTGAGCCATCAGGACCTGTTCTCCATTCTTGGTCAACTGACCGAACGCCGTCTCGACTACGGCGATCTCTATTTCCAGTCGAGCTATCACGAATCCTGGGTTTTAGAAGACAGCATCATCAAAGATGGTTCTTACAACATTGACCAGGGCGTTGGCGTGCGCGCCATCAGCGGCGAGAAAACCGGTTTTGCCTATGCGGACCAGATAAGCCTGGCTGCGCTGGAGCAGAGCGCGCAGGCGGCACGTACCATCGTGCGTGACGCAGGCGATGGCCGTGTTAAAACGCTGGGTGAGGTGCAGCATTCTGCGCTCTACACCAGCATCGACCCGCTGCAGAGCATGAGCCGTGAAGAGAAGCTGGATATCCTGCGCCGCGTGGACAAAGTGGCGCGTGCTGCTGATAAACGCGTACAGGAAGTGTCTGCCAGCCTGAGCGGTGTCTATGAACTGATTCTGGTCGCGGCGACGGACGGCACCCTGGCGGCGGATGTCCGTCCGCTGGTGCGTCTCTCCATCAGCGTGCAGGTGGAAGAGGACGGCAAGCGCGAGCGTGGCTCAAGCGGCGGCGGTGGTCGTTTTGGTTATGACTGGTTCCTGGGTGATGTCGACGGTGAAGCCCGTGCCGACGCGTGGGCAAAAGAAGCCGTGCGTATGGCGATGGTCAATCTTTCTGCCGTGGCGGCACCTGCGGGGACATTCCCGGTGGTACTGGGCGCTGGCTGGCCGGGTGTGCTGCTGCATGAAGCCGTGGGGCATGGTCTGGAAGGGGACTTTAACCGCCGCGGCACCTCCGTATTTAGCGGTCAGATAGGACAGCTTGTCTCCTCTGAACTGTGCACGGTGGTGGATGACGGTACCATGGTTGATCGCCGTGGCTCTATCTCCATCGATGATGAAGGTACGCCGGGTCAGTACAACGTGCTGATCGAAAACGGTGTGCTGAAAGGCTATATGCAGGACAAACTGAACGCGCGCCTGATGGGCGTGGCGCCAACGGGTAACGGCCGTCGTGAATCTTATGCGCATCTGCCGATGCCGCGTATGACCAATACCTACATGCAGCCAGGCCAGTCCACACCGCAGGAGATCATCGAGTCTGTTGATTACGGGATCTTCGCCCCAAACTTTGGCGGTGGTCAGGTGGACATCACCTCCGGTAAATTCGTCTTCTCTACGTCAGAAGCGTATCTGATCGACAAAGGCAAAGTGACCAAAGCGGTGAAAGGCGCGACGCTGATTGGTTCCGGTATCGAAGCCATGCAGCAGATCTCCATGGTCGGTAACGATCTCAAGCTGGACAACGGCGTGGGCGTCTGCGGTAAAGAGGGCCAGAGCCTGCCAGTGGGCGTGGGCCAGCCGACACTGAAGGTCGATAACCTCACGGTGGGCGGCACGGCGTAATTTTCTCCCCTCACCCTAACCCTCTCCCCAACGGGGAGAGGGGAAATACCTACTCTTTCCTTCTTCCCCGCATGCCCTGAAACAGTTCTGCGACCTCCACAAAATACTCGGTCAGATAGTTAATGCACACCTGCACCTTAAGCGGCAGTTTGTCTTTTTCGGTATACAGGGCATACACCGGACGCGGATCGGACTGGTAGCGAGGGAACAGGATCTCCAGCACCCCGCTGTTGATCTCATTGATCACCCACATTAACGGGACGTAAGCGATCCCGGCGCCCGCCACCAGCCAGCGCGAGATGGTCATCGGGTCGTTGGTGACAAAACGTCCTTCCGGCAGCAGTCGGGTAGAAATGCCTTCCGGGGCAATCAGTTCAAATTCATTATCGGGGCGGACGCTGTACTCCAGCCAGGAGTGGTTGGCGAGATCGGCTGGTTTCTCCGGCACGCCGTACTGCGCCAGATAGCTCTTCGAGGCACAGACCACCATCGGCATACTCCCGAGTCGACGGGAGAAGAGGCTGGAGTCCTGCAGCGCGCCAACGCGGATCACCACATCCAGCCCGTCTGCGATCAGGTCCGGGGCGGGAATACCGGTAACCAGATTGACAGTTAATCCCGGATATTCTTTCAGCATCTCTGCGGTCATGGCGGCGAGAACATTTTGTGCCATAGTTGAAGAACAGCCAATCCGCAGTGTCCCGATGGGCGTGTTGTTAAAGGCATAGAGCTGCTCGTGAACATCCTGCACTTCATGCATCATGCGGCGACAGCCCTGATAGTAAATTTTACCCGCCTCCGTCAGACCAATACTGCGGGTGCTGCGGTTGAGCAGCTTCACCTGCAGCTCATCTTCCAGTTTTGACACCGTCTGACTGATGGAGGAGACGCTCATCTGCAACTGCCGGGCAGCAGCAGTAAATGAGCCAAGTTCAACCACTTTGGCGAAGACCGACATGCGTTTTAAACGTTCCATTGTTCACTCTGGCTTAAAAGTGATTTAGATCACATATTATAGATAACAGCATAACAGTTACGTTAATATATTATTAATTACATAACGGCTGCGCCATTCTCGCCCGGCGTTTCTTGCTCTCCCGCGGTGGCGTGCGCTAAAAATTCTGAAGCCTGCACTCTCTCTTATCAAGGTCAACATGAGTCTGTTTCCCGTTATCGTGGTGTTCGGTCTGTCGTTCCCACCGATATTTTTCGAGCTTCTTTTATCACTGGCGATCTTCTGGCTGGTGCGCAAGGTGCTGGTTCCTACCGGGATCTACGATTTCGTCTGGCACCCTGCATTGTTCAATACCGCGCTGTATTGCTGCCTGTTCTACCTGATATCGCGCATGTTTGTCTGAGGTTGATGTGAAAACGCTAACAAGAAAAATCTCCCGCACCGCCATCACCATGGCGCTGGTTATCCTCGCGTTCATCGCTATTTTTCGCGCCTGGGTCTATTACACCGAATCACCGTGGACGCGTGACGCGCGTTTTAGCGCCGATGTCGTGGCGATCGCCCCCGACGTGGCCGGTCTTATCACGGCGGTTAACGTCCACGATAACCAGCTGGTGAAGAAAGACCAGGTGCTGTTCACCATTGACCAGCCGCGTTACCAGAAAGCACTGGAAGAAGCGGAAGCGGATGTCGCCTATTACCAGGCGCTGGCTGCGGAGAAACGCCGCGAGGCGGGCCGCCGTAACCAGCTGGGGGTTCAGGCGATGTCCCGGGAAGAGATCGATCAGTCTAACAACGTGCTGCAAACCGTGCTGCATCAGCTGGCAAAGGCGCAGGCGACGCGCGACCTGGCGAAGCTCGATCTGGAGCGTACCGTGATCCGCGCACCTGCCGATGGCTGGGTCACCAACCTGAATGTCTATGCCGGGGAGTTTATCACCCGCGGTTCAACCGCCGTGGCGCTGGTGAAACAAAACTCATTCTATGTGCTTGCCTATATGGAAGAGACCAAACTGGAAGGCGTTCGTCCGGGCTACCGCGCAGAGATCACGCCGCTTGGCAGCAACCGCGTCTTTAAAGGTACCGTAGATAGCGTTGCGGCTGGCGTCACCAACTCCAGCAGCTCCAATGATGCGAAAGGGATGGCGACGGTTGATTCCAACCTGGAATGGGTGCGCCTGGCCCAGCGTGTGCCGGTACGTATTCATCTGGACGAACAGCAGGGCAACCTGTGGCCTGCGGGCACAACCGCGACGGTGGTAATCACCGGTGAGAAAGACCGGGACGCCAGCCAGGACTCTATTTTCCGTAAAATCGCCCATCGTCTGCGCGAGTTTGGTTAATCGCTATGGGGATCTTTACTATCGCCAGCCAGCACATTCGCTTCGCCGTGAAGCTGGCGAGTGCCATTGTGCTGGCGCTGTTTGTCGGCTTTCACTTCCAGCTGGAAACCCCCCGCTGGGCGGTGTTAACGGCGGCGATTGTCGCGGCTGGCCCGGCATTCGCGGCAGGTGGGGAGCCTTACTCCGGGGCGATCCGCTATCGCGGGATGCTGCGTATCATCGGGACGTTTATCGGCTGTATCGCCGCGCTCACCATTATCATTTTGATGATCCGCACGCCACTGTTGATGGTATTGGTGTGCTGTATCTGGGCGGGCTTCTGCACCTGGCTCTCCTCTCTGGTGAAGGTCGAAAACTCTTACGCCTGGGGGCTGGCGGGTTATACCGCACTGATTATTGTCATCACCATTCAAACCGAACCGCTGCTCGCGCCGCAGTTTGCCGTGGAACGCTGCAGTGAGATCGTGATTGGTATCGTCTGCGCAATTGTTGCTGACCTGCTTTTCTCCCCTCGCTCCATCAAACAGGAGGTGGATCGCGAACTGGATGCGCTGATCGTCTCCCAGTATCAGCTGATGCAGCTCTGCATCAAGCACGGTGACAGCGAAGAGGTGGACAAAGCCTGGAGTGGACTGGTTCGCCGCACGCAGGCGCTGGAAGGGATGCGCAGTAACCTTAATATGGAGTCCTCGCGCTGGGCGCGTGCCAACCGTCGTCTTAAAGCGATCAATACCGTCTCCTTAACGCTGATTACCCAGGCGTGCGAAACCTACCTTATTCAGAACACCCGCCCGGAATCGGTTACCGATACCTTTCGCGAACTGTTTGCCGAGCCGGTGGAAACGGTGCAGGACGTACATAAGCAGCTCAAACGCATGCGGCGGGTCATTGCCTGGACCGGAGAGCGCGACACACCGGTGACCATTTATACGTGGGTTGGCGCCGCGACGCGCTACCTGCTGCTGAAACGGGGCGTGATCGGCAATACGAAAATCAGCGCGGCGGAAGAGGAAGTCCTGCAGGGTGAAGTGGTGATCAAGGCGGAGTCGGCCGAGCGCCACCACGCGATGGTCAACTTCTGGCGTACCACGCTTGCCTGTATGCTCGGCACGCTGTTCTGGCTGTGGACTGGCTGGACCTCCGGCAGCGGCGCGATGGTCATGATTGCCGTCGTCACGGCGCTGGCAATGCGTCTGCCCAACCCGCGTATGGTCGCTATCGATTTCCTGTACGGCACGATTGCCGCGTTACCGCTTGGCGCGCTCTATTTCCTGGTGATCCTCCCGTCCACGCAGCAGAGCATGTTGCTGCTCTGTATCAGTCTTGCGGTGATGGCATTCTTTATCGGGATAGAAGTGCAGAAGCGCCGTCTGGGATCGCTCGGTGCCCTCGCCAGTACTATTAACATTCTGGTGCTGGATAACCCCATGACGTTCCATTTCAGCCAGTTCCTCGACAGCGCCCTGGGTCAGCTGGTGGGCTGTTTCCTGGCGATGATGGTGATTTTGCTGGTGCGCGACAATTCCCAGGCGCGAACAGGTCGCGTGCTGTTGAACCAGTTCGTTTCGGCTGCGGTCTCCTCCATGACCACCAACACTGCGCGCCGTAAAGAGAACCATTTGCCTGCGCTCTATCAGCAGCTGTTTTTACTGTTGAATAAGTTCCCTGGCGACATTGCCCGCTTTCGTCTGGCGTTAACCATGATCATTGCGCATCAGCGTCTGCGTAACGCACCGGTGCCCATCAACGACGACCTGTCGGCATTCCACCGCCAGTTGCGCCGCACCGCGGACCATGTGCTTTCCGCCTCCAGTGATGACAAACGACGCCGTTACTTTAAGCAGTTGCTGGAAGAGCTGGATGTCTACCAGGAGAAGCTCAGGGTCTGGGAAGCGCCTCCTCAGGTGACCGAGCCGGTAGCGCGGCTGGTGTTTATGCTGCACCGCTACCAGAATGTCCTGACGGATAACTGACTGAAGTAAAAAACCGACGCCAAAAGCGTCGGTTTTTTTGTGGCTATACTTATTTCTGCAGGCTCTTACATTCAGAAAGGGAGGACACATGACTACCCAGGCGCTTCAGGACCACATTCTTTTTCAGACCGGTTATCTGGTTAACGGCATATGGAAACCGCTGGACACGACGTTTGATGTGTTGAACCCGGCCACCGGTGATGTTATCGCCAAAGTGGCGAAAGCCGGTAAAGCAGAAACCGAAGAGGCGATTGCCGCCGCCGCGAAAGCTTTCCCGGCCTGGCGGGCCAAAACCGCGAAAGAGCGCTCGACCATTCTCTATCGCTGGTATGAACTGATTATCGAGAATAAAAGCTGGCTTGGTCGGTTAATGACCACCGAACAGGGCAAACCCCTGAAAGAAGCTGAAGGCGAGGTGGAGTACGCCGCCAGTTTTATTCAGTGGTTTGCCGAAGAGGCCAAGCGCGCTAACGGTGAAATTATTCCGCCGATCAAACCGGGTTCCCGCATTCTGGCTACCCGTGAGCCTGTGGGGGTGGTGGCGGCAATTACGCCGTGGAACTTCCCGATGGCGATGCTCACCCGTAAGCTCGGCCCGGCGCTGGCCGCGGGGTGTACCGGGGTCATCAAACCGGCAAACAACACCCCGCTCAGCGCGTTTGCGCTGCTCACGCTGGCGAAACAGGCCGGTGTGCCGGATGGCGTCCTCAACGCCGTGGCCGGTAATACGCATGAGATCAGCGACGCGATTATGGCGAGTCACGAGGTGCGGAAAATCTCGTTTACCGGCTCCACTTCCGTCGGCAAAACGCTGGTGCGTAACGCCGCGGACACCATGAAAAAAGTTTCGATGGAGCTGGGGGGGAATGCCCCGTATATCGTGTTTGAAGATGCGGACATCGATGCTGCCGTCAAAGGGGCAATCGCCAACAAATTCCGTAATGCCGGACAGGTCTGCGTCAGCGTTAACCGCTTCTATATTCAGGAAACCGTCTACGACAAGTTTGTGAACAAACTGGCCGATGCGGTGAACGCGCTGAAGGTGGGAAATGGTCTGGAAGACGGTGTGGTAGTTGGCCCGCTGATTGAACCCTCCGCGGTGAACAAAGTGCACGAGCATGTGGAAGACGCTGTTGCCCGGGGGGCGACTGTCCTGGCGGGCGGTAAACCACATCCGCTTGGTGGCAATTTCTGGATGCCCACCGTGCTGGGCGACTGTCATGAAGGCATGAAACTGGCGGAAGAAGAGACGTTTGGTCCCGTTGCCGCCTGCTTCCGTTTCACTTCTGAAGATGAAGTCATCCAGCGCGCCAACAACACGCCTTATGGTCTGGCGGCTTACTTTTATACTCAGAATCTGTCGCGCGTTTTCCGTGTCTCGCAGGCAATCGAAAGCGGGATGATTGGGATTAATGAGTGCGCCGTTTCCACGGAGCTTGGACCTTTTGGTGGGATAAAAGAGTCTGGCCTGGGTCGAGAAGGGTCCGTGCTGGGGCTGGAAGAGTATCTGGAAGTCAAAACCCTGCATATCGGGGGATTATAATAGACAGGGCGGCATCTGCCGCTCGCCTGGACTGGGTGGCTGGCAATGAAAACCTATACCTTTGATTTTGACGAGATCGACAGTCAGGAAGACTTCTATCGTGAATTTATCCGGGCGTTTGATCTGGAACGGGAAAGCGTCACGAATCTGGATAAGCTGTGGGATGTGGTGACCGGCAGTCAGCTGCCGTTACCGCTGGAAATAGAGTTTATTCATCTGCCCGATAAGCTGCGCAGACGATTTGGGGCGCTGATTTTATTGTTTGATGAAGCAGAAGAAGAGCTGGAAGGGCAGTTGCGTTTCAACGCGCGCCATTGATTACGCGAAAAAAAGCCCCTGATCAGCGAGGCCAGGGGCAAGTCGTATGATGAGATACGACGAGGGTTTATTTATACAGTTCTGCCGTAGCGTGCCAGTGGTCACCCTGATTCAGTTCGTTGACGCGGTAGCTGCTGGCGCCTGCTTTTTCAGCTTTTGCGGCCAGCTCCTGACGGATATCCATCGGAGAGCCGGTGACGGACGTTACGGAAACACTACCCATAGACTGCAGATTTTGCGCCTGCTCGGTATTCACCTGCTGGACGGCTGCGCTTGCGCCGAAAGAGAGAACCGATGCCAGACCGAGGGTTGCGATGATTAATTTGGTTTTCATAGTCTTTGCTCCTGAAGAGGTTTTTGCTCAACGGCGAGAAGGGTTGAACTGCTATTTTTATGCCTGGTGCCGTTGAGTGGAGATAGTCGTCTTCTGTTATTACTAAAACTTATTTATACAGCTCAGCGGTAGCGTGCCAGTGGTCACCGGAACGCGCTTCAATGATGCGATAGGATGATGCACCTTGTTCTTCCGCTTTTTTGTTCAGCATCTCATGCATGTCCATTGGAGACGTGCCGATTGCGCCGACAGAAACCGTACCGATAGCCTCACGGGATTGCGCCTGATCGGCATTAATGGAGTCTGCTGCGAAAGCACCGAATGACAGGACAGACAGGACGCTCAGCGCCGCTACAGTTGTTTTGATTTTCATGATTTTTACCTCGTCGAATTTTTTAGTGGGGTCTTTGTTTCGTGACCCTCATCACAAAATCAAGTATACACTAATAACGGTAAAAATTAATACCAGGCTAATTGTTTCATGGGTAATTACGTGTTAAACAGCGCAATTTTTATAACCTAATGGCATAATGTTGGTCGTTTTCTGTTCACCCTGGCGTGTTATATCTAAGTAAATCATATGGATAAATGATTTTGATATTTTGTGCGATTCTTTGATTTATCATTCACTGGCTGAATGTTAATGAGTGGTAAAAAGCACTATTTGTTAAATTGAGGACAGGAGAAAACAGGGGATAACGCAGCGGGGGCAGAATGAACCCCGTAGCGACGCTACGGGGAGAGAGGATTACAGCTCCTGTTCGAACAGAACCAGGATCGCCTCGTGGAGATCTTTCACCGAAAAGCCGTTGGCTGGCGTGGTAAAGATGGTGTCATCACCGGCGATGGTACCGAGAATCCCTTCCGTTTTACCCAGAGAGTCCAGCATGCGGGCAATCAGCTGTGCGGCACCAGGGCTTGTGTGGATCACCACAACGGCATCGTTGTGGTCGATATCCAGAACCAGATTCTTCAGCGGGCTGGAGGTTGTCGGCACGCCAAGTTCAGCTGGCAGGCAATAGACCATCTCCATTTTGGCGTTACGGGTACGCACCGCGCCAAATTTGGTCAACATACGGGAGACTTTCGACTGGTTGATATTGTCGAAGCCTTGTTCCTGCAGCGCCTGAACAATTTCTCCCTGAGAACTGAATTTCTCTTCTTTGAGTAGCGCTTTAAACGCCTTTACTAATTCTTCTTGCTTAGACGAGCTTCGCATAAGTCACCCGGAATATGACGATAGAAACAACATTATTATGCATGTGGATGAATTTTTATGCAAATTATCTACCAGGCAGTAGCCTGAAATAATGTTATGAAAGGGAGTGATATTATCAGATTTCGTTATCGGAAAACATGCCTGGGTCACGCCACGCAAATAAGCTTAAAAGTAAATTAAATGTTATCAAAATGATGTTGTTTTGGTGGCGTGGCAGGGTGTATTGTAACCACCTCTTAATTCGTTGCCGTCTGTTGTCAGAAAGTCTTCTGGGAAGAGAGAAAGTCGCGTGACCTCAAATTCTTTAGCTACGAAAATTGTAATTAATTACCTGCTGAATTAAGGTCGCCGCAACGGATTTACAGATACTTAAGTTAACCATAATAAGGAGTTTAGGATGAAAGTCGCAGTCCTCGGCGCTGCTGGTGGTATCGGCCAGGCGCTTGCCCTACTACTGAAAACCCAACTGCCTTCAGGCTCAGAACTCTCCCTGTACGACATTGCTCCGGTAACCCCAGGTGTGGCGGTTGACCTGAGCCACATCCCGACCGCTGTTAACATCAAAGGCTTCTCCGGCGAAGACGCGCGTCCTGCGCTGCAGGGTGCTGACGTTGTGCTGATCTCCGCCGGTGTGGCGCGTAAGCCTGGTATGGATCGTTCCGACCTGTTCAACGTCAACGCAGGCATCGTGAAAAACCTGGTGCAGCAGATCGCTGAAGTGTGTCCGAAAGCGTGCATCGGTATCATCACTAACCCGGTGAACACCACGGTCGCTATTGCGGCAGAAGTACTGAAGAAAGCAGGCGTTTACGACAAGAACAAACTGTTCGGTGTGACCACGCTGGATATCATCCGTTCTAACACCTTCGTGGCTGAGCTGAAAGGCAAGCAGCCTACGGAAGTTGAAGTGCCGGTCATCGGTGGTCACTCTGGTGTGACAATTCTGCCTCTGCTGTCGCAGATCCCAGGCGTGAGCTTCACCGAGCAGGAAGTGGCTGACCTGACCAAACGTATTCAGAACGCAGGCACCGAAGTGGTGGAAGCGAAGGCGGGTGGCGGTTCTGCAACGCTGTCTATGGGCCAGGCGGCTGCACGTTTCGGTCTGTCACTGGTTCGCGCGCTGCAGGGCGAGAAGGGCGTGGTTGAATGCGCTTATGTTGAAGGCGATGGCGAACAGGCGCGCTTCTTCTCCCAGCCGCTGCTGCTCGGTAAAAACGGTATCGAAGAGCGTAAGCCAATTGGCTCGCTGAGCGCGTTTGAACAAAACGCGATGGAAGGCATGCTGGACACGCTGAAAAAAGATATCACGCTGGGCGAAGAGTTCGTTAACAAGTGATCTTGTCCCGGTAAAAAAAACGGAGCGCTACGCTCCGTTTTTTTATGCCCGTCAGTTGGTGGCCGGGTATTCCTGAATGGTCACATGCAGCGTCAGTTTCTTATCGTTGCGCATGACTTCAACCGGGATGATGGAACCCGGGCGAATTTCTGCCACCTGGTCCATCGTCTCAAGCGCAGAGACCGCCGGTGTGCCGTTGACCGACAGAATGACATCATTAACCTGAATGCCCGCATTGGCAGCCGGTCCACCAGGCGCCACTTCGTTAACCACAATCCCCTGAATCTGATCGATCCCGCCACCCTGTGTATGCATAGGGGCAATTTCGCGACCACCAATCCCGATGTAACCGCGGATCACGCGACCGTCCCGGATCAGCTTGTCCATAATTTTGGTTGCCAGCTGGAACGGAATGGCAAAGCCGATTCCTTCCGGCGTCTCGCCATCGTTGCTTTTATCGAAGGAGAGGGTGTTGATACCCATAAGCTCGCCCAGCGAGTTGACCAGCGCGCCGCCGGAGTTCCCGTGGTTGATGGAGGCATCGGTTTGCAGGAAGTTCTGCCGTCCCGATGGGTTCAGACCGATGCGACCCGTGGCGCTGATGATCCCCTGGGTGATGGTCTGCCCCAGGTTGTATGGGTTACCGATAGCCAGAACCACATCGCCAATGTGCGGAGTGCGTTTTCGGTTGATCGGAATCACGGGCAGCCCGCCGGTGGCGTTGATTTTCAGCACGGCCAGATCGGTCAGGCTGTCAGAGCCGACAAGTAAGGCCTCAAACACGCGGCCATCCTGAAGTGCGACGATGATCTGATCAGCATCGTTGATCACGTGCTTGTTGGTAATGATGTATCCGCGATCGTCCATAATCACGCCGGAGCCGAGGGTACGGATCTCCAGCTGGTTATGGGCTGAACTGTTAAGACCACGGTTGTAGACGTTCACCACTGCGGGTGCGGCACGGCGAACGGCCTGATTATAGGTGGCAGGCGTTTCATCCGCGCTGTCAAACTGGGGAGCCGACAGCTTGTTGAACTGGCGTAAAGACGGCATGGCCGCTAACAGCAGGCCCGCAACAATCAAACCGATGGCAATGGAACGAAAGAGCTTTAAAAGCATGATGCGCGTGTCGTTAAAAAAGGAACGGTTTGCAGCATAACATGAGTTATCCCGGACATCACACGCGGCGGTGATACCCGGGATAGCAAATGCTTAGCGCAACAGAATATAGATAGATTCGTTGCCGCGCATAATTTGCAGGGCAATGACCGTTGGTTTACTTTCCAGCACCTTGCGCAGCTCAGCGATAGACTGCACGCGGGTGCGATTCACGCCGATGATCACATCATCCTGATGCAATCCCGCCTGCGCGGCAGGGCTGCTCTTCTCTACGGTATCGATGCTGATGCCTTTGGTGCCGTCTTTCAGCTGCCCGTCGCTGAGCGTCGCGCCCTGCAGTGCCGGGGCGATAAGCTCCGCACTGGCGGAGGAAGAGGTGCTCTTGTCCAGCGTCACTTCCACATTCAGCGGTTTGCCGTCACGAATCAGGCCCAGCTTCACTTTGGCGCCCGGTTCGGTGGTGGCGATACGTGAGCGCAGCTCTGCAAAGCTGCTCAGCGGCTTATCATTCAGGCTGACGATCACATCACCTGATTTAATGCCCGCTTTTGCCGAGCCGGAATTGGGCAGCACTTCACTGACGAACGCACCGCGCTGCACGTTGATGTTGAACGCTTTTGCGATATCGGCGCTCATCTCCATCCCTTTGATGCCCAACAGGCCGCGTTTGACTTCTCCAAACTGGATAAGCTGCTGTGCCAGCGTTTTGGCCATATTGCTGGGAATCGCAAACCCGATCCCGATACTGCCGCCACCTGGCGCGAGGATTGCTGTGTTAATACCAATCAGCTCGCCGTTAAGGTTCAGCAGCGCCCCGCCGGAGTTCCCGCGGTTAATGGAGGCATCGGTCTGGATAAAGTTTTCCAGGCCTTCAAGATTCAGGCCGCTGCGCCCCAGCGCGGAAATGATCCCGGAGGTCGCCGTTTGTCCTAAACCAAAGGGGTTGCCCACGGCAACAGCAAAGTCGCCGACGCGCAGTTTGTCGGAGTCCGCGATGGCAATCTGGGTCAGATTACTTGGGTTTTGCACCTGCAACAGCGCGATGTCGCTCTGGTCATCGCCGCCGATCAGTTTGGCATCAAATTCCCGACCATCATTCAACTGCACGCTGATTTTATCGGCCTGGCTGATAACGTGGTTGTTGGTCAGAATATAGCCTTTGGCCGCATCAATGATGACGCCTGAGCCCAGCCCTTCAAAAGGCTGAGCCTGCTGGTCGGGCGACTCATCGCCAAAATATTTTTTCAGTTCTTCAGGTACGCGCTGGCTTTGCACGGCAGTGCCTTCTACCTTCACGCTGACTACTGCAGGCAACACTTTTTCCAGCATGGGTGCGAGGCTCGGAATCGCCGTCTGGCCCGGCACCTGCGAGGGAAGGGCGGCAAAGGCAGGGAAGGACGCCGAGAGAGATAACCCGACACTTAACGCTAACGCGCTCAACAGCTGGTTCTTTTTCTTCATCGATGCTGACTCTCGTAACCTGGAGTAAAGGAAAAAACGGGCCCAAAAACACGTTGATGTTATTGAATTTTAAACCGCTGAACAATGAGGTGTTTAACTAAATAATAGCTGGGGTCAGGAAGAAAAGACGGGCGCAATCGTTGCGCCCGTAAAATAATTTCAGGTTGTGTGATTAATCGCGCTTAACACCGCCGCGCAGCAGGCCGGACGCGCCATCAGAATAGTCGCGAGGCATCTGAACAGGGGCCTGATCGTTACCGGCCTCAGAGTCTGCCAGACGGTTGCGGAACGGGTTGGTTTCCGCGGTCATTTCCGGCAGCAGGCTGCTGGAGCTTTTTGCCATGTGCTGATACAGCTGGCGGTAGTCGGTCGCCATGTTGTCCAGCAGCTCAGCGCTACGGGCAAAGTGGCTGACCAGCTCTTCGCGGTACTCTTCCAGCTCGGCTTTGTTCTTTTCCAGTTCGTATTGCAGTGACTGCTGCTGACGCAATTTGCGATTACCGAAACGCATGGCCACAGCACCGATCACGATGCCGACGACTAAACCGATTAGCGCATATTCCCAGGTCATGAACTTCTCCCGTTGTCTTGTTGTTCCGTAGGGTGTTGGCTCGGCTCCTGCCTGTGCCTGATATTGCCACTATAACCGCTATTTCTGCAGAAGTGGAATCCTGACGTATCATCGCGTAGTGTAGAACGGCCTTTTTTTCATCAGTCACGCCTGCTGATGAGGTTTAATTGAAGGAATAACAACAAGATTATGCAAAACCTGTCCCCCGCATCGCGATATCAACTGGCCCTGGACGAGGGCTCACATCAGCCGGATGACGTTCAACGTGAAGCGGTTAACCGTCTGGATACCCTTTTCCATGAGCTTACGGCAAAACCTGCGGAAGCAGGGCAGAGCGGTGGGCTGAAGGCGGCATTGAGCCGGCTGCTCGGAAAAAAAGAGCCACAGGCTAACGCTCCGGCACGCGGTTTATATATGTGGGGCGGTGTCGGTCGCGGGAAAACCTGGTTGATGGATCTGTTTTATCAGAGCCTGCCGGGTGAGCGTAAACAACGCCTGCACTTCCACCGCTTTATGCTGCGGGTGCATGAAGAGTTAACGGCGCTGCAGGGCAAAAGCGATCCGCTGGAGATTGTGGCTGACAGGTTTAAGGCCGAAACGGACGTCCTCTGTTTCGATGAGTTTTTTGTTTCGGATATCACCGATGCCATGCTGTTGGGCGGCCTGATGAAAGCGCTGTTTGCCCGCGGCATCACGCTGGTCGCCACCTCGAATATTCCGCCGGATGAGCTGTATCGTAACGGCCTCCAGCGGGCGCGTTTCCTGCCTGCCATTGATGCCATCAAACAGTATTGTGACATTATGAATGTTGATGCGGGCGTGGATTACCGTTTGCGCACGCTGACTCAGGCGCACCTGTGGCTCTCACCGCTGAATGCCGAGACCACCCGCCAGATGGATAAACTGTGGCTGGCGCTGGCGGGAGCAAAGCGCGAAAACGCCCCGACGCTGGAGATTAACCATCGTCCGTTGCCTACGCTCGGTGTTGAAAACCAAACGCTGGCGGTCTCTTTTGCAACGCTGTGCGTGGATGCCCGCAGTCAGCACGACTACATCGCCCTTTCGCGCCTGTTCCACACGGTGATGCTGCTGGATGTACCCGTCATGACACGGCTGATGGAAAGCGAAGCGCGACGCTTCATTGCGCTGGTGGACGAGTTTTACGAACGCCACGTCAAGCTGGTGGTGAGCGCCGAGGTGCCTTTATATGAGGTGTATCAGGGGGAACGTTTGAAGTTTGAGTTCCAGCGCTGCCTGTCGCGCCTGCAGGAGATGCAAAGCGAGGAATACCTGAAGCTGGAGCATATGCCTTAAATGCTACCCTCTCCCCGTGGGAGAGGGGCTGGGGGTGAGGGCACCGGACCGCAAAAACTCGCCCCCCGAAAAACCCATTCCAAATCACATTTAAGGGTCGATCTTTGACCTCAACTTCTCTATAATCTTGCGACCCCACGTTACGAGAAGGTTTTTTTCCCGAAACTTTCTATGTGTCGGCATGAGCTATTCGAAGGGGTAGGTTTGCCGGACTTTGTCGTGTGAACCTCAACTGACTAAACGTTTGGGTGTTCACCAACGTGTAACTTATTATTTGGGTAAGCTTTTAATGAAAACTTTTACAGCTAAACCAGAAACCGTACAACGCGACTGGTATGTTGTTGACGCGACCGGTAAAACTCTGGGCCGTCTGGCTACTGAACTGGCTCGTCGCCTGCGCGGTAAGCACAAAGCGGAATACACTCCGCACGTTGATACTGGTGACTACATCATCGTTCTGAACGCAGAAAAAGTTGCTGTAACCGGCAACAAGCGCGAAGACAAAATGTACTACCACCACACTGGCCACATCGGTGGTATCAAAGAAGCGACCTTTGAAGAGATGATTGCTCGCCGTCCTGAGCGTGTGATTGAAATCGCGGTTAAAGGCATGCTGCCAAAAGGCCCGCTGGGTCGTGCTATGTTCCGTAAACTGAAAGTTTACGCAGGTAACGAGCACAACCACGCGGCACAGCAACCGCAAGTTCTTGACATCTAATCGGGATTATAGGCAATGGCTGAAAATCAATACTACGGCACTGGTCGCCGCAAAAGTTCCGCAGCTCGCGTGTTCATCAAACCGGGCAACGGTAAAATCGTAATCAACCAGCGTTCTCTGGAACAGTACTTCGGTCGCGAAACTGCCCGCATGGTAGTTCGCCAGCCGCTGGAACTGGTTGATATGGTAGAAAAACTGGATCTGTACATCACCGTTAAAGGTGGTGGTATCTCCGGTCAGGCAGGTGCGATCCGTCACGGTATCACCCGCGCTCTGATGGAGTACGACGAATCCCTGCGTTCTGAACTGCGTAAAGCTGGCTTCGTTACTCGTGATGCTCGTCAGGTTGAACGTAAGAAAGTGGGTCTGCGTAAAGCACGTCGTCGTCCACAGTTCTCCAAACGTTAATCATTTTCTGCTCACGCAGAACGATTGGCGAAAAACCCGCTTCGGCGGGTTTTTTTATGGGTAATGCTCAGGTTATCCACATTATCAATGCATATATCTCCTCTTTTTCCGCATTTCCAGAATCCCCTCACCACAAAGCCATCAAAATCTGGTAAACTATCATCCAATTTTCTGCCCAAATATCGGTGAATACTCGATTTTTGTTCGATTCTTGAACAATGTGTCTTCTCTGGGATGGGCGCTACATCATCTGGCTGGCCCCACCGGGCCGGTAGCAGTAAAAATTCTGAATATACCTGGAGGTTTTCATGGCTGTCGCTGCCAACAAACGTTCGGTAATGACGCTGTTTTCTGGTCCTACTGACATTTATAGCCATCAGGTTCGTATCGTGCTGGCCGAGAAGGGTGTCAGTTTTGAGATCGAGCATGTGGAAAAGGATAACCCACCTCAGGATCTGATCGATCTCAACCCGAGCCAAAGTGTACCAACGCTGGTGGATCGCGAGCTGACCCTGTGGGAATCCCGTATCATTATGGAATACCTGGATGAGCGTTTCCCGCATCCACCGCTGATGCCTGTTTACCCTGTGGCGCGTGGCGAAAGCCGCCTGTACATGCAGCGTATCGAGAAAGACTGGTACACGCTGATGAACGTGATCGAAAACGGCTCTGCTTCAGAAGCAGACGCTGCACGTAAACAACTGCGTGAAGAGCTGCTGGCGATTGCCCCTGTGTTCGGCCAGAAACCGTTCTTCCTGAGCGATGAGTTCAGCCTGGTGGACTGCTACCTGGCACCGCTGCTGTGGCGCCTGCCGACACTTGGCGTTGAATTCAGCGGCCCGGGCGCAAAAGAGCTGAAAGGCTATATGACCCGCGTCTTTGAACGCGACTCCTTCCTGGCATCCTTAACTGAACCGGAACGTGAAATGCGTCTCGGCCGAGGCTAATGACTGTGGAAATGCCACAACTTTCACCACGCCGTCCGTATCTGCTGCGCGCCTTCTATGAATGGCTGCTGGATAACCAGCTCACGCCGCACCTGGTTGTGGATGTGACGTTGCCGGGCGTGCTGGTTCCGATGGAATACGCGCGTGACGGACAGATCGTTTTGAACATTGCCCCCCGTGCGGTGGGTAATCTTGAACTGGCGAACGACGAAGTGCGTTTTAACGCGCGTTTCGGCGGCGTACCGCGTCAGGTTTCCGTGCCGCTGGCCGCGGTGCTGGCTATCTACGCGCGGGAAAACGGCGCGGGTACGATGTTCGAGCCGGAAGCGGCTTACGATGAAGACGTTGCCAGCCTGAATGAAGACGATGCAACCGGGGAGCGAGACAGCGACACGGTGATGTCGGTTATTGACGGCGACAAACCTGACCGCCAGGATGAAAACGATCCTGATGACGATCCGCCACCACGCGGCGGGCGTCCGGCTCTCAGAGTGGTAAAATAAGCGTCATCCATTATAAAATCCAGCCCTCCTCAGTCGGCTGGATTTTTTTTGTCGATGTAAAGATTAAGCGCCTGTTGAACGAATATTTTTTCTATGTATAGATTTGTACAAAATTAAGACAGTGCAATGCTTTATTCTATATGACAGAAATTTTGGAATACAAAGCCAGCGAAAATAAATCATCGCAAGCAATAATTATTCTGAATACAAATGGTCTAAAAAGAACTGGAAACCTCTGTTTTATAAACCCTGCCTATTGTTTGAGTAAATCTAAAAAGAAAAGTTAATAAACCTAAGTTGCATGTATTTATGATTTCTATATTATCGCACCATGCATTTTGCAAACGGAGGTAATAGCGACTATCAAGGATGAATTCAGTCGAATTTTATTTTCTTTAAATCATAAGTTATGGATTAACTCGTGAAAAAAATTCTATTGGCTACAGCATTATTCCTTTGCGTAAACTCTACGTTTGCCGCTGAAACCGCGATATTGAAAATTAAAGGGACGCTGACAGCCTCGGCCTGTACTCCTGAATTTAGCAATGGCGGCGTGGTTGACTATGGAAATATCCGCTTAGGTGAATTGTCCTCTACGGCGGTGAACCAGTTAGGGCAACGGAATATCGATCTCACCATCACCTGCACGGCAGCAACAAAAGTGGCCTGGAATATGATAGACGATCGCGCCGACTCTAACGCAGGATTAACCGTTTCTGCCGGTACATTTACGGGTGGGGCACAGAGTGCGACTAACCAGACCTATGGCGTTGGCAAAGCAGGCACGGTAAATATTGGCTCTTATGCCATGTTTATGAAGGTGAATAGCGTTACTGCAGACGGAAAATCTGTCGATCCAATATATCAGCAGAATGGCTCAACGACCTGGGCTAAGAGTACTGATGGTTCAAGTCAGGGTGAAAATAATCGTAATATTACCGTCGCATTAGCGGGAAGTATTGACCCGCTTGCTTTCCAGACAGCAACATTTCCGCTGGTAACGTCTCTGGCTATTCAGAATACCACAACGCTTGCCATTACCGATGATACCCGGCTGGATGGTCAGTTGACGATCAGCCTAAAGTATCTGTAATTCTTTCAAATTTAAAGTGAGTTAAATTTAATGCAGAGGGAATACGCTTTCTCTCAAAAATAAGCGCCATCAACACGGAATGTTAAGTAGTGCTTTCAAGGAATATACATATGACATGCTCTAAAAAGGTTTTATTTAAAACACTCGCTGCCGCAGCTTTATTCTCTGCACAGTTTGGCGTACATGCAGCCGGTATGGTGCCAGAAACCAGTCTGCTGGTGATTGATGAAGCGACCCACAGTGGCACCATCAACGTCAAAAATACCGATAGCCATCCGTCGCTACTGTACACCGACGTGGTGGATCTGCCGGATGATAAAGGCCTGAAACTCGTCACGACTCAGCCTGTGGTACGACTCGAGCCCGGTCAGACTCAGCAATTGCGCTTCATCCTGCAAACCAGCAAACCGCTGGACGTTGAGCACTACAAGCGTGTGACCTTTGAAGGGATCCCGCCGAAGAGCGATGACAATAAAGTGAAAATTGGCATCAATATTCGTCAGGACCTGCCCGTACTGATTCGCCCTGCGAAGCTGGCCGTGGTAACCGATGCGTGGAAATTCCTCGAATGGACCGCGTCAGGCACGTCCGTCACGGTAAAAAACCCAAGCAAATATGTTGTGCGTCTGGCACAGAACGTGGTGCTGCAGCCTTCAGGCATCAGCGGATCGCTTGCCAAAACCTACATTTTACCCGGTGAAACCATGACGGTTTCTATGGGCAAATCCGTCAGTGGAAACACGAAAGTTAAGTTTTTCCCGGCCAGCCGCTATGGGGTCGAAGTGCCCAGCTTTATCTCGGATCTCAATAAAAAATAAAGGATTATGGCGGTGCGTAAAAAAAGCCAACTTGCACTTTTTGTGCGCGCTGTGATTTATAGCGCAATACCTCTGATGTTGCTTGATGCTCCCTCCCTCCACGCGAGGGAGGTGACGTTTGATACTGATATCCTGAAATCACGTGGTCTTGGGGCCGATCTAAACCGCTATTTTGCACAAGCGCCGCGCTTTTTACCGGGGACGCATTCCGTTTCTGTCAAAGTGAACGGTAACGATCGCGGAACAGCGGCCGTACGCTTCAGTGAAGACGGAACGATGTGCGTTGATAACGACTTCATGGAATTTGCAGGTCTCATGCCGGTGCCCATAAAGGCGAATGAGACCTGCCATGATCTGCGTAGCGATTACGCTCAGGCGGTGATCAATCCCTTGCCAAACCAGGAAGCGGTCGAGCTTTATCTGCCAGCGGAAGCACTTAACAGCCTGAGCGCTGATGTCAAAAATTTCCAGCATGGCGGCACGGCAGGCATGCTTAACTACTCGCTCTTCAGCACCAAAAACGAATACAGCGGAAGTGACAGCAGCAGTAACCGTTACTCACAGGCAAGCCTGGAGGCGGGCTTCAACGCGATGGACTGGTCGCTACGCAGCCGCTATATCCTGACGGATGACAACGGCAACCGAAACGCAGAGAGTATTTATACCTACGCAGAGCATGTGTTTGTTCCTCAACGCCTGACCATGCAGGTGGGGGAAATTAACGCCATGTCAGATGTGTTAAGCGGCGTCCCGATTACCGGTGTGCAGTTAATGCCGACCAGCGGTCTGCAGAAAGACAGTTCGGGGGTGAGCGTATCCGGTATTGCCCGAACCTCGCAGGCGCGCGTTGAAGTGCGTCAAAACGGAAGACTCATTTTTAACACGTTAGTCCCGGCGGGCCCGTTCACGCTGGATGACGTCCCGATGGTCCGTAACAACGTCGATCTTGACGTCACCGTTGTGGAGTCCGACGGTTCGACCAACCGCTACATTGTTCCCGCCGCATCCGTAAAAGCCCGAAATCTTTCAAAACCAAACGGCCTGACCGTTTCGGCGGGCCAGGTGCGTGGTATAGACAGTGACTACAGCGATCCGCTGGTGTTCAACGTATCCGATGGCTGGCGAATTTTCCCCTGGATGAACCTGCTTGCCTCCGGCGTGGTGGCCGAAGATTACCAGGCCGCGGGGGCGCGCACAGAATTTATGGTTACCGATGGCTGGAACGTCTCTACCAGTATGGCCGCCAGCAACGCGCAATTTGGCGACAGTAATAACGGTATCAAAAACGAACTCCAGAGCGATTACTCGTTGACTGAGAATGTCGGCCTGTCTGCCAGCGTGGCGCATTACAGCGGTGATTATCGTGAACTCGCAGATGCCATGGATGATGATTATCAGGGCTATGACAACAGTTATTCGGCCAACGTACGTTGGTCCACAGAATTGGCCGGGGCATTTAGCGCGGGCCTGAGCTACAACCAAGCCGCAGGAGACGGCGAAGATTCCCGCTACTTGCTTCTGTCGTGGGGGAAAACCTTCAAATACGCTTCAATCAACGTGAACTGGCAAAGCGCAGTGGGCAGCACGGATGACGACCAGGACGACGATCTGCTCTATATCAACCTCAGCATTCCATTAGGCGGTTCGCAGAGCCTGAGTTCGTATATGCGTAAGCAGGGCGACAGCACCAGCTATGGTCTGGCGAACAGCGGGTCGCTGGGGGAGAACACCAACTACTATATTTCTGCCGATCGTGATGACGAATCACAGGAAAACAGCTTCAACGGCAACATCAACACTAATCTTCACTACACCCAGCTTAGCGTCGGGGGCGGTACCAGCGGCGATCATCAGCGTAACTACAATGCGACCCTGTCTGGCGGCATTGCGATGCACAAAGACGGTGTGACCTTCTCGCCGTATTCCATCAAGGACACGTTTGCCATCGCCAGACTCAGCGAACCGAAAGCGGGCGTTGAGATCACTACGCCGCAGGGCACCGTCTGGACCGACCGCTGGGGCCAGGCTGTCATTCCCGGCCTGACTGAATGGCGTAACTCACGTATCGAAGTGGATGCGAACAAGCTACCGCAGAGCATGACCCTGGCGAACGGGACCAAATATATTGCTGCTGCACATGGCTCGGTAAGCGAAGTGAGCTTTAAAGTATTGAACAGTCGCCGCGTGATGTTACGTATTAAGCAGGCCGACGGGAAGCCGCTGACGAAAGGTCTGTCGGTGGTGGATGATAAAAATAACTACGTGGTGACGGTGGTTGATGACGGACATGTCTTCCTGAACGATGCCGATCAGATTAGCGCGCTTTATGCCGTTGATGATGACAATAACCGTCTGTGCAAACTTGATTTTACGCTTCCTGAAAAGCACGACGAAGACGCGTTTTACGAAGAAGTTAACGGAGTATGTCGATGAACATTCAACGTCTGGCTGCGCTATTGCTGCTTGCTTTACCGTGCCTTTCTTATGCTGACGATTGTCAGCTAACGCTCTCTCAGCCGGTTGTGGATTATCATCAGATGCGGCGTGACAGCATTGTCACCAGCCAGCAGAGCTGGAACAAAATGCCGGAAAAAGACATAAATGTCAGCGTCTATTGCCCGGAAAAACAGCAGATGGCGACGCTGTTACAGGGGGCTTCTGGTCAGAAAGGGCGTTTTCAGTTTGGTCAGAACGGTGGTGTGGCGATAAAGGTCAGCAACCTGACGCTGGATGGTAAAAGCTACAACGTAGGGAAAACAACGGATCAGGTGAATTTTACGCCGGATACTGATAATGGGTCATCGCTCTATATCCGCAATAACGAGGCTGTCGTGGCGGTTGAAAACGGCAGGGTACCCAGCGGCCAGCAGATGAACTTTACCGTCACCATTTTCCCGGTGCTCAATGACAGCGCGTTTAACCATATTTCGGATCAAACCGCGCTGGAGACCGATTTAACCTGGCAACTGCTTAAAAAATAAAAGTTGGCCCGGCAATCGCCGGGCCATTTTTTACACTTCCAGATAGTTCAGTATACCGTCTGCCGCCTTACGGCCTTCGGCAATTGCCGTCACCACCAGGTCAGAACCACGAACGATATCACCACCGGCGAAGATTTTCGGGTTGCTGGTCTGGAACGCATTGTCGCTGCCTTCTGGCGCGATAATACGACCCTGCGAATCCAGCTCAACGCTGTGCTTCGCCAGCCACTCCATGCTGTGAGGACGGAAACCGAACGCCATGACGACCGCGTCAGCCGGGATCACGTGCTCAGAACCAGCCACGATCTCCGCGCGACGGCGGCCTTTGGCATCCGGGGCACCCATCTCGGTGCGCGCCATCTTCACGCCGCTCACTTTACCGTTGGCATTCACTTCAATACCCAGAGGCTGGATGTTGAACTGGAACTCCACGCCCTCTTCACGCGCGTTTTTCACTTCGCGTTTTGAGCCCGGCATGTTCTCTTCGTCACGACGGTAAGCACAGATTACGTGCGCCGCGTTCTGACGAATGGAGGTACGCACGCAGTCCATCGCGGTGTCACCACCGCCCAGCACCACCACGCGTTTGCCTTCCATGCTGACGTAAGGCTCATCGGCCGTTTCGCCATATCCCATGATCTGCTTGGTGTTGGCTATCAGGAACGGCAGCGCGTCGTACACGCCTGGCGCGTCTTCGTTCTCGAGCCCGCCACGCATGGACTGATAGGTACCCACGCCCAGGAACACGGCGTCGTAATCCTTCAGCAGATCGTCGAGCTGCACGTCGCGGCCCACTTCTACATTCAGTTTGAACTCAATGCCCATGCCGGTGAAGATTTCACGGCGGCGGGTCATAACCTCTTTCTCCAGCTTGAAGGCCGGGATACCGAAGGTCAGCAGGCCGCCGATTTCCGGATGACGGTCAAAGACCACCGCCTTCACGCCGTTACGGGTCAGGACATCTGCACAGGCCAGGCCCGCCGGACCCGCGCCGATGATCGCCACGCGCTTGTCGGTTTGCTTCACGCCAGTCATATCCGGACGCCAGCCCATCTCAAACGCTTTATCGTTGATGTAGCGCTCAATGTTACCGATGGTCACCGCGCCAAACTCGTCGTTCAGCGTACAGGAGCCTTCACACAGACGGTCCTGCGGACACACGCGGCCGCACACTTCTGGCAGGGTGTTGGTCTGGTGAGAAAGCTCGGCGGCTTCAAAAATACGCCCTTCGTTGGCCAGCTTCAGCCAGTTAGGGATGTAGTTATGGACCGGACATTTCCACTCACAGTAAGGGTTACCGCAGGACAGGCAGCGGTCTGCCTGTGCTTTGGCCTGGCCTTCTGAAAACGGCTCATAGATTTCTACAAATTCAATTTTACGGATCTTCAGCGGTTTCTTTGGCGGATCAACACGCTGCAGGTCGATAAACTGGTATACGTTCTGGCTCATCTGAATTCCTTACTGCGCCTGCACACGCAGCTCTGCTGCGCTACGACTACGGTGACCCAACAGGGCTTTAACATCGCTGGACTTCGGTTTAACCAGCGCGAATTTCGCAGAGAACGCTGGCCAGTTCGCCAGGATCTCTTCGCCGCGCGAAGAACCGGTATGCTGCACGTGTTCGGTAATCAAACCGCGCAGATGTTCTTCGTGGATCGCCAGCGTATCAACGTCCAGCACTTCCACCAGTTCTGGGTTCACGCGTTTGCGGAACTCACCATCTTCATCCAGGACGTATGCAAAACCGCCCGTCATGCCTGCGCCAAAGTTCACGCCGGTTTTACCCAGCACGCAAACAATCCCTCCCGTCATGTATTCACAGCCGTTATCGCCAATGCCTTCCACCACGGTGATAGCACCGGAGTTACGCACCGCAAAACGCTCACCCGCACGGCCCGCGGCAAACAGACGGCCACCGGTCGCGCCGTAAAGACAGGTGTTACCGATGATGCTGGCCTCGTGACTGCGGAAAGCAGAGCCCACTGGAGGACGCACCGCCAGCAGACCACCCGCCATGCCTTTACCGACGTAGTCGTTAGCATCGCCGGTCAGGTACAGCTCAACGCCGCCGGCATTCCACACGCCGAAGCTCTGACCCGCCGTACCGCTGAAGTGCGCGGTGATCGGATCCGCTGCCAGCCCCTGATCGCCGTGCGTTTGCGCGATGTAACCAGAGAGCGACGCGCCCACAGAGCGGTCGGTGTTGCGGATATCAAACCAGAACGTTTTGCTCTGCTTCTCATCCACATATGGCTTCGCCTGCTGCAGTAGCTGCGCGTTCAGCACGCCATTGTCGAACGGCGGGTTGTTCTCGGTGCAGTAGACCGCCTTACCCGGATGCGGCTCGGCCGTTTCCAGCAGCTTGCCCAGATCCAGTTTCTGCTGTTTGGCAGTGAAACCGTCCAGCTCTTTCAGCAGGTCGGTACGGCCAATCAGATCCACCAGACGTTTTACACCCAGTTGCGCCATCAGCTCGCGGGTTTCACGGGCGATGAAGTCAAAGTAGTTTGTCACTTTGAACGGCAGGCCGTGATAGTGGTTCTTACGCAGCTTCTCGTCCTGGGTTGCAACGCCGGTCGCACAGTTGTTCAGGTGGCAAATACGCAGGTATTTACAGCCCAGCGCAACCATCGGGCCGGTACCAAAGCCGAAGCTTTCCGCACCCAGAATCGCCGCTTTGATGATGTCGAGGCCGGTTTTCAGACCGCCGTCCACCTGCAGACGGATCTTATGACGCAGACCGTTTGCCACCAGCGCCTGTTGGGTTTCCACCAGGCCCAGCTCCCACGGACAACCCGCGTATTTCACGGAAGAGAGCGGGCTTGCACCAGTACCACCGTCATAACCGGCGATGGTGATGAGATCCGCATAGGCTTTCGCCACACCGGTCGCGATGGTGCCGACGCCCGGTTCGGAAACCAGCTTCACGGAAATCATCGCTTTCGGGTTGACCTGTTTCAGGTCGAAAATCAGCTGCGCCAGATCCTCGATAGAGTAGATATCGTGGTGCGGCGGCGGGGAGATCAGCGTCACGCCCGGTACCGAGTAACGCAGTTTGGCGATGTACGGGGTGACTTTATCACCCGGTAACTGACCGCCTTCGCCCGGTTTTGCCCCCTGAGCGACTTTAATCTGAATGACGTCGGCGTTGACCAGGTACGCTGGCGTTACGCCAAAGCGACCAGATGCCACCTGCTTGATACGGGACACTTTATTGGTGCCGTAGCGGGCAGGATCTTCACCGCCTTCACCGGAGTTAGAGTTACCGCCGATGCTGTTCATCGCTTCGGCCAGCGCCTCGTGGGCTTCCGGGCTTAATGCGCCGATGGACATAGCAGCGGTGTCAAAGCGTTTGAACAGCTCAGACGCAGGCTCTACGTCGTCGATGCTGACCGCTTCATCACCAGGGTTCAGCGCCAGCAGATCGCGCAGCGTGGCTGCCGGGCGGTTGTTCACCAGCTCAGCATACTGCTGATAATCGCTGTACTCGCCGCTCTGGACGGCCTGCTGCAGCGTGCGCACCACGTCCGGGTTGTAGGCGTGATACTCACCGCCGTGAACGTACTTCAGCAGACCACCTTGCTCCAGCGGCTTACGTGCCAGCCAGGCGCGCTTAGACAGGTTCACCAGATCCTGCTGGAAGTCGGCAAAACCGGCTCCACCGATGCGGCTGACCACGCCCTGGAAGCAGAGGTTTGCCACGTCGTTATGCAGGCCAACCGCTTCAAACAGCTTCGAGCAGCGGTAAGAGGCGATGGTCGAGATGCCCATTTTGGACATGATCTTGTAAAGGCCTTTGTTGATGCCGTTACGGTAGTTCAGCATCACGGTACGGTAATCTTTGTCGATCGCACGGGTGTCCACCAGACGAGCCAGCGTTTCGTAGGCCAGGTATGGATAGATCGCCGTCGCACCAAAGCCTAACAGCACGGCAAAGTGGTGCGGATCGCGTGCGCTTGCGGTTTCAACAATGATGTTGGCGTCGCAGCGCAGGCTCTTATCGACCAGACGCGTCTGGATAGCCCCCACCGCCATTGGCGCAGGCACCGGCAGGCGGTTCTTCGCAATGTTACGGTCAGACAGCACCAGCAGAACGGTGCCGTTACGCACCATCTGTTCCGCTTTGTCACACAGCGCGTTCACCGTCTCTTCGAGGGTCGCTTCGGTCACGTCGAAGGTAATATCGAGCGTGTCTGCACGGTAGTGATCCTCTTTCAGCGTGGTGAGCTGTTTGAAATCGGAGTAAAGCAGGATCGGCGATTTAAAGGTCAGGCGGTGAGCCTGGCCTTCTGCCTCGCAGAAGACGTTCATCTCGCGACCAATGCTTGTTGCCAATGACATGACGTGGGCTTCACGCAGCGGGTCGATTGGCGGGTTGGTCACCTGCGCAAACTGTTGACGGAAATAGTCATAAATTACACGCGGCTGGCTGGAGAGCACGGCAAACGGGGTATCGTCACCCATGGAGCCGACAGCCTCCTGGCCGTTTTCACCAAGCACGCGGATGACGGAATCCAGCTCTTCCGCACTGTAGTTAAACTGCTTCTGGAAGCTTGCCAGCGTATCGTCGTCCAGCTCGCGGCTGCCCACTTCTTCGTCCGGCAGATCTTCGAACGGCACCAGACGGCGCACGTTTTTCTCCATCCACTCTTTATAGGGATGGCGGCTCTTCAGATCGTTGTCTGTTTCAGCGGAGTGCAGAATACGCCCACCGCGGGTATCGATAACCATCAGCTCGCCCGGCCCAACACGGCCTTTCTCAACCACTTCGTCAGGCTGGTAATCCCAGATACCGACTTCTGAGGCGCAGGTGATGAGCTTGTCTTTGGTGATGACGTAGCGCGCCGGACGCAGACCGTTACGGTCCAGGTTACAGGCGGCAAAACGACCGTCGGACATGACGATGCCCGCCGGGCCATCCCATGGCTCCATGTGCATGGAGTTAAAGTCAAAGAATGCGCGCAGCTCCGGATCCATATCCGGATTGTTCTGCCAGGCCGGTGGCACGAGCAGACGCATGGCACGCACGATATCCATGCCGCCTGCCAGCAGCAGCTCCAGCATGTTATCCATGGAGCTGGAGTCAGAGCCGGTTTCGTTAACGAACGGCGCAGCATCATGCAGGTCCGGGATCAGTGGGGTCTGGAACTTATAGGTACGGGCGCGCGCCCACTGGCGGTTACCGGTGATGGTGTTGATCTCGCCGTTGTGCGCCAGATAGCGGAACGGCTGTGCCAGCGGCCAGCGTGGAACGGTGTTGGTGGAGAAGCGCTGGTGGAACAGGCAAATGGCCGATTCCAGACGCAGGTCCGCCAGGTCCAGGTAGAAGCGCGGCAGGTCAGCCGGCATACACAGACCTTTATAGATGTTCACCAGGTTCGAGAGGCTACAGACGTAGAACTCTTTATCGTCCTGGAGACGCTTTTCAATGCGGCGGCGGGCGATAAACAGACGGCGTTCCATATCACGTGGACGCCAGCCAGCAGGCGCATTAACAAAAATCTGTTCAATACGAGGCAGCGAGGAGAGGGCGATTTCACCGAGCACCCCTTCGTTGGTTGGCACATCGCGCCAGCCGACAATAGACAGGGTTTCACGCTGAAGTTCTTCTTCAACGATGCGGCGTGAGGCGGCAGCTTTTTCAGGATCCTGATTCAGGAACAGCATACCGACAGCGTAGTTTTTGGCTAAACGCCAGCCGCGCTCTTCCGCCACGATACGGAAGAAACGATCCGGTTTTTGTAGCAGCAGGCCGCAACCGTCGCCGGTTTTACCATCGGCAAGGATGGCACCACGGTGCTGCATACGGGCCAGTGCGTGAATAGCAGTACGCACTACCTTGTGGCTAGGTTCGCCTTCTATGTGGGCGATCAGGCCGAAACCACAGTTATCCTTCTCAAGGGATTTATCGTACAACATATCAGTGAACCTCCCCAGGCTCGTCGGGCTTCCCACTGAACCGTGGCGCACAGGCACAGAAAGAGCATGGCGACGGGGTTTGCGTTTCATACGCGGACCTCGCATTCGCCCTCTTTTCATCCTTTCGCGCAGGTAAACAAGTTTGAGGACTTGCTTCAGAGGGAATCTCAATTACTGCATAAATATGATGAGCAGGCCGCTCATCCAGAAAGCTTCCAGCGGATTTCCAACTTATCGGGAATTGGTACACAGGTCAAATGGCAATCTTATTTATACAAAAATGTGCTATAGATAAGCTAATGAATTGTATTTAAAAGATATTTAACTATTTTTACAACCACTAAACGCCCTGCGAAGTCGCAGCGGAGTGTGATCTGACTCACTATATGAAAGCGGTATTATTGATGCAGCGTGCTGAATAGCGGTTTTATGGCAGGATAATAAACTGCTGTGCGGTTTAAACCCGCATAAAGTCACTGTTTTTCAGTGTTGGCGTTATAAATAAAAAAAACAATCAGAACATAAGGAAAAGTAATCACATTTGGCGTGAATGAAATTGCAGTAATCTTGATTAGTTATTCAAATAGATAAAAGCCAGCCAGGGCGATTGATCCAGGTCATCGCCGATGGTGGCTAAAAATGGCAGGCTTGTCCCCTTTCTTCGGGACGGTCTATCAGATTATGCAGTTACAGAAATTAGTCAATATGTTTGGTGGGGATCTTTTGCAGCGCTACGGGCAAAAGGTTCACAAGCTGACGCTGCATGGCGGTTTTAGCTGCCCGAATCGCGATGGTACGCTCGGGCGCGGCGGCTGCACCTTCTGTAACGTGGCCTCCTTTGCGGACGAGGCGCAGCAGCATAAATCTATCGCGGAACAGCTCGCGCATCAGGCCCGTCTTGTGAACCGGGCAAAGCAGTATCTGGCCTATTTCCAGGCCTACACCAGCACATGGGCGGAAGTGCAGGTGCTGCGTTCGATGTATCAACAGGCGGTCGCTCAGGCGAACATTGTCGGGCTGTGTGTCGGTACGCGTCCGGACTGCGTGCCCGACGCGGTGCTGGATTTACTCAGCGAGTATAAAGAGCAGGGCTATGAGATCTGGCTGGAACTAGGCCTGCAAAGCGCGCATGACAAAACCCTGCACCGTATTAATCGCGGCCACGATTTTGCCTGCTATCAGCGCACCACCCGCCTGGCCCGCGAACGTGGCCTGAAAGTCTGCACGCATCTGATTGTCGGCCTGCCGGGAGAAGGGCAGCAGCATGGCCTGGAGACGCTGGAAAAAGTCGTTGAGACAGGCGTGGACGGGCTCAAGCTGCACCCGCTGCATATTGTGCAGGGCAGCATTATGGCCAAAGCCTGGCAAGCCGGGCGGTTAAACGGCATCGCACTCGACGAGTATACGGTAACGGCAGGGGAGATGATCCGTCATACGCCGCCCGAGATTGTCTATCACCGTATCTCCGCCAGCGCCCGCCGTCCAACGCTTCTGGCACCGCTATGGTGTGAGAACCGCTGGACGGGGATGGTGGAGATTGACCGCTATCTGCATGAGCACGGTGTGCAGGGCTCGGCGCTGGGACGGCCGTGGGTCGCTCCGCTACCGGCGGCGACCGCCTAACAGACTCCCCAGCATGCCGCGCACTATCTGATTCGTGACCTGCCGCGCGGCGCTTTTCGCCATCGTCTGTACAACGCCATCGCGCTTGCCGCCGCGCGGCCCGGTACTGCCAAACAAAATGTCTTTCAGCCCGCCCAGAATGCCGTCATCCACCGCGACTGACTGCCCCCTGGCGGGTGGGGCGTCCTGCGAGTCGGTGGTGGCCTGTACCCCTTTTTGCAGCATCTCGAAGGCAGATTCGCGATCCACTTCATCTTCGTATTTCCCGTAAACCGGGGAGTGGTTAATCAGTCCGTTGCGCTCATCGTCCGTTACCGGCCCCATTCGCGAGCAAGGGGCAATCACCATGGCGCGTTCCACAATGGACGGGCTGCCTTTGGCATCCAGGAAGGAGATCAGCGCCTCACCGGTACCCAGCGCCTGAATCGCCGCTTCGGTATCAAAGGCCGGGTTCGCGCGCATGGTTTGTGCGGCAGCTTTGACGGCTTTCTGATCTTTTGGCGTAAAGGCACGCAGGGCGTGCTGGACGCGATTACCGAGCTGCCCCAGCACGTTATCGGGGATATCCGACGGGTTTTGCGAAACAAACCACACGCCGACGCCTTTGGAGCGGATCAGCCGGATAACCTGCTCGATTTTGTCCAGCAGCACCTGCGGCGCATCGTTGAACAGCAGGTGCGCTTCGTCGAAGAAGAACACCAGCTTCGGCTTCTCAAGGTCGCCCGCCTCCGGCAGCTGTTCGTAAAGTTCAGAGAGCATCCACAGCAGGCTGGCGGCGTAGAGTTTCGGCATCTGATAGAGCTTCTCTGAGCTGAGAATGTTGATGATGCCTTTGCCGTTGCTGTCTGTGCGCATCCAGTCTTTGATATCGAGCATCGGCTCGCCGAAGAAATGTTCTGCACCCTGTTGCTCCAGCGTCAGTAACCCGCGCTGAATGGCCCCCACGGAGGCACTGCTGATGTTGCCGTACTGGTTCTGGAAGGATTTAGCGTTATCGCCGATATATTGGGTTATGGCGCGCAGATCTTTGAAATCGAGCAGCAGCAGCCCCTGATCGTCGGCAATACGGAAGATGATGTTCAACACCCCGGACTGGACATCGTTGAGATTCAGAAGACGGGCCAGCAGCAGCGGGCCAAGATCGGAGACGGTGGCACGTACCGGATGACCTTTCTCACCAAAGATATCCCAGACAACTACCGGGTTGTTGTGCGGCGTCCAATCATTGACGCCGATATTTTTCAGACGCTCAAGGAGTTTTTCTGAGGGGGCCCCCTCCTGAGCCACACCGGTTAAATCGCCTTTTACATCGGCCATAAAGACCGGCACGCCAATCTCAGAGAGCGATTCGGCCAGCTTCTGCAGGGTAACGGTTTTCCCCGTCCCGGTGGCACCGGTGATCAGGCCGTGTCGGTTCGCCATCGCAGGCAGTAAAAACAGCTCTTTCTCCAGCGTCCTGGCAATTAACAATGGTGTACTCATGATACTCATCCTCTCTTAGTCCTGGGTGGAGTATAGGCAACCTGACGGCAAAATGGCGTTAAAAATTCCTTACTTTGCGGCGTATTACCCAGCGCGGACTATGCTTTTGCATACGGTTCACAACAAGTTGAGAATGTATGTCCAGATTCTTTTTTAATAATCGCAAACAACTGGTCAACGATGCTATTGAAGGCATTCTGATTTCTGCTCCGCACGGTAACCTCGTCAAGCTTGATGTTGATCCTGCCATTCGCATTATGGCCCGCAGCGACTGGGACAAGAGCCGCGTGGCGGTGATCTCCGGTGGCGGTTCCGGCCACGAGCCTGCACACGCCGGGTTTGTCGGCAAAGGTATGTTGACGGCAGCAGTGTGCGGCGATCTGTTCGCCTCGCCGAGCGTGGATGCGGTGCTGAATGCCATTGTGGCGGTGACGGGTGACCGTGGCTGCCTGCTGATCGTTAAAAACTACACCGGTGACCGCCTGAATTTTGGTCTGGCGGCAGAAAAGGCGAAACGCTACGGCCTGAAGGTGGAGATGGTCATTGTGGCAGACGATATTGCGCTGCCGGACAACAAACAGCCGCGCGGCATTGCCGGTACGGCGCTGGTTCATAAGATCGCGGGTTATGCCGCAGAGCACGGAAAATCGCTGAGTGAAGTGCGTGATATTGCGCAACAGGCCTGCGATAACCTCTGGAGCCTGGGCGTTGCGATGCAAACGTGTAATCTGCCGGGAAGCGACGAGGAAGAAGGGCGCATTAAGCAAGGTCATGTCGAGCTGGGTCTGGGCATTCATGGTGAGCCGGGGGCTTCCGTCGTGGATACGCAGAACAGTAAAGCGATTATCGACACGCTGGTGACGCCGCTCAAGGCGAAGGCGGGTGACGGGCGCTTCGCAGTGTTGATCAATAACCTGGGGGGCGTATCAGCGCTTGAGATGGCTCTGCTCACCAAAGAGCTGGCCCACTCGGCACTGAAAGATAACCTGGCGTACCTGATTGGCCCGGCACCGCTGGTGAGCGCCCTGGATATGAAGGGCTTTTCGCTGACGCTGCTGAAGCTAAACGATCTGTTCGAAAAAGCCCTTCATGAAGAGGTTGAGACGCTGGGCTGGCAGAAGCCGGTGGCGTTTGCCCCGCTGCGTACCCAGGAGCATAGCGCGATCCATGACTGCGTGGAGTTTACCCCGTCTGCAAATCCGCAGGTGGGCGAATATGTCTCTGTGGTGACAAAGACGTTGATTCAGCTGGAAAACCGTCTGAACGTGCTGGATGCGAAAGTGGGGGATGGCGATACCGGATCCACCTTTGCGCAAGGGGCGCGGGAGATTGCGCAGCGTCTGGAGGAGAACAACCTTCCTCTTAACGACGTGTCGACATTACTTCTGCTGGTGGGCGAGCGGCTGGCAACGGTGATGGGCGGATCGAGTGGCGTATTAATGTCGATCTTTTTCACGGCAGCCGGACAAAAGCTACATGACGGACAATCGCTTGCGGATGCATTGCTGAGCGGGCTGGCACAGATGAAGCAGTATGGCGGGGCCGATCTCGGCGATCGCACGCTGATCGATGCGCTACAACCGGCGCTGGAGACGTTGCAGAAAAACGATCTTCAGGCGGCAGCGCAGGCGGCACAGCAGGGCGCAGAGGCAACGGCCAGAATGGGCAAAGCGGGCGCGGGACGTTCGTCGTATGTGAATAAAGAGAATCTGGATGGGGTAATGGATCCGGGAGCGGTTGCGGTGGCAGAGGTGTTTAAGGCCATGGTAGAAGCAAAACGGTAACAATCGTTACCGTTTTTAGTGTTTGCGCCCTCTCCCTGTAGGAGAGGGGTGTGTCACATTAAAAATCTGCTTTCAACACCACACGGTAACGGGCTTTGCCGTCACGCACGTGCTGGATCGCTTCGTTGATTTTCGACATCGGATAGAGTTCGGTGGTTGGCGATACTTTCGTGCGCCCGGCGAACTTCATCAGTTTGCGCAACTCGAACGGCGTGCCGGTTGCAGAGCCGGACACGCTGCGATCCCCGCCGATCAGGGTAAACGCCGGAACCGGCAGCGGCTTCAGCACGGCACCCACCGTATGGAAGTTACCGCCGTAGGCCAGTGCTTCAAAGTACGGCTGCCAGTCGAGATCGACATTAACGGTGTTGATGATCAGATCGAATTGACCCGCCAGTGCTTTCAGCGCGTCTGGATCGCGGCTGTTCACCACTTTATCCGCTCCCATCGCCAGCACTTCTTGCTCTTTCGCCGGGTTAGAACTGAATGCCGTCACTTCGCAGCCCATCGCGTGCAGCAGTTTGATGGCAATATGACCGAGACCCCCGATACCAATCACACCCACACGGCTGGTGGCGGTGATATGGTGCATCAGCAGCGGTTTAAAGACGGTAATGCCGCCGCACAGCAGCGGGCCTGCGGATTCGATATCAATGCTGTCAGGCAACGGAATGACCCACTGCCAGTCGGCGCGCAGTTTATCGGCAAAACCGCCCTTGTTGAGGATGGTTGGAACGGCGCCTTCAAGGCAGTTGATCTGGTTGCCGCTGATACAGGCGTCGCAATGACCGCAGCTGCGTGCCGTCCAGCCAATACCCACGCGCTGGCCCACTTTCAGGCCTTTGTCCTGCGCAGCGCTGCCGAGCGCCACGACGCGGCCAATCACTTCGTGTCCGGCGATCAGTGGATAGCTTGAAAAGCCCCATTCGTTGTCGATCATGGAGAGATCCGAGTGGCAGATCCCGCAGTAATCAACCTGTACTTCGACGTCTTCCGCTTTTAGTTCGCCCGCATCGTACTCGTACAGTTCAAGTTCTGCACCCGCCTGCGGTGCGGCGTAGCTTTTTATCTTCGACATCGTGTTTCCCCCGTTATGGTGTGAACTGAGAGTGTAGAGCATTCAGTTAACCACCGCTTAACAGAAGAGGGCAGCAAAAGTATTTACAGCGTTTTCAGCATCCTGACTTCGCAATCGACGTGGCCGGTGCAGCCCAGCGGTGCATCAATATGCTCAAAGCCCAGATGTTCATACAGGCCGATGGCCTCTTTGAGGAAGGCGGTTGTTTCGAGGTAACAACGTGTAAAACCCTGATTGCGGGCATAGTCGAGTGCGACCAGCGCCAGTTTCTTCGCCAGGCCTTGTCCGCGAACAGATGGCAGGAAATACATTTTCTGCAGCTCGCAGATATCCGGCTCGCTGCAGCTGAGCGGAGCAACGCCGCCGCCGCCCACCACCTGGCCATTCTGCTCAATAACCCAGTAGGCATGGCCCGGCTGGCTGTAAAGCTGGAACAGCTCGTCCAGATTTGGATCAGCAACCGTATAGCCTTTATCAGCCGTCAGGCCATATTCGGCAGAAACCGTACGGATAACGGCGGCGATAGCCGGGTTGTCCTGCACAGCGATCCGACGCATCGTCGTCGCGACGGGGGTAATCACGCTCATAGCATTACTCATTACAAAAATTGACACACAACTGCTGTTAATAGCACCGCAGAAAGGGGAGTGCAAGCGAGGAGTTTTCAGGAAGAATACCCCTTACGCCCTGAAGCGTAAGGGGTAAAAGCATTACAGGGCCGCAATCACCGCCTGCTGCTCAATCAGCTTGGTCTTCGCATCGGCGAAAGCAACCAGGCGTTCACGCTCTTTGGCGATGACCGCTTCCGGCGCGCGGGCGACAAAGCCTTCGTTCGCCAGTTTGCTTTCGATTTTGCCAATTTCCACGTCGACTTTCGCCACTTCTTTCGCCAGACGTGCCAGCTCAGCGTCTTTGTCGACGAGACCCGCCATTGGGATCAGCAGCTCAGCGCCGTCGATGATTTTCGTCACGGAGACCGGACCTTTGTCATCGGCTGGCAGCACGGTGATGCTTTCCAGACGCGCCATGGTTTTCAGGAAGGTATTGTTCTCGGTGACACGACGAACAGCCGCGTCGCTGCAACCGCGCAGGAGCAGTTCCAGCGGTTTGCCCGGGGCGATGTTCATTTCTGCACGGATGTTACGTACAGCGACGATCGCCTGCTTCAGCCACTCGGTATCCGCTGAGGCAGCTTCATCCACTTTAGCGGCATCGAATTCCGGGAACGGCTGCAGCATGATGGTGTCGGCGTTGATGCCCGCGATCGCTTTCACACGCTGCCAGATGGTTTCGGTGATAAATGGAATGATCGGGTGCGCCAGACGCAGCAGGCCTTCCAGCACGGTAATCAGCGTATTACGCGTACCGCGCAGTTCTGCCTCCGTTCCGCCGTTCATGACCGGCTTCGCCAGCTCCAGGTACCAGTCACAGAACTGGTTCCAGGTGAATTCGTACAGAATGCCCGCCGCGATGTCGAAGCGGTAGCTGTCCAGCGCCTCGCGGAACGCTTTCACCGTCTGGTTGAATTCCGCCAGGATCCAGCGGTCGGCCAGAGAGAGGATCATCTCGCCGCCGTTGAAGCCGCAATCCTGATCTTCGGTGTTCATCAGCACGAAGCGGCTGGCGTTCCACAGTTTGTTACAGAAGTTACGGTAACCTTCCAGACGCTTCATGTCCCAGTTGATGTCGCGACCGGTAGAGGCCAGCGCCGCCAAAGTGAAACGCAGGGCGTCAGTACCGTGAGATTCAATCCCGTTCGGGAACTGTTTCTCGGTGCGCTTGCGGATCTTCTCTGCCAGCTGTGGCTGCATCATGTTACCGGTGCGTTTTTCCAGCAGCTCTTCCAGGGAGATCCCGTCCACCATATCCAGCGGGTCAATGACGTTGCCCTTGGATTTGGACATCTTCTGGCCTTCATCGTCACGGATAAGACCGGTCATATAGACGGTATGGAACGGAACCTGCGGCTTGCCGTTTTCATCTTTAATGAAGTGCATGGTCATCATGATCATGCGGGCAATCCAGAAGAAGATGATATCGAAGCCAGACACCATCACGCTGGTTGGGTGGAACTGACGCAGCGCGTCGGTGTTCTCTGGCCAGCCGAGGGTGGAGAAGGTCCACAGCGCGGAGGAGAACCAGGTATCCAGCACGTCTTCGTCCTGACGCAGGGCAACGTCTGCGCTCAGGTTGTTTTCCTGACGCACTTCATCTTCACTGCGCCCAACGTATACGTTGCCTTCGTTGTCATACCATGCCGGGATACGGTGACCCCACCACAGCTGACGGGAGATACACCAGTCCTGAATATCGCGCATCCAGGAGAAGTACATGTTTTCGTACTGCTTCGGCACGAACTGAATGCTGCCGTTTTCAACCGCTTCAACAGCCGGTTTTGCCAGCACGTCGGCACGCACATACCACTGGTCGGTCAGCATTGGCTCGATAACCACGCCACCACGGTCGCCGTACGGCACGGTCAGATCGTGAGGTTTAATCTCTTCCAGCAGGCCGAGTGCGTCAACGGCAGCCACAATCGCTTTACGCGCGGCAAAGCGTTCCAGCTTCTGGAACTCTGCCGGAATGTCGCTTGAGTAAACGTCGGATTCGTTGCCTTTGGTGTCATACACTTCTGCGCTTTCACGGATGTCACCGTCGAAGGTCAGAATGTTGATCATCGGCAGGGCGTGACGACGACCCACTTCGTAGTCGTTGAAGTCGTGCGCCGGGGTGATTTTCACGCAGCCGGTGCCTTTTTCCATGTCGGCGTGTTCGTCGCCCACTATTGGAATGCGGCGGTTCACCAGCGGCAGCACCACGAATTTGCCAATCAGATCTTTATAACGCGGATCTTCCGGGTTAACGGCCACGCCGGTATCGCCCAGCAGGGTTTCCGGACGGGTGGTCGCCACCACTAAGTAATCTTTACCGTCTGCGGTTTTCGCGCCGTCTGCCAGCGGATAGCGGATGTGCCACATGGAGCCTTTAGACTCGCGGTTTTCCACTTCCAGGTCAGAGATCGCGGTGCGCAGTTTCGGGTCCCAGTTAACCAGGCGTTTGCCACGGTAAATCAGGTCTTCTTTGTACAGACGGACGAACACTTCTTTTACGGCGTTGGAAAGGCCTTCGTCCATGGTGAAACGCTCGCGCTCCCAGTCTACGGAGTTACCGAGACGGCGCATCTGACGGGTAATGGTGCCGCCAGATTCTGCTTTCCACTGCCAGATTTTATCGATAAAGGCGTCGCGACCGTAATCGTGACGGGTTTTACCCTCTTCAGCGGCAATCTTACGCTCAACCACCATCTGGGTCGCGATACCCGCGTGGTCAGTCCCCGCCTGCCACAGGGTGTTTTTGCCCTGCATGCGCTGGTAGCGGATCATGGTATCCATGATGGTCTGCTGGAAGGCATGACCCATATGCAAACTGCCGGTGACGTTCGGCGGCGGGATCATGATGCAGAAGGACTCTTTGCTTTCATCGCCGTTAGGCTTGAAATAGCCCTGCTGTTCCCAGTGCTCGTAAAGCGGCTGTTCGATATCGCGTGGGTTATATGTCTTTTCCATTATTTCCAGGTTGCCGTATTCAGGTTAAAACCAGCCAGGCGGTACGCTTTGTAGCGTTCGCGCGCCAGTTGTTTCAAGGATTCTTCGTAAGGGACAAAGTCTACCACTTCTGTGAAAGCGGTGGCAAAATCTGCAAAATCTATCCGCAGGCTAATCAGAATATCGCGCGCGCTGCTGTTGCGCTTTTGCGGCCAGGCTATCTCGACCGGTGCGCCGCCGCGGGGCCCTTCGCCAGACAGGTTATGCGGTACAAAACTCTCCGGCGGGCGCGCCCACAGCGCTTCGTCAAGACGAATCGCCTGCTGTTCATCTTCACAGGCAATCAGAACCCGTTTACCTGCGCGCCAACGTTCTGCGGCAATTTCACACACCAGCTGTTCTACGGCGCTGAGGCCATCCTGATGGGTGTCATTGTCCAGAAGGTAGAACGTTGCATTCTTCATATATGGGGCTTCTTGTGCTCACTTTAAATGCTTAAGCCGGGTGGCGGCTTCACCTTACCCGGCCTACGGTTTACTGCCGTTTTGACTTACTCGTCGCCATTAAATCCGGCGCGGTTTAGCAGGAACTGCGACAGCAACGCAACCGGACGACCGGTCGCGCCTTTGGCTTTTCCGGAGCGCCATGCGGTGCCGGCAATATCCAGGTGTGCCCAGTTGTACTTGCGGGTGAAGCGTGCCAGGAAGCAGCCCGCGGTGATGGCACCACCAGGACGGCCGCCGATGTTCGCCATGTCCGCAAAGTTAGACTCCAGCTGCTCCTGGTATTCGTCACCCAGTGGCAGACGCCATGCGCGGTCGCCGGCTTGTTCGGACGCGCCGATAAGCTCGTGCGCCAGCGGATTGTGGTTCGACATCAGGCCGGTGATGTGGTGGCCCAGCGCGATCACGCAGGCACCGGTCAGGGTGGCCACGTCGATCACCACGTCAGGTTCGAAGCGTTCAACGTAGGTTAATACGTCGCACAGCACCAGGCGGCCCTCGGCGTCGGTGTTCAGCACCTCAACGGTCTGGCCGGACATGGTGGTCAGGACATCACCCGGACGATAAGCGCGTCCACCCGGCATGTTTTCGCAGCCCGCCAGCACGCCGATAACGTTAATCGGTAACTGAAGTTCAGCCACCATACGCATCACGCCATACACCGCCGCTGCACCACACATGTCGTACTTCATCTCATCCATGCCTTCAGAAGGCTTGATGGAGATACCACCGGAATCGAAGGTCAGGCCTTTACCAACCAGCACAACAGGACGCGCATCTTCTGACGGATTGCCCTTGTATTCGATAACCGACATCAGGGATTCGTTCTGCGAGCCGTTGCCCACCGCCAGGTAAGAGTGCATACCCAGCTCTTTCATCTGCTGTTCGCCGATAACGCGGGTGATGACATTCTTGCTATAGGAGTCAGCCAGCTGGCGCGCCTGAGAGGCCAGATAGGCAGCGTTACAGATATTAGGCGGCATGTTGCCCAGATCTTTTGCGGCTTTAATCCCGGCGGCAATCGCCAGACCGTGCTGGATGGCGCGCTCGCCGCTGGTGAGTTCGCGACGGGTTGGCACGTTAAAGACCATTTTACGCAGCGGACGGCGCGGCTCGCTTTTGTTGGTCTTGAGCTGATCGAAGCTGTACAGGCTCTCTTTTGCGGTTTCGACAGCCTGGCGCACTTTCCAGTAGGTGTTACGACCTTTGACGTGCAGTTCGGTCAGGAAGCAAACGGCTTCCATTGAGCCGGTGTCATTCAGGGTATTAATTGTTTTCTGAATCACCTGCTTATACTGACGTTCATCCAGCTCGCGCTCTTTACCGCAGCCAATCAGCAGAATACGTTCGGACAGCACGTTCGGAACATGGTGCAGTAACAGCGTCTGCCCAGGTTTGCCTTCCAGTTCGCCACGGCGCAGCAGGGCGCTAATGTAGCCGTCACTGATTTTATCGAGTTGCTCGGCGATCGGGGAGAGTCGGCGTGGTTCAAAGACGCCCACAACGATGCAGGCACTCCGCTGTTTCTCCGGGCTACCGCTTTTTACACTGAACTCCATGCACTACGCTCCTGAATCTTAAAGACAACAGCGGCTGCTACGGATAGAATTGAAACCTTTCGTAACTCAAGTCCGCTGTTGTGGTGACTTCGTGTTAATCTTACGTTATTACGGTTTCGACACGTCAGAAAAAGTCCTGAAGCGTGAATCCGCCGGGTGTTTTAATCTTAGCGATGATTTCGACGACTCAAGAGAATAAATGACGTTTAAGCCATGAAACAAGCGATTTTCCAGCAAAGAGACGGGTTTTTACGGGCGTATTTAAAGTGATAATCATAAGATATCTGGTGCGGGAGACGCTCAAAAGCCAACTGGCGATCCTCTTCATCCTGCTGCTGATTTTTTTCTGTCAGAAGCTGGTCAAGATCCTCGGTGCGGCCGTTGACGGCGAAATTCCAACGAATCTGGTGCTTTCCCTGCTTGGTTTAGGGATCCCGGAAATGGCGCAGCTTATTCTGCCGCTAAGTCTTTTCCTCGGTCTGCTCATGACGCTCGGTAAGCTTTATACCGAGAGTGAAATCACGGTGATGCATGCCTGTGGCTTGAGCAAAGCTGTTCTGGTGAAAGCCGCCATGATACTGGCGCTGTTCACGGGTATCGTCGCCGCGGTGAATGTGATGTGGGCGGGCCCAATGTCCTCTCGTCATCAGGATGAAGTGCTGGCTGAAGCAAAAGCGAACCCCGGTATGGCGGCATTAGCGCAGGGGCAGTTCCAGCAGGCGACCGACGGAAACTCAGTGCTGTTTATTGAGAGCGTCGACGGCAGTAAATTCAACGACGTCTTCCTGGCGCAGCTGCGAACCAAAGGAAACGCCCGTCCATCGGTGGTGGTGGCAGACTCCGGTCAGCTTGCGCAGCGCAAAGATGGTTCCCAGGTCGTGACGCTGAATAAAGGCACCCGCTTTGAAGGCACCGCGATGCTTCGTGACTTCCGTATTACGGATTTCCAGAACTATCAGGCCATTATTGGTCATCAGGCGGTGGCGCTCGATCCAACGGATACCGAGCAAATGGATATGCGTACGCTGTGGAACACCGATACCGACAGAGCGCGTGCGGAGTTCCACTGGCGTATTACGCTCGTCTTCACCGTGTTTATGATGGCATTGATTGTCGTGCCGCTGAGCGTGGTGAACCCGCGTCAGGGGCGCGTGCTCTCAATGCTGCCGGCGATGCTGCTGTACCTGATCTACTTCCTGCTGCAAACCTCGATTCGTTCTAACGGCGCGAAGGGTAAGCTGGACCCGATGGTCTGGACGTGGTTCGTCAACAGCCTGTACATCTTACTGGCGCTGGGATTAAACCTGTGGGATACGGTGCCAGTGCGCCGCATACGTGCCCGATTTTCGCGTAAAGGAGCCATCTAATGCAGGCGTTTGGCGTTCTTGATCGCTATATCGGTAAAACCATTTTTACCACCATCATGATGACGTTGTTCATGCTGGTGTCGCTCTCCGGCATTATTAAATTTGTCGATCAGCTGAAAAAAGCCGGGCAAGGGAGCTACGACGCGCTGGGTGCAGGGATGTATACCCTGCTCAGCGTGCCAAAAGATGTGCAGATCTTCTTCCCGATGGCAGCCCTGCTGGGCGCGCTGCTGGGGCTGGGGATGCTGGCACAGCGCAGCGAACTGGTTGTGATGCAGGCATCGGGCTTTACCCGTTTGCAGGTGGCGCTGTCGGTCATGAAAACCGCGATCCCACTGGTGCTGCTGACCATGGCGATTGGCGAGTGGGTGGCACCGCAGGGCGAACAGATGGCGCGTAACTATCGTGCCCAGGCGATGTACGGCGGTTCACTGCTCTCTACACAGCAAGGGTTATGGGCGAAAGATGGCCAGAACTTCGTCTATATCGAACGCGTGAAAGGGGATGATGAGCTGGGCGGCGTGAGTATTTACGCCTTCAATGATGAGCGTCGTTTACAGTCTGTACGTCACGCATCGTCAGCGAAGTTTGACCCCGAACACAAGCAGTGGCGGTTATCCCAGGTTGACGAGTCTGACCTGACGAACCCAAAACAGATCACCGGCTCTCAGACGGTGTCCGGGACGTGGAAAACCAACCTCACGCCGGACAAACTCGGGGTGGTGGCGCTGGATCCGGACGCGCTCTCCATCAGCGGGTTGCACAACTACGTCAAATACCTGAAGTCGAGCGGGCAGGATGCCGGGCGTTATCAGCTCAATATGTGGAGCAAAATCTTCCAGCCGATGTCCGTGGCGGTGATGATGCTGATGGCCCTGTCGTTTATCTTTGGCCCGCTGCGTAGCGTACCGATGGGTGTTCGAGTGGTCACCGGGATCAGCTTCGGCTTTGTATTCTACGTCCTCGATCAGATCTTTGGCCCGCTGACGCTGGTTTACGGCATTCCGCCAATTATTGGTGCGCTGCTGCCGAGCGCCAGCTTCCTGCTGATCAGCCTCTGGCTGCTGCTGAAACGCTCCTGATTGTCCTCTCCTCGCTTCCGGTTAGCCGGAAGCGAGGCTAATCTCCTGTTTCACCCCGCACTTTTTCTCACAACCTTCAACGTCCCGCCGCGAATTTGAGTATTATTGAGCGATAAAGTCGTGAAGGGATCCTCTATGAAGCAAATTCGAATGCTTGCCCAGTACTACGTCGACCTGATGATGAAGCTCGGGCTGGTGCGTTTCTCCATGCTGCTGGCGCTGGCGCTGGTTGTTCTGGCCATTGTCGTGCAAATGGCCGTGACCATGGTGTTGCATGGTCAGGTCGAGAGTATCGACGTCATCCGCTCTATCTTCTTCGGTTTGCTGATCACCCCCTGGGCGGTCTATTTTCTTTCCGTCGTCGTTGAACAGCTGGAGGAGTCCCGTCAGCGCCTGTCAAAACTGGTTGATAAGCTGGAAGAGATGCGCGAGCGCGATTTAAAGCTCAACGTCCAGCTGAAAGACAACATTGCCCAGCTTAACCAGGAGATTTCAGATCGTGAGAAGGCGGAAGCCGAGCGTCAGGCGACGCTTGAGCAGCTGAAAATCGAAATGAAAGAGCGTGAGGTGACGCAGATCCAGCTTGAGCAGCAATCCTCTTTCCTGCGTTCATTCCTTGATGCTTCTCCGGATCTGGTTTTCTACCGTAACGAAGACAAAGAGTTCTCCGGCTGTAACCGGGCGATGGAGCTGCTGACCGGCAAAAGCGAAAAGCAGCTGATCCACCTGAAACCCCAGGATGTGTACTCCGAAGAGGCGGCCGCCAAGGTCATGGAGACGGACGAAAAAGTCTTCCGCCACAATGTCTCGCTGACCTATGAACAGTGGCTGGATTACCCGGACGGGCGTAAAGCCTGCTTTGAAATCCGTAAAGTGCCGTACTACGACCGCGTCGGGAAACGCCACGGCCTGATGGGCTTTGGCCGCGATATCACCGAGCGTAAGCGTTATCAGGATGCCCTTGAGCGCGCCAGCCGCGATAAGACGACCTTCATCTCCACCATAAGCCATGAACTGCGTACCCCGTTGAACGGCATCGTCGGCTTAAGCCGTATTCTGCTGGACACCGACCTGACGGCGGAACAGGAAAAATACCTCAAAACGATCCATGTCTCGGCGGTCACGCTGGGGAATATCTTCAACGATATTATTGACATGGATAAGATGGAGCGCCGTAAAGTCCAGCTTGATAACCAGCCGGTTGATTTCACCAGCTTCCTTGCCGATCTGGAAAACCTGTCCGGCCTGCAGGCGCAGCAGAAGGGGCTGAGCTTTGTCATGGAGCCAACCCTGCCGCTGCCGCACAAAGTGGTCACGGACGGCACGCGTCTGCGCCAAATCCTCTGGAACCTGATCAGTAACGCGGTGAAATTTACCCAGCAGGGGCAGGTGGCGGTGCGTATCCGTTATGACGAAGGAGACATGCTGCACTTTGAGGTGGAAGACTCAGGCATTGGCATTCCGCAGGAAGAGCAGGACAAAATCTTTGCCATGTATTATCAGGTGAAGGACAGCAACGGTGGTAAGCCTGCTACCGGCACGGGCATTGGCCTTGCGGTATCGAAACGGCTCGCGAAGAGCATGGGCGGTGATATCACCGTGGCCAGCCAGGCGGGCAAAGGCTCTACCTTTACGCTGACGGTGCATGCCCCGGCGGTGGCAGAAGAGGTTGAGGATACCTTTGAACAAGACGATATGCCGCTCCCGGCGCTGCATGTTCTGCTGGTAGAAGACATCGAGCTGAACGTGATTGTGGCGCGCTCGGTGCTGGAAAAACTGGGTAACAGCGTGGACGTGGCGATGACCGGAAAAGCCGCGCTGGAGATGTTTAAACCGGGCGAATATGACCTCGTCCTGCTGGATATTCAACTGCCGGACATGACCGGGCTGGATATCTCCCGTGCGCTGACAACGCAGTATGCCGCCGATGAACTGCCGCCGCTGGTCGCGCTGACGGCCAACGTCCTGAAAGATAAAAAAGAGTACCTCGATGCCGGTATGGATGATGTGCTCAGCAAGCCGCTGGCGGTGCCTGCTCTGACCGCCATGATCAAGAAGTTCTGGGATACCCATGATGAAGAGGAGAGCACCATGACGTCTGTTGATAGCGCGAAGACCCAAACGATTCTGGATACTGCGATGCTGGAGCAGTACATCGACCTGGTTGGCCCAAAACTGATAACCGATGGTCTGGCCGTGTTCGAAAAAATGATGCCTGGCTACCTGAGCGTGCTGGAGTCCAACCTGACCGCACGCGATCAGAAAGGCATTGTGGAAGAAGGACATAAGATCAAAGGCGCTGCAGGCTCTGTCGGGTTACGCCACTTACAGCAGTTGGGACAACAGATTCAGTCACCTGATTTACCGGCATGGGAAGATAACGTGGGTGATTGGGTCGAAGAGATGAAACAAGAGTGGCAGAACGATGTGGCGGTGCTCAAAGCCTGGGTGGATGCCAGAAAAAAATGACCCCGGCTTAACCGGGGTGCGCGAATACTGCGCCAACACCAGGGAAATCGTGGCTGCGCCTGATTTTTCGTGTTGTTTTCGCATGGGCGCCGCCTGAAAATTTAGGCCGCACGCAGATAAGATAGCAAATCTTAAATGGTTTGTTACATGAATCAGTGAAATGTGTGAAGCATAGCGTTTTAATCAAAATTAATTATGTGCTTCAGCAAGTTGCAAAGAAGGAACGTCAGGATGAAAAAGGTTGGTGTCGTACTGAGCGGATGCGGTGTTTACGATGGTTCAGAAATTCATGAAGCCGTCATCACGCTGCTGGCCCTGGCAAGGCAGGGGGCGGAAGCGATCTGTTTTGCGCCAGACAAAAAGCAGGCAGATGTGATTAATCATCTGACCGGAGAGGCCATGGCGGAAACCCGTAACGTACTGATTGAAGCGGCGCGTATTGCGCGTGGCGATGTCCACCCCCTTATTCAGGCGGACGCCGCTGAGCTCGATGCGTTAATCGTGCCGGGCGGGTTTGGGGCGGCCAAAAATCTCAGTACCTTTGCTTCAGAAAGGGCGGCGTGTCAGATCGATCCCCATTTAAAAGCGCTGTCGCAGGCGATGCACGCGGCAGGTAAACCGCAGGGCTTTATCTGTATCGCGCCGGCAATGCTGCCTAAAATTTTTGATTTCCCGCTGCGGCTGACAATCGGCACCGATATTGATACCGCAGAAATCATTGAGGAGATGGGCGGCGAGCACGTACCTTGTCCGGTGGATGACATTGTGGTGGATGAAGACAACAAGGTCGTTACCACGCCTGCCTGGATGCTGGCGCAGAATATTGCCGAGGCTGCTGCAGGCATCGAAAAACTGGTGGCCAGAGTGCTGGTGTTGACTGAATGAGTCGTAAATTCGGCGCAGGCGCGTGGGTGAAACGCGCCCTGTTGCGCATCGTTCTCGTGCTCGCGGTATTCTGGGGCGGCGGACTCGCCTTATTCAGCATTATGCCGGTCCCGTTTTCGGCCGTGATGGTCGAGCGTCAGCTTGGGGCATGGCTCAGCGGTGATTTCAGCTATGTGGCCCACTCGGACTGGGTAAGTATGGATGAGATCTCACCTTTTATGGGGCTGGCGGTCATTGCGGCAGAGGATCAGAAATTCCCGGAACACTGGGGGTTTGACGTGGCGGCAATCGAGAAAGCGCTGGCGCACAATGAACGCCACGAAAACCGCGTCCGTGGGGCATCGACATTATCGCAGCAAACCGCAAAGAATCTGTTCCTGTGGGACGGTCGCAGCTGGGTACGAAAAGGGCTGGAAGCGGGGTTGACGCTGGGGATGGAAACGGTCTGGAGCAAAAAACGCATTCTGACCGTCTATCTCAATATTGCTGAGTTTGGCGATGGCGTGTTTGGTGTTGAGGCCGCCGCGCAGCGCTATTTCAATAAACCGGCCAGCCGACTGAGTATGTCCGAAGCGGCGCTCCTGGCTGCCGTCTTGCCTAATCCCATCCGCTTTAAGGCTAATGCCCCGTCCGGGTACGTGCGAAGCCGTCAGGCGTGGATCATGCGCCAGATGCGTCAGTTAGGTGGGGAAGGGTTTATGCAGCGTAATAAGCTGATGTAGGGCGGGTAAGCGCAGCGCCACCCGCCAGCGGGGCTGAAATTAATCCTCGTCAAACCCGGCGTTAAACAGCGCAATCACCGCCGCCAGCGCTTCCTCTTCCTGTGGGCCGGTGGCTTCGACTTCAATCTGGCGACCTTTGGCGGAGTCCAGCATCAGCAGCGCAATGACGCTGTTTGCTTCCGCTTCGGTCCCTTCATCATTTCGCAGCAGAACTTCCGCATCGAAACCCTGCATCAGTTCAAACAGCTTCATTGCCGGGCGTGCGTGCATGCCCAGCTTATTGGTGATCTCAACGGTTTGTTTTACGGTCATGTTTTACGTTTTTCCAGCGTGCGATGACGGGACTGAACGTTCTTTCCGCGTGAACGGAAATAGTCGGCCAGCTGTTCGGCGATATAGACCGAACGATGTTTACCGCCGGTACAGCCAATCGCCACCGTCAGATAGCTACGATTGTTTGTCTCCAGCATAGGTAACCATAGCTCAAGGTAGCTTCGCGTCTGGTAGATAAAATTGTGAACTTCTGTGTGCCTGTCGAGGAACGCCGCGACGGGTTTATCCAGACCGGTCATTGGACGCAGTTTCGGATCCCAGTGCGGGTTTGGCAGGAAGCGCACGTCGAAAACATAATCCGCATCGATAGGAATGCCGTGCTTAAAGCCGAATGACTCAAACACCATTGTCAGTTCACGCTCGCGTTTGCCCAGTAAACGGGTACGTAGCATTTCTGCCAGCTCGTGAACGGACATTTCGGAGGTGTCGACAATCAAATCGGCACGTGAGCGCAGGGGCTCCAGCAGGTCGCTCTCTTCGTCGATTGCGCTCTCCAGAGAGAGGTTCTTGCTGGAAAGCGGGTGCAAACGACGGGTATCGCTGTAGCGACGGATCAGCGTGTTGCGGTCCGCATCAAGGAACAGCAACTGAGGTGAAAACGTGTCCGGCAGGTTGCTCATCGCCTGTTCAAAGATTTCTGGCGATTCAGGCATGTTACGGACGTCGATGCTGACGGCGGCAGAGATTTGTCTGTCTGCAAGGGTGCGTGCCAGCTCGGGCAGCAGTACCACCGGCAGGTTATCTACGCAGTAAAAACCCATGTCTTCCAGCGCGCGCAGGGCGACGGATTTCCCCGACCCTGAACGGCCACTGACAATCATCAGCACCATGTTCCGTTTCTCCTCAGGACAACAGATGTGAAGGCCATCTCCTGGTTATGCCTCATCCTGACTGCCTTCTGCTTCAGTGATAATTTCATAAAGCTCTTCATCACTTTGCGCTGAGCGCAGTCGACGGCAGATGGTTTTATCGGCCAGGCGTTTAGCGACCAGTGAAAGCGTATGCAGATGGGTTTTCGTCTGATCGGCAGGAACCAGCAGCGCGAAGAGGAGATCAACGGGCTGGTTATCGATGGCATCAAAGGCAATAGGCGTTTCCAGTTGCACAAACACACCGACGGCACGCAGGGTGTCCTCTTCCAGTTTGCCATGCGGGATCGCAATGCCGTTGCCGATACCGGTACTGCCCATTTTTTCACGGGTCAGGATGGCTTCGAATACGACCTGCGGTGGCAGGCCCAGCTGTTTTGCGGCCAGTTCACTGATAATCTCCAGCGCACGTTTTTTGCTCTGGCAGTGAACGCCACTGCGGGTACATTCCTGGTTAAGGACATTGCTCAATTGAAGAGCGGAATCGTTGTTCATCATAATTTCACCTAAGCGCTAACTGTACAAATGGCCTGTTGTGCTCCACAACAGGCCTTCCTGCACCCGTTAACTGCCCGGACAATTAGTGTTGTTTCAGTTTATCTTTATGTTTATTGAGCTGTCTTGCAAGCTTATCAATCAAGCCGTCGATAGCAGCGTACATGTCTTGCCCTTCCGCACTGGCGTGGAGTTCGCCCCCATTGACATGCAGGGTTGCATCCGAGATATGAGTCACTTTCTCCACTTTCAACACAATATAGACCTGATTGATCCTTTCGAAATACTGCTCGAGTTTTGCGAATTTCGTGTTCACAAAGTCGCGTAAAGCTTCAGTAATTTCGACGTTTTGTCCAGTGATGTTGAGCTGCATAGTGTCTTCCTTATCGGTTGTGTCAGACCAGCTGTTTACGCTGGTTAGACGGCGGAATGGATAAAGACTCTCGATACTTCGCAACAGTACGACGTGCCACCATAATACCCTGGTCGGACAGCATGGTGGTTAACTTACTGTCGCTCAGTGGCTTCGCGGGGTTCTCCGCGGCGATCAACTTCTTCACCAGTGCACGAATCGCCGTTGACGAGGCTTCGCCACCGCCTTCGGTATTCACATGGCTGGAGAAGAAATACTTAAGCTCAAATATACCGCGAGGACTGTGCAGATACTTCTGCGTGGTCACGCGGGAAATCGTTGATTCATGCATCTCGACGGCCTGGGCGATATCCGCCAGCACCATCGGTTTCATATACTCTTCGCCCTGCTCAAAGAAAGCCTGCTGTTGTTCGACGATACAGCGGCTCACACGCAACAGCGTATCATTGCGGCTCTCCAGGCTTTTGATTAACCAACGCGCTTCCTGCAGATTGCTACGAATATACTGGTTGTCGGCGTCGTTACGCGCGCTGGTGCACATGGAGGCATATTGCTGATTGATTTGCAGGCGAGGAATGCTGTCTGAATTGAGTTCAACGACCCAGCGGCCGTTGTGTTTTCTGACCAGCACGTCAGGTATGACGTATTCAGGCTCACTGGTCTGGATCGACTGGCCGGGGCGAGGATCGAGCGACTGGATCAGGTTAACCGCCTCTTTCAGCACCTCTTCTTTCAGACGCGTAACGCGCATCAGGGTACGGAAATCATGGTTAGCCAGCAGATCCAGATGATCGCTGATGATTAAGCGGGCTTCATCGATCCAGGGCGTCTCTTTGCTGAACTGTGAAAGCTGGATCAGCAGACAGTCGCGCAGGTCTTTCGCTGCTACGCCCACCGGGTCGAAACGCTGAATGCGCTTCAGAACGGCTTCTATCTCTTCAAGTTCAATCTCGTCATCGCCCATGCTTTCCAGAATATCGTCCAGCGTGACGGTCAGATAGCCGGTGTCGTCAACGGCATCGACGATGGAGGTGGCAATCGCGCGATCGGTATCGGAGAAAGGGGTTAGCTCCACCTGCCACATCAGGTAATCCTGTAGTGACTGGGTGGTTTCACCCTGATAGACCGGTAGCTCATCGTCCTGGTAGTCTGCACGCGTGCCGGAAGGGGTTCCGGCGGTGTAGATTTCATCCCAGCTGGCATCCAGCGGAAGCTCGTCCGGCATCTCTTTTTGTTCGAGTGCATCGGCGGTATCGAGGGCTTCCGTGTCCTGTGATTGCTGAGTGTCTACCTCGTCATGAAGATCGGCTTGCTCCAGCAGCGGATTGCTGTCCAGCGCTTGCTGGAGCTCCTGCTGGAGTTCTAATGTGGACAGTTGCAACAGGCGAATCGCCTGCTGTAACTGCGGCGTCATCGCCAGTTGTTGGCTGAGCCTTAATTGCAAACCTTGCTTCATGTTCAGAGCATTTTTCTCCGGTTCGGCGTTACTTTACCTCTACCCTATCAGAGTCTGAAGTCTTCCCCAAGATAGACGCGCTTAACATGATCATCTTCGAGGATCTGCTGTGGCGTGCCGTGGGCGATCAGGTTGCCCTGGCTCACGATATACGCACGTTCACATACGGCCAGTGTTTCACGGACGTTGTGGTCAGTAATCAACACGCCAAGACCGCTGTCGCGCAGATGCTCAATAATACGTTTAATGTCGATAACGGAGATGGGGTCAACGCCTGCAAATGGTTCATCCAGCAGGATGAACTTCGGGTTTGCTGCCAACGCGCGTGCAATTTCAACACGGCGGCGTTCCCCCCCGGACAGCGCCTGACCAAGGCTATCGCGCAGGTGCTCAATGTGAAACTCTTCCATCAGCTCGTTGGCGCGATCCTGACGCTGTTCGCTGGTCAGGTCGTCACGAATTTGCAGAACGGCCATCAGGTTATCGAAGACGCTCAGGCGACGGAAAATGGAGGCTTCCTGCGGCAGGTAGCCAATACCACGGCGTGCGCGCGCATGCAGTGGCAGAAGGCTGATGTCTTCATCATCAATGATGATATTACCGGCATCGCGCGGGACAATACCCACAACCATGTAGAAGGTCGTGGTTTTACCTGCACCGTTTGGACCAAGCAGGCCAACAATTTCGCCGGAGTTGACGGTCAGACTGACATCTTCCACGACACGGCGGCCCTTATAGGCCTTCGCGAGATTTTTTGCAGTTAATGTTGCCATAACGAATTAGTTACTCTTCTTCTGTGCCGGGGCCTGGCCCTTGCCTTTGTCCTGCAGCTGAGACGGCACTAACACGGTGGTGACGCGTTTGCCTTTCTCGCTGGAGGCCTGCATTTTTTGCTCTTTCACCAGATAGGTGATCTTATCGCCGGTGATATTGCTGTCGAGCTGTTCCAGATAGGCGTTACCGGTAAGGATGACCAGATCTTTCGCCAGTTCATAATGCATGTGGCTGGCATGGCCCTTCACTGGCTTGCCGTTGTCCTGCATCTGGTAGAACGTGGCCGGGTTGCCGTAGCCATCAATGATCTCTTTGCCCTGTTCGCCACCTGGACGGGTAACGACCACCTTATCGGCGTTAATCTTGATGGTGCCCTGGGTCATGACCACGTTGCCGGTAAAGGTAACGACATTACCCTGCATATCAAGAGACTGCGTATCGGACTCGATATGGATCGGCTGTTCGGTATCGCCAGTAACAGCAAGCGCGGGAAGACTGGCCGCCAGCATCGCGCTGGCGATAATTACTTTAAGGCTGAGTTTGTTTGTTTTGAATTTCATAGGAGGTTCTAACCTTTTCAATCAGCTCGGCGTTTTTGCTGCGTAAGTTCCCGCGCATTCTTAAACCGCTGGAATTAAATGTTGTGCCGTACAGAGTGACCAGATCCTGCGACGTCACATCCTGAGTAACCAAGTTGATCTGGGCATTATCTGTCGTAATTTTGCGCAGTTGTGAGTCAGCGGTCAGGGCGTTGACTTCAACATGGCCATAAAGATAAAGCATACGGTCATTCGTCAGTTTTGCCCGGTCGGACTTAATCGACCACGTCGGCACTTTGTCCTTATCAAACGTCGTCATGACCGGCTGGGTAAACCACGAAATACCGTCATCTGAAAAATATTCAACGTGCTGGGCAATCAGGCGATAGTTCAGCGCACCTTCCGGGCTATAGACTACGGTATCACTGTGATCGCTTTTATAGGTTGGATCGTTATTGTTGATCACTTCCGTTTGCGTATCGTCACGATCGGCAAGGTTCACGCCAATCAGTATCAGTGCGACAAGCGAAAGCAGAATGATAACCCAACGTCTGGTTTTACTCATATCGATTGCCCTTTGGCCTCATCAAGCTTGCCCTGCGCCAGCAGAAGCAGATCGCAGACTTCACGTACGGCACCACGGCCACCGTTGATGTGGGTAACATAATCAGCCCGCGGGATCAGCAGCGGATGCGCATCCGCAACCGCGACACTCAGGCCAATCTCAGCCATTACCGGCCAGTCGATCAGGTCGTCCCCGACATAGGCCACATGTTCTGGCGCGATAGACAGTTTACCCAGTAAATCATTGAAAGCAGCCATCTTATCGGACTGTCCCTGATACAGATGGGTAATGCCCAACGTTTCACAGCGATCTTCTACCAGTTTAGCTTTTCGCCCGGTGATGATGGCAACCTCGATACCCGATGTGAGCGCACAACGAATACCGTAGCCATCGCGAACGTTGAACGCTTTCAGCTCTTCACCATTATTGCCCATGTAAATCAGGCCATCGGACAGTACGCCGTCCACATCCAGAATCAGCAGGCGAATATTTTCTGCCTTTGCCATCACGTGGGCACTGACCGGACCATAACAGGTTGCAAGGGATGCACCCGCATTACTCATTGTCTTATCCTTCATTACACTACGCCTGCGCGCAGCAGATCATGCATATGTACCACACCCAGCAATTGGTCGCCATCGGCAACCATCACTGAGGTGATATGTCGGGACTGCATCAGGTTCAGTACATCCACCGCCAGCGTGCCCGGGCGAACGCGAATCCCGCCGGGCGTCATCACATCGGCAATACCCAGCGTGCGAACATCCACGCCCATGTCGAACACGCGACGTAGGTCACCGTCGGTGAAAATCCCTTCGATCTTCATCAGATCGTCACACACCACCGTCATGCCCAGGTTTTTACGGGTGATTTCCAGCAGCGCATCACGCAGAGAGGCCTCTTTACTGACGTGAGGGATCTCATCGCCAGTATGCATAATATCGTTAACCCGCAGCAGCAGTTTCCGACCCAGCGCACCGCCAGGATGGGAAAGCGCGAAATCTTCAGGGGTAAAACCGCGGGCTTCAAGGAGCGCAACGGCAAGCGCGTCGCCCATCACCAGCGCCGCGGTGGTGCTGGATGTCGGCGCAAGACCCAGTGGGCAGGCCTCTTTCGGCACTTTCACGCACAGGTGAATATCCGCCGCACGTGCCATGCTGCTTTCCGGGCGGCTGGTCATGCAAATGAGCGGGACCTGCAACCGCTTCAGAACCGGTATCAGCGCCAGGATCTCGTTGGACTCCCCGGAGTTTGACAGCGCAATGACGACATCCTGCGGCGTCACCATGCCCAGATCGCCGTGTGCCGCTTCTCCTGGATGTACAAAGAAGGAGGAGGTGCCGGTGCTGGCGAAAGTGGCGGCCATTTTGCGGCCAATGTGGCCGGACTTGCCCATCCCCATTACCACGACTTTACCGGCACAGTAGAACATCTTCTCACAGGCCAGACTGAAATCCTGATTAATGTACTGATCTAACTGCGCCAGACCTTCACGTTCAATCTCCAGAACGTCTTTGCCTGCTTTCTGAAAGTCAAAACCCGGCTGCAATTCTATTTGCGACATAATGCGTTTCCGTTTACCCAGAGAGAAGAGGCGAAAGCCAGTACAGCATCGCCATCCATACGATAAATCCACCCGTCAGCAGCGCGCCTGCGCCTTTGCCGATCTGTCGTTGCCGCCGCCAGCAGAGCAGGGCAAAGATAACGCTTACCAGCAACATCACCCCGTAATCACGTGAGAAGGCCAGCGGGTTAAACGGCCCGGGCGTTATCAGGGCTGGCAGGCCCATGACGATGGCAATATTGAAGATGTTCGAGCCGATAATATTGCCGATGGCGATGTCATCTTCACCTTTACGTGCCCCGGCAATGGCCGTGGCCAGCTCCGGCAGGCTGGTGCCGATGGCGATCACGGTCAGGCCAATGGTCAGTTCGCTCATGGCGAAATAATTCGCCAGTACCGTCGCGTTATCCACGACCATCCGTGTTGCCATGGGCATAATGATCAACGCGACACCCAGCCAGAGCAGTGCCACAGGCAGCGTACCTTCACGCGGTAGCTCGGCGACCTGCTCACGCGTCAGGCTGTCCTGACCCTGTTTTTCCGCCAGGCGGGCAATGTTAACACTATAGAGCAGCCAGATGACCGCCAGCGCCAGCAAGAAAATGCCGTCACTGTAGCTCAGAACGCCATCGTAAAATACGCATCCTGCCAACAGGCTTACGATCAACATTAGCGGCAATTCCCGGCGCAGAACATCAGAATGCACGCGAAATGGATGGAGCAGCGCGGCCAGGCCCAGAATAAGCAGAATATTGACGATGTTAGAGCCAATCGCGGTGCCAACAGCAAGGTCTATCTGACCATGCAGCGATGCCGTCACAGAGACGATGATTTCAGGCAGGGAGGTTCCAACACTGACCACGGTCATCCCGATGACAACAGGTGGGACGCCAGTGAGGCGGCACAGGATCGATGCAGCAAACACCAAACGGTCAGCACTGTAGACCACCAAAAGTAAACCAATTATTAACAGTGCTGTTGCTAAAAGCATCAAAAGTCCTTTCTTCAGGTATACTCGCCGGTCCACCGCGCGGGAATTGTTAGCGCTGCATACAGCCTAAGACGTAACGAATTCCTAATTTTGACTTTATGCGCCGGAAAAGTAAAACAAATGCCAGCTTTCGCTAACCTCTACGGCTAATATTCTGTAAAAATGTGGGGTTTAGGGCTGATTTAAGCTTCACGCTTCGCATGAAGCAGGGTAAGAAAGGAACCGTAAATGAGCCAAACGATGGCGAATTTAGTCGATGTCCGTGGGGTGAGCTTTTCTCGCGGCAACAGATTGATATTTGATGATATTTCGTTGACCGTGCCACGTGGCAAAATCACAGCCATCATGGGACCGTCCGGGATCGGTAAAACGACCCTGCTGCGACTTATCGGTGGGCAGATCCCACCCGATAGCGGTGAAATCCTCTTCGACGGCGAAAACGTACCGGAGATGTCGCGGTCGCGCCTGTATACTGTGCGCAAGCGGATGAGCATGCTCTTTCAGTCGGGGGCCTTGTTCACCGACATGAACGTCTTTGATAATGTCGCCTATCCGCTGCGCGAGCATACGCAGCTTCCGCCAGAGCTGCTGAAAAGCACGGTAATGATGAAGCTGGAGGCGGTAGGGCTGCGTGGCGCCGCAAAGCTGATGCCGTCAGAGCTGTCTGGTGGCATGGCGCGTCGCGCCGCGCTGGCGAGAGCCATTGCGCTGGAACCCGATTTAATCATGTTCGACGAACCGTTTGTCGGACAGGATCCAATTACGATGGGCGTGCTGGTGAAGCTCATCTCTGAATTGAACAGCGCGCTCGGCGTCACCTGCATTGTGGTGTCTCACGATGTGCCGGAAGTGTTGAGTATTGCCGACTATGCCTACATTGTGGCAGACAAAAGGATCGTCGCGCACGGCAGCGCCCAGGCGTTGCAGGAAAACTGCGATCCGCGAGTACGGCAGTTCCTCGACGGTATTGCGGATGGGCCTGTGCCGTTCCGCTACCCTGCGGGCGACTATCGTGACGATTTATTGGGAATAGGGAGTTAAGCCACTCATGCTGTTAAATGCGTTGGCCGCTCTTGGACACCGTGGCATAAAAACCATCAGGACGTTCGGGCGCGCCGGATTGATGTTGTTCAACGCGCTGGTCGGCAAGCCGGAGTTGCGCAAGCACGCGCCTTTACTGGTACGGCAACTCTATAACGTCGGCGTGCTGTCGATGCTGATCATCATTGTGTCCGGTCTGTTTATCGGCATGGTGCTGGGGCTGCAGGGCTACCTTGTTCTGACGACCTACAGCGCGGAAACCAGCCTCGGCATGCTGGTGGCGCTTTCGCTGCTGCGTGAACTGGGGCCGGTGGTGGCGGCACTGCTGTTTGCCGGACGCGCGGGGTCGGCACTCACCGCAGAGATTGGTCTGATGCGTGCCACCGAGCAGCTTTCCAGTATGGAAATGATGGCGGTCGATCCGTTGCGGCGTGTTATCTCGCCCCGTTTCTGGGCAGGGGTTATCTCCTTACCGTTGCTGACTATCCTGTTTGTGGCCGTCGGTATCTGGGGCGGTTCGCTGGTGGGCGTTCACTGGAAAGGCATTGATGCCGGTTTCTTCTGGTCTGCCATGCAGGACGCCATCGATCTGCGAATGGATCTGGTTAACTGTTTGATTAAAAGCGTGGTATTTGCCATTACGGTCACCTGGATTGCGTTATTTAATGGTTACGATGCCATCCCGACGTCGGCGGGCATTAGCCGTGCAACTACACGTACTGTCGTACATTCGTCGCTGGCCGTACTGGGTCTGGATTTTGTGCTCACCGCACTGATGTTTGGGAATTGAGTTCATGCAAACGAGAAAAAATGAAATTTGGGTCGGCGTGTTCCTGTTGCTGGCACTGCTTGCCGCACTGTTTATCTGCCTGAGAGCGGCGGATATCACCTCAGTGCGTACCGAACCGACTTATCGCATCTATGCCACTTTCGACAATATCGGAGGGTTGAAGGCGCGCTCTCCTGTGCGTATTGGCGGTGTGGTTATTGGCCGTGTGGCTGACATTACGCTTGATGAAAAAACCTATCTGCCGCGCGTGGCGATGGATATTGAAGAGCGTTACAACCATATCCCGGATACCAGCTCGCTTTCTATCCGCACCTCCGGCCTGCTGGGCGAACAATATCTGGCACTGAACGTGGGCTTTGAAGATCCTGAGCTTGGAACGACTATCCTTAAAGACGGTAGCGTGATCCAGGATACCAAGTCCGCGATGGTGCTGGAGGACATGATTGGTCAGTTCCTTTACAACAGTAAGGGAGATGATAAAAAGTCCGATGCTGCCCCTGCGCAGACTGAAGATCATACCAACGTCGCACCGACACCTGGCACGACGAATTAATATCAGGAGAAGTCATTCATGTTTAAACGACTGTTAATGGTTGCCATGCTGGTTATTGCCCCTCTCACGGCAGCACACGCCGCGGATCAGAGCAACCCGTACAAACTGATGGACGAAGCCGCGAAGAAAACCTTCGATCGTCTTAAAAACGAACAGCCTAAAATTCGTTCTAATCCTGATTATCTGCGTGACGTGGTCGATCAGGAGCTGCTGCCGTATGTGCAGATCAAATATGCCGGTGCGCTGGTGCTGGGGCGTTATTACAAAGACGCTACCCCTGCGCAGCGTGAAGCCTACTTTGCTGCCTTCCGCGAATACCTGAAACAGGCTTACGGCCAGGCGCTGGCGATGTACCACGGCCAGACCTACCAGATTGCACCGGAACAGCCGCTGGGTGATGCCACCATAGTGCCTATTCGCGTCACGATCATCGATCCTAACGGTCGTCCACCGGTTCGCCTGGATTTCCAGTGGCGTAAAAACAGCCAGACCGGCAACTGGCAGGCGTATGACATGATCGCCGAAGGGGTGAGCATGATCACGACTAAACAGAATGAGTGGAGCGACCTGCTGCGTACTAAAGGCATTGATGGCCTGACCGCCCAGCTGCAGTCTATCTCTCGCCAGAAAATCACCCTGGATGAGAAGAAGTAATGTCGCAGCAACTGAGCTGGTCGCGTGAGGGCGAAACATTAAAGCTGTCCGGTGAACTCGATCAGGATCTGCTCAACCCGTTATGGGATAAACGCCATGACGCCATGCAGGGCGTTACGCTGATCGATTTGAGCGGCGTCACGCGGGTAGATACGGCTGGGGTGGCGCTGCTTGCCCACCTCATTGCCGTGGGGAAAAAGCAGGGGGCAACCGTAATGCTTCACGGGGCCAGCGATAATGTCGTCACCCTGGCGCAGCTCTACAATCTTCCTCAGGACGTACTGCCGCATTAATATTTTCAGTGCGTTACTTCTGAAAGCCCTGACAGTTTCATCGTCGGGGCTTTTTGCTTGTTTAAGACGACGCCACTTTGCTCTAAGATGTTGGGCTTGTTTTCACTATCAGATGATTAAGAACCCATGGAAAATCATGAAATCCAGACAGTGCTGATGAATGCACTCTCCCTTCAGGAAGCCCACGTCACAGGCGATGGCAGTCACTTCCAGGTTATTGCTGTGGGTGAGATGTTCGACGGTATGAGCCGTGTGAAGAAACAGCAGGCTGTGTACGCGCCGCTGATGGAATATATTGCGGATAACCGCATACACGCCCTGTCGATTAAAGCGTTCACCCCGCAAGAGTGGGCACGCGATCGCAAACTAAACGGTTTTTGAGCTGAGGGCGATGCGCCCGCAGCACGGTTGAATTTATAAGAGAGCACACCATGGATAAATTTCGTGTACAGGGGCCGACGCGCCTCCAGGGCGAAGTCACAATTTCTGGCGCGAAAAACGCCGCGCTGCCGATCCTCTTTGCTGCGCTGCTCGCGGAAGAGCCGGTAGAAATTCAGAACGTACCGAAGCTGAAAGATATCGACACCACCATGAAGCTGCTCACCCAGTTGGGGACGAAAGTCGAGCGTAATGGCTCCGTCTGGATCGATGCCAGCAACGTGAACAACTTCTCAGCACCGTACGACCTAGTGAAAACCATGCGTGCATCCATCTGGGCGCTTGGCCCGCTGGTAGCGCGTTTTGGTCAGGGACAGGTGTCACTGCCTGGTGGTTGCGCCATTGGCGCGCGTCCTGTTGACCTGCATATCTTCGGTCTGGAGAAGCTGGGCGCGGAGATCAAACTGGAAGAAGGTTACGTTAAAGCGTCCGTTAATGGCCGCCTGAAAGGCGCACACATTGTCATGGATAAAGTGAGCGTTGGCGCAACCGTCACCATTATGTCCGCGGCAACGCTGGCAGAAGGTACCACCATTATCGAAAACGCCGCGCGCGAGCCGGAAATTGTGGATACTGCCAACTTCCTCGTGGCGCTGGGTGCAAAAATCTCTGGCCAGGGTACCGATCGCATCACCATTGAAGGCGTTGAGCGTCTGGGGGGCGGTGTGTATCGCGTTCTGCCAGACCGTATTGAAACCGGGACTTTCCTGGTGGCTGCGGCCATTTCTGGCGGCAAGATTGTTTGCCGTAATGCGCAGCCTGACACCCTGGATGCGGTGCTGGCGAAGCTGCGTGAAGCGGGTGCGGATATCGAAACCGGTGAAGACTGGATCAGCCTTGATATGCACGGTAAACGTCCAAAAGCGGTAACCGTTCGCACGGCGCCGCATCCGGCATTCCCGACCGATATGCAGGCTCAGTTCACGCTGCTGAACCTGGTGGCAGAAGGTACCGGTGTGATCACCGAGACTATCTTCGAGAACCGCTTCATGCACGTACCGGAGCTGATCCGTATGGGCGCACATGCAGAGATCGAAAGTAACACGGTGATTTGCCACGGTGTTGAGAAGCTCTCCGGTGCGCAGGTTATGGCAACCGATCTGCGTGCGTCTGCGAGCCTGGTATTAGCGGGTTGTATCGCGGAAGGAACGACGGTTGTGGATCGTATCTACCACATCGATCGTGGTTACGAGCGTATTGAAGACAAACTGCGCGCGCTGGGTGCCAATATCGAGCGTGTGAAGGGCGAGTAATCGTTCCGGCAGCCCCCTGCCAGAGATGGCCGGGGGGGTGCTGTTCCTGTCAAAAAAAGCGCGTCAGGCCGGTTGCTCTTTCCTGGTTTTTTTCTGGCGAATCATGCGTGTTCTGTCAATAAACTCATGGGTAATGGGATCGTGGTAACGCGAGGGCCAAATGACCCACGGGTGCGTCTCCAGCGCCGATGCAATAATCAATTCACCCTTTGGCCAGGGGCGAGTCAGGGCATTTGCCAGCGTTGATGAGCTCAATCCATTGCGACGTGATTCAGCGGCGAGCGATGTTCCTTTTTTGCGCAGCGCAGCAATAATATCTGCTGAGTGCCAGTCGATAAATTTCATATCCATAAAGCTGTCCTTGTGTTCGTAATCACCCACGTCATTTCTACCGAAACGACGGGGTTACTATACTCATTTTGAACACAGGCTCTAAAAAGTTCGCGTTACTTGAAGGAATATTCAGAATAAGACATGGCTTTATTCATGCGGTCTGTAAGCCGATGATTTTACGTGAATATGGAATTTATAAGAACTTATTGAAATCTCCCCGCGAAGGCCGCGGGGAGAAGCGAGAGGTTAACGATCGCGCTGTACGGCGATGTGGGCAAGGCCGATTAACGCATCGCGCCATGGGCTGTCTGGAATGACCTGCAGTGCCGCGATGGCTTTATCCGCCTCTTCTTCAGCGCGCTGACGCGTCCACTCCAGCGAGCCGCAGATGGCCATTGTTTCCAGTACCGGTTCCAGTAGATGGCGACCATTTCCCTGCTCAATCGCTTCACGGATCATTTTCGCCTGGTCAGCGGATCCGTTGTGCATGGCATGGAGCAGCGGCAGGGTCGGTTTACCTTCGTTGAGGTCATCGCCGACGTTTTTGCCGAGCGTTTCGCCATCAGCACTGTAGTCCAGCAAATCGTCAATCAACTGGAATGCGGTCCCCAGATAACGGCCGTAGTCCTGCAGCCCTTTTTCCTGCGCAGCGGTACAGCCAGCCAGAATGCCGGAACATTGCGCCGCGGCTTCAAACAGGCGCGCGGTTTTGCTGTAGATTACGCGCATGTAATTTTCTTCGGTGATGTCAGGATCGTTGACGTTCATCAGCTGCAGCACTTCGCCTTCCGCGATCACGTTAACGGCTTCAGACATCACTTCCAGCACTTTCAGAGAGCCGAGGCTGGTCATCATCTGGAAGGCACGGGTATAGATAAAATCACCGACCAGAACGCTGGCTGCGTTGCCGAAGGCGGCGTTTGCCGTGGCTTTGCCACGACGCATGTCTGATTCATCCACAACATCATCATGCAGAAGCGTCGCAGTGTGAATAAATTCGATCAGTGCTGCGATAGTGACATGAGCCTTTCCCTGATAACCCACGGCTCTGGCGGCCAGTATGGCAATCATCGGGCGAATACGTTTACCGCCGCCGCTGACGATGTAATAGCCCAACTGATTGATTAGCTGAACATCAGAGTTGAGTTGTTCCAGGATTGCTGCATTCACACCCGCCATATCTTGCGCGGTTAACTCGTTGATTTTTTCTAAATTCATCGCAAAAGCCGGGCTTTTTATCCTGTTTATCCCATCTTTAATGGGGTAACGAAGGGTTTCGGTTTATCAATAGTATTGCTGATTGTACTGAAAAAACGGCTCAGATAAACGCTACCGTACGTGTTGTGTTTTTTTTCTTCATGTATTGATGGTAGCACTTGTCAAAGGCTCGCGTTTTGCGTAATATTCGCGCCCTATTGTGAATATTTATAGCGCACTCTGATTCATACGAGGATGTGCGCGGAAGCGGAGTTTATATGTACGCGGTTTTCCAAAGTGGTGGTAAACAACACCGAGTAAGCGAAGGTCAGACCGTTCGCCTGGAAAAGCTGGACATCGCAACTGGCGAATCTGTTGAGTTCGCAGAAGTTCTGATGATCGCAAACGGTGAAGAAGTCAAAATCGGCGTTCCTTTCGTTGATGGCGGCGTTATCAAAGCTGAAGTTGTTGCTCACGGTCGTGGCGAGAAAGTTAAAATCGTTAAGTTTCGTCGTCGTAAACACTACCGTAAGCAGCAGGGCCACCGTCAGTGGTTCACTGATGTGAAAATTACTGGCATCAGCGCCTAAGACCTGAGGAGAGATTTAAATGGCACATAAAAAGGCTGGCGGCTCCACACGTAACGGTCGCGATTCAGAAGCTAAACGCCTGGGCGTTAAGCGTTTCGGTGGCGAATCCGTTCTGGCGGGTAGCATCATCGTTCGTCAACGTGGTACCAAATTCCACGCTGGCAACAACGTAGGTTGCGGTCGTGACCACACTCTGTTTGCTAAAGCAGACGGTAAAGTGAAATTTGAAGTTAAAGGCCCGAACAACCGTAAATACATCAGCATCGTTGCTGAGTAAGGTTTTCTCGGTCCGGTAACGGATTAAAGCCCCGCAACCTGTTGCGGGGCTTTTTACATTGGAAACCCGGTAATTTTTTCTGTAGGGAAAACGGGCATGAAGCAGCAGGCCGGCATTGGAATTCTTTTGGCGCTCACAACCGCAATGTGCTGGGGTGCGCTGCCAATTGCAATGAAGCAGGTACTGGAAGTGATGGAACCGCCTACGGTGGTGTTTTATCGCTTTCTGATGGCAAGTATCGGCCTGGGGGCCATCCTTGCTGTTAAAGGCAAGCTTCCGCCCCTGCGTCTCTTCCGTAAACCGCGCTGGCTGGTATTACTGGCTATCGCGACGGGGGGACTGTTTGGTAACTTCATTCTGTTCAGTTCTTCCCTGCAATATCTCAGCCCGACGGCGTCGCAAGTGATTGGTCAACTTTCACCGGTCGGCATGATGATTGCCAGCGTCGTTATCCTCAAGGAGAAGATGCGCGGTACGCAGATCGTCGGGGCGAGCATGCTGCTATGTGGCCTGGTAATGTTCTTCAATACCAGCCTGATAGAAATTTTTACCCGCCTGACCAATTACACCTGGGGTGTAATCTTCGGTGTGGGGGCAGCAACGGTTTGGGTGAGCTATGGCGTCGCGCAAAAGGTGTTATTGCGTCGCCTTGCCTCACAGCAGATCCTCTTTTTGCTGTACACTTTGTGTACAATAGCATTATTGCCGTTAGCGAAGCCGGGGGTGATCACCCAGCTTAGCGACTGGCAGCTGGCGTGCCTCATATTTTGTGGGCTGAATACGCTGGTCGGTTATGGCGCGCTGGCCGAAGCAATGGCGCGCTGGCAGGCAGCACAGGTGAGTGCATTGATTACGCTCACTCCGCTGTTTACGCTGTTATTTTCAGATTTGTTATCAATGGCCTGGCCCGATGTCTTCGTCAGACCGATGCTCAACCTGTTGGGCTATCTCGGTGCGTTTGTCGTGGTTGCGGGCGCGATGTATTCCGCCATTGGTCATCGTCTCTGGGGGCGTTGGCGCAAAAATGAAGCGGTCCCCGCTCAGGCGAATGATTTACGGAGAGTAAAATGAAGTTTGTTGATGAAGCGACGATCCTGGTCGTGGCAGGTGATGGCGGCAACGGTTGCGTAAGCTTCCGCCGTGAAAAATATATTCCTCGTGGTGGCCCTGACGGCGGCGACGGCGGCGACGGCGGCGACGTATGGCTGGAGGCGGATGAGAACCTCAACACGCTGATCGACTACCGTTTCGAAAAATCTTTCCGCGCTGAGCGTGGCCAGAACGGCCAGAGCCGTGACTGTACCGGTAAACGTGGCAAAGACGTCACCATTAAGGTACCGGTGGGTACGCGTGTGATCGATCAGGGTACCGGTGAGACCATGGGCGATATGACCAAACATGGTCAGCGTCTAATGGTTGCAAAAGGGGGTTGGCACGGTCTGGGCAACAGCCGTTTCAAATCTTCCGTCAACCGTACGCCGCGTCAGAAAACAATGGGTACGCCGGGCGATAAGCGCGACCTGCAGCTGGAGCTGATGCTGCTGGCCGATGTGGGGATGCTGGGAATGCCAAACGCTGGTAAATCCACGTTTATTCGCGCCGTCTCTGCCGCTAAGCCAAAAGTGGCGGACTATCCGTTTACCACGCTGGTGCCAAGCCTGGGCGTTGTCCGTATGGATAACGAGAAGAGCTTTGTGGTTGCCGATATCCCGGGTCTGATTGAAGGCGCAGCGGAAGGTGCCGGTCTGGGTATCCGCTTCCTGAAACACCTTGAGCGCTGCCGTGTACTGTTGCACCTTATCGATATCGATCCGATCGACGGGTCCGATCCGGTAGAAAATGCCCGTATCATCGTCGGCGAGCTGGAGAAATACAGCGAGAAACTGGCGAACAAACCGCGCTGGCTGGTCTTTAACAAGATTGACCTGATGGATAAAGCCGAAGCGGAAGCAAAAGCGAAAGCCATTGCTGAAGCGATGGGGTGGGAAGATAAGTACTACCTGATCTCCGCGGCAAGCCAGGTTGGCGTGAAAGATCTCTGCTGGGATGTGATGACCTTTATCATCGAGAACCCGGTTGTTCAGGCTGAAGAAGCGAAGCAGCCTGAAAAAGTCGAATTCATGTGGGATGACTACCACCGTCAACAGCTTGAAGAGCTGGAAGCGGAAGAGGAAGACGACTGGGACGACGACTGGGATGAAGACGACGAAGAAGGCGTCGAGTTCATCTACAAGCACTAATGACCCGATAAGGCCCCTGTTGATACAGGGGTTTTTTTTTATTCTAACGTTGAAGGCAGCCAGCAACTGGCAATGAGACCGCCTTCTGCGGCATTCTCCAGCGTCAGCTTTCCGTGGTGAAGTTGCACAATGCGTTGCACAATGCTCAGACCCAGGCCACTGCCACCGTAGCGCTGATCGAGACGACGGAACGGCTCGGTAATTGACTGCCGGTGTGCTTCATCAATACCGGGACCCTGATCGATTACGCTGACCCGTGTACCGCCGTCCTGTGCGGTCAATGTCACTGTGATGGTGGTCCCTGCTGGGCTGTAGCGCCCGGCATTCTCCAGCAGGTTACGCAGCATGAGTCGCAGAAGCACCGCGTCCCCCTGCACCGTTAGCGGACTTTTGGCCGGCCATATCACCGTATGTTCTTTGGCTTCATGCTCAAGGCCAAGCGGGGTGATGATATTGTCTGTCCAGTTTACCGTCTCATAGTGGCCGCTCGCCATTGCCTGCCCGGCCCGCGCCAGCATCAGCAGCTGTTCAATGGTATGCATGAGTTGATCGATACGGCTGATTAATGCTGAAGCCTGTGGCGAACCTGACTGTGCCATCAGTTCCAGATGCAACCTGATCCCGGCGAGTGGGGTTCGCAGTTCATGCGCGGCATCGGCGGTAAAGAGCCTTTCCTGTTGTATGGTGTGATCAAGCCTGGCGAGCAATTGGTTCAGAGAGGTTGTGACGGCGCCAATCTCTTCCATATCTGAATACATGGGCAGCGGAGTGAGGTTGTCCGCCGAACGATTCGCCAGACTGGCCCGCAATTGTTTCAGCGGACGAGTTATCCAGGTGACTGCCCAGAAGGAGAAGAGCAGGGTAAAACCGACCATCACCAGGGAAGGGACCAGCAGCGAGGCAATCGCTTCGCGGATCTCTTTTTCGACATGGTTGTTACGTGCCTTTGCAGACAGCGTTTCATTGACCAGAAAGCCAATCTGTTCGCGGCTTTCATGCCACAGCCAAATCACGCTTATCAACTGGAAAAATAACAGGATCACCGCCAGCAAAACCATTAATCGCCGACGCATACTGTTCATTTCTGTCTCTCCAGACGATAACCCACGCCACGAACGGTTTTTATCCGGTCTTTGCCAAGTTTGCGTCGCAAATTGTGAATGTGGACTTCAAGGGTATTTGATCCCGGATCGTCCTGCCAGGAGTAGATATCCTGCTGGAGGGTTTCACGGTGTACCGTCTGCCCGCTACGCATGATCAGACGCGTAAGCAGGGCGAACTCTTTCGGTGTGACCTCAACAGGCAGAGACTGGCACAGCACCTGCTGAGTTTGCAGATTCAGGGTAATATCACCATCGGTCAGTAAGTTATCACTGTGCCCCTGATAGCGGCGAATTAACGCACGCACGCGCGCCTGTAGCTCTGCAAGGGCAAACGGCTTCACCAGATAATCATCCGCGCCGGAATCCAGGCCGTTGATACGATCTTCGATGGCATCGCGCGCCGTCAGGATCAACACCGGGTTGTCAACACCGCGACGCCGCCACTGGCTTAACAACGTGGCCCCGTCTTTATCCGGGAGGCCCAGATCGAGGATCACCAGACTGTATTCACCGCTCTGGATCAGGGCATCCGCCTCTGCCGCCGTGGCGGCGCAGTCGAGGGCATAGCCTTCATTGGACAGCGCCAGCGCCAGCCCTTCCTGTAATAACAGATCGTCTTCAACTATAAGTAGTTTCATCGCTAGTTATTCTGGTAGATGTCCTTATAAAGCCTGCTTTCGAAGCGCACCAGCGGGATACGGCGATTGCGCTGGTCGGCCGGTTCGACGGCATAGCCGGAAAGATACTGCACGAATGCCAGACGCTGCCCGCTGGCGGTGGTGATGAAGCCTGCAAGGTTGTAAACACCCTGTAGTGAACCTGTTTTGGCTGATACCTTACCGTCCACACCGGCAGCGTGAAGACCGGCCCGGTACTGAAGTGAACCGTCATGCCCGGCAAGTGGCAGCATCGAAATAAAGTTTAGCTCAGTGTCATGTTGTGCAATGTACTGAAGCACTTGCATCATGGTCGCCGGGGAGATCAAATTGTGACGTGATAACCCGGAACCATCGACAGCGATGGTGTTGCCCAGATCGATCCCCGCCTGCTGACGAAGGATCTGACGCACGGCGTCGGAGCCCGCACGCCAGGTTCCCGGAACACCAAAACGCGCGTGACCAATCATGCGGAACACGGTGTCGGCGATCATATTGTCAGACTTCTTCAGCATGATCCTTAGCAAATCGTGCAACGGTGCAGACTGTTTGCTGGCGACAACCGTGCCGGGTTGATTAACCTGCGTCTGGCGGAGCAGGGTACCGGTATAGGTGATCCCAGCCTGTTTCAGTTCGTCCTTGAGAATTGCGCCCGCGTAGCTTGCGCCATCCTGGATGGCGAAGGCCAGCGGGAGGGGATCGGCGCGTTGCGTCAGGCAACCGGTAAGCGTGAAGCGGTTAAGGTCGCCGGGCACCACATCGAGTTCGCAATATTGCGCATCCGGGGAGCCTTTTGCCAGCGTTCGGACCTGGCTAAACATGGTGACCGGGTAGTAAGACGCCACGCGAATAAACGCTAAATCGTCCGGTTTTGGCGCGCTGTAAAGCGAAATCGAGAAGCAGTTACGATCAACAATCGCTGCCGATGGCGGTGCGCTAAAGCACTGCGTCATGTCGTTCCACGGCCAGCCCGGCGCTTTATCGTGGCTGGCAAAGATGGAGGTGTCGATCAACACGTTGCCATCGATCTTCTGCACGCCAGATTTTTTCAGCACCGCCACCATGTTGCGGATATCCTGACGTTTGAAGGTGGGATCACCGCCAAAACGGGCAATAAGATCGCCTTTCAGCTCACCGTCTTTAACCTCTCCTTTAGTCTCAAGAGTCGTGGTAAAACGGAAGTCAGGACCAAGCTGAAGCAGGGCAGCGAGCGCAGTGATCACCTTCTGAGTACTGGCAGGCAGCGCCATTTGTTGACTGTGGTAGTCAATCTCAGGTGCCTGCGCGCCGACCTTCTGCACCATCAGAGCAAGGTTGGCCCCGGCAGGGAGCTGATTAATATATTCATCAACATTCGCGGCCTGAACGCTGAACGTTATACTGGTAGTCAATCCGATGATAAATCTGGAAAATCGCATAATCTCGCGCTAACAACCCGAAAACAAACCGTCATACTACGGTGCATGGCACTGCAAAGTAAACGATGACCCATAGTGAACTTCGCGGTAAAATACTTATCAAATTGAAAATTGCTGCTGACCTGGGGCGTTGCTCCCGGGTCGGTTTTCTTTTTGCTTCTGGCCCGCTCATGAGGGCCGGAGCAGGGAACACTGCTCCCAACAGGAATGTTTAAGAGGTATAACAAATGCAAGCTATTCCGATGACCTTACGTGGTGCCGAAAAACTGCGCGAAGAGCTGGATTTCCTGAAATCTGTTCGTCGCCCTGAAATCATCGCCGCTATCGCGGAAGCGCGTGAGCATGGCGACCTGAAAGAGAACGCTGAATACCACGCGGCGCGTGAGCAGCAGGGTTTCTGTGAAGGGCGTATTAAAGATATCGAAGCTAAGCTGTCCAATGCGCAGGTTATCGATATCACCAAAATGCCAAACAATGGGCGTGTGATCTTTGGTTCAACCGTTAGCGTGCTGAACCTGGACACTGACGAAGAGCAGACTTACCGCATCGTGGGTGACGATGAAGCAGACTTCAAACAGAACCTGATTTCAGTGAACTCACCGATTGCTCGCGGCCTGATTGGCAAAGAGCAGGACGATGTCGTGATCATCCGTACCCCGGGTGGCGAAGTGGAATACGAAATTATTAAGGTTGAGTACCTGTAATTCGCCTCTTCACGAAGATGTTGATACATTGTAAAGAAAGGAAAAAGGCCGCATAGCGGCCTTTTATCAACTCAAGGAGCATGGCATTTTGCTCACCTGCTGACAGAAATCCCTCGTTTTACACAGAAAATGTGTTTAATTCAGGATATCCTTAGCGTGGCAGCGAGATTTTACGCTCTTTAGTTGGGCGATAGAGCACCAGCGTTTTACCGATGACCTGCACGTTACAGGCACCGGTTTCGCGCACGATGGCTTCCACGATCAAGTTCTTCGTGTCTCTGTCTTCAGAGGCAATTTTCACCTTGATCAGCTCGTGGTGTTCCAGCGCTTGTTCAATCTCGGCAAGCACCCCTTCGGTCAAACCATTGTTGCCAAGCATGACTACAGGCTTGAGCGGATGTGCCAGACCTTTAAGGTGCTGTTTTTGTTTAGTACTCAGATTCATCGTATATTTTTGCTTACGTTGGGATTGAAAACGGTTCATTCTACCGCCATCTCCCTTATATCGCCAAATAGCTGCGTAGAAATTTACGTCACAGGCAAGCAACGATGAACCAGGACGGAAATGTTAAATGACAGGTAAAAAGCGTTCTGCCAGCTCCAGCCGCTGGCTTCAGGAACACTTTAGCGATAAATATGTTCAACAGGCACAGAAAAAGGGGTTGCGTTCCCGTGCCTGGTTTAAACTTGATGAAATACAGCAAAGTGACAAACTTTTTAAGCCGGGGATGACGGTGGTTGACCTCGGTGCGGCACCTGGCGGATGGTCGCAGTATGCGGTAACGCAGATTGGCGGCACGGGCCGCATCATCGCATGCGATCTTTTACCAATGGATCCCATCGTTGGTGTCGACTTCCTTCAGGGCGACTTTCGTGATGAATTAGTGCTGAAAGCGTTACTTGATCGTGTTGGTGACAGTAAGGTCCAGGTTGTCATGTCGGATATGGCACCAAATATGTGTGGAACACCGGCGGTGGATATCCCCCGCGCCATGTATCTGGTGGAGCTAGCGTTAGAAATGTGTCGTGATGTACTAGCGCCTGGTGGTAGTTTTGTTGTGAAGGTGTTTCAGGGCGAAGGTTTCGAGGAGTATCTTAAGGAAATTCGCTCCCTGTTTGCGAAGGTTAAAGTTCGTAAGCCGGACTCTTCCCGGGCCCGTTCCCGTGAAGTGTATATTGTAGCGACCGGGCGAAAATGATAACCGGTAGATTTCAGACGAAAGTTTGAATGACACTGGATATAGAGTATCCTGACGCTGTTTTTAACACAGTTGTAATATGAGGTTAATCCCTTGAGTGACATGGCGAAAAACCTAATACTCTGGCTGGTCATTGCCGTTGTGCTGATGTCAGTATTCCAGAGCTTTGGGCCCAGCGAGTCGAATGGCCGCAAGGTGGATTATTCTACCTTCCTGCAGGAGGTCAATCAGGACCAGGTTCGCGAAGCGCGTATCAACGGACGTGAGATCAACGTTACCAAGAAAGATAGTAACCGTTACACGACTTACATCCCGGTGAACGATCCTAAGCTGCTTGATAACCTTCTGACTAAAAACGTCAAGGTGGTAGGTGAGCCGCCAGAAGAACCGAGCCTGCTGGCTTCTATCTTCATCTCCTGGTTCCCGATGCTGCTTCTTATCGGCGTCTGGATCTTCTTTATGCGCCAGATGCAGGGCGGCGGTGGCAAAGGTGCCATGTCGTTCGGTAAGAGCAAGGCGCGTATGTTGACGGAAGATCAGATCAAAACCACGTTTGCAGACGTCGCCGGTTGTGACGAAGCAAAAGAAGAGGTGGGTGAACTGGTTGAATACCTGCGCGAGCCGAGCCGTTTCCAGAAGCTGGGCGGTAAGATCCCGAAAGGCGTCCTGATGGTCGGCCCTCCGGGTACCGGTAAGACCCTGCTGGCGAAAGCCATCGCGGGTGAAGCGAAGGTACCGTTCTTTACTATTTCAGGTTCTGACTTCGTAGAAATGTTCGTGGGTGTCGGTGCATCTCGTGTGCGTGACATGTTCGAGCAGGCTAAAAAGGCAGCACCGTGCATTATCTTCATCGATGAAATCGACGCCGTAGGCCGCCAGCGTGGCGCTGGTCTGGGCGGTGGTCACGATGAACGTGAGCAGACCCTGAACCAGATGCTGGTTGAGATGGACGGCTTCGAAGGTAACGAGGGTATTATCGTTATCGCGGCAACTAACCGTCCGGACGTTCTTGACCCTGCGCTGCTGCGTCCAGGCCGTTTCGACCGTCAGGTTGTGGTCGGTCTGCCGGATGTTCGTGGTCGTGAACAGATTCTGAAAGTGCACATGCGTCGCGTACCGCTGGCGCCAGATATCGACGCGGCAATCATTGCGCGCGGTACTCCGGGCTTCTCCGGTGCGGACCTGGCTAACCTGGTCAACGAAGCTGCACTGTTTGCCGCTCGCGGTAACAAACGTGTAGTGTCGATGGTGGAATTCGAAAAAGCGAAGGACAAAATCATGATGGGTGCGGAACGTCGCTCCATGGTGATGACGGAAGCGCAAAAAGAGTCCACAGCATACCACGAAGCGGGCCACGCGATTATCGGTCGCCTTGTGCCGGAACACGATCCGGTGCATAAAGTGACGATCATTCCGCGCGGTCGTGCGCTGGGTGTGACCTTCTTCCTGCCTGAAGGCGACGCGATCAGCGCCAGCCGTCAGAAGCTGGAAAGCCAGATTTCAACCCTGTACGGCGGTCGTCTGGCGGAAGAGATTATCTACGGTCCGGAACATGTTTCTACCGGTGCGTCCAACGATATTAAAGTGGCGACAAACCTGGCGCGTAACATGGTGACTCAGTGGGGCTTCTCCGACAAACTCGGTCCACTGCTCTATGCAGAGGAAGAGGGCGAAGTATTCCTGGGCCGTTCTGTGGCGAAAGCGAAACATATGTCTGATGAAACGGCTCGTATCATCGACCAGGAAGTGAAAGCGCTGATTGAACGTAACTACGGTCGCGCACGTCAGATCCTGAACGACAATATGGACATCCTGCATTCGATGAAAGATGCGCTCATGAAATATGAGACCATCGATGCTCCGCAGATTGACGACCTGATGGCTCGCCGCGAAGTGCGTCCGCCAGCAGGCTGGGAAGACCCAGGCGCTTCCAACAATTCTGACAACAATGGCACCCCGCGTGCGCCGCGTCCGGTTGATGAACCGCGTACGCCGAACCCGGGTAACACCATGTCAGAACAGTTGGGCGACAAGTAAGTCACTGCTGTTGGCGAGTGTGTCTGTACCTCAAACCCTGGAGCTTGCTCCGGGGTTTTTCTTTTCTGTTTAACCACATTAATACCAGGGATTTAGCCATGAAACTTTTCGCCCAGGACTCGCATCTCGATCTCTCACATCCGCATGTGATGGGTATCCTGAATGTTACCCCTGACTCCTTCTCAGATGGCGGTACGCATAACACGCTTATTGAGGCGGTTAAGCACGCCAATCTGATGATCAACGCGGGCGCTACCATCATTGACGTTGGCGGTGAGTCGACGCGTCCGGGGGCGGCAGAGGTTTCGGTGGAGGAAGAACTGGCGCGAGTGGTGCCGGTGGTTGAAGCCATCGCACAACGTTTTGAGGTGTGGATATCCGTGGACACGTCTAAGCCAGAGGTGATTCATGAAGTGGCGCGAGTGGGTGCTCACATCATCAATGATATCCGCTCTCTGACCGAGCCGGGGGCGATTGAAGCGGCTGCGGAAACCGGGCTGCCGGTTTGTCTGATGCATATGCAGGGAAAACCGAAAACGATGCAGGATGCGCCTAAGTATGAGGATGTCTTTGCAGATGTGAATCGCTTCTTTATTGAGCATATTGCACGCTGTGAGCGTGCAGGTATCGCAAAAGAGAAATTGCTGCTCGACCCGGGGTTCGGTTTCGGTAAAAATCTCTCCCACAATTATGCGTTGCTTGCGCGCCTGTCAGAGTTTCATCATTTCGGCCTGCCGTTGCTGGTTGGCATGTCGAGAAAGTCGATGATTGGGCAGTTGCTGAATGTCGGGCCGAGTGAGCGCCTGAGCGGCAGTCTGGCCTGCGCGGTGATTGCAGCAATGCAAGGCGCGCATATTATCCGTGTCCATGATGTTAAAGAAACAGTAGAAGCCATGCGTGTGGTGGAAGCCACACTGGCAGCGAAGGAAAAGAAACGCTATGAGTAATCGTAAATATTTTGGTACCGATGGTATCCGTGGGCGCGTAGGCGATGCTCCAATCACCCCTGATTTTGTGCTTAAGCTTGGTTGGGCTGCTGGCAAGGTTCTGGCGCGTCATGGCTCGCGTAAGATCATCATTGGCAAAGACACCCGCATTTCCGGCTATATGCTGGAGTCCGCACTGGAAGCCGGTCTCGCCGCTGCCGGGCTTTCAGCATCCTTTACTGGCCCAATGCCAACACCTGCTGTCGCCTATCTGACGCGTACCTTCCGCGCGGAAGCCGGCATCGTGATTTCAGCCTCACATAACCCGTTCTATGATAACGGTATCAAGTTCTTCTCCATCGATGGCACCAAGCTGCCGGATGATGTGGAAGAGGCGATCGAAGCTGAAATGGAAAAAGAGATCACCTGTGTTGATTCCGCTGAGCTGGGCAAAGCAAACCGTATTGTTGATGCGGCTGGCCGTTACATTGAATTCTGCAAAGGGACCTTCCCGAACGAGCTAAGCCTGGCTCACCTCAAAATTGTGGTGGACTGTGCAAACGGCGCGACGTATCACATTGCGCCGAATGTTTTCCGCGAGCTGGGGGCGAAAGTGATCACCATCGGCTGTGAGCCTGATGGTCTGAACATTAACGAACAGGTTGGTGCGACGGACGTTCGTGCCCTGCAGGCACGCGTGCTGGCAGAAAAAGCGGACCTGGGTATTGCCCTGGACGGCGACGGCGACCGTGTGATCATGGTTGACCACGAAGGGAACAAGGTCGATGGCGACCAGATCCTCTACATTATTGCGCGTGAAGGTCTGCGTCAGGGACAGCTGCGCGGTGGTGCGGTTGGCACGCTGATGAGCAACATGGGTCTGGAGCTGGCATTGAAACAGCTGGGGATCCCGTTTGTTCGCGCGAAGGTGGGTGACCGCTACGTGCTGGAAAAACTGCAGGAGAAAGGCTGGCGCATTGGCGCTGAAAACTCCGGCCATGTGATCCTGCTCGACAAAACCACCACCGGTGACGGCATTGTGGCAGCGCTTCAGGTTGTTGCCGCGATGGCACGTAACCATATGAGCCTGCACGATCTGTGCAGCGGCATGAAAATGTTCCCGCAGATCCTTGTGAACGTGCGCTTCACCGCAGGCAAAGGCGATCCGCTGGAAAATGATAACGTCAAAGCGGTGATGGCAGACGTTGAAGCTGCGCTTGGCAACCGTGGGCGTGTCCTGCTGCGTAAGTCAGGTACTGAACCGCTGATCCGCGTGATGGTGGAAGGCGAAGACGAAGCGCAGGTGACTGAATTTGCGCACCGTATTGCAGATGCTGTAAAAGCTGCATAACTTTTCACAGTAAGTGTTTAAAAAGGCGGCGCTTGCCGCCTTAGTTTTAAGCATTTAATGGCTTTTTGCTGTTTTTTTCTGCAGTTGATACAATGCGTCAAAATTGCCCTTGCGAAGGTCATTCGCTTTGGTTAGTATTCACACCCGCTTCAGTGGGAAACAAAAATCCTGCTAATTGGTCGAAGCATTGGTATGCGGCAAATCCGCAAGGAACAGGTTGATTATGTACGAAGCTCTTTTAGTTATTTTCCTTATTGTAGCCATCGCTCTCGTAGCGCTGATTATGCTGCAGCAAGGTAAAGGCGCTGATATGGGAGCCTCCTTCGGAGCAGGCGCTTCCGGTACGCTGTTCGGTTCAAGTGGTTCTGCGAACTTCATGACCCGTACCACAGCGATTCTGGCTACGCTGTTCTTCATCATCAGCCTGGTGCTTGGCAATATCAACAGCAACAAGACCAGCAAAGGAAGCGAGTGGGAAAACCTGAGCGCGCCAGCGAAAACTGAGCAGACTCAGCCAGCTGCACCGGCTAAGCCAACCAGCGATATCCCGCAGTAAGTATTCCGTACCGAGGTGGTGGAATTGGTAGACACGCTACCTTGAGGTGGTAGTGCCCTAACGGGCTTGTGGGTTCGAGTCCCATCCTCGGTACCAATATTCCAGAAAAAAGACGTCTTTCGACGTCTTTTTTTTCGTCTGTATTCTGTGGATCTGATCTTTTGTAGGGCGGGTAAGCGCAGCGCCACCCGCCATTGCCCGGTGGCGCTGCGCTTACCGGGCCTACTAAGGCTACAAAAAAGGCGCCTGTTGGGCGCCTTTTGGATGTCTTCTCTCGATTACTTCTTATCGCTGTGCTCCAGGTTTTCAACCTGCGGCAGGCCGTTGCCGGAACTGGCTGACAGCAGGCCATTCTCAACGTAGTTGAACAGCTTCTCACGTGTATCGGTGATATCCAGATTACGCATGGTCAACTGACCGATACGGTCATCAGGCGAGAATACGGATTCACCTTTTTCCATGGTCAGACGTTCTGCTTTGTAGGTCAGGTTGTCAGACACAGTGTTCAGAATGGAGTAATCATTCCCGCGACGCAGTTCAAGAGTGACTTCGCCAGTGATAGCGCTTGCCACCCAACGCTGCAGGGCATCACGCAGCATCAGTGCCTGTGGATCGAACCAGCGGCCCTGATACAGCAGTTTACCCAACTGACGGCCATGGGAGTGATACTGCTCGATGGTATCTTCGTTGTGAATGCCGGTCAGCAGACGCTCATAGGCAATGTGCAGCAGCGCCATCCCCGGGGCTTCATAGATGCCACGGCTTTTCGCTTCGATGATACGGTTTTCGATCTGATCGCTCATACCCAGGCCGTGACGACCGCCGATGCGGTTCGCTTCCAGCATCAGTTCCACATCATCAGAGAAGGTCTTGCCGTTCAGGGCTACCGGGTGGCCACGCTCGAAACGCACGGTTACTTCTTCTGCCGGGATTGTGACGCTTTCATCCCAGAATTTCACGCCCATGATTGGGTTAACGATTTTCACGCTGGAGTTCAGGAACTCCAGATCTTTTGCTTCGTGCGTTGCGCCCAGCATGTTGGAGTCAGTGGAGTAGGCTTTTTCGACGGACATTTTATAGTCGAAGCCGCAGGCGATCATAAATTCAGACATTTCATGACGGCCGCCCAGCTCATCGATAAAATCGGTGTCCAGCCACGGTTTGTAAATCTGCAGCTCGGCGTTGGTCAGCAGGCCATAACGATAGAAACGTTCAATGTCGTTGCCTTTATAGGTACTGCCGTCACCCCAGATGTTCACGCCATCTTCTTTCATGGCGGCAACCAGCATGGTGCCGGTCACGGCACGGCCCAGTGGGGTGGTGTTGAAATAGGTCAGACCGCCAGTGGTATTATGGAACGCGCCACACTGGATAGCGGCAATACCTTCGGCGACCAGCTGCTTACGACAATCAATCAGACGTGCGTTCTCTGCGCCATACTCTTTAGCACGACGAGGAATGGCATCATAGTCGTCCTCATCCGGCTGACCCAGGTTCGCAGTATATGCATACGGAACCGCTCCCTTTTGGCGCATCCACAGCAGTGCAGCGCTGGTATCCAGGCCGCCTGAAAAAGCGATGCCAATACGTTGTCCTACCGGAAGATGCTTGAGAATCGTCGTCATAAAATAAAACCCTGCGTGATTGACTGATTAGAGACCGCTTTCGCTCTCGATGCATTTTTATGCAAAATAAGTGAGTATTCATTTAATCATCTTTTGTCGATGACCGGAAGAGACTCGTGCGTTTTTTGTAAAAATTTCCCTCCGTATGCCCTGGCGGAAACTGAGTTGACAGATGGGGCTCACTATCAATATACTAAACGCCGGTTTTACGTCCCGTCTTCGGTACCAAATCCCAGCATTATTTGCAAATTCTGTCCAAAACGCGTAGAATTTGCCACGTTTCAGGCGCGGGGTGGAGCAGCCTGGTAGCTCGTCGGGCTCATAACCCGAAGGTCGTCGGTTCAAATCCGGCCCCCGCAACCACTTTCCCATAAAGTCATTTTTCAAATATACTGTGAAGACTCAGAGCCTTCGTAGCTGGATTTGAAAAAATTCTTTCGGAGAGTGCTCCAGGCCACAGTTGTGGCTATAGGGTTCAGTTATCTAAAGCCCCGATTTATCGGGGTTTTTTGTTATCTGACTACAGAATAACTGGGCTTTACGCCCTTTTTTTATGTCTTGGGGGTGGGCTTGTCCACATTAGAGCAAAAATTAACAGAGATGATTACTGCACCGGTCGAAGCACTGGGCTACGAACTGGTCGGCATCGAATTCGTTCGCGGCCGCACATCGACGCTGCGCATCTATATTGATAGTGAAGATGGCATCAATGTTGATGATTGTGCTGATGTTAGCCACCAGGTGAGTGCGGTTCTTGATGTTGAAGACCCAATTACCGTTGCGTACAACCTGGAAGTTTCCTCACCTGGCCTCGATCGCCCGATGTTCACGGCCGAGCACTATGTGCGCTTTACCGGTGAAGAAGTGGCTCTCGTTCTGCGTATGGCCGTACAGAACCGCCGTAAATGGCAGGGAATTATCAAAGCCGTTGATGGTGAAATGATCACGGTAACAGTCGAAGGCAAAGATGAAGTGTTCGCGCTGAGTAATATCCAGAAGGCGAACCTGGTTCCCCACTTTTAACAGTCTGGATTGAGGTGAAAAGCCCGCGATGAACAAAGAAATTTTGGCTGTTGTTGAAGCCGTCTCCAACGAGAAATCACTGCCGCGTGAAAAGATTTTCGAAGCGCTGGAAAGTGCACTGGCTACAGCAACCAAGAAAAAATACGAACAAGAGATCGATGTTCGCGTAGAAATCGATCGTAAAAGCGGTGACTTCGATACATTCCGTCGTTGGGTAATCGTTGAAGAAGTGACCCAGCCAACCAAAGAGATCACCCTGGAAGCGGCGCGTTTTGAAGACGAAAGCCTGAACGTTGGTGACTATGTTGAAGATCAGATTGAATCTGTGACCTTCGACCGTATCACCACCCAGACCGCAAAACAGGTTATCGTGCAGAAAGTTCGCGAAGCCGAGCGTGCGCTGGTTGTCGATCAGTTCCGCGATCAGGAAGGCGAAATCATCACTGGCGTGGTGAAGAAAGTGAACCGCGACAACATCTCTCTGGAGATCAAATCCGAAGGGATGCCGGGCAACGCTGAAGCTGTGATTCTCCGTGAAGACATGCTGCCGCGTGAAAACTTCCGCCCTGGCGACCGTATCCGTGGTGTGCTGTATGCCGTTCGCCCTGAAGCGCGTGGTGCACAGCTGTTCGTGACCCGTTCTAAACCAGAAATGCTGGTTGAACTGTTCCGTATCGAAGTGCCGGAAATCGGTGAAGAAGTTATCGAAATTAAAGCGGCGGCTCGCGATCCGGGCTCCCGTGCGAAAATTGCGGTGAAAACCAACGACAAGCGTATCGACCCGGTCGGTGCTTGCGTCGGTATGCGTGGTGCGCGTGTTCAGGCGGTCTCTACCGAGCTGGGCGGCGAACGTATCGATATCGTTCTGTGGGATGACAACCCGGCGCAGTTCGTGATCAACGCAATGGCTCCGGCGGATGTGGCGTCTATCGTTGTTGACGAAGACAAACACACCATGGATATCGCTGTTGAAGCGGGTAACCTGGCGCAGGCAATCGGCCGTAACGGTCAGAACGTACGCCTGGCGTCACAGCTGAGCGGCTGGGAACTCAACGTGATGACCGTTGATGACCTGCAGGCCAAGCATCAGGCTGAAGCCCATGCGGCGATCGATACCTTCACGAAATACCTGGACATTGACGAAGAGTTCGCCACGGTTCTGGTAGAAGAAGGTTTCTCTACGCTGGAAGAACTGGCCTATGTGCCAATGAAAGAGCTGCTGGAAATTGACGGTCTGGATGAACCAACCGTTGAAGCCCTGCGTGAACGCGCTAAAAACGCACTGACCACCCTGGCACTGGCTCAGGAAGAAAGCCTTGGCGATAAAAAGCCGGCTGATGACCTGCTGAATCTGGAAGGTCTTGATCGTGCGATTGCGTTCAAGCTGGCTGCCCGTGGTGTTTGTACGCTGGAAGATCTCGCTGAGCAAGGCGTTGATGACCTGGCTGATATCGAAGGTTTAACCGACGAGAAAGCCGGCGAACTCATCATGGCCGCACGTAATATTTGCTGGTTCGGCGACGAAGCGTAATAAACTGTAGCAGGAAGGAACAGCATGACTGATGTAACTGTAAAATCGCTGGCTGCTGAGATTCAGACCTCCGTGGACCGCCTGGTACAGCAATTTGCTGATGCAGGGATCCCGAAGACCGCTGATGACTCAGTGACGGCAAACGAAAAACAAACCTTGTTAGCGCACCTCAACCGTGAACACGGCTCTGCGCCTGACAAGCTGACGCTGCAGCGCAAAACGCGCAGCACGTTGAATATTCCAGGTACCGGTGGCAAAAGTAAATCGGTACAAATTGAAGTCCGCAAGACGCGCACCTTTGTAAAACGTGATCCGCAAGAGGCAGAGCGCCTTGCCGCGGAAGAGCAGGCACAGCGTGAAGCGGAAGAACAAGCTCAGCGTGAGGCAGAAGCAACTGCCAAACGTGAGGCAGAATTAAAAGCTGAACGTGAGGCCGCAGAAAAAGCGAAACGCGACGCAAGTGAAAAAGTGAAGCGTGAAGCTGCGGAAAAAGACAAAGTGAGCAATCAACAGACAGACGAAATGACCAAAACCGCCCAGGCTGAAAAAGCCCGTCGTGAAAATGAAGCTGCCGAACTGAAGCGTAAAGCCGAAGAAGAAGCACGCCGCAAGCTTGAAGAAGAAGCGCGTCGTGTGGCTGAAGAAGCGCGCCGTATGGCAGAAGAAAACGAGAAGAACGGTATTGATACCGCTGAGCAGTCTGAAGATACCAGCGACTATCACGTGACCACTTCTCAGCATGCGCGTCAGGCTGAAGATGATAACGACCGTGAAGTAGAAGGCGGCCGTGGTCGTGGTCGCAATGCGAAAGCAGCGCGTCCGGCGAAAAAAGGCAACAAACACGCCGAGTCTAAAGCTGACCGTGAAGAAGCGCGTGCAGCCGTGCGTGGCGGTAAAGGCGGCAAACAGCGTAAAGGTTCTTCCCTGCAGCAGGGCTTCCAGAAGCCAGCTCAGGCCGTTAACCGTGACGTTGTGATCGGCGAAACCATCACCGTTGGCGATCTGGCGAACAAAATGGCGGTTAAAGGCTCTCAGGTCATCAAAGCGATGATGAAACTGGGCGCAATGGCGACCATCAACCAGGTGATCGACCAGGAAACCGCACAGCTGGTTGCCGAAGAGATGGGCCACAAAGTTATCCTGCGTCGTGAAAACGAGCTGGAAGAAGCAGTAATGAGCGACCGTGATACCGGTGCTGCGGCAGAACCGCGTGCGCCAGTTGTGACCATCATGGGTCACGTTGACCACGGTAAAACCTCTCTGCTCGACTACATTCGTTCTACGAAAGTGGCTTCCGGTGAAGCGGGTGGTATTACCCAGCACATCGGTGCATATCACGTAGAAACCGACAACGGTATGATCACCTTCCTGGATACCCCAGGCCACGCCGCGTTTACCTCAATGCGTGCTCGTGGTGCTCAGGCGACAGATATCGTTGTTCTGGTTGTTGCTGCAGACGATGGCGTCATGCCACAGACCATCGAAGCTATCCAGCACGCGAAAGCGGCGGGTGTGCCGGTTGTGGTTGCAGTGAACAAGATCGATAAGCCAGAAGCGGATCCAGATCGTGTTAAAAACGAACTGTCCCAGTACGGCATCCTGCCAGAAGAGTGGGGCGGTGAAAGCCAGTTCGTACACGTGTCTGCGAAAGCAGGTACTGGTATCGACGAGCTGCTGGACGCGATCCTGCTGCAGGCTGAAGTTCTGGAGCTGAAAGCGATCCGTAACGGTATGGCGAGCGGCGCGGTCATCGAATCCTTCCTGGATAAAGGCCGTGGCCCGGTGGCTACCGTTCTGGTTCGCGAAGGTACACTGCATAAAGGCGATATCGTCCTGTGTGGTTTCGAATACGGTCGTGTTCGTGCGATGCGTAACGAACTGGGTCAGGAAGTGCTGGAAGCAGGTCCGTCCATTCCAGTGGAAATCCTCGGTCTGTCCGGTGTGCCGGCTGCCGGTGACGAAGTGACCGTTGTGCGTGACGAGAAGAAAGCGCGTGAAGTTGCACTGTACCGTCAGGGCAAATTCCGTGAAGTTAAACTGGCTCGTCAGCAGAAATCTAAACTCGAGAACATGTTCGCGAACATGGCTGAAGGCGAAGTTCACGAAGTGAACGTCGTACTGAAAGCTGACGTTCAGGGTTCTGTGGAAGCGATTTCCGACTCCTTGCTGAAACTGTCTACTGACGAAGTTAAAGTGAAGATCATCGGTTCTGGCGTAGGTGGTATCACCGAAACCGACGCAACCCTGGCGGCTGCCTCTAACGCCATTCTGGTTGGCTTCAACGTGCGTGCTGATGCGTCTGCTCGCCGCGTGATCGAAGCAGAAAGCCTGGATCTGCGTTACTACTCCGTCATCTATAACCTGATCGACGAAGTGAAAGCAGCGATGAGCGGTATGCTGTCTCCAGAGCTGAAACAGCAGATCATCGGTCTGGCTGAAGTGCGCGATGTGTTCAAATCGCCGAAATTCGGTGCGATCGCGGGCTGTATGGTTACCGAAGGTACCATCAAGCGTCACAACCCAATCCGCGTACTGCGTGACAACGTGGTTATCTACGAAGGCGAGCTGGAATCCCTGCGCCGCTTCAAAGATGACGTTAACGAAGTCCGTAACGGCATGGAATGTGGTATCGGCGTGAAGAACTACAACGACGTTCGCGTTGGCGATATGATCGAAGTGTTCGAAATCATCGAGATCCAACGCAGCATCGACTAATCCTGTTGGGATAGGTCCATATGTCGGCCGGGATCGCCTCGTGCCACCCGGCAATAATTTTAAAAAGGGGCTTTAGCCCCTTTTTTGTCTGGAGAATTTATTATGGCGAAAGAATTTGGTCGCCCGCAGCGCGTAGCGCAGGAAATGCAGAAAGAGATCGCGCTCATTCTGCAACGCGAAATTAAAGATCCGCGTGTGGGCATGATGACCACCGTGTCCGGCGTGGAGATGTCCCGTGACCTCGCGTATGCCAAAGTGTTCGTGACGTTCCTGAACGATCAGGACGAAGCAGCAGTGAAAAATGGCATTAAAGCGCTGCAGGAAGCCTCTGGTTTCATCCGCTCTCTGCTCGGCAAAGCGATGCGCCTGCGTATCGTGCCTGAGCTGACCTTCTTCTACGACAACTCCCTGGTCGAAGGTATGCGTATGTCCAACCTGGTGACCAGCGTGGTGAAACATGACGACGAACGTCGTGTTAACCCGGCGGACGACAGCAAGGAGGACTGATGAGTCGTCCTCGTCGTCGTGGCCGCGACGTGCATGGTGTGCTGCTGCTGGATAAACCCCAGGGCGCATCCAGCAACGACGTGCTGCAAAAAGTGAAGCGTATTTATAATGCCAACCGTGCGGGCCATACAGGCGCGCTGGACCCCCTGGCGACGGGCATGCTGCCCATCTGCCTGGGGGAGGCAACAAAGTTTTCTCAGTACCTGCTGGATTCCGATAAGCGTTATCGCGTTATCGCCAGGCTGGGCCAGCGCACGGACACCTCCGATGCCGATGGTCAGGTGGTGGCAGAGCGTCCTGTGACGTTTAGCGCAGAGCAACTGGATGCGGCGCTGGAGAGCTTCCGTGGCGATACGCTGCAGGTGCCGTCGATGTATTCTGCACTGAAATATCAGGGTAAAAAGCTCTACGAATATGCGCGCCAGGGTATTGAAGTGCCGCGTGAAGCCCGCCCGATCACCGTGTATGAACTGCTCTTTATTCGCCACGAGGGTGACGAACTGGAGCTGGAAGTGCACTGTTCGAAAGGCACCTATATTCGCACCATTATCGATGACCTGGGCGAGAAGCTGGGCTGCGGTGCGCATGTTATCTACCTGCGTCGCCTGGCAGTCAGTAAATATCCGGTTGAGCGGATGGTGACCCTTGAGTATCTGCACGCGCTGGTTGAACAGGCGCAAGCGCAGGGTGTTGCCGCGGCAGATTTGCTTGACCCGCTGCTGATGCCGATGGACAGCCCGGCGGCCGACTTCCCGGTTGTTAATCTTCCTTTAACATCGTCCGTTTACTTTAAGAACGGAAACCCGGTTCGGACCACGAATGCACCGCTGGAAGGCCTGGTACGCGTGACCGAAGGGGATGACAGTAAGTTTATCGGCATGGGTGAAATGGACGGTGAAGGACGCGTTGCGCCCCGCCGTCTGGTGGTGGAATACCCGGTCGAAGGCTGACGGCGATATCAGCTCACCTTGCGGTAAACCGGTGAGGCGAGTAGAATATCGCGGCTTAACGTCCGGCAAATTGTTTAACAATTTTGCGGGGCGTATACGGGGATTGCTGAATTAGAGATCGGCATCCTTACATTCTTTATACTTTGGAGTTTGAAAATGTCTCTAAGCGTTGAAGCTAAAGCTAAAATCGTTTCTGAGTTTGGTCGTGGTACTAACGACAGCGGTTCTACCGAAGTTCAGGTTGCACTGCTGACTGCACAGATTAACCACCTGCAGGGTCACTTTGCAGAGCACAAAAAAGATCACCACAGCCGTCGTGGTCTGCTGCGTATGGTTTCTCAGCGTCGTAAACTGCTCGACTACCTGAAACGTAAAGATGTTGCACGTTACTCCGCGCTGATCGAGCGTCTGGGTCTGCGTCGCTAAGTCTTGCGAGTTTCAGAAAAGGGGGCCTGATGGCCCCTTTTTTCAACCGGACCGCAGCAATTCACTGGAAACTATTGTATTGTTGCTATAAATGATCTTCCTTGCAGAGGTTCGCGCGGCTAATGAGAGGCTTCACCCATGGGGGTGTTGGTTGTCATTAGTCGCGAGGATGCGAAGAAGGTCGGGTTAAATCGTCAGCACACCGGTGGTGTGCTGTCAAACATTTAAGAAAGGACAGAATTTTGCTGAATCCGATCGTTCGTAAATTCCAGTATGGTCAGCATACCGTCACGCTGGAAACCGGCATGATGGCACGTCAGGCTACTGCTGCCGTTATGGTAAGCATGGATGACACCGCGGTATTCGTGACCGTTGTTGGCCAGAAAAAAGCTAAACCAGGTCAGGACTTCTTCCCACTGACCGTTAACTACCAGGAGCGTACTTACGCTGCCGGTAAAATCCCGGGTGGCTTCTTCCGTCGTGAAGGCCGCCCAAGCGAAGGCGAAACCCTGATCGCGCGTCTGATTGACCGCCCGGTTCGTCCGCTGTTCCCGGAAGGCTTCGTAAACGAAGTGCAGGTTATCGCAACCGTGGTTTCCGTTAACCCACAGGTTAACCCGGATATCGTTGCGATGATCGGTGCCTCCGCTGCGCTGTCTCTGTCCGGTATTCCATTCAATGGTCCTATCGGTGCCGCGCGCGTTGGTTACATTAACGACCAGTACGTGCTGAACCCGACTCAGGAAGAGCTGAAAGAAAGTAAGCTGGACCTGGTTGTTGCCGGTACGGAAGCCGCCGTTCTGATGGTTGAGTCTGAAGCAGAGCTGCTGAGCGAAGACCAGATGCTGGGCGCTGTGGTCTTCGGCCACGACCAACAGCAGGTTGTTATCCAGAACATCAACGAGCTGGTGAAAGAAGCCGGTAAACCACGTTGGGACTGGCAGCCTGAAGCCGCTAACGACGCGCTGAACGCACGCGTTGCTGCACTGGCTGAAGCGCGTCTGAGCGATGCGTACCGTATCACCGACAAGCAGGAGCGTTATGCTCAGGTTGACGTGATCAAAGACGAAACCATCGCCACGCTGGTTGCTGAAGACGAAACGCTGGACGCTAACGAGCTGAGCGAAATTCTGCACGCAATCGAGAAAAACGTTGTTCGTAGCCGCGTACTGGCTGGCGAGCCGCGTATCGATGGCCGTGAAAAAGACATGATCCGTGGTCTGGACGTGCGTACTGGCGTACTGCCACGTACTCACGGTTCTGCGCTGTTCACCCGTGGCGAAACGCAGGCGCTGGTTACCGCGACCCTGGGTACTGCACGTGACGCACAGATCATCGACGAGCTGATGGGCGAGCGCACTGACAGCTTCCTGTTCCACTATAACTTCCCTCCGTACTCCGTAGGGGAAACCGGTATGGTGGGTTCGCCTAAGCGTCGTGAAATTGGTCACGGTCGTCTGGCGAAGCGCGGCGTGCTGGCAGTGATGCCAGACGCAGACAAATTCCCGTACACCGTTCGTGTGGTTTCTGAAATCACCGAATCCAACGGTTCTTCTTCCATGGCTTCCGTGTGTGGTGCCTCTCTGGCGCTGATGGATGCAGGCGTGCCAATCAAAGCCGCCGTTGCGGGTATCGCAATGGGTCTGGTGAAAGAGGGCGACAACTTTGTTGTTCTGTCTGACATTCTGGGCGACGAAGACCACCTGGGCGATATGGACTTCAAAGTAGCGGGTTCCCGCGACGGTATCTCTGCACTGCAGATGGATATCAAAATTGAAGGTATCACCAAAGAGATCATGCAGGTTGCTCTGAACCAGGCAAAAGGTGCGCGTCTGCACATCCTGGGCGTGATGGAACAGGCTATCAACGCGCCACGCGGTGATATCTCCGAATTCGCTCCGCGTATTCACACCATCAAGATCAATCCAGACAAGATCAAAGATGTTATCGGTAAGGGCGGTTCCGTGATCCGCGCGCTGACCGAAGAGACCGGCACCACCATTGAAATCGAAGATGACGGTACGGTGAAGATCGCAGCGACGGACGGCGAAAAAGCGAAATTCGCGATTCGTCGCATCGAAGAAATCACTGCAGAAATCGAAGTGGGCCGTATCTACAATGGTAAAGTGACCCGTATCGTTGACTTTGGCGCGTTCGTTGCCATCGGTGGCGGTAAAGAAGGTCTGGTACACATCTCTCAAATCGCTGACAAGCGCGTTGAGAAAGTGACCGATTACCTGCAGATGGGTCAGGAAGTACCGGTTAAAGTTCTGGAAGTTGACCGCCAGGGCCGTATCCGTCTGAGCATTAAAGAAGCAACCGAGCAGTCTCAGCCAGCTGCTGCGCCAGAAGCACCGGCAGCAGAACAGCAAGGCGAGTAAGGTTGCCATTTGCCCTCCGCATCGCGGAGGGCCATTATCAGGCAGGACGCCTTGTTAAGCCGCCGGGGGACAGGACGTTCATCCAATAGTTGTCTTCGGGAGTGGGAAATGAAGCCTTTTTTGCGCTGGTGTTTCGTTGCGACAGCTTTAACGCTGGCAGGATGCAGCAACTCTGCCTGGCGTAAGAGCGAAGTCCTCGCAGTGCCATTGCAACCGACTTTGCAGCAGGAAGTGATTCTGGCACGCATGGAACAAATTCTTGCCAGTCGGGCTTTAACCGATGACGAACGCGCACAGCTTTTATATGAGCGCGGAGTGTTGTATGATAGTCTCGGTCTGAGGGCATTAGCGCGAAATGATTTCTCACAAGCGCTGGCTATCCGACCTGATATGCCTGAAGTATTCAATTACTTAGGCATTTATTTAACGCAGGCAGGCAATTTTGATGCTGCCTATGAAGCGTTTGATTCTGTACTTGAGCTTGATCCAACTTACAACTACGCGCACTTGAATCGCGGTATCGCATTGTATTACGGCGGTCGTGATAAGTTAGCGCAAGATGATCTGCTGGCGTTTTATCAAGACGATCCTAATGATCCTTTCCGTAGCCTGTGGCTTTACATCGTTGAGCAGAAGCTCGATGAGAAGCAGGCAAAAGAGGCACTGAAACAGCGCTTCGACAAATCGGACAAGGAACAGTGGGGATGGAACATTGTCGAGTTCTACCTGGGCAACATTAGCGAAGCAACGCTGATGGAACGCCTCAAGGCGGACGCAACGGATAACACCTCGCTCGCTGAGCATCTCAGTGAAACCAACTTCTATTTAGGTAAGTACTACCTAAGTCTGGGGGATAAGGACAGCGCTACGGCACTGTTCAAATTAGCGGTTGCTAACAACGTACACAACTTCGTTGAGCACCGTTATGCATTGTTGGAATTATCGCTCTTGGGCCAGGAGCAAGATGACCTGGCAGAATCGGACCAGCAATAGCTGACGACATAAACATCAGCCCGTAATCTTTTTGATTGCCATCACCTTCACTGGTGAGGGCGTTGTTGTTCGTCAATACACCTAATTTGAGCCGGTTCACACTTTTCAATGAAAATTGCAGATCATTTTCACGATGAGCTAAGTAGACTGGCCGCCATTGACATTGAGGCACTCGTACTACATGGCTGAATTCGAAACCACTTTTGCAGATCTGGGCCTGAAGGCTCCTATCCTTGAAGCTCTTAACGATCTCGGTTACGAAAAACCATCTCCGATCCAGGCAGAATGTATCCCACATCTGCTCTCTGGTCGTGACGTGCTGGGCATGGCCCAGACTGGTAGCGGCAAAACCGCAGCATTCTCGCTGCCGCTGCTGAACAACATTGATCCGGACCTGCGTGCACCGCAGATCCTCGTCCTGGCTCCAACCCGTGAACTGGCGGTTCAGGTTGCGGAAGCGATGACGGAATTCTCTAAACACATGCGCGGCGTAAACGTGGTAGCCCTGTACGGCGGCCAGCGTTATGACGTGCAGTTACGCGCCCTGCGCCAGGGCCCACAGATTGTGGTCGGTACGCCGGGCCGTCTGCTGGATCACCTGAAGCGCGGTACACTGGATCTCTCTAAACTGAGCGGTCTGGTACTGGATGAAGCCGACGAAATGCTGCGTATGGGCTTCATCGAAGACGTAGAAACCATCATGGCGCAGATCCCGGAAGGTCACCAGACCGCTCTGTTCTCTGCCACCATGCCAGAAGCAATCCGTCGCATTACCCGCCGCTTCATGAAAGAGCCGCAGGAAGTGCGCATTCAGTCCAGCGTTACCACTCGCCCGGACATCAGCCAGAGCTACTGGTCTGTGTACGGCATGCGCAAAAACGAAGCGCTGGTGCGTTTCCTGGAAGCGGAAGATTTTGATGCGGCGATTATCTTCGTTCGTACCAAAAACGCGACCCTGGAAGTGGCTGAAGCCCTGGAGCGTAACGGCTACAACAGCGCAGCGCTGAATGGCGACATGAACCAGGCTCTGCGTGAGCAGACGCTGGAGCGTCTGAAAGACGGTCGTCTGGATATCCTGATTGCAACCGACGTGGCAGCACGTGGTCTGGACGTTGAGCGTATCAGCCTGGTTGTAAACTACGACATCCCAATGGACTCCGAGTCTTACGTTCACCGTATCGGCCGTACCGGTCGTGCAGGTCGTGCGGGTCGTGCCCTGCTGTTCGTTGAGAACCGCGAGCGTCGTCTGCTGCGTAACATTGAACGCACCATGAAGCTGACCATTCCGGAAGCGGAGCTGCCAAACGCAGAACTGCTGGGCAAACGCCGTCTGGAAAAATTCGCCGCGAAAGTCCAGCAGCAGCTGGAAAGCAGCGACCTGGATCAGTACCGTGCGCTGCTGGCGCAGATTCAGCCAACCGCTGAAGGCGAAGAGCTGGATATCGAAACGCTGGCTGCAGCACTGCTGAAGATGGCACAGGGCGAACGTACCCTGATCGTGCCACCAGATGCACCGATGCGTCCTCGTCGTGAGTTCCGCGATCGTGACGATCGCTTCGAACGCCGTGGTGACCGTAACGATCGTGGCCCACGTGGTGACCGTTCAGAGCGTGGTGGCGAAGACCGTCCACGTCGTGAGCGTCGTGACGCTGGCGAAATGGAACTGTACCGCATTGAAGTGGGCCGTGATGATGGTGTTGAAGTTCGTCATATCGTTGGCGCGATCGCGAACGAAGGCGACATCAGCAGCCGTTACATCGGTAACATCAAGCTGTTCGCATCTCACTCCACCATCGAGCTGCCAAAAGGCATGCCGGGCGAAGTACTGCAGCACTTTACTCGCACCCGCATCCTGAACAAGCCGATGAACATGCAGCTGCTGGGCGATGCACAGCCACGTCCTGACCGTGGCGGCGAACGTCGTGGCGGTGGTCGCGGTTTCGGTGGCGAGCGTCGTGAGGGCGGTCGTAGCGAAGGTCGCGGTGGTGAAGGTCGTCGTTTCTCCGGTGAACGCCGTGATAGCCGTGGCCCACGTCGTGAAGAAGGTACCAGCCGTCGTCGTTTTGGTGACGCGTAAGCCTTTCGTTTCTGACGTAAAGTAATATATACAGCCCCGATAAAGACTATCGGGGCTTTTTTTATTCCCTTTGTACTCTTGTACTGGTACAGTGCGGCACATTAAAATGCAAACCACATTTTTGACTGGAGATATGGCTGTATGGCGACACTAACCACCACCCAAACGTCACCTTCGCTGCTTGGCGGCGTGGTGATCATCGGCGGAACCATTATTGGTGCCGGGATGTTCTCCCTGCCAGTGGTCATGTCCGGTGCGTGGTTCTTCTGGTCGCTGGCTGCGCTGGTCTTCACCTGGTTCTGTATGCTCCATTCAGGGCTGATGATCCTTGAAGCCAACCTGAACTACCGCATTGGCTCCAGCTTCGACACCATCACGAAAGATCTGCTGGGTAAAGGCTGGAACCTGGTGAACGGCCTTTCCATCGCGTTTGTGCTCTACATCTTGACCTACGCGTATATCTCAGCAAGTGGCTCGATTCTGCATCACACCTTTTCGGAGATGTCGTTGAACGTTCCGGCGCGTCTGGCCGGGTTGTGCTTTGCGCTGGGTGTCGCGTTTATCGTCTGGATGAGTACCAAAGCGGTGAGCCGGATGACGGCCATCGTACTGGGCGCAAAGGTCATCACTTTCTTCCTGACCTTCGGTAGCCTGCTGGGGCACGTTACCCCGTCAACACTGTTTAACGTGGCTGAAACCAATACGTCGTATACGCCGTATCTGCTGATGACCCTGCCGTTCTGTCTGGCGTCGTTTGGCTACCACGGCAACGTACCGAGCCTGATGAAGTATTACGGCAAAGACCCGCGGACAATCGTCAAGTGCCTGGTTTACGGTACGCTGCTGGCGCTGGGGCTGTATGTGATTTGGCTGCTGGGGACGATGGGCAACATCCCGCGTCCTGAGTTTATCGGCATTGCGCAGAAGGGCGGGAATATAGATGTGCTGGTGCAGGCGCTGAGCGGTGTACTGAACAGCCGCAGTCTGGATCTGCTGCTGGTGGTATTCTCCAACTTTGCGGTTGCGAGCTCTTTCCTCGGCGTGACGCTCGGCCTGTTTGACTATCTGGCGGACCTGTTTGGCTTTGATGACTCCGCTATGGGGCGCTTCAAAACCGCACTGCTGACCTTCCTGCCACCGATGGTGGGCGGCCTGCTGTGGCCGAACGGCTTCCTGTACGCCATTGGTTATGCCGGTCTGGCGGCTACCATCTGGGCGGCAATTGTGCCGGCGCTTCTGGCGCGTAAATCCCGTCAGCGCTTCGGTAGCCCGAAATTCCGCGTCTGGGGCGGTAAACCGATGATTGCACTGATTCTGGTGTTTGGTGTTGGTAACGCGCTGGTCCACGTGCTGTCGAGCTTTAATCTGTTGCCGGTATATCAGTAAGTTTTTGTGCCGGATGGCGGCTACGCCTTATCCGGCCTACGCGATCCCGTAGGCCCGGTAAGCGAAGCGCCACCGGGCAAAAAAACTACCCCACCAACTCCTCTTTCACCTGCATCGCCAGCTCAAACGAGTGCAAACGCGCCTGATGATCGAAAATCTGGCCGTTAACCATAATCTCATCAGCCTGCGTTTCGCGCAGCACCGCCTCAAGCCCGTGACGCACCTTCGCTTTATCTCCCACCAGCGACATGCTCAGCGCCTGTTGAACACCATACTGCTCGGAAGCTGACCACAGCTGATGCATATTCTCCACCGGCGGTGGAAGCTGGCCGGTCTCACCGCGACGCAGCTTCACAAACGCCTGCTGCATGGAGGTAAACAGGAATTCCGCATCGCGATTGCTGTCGGCGGCAATGATGTTGATACACACCATCGCGTACGGTTTCTCCAGCCTTTCAGAAGGTTTGAAGTTCGTGCGGTAGAGATGCAGCGCCTGATGCAGCATATCCGGTGCGAAGTGGGAGGCGAACGCGAAGGGCAGCCCCAGCTGTGCAGCAAGCTGCGCGCTATAAAGACTTGAGCCTAACAGCCATACCGGGATCTTCTCGCCATAGCCCGGCACCGGGCGCACGTGCGGGTTCGGGTCACGCGCATCGAACCAGTCCACCAGTTCAGCCACATCACGCGGGAAATTGTCGATGTCACCGCTCATATGGCGACGCAGGGCGCGCATGGTGGGCTGGTCGCTGCCCGGCGCACGGCCAAGGCCTAAATCAATACGGCCCGGGTAGAGGGTATTCAGCGTACCAAACTGTTCGGCGATCACCAGCGGAGCATGGTTTGGCAGCATCACGCCACCGGATCCCAGGTGCAGGGTAGTGGTGTTCGCGGCCAGATAGCCAATCAGCACCGAGGTGGCAGCGCTGGCGATGCCGATCATGTTGTGATGTTCCGCCAGCCAGTAACGGTGATAGCCACGCTTTTCGGCCAGTTGAGCCAGATCGAGAGAGTGCGAAAAGGCTTCTCTTGCCGAGGAGCCTTGTGGGATCGGCGCCAGATCCAGCACCGAAAACGGAAGGGTTTTGTCAGTCATAACAGCTCACTTTGTCGACGGTCAATCTTTAATACTGCATTAAATAATGATAACCGTTGTTAACAAAGTGAGCCTTTTTCAGGCCTGCAACTCCAGTCCGGCCAGCCGCTTCCAGTAGCCGTTACAGTCACTGTTTGCCGTCAGCGGCAGCGGCGATGCGCCGTTTTCATTGGCACGAAAAGCATCCAGCATGGCAAACACGCTGGTGTCCAGCGGGGACAGACGCACCATGTCCACCAGTCCGTCCATCGACGCCAGCTCGTTACCAAGGTTATACACATAACCACTCATGGTCTGAATGCCGTTCAGGACAAACACCTGCTGATTCTCCTGCGACAGCATGCTGCGTCCGTTCGGGTACTTGATGCAGCAGGTTTCGCACTCGTCTTTCGGGCGATCTTCAGAGCGGGCAGTGAAGCAGCGGGCAGAGTACGCCAGCGGCAGATGGCCATAGCTCAACACTTCCACTTCAAACTGGTTGCGAATACCCAGCTCGTCACACTGGTTCAGGAGGTTTACCAGCCAGTCACGCGACAGCTCTACCGGCATGCACCAGCGCGTCATCCCCTGTTTCAGCAGCAGGCGCAGGGTCACGGCGTTATAGCAGTTCAATGCATGGCCCGCGACAAACGGCAGCTTGCGTTCGGCGCACATATTCACCACGCCCAGATCGCTGGCCTCCAGCAGAAACTCGCCGTTCTCCACGTAGCGCTTCAGCTCACCCAGTTCAGATGAGGCCTGCACCAGCGCCAGCGTAGAGAGCACCACCTGTTTGCCGCTACCGGCCAGGCTTTTCGCCATCTCCAGCCAGTCGCCCACTTTGGTGGCACGGCGCTTGCTGCATACCGCTTCGCCAAGGTAAATCACATCGGCGCTGCTGGTCGCGGCCTGTTGATAAAAATCTTCCAGCGTCTCTTTTGGCCAGTAGTAGAGCACCGGTCCTAATGAATATTTCATGGTTATCTCACTGCCATTTACGGTGATACGCGCCAAGCGTGGTTTGGGTGCCTTCAGACATTGCGCCGAGCGTCTCCATCCAGGCCGATTGCGGGGCGTAGTTCTGCGGATCTGCCATGCAGCGGTCAATGGCCTGACGCCAGACTTTCGCCACCTGACTGACGTAGGCCGGGCTGCGCTGGCGACCTTCAATCTTCACCGAGGCAATATTAGCGGCCAGCAGTTCCGGCAGCAGTTCCAGCGTGTTGAGGCTGGTGGGTTCTTCCAGCGCGTGATAACGCTCGCCGTCAACCAGATAGCGGCCTTTGCACAGCGTCGGGTAGCCAGCGTTTTCACCGTCCTGATAGCGGTCAATCAGTACCTCATTCAGGCGAGATTCCAGCCCCTGTGGCGTTTGCTGCCAGCGAACAAAGCGGGCAGGCGAGCAGGCGCCAACGGTATTAGGGGATTCACCGGTTAAATACGAGGAGAGATAGCAGCGGCCTTCAGCCATGATGCACAGGCTACCAAAGGCAAAAACTTCCAGCGGCACTGGCGTGACGCGTGCGAGTTGCTTAACCTGATGAATAGAGAGCACGCGCGGTAAAACCACCCGGGCCACGTCAAAGTGTTGATGATAAAAACGTATCGCCTCTTCGTTGGTGGCAGAGGCCTGAACAGAGACATGGCGCTCAATATGAGGATAGCGTTCTGCCGCATACTCTAGCATGGCGAGGTCGGCCAGAATCAGCGCATCGGCACCCAGCTGTGCTGCCATATCTACCGCGCGCTGCCAGCGGGCATAGCCATCAGGATGGGCAAAGGTATTGATGGCAATATGCAATTTGCGGCGGTGCTGATGTACGAAGTTAACGGCTTCCTGAAGCTTTTTCTCCGTAAAGTTGAGGCCAGCAAAATGGCGGGCGTTAGTATCATCTTTCAGCCCGATATAGACCGCATCGGCCCCATTTTCGATGGCCGCCTTAAGCGCCGGAAGGTTTCCGGCAGGGCAGAGCAGCTCCATAATTTATCCTGATGTCGTCGAGAGCAAAAATGTTAACGAGCTGGGATTTTAATTAACCCATACGCGACAATTTTTGATTTAAGGCAGCTAATGGCGTATTGATGGCACCAATAATGAGGTACACCGGACGACGGTTTGTTGATTTACGCCGCTATGTTCTCCTCCGGATATGGCAAAATACCCGGACTATCGCTATCAGGGAGTAAAGCTCGTGCTGGATAAACTGCGTTCACGTCTCGTACAATTTGGTCCATCAATGCTGAGCGTGCCGGTAAAACTGGCGCCGTTCGCGCTTAAACGTCAGGTGCTGGAGCAGCTCCTGAGCTGGCAGTTCCGCCAGGCGCTGCAGGAAGGCGAACTGACGTTTCTGGAAGGCCGCTGGTTAAGCATTGAAGTGCGTGATATCGGTCTGCGCTGGTTTACCTCCGTCGAGAATGACCAGCTGATTGTGCGCCAGTCCGCCGACGCGGATGTGAGCTTTAGCGCCGACGCCTGCGATCTGCTGATGATCGCCGCGCGTAAGCAGGATCCGGATACCCTCTTTTTCCAGCGCCGTCTGGTCATTGAAGGCGATACGGAACTGGGTCTGTACGTCAAAAATTTAATGGATGCCATTGAGCTGGAGCAGATGCCAAAAGCGCTGCGCGTGATGTTAATGCAAATGGCAGATTTCGTTGAGGCCGGGCTGAAAACCCCGCCTGACAGTAAACACACTTCAGTAGGTGAGCCATGCTGATTCGAGTCGAAATTGGGATTGATGCACCGGGTATCGATGCGTTGTTACGCCGCTCTTTTGCGAGCGACGCAGAAGCCCAACTGGTCCACGATCTCCGCGAAGACGGCCTGATCACGCTGGGGCTGGTTGCCACCGATGACGAAGGTCAGGTGGTGGGCTACGTTGCCTTCAGCCCGGTAACCGTTCAGGGTGAAGAATTACAGTGGGTAGGAATGGCGCCGCTGGCGGTAGATGAACACTATCGTGGACAAGGGCTGGCACGTCAGCTGGTGTATGAAGGGCTGGACTCGCTCAATGAGTTTGGCTACGCCGCGGTGGTGACGCTGGGCGATCCTGCTTTCTATGGTCGCCTGGGCTTCGAGTCGGCGGCGCAGTACGATCTCCGCTGTCGCTGGCCGGGCACCGAAACTGCCTTCCAGGTGCACCGTCTGGCGGATGACGCGCTCAACGGCGTAAATGGCCTCGTGGAGTATCACGACCATTTTAATCGCTTCTAATCAGGCTTTCACACAGCGCCTCAAACGATCCGTCTCCGGTGACGAGGCGCTCTTTCTGGCGCTTCGTCAACTGCTTAATGCGGTATTCCACTCTTAACGCCAGCGATCTGTCACCCACGGGGGCAGAAAAGGCGAGCGTCAATTCTCCTTTCCCCCGCAGCGCTTTTGCCCCTTTTCCCGTTTGATGCTGAAGAAAACGCCGCGCCACATCGGTCGTGATCCCGGTGTAGAGAGCGTTATCGGCGGTACGGACAAGATAGAGAAACCAGCACACGGTAAACAGATTCAGTATGTTAAGGTGAACGCACCATAGCATGAGAGAGAACGAAAATGGAAACTCTGGCTGTCATTAACCGCTGGCTGGCGAAACAGCATGTTGTCACCTGGTGCGTGTATGACGACGGTGAAATGTGGTGCGCGAATGCGTTTTACTATTATGACCCTGAGCGCGTTGCGTTTTATGTGATGAGCGAAGATAAAACGCGCCATGCGCAGATGACCGGTCAGCAGGCGAAGGTGGCAGGGACAGTTAACGGTCAGCCTAAAACGGTGGCACTGATCCGTGGGGTGCAGTTTAAAGGGGAGATCCGTCGTCTGGACGGTGAAGAGAGCGACGCGCGCCGTAAGCACTACACGCGCCGCTTTCCGGTAGCCGCCGCCTTAAAAGCCCCGGTGTGGGAAATCCGCCTTGATGAGCTGAAATTTACCGACAACACGCTGGGCTTTGGCAAAAAGCTGCACTGGCTACGCGCCGAGCAGGCGTAGCGCTTCGCGGTTGAACGCCGGCAGATCGTCCGGGGTTCGGCTGGTGATCAGCTGGTCTTTGTCGTTGACCACCTCCTGATCGTAAAACTCGGCCCCCGCGTTTTTCAGATCGACAACGATCGGTTTCACGGCAGTGAGTTTACGCCCGCGCACCACATCCGCGCTGATAAGCAGTTGCGGACCGTGGCAGATAGCAAAGACCGGTTTTCCGGTGGAGACAAAATCGCGGGTGAACGTTACGAAGCGTTCGTCGCCGCGCAGGGAATCCGGTGAATGACCGCCGGGTAACAGCAGGGCATCAAAATCAGACGGGCTGACGTTATCGATGGTCTCATCGATGGTCACGCTGGCCTCGCCCTTATGGCCTTTCACCGTTTTTCCCGCCTCTTTCTCAATGGTGATGACCTCATGTCCCGCCTTGCGGAACGCCTCAGCAGGTGAGGTGAATTCTGAATCTTCAAACTCGTCGGTAATCAGGACTGCGATTTTTTTACCCATGCTTCCTCCGTTGTTTTCGCTTCAGACTGTTTTTTTCCCGTTTGTGGTAAATACTTACCGGTAACAGACTTCTAAGTGTGGTTGACCATGCTGAGTTCGCAAACGGACTATTCTGTAAAGGGGATGAAATGAGTCAGGTACTGATTACGGGGGCAACCGGGCTGGTGGGCGATCATCTGCTGCGGCTGCTGATCCAGGATCGCAGGGTGAACTACATTGCGGCCCCGACACGTCGACCGCTGGCGGACATTTCTGGCGTCTTTAATCCTCACGATCCACAGCTGACCGACGCACTGGCGCAGGTGCAGGATCCCATCGATATCGCCTTTTGCTGCCTCGGGACAACGCGGCGTGAGGCGGGCAGTAAAGAGGCGTTTGTTCATGCTGACTATACGCTGGTGGTCGATACGGCGCTAACGGCGAAAAAGCTGGGTGCCACCCATTTTGTGGTGGTCAGCTCGCTGGGCGCCAGCGCCCGTTCGCCGTTCTTTTACAGCAAGGTGAAGGGCGAGATGGAAGAGGCCCTGATTGCCCAGAAGTGGGAGCGGTTGACAATAGTCCGTCCCTCCATGCTGCTGGGGCATCGCGACGAGCGTCGTTTTAACGAGTCGATGTTTGCCCCGTTGTTCCGCATTCTCCCCGGTAACTGGAAATCCATCGAGGCGCGCGATGTGGCGCGTGCGATGCTAAAAGAGGGGCTGTCACCATCGCAGGAGGGAGTGAATATCATCCCTTCGGCGAAACTGCGTGAAATCGCGCAGGGCGAGGCGTAAACTCCCCCGGCTAATTAAATAACACTCTCCGGGGAATGCTATGACTGGTCAGTCTTCATCTCAGGCGGCAACACCTGTCCAATGGTGGAAGCCCGCGCTCTTCTTTCTCGTGGTCATTATCGGCCTCTGGTATGTGAAATGGCAGCCGTACTACGGTAAAGCCTTCACTGCCGCCGAAACGCACAGCATCGGTAAATCTATTCTCGCTCACGCTGATTCCAGCCCGCTTCGCGCGGCGTGGGATTATGCCATGGTCTATTTCCTTGCCGTCTGGAAAGCCGCCGTATTAGGCGTCATTCTGGGCTCGTTGATTCAGGTGCTTATCCCGCGTCACTGGCTGGTGAAAACCCTGGGGCAGCCACGTTTTCAGGGCACCCTGCTGGGGACCATTTTCTCCCTGCCGGGCATGATGTGTTCGTGCTGTGCCGCGCCTGTCGCCGCCGGTATGCGCCGTCAGCGAGTCTCTATGGGCGGTGCGCTGGCGTTCTGGATGGGCAACCCGCTGTTAAACCCGGCAACGCTGGTGTTTATGGGCTTTGTGCTGGGTTGGCATTTCGCCTTTATCCGCCTGGTGGCCGGTCTGCTGACGGTGCTGGTGGTGGCAACGCTGGTGCAGAAATGGGTGAAAGATAACGCCGTTGAACCGGCCGCCATTGAGCTTGATGTCAGCGAGCCACAGGGAAGCTTCTTTGCGCGCTGGGGTAATGCATTGTGGCAGCTTTTCTGGAGCACCATTCCTGTGTATATCCTGGCGGTGCTGGTGCTCGGGGCCGCACGTGTATGGCTATTCCCGCATGCCGACGGCGCCATTGACAATACCCTGATGTGGGTCATTGCGATGGCCATTGCCGGTTGTCTGTTTGTGATCCCAACGGCGGCTGAAATTCCGATTGTGCAGACCATGATGTTGGCCGGCATGGGCACCGCACCGGCACTGGCATTGCTCATTACCTTGCCTGCCATCAGCCTGCCGTCGCTTATCATGCTGCGTAAGTCATTCCCGGCGAAAGCGCTGTGGCTCACCGCAGGGCTGGTGGCGTTGAGTGGGGTGATTGTGGGGGGTATTGCGCTTCTGTGAAAAAAGCCCGGTGGCGCGAGCGCTCACCGGGCTTACAGTCAGGTGGGAATTACTTAATGTAGGTAAATGCGGTGGTGACGTGTTTCACGCCGCTCACCCGGCTGGCGATATCGGCCGCCGCTTTCCCTTCACGGTCGGTAACCAGACCCAGCAGGAACACTTCGCCGTTTTCGGTCGTCACTTTCACGTTGGATGATTTCACCTGGTCTGAACCCAGCAGCTGGGAACGGACTTTGGTGGTGATCCACGTATCATTGGAGGCGGTACCAAGGCTGATTGGCTGCCCCTGACGGACTTCGTTGAAGACTTCCGCAGTGCCCTCTACACCCATCGCGATCTGTTTCGCGCGGCTGGAGAGTTCGCTATTTGGCGCCTGGCCTGTCAGCAGCACTTTGCCCTGGTAAGCCGTCACGTTGATCCGCGCTTCTTTCTTGATTTGTTCGTCTTTCGACAGCGCACTGTTAACGCGCAGCTCCAGCGTGCCGTCATCTACCTGGGTGCCAACGGTGCGCGGATCGGTCGCTGCTTTGGTGCCGACGGCAGCGGTACCCACGACAGCCGCAGCGATACATCCCTGCAGCAGTAATGCAGACATAAGGACTGCGAGGGTCGATAAAGCCTTCATGAGAACTCCTTAATCATCCTGGTGAGGGAAAAGCGTGTTATCGATCAAATCACATAAGCAGTTCACCGTGAGCATATGCATCTCCTGAATGCGTGCGCTACGGTGAGACGGAATGCGGATTTCCACATCCTGCGGCCCCAGCAGGCCCGCCAGCTCGCCCCCGTCATAGCCGGTTAAGGCAACGATAGTCATATCGCGGGTAACGGCGGCTTCGACGGCTTTGACAATGTCACGGCTATTGCCGCGCGTGGAGATGGCCAGCAGCACATCGCCCGCATGGCCCAAGGCACGCACCTGCTTAGCGTAAATCTCGTCATGCAGACGATCGTTAGCAATCGCTGTTAAGACCACATTATCGGTATTAAGTGCAATGGCAGGTAAACTGGGGCGTTCTGTTTCAAAACGATTGATCATACTGGCAGCAAAATGCTGTGCGTTGGCAGCGGACGTGCCATTGCCACAACAGAGGATTTTGTTGCCATTGAGCAGGGACTGCACCAGCGTCATGGCGGCGCGAGAGATTGCGTCAGGGAGGGCTTCTGCCGCGGCAATCTGAGTCTGAATGCTTTCTGTGAAGCACACTTTAATTCTTTCGAGCACGTTATCCCTTTTAAATCTTAATTATGCGTCTTCGCCAAAAGCGTTTTTCAGCCATTCGATCTCGTTTCCGGTGAAGGCTAACACATCGAACCGGCAATCCACAGTATCAAAACTCCCATTATGGCGGGCAAGCCACAAGTGGGCAGTCTGTAATAATTTATGTTGTTTGGCGGGCGTCACGCTGGCGGCAGCACCGCCAAAACGGGAAGACTGTCGGTAGCGTACTTCCACAAACACAATGACCTGACCCTCTTTCATGATCAGATCGATTTCGCCGCCACGTCCGCGAACGTTAGCGGCGATAAAGCGCAGTCCTTTGCCCTCAAGCCAGCGACGCGCTTTTAATTCCCAGGCGTCGCCGGTCTCTTTACGGCTTAACTGGCCGGGACGATTTGTCCCTGCTGGTATTTGAGCCATGATAACTTCCTGTTAATCACGCAATCCTGAGTGGCCGTCAGATCGCCGGTATTGCCGTTTAGCTCAAAGCCCGGCACCTGACGCATTTGGGTAAAGTGGTTCGCCAGCGTCCAGGCATCGACGCCCATCGCGTACAGACGCGCCAGTGAGTAGTCGTTACGGACTGCGCTCAGCGCCTGCTGCATCAGGGCCGGATTGCTGCCCGCCAGCATCGGAATTTCGCTGTATTGCAGGCCGTCCATCTCCAGGCGGAAATCCGGGCCTGCGGTGCCTTGTGCGCTGCGAGAGCTGGCGTAGAGCGTGGCGCCGCTCTGGCTGCCGTTACGCATGGCGATCATCGGCTTGATGAAGGCAATCTCTTGTGGCGTAGCGACAATATAGGCCGCATCCACTTTACCGCCACCGCTAATCTGCGCGTCGGTAGGTGGGGCAGGGATGGTCAGACCGCCAATCGTCACGCTCTGCTGCTGTGGCAGGCTTGCACTCACCGGACTGCCGTTAAGCGCAATACCCGCGCCGCCGTTAACGCCCGCGCGCAGTTCAGAGACGGAACCGAATTTCTGCTGCAGCACGATGCCGCCGCCCAGCTTCTGCCACTCTTCGGCAAAGGCGTTGGCGACGCGATCGCCCAGCGTACTGCGAGGGATCAGCAGCAGCGGAGACTGTTTCCCTTGCTCGTGAATATGACGCGCCGCATCGCGGGCTTCATCTTCCGGAGAGAGGGCGAAATAGCAGATATTGGCGCGGTTCTGAACCTGTTCAGGCTGGTTGAGCGCCAGCACGTTCAGCGCAGTGTTGCTCTTCATCAACTCTTCGACGTTGTTTTTCAGCAGCGGACCCACAACGATGCTGGCGCCATCCTGTTGCACCTGCGCCAGAACCTGATCGAGCGGCTGAGAACTGGTGTCGTAGATTTTCAGCTCAGCGGCCGGGTTAGCGCTGGTGGTAGCTACGGCCTGTGGCTGGGCGGCAGGCTGAGCGGCAGGTTGTGCTGCGGGCTCAGTGGTCTGCGGTTGAGGTTGCTCCTCTGTCGCAGGCTCCGTCGCCGGTGCGGATTGTGTCTCTACCGGAGTCGCAGGCGCGGGTGCTGAGGCCGCAGGTGTAGTCGGTGCCGTCACCGGGTTCTGCATCGTCCCCTGCGGCGGCGTTTGTGCTGTGGTCAGGTCGCTGGTTTCCGCGGCGGAAGGGCTGACAACGTCGTTCACGTTTGCCGCCTGAGCTGCCTGCGCCGGAACTGCACTGCCGGTCACTGGCGTGGTACCGTTCTTCGCCGCTTCAAAACCTTGTTGAATGGTGCGGCCAAATACCGCCGCCTGGCCGTTTAACGGCAGAAGCAGGGCGATTTTGCTGGTGGAGGCAGGCTTAAAGTTCTGCACGTTCACCAGCTGTGTCGGCAGCATTTTCGCGCCCGGGTTTTGTGGGTAGCGCGTTTGCCAGTCGGTAATACCGGCTTTCAGCATGTTTGGATCGCTGCGGTTGTTAAACCACATCTGTTGCAGATCCAGCCACCCCTGCAACACGTTTTCATCAGCATTGATGACCAGCGCCTGCGCCTGTTCCTGGGTCATTGAGGCGAGCGCCTGCCAGGTGGCATCGATATTTTTCTGCTTGTCCGCACCGCCGAGCAGCGGCTCCTGGGCGATCAGCGCCCGCAGCAGCGTCAGGGAAGGACGTCCCTGCTCAGCGGTGATACCCGCCTGCCAGAAACGGGCCTGCTGATTTTTATCCAGCGCGCTCACGTCGATGTCGCCAAGGATCTTTTTCGCGGCGGCATAATCTTTCAGCGCGACTTTCAGCTCGGCAGAGAGCAGGCTCTGCTCAAGACGCTGGGCATCGTTAAGCTCGTGCGGAAGCTGGTTGAACAGTTCGGCGGCCTGCTGGGTTTTGCCCTCTTTCAGCAGTGCACGAATGGCGAGTAATTGCCAGTTGATCCTGGTATCATTTGAGCTTTGCGACATTTGTTGCAGATAAAAGCCAGAATCAGCCTGAGCGGATCCCTGCAGATGGGCCGTGCTCTGGTCAGGTGCCTGGGTGCCACAGCCTGCAAAGATCAGGGCTGCCAGCAGAAGCGGCACGCTGCGCGTGGCTTTTTTTCGAAGAAACGTTAACGGTACCATACTGTATCCAGTGATTTTTTTTACGCAATGCTCAATATTAAATCGGCAATACGGACGAAACAATGAAACAACACGAAACGGCAGAGAATTCTCAAGGCCAGCTTTATATTGTACCTACTCCTATCGGGAATTTGTCTGATATTACCCAACGTGCGCTGACCGTATTGCAAGCTGTTGATTTAATTGCCGCTGAAGATACCCGGCATACCGGTTTATTGCTGCAACACTTTGCGATTAACGCTCGTCTCTTCGCCCTGCACGATCATAATGAGCAGCAAAAAGCAGAAACGCTGGTGGCGAAGCTCAAAGAGGGGCAGAACATTGCGCTCGTCTCTGACGCCGGTACGCCGCTGATTAACGACCCGGGCTACCATCTGGTGCGTACCTGCCGTGAAGCCGGGATCCGGGTGGTCCCACTGCCGGGACCGTGTGCTGCGATTGCTGCGTTGAGCGCAGCGGGCCTGCCGTCCGATCGTTTCTGCTATGAAGGTTTCCTGCCCGCCAAATCCAAAGGCCGCCGTGACGTGTTAAAAGAGCTGGAAGCTGAACCGCGTACGCTGATTTTCTACGAATCCACGCATCGCCTGCTGGAAAGCCTGGAAGATATGGTGACCGTCTGGGGAGAGAGCCGCTACGTGGTGCTGGCGCGCGAGCTGACCAAAACCTGGGAAACCATTCACGGCGCGCCGGTCGGCGAACTGCTGGCGTGGGTAAAAGAGGACGAAAACCGTCGCAAGGGTGAGATGGTGCTGATTGTCGAAGGGCATAAAGCGGAGGAGGACGCACTGCCTGCCGATGCGCTGCGTACTCTGGCACTGCTACAGGCTGAATTGCCGCTTAAGAAAGCAGCAGCACTGGCGGCAGAAATCCACGGCGTGAAGAAGAATGCGCTCTATAAATATGCGCTGGAGCAGCAGGGGGAGTAAGCCCCTGCGTGCTTATTTTGCCGGGTGACGGCTGCGCCTTACCCGGCCTACGATTAGTGAACAGGCATCGCCTCAAATACCAGCGTTTCCAGCGGTTTGAGGGTAATCACCACCGCGTTTTTATACTCTGCCGGTATCGTGGCGTTACTGCCATAGACCGCTTTCAGGCTAAACGGCGTCGCATCTCCGGTCGGGATTTCGAAATCTTTCGTCAAATCCAGATAATAGCTTTGCGGCTTATCCGACGGGTTTCGTAATCCAAAAATGGCTTTGTCTTTATTCCACGACGCCCAGCCGTAGATCTCAAGCGCCGTTGGGTCTCCGCCAATCCAGTGGGTATCCACCAGCACACTGGCGTTATCCCGGGACCATTTGGCAGCCTGCGCCAGGGTATCCCACTTCGCCTTGTTGAGCATTGAAGGGGTGATATACAGCTCCTGCAACTGGGTGCCGGTGGCGAAGTAGCTCCAGACCTGGTCAGCAAAATCGCTGTCCGTTTGCACCTTCTCCAGACCGTAATACGCATTCTCCGCGCTGACGATCCCGTGATACATCAGGGAGTTCAGCGGGAATAGCGGACCTTTACGCACAATAGAGCGATACGTCTCCGCATCGCGATAGGTCATCCACTGCTGCACCGGTGTGCCGGGGCCGTACAGGTTGATGTCGTCTCCCTGACGCCAGATGGAATCGGCGTAGAACAGCCAGGATGGGCTGGCATTGGTACCGGTCGTCAGGTTAATAAACAGATTCGGATTGGCGCTGCGCATGTTATGCAGCAGTGCAATAGAGGCGTCAAAATCCGAGGCGAACGGGCTGCCCTTAATATGCGAATTGGCATTACCCATCCCGTCGAGCTTGAACGAGGTAATGTGCTCGTTTTTGATAAGCTTAACGATCTGCTCATTAAAATTTTTAAAATAATTCGGGCCTGACAGCGCCAGCTTCCCGTCTACCGTTTCGAAACCGTACTCTTTTGCATGCGAGACGCGCGTATCGCGCGGTTTGTTATATCCGCCCCATGGCGAGAGCCACAGGCCAACAGAGCTGTGCAGGCTGTCTGCTTTCTCCCGTACCTTGCCAAAACCTTTGCTGAAAGCCGGGCCGAACAGCCATCGCCCGGTAAGGTCATCCCAGCCATCGTCAAGCAGGAAAGCATCCAACGCGACACCCCGCCCGGCAATAAATTCCTTGTTCCATTCGTCCATCCGCCCCAGCACATCCTGCTCGGAGTACGGTGTAAAGAAGCCGATATCCATCCAGCTGTTGTAGTGTAAGTAAGGTTTATACGGACGCGGACGCACGGCATCGATAAACTGGTTTACGCTACGGCGCAGTTGGCTGGTCTCCGGGAAGGTACCGAAGTAGGTGGTGTAGCTGACCGGTGTTGCCGGCTGAATGGGGGTTTTCAGCTCCACATTGAGGTTGGTCGTCGCTTCATAGGCGTACGTGTTAACGATGGGTTTATCCGGCAGGATAAAGAACGAGTCTGCGATAATCGGCGAGCTGTTAATTGCCCCATCTACGTAAGGTGCCTGAGCTTGCTTTTTGGTCGGGAAGAAGGTGATTTTCGCCACATCCCGTGGCTGCCCGACGGCGGCGATGGTGTAGTCGATGCTGGCGTATTTGCCCTTCACCAGGTTCAACTTCACCGTCACGTTAAAGTCAGGATGGGTGAAGTCGACGACAATTCCACTGTCCTGTTTTTCGACATGTTTGACCTTAAAATCCGCCGTGTGAATTTTAGTCTCGTCCGGCAGCGTCAGAAAGAACAGCTCCTGCGGCGTCAGCGGATGATTAGCCCTGGTGTCCTTCACCACGACCGTCGAGTTCGCGTCATCAAATGACAGGGCAATGTTGTGGTTATTAAGGGTGTAATTCGCTGCTATCGAGCTATGGGAAACACACAGGGCAAGCATGGATAGGGTGAGGATTTTTTTCATCAGGGTAAGATCCTTTTTCATCAGGCTTCTGTCGGAAGCAGCAAGCGGTTTGCCGAGCCACACACGGTAATTTTGCTCCTGACCACCTCTTTCATGGCATCCATTCCGACCCGCATATAAAAACGCGGATCGTTACCCTGCGGGTTTTCAGCAAACCAGGCTTTCACTGCGTCAGAGAAGGCGATTTTCAGCTCGGTCGCCACGTTGACTTTGCACACACCCAGCGCGATGGTGCGACGTACATCCTCATCTGGCACATCGCTCGCGCCATGCAGCACCAGCGGCACGGTGACCACTTCGCGGATCTCGGCCAGGCGCTGAAAGTCAATTTTAGGGCGTTTGGTATACAGGCCATGTGCGGTGCCGATGGCGACGGCGAGGCTATCCACGCCGGTCAGTTCGACAAAGCGTTTCGCTTCCTGCGGGTCGGTGAGAAATGCACTCTCCGCGTCGACGCTCATGTCATCTTCCACGCCGCCCAGACGGCCCAGTTCAGCCTCGACGCTACAGTCGTTGAGGTGGCAGAAATCGACTACCGATTTCACCAGCTTCACGTTTTGTTCAAACGGATAGTGGCTGCCGTCGATCATCGCGCTACGCACGCCAGCGTTAACCTTGCGACGAATATCGTCGAGGGATTCGTGATGATCGAGATGCAGCGCCAGCGGCATGTCGTAAGTTAATGAATATGCGCTGCACAGGGCGTAGATCTCTTCCAGGGCAATATGTTTGAACGTGCCCGGCGTGCCTGCGAGGATCACCGGCGATCGCATCTCGCTACACACTTCGAGGATCGCCTGGATCGTCTCTGCGTTGTGGATGTTAAACGCCGGTACGGCGTAGCCTTTTGCCTGTGCGTCCTGCAGAAGATATTTCGTTGAGATAATGCTCATGATGTGATCCTCTTAAGCCTGCCACGGGTGAATAACAACGCCCTGTACCACGCGGTTGACCGTGCCGCTGGCGGATGGCGTATCGGGTGTATTGCCCACGCTGAGGGACTGGGACAGCGCAAAGACCTGGGCGTACATCAGGAAGCAGAACGCCTGTTCCATATCAATAAACGGGCGTGAAGGCGGCAGCAGGATGTGCGGGCCCGCTTCAATCACCGGATCGTTTTCAGCGGCGATGGCGACAACGCGCAGGGCCTGGCGATCGCGACGCAATTCGGCCAGAAGATCCAGATCGTACTGACGCGTATACGGATGGCTGGAGATAAACACCACCACCAGCGTTTCGTTATCTACCAGCGACTTAGGCCCGTGACGGAACCCCGTTGGGGAATCGTAGAATGCCGCCAGCTTGCCCGCGGTCAGTTCCAGTACCTTCAGCGCCGATTCCCGCGCCGCCCCCTGCAGGCCACCGCTTCCCAGGTAGACGATCCGTTTCCAGGGCTCGTTACCAAATACGCCATGGCGGAAATCACCAAGTGAGGTGAGGATCGCCTGACAGCGATCGGCCACGTCGCGGAAGGTGTTGCTGTTGATCGTCTCTGGCGCGAATACGGCCAGGCAGCTTGCCATCATGGTGGTGATACTGCTGGTCATCGCGAAACCGCGATCGTGCGTTTCGGCAGGCATCAGCAGGGCACAGGCGTTATCACTGTCGATAGCGCTCTGATACAGGTTTCCCGCCTCGTTACAGGTGATCGACAGGTGGTAGCACTCCGGCACGAACTGATTGGCCAGCTCAACGGCGGCGACGCTCTCAGGGCTGTTACCGGAACGGGCAAAAGAGATCAGCAGCAGCGGATGTGCAGGGCTGAAGTAATCCATCGGGTTTGTGACCAGATCGGTTGTCGGAACGGCGCAGATGTTTTTCCCGGTGTGGCCCGCAAGCCATGGCGCAATGATATCGCCTATAAACGCGGACGTGCCCGCGCCGGTCAGTACGATCCGCAGATCGTGCTTACGCAGCAGTGGCGTCAGGAAACTGTCAATTGAGGAGCGCAAATTATCGATGTTGTGGAGCGAGCGGATCCAGCTGGCAGGCTGCTGGCGAATCTCTTCTTCGGTCCAGGTGCCGGTGGTGGCGGTGGGAGTGATCTGTGGCATAACTCAGTCCTTAGTCGTGTGAATTCCACATCAGACGCTGGCAAATGTGTCGCTATCTTTCGTTTCGTTTCACTTGTTCACTTAAGCAGTTAAATAAAATCTATAGAAAAGAAATCGAAAGTTCAATGAAAGAAAAGAAATAAAACGAAAAGTGTGATCGCGAAAGGAAAGGGTAAACTTAAGGAAAGGAAAAGAAAGGCCTTACGGTTTGGCGCCGTAAAGCCAAAAGGAGACACAATAAAAGGGCTAAAGGGGGAGAGCCTGGCCCTGAATCCAGATCTGCTGAAGGTGTAAACCGTCATCCAGCGCAATAATATTGGCGCGTTTCCTTGGCGCTAAGGAGCCAAGCTGATGATCAATGCCCAGCAGGCGGGCAGGATGCAGCGAAGCCATATGAATAGCCTCTTCTGCTGTCACACCCGCATGTTCCACCATATGCCTGACGGCGGCATCCAGCGACAGCGTGCTTCCCGCCAGCCCGCCGGAGGCGGTTTTCACTACGCCGTGGTGCATTGTGACCTCTTCGCCACAGAGCATATACCGCCCGTCCGGCATACCTGCCGCCTGCATGGCATCGGTAATCAGCACCACGCGGTCCTTCGCACAGCAGCTGCATATACGCATGGCGCCCGGATGAACATGATGACCGTCGGCAATAAGCTCCAGCCACGCCCGTTTGTCCGTCAGCCCGGCACCGACCATACCCGGCGCTCTGTGATGCAGCCCCGTCATACCGTTAAAGCAGTGCACCAGTCCGTCTGCACCGGCGTCAAAGGCGGCGAGGGTTTGCTCGTACGTGGCGCCACTGTGGCCCAGCATCACACGGATACCCCGCTGCTTCAGGTGGCGAATGGCCTGTAGCGCGCCGGGCTTTTCCGGTGCCAGTGCCACCACCTTCAGTGTGTTGTGCGATACCGCAATCAACGCGTCCAGCTCGGCGATATCCAGTTCACGAAACAGTGCAGGCGGATGCGCCCCTTTGTTCTGCGGCGTAAAGTACGGGCCCTCCAGATAGCTGCCCAGAATCTGCGCGCCAGGGCCGCCTGACTGACAGCGTCGGGCGATCCGCGTGAGTGCGCCGTGAATCGCCTCCAGCGGCGCGGTGACCGTTGTGGGCAAAAATGCCCCGACGCCTTCACGTGCTTTATGAAGAGCCAAAACGTTCAGCGCATCGGGGGCGTCATCCATCACATCCACACCCATGCCACCATGAACGTGAATATCGATGTACGCCGGACAAAGCTGCCCGGCATCGCGGGCGTTAACCCCCGCCGGGACAGGTTCAATCGCCGTGATAACGCCGTTCTCGATACGAAGCTGGTGGTCATCCAGCCAGCCCTGTTCGGTCAGTACCCGCCGCGCGCGCAGTAGCTGACTCATATCCCTTCCTCAGCGGGCGCTTCCTCGCGACAGCGGCCAAGCTCATCTACCAGGCTCGTCAGACCGCGGTGACCACACTCCAGCGCCTGCCGACGAAACGCTTCGCTGCTCAGACCCTCACGTTCGAGCACCATCTCCAGCAGCAATTGCAGGTTGGTGCCGGTGATCACTTCGCTGCCCGGTCTTTTCATAGCGAGCGTAGAAGCAACGCGAAACGGCGTCCCGCCCAGCAGATCGGTAAGGAACACAATATCGTGCCGGGCATCGAGCTCGCTCACCGCCTGCTCAAGCTGCGCGGTCAGCCGCGCGGTGGTGGAGGTTTCCGGAAAATCGATGGCGATAAACTGCGGCTGCTCGCCGAGGATTTGCTTCATAGCCTGCTCAAGCCCGCTGGCAAATCCACCGTGACCCGTCAAAATAATGCCTAACATCGCAACCTCTTTGTTTTTACAGGAAGTGACAGAATTTACCGACAACACCCAGCACCACGGTGATACCAATCAGCCGCAGCGGGCTCCAGCCACGACGCACTAACCAGAACATGGTCAGGGTGTAGACCAGCGGCAGAAACGCAGGCATTAGCTTATCGATAACGTCAGCCTGCAGTTTAACGACCGCATCCCCGGCTTTGATTTCGAGTGTGGTATTGAGACGAACATAGGTTGCCACCAGCGCACCGATTACCGTCATCCCGACGATGGAAGCCGCATGGCCGACCTTTTTAGTATTGGCTTTGATCAACGGAATGGCTGCGACGCCCATCCGGTAAGCGTAATGCGCCAGGCCAAAACGCAGGCCGAGATGCACCACGTTAAACAGCACGATAAACACCACCGCACCCAGAATCGAACCTTGCAGCGCCAGGCTGGCACCAATACCGCCGCAGATAGGCAACAGGGTCAGCCAGAACATGGCGTCACCAATGCCGCCAAGCGGGGCACCGACGGCAATTTTGGTGCTCTGAATACTGTTTACATCCTGTTTGGAGCGTTCCATCGCCAGAATAATGCCAATAACAAAGGTCACCAGGAACGGGTGGGTATTAAAGAACCCCATGTGACCTTTCATGGCGCGTGCCAGATCGCGCTTGTTGGTATGGATCTTTTTCAACGCAGGCAGTAACCCATAAAGCCAGCCGGAGGCCTGCATACGTTCATAGTTGAATGAGGCCTGCAGCAGCATAGAACGCCAGGCGACGCGGTTGATGTCCTTTTTGGTCAGTTCGGCACCGATGCTCTGGTCTTCGTAGACGTTTTCATTGACGCCGGTCAGCAGCGTCTCTTCGCTTTCAGACACGCCCGGTAATGTTGTGTGATTAGATGCCATCTTCGAATTCCTCTTTCTGGGCTGCAGGTGCCACCGGTTCAGGTGATTTACGCATCAGGTCTATCAAAGCCATGGCCAGCGCGGCAGCGGCAATCGCCAGAACCGGAAGCTTGAGCCAGGCCGCAGCGACAAAACCGATAATGAAGTAGGGGATGTAGACGTTTTTCATCATGATTTTGAGCAGCACGGCAAAGCCAATGGCAGGCATGATGCCGCCCGCGACGCCAAGGCCATCAATCAGGCGCTCCGGCAGCACATCAATGGCGGTTTTCGCGTGCTCCGCACCAAAGTAAATGGGCAGAAATGCGCACAAGAAATAGAAGAGGCCAAGTGCCAGCAGAGCCAGATAGTTAACCCGTTCAATGCCGTTGGTATCTGCATTAGCCGCCATGCGATCGCAGCGGGACATCACGCCGGACATTACCGAGAAGAGGAAAGTAATTCCCATCTGTACCGCGACGGCAAACGGCACGGCGACCCCGACGGCGACATCCGGTTTCACGCCTGTGGTGATGGCAAACGTGGTCCCGACGATGGTGCCGATAATGACGTTTGGCGGCTGTGCGCCCGCGAGCGGTGCCAGACCCATCCAGACCAGCTCTAACGTCCCGCCGGTTAAAATCCCGGTGTGCAGATCGCCAAGGATCAGGCCAACCAGCGGCCCGAGTACGACCGGACGGTGCATGTGTGTTAAGCCATTAAACATATCCAGACCCGCGATAAAGGCGAGAAGCCCCAGCGCGAAAGCCTGCAACAGACTGATTTCCATTGTGAATCCCTCAAAGCAGTTTAAAGAGATCCAAAGCAGTCTCTGTTGGAACGCCCTGAACGAAGCATTCCACCCCGGCCGCTTTCAGGCCGTTGAAGGCGGCTATGTCGTCCGCGTCTACAGATACCGTTTTGGCAATTTGTTGTTTGCCACTGGCGTAGTGCATGTTTCCTACGTTGATACGGGTGATGGGCACGCCCCCCTCAACCAGCTTCAGAAAATCAGCGGGAGATTTACAGACCAGCAGAATTTTCTGGCGATCAGCGGCGCGATGAATGTTGTCGATCACTTTTTGCAATGACCAGAAACGCACGGCGATCCCCTCCGCGAGCACCATTTCCATCAGGTTCTGTTGAACCGGATCCTCTGCCACCTCGTCATTCGCGACCAGTACCAGGTTCGCCCCCGCGAACCCCACCCATTGCACGCCCACCTGACCGTGGATCAGACGTTCATCAATTCGGCATAAGACAATGTTTGGCATAGCTTTTTCCTCTTTTTAATTATGCATGCTGAGTCGTTACGCCTTCGCAGGCGGCGTGGTACTGCTGAAGTATGTCCTGAATGTGGTTGATGATGAGTTCTCGCGGCGTTGACTTGAGAGCCCCCTCGCGAACTTTGCTGTACTGCAACGGCAAATACTGGCTAATCAGCGGCAACGGTAGCGGTTCGTCCGCCAGGTTACGCACCAAATGTTCAAAGGCATCGTCAATCTGGCTGTCCGGCCAGTAGTAGCGTACGCGGTCAGAGTAGCTGTAGCCACGCGCCAGGCGGCGTGCGTTGCTGTCGCCATGGTAGTGGCTTTGCCAGTATTCCGGCCGATCGAGCATCACGGTTTCCAGCACGTGACGCAGGCCCGAGCTGGCTTTCGCTGGCAGCAGCTCTTCTTCTATGGCAGCCAGCGCAAAGAGTGCCTCACGCAGAGCGAAGGTAAGGGCCGGGCCGACTTTTAAAATGGCGAAGTGATCCTTTACCAGCTGGCGAAGCGCCTGTGGCGTCTGGTAGTCGGTAGAGTGCGCTTCAAAAACCAGCGTATCGTAGGCTTCAACCATGGTGCTCAGGGCATGGGCTTTTTGCGGCTGGTAGTCACAGACGTGCGCATGGTCGAACTCCACGCCAGGCTGAACCACCAGGCCAATAATGCGTGGCCAGATGTCACCTAACCCTTCCTTTTCGAACGCATGACGATGCGCCTCAAGCGTCGCGCGAGCCGCGTCCGGCGTGGTGACTTCAAGCTCGGTAAGCGTTTCGTGTGCGCCACCCGGCACAGGGACTTCAGTGCCAATGACATAGACCAGATCGGATTCACCAGACTGTTCACGGCAGGTCTGTTCGGCGACTTTCGCCAGACGTGCCGCGCGTTCGGCGACGATCGCGTCGGTCAAAGGAACCGGATCATCCTCGCAGGACATACTGCAGTCGAGGTGGATCTTTTTGAACCCGGCTGCGACATAGCTTTTAATAAGATCGTCAGCATTGGCCATCGCTTCCTGCGCGGGCAGGTGTTGCCAGCGGTTTGGCCCTAAGTGGTCGCCGCCGAGGATCAGCTGTGACGCGGGGAAGCCAAGAGATTCCGCCAGTTTGCGGACGAACCCGTAAAAGTCGGCGGGCGTCATGCCGGTGTAACCGCCAAACTGATCGACCTGGTTTGAGGTGGCTTCAATCAGCAGCGGCGTTTGTTGCGAATGGGCGTAACGAATTGCAGCTTCAAGTACTAATGGATGTGCGGAACAGACGGCATAAATCCCGTTTGTATTCCCCCGTTTATGTTGTTCCACCATATCAGTCAGATGTTTCACTTTCCTCTCCATTTCGGATGGTGATGGTATTCATCTTTCGTTTTGTTTCATTTGATACTGCATTATGGTGGTATAAAAATAAAACGAAAGATAATAGTTTTCCGATCTGTTTCACAAAAGAAACGCAATGAAAGGTTTCAGCGTCGGTAAGGGGAGGGTAAGAACGGCATATGGGGCTTGCATTCCCCTAAAAGAAAGGCCTTAATAGGCAAAACGAAATGAAACGAAAGTTTATTTATAAAGGATCGCGTATGAGCAGCACTGATTCCTCCGCGGAAAAGCGCATCACCGGCACCAGTGAAAGGCGAGAGCAGATCATTCAGCGGTTGCGGGCGCAGGGAAGCGTACAGGTTAACGATCTTTCCCATTTATACGGCGTGTCGACGGTAACGATCCGCAACGATCTGGCTTTTCTGGAGAAGCAAGGTATCGCCGTTCGTGCCTATGGCGGCGCGTTGATTTGCGAAGGCAATGTGCCGGGCGTTGAACCCTCCGTTGAAGATAAAAGCTCGCTGAATACTGCCGTGAAGCGCAGCATCGCGAAGGTTGCCGCAGAACTGGTAAAGCCAGGGCATCGCATCATTCTGGATTCGGGTACAACAACGTTTGAAATTGCCCGAATGCTGCGCCAGCACACGGATGTGATTGCCATGACCAATGGCATGAACGTCGCGAACGCTTTGCTGGAAGCGGAAGGAGTGGAACTGCTGATGACAGGCGGGCATCTGCGCCGTCAGTCGCAATCCTTCTATGGCGACCAGGCGGAGCAGTCATTGCAGAATTATCACTTCGATCTTTTGTTCCTGGGCGTTGACGCCATCGATCTTGATCGCGGTGTGAGCACGCACAACGAAGACGAGGCGCGCCTCAACCGCCGGATGTGCGAAGTGGCAGAGCGTATTATTGTCGTGACCGACTCCAGCAAATTTAACCGCTCGAGCCTGCATAAAATCATTGATACACAACGGATTGATATGATTATTGTCGACGAAGGCATTCCGGCGGAGAGCCTGGATGGGTTGCGTAAAAGCGGGATCGACGTGGTGTTGGTGAAAGGGTAGTTTCTCCCCTCACCCTAACCCTCTCCCCACAGGGGAGAGGGGACTGCTCGGTGCGGTTTTTACCCTCTCCACTGTGGAGAGGGCAGGGTGAGGGGCTATCACGTCACCGGTGCCGGGTTAAACACCGCCAGCTGATTGTGCAGCCCCCACTGGTCCGAGAAGGTTTTCTTCCTGCCGCTCGCCACATCCAGAATAAAGTGGAACAGCTTCCAGCCTACCTCTTCTATGCTCTCTTCCCCGGTGGCGATGGTGCCTGCATTAATGTCCATTAAGTCATACCAGCGGTTAGCCAGCTCAGTGCGGGTGGCCATTTTAATAACAGGCACCGCCATCAGGCCGTACGGCGTACCGCGTCCGGTGGTAAAGACCTGCACCGTAATACCGGAAGCCACCTGCTGGGTGCCGCAAACAAAGTCACTGGCCGGGGTTGCCGCGTAGATCAGGCCGCGTTTCGTTGGGCGCTGGCCCGGCGAGAGGACTTCTACAATGGCACTTTGACCGGATTTGGCGATAGAGCCGAGCGCTTTTTCCACCACGTTCGCCAGGCCCCCTTTTTTGTTCCCCGGAGAGGGGTTGGCGCTGCGGTCGGTTTTTCCCATATTGAGGTAGTTATCGTACCAGGCCATCTCTTCGAGCAGGCGTTTGCCCACCTCTTCGTTGATGGCACGCGGCGTGAGCAGATGAATGGCATCTCGCACTTCTGTCACTTCAGAGAACATCACCGTGGCCCCGCAGCGAACAAACAGGTCGGAGGCATAACCCACCGCCGGGTTGGCGGTCACGCCGGAAAACGCATCGCTGCCGCCACATTGTGTACCAATCACCAGCTCGGAAGCCGGGCAGGTCTCACGTTGACGCGTATTGAGTTTAGCCAGATGACGCTCTGCAACCTCAAGGATATCGTCAACCATCGAACGGAAACCAATGTGGTGTTCGTCCTGCAGACGTACAATGCTGGCCTCATCGGCCGGAATGGCTTTTACATCCTCGGTGCCCTGCAGCAGGCGCTCAGGCTGTAGCTTTTCACAACCCAGGCCTATCACCATCACTTCGCCACCAAAGTTCGGGTTCAGGGCGATATTGTGGATAGTTCGGATTGGCACCACGGCCGCAGGGGCATTGATCGCCACGCCGCAGCCGTAAAGGTGATTCAGCCCCACCACGCCATCAACGTTCGGGTACTTTGGCAGCAGATCGCGCTCGATGAGTTTCACCACATAATCCACCACGCCTGCCACACAGTGAACGCTGGTGGTAATGCCGAGCAGATTCTTGGTTCCAACGCTGCCGTCTGCGTTGCGATAGCCTTCAAAGGTGTACCCTTCCAGCGGTGGCAGCGGCTCCGGGACGCGGGTCGCCAGCGGCAGGGTGTTCAACGGTGGGGCTTCTGGCAGCTCAACCAGAGACTCATCAATCCAGCTGCCTTGCGGAATGGCACGGACGGCATAGCCAATGACTTCACCATAACGCACGATTTCACCCTGGGCCGGGATATCCACCAGCGCCACTTTATGCCCCTGCGGAATATGTTCAATCAGCTCCAGGCCATCCGGGAAGCGGGTTCCGGCTTTTAAGCCATTGTCGTTCACAATAATTGCCACATTATCCGTGTCGTGAACTTTTATATAGAACGCCGTCGGCAACGCTTGTCGAATTTCAATGTCGGCCATTGTTCAATATTCTCCAGCAAAGAATCTGATAATAAATACAGCCAATTTTCTTATGGCAAAAATAAAAACGCAGCTTGCGAAAATAGAGCATGTCAGGAGACAGAACGTGAGAATGTGATCGCGATCGCTCCCGAACCAGTAATGGCTGATTCTGTGCATCAGCGCCCAATGGTTTGTGCATATGCTCAAAATATTATTGAAACAGAGCGTAACACTTGAGCATTAAAACAATGTGCTGCCGGAAAGTGGCGATTATACTGAATGACGATTTTATCACGCCGAAATAGAGAATAAATATAACGCTGGTAATAAATATACTGACCAGGGCTGCGGAATTAAAAAGGTAAATACGATGAATAACGCTATCTTCCCAAATAAATTTAAAGCGGCGCTTGCGGCGCACCAGATTCAGATTGGATGCTGGTCCGCACTGGCAAACCCAATCAGCACCGAAGTGCTGGGTCTGGCGGGGTTCGACTGGCTGGTGCTTGATGGCGAGCATGCGCCGAACGATATCAGCACCTTTATTCCGCAGCTGATGGCGCTCAAAGGCAGCCAGAGCGCGCCGGTGGTCCGCGTCCCCACGAACGAGCCGGTGATCATCAAGCGCCTGCTGGATATCGGCTTCTACAACTTCCTGATCCCGTTTGTCGAAACGCAGGAGGAGGCGGCACAGGCCGTGGCGTCAACACGCTATCCGCCGGAAGGGATCCGCGGCGTCTCCGTTTCGCATCGCGCCAACATGTTTGGCACCGTACCGGACTACTTTGCGCAGTCCAACAGCAACATCACCATTCTGGTACAGATTGAGAGTCAGCAGGGTGTCGATAACGTGGATGCCATCGCCGCCACCGAGGGCGTGGACGGCATTTTCGTCGGCCCAAGCGATCTGGCGGCCGCGTTTGGGCACCTGGGCAATGCGGGTCACCCGGATGTGCAGCGCGCCATTCAGCACATCTTTGCCCGCGCCAAAGCGCACGGCAAACCGTGTGGCATTCTGGCGCCGGTTGAAGCAGACGCACGCCGATATCTGGAGTGGGGCGCGACCTTCGTTGCCGTCGGCAGCGACCTCGGCGTATTCCGTTCTGCGACGCAGAAATTAGCGGACGCTTTTAAAAAATAACCATCTTGAGGAAAACAGATTATGACGCTGAAAGTGGGTTTTATTGGCCTCGGCATTATGGGCAAACCAATGAGTAAAAACCTCATCAAAGCAGGATACTCCCTGGTGGTTTCAGACCATAATTCGCAGGCCGTGGCCGAAGTGATGGCGGCTGGCGCAGAAACCGCCACCACAGCCAAAGCCATTGCAGAGCAGTGCGATGTCATTATCACCATGCTGCCAAACTCTCCACATGTAAAAGAGGTCGCGCTGGGTGAGAACGGCATTATCGACGGCGCGAAGCCGGGCCTGGTGTTGATCGACATGAGCTCCATCGCACCGCTAGCCAGTCGGGAAATCAGCGAGGCGCTGAAAGCGAAAGGCGTCGAGATGCTCGATGCCCCGGTGAGCGGCGGTGAACCGAAAGCCATCGACGGCACGTTGTCGGTCATGGTCGGCGGCGATAAGGCGATTTTCGACAAATACTACGATCTGATGAAAGCGATGGCCGGTTCCGTGGTGCACACCGGGGAGATTGGCGCGGGTAACGTAACCAAGCTGGCAAACCAGGTGATTGTGGCGCTGAATATTGCCGCCATGTCGGAGGCGCTCACTCTGGCCACCAAAGCGGGCGTCAACCCGGACCTGGTTTACCAGGCGATCCGCGGTGGGCTGGCGGGTAGCACGGTGCTGGACGCTAAAGCGCCGATGGTGATGGATCGTAACTTCAAACCCGGTTTCCGTATCGACCTGCACATTAAAGATCTGGCTAACGCGCTGGACACTTCACACGGCGTAGGGGCCCAACTGCCGCTGACCGCCGCCGTCATGGAGATGATGCAGGCGCTACGTGCCGATGGCCTGGGCAGCGCTGACCACAGTGCCATTGCGTGCTACTACGAAAAACTGGCGAAGGTGGAAGTCTCCCGTTAATTTCGGCTTCCCTACAACCAAGGGTGACAGCGGCGTGCAAACCCACTATACTGCGCGCCGAAGCTGACCAGACAGTCGCCGCTTCGTCGTCGTCCACCTTCGGGTGGAGACGGGCGGAGGGGAGGAAAGTCCGGGCTCCATAGGGCAGGGTGCCAGGTAACGCCTGGGGGGGAAACCCACGACCAGTGCAACAGAGAGCAAACCGCCGATGGCCCACGCAAGTGGGATCAGGTAAGGGTGAAAGGGTGCGGTAAGAGCGCACCGCGCGGCTGGTAACAGTCCGTGGCACGGTAAACTCCACCCGGAGCAAGGCCAAATAGGGGTTCACATGGTACGGCCCGTACTGAACCCGGGTAGGCTGCTTGAGCCAGTGAGCGATTGCTGGCCTAGATGAATGACTGTCCACGACAGAACCCGGCTTATCGGTCAGCTTCAACTTCTTAGAAAACCCCGCTTCGGCGGGGTTTTTGCTATCTGCGCTAAAAGAGATGAATGACTGTCCACTCCGCTTTCTATGAAAGAACGCGGCTTATCGGTCAGCTTCAACTTCTTAGAGAACCCCGCTTCGGCGGGGTTTTTGCTTAATGGGTATGTACGCAGGTTAAGCGCAGCGCCACCCGGCAACCTCCCAAACGACACCAATTCTCATATTTGCGACATTAAGCACATTTCACTGTTTTCTCCATTCATTGCCGCTCTGCTGTCTAATCCCGATCGTTATCACAAAATTTACCGCTAAAAAATCCTGAATTCTGAGTATGATTAATTTGTTATGAATGTTAACTTGATGATCCCGAATGTTTTCTTATTTGATATGCATATTTTGAAATTAAAAACATTCACCCTAAGAATGTGTGACGTATTCCACTCTTTCCCGAATCTCTGTCAAATTACGCCCGTAAATTTCAAAAAACTGAAAGAATGTTTCACATGAATAATGGTTATTTATTGTTCTTTAATTGCCTGAAAGATAGTCTTTATTGATTTTTTAAACGCAGCAAAATTTATCCGGGTTATCGCCATAAAATAAATTTATTACCGCCATTTTTGTTGATCAATATCAGCGTAATCGCGTATTTTATTGGTTGTATTTTATTGATTTAAAAGGTTTTTAATGGGGTTGGGTAGTTCCTGGTAAGGGTGCGGAAAGGCAAATTGTGAGTAACAGCACATACCCCCTGAAACAATATTGAGTAGAATCCACCCCGTCATAGGGAAATAAGCGCAGAATATTATGAACACTATTATTCTACCGAAAACACAGCACCTCGTGGTATTTCAGGAAGTCATTAAAAGTGGCTCCATAGGTTCTGCAGCAAGACAACTGGGTCTGACGCAACCCGCCGTCAGCAAAATTATCAGTGACATCGAATCTTACTTCGGTGTGGAAGTGATGGTGCGTAAAAACACGGGCGTAAAACTGACGGCGGCGGGCCAGGTTCTGCTCTCGTACTCAGAGTCGATCACCCGTGAGATGAAAAACATGGTGAGCGAGATTAACAGCCTCAGTTTCAGCACCGTCATGGACGTCTCGTTTGGTTATCCGTCGCTGATTGGCTTCACGTTCCTCTCTGAAATGATCAAAAAATTCAAGGAAGTATTCCCGAAAGCGCGGGTCTCCATGTATGAAGCACAGCTCTCTTCTTTCCTTCCCGCCATTCGTGACGGGCGGCTGGACTTTGCCATCGGCACGCTGAGTGATGAAATGCTGCTGCAGGATCTGCATGTCGAGCCGCTGTTCGAGTCTGAATTTGTGCTGGTGGCCAGCAAATCACGAACGTGCACCGCCCCGACGACACTGGCATCGCTCACCCATGAGCAGTGGGTAATGCCGCAAACCGACATGGGCTACTACAAAGAACTTCTGACCACCCTGCAAGACAACCACATCAGTATTGAAAACATCGTCCAGACCGATTCCGTCGTCACCATTTATAACCTTGTCCTCAATGCCGACTACCTGACGGTGATCCCCCGCGACATGATTGCGCCGTTCGGTTCAGAGCAGTTTATAGTGCTACCAGTGGAAGATGAATTACCGGTAGCACGCTATGCCGCCGTGTGGTCAAAAAATTACAGAATTAAAAAATCAGCGTCAGTGTTAGTTGAGCTGGCGAAACAATATGCGTCACTGACCAGTGAACGACGACGATGAATAATTAATTTCCAAATAAGTACTGCCTATTTTTTGAAAAACACCCCAGAGCTTATTTTAGCTGTGCTCTGATACCCTGACTTTGCCCGAAAAGAATGAATTATTATAACGAGGATATTATGCATATTACCTACGATCTCCCGGTAACCATTGAAGATATTCAGGACGCCAGAAAACGACTGGCAGGAAAGATATATAAAACCGGCATGCCGCGCTCGAATTATCTCAGCGAACGCTGTAAGGGTGAAATCTTTCTGAAGTTTGAAAATATGCAGCGTACCGGCTCCTTCAAAATTCGCGGCGCGTTCAATAAATTAAGCTCGCTGACCGATGCTGAAAGACGTAAAGGGGTTGTGGCCTGCTCTGCGGGAAACCATGCGCAGGGCGTCTCCCTTTCCTGTGCCATGCTCGGCATCGACGGCAAAGTGGTGATGCCGATGGGCGCGCCAAAATCCAAAGTTGCCGCCACGCGTGACTACTCGGCGGAAGTGGTGCTGCACGGCGAGAACTTCAACGACACGATCGCCAAAGTGAGCGAAATCGTTGAGATGGAAGGGCGTATTTTTATCCCGCCTTACGATGACCCGAAAGTGATCGCCGGCCAGGGCACGATCGGCCTCGAAATTCTCGAAGATTTATACGATGTGGATAACGTCATTGTGCCCATCGGCGGTGGCGGGTTAATTGCTGGCATCGCAACGGCAATAAAATCGATTAACCCGACCATTAATATTATCGGCGTACAGTCTGAAAACGTTCACGGCATGGCGGCGTCGTATCAGGCGGGTGAAATTATTAACCATCGGGTTACCGGCACATTAGCAGACGGCTGCGACGTTTCTCGTCCGGGTAAATTAACCTTCGAAATTGTTCGTGAATTAGTCGACGACATTGTGCTGGTCAGCGAAGACGATATTCGTAACAGCATGATTGCGTTAATTCAGCGAAACAAAGTGGTGACCGAAGGGGCGGGGGCGCTGGCCTGCGCGGCGTTATTGAGCGGCAAGCTCGACCATTATATTCAGGGGCGCAAAACCGTCTGCATTATTTCCGGCGGCAATATCGATCTCTCTCGTGTTTCCCAAATTACCGGCTTCGTTGACGCATAAGGATGACCTATGAGCAACACTGAAAGCATTATCGTTGGCCAGACAAAAACGTCCTCCTGGCGTAAGTCAGACACCACCTGGACGCTGGGATTGTTTGGTACCGCCATTGGCGCAGGCGTGCTGTTCTTCCCTATACGTGCAGGTTTCGGCGGCTTGATCCCTATCCTGCTGATGCTGCTTCTCGCGTTCCCGATTGCGTTCTACTGCCACCGCGCGCTGGCGCGTCTGTGCCTGTCCGGTAGCAACGTTTCCGGCAATATCACCGAAACGGTGGAGGAGCATTTTGGTAAAACAGGCGGAGTGGTCATCACGTTCCTCTACTTCTTCGCCATTTGCCCGCTGCTGTGGATTTACGGCGTCACCATTACCAACACCTTTATGACCTTCTGGGAAAACCAGCTCCAGATGCCGGCGCTAAACCGCGGCGTGGTGGCGCTGTTCCTGCTGCTGCTGATGGCCTTTGTGATCTGGTTCGGTAAAGACCTGATGGTGAAGGTCATGAGCTATCTGGTATTCCCGTTTATCGCCAGTCTGGTGCTGATTTCCCTGTCGCTGATCCCTTACTGGAACTCGGCGGTGATCGACCAGGTTAACCTGAGCGATATCGCCTTCACCGGCCATGACGGCATACTGGTGACGGTGTGGCTGGGGATCTCCATCATGGTCTTCTCCTTTAACTTCTCGCCGATTGTCTCCTCGTTTGTGGTCTCCAAGCGCGAAGAGTACGAACCGGAGTTCGGTAAAGAATTCACCGAGCAGAAATGTTCCAGAATCATCGGCCGCGCCAGCCTGCTGATGGTCGCCGTGGTGATGTTCTTCGCCTTTAGCTGCCTGTTTACGCTCTCTCCGCAAAACATGGCTGATGCCAAAGCGCAGAACATTCCGGTGCTCTCTTATCTGGCGAACCATTTTGCGTCGATGTCAGGCACCAAATCGACGTTTGCGACGGTGCTGGAATACGGCGCCTCTATCATCGCGCTGGTCGCAATCTTCAAATCTTTCTTCGGCCACTATCTGGGCACGCTGGAAGGGCTGAACGGCCTGATCCTGAAGTTCGGGTACAAGGGCGATAAGAAGAAAGTCTCGGTGGGCAAACTGAACACCATCAGCATGGTCTTCATCATGGGCTCCACCTGGGTTGTCGCGTATGCCAACCCGAACATTCTGGACCTTATTGAGGCCATGGGAGCACCCATCATCGCTTCTCTGCTGTGTCTGTTGCCGATGTATGCCATCCGCAAAGCCCCGGCAATGGCGAAGTATAAGGGCAGACCCGAGAACATCTTCGTCACCGTTGTCGGTCTGCTGACCATTCTGAACATCGTTTACAAACTGTTCTAAATCAATGCTCAGGAAGAGCGGAGTCACACCATGATTGAGTTTCCGGTTGTACTGGTTATTAACTGCGGTTCGTCCTCTGTTAAGTTTTCAGTGCTCGATGCCAGCAGCTGCTATGCCCTGATGACGGGCATTGCCGACGGTATCAACACTGAAAAAGCCTTTATTTCCGTGAACGGGAGTGAGCCAGCCACACTGGCTCACCATGACTACGAAGGGGCGCTGGCTGCCATCGCCCTGGAGCTGGAGAAGCGTGACCTGATGAGCAGCGTGGCCTTAATTGGCCACCGCATTGCCCACGGCGGTGAACGCTTCAGCGAGTCGACCCTTATCACGGAGCAGGTTATCAATGAGATCCGCCAGGTTTCTTCTCTGGCACCACTGCACAACTACGCCAACTTAAGCGGTGTGGAAGCGGCGGAACGCCTGTTCCCGAACGTTCAGCAGGTGGCGGTGTTTGACACCAGTTTCCATCAGACGCTGCCGCCGCAGGCGTATCTTTACGGGTTGCCGTACCGCTATTTTGAGGAGCTGGGCGTGCGGCGCTACGGTTTTCACGGTACTTCCCACCGCTACGTTGCCGGGCAGGCGCATGCGCTTCTCGGGCTTTCGCCGGACGACAGCGGGTTAGTGATTGCCCACCTGGGTAATGGCGCGTCGATTTGCGCGGTTCGTAATGGCAAAAGCGTCGATACCTCGATGGGGATGACGCCGCTGGAAGGGCTGATGATGGGCACGCGCTGTGGCGACGTGGATTTTGGCGCGATGGCGTGGATTGCCCAGCAAACCGGCCAGTCGTTCGAGGATCTGGAGCGTGTGGTTAACAAAGAATCTGGCTTGCTGGGGATCTCCGGAATTTCCGCCGATCTCAGGACGCTGGAAAAAGCCTGGCGCGAGGGAAATCCGCGGGCGCAGCTGGCGATAAACACCTTTGTGCACCGCATTGCACGGCATATCGCCGGACACGCGGCGTCGCTGCATCGCCTGGACGGGGTGGTGTTTACCGGAGGGATTGGCGAGAACTCTACGCTCATCCGCAGGCTGGTAGCAGAACATCTCAAGGTCTTTGGCCTCATCCTCGACGAGACCCGCAACGCCCTGCCTGGCAGCGCGGGTGAACGCATCATCAGCGCCGATACGTCCCGCGTGGCGTGTGCGGTGATCCCTACCAATGAAGAAAAAATGATCGCGCTGGACGCCCTCCGTCTTGGGAAGGTTACCCCGGCTGCGGCTTACGCCTGACAGAGCGAGAATCTCATGAAAGTAACGATTGATACGCGCGTTGCGCCCTACAGCGACGCATGGGCCGGGTTTCGCGGTGAAGAATGGAAAGACGCCGTTAACGTGCGCGATTTTATTCAGCATAACTACACCCCTTATGAAGGCGACGAAACTTTCCTCGCGCAGGCGACGCCAGCAACGACGGCGCTGTGGCAAAAGGTGATGGTGGGGATTCGCCAGGAAAATGCCACCCACGCCCCGGTGGATTTCGATACCAACATCGCCACCACCATTACCGCTCACGGACCGGGCTATATCGACCGGGAGCTGGAGACCATCGTCGGCCTGCAAACCGATAAGCCGCTCAAGCGCGCCCTGCATCCGTATGGTGGGATCAACATGATCCGCAGCTCGTTCGAAGCCTACGGCCGCGAGATGGATCCGCAGTTCGAATACCTGTTTACCGACCTGCGTAAAACCCATAACCAGGGCGTGTTTGACGTCTACTCGCCGGAGATGATGCGTTGCCGTAAATCGGGCGTACTGACCGGGCTGCCGGACGGCTACGGACGCGGGCGCATCATCGGCGACTACCGCCGCGTGGCGCTGTACGGCATCAGCTATCTGGTGCGTGAGCGTGAACTGCAGTTCGCGGATCTGCAGCCGAGACTGGAACGCGGCGAGGATCTGGAGGCGACGATCCGCCTGCGCGAAGAGCTGGCGGAGCATAAGCGTGCGCTGCTGCAGATCCAGCAGATGGCGGCGAACTACGGCTTTGATATCTCGCGTCCGGCGATGAACGCGCAGGAAGCGGTGCAGTGGCTGTACTTTGCCTACCTGGCCGCAGTGAAATCCCAGAACGGTGGGGCGATGTCGCTGGGGCGTACCGCGTCATTCCTCGATATCTACATTGAACGCGATATGCAGGCCGGACGCCTTAGCGAGGTACAGGCCCAGGAGCTGATCGACCACTTCATCATGAAGATCCGCATGGTGCGTTTCCTGCGTACGCCGGAGTTCGACACGCTCTTCTCTGGCGATCCGATTTGGGCGACAGAGGTGATCGGCGGGATGGGGCTGGACGGCCGCACGCTGGTGACCAAAAACAGCTTCCGCTACCTGCACACGCTGCACACCATGGGGCCTGCGCCAGAGCCAAACCTGACGATCCTGTGGTCTGAACAACTGCCGATCGCGTTCAAGAAATACGCCGCGCAGGTCTCGATTGTCACCTCGTCGCTGCAGTATGAGAACGACGATCTGATGCGTGCCGACTTCAACAGCGACGACTACGCCATTGCCTGCTGCGTCAGCCCGATGGTGATCGGCAAGCAGATGCAGTTCTTTGGTGCCCGCGCCAACCTCGCCAAAACGCTGCTGTATGCGATCAACGGCGGGGTGGATGAGAAGCTGAAGATCCAGGTCGGGCCGAAAACCGCGCCGCTGCTGGACGAGGTGCTGGACTACGACACCGTGATGGCGAGCCTGGATCACTTTATGGACTGGCTGGCGGTACAGTACATCAGCGCGCTGAATCTCATTCACTACATGCATGATAAGTACAGCTACGAAGCCTCGCTGATGGCGCTGCACGATCGGGACGTCTACCGCACCATGGCCTGCGGTATCGCCGGACTGTCGGTGGCCGCCGATTCCCTGTCGGCCATTAAATATGCGACGGTGAAACCGGTGCGCGACCATACCGGTCTGGCGGTCGATTTTGTCATTGAAGGGGTTTATCCGCAGTACGGTAACAACGACGATCGCGTGGACAGCATCGCCTGTGACCTGGTGGAGCGCTTTATGAAGAAGATTCAGGCGTTACCAACCTATCGTAACGCGGTGCCGACCCAGTCGATCCTGACCATCACCTCGAACGTGGTGTACGGCCAGAAGACCGGCAACACGCCAGACGGACGCCGGGGCGGCACGCCGTTTGCGCCGGGTGCCAACCCAATGCACGGACGTGACAGAAAAGGGGCAGTGGCGTCGTTAACCTCGGTTGCCAAGTTGCCGTTCACCTACGCCAAGGATGGGATCTCTTACACTTTCTCCATCGTGCCGCAGGCGCTGGGCAAGGACGAGCTGGTACGCAAAACCAACCTTGTGGGGCTGCTGGACGGGTACTTCCACCATGAAACAGCCATCGAGGGCGGGCAGCATCTGAACGTCAACGTCATGAACCGGGAAATGCTGCTGGATGCCATTGAGCACCCGGAAAATTACCCGAACCTGACGATCCGCGTTTCGGGGTATGCGGTGCGGTTTAATGCCCTGACGCGCGAGCAGCAGCAGGATGTGATTTCAAGGACGTTTACGCAGGCGATGTAATCCAGGCTAAGGCTGGGCCTCCCCTTTGGGGAGGCTTTTAATTTCGTGAATGCCATCACGTTTAGAAAATATCCACCTTATTGAGTATTTCAAAAGCAAATCTTCCTCCAGCATTAGAAAAGCCCTATTTATTTTGTGACTTTTTTCTCCCTCTCTCCGGCTATGATTTTCTCACACTAACAACAAGCACCTGCACTCTCTGACTCGCCATCGCTGGCGAACGGAAACCTATAAAAATTAATCAGTTACCCTACAAAAAAGCGAGTGCCTTATGGATACGGCTACAAACAGCAGTGTGATTGTGAATGATTCCCCCGCGGCTAGGCGGGCGGGAATGCGTGAGAGCGAATGGCGCGAGGCGATCAAGTTCGACAGTACCGATACGGGCTGGGTCATCATGAGTATCGGGATGGCCATCGGCGCGGGGATTGTTTTTCTCCCGGTGCAGGTCGGATTAATGGGGCTGTGGGTCTTTTTGCTCTCGTCCGTGATTGGATATCCGGCGATGTATTTATTCCAGCGCCTGTTTATTAATACGCTGGCGGAATCACCGGAATGCAAAGATTATCCGAGCGTCATTAGCGGATATCTCGGGAAAAACTGGGGCATCTTATTAGGCGCACTCTATTTTGTGATGCTGGTCATCTGGATGTTTGTCTATTCCACCGCCATTACCAACGACAGCGCCTCTTATTTGCAGACCTTTGGCGTTACCGACGGGCTACTCTCAGAAAACCCGTTCTACGGGTTAGTGCTGATCTGTATTCTGGTGGCCATCTCTTCCCGCGGTGAAAAGCTGCTGTTTAAAGTCTCCAGCCTGATGGTGTTGACCAAGCTATTTGTGGTTGCCGCGCTGGGCTTGTCGATGATTGGCCTCTGGCATTTAGCCAACGTAGGCATGCTGCCGCCGATGGGGCTGCTGATTAAAAATGCCATCATTACGCTTCCCTTTACCTTAACCTCCATTCTGTTTATTCAGACCTTAAGCCCGATGGTGATCTCCTACCGTTCACGGGAAAAGTCCGTTGAGGTGGCGCGTCATAAAGCGCTGCGCGCCATGAATATCGCCTTTGGCGTGCTGTTTGTGACGGTATTCTTCTACGCCGTCTCCTTCACGCTGGCGATGGGGCACGATGAAGCGGTAAAAGCCTATGAGCAGAACATCTCTGCCCTGGCGATTGCGGCGCAGTTTATCAGCGGAGAGGGTGCGGGCTGGGTCAAAATCGTCAGCGTGATCCTCAATATCTTTGCTGTTATGACGGCCTTCTTCGGCGTCTATCTTGGCTTTCGCGAGGCCACGCAGGGCATCGTGATGAACATCCTGCGTCGCAAAATGTCGGCAGAGAAAATCAATGAAAACACCGTGCAGCGCGGGATTATGCTGTTCGCCATCCTGCTGGCCTGGAGCGCGATTGTGTTAAACGCGCCGGTGTTGAGCTTCACCTCCATTTGCAGCCCCATCTTCGGCATGGTGGGCTGCCTGATCCCTGCATGGCTGGTCTACAAGGTACCCGCCCTGCATAAATATAAAGGCGTATCACTGGTGATTATCATCATTACCGGGCTGCTGCTTTGTGTTTCTCCTTTCCTCGCATTCTCCTGAGGAGCAATTAAGGTCGTAACGATGTCTGAGCAAACTAACCCTTTATGGAATCATTTTATTCGCGCGGTGCAGGAAGAGGTTAAACCTGCGTTGGGGTGCACTGAACCTATCTCTCTGGCGCTGGCCTGTGCGATAGCCGCTGAGCACCTGCCCGGTGAGGTAACGCGCATTGAAGCATGGGTATCGCCCAATCTGATGAAAAATGGGCTTGGCGTAACGGTACCCGGCACCGGCATGGTCGGGCTACCCATTGCGGCGGCGCTGGGAGCGACGGGCGGGAATGCCCGCGCCGGGCTGGAGGTGCTAAAAGGGGCGTCAGCCGATGCGCTGGAACGCGCCAAAGCCCTGCTCAATGCGGGTCAGGTCCAGGTGAAACTGCAGGTGCCGTGCGAGGAAATCCTCTATTCGCGCGCCTGTGTTTATGCCGGAGAGGCCTCGGCCATGGTGACCATCGCAGGCGGGCATACTCGCGTGGTGGAGGTGGTCTGTGAGGGCGAAACACGCTTCACCCGTGATGAACAGCCGGGAGAGGCGGGTGACGATCCGCTGGAGGTGTTCTCTCACACCACGCTGTCGGCGATCCTCACGTTCGTGGAGCAGGTTCCGTGTGAGGCGATCCGCTTTATTCTGCAGGCGGGGCAGCTTAACGATGCCCTTTCTCGTGAAGGGCTGAGCGGAAAATGGGGGCTGCATATTGGCGCGACGCTGAATAAGCAGCGTACGCGCGGATGGATGGCGAAGGATGTTGGCTCGGACATTGTTATCCGCACCAGCGCGGCCTCTGACGCCCGAATGGGCGGTGCTACGCTTCCGGCAATGAGCAATTCAGGGTCCGGCAATCAGGGGATCACCGCCACCATGCCGGTAGTGGTTGTGGCGGAGCACGTTCAGGCTGATGAGGAACGGCTGGCCAGAGCGCTGATGCTGTCCCATCTTTCGGCGATCTATATCCACGCCCAGCTTCCGCGCCTGTCGGCGCTGTGCGCTGCGACAACGGCAGCGATGGGGGCGGCAGCCGGCATGGCCTGGCTGATGGGGGGAAACTATCAAACGATCGCGATGGCCATCAGCAGTATGATCGGTGACGTCAGCGGGATGATTTGCGACGGTGCATCCAACAGCTGCGCGATGAAAGTCTCAACCAGCGTCAGCAGTGCCTGGAAAGCGGTGATGATGGCGCTGGATGAGTCTGCCGTGACGGGCAATGAAGGGATTGTGGCGCACGATGTGGAGCAGTCTATCTCGAACCTGTGCGCGTTAGCGTGCCGCTCAATGCAGGCAACGGACCGGCAGATTATTGAGATTATGGCGAGTAAGGTGTAGCGAGTTCAGGGGCTCGATCGGTTCCCTCTCCCTGTGGGCTGAGGGTTCCCCATAAAATAATGCCTGCATGGAGGACCCCCTCTCCCTTGAGGGAGAGGGCTGGGGTGAGGGGGAACATATGGCTGTAGAGGTCATTCCGTTCACTTTATGTTCCTTGCTACTCTGTAACGGCATGACTTGTGAACGTGCCAGGGCGGCTCAGTCGCCACCGCCCTGGCGACCCGGGCTCCCGGCGGTAAATCGCCGCTTCGCGGTGCCTTCGGCTTATTCCTTCCGGCTTATCGGGGACGGGCGGATGTAACGTCCCTGTAAAGCCGCCCTCTCGGCGCATCCATGCGCCTCGCCCCGGCCTGCAGGAAACGCCTCAGCGATTTACAGCCGGACCAGAGCATCGCTGAATGCTCTCAGTAATTCTGAGAGCAGCGTTATCGCTTATGGTTAAAAAATTACTGGGGAGCCCTCAGCCCTGTGGGAGAGGGTTAGGGTGAGGGCATTCTCTACACCGGCAAATCAATCAGCAGCGCACGCAGCGGCGTATCGGCCACCAGCGTAATATTCGCTTCATCACGAATAAATGCCCCATCGCCGCAGGTGAGCGCCTCTTTCTCTTCCGTGTGCGTTACCGCATGCACCGCACCGTGAATCGATTGCAGGTAGGCGCGCGGGCCATGAAGCTGAAAGCTCGCCTGTTCACCTTTCTTCAGTTCAATATGGTGCAGCCACACCTGCTGACGCAGTTGCAGGCTGCCTTTGCTCCCGTCCGGAGAAGCGATCAGCTGTTGCTTTTCGCTCTGCAGATCTATTTTTTGCACCAGCGGATTTTCTCGCTCAGGGCATGCATCCAGCCACAGCTGCATGCGGGTCAGCGTTTTGTCTTTGCTGAGATTATGCTCGCTATAGCTAATGCCCGGCTGCGTGGAAATTAACAGCGCTTCGCCAGCCTTTGCCTGGACATGATTGCCCTCGCTATCGCGGTATTCTGCCTCGCCTTCCAGGATCAGGTTCAGGATATCGACTTTCGGATACGTACGCGGCTGGAAGGAGGCGCCCGGGGCGAGCACTTCCTGATTTAACACGCGCAGTGAAGCGTAACCGAGGAGTTTAGGGTCAAAGTAGTGTCCAAAGGAAAAGGTGTAGCGGGCCTGCAGCCAACCGAAATCGGCTTGTCCGCACTGTTTAGCTGTTCTTGTCGTAATCATAAACTTGACCTCTCTTTACACTAAAACAATGGTAAAGGTATGGACGCTTCATTGTTAGCCAGATATTCTGCCCGGTATGTTCAAATTTCCTGAATGAGAACGAGATGGCTAAAGAGAGAGCATTGACGCTTGAGGCGCTTCGCGTCATGGACGCGATTGACAGGCGTGGCAGCTTTGCCGCCGCGGCAGATGAACTGGGGCGCGTTCCGTCTGCGCTCAGCTATACCATGCAAAAGCTGGAGGAAGAGCTGGACGTGGTGCTCTTTGACCGTTCCGGTCATCGAACAAAATTCACGAACGTTGGACGGATGCTGCTGGAACGTGGTCGCGTACTGCTGGAAGCGGCAGACAAACTGACGACGGACGCCGAGGCGCTGGCGCGTGGCTGGGAAACCCACCTGACGCTGGTCACAGAGGCTCTGGTGCCTACCGAGGCGTTATTCCCGCTGGTGGACAGGCTGGCAGACAAAGCGAACACGCAGCTTTCAATCATCACCGAGGTGCTGGCAGGCGCGTGGGAGCGTCTGGAGACGGGCAGGGCGGATATCGTAATTGCACCGGATATGCACTTCCGTTCATCGTCTGAGATCAACTCCCGCAAACTTTACAGCGTGATGAACGTTTACGTCGCCGCGCCAAATCACCCGATTCACCAGGAGCCGGAGCCGCTTTCTGAAGTGACGCGCGTGAAGTACAGGGGCGTGGCGGTTGCGGATACCGCGCGTGAACGTCCGGTGCTAACGGTGCAGTTGCTGGATAAACAGCCGCGTCTGACGGTCACATCGCTGGAAGATAAGCGCCAGGCATTGCTGGCAGGATTGGGCGTGGCGACTATGCCGTATCCGTTTGTTGAAAAAGACATTGCTGAAGGGCGTCTGCGCGTCGTCAGCCCGGAGTACACCAGCGAAGTGGATATCATTATGGCGTGGCGTCGCGACAGCATGGGCGAAGCGAAATCATGGTGTTTGCGAGAAATTCCAAAGCTCTTTGCGCATCACAACAAATAAAAGAGTAAGCCCGATGTGCCTAAGCGCCATCGGGCATAAATTTACGCGCCGATCTTCGGATCCGGACCAAAGCGGTTTTCACCCGGCGTCCCGCTCTGACAGTTGAAGATTAAAATCACAATCCACCCTACTACCGGGATTAACAGCAGCAGTAACCACCAGGCGGAACGATCCGTGTCGTGAAGCCGGCGGAACTGTACGGCCCAGGACGGCAGAAGAATAAAGATGGCATAAATCGATGTAAGGACGCCTTCCCCACTCGCCCACTCCCAGCCCAGAATTTTATCCACGATGCTCAGCACCAGAGCAAAAATGAAGTTCACCAGAATGAACATCCAGTACTCTTTGCGGCGCGCGCGGCCACCAAATCCAATGTAGTTGCGCAGTACGTTTAAATACCAATCCATTTCCTTGCCTCATTTATCAGTCAATCACTTGTTTTCTAAGCGATCGAGGTAAGGATAGATGGAGATTGTGAATTAAAAAAGGGCATCTCACGATGCCCTTAATATTTATCCAAAACGAACGTCGCGCCCGTGGGGTTCATTCAGATCCTGCCACGGCCCGATGGAGATAATACCCGTCGGGTTAATGGTTTTGTGGCTGCGGAAATAGTGGGTGCGGATATGGTCAAAATCGACCGTTTCGGCAATTCCCGGCATCTGGTAGATGTCGCGCAGGAAACCATACAGGTTCAGATAATCGCTGATGCGGTGTTTGTCACACTTAAAGTGGGTGACATAGACCGGATCAAAGCGAACCAGCGTCGTCCACAGGCGGATATCCGCTTCCGTCAGACGATCGCCCGTCAGGTAGCGGTGCTGGCCGAGGATCTGCTCCAGACGCTCAAGAGATTCAAAGACTTTTCCAACCGCTTCGTCGTAGGCTTCCTGGCTGGTGGCAAAACCGGCCTTGTAAACGCCGTTATTAACGTTGTCGTAAATCCAGCTGTTCAGCTCATCGATTTTGTCTCGCAGCTCAACCGGATAGTAATCCCCGGCGCGCGCGCCATGGGCGTTGAAGGCGGTGTTGAACATGCGGATGATCTCCGCAGATTCATTGCTGACAATCGTCTGGTTTTTCTTATCCCACAGAACCGGTACGGTGACGCGCCCGGTGTAGTGCGGGTCGGCGCGCAGATAAAGCTGGTAGAGGAAATCGTGATGATACAGTTCATCACCCGTCGCAGCAGGGAAATCATGGTCGAACGTCCAGCCGTTTTCCAGCATTAGCGGGTTCACCACCGACACCGGAATTAAGGATTCGAGGCCTTTCAGCTTGCGCACAATCAGCGTGCGGTGCGCCCACGGGCAGGCGAGGGAAACATAGAGGTGATAACGATCTTTCTCGGCCGCAAAGCCACCTTCGCCACTCGGGCCGGGAGCACCATCGGCGGTAAGCCAGTTACGGAAGGCCGAAACAGAGCGCTTGAAGCGTCCACCGGTGGATTTGGTGTCATACCAGACATCCTGCCAGACGCCGTCTACGAGTTGTCCCATTTTTTTCTCCTCCGTCAGATAGCAAAAGCGAGGAGAGGTCTCCTCGCTTTGTGTTTATTCAGTATAGCGTGCTTACCATTTCTTATTCAGAACGCGGTCGATGCTGTATGCGCCCGGGCCGGTGACAGCCAGTAGCAGGAAGCCACCCGCAATGGTCAGGTTTTTCATGAACATCAGGGAGTTCACGCCTTCAGCAAAGTTGCTGTGGAAGATGAACGCCGTCAGCAGGGTGAAGCCCGCAGTAAACAGCGCCGTGGTACGGGTCAGGAAGCCGAACAGTACCGCCAGGCCGCCGCCGAACTCAAGCAGAATGGTCAGTGGCAGCATGAAGCCCGGAACGCCCATGGCTTCCATATACTGCTGGGTACCCGCATAACCGGTGATTTTGCCCCAACCTGCAACGATGAACAGAATTGGCATCAGAATACGTGCTACCAGTACACCAACATCTTCTAATTTTTTCATTTTACTCTCCAGGAAACCACATCAGCGGCTGAACATTATTTGTCTGCAAATTCGGGTAGATACCGCGTCTTTGCTGTCGATGGAGAGCATCATAAACGTGACGGTTGGCGATTGTTAGCAAGGAAAACTGTCAATCTTTTTCAAAGATATTGAGTAAGGGCAGGAGCGCGCTGGTGCCCTCACCCCAACCCTCTCCCACAGGGAGAGGGCGTAAAAACAAAAAACGGTAACCAGGGTTACCGTTTTGCTTTTATCACCGAAGCTGCTGCTGGCGAATCGTCGCTTTCACCAGACGCCAGGCGCTCCAGGCACCAAAGCCGCGTCGGGCCCAACGGATCAGCATATTCGGATGACGGATCGTCCAGATTGCCATCACACTGCTGCCAACCAGAGCCCAGGAACGCAGGCTCAGGAAGGTGTTCCAGCCACGGTCAAACCGACGCGTCGCATCAATCCAGTCGCGGCTGCTGGCAGACAGATCCAGCCGTTGCTGCTGGATCTGACTTAACAGAAAGGCTTTTCGCTTTTCACGTTCGGCTTTATCGCTCACGGCTTGTCATCCTCCAGCAGAGCGCGATCGTTCGCCAGCTCCTGGCGCGTATGGCGCAGGAAAGTGGACTTACGCGCTTTGCGCATCGTCCAGATACCGCCAATCAGTGCTGCAACCAGCAAAACGACGGTGGTGGCAATCATCGCGTTGAGTCGATATTGCGGATCGATGGCCCAGATGATGAGTACCATCAGGCTCATCAGACCAAACGCGGCGAAGAGCATGGTCAGTCCAAGCATCAGCAGCATCTGGAAGAGGTTGGCTTTCTCCTCTTCCAGCTCTACCACTGCCAGCCGGACGCGCGTTTCGGCAATCCCGACCAGCGTCGTTAAGATACGCTGGCCGATGCCGAGGACGTTGTTAGCAGGCCCTTGTGCGTGACGAGGATCTTCCATATCAACGACGCGTCAGCAGTACGCCCAGTACCACACCGATTGCGGCACCAATACCGACACCCGTCCACGGATTATCGCGAACATATTCGTCAGCACGCGCTGCGGCTTCACGGGTCTGTTTTGCCAGCGCATCACCGGTTTCACCCAGGCGATAACGGCTCTCTTTCAGCGCTTGCTCCGCTTTACTGCGCAGTTTGCTGACCTCTTCTTTTGACTTATCGGCGGAGGAGTTCAGCACCTCTTCAAGGGTGTCAGCCAGGGATTTCAGTTCAGCGCGCAGATGTTCAGACGTCGTATCTTTTGACATGATTTTCTCCTGTTGAGATTTCCGTTAACTCAATAATCGCGAGCTTCCAGCGCTTTCAGGTCGTCCTGCGCTTCTTTCAGCTTTCTCTCGCGCTTGGCAATTTTTTCCGCATCCCCTTTCTCTTTCGCTTCCTGCAGGTCGTGACGACGCTCGGCTATCTCGTCCTTCTGTTCAGCGATTTTTTTCTGGTGATCGGCACGCAGTTGGCTGTCTGAACAGTTCGCTTTCACTTCGCTCAGCGCTTTTTTCAGCCCCTCAACACGATGCTGATTGTTGTGCTTTTCGGCATAACCGATCTCACGCTGAATATCCTGCTCTTTCTCCTGACAGAGAGAAGTGGCGAAGGAGGCAGTGCTTAAAGATAAAAGGGCCAAAGCCAGAGTAATGCGGAATTTCATTATCGAAACCTTCCATTGTGTTGCGGCATACGCCGCTATCCAGACTAAGCGGAGAACATTTGAGGGGTGCTCCGCGTACTTAAGCATAGTAAGTAAACGGGGGATTCACCAAAGTGAGTGAAAAGATTCGGAATCCTGGTAATTATCCAAATCGATGCGACGTATCGCGAATCAGCGACAGCCAGGCCGCTGGCCGGCTGTCATCGTCCTGCTGGGCAATGATGTATCCCTGCGGCAGCGTGCGGTCAAGCACCACTTTCGCGGCCGCGCTCTGCGCACGAGAGTCAAACTTGATCAGTAACACATCGTTTTGTGGGGTGATACTTTTAAAGCGGATCCCGTTGGCATCCAGATGGTGCCAGACAGAAAACCCATCCGGTACGCTGACACCCTGATTAACCGGGCGAATGGCCAGCGTAGATTCCTGATGCGAAAGCGCGCTCCAGACCAGAAGCATGGCGCTGATAAGCACCAGGGCGATCAGTGCGTACGCACAACGACGCAGGGAGAGCGCTGAGATAACCATGGTTAGCTCCTGGCTCCGTATTTTTTCTTCCACAGGACAACCAGCGAACCGATCAGGCCGAAGACCAGCAGGACGACAGGCAGCAGCATCAGGCATGACATCAGCTGATCTTCATACTTCATAAAGACCGGCGTTTTACCCAGCGCATAGCCCAGCGTGGTGAGGATCAGCACCCACAGCAGGCCGCTCATCCAGTTAAAGAACTGGAAGCGAGTGCTGCTGAGACCTGACAGACCCGCGATGGTCGGCAACAAAGTACGTACAAACGCAATAAAGCGGCCAATCAGCAGTGCGGAAAGGCCGTGCTTATGGAAAAGATGGTGCGCCCGCTGGTGATAATGTGCCGGAAGGTGCGAAAGCCAGTTCTGCACGATCCGCGTATTGCCAAGCCATCGTCCCTGGATGTAGCTCACCCAGCAGCCGAGGCTGGCGGCGACGGTCAGTAAAAAAATGGTTTGCGGAAACGCCATCGCCCCTTTGGCACACAGCACGCCGACCAGCACCAGCAAACTGTCGCCAGGCAAAAAGGCCGCAGGCAGCAGACCGTTCTCAAGGAACAGGATCATAAACAGGACAAAATAGAGCATGCCAATCATGGAAGGGTTGGCCAGCGTTTCGAAATCCTGAGCCCAGAGGGCATTCAGTAGTTGGGTCAAAAGTTCCATTCAGTGCTCCTGGAAATCGGTTAACGTCACGCCTGTTATCCGGGACAAACAGCACGGCGACATTGTTGTGATTTCATTATGGTCGCTCGCGGACACATTGCGGTGTGGCCAACACTGTTCCCTGTTAATTGGCTGGTTAGCAAGCACTAACTTACAAAATAAGGAATTGAATCCAATTGTAACAAAGCCCAACGTTCTGCGTCACAGAATTTGCAGGGTGTGATGATTTTGGCGTAAGCCCTGGAAGTGAGCGAGGGGATTTACAAAGGCTGACACTATATATGTTTTGCTTACCCATAAGCGTGGGAAGGCGCAGCGAAGCGCCTGCCAGCACGGAGGCAAACTATTTTGCCTGACTTGACGCGGTATCGAGGTGAACGACAGGATTATCCGCAAAAAGATAACGGTCGGCGTTAAATTCGAAGTCGTCACTGGTCTCATTGAACAGCATCTGCTTGGTGTTCTCGAGGTGCTGCCACATGGCCAGTTTCGCGGCGTGGGGATCTTTACGAATCAGCGCCTTGAGGATTTGGTCGTGATCGTCACACCAGTTATCCACCGTACGTGAATCGATATGATCGTGCAGTTTTTTCCAGTACGGGTTGTGAACGCGCTGAGTCCACATTTTTTCTACAATTGCGGCCAGCGCGGTATTTTGCGTTGCCAGTGCCACCTGAACGTGGAACTGCAGATCCCACTCCGAATCGCGGAAACATTTTTCCTTGCGGGCGTTCTCCTGGATCTCCATCAGTTTCATGATGTCCTGCTTGGTCACCTGAGTTGCCGCAAATTCCGCAATGTTGCTTTCAATGAGCTGGCGGGCCTGGAGCAGCTCAAACGGACCATAGCTGGCAAATTCCAGGCTTTCGTCCGCAACAGGAGAGTGTTTAGGCTGATTAGAAATCACATGAATGCCGGAACCTTTGCGAACCTCAACGTAACCTTCCACTTCGAGCATGATGATCGCTTCGCGCACCACGGTGCGGCTCACGTTTTTTTCATCGGCTATGAAGCGCTCAGCGGGGAGTTTGTCACCGACAAGATAGACCCCTTGCTCGATGCGATCTTTCAGCTCGGCAGCAAGTTGTTGATATAAACGACGTGGTTCGGTGATTTCCATATGCGCTCCAGGCAGGGTACGGCGGATGATTTGTTATACCACTTTTGCATGCCACTCTCCAGATTTTGCCATTAAAAAAGCCGCCCGGAGGCGGCTGGTTTTATAGCTCGGGTAAGCGCAGCGCCACCCGGCACAGCAATGCTAACTCTGCGTCGCCGGTTTCCCGAGGGACTCTTTCGCCAGTTCGTCGGCAGATTTGCTTTTCAGCACCGTCCAGATAACGACTGCCCCCATCAGGTCGAAGATAGCCAGTACCGCAAACAGCGGGCTGAAACCGATGGTATCCGCCAGCGCACCCACCACCAGCGCAAACAGGGTACTTGCGGTCCAGGCGGCCATCCCGGTCAGGCCGTTGGCCGTTGCCACTTCGTTACGGCCGAACACGTCAGACGAGAGGGTAATCAGCGCACCGGATAACGACTGGTGTGCAAAACCACCGATGCACAGCAGGGCGATAGCCACGTACGGGCTGGTGAACAGGCCGATCATCCCCGGGCCAATCATCAGCAGCGCGCCCATGGTCACGACCATCTTACGGGAAACAATCAGGTTCACCCCAAACCAGCGCTGGAACAGTGGCGGCAGGTAACCACCCACGATACAGCCCAGGTCAGCGAACAGCATGGGCATCCAGGCGAACATGGCGATCTCTTTCAGGTTAAAGCCATAGACCTTAAACATGAACAGTGGGATCCAGGCGTTAAAGGTGCCCCAGGCCGGTTCAGCCAGGAAGCGTGGCAGCGCGATACCCCAGAACTGACGGGTCCCCAGGATCTGCCAGACGGACATTTTTTTGCCGTTGTTGGTCTGGTGCTGCGCTTCCTGACCGCCAATGATGTACTCGCGTTCTTCTTCAGACAGTTTTTTCTGGTCACGCGGGTGTTTATAGAACACCAGCCACGCCATGGCCCAGGCAAAGCTCAGTACGCCAGAGATAATAAACGCCATCTGCCAGCTGTGCATGACGATGGCCCACACCACCAGAGGAGGGGCAATCATCGCCCCGATGGACGAGCCGACGTTGAAGTAACCGACCGCAATAGAACGCTCTTTTGCCGGGAACCACTCTGAGCTGGCTTTCAGCCCTGCCGGGATCATCGCCGCTTCCGCCGCACCTACCGCGCCGCGTGCCAGCGCCAGGCCACCCCAGCTGCCTGCCAGCGCCGTTGCACCGCAGAACACCGCCCAGGCGATGGCGAAGAAGGCATAACCGATTTTGGTACCGAGAATGTCCAGCACATAGCCTGCAACAGGCTGCATGATGGTATAAGCCGCGGAGTAGGCGGCAATGATGTAGGAGTATTGCTGCGTGGAGATGTGCAGCTCTTCCATCAAAGTGGGCGCGGCGGCTGCCACGGTGTTACGCGTGAGGTAGCCCAGCACGGTGCCGAGCGTCACCAGTGCGATCATATACCAACGTAACCCTTTAATTTTACGCATCTAAAACCTCATCGTTATGTTATTTCCGTGCCAGGGCACGGCAACCTCTCACCGGTTTGGGGGAGGGCTGTGTAACGGGAGGGGCGTAACCGGGAGAACGTCCCGGAACGGCCCGAACCTTGCCATAAATAAGCGTGCATAAGTCGGTTTCCGTACCGTTAAATCCGATGTCTGACACCGGTAATGCATTCCGTCGGCTGCGTGTTTGCGACGGCGAAAAGATAACTTGTCATACAACTTTAAAAGGTGAGTGACATCACAAATGTATGATTCTTTGTAGGGGCATTATCTGGCGCAGGCGAAGCCAGTCCTGACGCGGTCTGCAGAAGGGTTTACCTCATTCGGGGTAATTTTTTTGTCCAGGTTTATTGATCCAACTCACGAAAAAAACCTCAGGCTCTGGAAATTGGTGTGATAACTTTGCAGCATCTGAACATAAGCTTTCTGCCGCTCCCGTTACGAGGAAGACGATAATGACACCGTTTATGACCGACGATTTTCTGTTAGACACTGAATTTGCCCGCCGCCTGTATCACGACTACGCAAAAGACCAGCCCATTTTTGATTACCACTGCCATTTACCGCCGCAGCAGGTTGCCGACAATTACCGTTTTAAAAACCTGTATGACATCTGGCTGAAGGGCGATCACTATAAATGGCGCGCCATGCGCACCAACGGCGTCGCTGAACGCCTGTGTACCGGCGACGCAAGCGACCGCGAGAAATTTGATGCCTGGGCGGCTACCGTGCCGCAGACCATCGGTAACCCGCTCTATCACTGGACGCACCTCGAACTGCGCCGTCCGTTTGGCATTACCGGTAAGCTGCTTTCACCGGCTACGGCGGATGAGATCTGGGAGCAGTGCAACGACTTGCTGGCACAGGATAACTTCTCCGCGCGCGGCATCATGAAGCAGATGAACGTGAAGATGGTGGGCACCACCGACGACCCGATCGACTCGCTGGAGCATCACGCGGTCATTGCAAAAGACACCGCGTTTGATATCAAAGTGCTGCCAAGCTGGCGTCCGGATAAAGCCTTTAACATCGAACTCGACACTTTTAGCGACTATATGGCGAAGCTGGGCGAGGTTTCTGACACCGACATCCGTCGTTTTGCGGACCTGCAGAGCGCGCTGATCAAACGTCTGGATCACTTTGCGGCACACGGCTGTAAAGTCTCTGACCATGCCCTGGATGTGGTGCTGTTTGCAGAATCTAACGAAGCCGAGCTGGATAGCATTCTGGCGCGCCGTCTCTCCGGTGAAGCCCTGAGCGAGCATGAAGTTGCCCAGTTCAAAACTGCGGTACTGGTCTTCCTTGGCGCTGAATATGCCCGTCGCGGCTGGGTGCAGCAGTACCACATTGGCGCGCTGCGTAATAACAACCAGCGTCAGTTCAAACTGCTGGGCGCGGACGTGGGCTTTGACTCCATTAACGACCGTCCGCTGGCCGAAGCGCTCTCTAAACTGCTGAGCAAACAGAACGAGCAAAACCTGCTGCCCAAAACCATTCTCTACTGCCTGAACCCGCGCGATAACGAAGTGCTGGGCACCATGATCGGCAACTTCCAGGGGGAAGGGATGCCGGGCAAGATGCAGTTCGGCTCCGGCTGGTGGTTCAATGACCAGAAAGATGGCATGGAGCGTCAGATGACGCAACTGGCGCAGTTGGGTCTGTTAAGCCGCTTTGTCGGCATGCTGACCGACAGCCGCAGTTTCCTCTCCTACACCCGCCACGAATACTTCCGCCGCATTCTGTGCCAGATGATTGGCCGCTGGGTGCACGCGGGCGAAGCACCGGCGGATATCCAGCTGCTCGGCGAGATGGTGAGAAACATCTGCTTTAACAATGCGCGTGACTACTTCGCCATTGAACTGAACTAAGCCCGTTTGAGGTTGATATGCACTACATCAAAATCCATTCGCTGGATAACGTCGGCGTCGCGCTGGCAGATCTGACCGAAGGAACAGAGGTCACTTTCGGTAATCAATCGGTCACGTTGCGCCAGGCCATTGGACGTGGACATAAGTTTGCCCTGATCCCCATTATGAAAGGGGAGAACGTGGTGAAGTACGGTTTACCGATTGGCCATGCGCTGGCGGATATTGCGCCGGGTGAATACATTCATTCCCACAATACCCGCACCAATCTGAGCGATCTGGACGAGTACAGCTATCAACCTGATTTCCATGCGCAAGAGGAGCAGGCGGCAGATCGTGAGGTGCAGATCTACCGCCGCGCCAACGGTGAGGTAGGGATCCGCAACGAACTCTGGATCCTCCCGACAGTCGGTTGCGTGAACGGGATCGCGCGTCAAATCCAGACGCGTTTCCTGAAAGAGACTCACGATGCCGAAGGCATTGACGGCGTGCACCTGTTCAGCCACACCTACGGCTGTTCACAGCTGGGTGACGATCACATCAACACCCGTACCATGCTGCAAAACATGGTGCGTCATCCGAACGCGGGGGCGGTGCTGGTGATTGGCCTGGGCTGCGAGAACAACCAAGTGGATGCCTTCCGGGAGACGCTGGGCGAGTTTGACCCTGAGCGCGTGCACTTTATGGTGTGTCAGCATCAGGATGATGAAGTGGAAGCGGGCGTTGAGCAACTGCACCAGCTGTATGAGGCGATGCGCCACGATAAACGTGAGCCGGGCAAGCTGAGCGAGCTTAAGTTTGGGCTGGAGTGTGGTGGCTCGGACGGTCTTTCCGGCATCACCGCGAACCCGATGCTGGGCCGCTTCTCGGACTATGTGATCGCCAACGGGGGAACGACGGTGCTGACGGAAGTGCCGGAGATGTTCGGTGCCGAGCGTATCCTGATGAGCCACTGCCGTGATGAAGCGACGTTTGAGAAAACGGTCACCATGGTGAATGATTTCAAACAGTACTTCATCGCTCATAACCAGCCGATTTATGAGAACCCGTCGCCGGGTAACAAAGCGGGTGGGATCACCACGCTTGAAGAGAAGTCACTGGGTTGTACCCAGAAAGCGGGCGCCAGCCAGGTGGTGGATGTCCTGCGCTACGGCGAACGCCTGAAAACCCACGGACTGAATCTGCTGAGCGCCCCGGGGAACGATGCGGTTGCCACCAGCGCGCTGGCCGGTGCCGGCTGCCACATGGTGTTGTTCAGCACCGGCCGCGGTACGCCGTACGGCGGGTTTGTCCCGACGGTCAAAATTGCCACCAACAGTGAACTGGCGGCGAAGAAAAAGCACTGGATCGACTTTGATGCCGGTCAGCTCATTCACGGTAAAGCAATGCCTGAATTGCTGACGGAGTTTGTGGACAGTATTGTGGAATTTGCCAACGGCAAGCAGACCTGCAACGAGAAAAACGACTTCCGTGAGCTGGCGATCTTTAAGAGTGGGGTGACGTTGTAAGTTGGGTGCGGGCTGGTGCCCTCACCCTGACCCTCTCCCACGGGAGAGGGGACAAACACTAAAAACGGCAACCTCAGGGTTGCCGTTTTGCTGTTAACCTCGTAATGCGTTCTTCGCTAAACGCGCATCTTCCGCCTGACAGGCCGCAGCGGTGAACAGCACGTCGGTAGAAGAGTTCAGCGCCGTCTCACAGGAATCCTGCAGCACACCGATAATGAAGCCGACTGCGACCACCTGCATGGCAATTTCGTTCGGGATACCAAACATATTGCACGCCAGCGGGATCAGTAGCAGAGAGCCGCCCGCCACGCCGGATGCGCCACAGGCACACAGCGAGGCCACCACGCTCAGCAGCAGCGCCGTAGGCAGATCCACAGGAATACCCAGCGTATGCACAGCCGCCAGGGTCAGCACGGTGACGGTGATCGCCGCGCCCGCCATGTTCACGGTAGCACCCAGCGGGATAGACACGGAGTAAGTATCACGATCCAGATTCAGTTTTTCCGCCAGCGCCATGTTAACCGGAATGTTAGCTGCAGAGCTGCGGGTAAAGAAGGCGTACACGCCGCTCTCGCGCAGGCAGGTCATTACCAGTGGATACGGATTGCGGCGGATCTGCCAGAACACCAGCAGGGGGTTAACTACCAGCGCCACCAGCAGCATGCAGCCAACCAGGACCATCAGCAGCTGGGCGTAGCCCCACAGCGCGTCAAAACCGGTGGTTGCCAGCGTAGAGGAGACCAGACCAAAAATACCGATTGGGGCGAAGCGAATAACGATTTTCACCATGAAGGTCACGGCGTTCGAGACATCGTTAACCAGGTTTTTCGTGGTCTCATTACCATGACGCAGTGCGAAGCCCAGCCCAATTGCCCAGACCAGGATGCCAATGTAGTTTGCGTTCATCAGCGCCGTGATTGGGTTGGAGACCATGCTCATCAGCAGGCCACGCAGCACTTCCACGATCCCGGATGGCGGCGTGACATCACCGGCCGCGCTGGTCAGGTGCAGCGTAGACGGGAACAGGAAGCTAAATACCACGGCGGTTAAGGCAGCGGAGAAGGTGCCCAGAAGATACAGGAACAGGATCGGCCGAATGTTGGTTTTTTGTCCGTGTTGGTGGTTGGCAATCGACGCCATGACCAGCATCAGAACCAGTACCGGTGCCACGGCTTTCAGTGCGCCAACGAAAAGGGTTCCAAGCAGCCCCGTGGCTTCTGCAGCAGGTTTTGACACCATTGCCAGCAGAATACCCAGTACCAACCCGACCAGAATTTGTTTTACAAGGCTGCCCTGCGCCAGGCGCGCGAACAGACCGCGTGATTGTGTGCTCATACGTTATTCCTGAGTGAAATTGCGTTCCATCCTGGCTGTGCTCTAAGGCACATTTATGTCCGGATGTAAGTATTTGTTTGCCTGGTTGAGTATCAGGGAAAGCGAGGAAAGGCGGAAGAGTAAAATGCTGGATTTTACGTGTTGCGTCATGTTTTTTAACTATTGGTTAACGAAAGTGCCGGGTGGCGCTGCGCCACCCGGCAAAACGCACTACGCCTGCTGCTTTTTATCGTGCTGGCGGTTAACCCAGGTATTGATAATCAGCGTTACCAGCAGAATGCCAAACACCACGCCGAGCGAGATGGCAATCGGGATATGGTAGAAATCGACAATCAGCATCTTGATACCGATAAACACCAGGATCACCGACAGACCGTACTTCAGCATTGAGAAGCGCTCAGCCGCGCCTGCCAGCAGGAAATACATCGCACGCAGACCGAGAATAGCGAACAGGTTAGAGGTCAGCACAATGAACGGGTCGGTAGTGACGGCGAAGATAGCCGGGATACTGTCCACGGCGAAGATCACATCGCTCAGCTCCACCAGAATCAGCACCAGCAGCAGCGGGGTGGCGAACAGCAGGCCATTCTTGCGGACAAAGAAATGCTCGCTCTCGATTTTGTCCGTCATGCGCAGATGACCACGGATCCACTTCACCAGCGGCTTATCACCAATACCGGTTTCGTCTTCTTTCGCCAGCGCCATTTTAACCCCAGTGAACAGCAGGAACGCGCCAAAGACGTACAGCAGCCATTCGAACTGGGTTATCAGCCAGCTACCGGCGAAGATCATGATGGTACGCAGGACGATTGCCCCCAGCACGCCGTAAACCAGCACGCGACGCTGCAGGGCAGCAGGCACGGCAAAGTAGCTGAACAGCATCAGCCAGACGAAGACGTTATCAACCGCCAGCGCTTTTTCAATCAGATAACCGGTGAGGAAGGCGAGCGCCTGAGGATCAGCCACCGCACGGCCTTCGGTCGAGGCCAGATACCACCAGAAGGCGGCGCAGAAAAGGAGTGAGAGGGATACCCACACCAGCGACCAGACGGCGGCTTGCTTGACGCTCATACCGTGCTCGCCGCGGCGGCCCTGCAAAAAGAGGTCGATTGCCAGCATGATGAGCACGACAACCGCGAATCCGCCCCACAACATTGGAGTGCCGACAGAATGCATACTATTTTCCTTACACATAAAAAACAAAAACGGCCATGGTCAGAAGACGATAGCCGTTAGCTTTTTATGCATAGACCTCGCCTTCCGGCAAGGTCTCACTTACAACCACGAAGGTTGCCCGGCGACCGGATGCGGTTTTGCACGCATCGTAATGACGATCCACCGGCAAGGAAGTTACTCCCCTTTGCTCGTAACAAAATATGTCAGACCATCAGTTTCGTCAATGGTCCTCAGTCATTCATTACACAGCTTTACGCGATAGCTTCTGTGCTCACGCCGTCAGCCGGGAAAACCACGCCGGTCTGGCGACGGATTTCCGTTTGCAGCTTCGCCGTGGTGCGGCTTATCGCAAGCCCCGGGTGATTCACTTCGTTGTCTTCCACCAGACGGGCGAAGACCTCTGCCTCATAGAGCATAGTGTTAATATGCTGAGGCTGCGTCAGCTCCTGCGCTTTACCGCCGCGTGGCACAAAGCTCAGCTTCTGGCATTCGGAAATCTTCTCGATAACCAGCGATCCGTTTTCACCCTGAATTTCACTTGGCAGGACGGAGTCACTCACTTTGGAGTGCTGCAGCGTGACGCTGAAATCACCGTAATCCAGCACCACGACACCGTGCGCATCCACGCCGCTCTCCAGCAGGCTGGCAGTGGCCGTTACGCCGTGCGGCTCGCCCCACAGGGCAACCGCAGAGGCCAGGCAATAGAAACCGATGTCCATAATCGAGCCGTTGGAGAAGGCCGGATTAAAGGTGTTCGGGTTCTCGCCGTCCAGATAACGCTGGTAGCGCGACGAGTACTGGCAGTAGTTAATAAAGGCTTTGCGCACTTTGCCCACCTTCGGCAAAGACTGCTGTAGCAGCAGGAAGTTCGGCAGGCTGGCGGTTTTGAACGCTTCGAACAGCACCACCTGGTTGTCGCGGGCGCACTGAATGGCGGCTTCCACTTCCTCGATATTCGAGGCCAACGGCTTCTCGCAAATGACATGTTTTTTGTGGCTGAGGAAGAGCCGGGTTTGCGGGAAGTGCAGGGCGTTCGGGCTGGCGATATAGACCGCGTCAATGGCGTCGCTTTGCGCCATCTCATCAAGCGAGGTGAACAGATGTTCAACCAGATAATCGTTCGCGAAGGCCTGCGCCTGTTCAAGGCTGCGGGAATAGACGGCGGTGAGCTTAAGTTTGCCGGTTTCGTGGGCGGCGTCGACGAACTGGCGCGTGATCCAGTTCGTACCAATGACTGCGAAACGTATCATAAACGTTTACGTACTCCATAGCGGGGAACCTTTAGCCACTGTAGCACGTGATTGTTGCAAAACCAGTGCGCTACTGCGCATTACTCTTTAACGATAAATGCGTAAGCCACAAACGGGTATCAAACTCCAGCTGATGGTACTGTGGCTCCATATGGCAGCACAGGGAATAGAACGCCTTGTCATGCTCTTTTTCCTTCAGGTGCGCCAGCTCGTGCACCACGATCATCCGCAGAAAGGCTTCCGGTGCGTTGCGAAAGACGGTGGCGACGCGGATCTCGGCTTTTGCTTTTAGCTTACCGCCCTGTACGCGTGAAATGGCCGTATGCAGGCCGAGCGCGTTTTTCAGCACGTGGATCTTGTTGTCGTACATCACTTTATTGATGGGTGGTGCACTCTTCAGATACCGGTTTTTGAGATCCTGCGTATACTGCCAGAGGGCCTTATCGGTCGCGACATCGTGCGTGCCGGGATAACGTTTTTCCAGCACCGCCCCCAGTTTTTGCTCGGCAATTAACGTGCGTACCTGGGAGAGCAAATGCTCCGGGTAGCCCTGGAGATAAGTCAGCTGGTTCATCAAAACCCCAAAATAAGTTGAAAACGGGTATACTCACGCACCCTTTTCAGGGATAACGCCAAATTTTACCATTCAGGAGGGCCGATGAGCCACTTAGACAACGGTTTCCGTTCACTCAACCTTAAACGTTTCCCGGAGACGGACGACGTTAACCCGCTTCAGGCGTGGGAAGCGGCGGATGAATATCTGCTGCAACAGTTGGATGACACTGAAATTCGCGGCCCGGTTCTGATCCTGAATGATGCCTTCGGAGCGCTGGGCTGCGCCCTGGCGGCGCACACGCCTTACAGCATTGGCGATTCATACTTAAGCGAGCTGGCGACGCGTGAAAACCTGCGTCACAACGATCTCGATGAATCCAGCGTGAAGTTCCTCGACAGCACCGCAGACTACCCGCAGGCGCCGGGCGTGGTGCTGATCAAAGTGCCAAAAACCATGGCGTTGCTGGAGCAGCAACTGCGTGCATTACGGAAAGTCGTCACGCCAGAGACGCGCATCATCGCGGGCGCGAAGGCGCGTGATATTCATACCTCAACGCTGGAGCTGTTCGAGAAAGTGCTGGGCCCGACCACCACGACGCTGGCCTGGAAAAAAGCGCGCCTGATCAACTGTACCTTCAGCGCGCCGGAACTGGCTGACGCGCCAGAGACGCTGAGCTGGAAGATGGAAGGCACCGGCTGGACCATCCACAACCATGCGAACGTCTTCTCACGTACCGGCCTTGATATCGGCGCACGTTTCTTTATTGAACATCTGCCGGAAAATCTGGAAGGGGAGATTGTGGATCTCGGCTGCGGTAACGGCGTGATTGGCCTGACGCTGCTGGCAAAGAACCCACAAGCCAGCGTGGTCTTCAGCGACGAATCGCCAATGGCGGTAGCCTCGAGCCGTCTGAACGTGGAAACCAACATGCCAGAGGCGCTGGATCGCTGTGAGTTTATGATCAATAACGCGCTGTCCGGCGTAGAGCCTTTCCGCTTCAACGCCGTGTTCTGCAACCCACCGTTCCACCAGAAGCACGCCCTGACGGATAACGTCGCGTGGGAGATGTTCCACCATGCGCGCCGCTGCCTGAAAATCAACGGCGAGCTGTATATTGTGGCGAACCGTCACCTGGACTACTTCCACAAGCTGAAGAAGATTTTCGGTAACTGCGTCACCATCGCCACCAACAACAAGTTCGTGGTGCTGAAAGCGGTGAAGCTGGGACGTCGTCGCTAAATAACCAGTGCAAGCTGGGTGCCCTGCGCAATGGCCCGCCGCGCATCCAGCTCCATTGCCACATCGCACCCGCCGATCAAATGCACCGTTTTACCTGCCTCACGCAGCGGATCCGCCAGATCGCGCTTTGGCTCCTGCCCGGCACATAAAATCACATGATCCACGCGCAGCAGCTGTGGCTCACCACCGATCGTGACGTGCAGGCCGTCGTCGTCGATCTTCTGATAGCTCACCGCCGGGATCATCTTCACGCCGCGCGAAAGCAGGGTGGCGCGGTGGATCCAGCCGGTTGTTTTCCCCAGTCCTTCACCCGGCTTACTCGCTTTGCGCTGCAGCATGACGATCTGCCGTGGGCTTTTCGGCAGCTGTGGCCCTTCCGGGCGCAGGCCGCCGGACTGGCTCAGGCTGGTGTCGATGCCCCATTCCACGCAAAATTCGGCAATGTTCTGGCTGGTGGCCTCGCCCGGCTGGCTTAAATACATGGCGGTATCAAAGCCGATCCCACCGCAGCCGATAATGGCCACGTTTTCCCCAACCGGCGCTTTATCGCGCAGCACATCGAGATAGCTCAGCACTTTAGGATGATCGATACCCTCGATCGCAGGCGTGCGCGGGGCGATCCCGCTCGCCAGGATAACCTCGTCGTAATCCAGCAGATCTGGCGCACTTACCCACTGGTTGAGCCGCAGATCCACACCCGTTAGCTCGATCATCCGGCGGTAGTAGCGCAGCGTTTCATAGAACTCCTCTTTGCCGGGGATCTGTTTGGCAATATTAAACTGCCCGCCAATTTCACCTGCGGCATCGAACAGCGTCACGCTGTGCCCGCGCGACGCCGCATTTATCGCAAACGCCAGCCCCGCGGGGCCCGCCCCGACAACCGCCAGACGTTTTGATTTGTCTACCGGGAGCACCGGCATTTTGGTTTCATGGCAGGCGCGGGGGTTAACCAGGCAGGAGGTCACTTTCCCGACGAAGATCTGATCCAGACAGGCCTGATTACAGCCGATGCAGGTGTTGATCTCATCCGCACGCCCGCTTTGCGCTTTGGAAAGCAGTTCTGCATCTGCCAGGAACGGACGCGCCATCGACACCATATCGGCATCGCCGCGTGAGATGACATCATCCGCCACCTGCGGATCGTTAATACGGTTAGTGGTCACCAGCGGAACAGACACTTTGCCTTTCAGCTTGCGCGTAACCCACGTGAATGCCGCGCGCGGTACCGGCGTGGCGATAGTCGGGATGCGCGCCTCGTGCCAGCCAATCCCGGTATTGATGAGGGTGGCACCGGCGGCTTCAATCGCCTGCGCCAGCTGGACGGTCTCGTCAAACGTCCCGCCGCCTTCCACCAGATCCAGCATCGACAGGCGGAAGATGATAATAAAGTCAGCGCCCGCACGTTCGCGCACGGCGCGTACCACTTCGACGGCAAAGCGCATACGTCGCGCATAATCGCCGCCCCATTCGTCGTCACGCTGGTTAGTGCGGGCGGCGAGGAATTCGTTAATCAGATAGCCCTCGGAGCCCATTACCTCGACGCCGTCATAGCCTGCTTCACGCGCCAGCGCCGCACAGCGGGCGAAGTCGTCAATCAGCGCCAGCACTTCATCGTGGCTGAGGGCATGCGGCTTGAAGCGGTTAATCGGTGCCTGAATGGCCGACGGTGCCACCAGATTGGGCTGATAGCTATAACGCCCGGTATGCAGGATTTGCAGGGCAATTTTACCGCCTTCGTTGTGAACGGCATCGGTCACAATGCGATGGTGCGGCAGCTGTGACGCATCGTTAAGCACCGCTCCGCCTTCCATCCCCACGCCTGATGGCGCGGGAGCCACACCCCCGGTGACGATCAGCGCCACCCCGTGGCGCGCGCGCTCGGCATAAAAGGCCGCCAGACGCTCGGCCCCGTCCGGATGCTCCTCCAGCCCGGAATGCATTGAGCCCATCAACACGCGGTTTTTGAGCGTTGTGAACCCCAGATCGAGGGGGGCGAATAGCGACGGGTAGCGGCTCATAGTCTCTTCCAGTGTAAAATTATTGTTATGTGGTCGGATGAGTTACTAATTTAGCCAGCAGAAAGTAAAAGGGAAAAGGGGAATGCAGTGATTGTGATGGGATTCAAATATTGGTGTGGCCTGATGCCCTCACCCTAACCCTCTCCCACAGGGAGAGGGGACTTAATCTCCCTCTCCCTTAGGGAGAGGGGCGGGGTGAGGGGGATGCCCGCACCAGCCCCGGCGCCTGCCACATCGACGTCGTCAGCCCGCTGTCCACCAGACCGAGCTGGTCGGCGTACACCGCCTGCCACTTCTGCATCATGCCATCGTACAGCGCCCTGTGCTGCGGGTTCGGGGTAAACTCGCGGCTCCATTTCACCAGCCGCTCGCCGGTGGTGGCCATATCCGCAAACAGTCCGGCCCCGGCTCCGGCGGCAATGGCGCAACCCAGCGCCGTCGCCTCTTTCACTTCCGGTACGTGCACCGGCAAACCGGTGACGTCACTTAAAATCTGGCTCCATAGCGCCCCCTTCGAACCGCCTCCGGCAAACACCAGGCTCTCGAAGTTAACGCCGGAGAAACGTGAGATTTGCGCCAGGTTGCAGGCCGAGACAATCGCCGCGTTCTCTTCCAGCGCGCGGAACAGCGTCGCTTTGTTGCACTTTTCCGGGTCGATGGAAAGGTTAATAAACGACGGGGCGGCGTGGTACCACTGCTTAAAATGCATCGCGTCGGAGAAGATGGGCATCACGCCATGCGAACCCGCGGGCACCCGGCTCGCCATCTCCTCGAGCAGGGAATAGGTGTCCATCCCCATACGTTCGGCGATCAGCTTCTCTTCCGCGCAGAAGGCGTCGCGGAACCAGCGCATGGTCAGGCCGGTGAAGAAGCTGATCGATTCCGCCTGCGCCATACCGGGGATGACGTGTGGGTTCACGCGAATATTCATCTCAGGATCGGTGCGCACCTGCGGCAGATTGACCACCTGCTGCCAGAAGGTACCACCCAGCACCGCCGTTTGCCCGGCGCGGACCACGCCCAGCCCCAGACAGCCCAGCTGCACGTCGCCTCCGCCCATCACCACAGGGGTGCCTTCACGCAGGCCGCTCTGCTGCGCGGCCTCTTTAGTGATAGCGCCCAGCACGGTGCCGGTCTCTTTCACCGGAGAGAGGATATCGGCGCGCAGCCCGGCCATATCCAGCAGTGCTGGCCGCCAGTCGCGGGAGAAGAGATCCAGCATCCCCGTAGTGCCCGCATTTGATGGATCGACCGCCAGCTCGCCGGAGAGCTTCGCCGCCAGCCAGTCGCTGATCATGGTAATAGTGGCAGCCTTGCGATAGATATCCGGGCGATGGTGCGCCAGCCACAGCAGACGCGGCATGGCGCTCAGGGCCAGGGTCTGGCCGGAAACGTCGTACACTTCGGATTCAAACTGGTTGTCGTGGATCTCTTTGAGTTCGGCCACCTCGCGGCTGGCGCGGGCGTCGACGTTGGCGCAGGCCCAGATGGCCTCACCGTTGCGGTCATACAGCACGATCCCTTCGCGCATGGAGCAGCAGGCGACGGACTGGATATCCGCCGCGCTCAGGTGCGCGCGATCCAGCGCCTGGTGGATGCACTGGCAGGTAAGCCGCCAGTTGGTATTGAGGTCGAACTCCATCGAGCCCGGCACATTTTCCACGCTCAGGTGCTGCCACTCGGCCTGACCCACGGCAACCTGGTTGCCCAGCAGATCGAAAATAACGGCACGCACGCTGCCTGTCCCTGCATCTAACGCTAAAAGGTAACTCATGAGTTTGCCTCGTTGTTAGCGCAGGGCTTACCCCGTTACGTCAGGGCCAGCACCGCGCGGGCTGTTGTCTCTTCCGTCACCAGGCCATTGATACGGCGACCTTTCAGTGCGGCGTAAATCGCATCGGCTTTCTCAACACCGCCAGCCACGCCGACGATGGTAGGTAACTGCGCCAGTTCATCAAGCGTGACGCCCAGCAGTTCTTTGTGGATCTCCAGCTCCTCAACGCACTCACCTTCGGCAGTGAGGAAATAACCGAGAATGTCGCCGACGGCCCCTTTACGGGCATACATCAGCTGTTCACCTTCGCTGATGTAGCCTGAGCGCAATATCGTTGCATCACGACGCTGGTTCACGGACCCAATCCCGACCACTGCCACGTCGGCCGCCGTTGCGGCGAGGATCACGTCCCGCACGCTGGTTTCACGTTTTAAGATCCCGGCCACCTCGGCGGAGGAGACGCGAAGCGGGGCGGGGATCATGCTGACGCTGCATGCCGCGTCCAACTGGCCGATACCGGTCATATAGGGCCCCACGCCGCCGGAAAGGGTGACCAGGCGGATCTGCTGCGAGCTGATAAATCCGCTCAGATGCTGCAGGCTGCTCATGGTGGTTTCACCAAATCCCACCGCTAACAGCTGGCCGGGTTCCAGCACGCCCATTAACGACTGCGCGGCACCAATGCCTAACCGCACGTTCATTGGCGGGGTATTCAGTGCTGGCAGCACGCGAACCAGCTTTAGCCCAAAGCGCTGCTGCAGTTCGGTTTCCAGTGCCAGACAGCCCTCATAGCGGGAGTTGATCTGCACGCGGATCACCCCGGACTGGCGACCTTTCTCCAGCAGGCGAGAGATCTTCAGGCGCGGCAGGCCGAGCCGTTCGCCAATGTCGTTTTGCGTCAATCCGTCGTGGTAGTAACACCAGGCCACGCGGGCAACCAGCTCCTCTTCCGCCAGTGCCAGCCCGGCAAACCGACCTTCTTCCGCAGTGCGTTTATCGCTCATAATTGAACTCTTATAAAAATTTAGATCATATGTTCGTGACGGCGCAGGTCGAAAGTGTGAGCTACGCGGCAAAACGGATCATTTAGATAGTTTCTTTCTCAGATGGATCTTAATCGATAAAACTGTGATCCCTGCACGGTTGTAAATATAGTTCACCGTCTACGCTTTTGAACATTATTAAATCTAAAAATCATTTGTTCAATAGCGGAGCGATGATGACCCCACTTATCGAAGCACGAGCCATCTGCAAGCAGTTTTCCGGGGTGCCGGTTTTGAAAGGCATTGATTTCACGCTGCTTGCGGGCCAGGTGCATGCGCTGATGGGCGGGAACGGCGCGGGTAAATCGACGCTGATGAAGATCATCGCCGGGGTGGAGACACCGGACAGCGGTGAACTTTCCGTAGCAGGTCATTCATATGCGCGGCTCACGCCCGTGCAGGCCCATAAGTTAGGTATCTATCTGGTGCCCCAGGAACCGCTCCTGTTCCCCAATCTGACGGTGCGGGAAAACATCCTTTTCCGCCTGCCGCGTGAACGGGAAAGAGAGAATCGGCTGACGGAGAAGCTGCAGCAGCTGCAGTGCCAGCTAAATCTCGACGCCACCGCCAGTACGCTGGAAGTGGCGGATCAGCAGATGGTGGAGATCCTGCGCGGTCTGATGCGTAACGCAACGATCCTGATCCTCGACGAGCCCACGGCCTCCCTTACGCCGGGTGAAACCGAACGTCTGTTTCGCCAGATCCGCGCCCTGCAGGATCTGGGCGTCGGTATCGTCTTTATCTCGCATAAATTGCCGGAGATCCGCCAACTGGCAAGCCACGTCTCGGTAATGCGCGACGGTGCCGTGGTGCTCAGCGGGGAAACCGCGCAGTTCGACGATAACGCGCTGATTGCCGCCATGACGCCGGTGAGCCGGGAGAAAGGCTTAAGCGATGCGCAAAAACTGTGGCTGGCGCTGCCGGGAAACCGTCGCACCCAGCCGCAGGATTTTCCGGTATTGCGCGTGGACGATCTTACCGGGGAGGGGTTTATCGATCTCTCGCTTGAGATCTACGCAGGCGAGATCGTCGGTCTGGCCGGGCTGGTCGGATCCGGGCGCACCGAATTTGCCGAGACGCTCTACGGCCTGCGTCCGGTGCGTGGCGGACGGGTCTGGCTGGAGAATCAGGAGATCACTCACGAGAGTGTGGGCGCCCGGCTGGAAAAAGGCCTGGTTTATCTGCCGGAAGACAGGCAGGTGTCCGGCCTGTTCCTGGATGCACCCATCCGCTGGAACACCGTGACGCTGAACGAGCCGTCTCTCTGGCAGCAGCGCAAGCGGGAGTCCGCGGTGGTGGAGCGTTACCACCGCGCGCTGGGGATCAAACTCAACCATGCGGATCAAACCGTGCGCACCCTCTCCGGCGGGAATCAGCAGAAAGTGCTGCTGGCCCGCTGTCTGGAAGCCAACCCGTTATTGCTGATCGTCGATGAACCGACGCGCGGCGTGGACGTGTCGGCACGTGCTGATATCTACCAGCTCATCAAAAGCGTGGCCGCGCAGAACGTGGCAGTGCTGATGATCTCAAGCGATCTCGATGAGTTTCCTGGCCTTGCCGATCGCGTGCTGGTCATGCACCAGGGCGTGCTCAGCGGCGAGTTGCCGCGCCATGCCGTCAGCCTCGATCGGATGATGGCGCTGGCGTTCGGAGGACAATCATGAAGACGTTACTGAAAAACCGCGAGCTGAGCGCGTTTCTCGCCATTCTGGCGCTGTTTGCCGTGCTGGTGGCGCTTAATCCGGCGTACCTGAGCCTTCAGACGCTGGGGATGATCTTCGCCAGCGCGCAAATCCTGATCCTGCTGGCGCTTGGCGCCGCGCTGGTGATGCTGACCCGCAATATTGACGTCTCCGTGGGCTCCACCGTGGGGCTCTCCGCCATCGCCGTCGGCGTGGCGCTGAACAATGGCTACAGCCTGCCGGTGTCGATGCTGTTCGCGCTGTCTGTCGGCGCGCTGGCAGGGGCGTTCAACGGGTTGCTGGTGGTGGCGCTGCGCATCCCGGCGATTGTCGCCACCCTCGGCACGCTGGGGCTGTATCGCGGGGCGATGCTGCTCTGGACCGGTGGAAAGTGGATTGAAGGGTTACCGCCGGGGCTGAAATCCCTTTCTGAACCCGTAGCCGTGGGCATTTCGCCGCTCGGCATGGTGGTGCTGTTTTTGGCCGCCGTCGGCGCATGGACACTCTCGCGCACCGCGTTCGGACGCGATTTCTATGCCGTGGGCGATAACCTTGCCGCCGCGCGCCAGCTGGGCGTGGCGGTCAACCGCACGCGGATGATCGCCTTTACTCTCAATGGCATGCTGGCGGCCTGCGCCGGGATTGTCTTTGCCGCGCAGATTGGCTTTGTGCCAAACCAGACCGGGAGCGGGCTGGAGATGAAAGCCATCGCCGCCTGTGTGCTCGGCGGCATTTCGCTGCTGGGCGGGACGGGCACGCTGATTGGCGCACTGCTTGGGGCCTTTTTCCTGACGCAAATCGACACCGTACTGGTGCTGTTTAAGCTCCCGGCGTGGTGGAATGACTTTATCGCCGGGCTGGTGCTGCTGGGCGTGCTGGTGCTCGACGGGCGTCTGCGCCAGGCGCTGGCGCATCATCAGCGGGCGCTGAAATACGGTCGCTTCCAGCCGGGTAACAGAGGGGGAAAGCACGTCACCCCATTTCCCAAACGCAAAAAAGAGGTGGCGTAAATGAAGCTTAACTGGGAAAGCGCGCTGCTGATCTTACTGGTGCTGGAGATCCTGCTCTTTGGCGCCATCAACCCGCGGATGCTCGACATCAACATGCTGCTGTTCAGCACCAGCGATTTTATCTGCATCGGCATTGTGGCGCTGCCGCTGACGCTGGTGATTATCAGCGGCGGGATCGATATCTCCCTCGGTTCAACCATTGGCCTGTGCGCCATTGCGCTGGGGGTGATGATGCAATCGGGCTGGCCGATGGCGGTCGCCATTCCTCTGACGCTGCTGCTGGGCCTGCTGTGCGGGCTGGTGAATGCGGCGCTGATCCACTACACGGGTATCAGCCCTTTAGTTATCACTCTCGGCACGCTCTACCTCTACGGCGGCGGGGCGCTGCTGCTCTCCGGCATGGCGGGCGCGACGGGCTATGAGGGCATCGGCGGTTTCCCGGACAGCTTTACCGCGTTCGCTAACCTGACCGTGTCAGGTCTGCCCGTTCCGCTGGTGCTGTTTGCGCTCATTACGCTCTTCTTCTGGCTGATTACCCACCGCGGGCGCTTTGGGCGGCATCTGTTCTTAATCGGCCAGAACCCGCGCGCCGCGCGCTATGCGGCGCTGTCGGTTAACGGCATGCCCTACGCGCTGTATGGCCTGGTGGGCGTCGCCTCGGCCATTGCCGCCCTGGTGATGGTCTCCTATTTCGGTTCCGCGCGCTCGGATCTGGGGCGCGATCTGCTGATGCCAGCCCTCACCGCTGCCGTACTCGGCGGGGCGAATATTTATGGCGGGTCAGGTTCGGTTATCGGTACGGCACTGGCAGCGCTGCTGGTGGGGTACCTGCAGCAGGGGTTACAGATGGTCGGCATCCCCAACCAGGTGTCGAGCGCGCTGTCAGGGGCGCTGTTGGTTGTGGTGGTGATGGGACGTTCGCTGAGTCTGCACCGTGAATGGGTGCGTTCTCTCTTTAGAAAACTATCCGGAGCGTAAGATGAAAACAAAACTGATAGTCCTGGCAATGGCCCTCAGCTTCGCCTCGGCGCAGGCGGCGGACCGCATCGCCTTTATCCCGAAGCTGGTGGGGGTGGGCTTCTTCACCAGCGGCGGCAATGGCGCGAAAGAGGCGGGGAAAGACCTCGGCGTGGACGTCACCTACGATGGCCCAACCGAGCCGAGCGTCTCCGGCCAGGTGCAGCTCATCAATAATTTCGTCAACCAGGGCTATAACGCCATTATCGTCTCCGCCGTGTCGCCGGATGGCCTCTGCCCGGCGCTGAAGCGCGCCATGCAGCGCGGCGTCAAAGTGCTGACCTGGGATTCCGACACCAAACCGGAGTGCCGCAGCATCTACATCAACCAGGGTACTCCGGAGCAGCTCGGTGGCCTGCTGGTGGAGATGGCCGGGAAGCAGGTGACAAAACCGAATGCCAAAGTGGCGTTCTTCTACTCCAGCCCGACCGTCACCGACCAGAACCAGTGGGTGAAAGAGGCGAAGGCCAAAATCGAAAAAGATCATCCCCAGTGGCAGATTGTGACCACCCAGTTTGGCTATAACGACGCCACCAAATCCCTGCAAACCGCCGAAGGGATCTTAAAAGCGTACCCGGATCTGGATGCGATCATCGCCCCGGATGCCAACGCTCTGCCTGCCGCGGCGCAGGCGGCGGAAAACCTGAAGCGGGAAGGGGTGGCGATTGTCGGATTCAGTACGCCTAACGTCATGCGTCCGTACGTCGAGCGCGGCACGGTTAAAGCCTTCGGCCTGTGGGATGTGGTGCAACAGGGCAAAATTGCGGTCAATGTCGCCGATCGTTTGTTGAAAAAAGGCGATCTTAACGTCGGCGACAGCGTGGAGGTAAAAGATATCGGTACGCTGAAGGTCGAGCCGAACAGCGTCCAGGGCTACCAGTATGAAGCAAAAGGCAACGGCATCGTGCTGCTGCCAGAGCGCGTGGTGTTCACCAAAGAGAACATCAACAAATACGATTTCTGACGGGGGAGCAAATGGCTGATTTAGACGACATCAAAGACGGTAAGGATTTTGGCATCGGTACACCGCAGCAAAATGTACCGTTCACCCTGAAGGGCTGTGGCTCGCTGGACTGGGGCATGCAGTCCCGGCTTTCGCGCATCTTCAACCCAAAAAGCAACCGCACGGTGATGCTGGCCTTTGACCACGGTTACTTCCAGGGGCCGACCACCGGTCTTGAGCGTATCGATCTCTCTATCGCGCCGCTGTTCGCCGAAACCGACGTGTTGATGTGTACCCGCGGTATTTTGCGCAGCACCGTACCGGCCGCCACCAATAAACCGGTGGTCCTGCGCGCCTCCGGCGGTAACTCAATTCTGGGCGAGCTGTCGAACGAGTGCGTGGCAGTGGCAATGGAAGACGCGCTGCGCCTGAACGTCTGTGCGGTGGCGGCGCAGGTGTACATTGGCAGTGAATTCGAGCATCAGTCGATCAATAACATCATCAAGCTGGTGGATGCGGGGGCACGCTACGGGATGCCCGTGCTGGCGGTGACGGGCGTCGGCAAGGAGATGGCGCGCGATGCGCGTTACTTCTCGCTCGCCAGCCGTATTGCCGCCGAAATGGGGGCGCAGTTTGTCAAAACCTACTATGTGGATGAAGGATTCGAAAAAGTGACCGCCAGCTGCCCGGTGCCGATCGTCATCGCCGGGGGGAAAAAGCTGCCGGAGCACGAGGCACTGGAGATGTGCTGGCGCGCGATTGACCAGGGAGCCTCTGGCGTGGACATGGGGCGCAACATCTTCCAGTCCAGCGCGCCGCTCGCCATGCTGAAGGCGGTGAAGAAAGTGGTTCACGAGAACATGAGCGCCCGGGAGGTGTTCCAGTTCTGGCAGGAAGAGAAACAGGGAGAAGCGAAATGAACGTGACGTTAGTGGAGATCAACATCAAACCCGAGCGGGTGGACGAGTTTCTGGAGGTGTTTCGCGCCAACCACGAGGGCGCGATTCAGGAGCCGGGAAACCTGCGTTTTGACGTGTTGCAGGACCCCCGGGTGAAAACCCGGTTCTTTATCTACGAGGCCTATAAAGACGAAGAGGCGGTGCTGGCGCATAAAAAAACGCCGCACTACCTGGCCTGCGTGGATAAGCTCGAAGAGCTGATGTCGGAGCCGCGCAAAAAACGCAGTTTTGTGGGGCTGCTGCCGGAGTGACAAATTAACCGGCAACCAGCGATTCAATGGGGATAGTGGTGAAAGAGGCGAAGAATAACGGATGTTATACTCTGGCGCCGATTGTCTTTTATTTCATCTATCCCCAACGATGAGCTGACGTTAAAAAACGCCTCTTCCTTTATCTTATGACGCCAGCAATCCTTTCAATCAAATAGGGATAGAACGGATTCGAGGTGATACGCATTAAGGAGTCCATATCTGCCAGCAATACCGCACGCTCCCCTCTGACGCGTAAAACACCCAGACTCAGACCATAGTGATTCGGTTCATAGGGTTCACTTCCATATAAAGAGTCATGGACAGGAAACGGGAGGGCGACATGAGAGAGTGAAAAAACATCTCTCGGATAGCGCACATTAAGGAGCTGCACGTCTGCTGTTGTTGAGTGCGCTAAGTGTGTCGAAGCGACCATGTTCATACTCTCTGAAGAGGCGTTTTTGACGATAGTCGTCGTGTAAGTACGCTGTGGTGTTGCCAGTAAGTGTGATAGCGCGCGATCCGAAGAGTGGCGAAACAGTGCACGAAAATTGACCGCACGATTAATATCAAACAACACCAGTTCGCTACCGTTATCCGGTAGATTTTGATGGAGTACGTCCAGCACTGCCCGGGTACTGACTGTGGAATCAAGAACGGACTGAAACGTAAGCACATGAGGAAGATCTTTCCAGCCAGCCGATGACTTGCGCCGCGTAAGATCCCGTTTCAATGTCTCAGTCAGAAGATAAGCCTGTCGCGCACCATTCACGGGAAAAGAGTTATATTTAAAAGGATTAAATTCTGGTACCAGACCTAACCAGGCCGCACGAGAAAAGGCCGGGAGAAAGGCTGTCCATTCGGCCATTCCCGAAAACCGAGCAAAGCGGCTTATGCCTATCATGGGAGAAATCAGGACAATTTGTTGTGGCTTCTTCAGGCTCTCATCATCAAGGGCATCGATGGCATATTTCATGGCCAGCGCCCCACCATTGGAAAAACCAACAATATGCAGCGGCGCATCCGCATGGGTCATTTTTGTTGCCTCGCGCACCGCAAGACGCGTTGCTGCCAGCCAGTCCTGCCATTTTACATCCGTTAATGCCCCGGGTACGGTACCATGGGCAGGTAGACGGATCCCGATGGCGACAAACCCTTCTTTTTGATAGAGCCGGGCAATATGCTGCAGGCTGTAAGGGGAGTCCGTAAGTCCGTGCAGTAACACGACAGCCCCTCTCGGTTCCGCCTGTGGGCGCATGATATAGGATCGATTCCAGTCTGTGGGAAGGGTGTCCGGAAATACCGGGCTTGACGGGTTATAACGATTTAAACTCGTTGTATCCTGATCGGTTTGCTTCATAACGACATTGTTATGCACCTCCATGAAGAGGGCGTTTTCAGCATTGATATAGTCATCCCAGTCGGCCCGATCGATCTCGTTTTCGCGTAATTCATTAGGGACAAAAGTATGCCAGGGCTGGAGTTCGCCGCTACGCTGTACCCAATAAAACAGGCCTGTCATTGCACAAAGCGTGAAGCCCAAAAGGATCAAAATACAACGCTTCATCACTCTAATACTTTTCTTGCGCATAAATCCTCTAAACATAGATATTCAACCTGATATCTGCTGTATTTAGGTTTTAAAGCGCAGCGTGGTTGATGATGGGGGCACAGAATAAAGATATGGACATCGCATAAACTATGCTTTTAACCATTGCATGATAAGCAAGGAGTTAATGGCGAAATTAATATGCGCGATGATAGATAACATAATACTAAGCGCTGCCACAAACAGAACCTTGAGGTTGAGGATGCGTGTTTTTTTTAAGTTTGCATCCAGCCATAACATATTCCTTATTTTATTCTTTTGATATAAATACATTATCCCCATAGATAAATATAAGAGAGGCATGATAATGCTTACTGAATTGATCTGTAACAGCAGTAATTCACTGCCAACTAATGCAAATAGCCATGAAATAAATAGCAGCATAAGCGTTGCTCCTCAGTTTTTTTTGTTGGTAAGGTAAAACCAAATCATAAACAGAACATCTAAAAACAACCAAACTCCGCCCAGCAACAAAACGTGCGAGACTGCACCCGGCCAGAACAAAGCGCCATTGGGGGAAACAGAAAAGAAATCCTGTCCCCAGACCAGGCGTGCCACAATCATGAAAAGGGGCAGCAATAAAAGGTTGAACAGAAAAAGATAACGGATAAAGTTTGGTTTTTTGGGCCGTCTGATATTTTCTTCCGGGAACATGGTTTCCTCACTGGTTTCGGTGAAAATAAAGAGGCATTCTAGTGCGAAAAGATAGATGGAACTTAAACACACGTCATTTTATAGCGTGCGCAGCTGCCACCTCGCTGATTAATGAATGAGTGTATGGTGAGTGAGGATCTCTTGTTTGTTTGAACTTCATATAACATCGCCCCCTAAAATAAGCCACCAGACAGAGCTTGTTTAAGGTTCTGACTTCTTTTTTTTAATGTATATTAGGTGATAACAAATGTTTAAAAAAACACTCACAGTAGTGGCAATTCTTTCAACTCTCTCTGTTAGTGCTAACGCCGCTGAAATTGGCGCTCAGTTAGGTACACAACATACGGAGTTAAATGCACTGATTGCGCCTGAGCCGACCGGTATTTTTTATACTGCAAACTGGGCTAACAATTATAATGATGGCCGTAATTCTGGCGGTGTCGGCCTGGGTTATCAGGTGTCTCTGGGTAAAGCCGATCTTTACGCAGGTGCCAAGGCCATCTATATGGCGCCTAAGAAAGGTGATAATGGATTTGCGGCACCGATTGGTGGCGGGGTTCGTGTCCATTTCAGCGATGAGGTGTATGCCTATGGTGAAGGTTATACCGCGCCACGTGGCCTGAACAATGCCGTTGAAAACTATGTTGAAGTTGATGCAGGGTTGGCCTGGCAGGTACGAGATGAGGTGAAACTCAAAGCGGGTTACCGTCATATTAGCGTTCATGGTAAATCCGGTACGCCTAATCATACGCTGCTTGATGGTGCTTACCTGGGCGCCGCACTTCAATTCTAAACAAACACTCACCGCGAGCCCTACGCTCGCGGTGAGTCGTTGCATATAATCCAGTCATTTTTCTTTACCCTCCTTTTTATCCAGATACTCTTCTTCCTTTTTCTCTTAAAACATTTCCTTTCCTGCACTGATAGTAAAAAGACCGAGAGTGTAATGCAGGGCTGAGCCCTGCTACAGGTTGTAACGTAACCACCCGAAGAGTACGTTTCCGTTATTATAGGTGCCAGGAATATAGGTGAACTGGACATTCACATTTTTATAACTCGCTGAAAAAAGCGGGAATATAATCGGTAAGGGAATGTAGTTGCCCATATCTTTACGCGCTGTTATCCCGGCGGTCACCCCTAATCCCAACCTGAAATCTTTTTGTTGGCCTGGATGCCATCCTTTCTCCCATGCGTAGCCGGTGACCGGTTGCCACTCATTATGTGAGTCTTTAAACACCATTCCATACAGTGCACTCCAGTTGCCATTGCTGTGATGACGAGAAACACCCACTCCGGCACCCCAGGGCATTTCATTATAGCGATCGGTCTTTTCTTTATCGTACATGAACCGGTTATGCCAGCTGATAAAAGGAAGATAAATATCGTGGCTATCATAATCTGTCCAGGTTTGCGTAATATCGGAAACAATCCTGCTGCCCCAGCTTGCTGCATTTTCATCAGCATGAGTCTGGCCATAGGCACGTGTGGCAAAAAGAAGTAACCCGCTCCAGAGTAAAACAGAGCAAATCAACAAAAATAAATGATAAAAGCCGCCGATAAAGTCGATTTTTTCCTTACAGGGCTGCCAGGGGGTAGTGCTTTTCATTGCGAACACTCCAGTGGATAAAAGTAGTTAAAAATAATAAATAGGCCAGCGCATTAACAAAACATGAGACGAATTGTTAATAGCGCCAGAGATGACTGATTTTCTAAAACGAAATGACTAAGGTTGGATATTACGCCATCCTTAGTCATTGTGATTTAATTTATGGCTTTCTTTTTAAGGAGTTCGAACTCCTCCTGGCTAATAACGTCCTGGTCTAATAGTTTTTTGGCGTCTGATATTTGCTCCGCTGGTGATTTACAAAGACTATATTGTGCTGCGGCATTCGCATCCAGTCTGTAAGCACGTTGTCTTTTGGCCATTCCCTTACCTCTCAGGATGAGATAAAAAATAGAGGTGATCAGCGGGATGAAAAGTAACAGCATTATCCAGAGCGATTTAAAGAAGCCGTTGAGTGTATTGTCACGGAATAAATCAGTAACGATCTGGAAAATAACAAATAGATACGCAATAAAAAAGAATATAGAAAATAGGGTGGCTGCCATATTCCAAAATTGTAATAGATGAGTCGTCACAATGATGCCCTCTTAAGAATATAAATGGTCACATGGAATGAATAAAAGATAAAAACCTGCCACAAAAAATTTTCATCCTTAATGAAAAGGACAATCATCCTGTTGTGGCAGATATGATAAAGCGTGTTATTGAGCTGGAGAGATCGCTACCTGACCGCGATGCGAGGTAATATTTACACGTTGCCCTACGACAAATTCACCTTCACGGGCGGGCTGCACGGTAACGAACTCTTGCCCGTTATCAGGACGAATAAAGAGTTCAGCCGCATTATGTCGCGCCATTCCTCGTTGTATCGACTGTCCTGCCATCGCGCCAGCAACGGTACCGCCAGCCGTCGCCAGCAGACGGCCGCTTCCGCCACCAATAGCATTACCGGCAGCACCGCCAATCAACGCGCCCCCGACTGTACCGGCAGCGCTGCTTCCGGTGTCGTTTTGGATTGTTATGTATCTCACCCCTGTGATTGTGCCGTGCGACAGCGCCATCACCTGACCGGAAAGCGCAGCACTTGCATGATGGGCAGAACCAACGGGTTTTTCAGTACAGCCAGCCAATGCCAGCAAACCGGCCAACATTAAAACAGAACGTGTAAACATCTCTCTTCCTTATGAGTAATCAACGGCATCACGAATTAATGGACATGTCATACAGTGGCCGCCACCGCGTCCACGCCCTAATTCACTCCCAACAATTTCAATGACCTCAACGCCTTCTTTACGCAAACGGTCGTTTGTTTTGGTATTGCGGTCATAGGCGATAACGACACCTGGAGACATGGCGACCACGTTATTTCCGCTATCCCATTGCTGACGCTCGGTGTCGTAAACATTGCCTTCGGTTTCAACGACCCTGAGCGAGCGTAAATTGAGTGCCCTGGCTACCACCTCTGTTAACGGCTCTGAATAATGCTCCAGACGCATTCCGCCTGGGGAGTCGTCCTTAATCAGTGAAAAGACTTCGATTTGATCAACAATGGCGGGATAAAGCGTCACTAAATCTCTGTCACAAAAGGTGAATACGGTATCCAGGTGCATCGCCGCTCTGAGCTTCGGCATCGCGGCAATAATAACGCGCTCGACATGGCTAAACGGGTTCGAAAACAGGGCAGATGCAAGCTGGGCAATGGCCTGATAGGACGTACGTTCGCTCATACCGATTAAAACGGTCTTGTTGCCAATAGGCATAACATCGCCGCCTTCAAGGGTGGCGGATCCGTGATAACGCGTTGGATCTCCCCACCATGTATTGATCGTCTGACGGGTGAAGTCCGGATGGAACTTATAGATAGCAGTGGTCAGTAACGTTTCTTCACGACGAGCCTGCCAGTAAAGGGGATTAAGCGTAACCCCGTTATAAATCCAGCTGGTGGTATCTCGCGTATAAAGCGTATTCGGCAACGGCGGGAGCAAATATTCACGCAGCCCTGTCGCTCTTCCGACGAGTTCAAGTTCTTCTTTATCGCCCCTGTGTCTGTTCAGCAAATCATAGGTTGAAAGCCCGCCGATCATAAACTCAGCCAGCCGATCTGCTGGTAACGAATCCAGGAACGAGCGTGTTTCATTAAGCAAACCCAACGGGATTTCATCAGCAGTAATCTGCTGTTCGATGAGCCAGTTGCGTGCCTGACGGTTAGCCAGCGTTTCGGAGAGCAGATCATGCATCTCAACAACGTCAACACCGCATCCGCGCATTTTGTTAATAAAATCGAGATGATCCTGACGGGCACGCTCTACCCACATAAGATCATCAAATAACAGTCGGTCGCAATTGCCCGGTGTAAGACGGCTATGTGCTAACCCAGGGGCGCACACCATCACTTTGCGTAACTGGCCGACCTCGGAGTGAACACCCAGTGGTATATCTTGCATAGTATCTCCTTAAGAGAGTAATTAAATGGTAATATTTCCGTTTATAATTCCATAAATACAGGCCAAAGCCGCGAGCACGATGGCGGTAAATAATATTCGTTCCGTACCAGAGAATATTTTTTTGTTTTGCTCACGCTTAGCAATGTAATAAAGCAGTGTGCCAGGCGCATAAATAACGGCGGACAGAAGCACATACGTTAATCCGCCGGCATAAATCATCAACGAGGCATAGGCAGTGGCAATGACAGAGATCACCAGGTCTTTATAATATCCCTTTGTGCACTGTTCGTAGGTTTCTCGTGTAATAACCAGCTTCAGGCTATACGCGGCAACCAGAAGATAAGGGATAAGCGTCATCGCGCTGGTTAGCTCAAGGGCTAACAGGAATGCGTAATCGCTGAAAAAAGTGATAATTAAGAACAGCTGTATCGAGATATTCGTCAACCATACGGCTGACGAGGGAACGCGCCAGCGATTCTCGCGTGCAAAAACGGCAGGCATGCTCTTTTTCAACGCCGCGGAATAAATAACCTCAGCGGCGAGCAATGACCAGGAAAGATAGGCTCCGAGGACAGAGATAATTAACCCCACGCTGATGAAAATCATGCCCCAGCGTCCCACTATGCTTTCGAGAACACCGGCCATTGAGGGTTGCCGTAAGGCTCCCAGCTCGGCCTGGGGCATAACGCCATAAGAAAGCATGGTGACTAACATCAGTAAGCACAGCACCCCGATGAAGCCGAATACGGTCGCCAGGCCAACGTCTTTCCGGTTAGTTGCATAACGCGAGTAAATACTTGCCCCTTCGATTCCAAGGAATACGAATACGGTCACCAACATGGTGCTTCTGACCTGGGAAAAGATTGATCTGAAGAGAGGTGGCTCTCCGGCGGCCCCGCCCCAGAAATTAAGCATAAACATCTCTTTTTTGAATGCCATTATCAGAATGGTGATAAATACAAAAATAGGGATGATCTTGGCACAGGTGGCCAGGGTATTGATAAAGGCCGCTTCTTTAATACCCCGCAATACCAGGAGATGAAAAGACCATAAAACAACTGATGAGACAGCGATTGCCAGCAGCGTATTACCTTCGCCAAATGCAGGGAAAAACGCGCCTAATGTTGATTTAATTAAAATAAAATAGGATACGTTGCCGATACATGTACCCGCCCAGAAACCGAGTGCCGAAATGAAGCCCGGATATTCGCCGAAACCGGCTTTAGCGTAGCTAAAGACGCCCGCATTGAGTTCAGGCTTTCTTTGCGCAAGGTTCTGGAATACAAATGCCAGCATCAGCATACCGCCACCGGCAATCACCCAGGCAATAATTGCACCAAGCCCACCGGTTGCTCGTCCGAATGCAGCAGGTAATGAAAATATACCCGCTCCGATCATCGCTCCGACGACAAGCGTCGTTAAAGACCAAAGCGATAGCGTATTGGTCGTAGATTTGTTCATATAATTTTCTTAACAATGAAGCTGTGATTGATGAAGTGTGAGTTTAAAAGCGTTAAATATACCGTACTTAAATGAAGTTAATTTTTATGCCATCAAGGCAGCACAGGGGCTGGGTGTAACTCAGATCGCACCGTTTAGATCGTAATAATAACCCTCTTCTCTTTGATTTCTGATTTGCCCGCTGTTGTAGGGTGCCAGTTTCTTTCTCAGACGACCAATAAGCACCTCGACGGTATTGTTTTCTTTACCCATCCAGTCGTGGTAGAGATGTTTCATGATTTTACGTTTGCTCAGCGCCTTGCCTTTGTTCTTCACCAGTAGCTTCATAATTTCAAATTCAAAACGGGTCAGTCGAATTTTTTGCTTGTTGATGAAGAGTACCTTGCTGTTTAAGTCGAGTTCTAAATTACCTGCAGTAATACGGCTGGAAGGGGTGAGATAATTCCGGCGTACTAAAACCCAAATTCTGATGATAATCTCTTCAATATGACTAGACTTGACAACATAATCGTCAGCGCCGCTTTCAAACGCTTTCACCTTGTGTTCAATATCGTTGCTGCTGTTAAGGATCATGATGCGGATAGTGCGCCCTTCGCGTCGCCACTTACGAATCGCCTGTAACTCAGCAGTGGAAAGCGTTTCAGATGCCATAATCAGGAGTTCAGCTTTATTTGAAAACATAAACATTTCCACTTCCTCAATACTCGAAGATACATCAGTTAAAATACCTGCCTCTTCAATTTGGGTTTTCAAATAATGCTGATTTATAATGTTAGGATCTAATATTAACACGCGCATATCTTCCTCTCACTTTGTTGCTTCGCCTGTTAGGGTTTTTGACATTTTATGAAATGGATTTCTATGCTTTACAGATAAAAGCATCGTCACCAAAAAGTTGGCTAAATAATACTTTCGAAATAAATTCAAACAATTCTTTTATGAGGGATATTAGAAATACAAAATAAAAAAATGCAGAATAAAAGAAGTGAAGGGAAGAGTATGAGAAAAGCAGAGGAAGTAGAATTAAATCAAGAAAAATCACATTTAATAAGGTTTTTGTTCTGCTTTTTTGGCGTGTAGAGTGTTTGTTTAGATGAACGTACGGTTGCTCCAATTGCTTTCTGGTTGGATTTTTGTTAAGAGTTAAGTGCGAGTTTTATTTTTTGATTTAACAATCTATACATCTGTCTTGCAATCATAACATTAGCACAATGAGTCATGTGCTTGCGTCAATAAACTCATTTTCGGCAAATAAATATGGCACGCTGCAAATCGCTTATTCTCCAGGTTTTGGGGTCAAGCTTCTGGATCTTATAGTGCAGGACAGGCTGGCTGGTGGTGAGTTTTTCAATCAGCACAGAAGGTGCATTATCCTGCGGATTAGCAAGAAATTTACCTTTCGTAACTTTATGGAATCCGTTTTGCACGTCTGTGTCGATGGTCATGTTTCCTGTACGATCGACAAGATACTCTTTACCATAATAGTTCAACGTGCCGTATTCGCTGACCGTGACGAGACCATCGTTGGTAATGTGGAAAACAATTTTGATATTCCCATTAATCCCTTGCTGGACATTTTTTGAATCTTCATAGTTGATATGTACCGTCGACATACAGTTCATCGGTAGGTAATCATAAACACCAACAAGCTTGTATATTCCCATTGCAAGCAAGGGAAGCATCAACAGGCATAAAACAATATTAATTGTTGTTAATATTGACGAAGTTTTCGCATTCATGTCCTTTCCCTGTATTTTGTTTGCCACACAGGGCAATGTGAGTTGAGTACACCTTGCTTTTTAAAGGCGCTCTGTTGTCATCAAAATAGATATTTTTGGGATATTGCTGGCATTTTAATGCGATTCTTTGCCCTAAATTTGTATTAAAAAATGAGTCAATATTCTCTTGTTTGACGCCATTTTCGTCAATATAGACATCGCATAATCCGACTGACTTATATTTATGCATAGTGCTATCGTTTAAATGGTACAAATAAAAGGCAGTGATGGTGCTCACCATTAAAACGGTTAATGCTATTGTGCTAATGTAAAAACCTTTGTGCGAGGAACAGATTTTTTTAAATTTTTCGTACGTGCTACTACGTGTAGTACTAACACGAGTACACTGACAGTGCAGTACAAATCCTTGCTTTGGTATTGTTTCGATTTTGTCTTCAAGCGAGAATTCAAGAAATGCTTTTCGCAACAGAGATATGTTTCGGTTCAGGTTGTTATCAGAAGCAACCAGACCATGTTCTTCCCAGACTTTTTCAAGGAGTTCAGTACGGCTGACCTGAGAATTATTGGCGTCAATAAGTGCATTTAATAATCGCGACGTCGCCAGTGAAAGCTCAACTTCGCGTTTATTATCGGTTAAAATGCGCGATTCATCATTATAATGCACTATCCCGTCAAGTAGGTACTGCATAGCTTAAACGTCCTCGCAAATGAATCTAAGCATTATAATTTTAGCGCTACTATTATTCAATCTTCTGATTTCTATTAAGAGTCGAGAAGACGTATTTTTACCGGGTTAATTACACGTAGACAGAGGGACAAACTGCGAGGGCGGGGACGTTGCTTTCTCAACCATTCCTGAGAATGATTACTTTATGAATGATGCGGTGTGGCCGGGTAAGCGCAGCGCCACCCGGCGTTTTTCAGGCCAGTTCCAATTCCGCAAGGATCGCTGAAAGCGCCTCGCGCGGCTCTCCCTGAATTGCCTGCAACGGGAACGGCAAGCCGGGTGTTGCCACTTTTCCCCTCATTTCCGCCGCTGCCGCGATGACCCTTACGCTACCGTAACGACGGAACAGATCCCATAGCGGCTCTAACCGTTCTGACTCTGTACTTTTCCCCGAACGCGCTATCGCCAGCGCCGCTTTTGGGAACAACCCCGCGAGAACCGAATACCAGACGTCAAACCCGGCCTGCAAGGCTGAGGCTGCCCGCCAGTCACCGGCGATACCCAGTGTGACCGTATCAGGAAGCCGGGCACGTACCTGCGACAGATCCTCCGGCACGCGGCCAAGCTTGATGGAGCCTACATTTGGCAGAGACGCGACGGCAAATAGCAATTCATCGCTAAACGCAAAACCGGTCGTGGCAGGGTTATCGTAAATGCACAGCGGTACGGAGAGCTGGCGGGTCACCGTTTCATAGAGCTTGAATACTTCCTCATCCGTTAATCGCTGGTACGACACGGGTGCCATCAGCACGCCGGAGACTCCGGCCGTTTGCGCGTCGTCAGCCAGACGCAGAATATCGTCCAGCCGCATTGCGCCGATGCTGACGATAACCGGTATGTTACCGGCATGTTCCACCGCACAGCGTGTCACCCGGGCACGCTCTTCAACGGTCAGATAGGCATAGCTCCCGGTCGAGCCAAGAATGCCCAGTGAATCCACGCCTGCCTCAACCACAGGAGAGAGCAGATGCGTAAAGGCCTGCTCATCAAACGTGCCGTTTTTCAGGGGCGTTAACGGAAATGCGCTGACTCCACGAAACATTTTTTATCCTCTTACAGGGTCAGTAACTGCCTGTGCACCACTGCACCCGGCATCAGACGTTGCAGGTTATCAATCAGATCCGCTCCGGCTTCTTCCAGTGCCGTAAGCGGCATTGACGGCAGACTTTCCAGAATAAACCACATGGTTTGCGCCTGACTGTCAAGACGCGTCCGTATACCCTGGCGCCAGTTCCAGCGACGGCAGGTAACACCGAGGTCGTCGCGCCAGATAACCTCGCCCGGCTCCGGGTATTCCACCACCGGCTGCCCCTCTTTGAAGGTATCAAACGGTTCGCTGCCGTCCGCCAGCGTCAGGCGCGGCGCGCCTGAATAAGTCGCAAGATTTTCTCCACCAACCGGGATGGCGTAGCGAATGCTCACCGCGTTGTAGATATCCACCACCGGATCGAGCGGTGGCAGCGAGCCGTCTTTTAAGACCCGCTTACGTAAGGCGGATGCCGAGCAGGGCGTACGTTTCGGTTTTGCGCCGAAGGCCTTAAATACCTCATCCCAGCCGGAAAGGTGCGCGTCAGCCCACGGCACATCATCATTAAGCATCTGCTGGCAGGCTTGCGTGAGCACGGCCGGAGCGACTTCCGGGTGGGTAATCGGCGCAGCTTCAACCAGAATGCTCAGCGCCCGAAAGCCCGGGGCAATTGCGGCAAGGCGCGGGTCTATTGACGGCGTAACGAGAGACATAAATAATCCTGTATTGACTGTTTTATACCATGGTAGTGACCAATGACTGAAAAAGTCAATATAATGACTGAACAGGGTGCCGATATCGCCCAGGTAAGCCTGGCCGTAGCGAACCGCATACGCAACTGGCGTAAAGAGAAAAAACTGTCGCTGGATGAACTCTCGCGGCGTGCCAGCGTCAGCAAAGGCATGCTGGTGGAGATCGAAAAGGGCGCAGCCAACCCCAGCATCGCCATTTTGTGCAAGCTGGCCGCCGCGCTCGGTATCTCAGTGGCGGATATCGTTAACGTCTCCAGCGAGCCGCTGGTGCACGTTATCGAAGAAGCCGCGATCCCGGTGCTGTGGCAGGGGGAAAAGGGCGGACGTGCCAGACTGCTGGCAGGAACCGCGGGCCCGGATATGATTGAGCTATGGCAGTGGGAGATGCAGCCGGGAGAGCGTTTTACCTCTTCGGGGCATCCGGCGGGTACCTTTGAGCTGCTGCACGTGAACGAAGGCATATTAACCCTGACGGTGGACGAGACGGTTACGCAGGTTGCTGCCGGGGCATCGGCGGTGGCGAAAACGGAAGCCGCGCACGGCTATGCCAATGAGGGAAAAAAGGTGCTGCGCTTTACCATGACGGTGGCGGAGTTTCACCGATAAAAAGCAGCCCGGTGGCGCAACGCTTACCGGGCTGGTGTTGTAGGCCGGGTAAGCGCAGCGCCACCCGGCGTTTTTTTACGCCTCTTCCACACTCACGCGCAGTGCCGCCAGCGCTTTACGTGCCGCCTTCAGCACCTGCTCACACTGCTCAATGGTCAGCGTCAGCGGTGGCTCAATGCGGATGGTTTTGGAATTGTTGAGCGTGCCGGCCACCAGCACCCGCTGGCGGAACATCTCGCTCGCGAAGCTATAGCCGATTTCGTTATCAACAAACTCAATGGCCATCAGCATCCCTTTACCTCGTGCCTCCTGGATCAGATCCGGGTATTCACGTCCCAGCTGACGGAAACCGTCCAGCAGCATGTCGCCTTTCTGCTCCGCCTGCGCAGGCAGGTTTTGCTCCAGCAGCACGTTGATGGTGGCCAGCGCGGCCGCACAGGCCAGCGGGTTACCGCCAAAGGTGGTGGTATGCAGGAACGGGTTGTCGAACAGCACCGAGAAGACCTCTTCGGTGGCAACCGTCGCACCAATCGGCATTACGCCGCCGCCGAGCGCTTTCGCCAGACACAAAATGTCCGGCTGAACATTCTCGTGCTCGCAGGCGAACATCTTGCCGGTACGTCCCATGCCGGTCTGCACTTCGTCGAAGATCAGCAGCGCACCAAACTCATCGCACAACTGACGTACGGCAGGCAGATAGCCCTGTGGAGGCAGGATCACGCCGCCTTCGCCCTGAATTGGCTCCAGGATCACCGCAGCTACGTCATCGCCGGTTTTACGGCATTCGCTGAGCACGGTGCGCATGGCATTAATGTCGCCGAACGGCACGTGGCGGAAGCCCGGCAGCAGCGGCATAAACGGTTTGCGGAAGGTGGATTTGGCGGTCGCAGACAGGGCGCCCAGGGATTTACCATGGAACGCGCCGCTGGTGGCGACAAAAGTGAATTTCCCGCGCGGCGACTGGTACGCTTTGGCGAGCTTAAGCGCCGCTTCGACCGATTCCGTGCCGCTGTTGCTGAAGAAGCTGTATTTCAGTTTGCCGGGTGTTAAGGCTGCCAGCGTTTTCGCGAGCATGGCGCGAAGCGGGTCGAGCAGTTCCTGGCTATGAAGAGGTTGTTTCGCGAGTTGATTCTGTACGGCGGAAACCACTACTGGATTACGGTGCCCCACGTTGAAAATGCCAAAACCACCCAGGCAATCAATAAACTCCTGTCCCTGGGTGTCGACAAGCGTATTCAGACTTCCCGCTTGCCACTCTACGGCTCCGTAATCCCCGCCGGCGGTAACAGATTTGCGATACTCCAGAAAACCTGGATTGACGTGCTCTTTAAAGTAATCGATGACCTCTCGGTTAAGTTGTTTCATCTCCTCATGATCAAGCGTTCGCTTCTCAATGAGATTCAGTGCGTGCGCGGTACAGGCAAGAGCCGAGGCGCTGGAAGGTAACCTGTTCAAAATATGCTCCCGGGGATCGCGTATCACATGATACTGCGTTAAGTATTGCAGGGATTACGCCACTTCAGCGGACTTAACGAAAATCGGGATAAACGCCAGGTTAAAATAATGTTGCGCAATATTTAATCATGCCGATGTTTTCCAGACGGGATTTAGCGGTACGGAAAACGGGGGCAGGAAGACGTGGATGGGGTCAATTGCACCAGGGGGGTGCAGGCGGTGCGACTTAAGTGGGCGTTAACAGATCATCCTTTGCAGGTAATTTCATTGTGAAAGTATTTAAAATCAATCAATTATAAAATCTCACAAAAAGTGCGGTTTAAGTGAAATCTGCGATCTCCATCAAGTTTAACAACTAAAGATAAATTGTTTACCGCCGAAAAAACAATAAACCACAAAATTAACATTCAAATAACCTGCAAGGGATGCTCACGATGTCCTCTCCAACCTATGTCACCCAGAATGAATATCTTCTGGACGATGACACCACCTTAATGTCTACCACAGACGTCCACAGCTATCTGACTCATGCTAACGACACCTTTGTTCAGGTGAGTGGCTATCAGCTTAATGAGCTGATGGGTCAGCCGCATAATCTGGTGCGCCATCCTGATATGCCTAAAGCCGCTTTTGCCGATATGTGGTACACCCTGCAACAGGGCGAGCCGTGGAGCGGAATTGTCAAAAACCGCCGTAAAAATGGCGATCACTACTGGGTGCGCGCCAACGCGGTGCCGATGGTGCGCCACGGGAAGGTCACCGGCTATATGTCGATTCGCACCAAAGCGACGGCAGAAGAGATCGCTACCGTGGAGCCACTCTATAAGGCCCTGAATGCCGGACGCTGTACTAAACGGATCCATAAAGGGCTGGTGGTGCGTCAGGGCTGGTTCGGAAAACTACCGGCAATGCCGCTGCGCTGGCGGGTACGCGGCGTGATGGCGGTGCTCTTTGGCGCGCTCGCCGCTACGCTGGTGGCAACCTCAGCAGGCTGGGTGTCGTTGGTCGCAGCAGCGATAATGATGCTGCTGGGCACGTTGTTGTTTGAACAGCAGATTGTCCGGCCGGTAGAGAACGTGGCGCGACAGGCGCTGAAGGTGGCAACCGGCGAGCGCAATAGCGTGCAGCACCTGAACCGCAGCGACGAACTGGGCCTGACCCTTCGCGCGGTGGGGCAACTGGGGCTGATGTGTCGCTGGCTAATCAATGACGTATCAAGCCAGGTGGTGAGCGTGCGCGACGGCAGCGACAAGCTGGCACAGGGTAATGAGGATCTGAACGACCGCACGCGTCAGACCGTTGCAAACGTGCAGCAGACCGTGGCGACGATGAACCAGATGGCGGCCTCCGTTCAGAGTAACTCTGAAACCGCCACCGAGGTCGATAAGCTCTCCGTAGCCGCCAGCAGTGCGGCGACCAAAGGCGGGAACGCGATGCAGACGGTAGTCAAAACCATGGACGATATCGCCGACAGTACCCAGCGTATCGGCTCCATTACCACCCTGATCAACGATATTGCCTTCCAGACCAATATCCTCGCCCTGAATGCGGCGGTAGAAGCGGCACGGGCCGGTGAGCAGGGCAAAGGCTTTGCGGTGGTGGCAGGGGAAGTTCGCCATCTTGCCAGCCGCAGCGCTAACGCCGCCAATGATATCCGTAAGCTGATTGATGCCAGCGCCAGCAAGGTACAGTCCGGCTCCGAGCAGGTACACGCCGCAGGACGCACCATGGATGATATCGTTGAGCAGGTGAAAAACGTCACTCAGCTGATTGCGCAGATTAGCCATGCCACCTCTGAACAGGCTACCGGGCTTTCGGAGTTAACCCGCGCGGTGGCTGAACTGGACAGCATCACGCAGAAAAACGCCGATCTGGTTGAAGAGAGTGCGCAGATCTCCGCGATGGTAAAACACCGGGCCGGACGTCTTCAGGATGCAGTGACGGTTCTCCATTGAGTCTGTAATGTTCCAGAAAAGCCGTTTATTCTGCCAGGCGTAAACGGCTTTCGTCGCTTCATTTGTAATTATTCCTGCGATTTATTGTTAATTTTATATTAAGTAACTAAAGAAAGTGCCTCAGTTATTTATCCCTGCCTAAGTCATTTTTCCCCGATGCTATTTCATAAATGCCCCGTCTGGTGGTTGAGTAACGATCGATACGGCTATATTAATAGCCTCTGCCTATCCATTGTGATGGTTATGAAATAAAAAAACGATCAAAGTCATAAAGTTAGCGGTTTCGTTACCGATAACGGTGATCGTCTGAGAAATAATCACATCGATGGAGTAAATATGTTCTTACATGACGTAAAAATCGGCACGAAATTATTTCTGGCGTTTGGATTCTTTATTGTCCTGATGGTGGTGAGCGCGAGTTTGTCTTTAATGAGTCTGAACCGGGCAAACAACGGGATGCAATCCATTATTACCAGTGATTATCCAACCACGGTAAAAGCGAACCAGTTAATCGATAACTTCCAGGAATTTATTAGCACTCAGCAGCTCATGCTGCTGGATGAACAGGGAACGTACACGGCGCAGTCGCAGCAGCATCTTAAAGAGATTAGTGAGCACATCACGGTGCTCCTCGGTGAGCTGAACAACGTGCTGCAGGATCAGCAATCGCAGCAGGTGCTCGCCGAGATACGCGGCGTGCGCCAGCAGTATCTGGACTCGCGCTATCGTATTTTGCAGGCGGTGCAGAATCACGATCGCGCCGGGGCGCTTCAGGAGATGATGACCAACACCCTCAAACTGCAGCAGGCCTATAAAGCCAAAGTGCAGCAGCTGATTGCGATTCAGAACACTGAGATGCAGAACGCCGGGGTGCAGGTGGAAAGTGATTTCAGGAGCAACCGTCTGCTGCTCATCCTCATCTCCCTCTTCAGCGTGGCGGCAGGCAGCCTGATTGGCTGGTTTATCGTGCGTTCCATTACCCGTCCGCTGGGCCAGGCCGTGGACTTTGCGGCGGCGATTGCGGATGGCGATCTCACCGGCAGTATCACCTCGCACGGTAAAGACGAAACCGGCCTGTTGCTGCATGCCCTGATGGAGATGAAAACGCGTCTGCTGGACATTGTGCAGCAGGTGCAGACCGGCTCGGAGAATATCTCCAGCGCCGCCGCGCAGATTGTCGCCGGGAACCAGGATCTGGCTGCGCGCACGGAAGAGCAGGCCAGCTCTGTGGAACAGACCGCCGCCTCGATGGAGCAGATCACCGCGACGGTGAAAAACACCGCTTCGCATACCGGAGAAGCGACCAACCTGTCGGCAGATGCCGCGAAGGTGGTCAAAAACAACGGTGAGATGATGAAGCAGGTGACCAGCAAAATGCGCCTGATTAACGAGACCTCGAACCGGATGTCCGACATCATCGACCTGATCGATGCCATTGCCTTCCAGACCAATATTCTGGCGCTGAACGCGGCGGTGGAAGCGGCCCGGGCGGGCGAGCACGGTCGTGGATTTGCGGTAGTGGCTGGTGAAGTGCGCCAGCTCGCGCAGAAGAGTGCTTCGTCAGCCAGTGAGATCCGTGAGCTGATTGAAAGCTCCACCAGCCAGACGCAGGACGGGATGAACCTGGTCGAGAAGGCGAGCGAGCTTATCAACGGCATGGTGGGCAACGTGGAAGAGATGGATGTGATCCTGCGTGAGATCCGCCAGGCCAGCCACGAGCAGACGGAGGGGATCTCGCAGATTAACAGCGCGATTGGCCTGATTGATGCCACCACCCAGCAAAACTCCGCGCTGGTGGAGGAGTCTGTTGCCGCGGCGGCCTCCCTCAACGAGCAGGCGATGCACCTGAAAGAGCTGGTACGCGTCTTCCGCGTGAGCGCGCACGCACCGGCTTAATCCAGCTGGGAGATCTCCAGCGCCGCGCGGTCGATCACGCCAACGATCTGCTTAAGCTGCGCGTCGCTGAGCGCTCCCTGATTCACCTTCAGATCTAACACCGCTTTGAAGTTATCCAGTGCCCGCTTCATCTGCGGGTTTTTGCGTAGCTGGAAACCGACCGCGCGGGCTTTGATACGCGCCTGAATCTGCTCAAGCTGTTCCTGGTTTTCCTCCAGCCACTGCTGTCCTGCCGCATTGATGGCAATGCGCTTACGCCCATTCTCTTCTTCCGTAATGGTGATAAACGCCTGATCCTGAAGATAATCCAGCGTCGGGTAAATCACGCCAGGACTCGGGGTGTAGTTCCCCTGGGTCAGGTTCTCAATCTCTTTGATCAGCTCGTAACCGTGGCTCGCGTTGCGGGTCAGAATATCCAGAATCACCAGCCGCAGATCGCCGTGACCAAAAAAGCGTGGTCGACGTCCGCCGCCATCATGTTCGTGTCGCATAGTGTGCCTCGTAAATTGATATATCTAAACTATATCTAAGATATATTCAGATGCAATCTAAAAGATCTTGCATTCTTGCTGATTAGCAATCATTATCATTTAAAATCAATTTAGATATATCGTATTCACCTGAGAAGGGTCTTAACATGGCAACCACCCGCTATCCACAACGCGTGCGTAACGAACTGCGTTTTCGTGAACTGACCGTGCTCCGTGTTGAGCGCGTAAGCGCTGGTTTTCAGCGCATAGTTTTAGGCGGCGAAGCGCTGGAGGGCTTTAGCTCCCGCGGTTTCGACGATCACACCAAAGTGTTTTTCCCGGCCCCGGGAACGACGTTTGTGCCACCGGTGGTCACCGACGAGGGCATTGACTGGGGCGACGGCGTGCGCCCGCAAAGCCGGGATTACACGCCGCTGTACGACGCCGCGAAGCATGAGCTGGCACTCGATTTCTTCGTGCATGACGGTGGCGTTGCCAGCCAGTGGGCGCTAGAGGCGAAAGTGGGCGACAGGCTGACGATTGGTGGCCCGCGCGGTTCGCTGGTGGTACCGGAGGATTACGCCTGGCAGCTGTATGTGTGCGATGAGTCCGGGATGCCGGCGTTGCGTCGCCGCCTGGAAGGCATCGCCAGCTTGCCGAAACGCCCGGAACTTCACGCGGTGGTCACCGTCGGGGATGAATCATACAAGGATTATCTGGCGCACCTGAGCGCGTTCAACATCACCTGGGTGATCGGCCACAGCGAGCAGGCGGTGGTTGAGCAGCTGGCGTCGCTGAACGTTCCGGCGGAAGATTACTTTATCTGGCTGACCGGGGAAGGGAAGGTAGTTAAAAACCTGAGCCGACTGTTTGAGACTGAGGTTATCGATCAGCAGCTGGTGCGTGCCAGCGCGTACTGGCACGCGAAATAATTACGCTGCTGAATCGAGCTGCGCTTCGCTCACCTGATGTTCGAGCGAGGCGCGGACCTCGTTCAGCGCCTTTTCCTGCTGAGCGAAGTACGCTTCCATATTGCTGAGCGACGACACCAGCAGCCAGGATTCTTCTTTCTCCAGTTCTGCCAGCTCGTTCACTAAGGTGTCGATCTGCTCGCGAACCTGAGCCATTTTTTTGCGGATGCGCTCCAGATCGTTCAGCCTGTCGCTGGCCATCAGCGGCTCGAAGCCCTGCTGCAGGCGCGCCACCAGAGAACGAATGGCTTTGACGTCTCCACGCTGTTTAGCCTGGTTGAGCTGCACCATCATCGCGTTGGCTTCTTCTTTCAAATCGTCCGCCACCAGATCCGGGTGACACAGCTTGCTCGCCTGCCGCCAGAGCCGTTTCAGCTCGTCCCGATCCTCCTGTGAAAGATCTTTCCCTTTACGCAGACGCACTTCGGCATCCTGATGCTGCTCGCGGTATTTCTCATACTCTTCGTTGGCCTCGTCACGCGCCTGACGCGCAGGCTCTTCCTCACGCGTTAAGCCGCTCTCCAGCTCCAGCGCCTCGGCAAGCAGGTTGGCAATCAGGTTACTTTGCTGCTGCAGATGCTTACGCGCCTCGGCTGCCTGTACGGAATCGGCAGGAAGTTCGCGCCAGCGCTGGGTGAGTGTTGCCAGCACCTCCACGGCCTGGGCCATGTAGCGCTGACAGCGGCGGTAGTCTTCCTCGCGACGACGCGCCTCAGCCTGCTGGCGGCGCAGGTTCAGCTCAGCCAGCGTTTTACGCAGGGCGAGGATCTGCTGCATCAGCGGGCCCAGGCGGGAGAAATAGAGATCGTTGAACTCATCAAGCTGCTGTACGCGCGCGTTACGGCGGTCAATCAGATCGCGCAGTCGCTCTTCCAGCGCTTTCAGTTCCAGTTTACTCGCGGCGACCTGCGGATCGCGCCATGGCGTCACGGCACGCTGGCTTTGTAGCCACGCGACGATCGCGGCGATGGCCGCAGTGTAGTTTTTCTGCTCAAGCGCCACGACGATTGCCTGTAGCTCATCGTCAAACGCTTCATTTTTCAGCCGGGTTAGCTGGCTCTGAATGATGTCGTCATCTTCCAGTTCAATGGCATTTTTAATGATTTCTAGCCGTTTGATCGGTGTGCTCATGATGCCTTTCGCTTTGGCGCTTAAGTATTTGAGTTAAGGTTAGTTGTTGGAAACGCTACAGGAAATAATACACACGGATGATGATCGGCGCGATGGGGGATTTCTTTAGATTTACGCAGTGTCACCCGCTAAATTCTGAAAATGCAGCAAAATAGACCTTAAATTAAATGTGTGTATTTACACTGTTTACTTTTTGACATAAGTTGCGCGTTTTTTGACAGGCAAGTCTGAAAACGGACTTTTAGCAAGGAGTGGCAGTGATGACAGGGAAAACGTCGATACTACAGGTGCTGGCTGGCATGGCCTTGCTGGCAGGTGCTGCGCAGGCGGCCCCCCTGTCTCCGGCCGACCGTAATACTATTCAGCAGCAACAGCAGCAGCTGCTGGATGAAAACCAGCGCCAGCGTGAAGAGCTGGAGCGCAGCTTGGTATTACCGCGTCCTGTTCAGCCCGACAGTGCTGCGACTCCGCAAGGTCCCTGTTTTGTTATCTCGCGCATTGAGCTGACGGGTACCACCCTTCTTTCTCCGTTAGCCAAAGATCGCCTGGTTGCGCCGTGGGTGAACCAGTGTCTTGATATGGCGCGTCTCAACGCCCTGACCAACGCCGTCTCTGACTGGTATATCATCCGGGGGTATATCACCAGCCGCGCATTTTTAACCGAGCAGGATCTCTCTGGTGGCGTACTGCATCTCGCGGTACTGGAAGGCAAACTCCAGCAAATCCGGCTTGAAGGGGTTCCCACCCGCACGCTGAGCATGACCTTCCCTGGCCTCGAAGGGAAAATTCTTAACCTGCGCGATATCGAACAGGGCATGGAGCAGCTTAATCGCGTGCGCCAGACGCCGGTTGAAATAGAAATTTTGCCTGGTGACAGGCAGGGCTATTCAATCGTCAATCTGACGGCTTCGCCTGAATTCCCGCTCAGCGGTTCAGTGAGTTTCGATAACAGCGGGCAAAAGAGTACCGGTACCGGACAGCTCAATGGCGCGCTGTACGGCAATAACCTGCTGGGGCTGGCGGATAAGTGGTTTATCAGCGGCGGGCGCAGCAGCGATTTTTCGAACAGCCATGATGCTCAGAATTTTGCCGCCGGGGTCAGCGTGCCTTACGGCTACGGCTTGCTGGACTACAGCTACAGCTGGAGCAACTACCTCAGCACCATCAATAATAACGGCTGGCTCTGGCGTTCGACGGGCGACACCGAAACCCACCGTCTGAATGGCTCCTGGGTCCTGTTCCGCAATGGCGATATCAAAACCGGCGTGTCGGCGGGCATCACCCACCGCATCAACCATAACTATCTCGACGATGTTCTGCTGGCTACCAGCAGCCGCAAACTTTCAAGTTTCTCCCTGGGCCTTAACCACACGCAAAAAATTGCCTCCGGCGTGGCGACCCTGAACCCGACCTTCACTCAGGGTGTGCCGTGGTTTGGCGCCGAAGATGATAACGACAAACATGGCGATGTGCCGAAAGCCGAGTTCCGCAAATGGAGCGTCAACGGCAGTTTTCAGCGCCCGGTTGCTGACGGGCTGTGGTGGTTGACCAGCGTCTATTTTCAGTGGTCGCCGGACCGGCTGTACGGCAGCGAGCGCCTGACGCTGGGGGGAGAGACCTCCGTGCGCGGCTTCAAAGAGCAGTACCTCTCCGGTGATAACGGCGGTTACTGGCGAAATGAACTCAATTATTCGCTCTTTACGCTGCCGTGGGTGGGGGATGTTGGCCTGTTGGCAGCAGTTGACGGTGGCTGGCTGAAGAAGGACGGATTTGACCGTTACGCCTCCGGCACGCTGTGGGGCGCCGCGTTTGGTCTGACGACGGCTCATCGCGGCTATTCAAGCCAGTTTACCGTTGGCACACCGATGGCGTATCCGGACTGGCTGGCACCGGATCACCTCACGATTTACTACCGCGTATCAGTGGCTTTCTAAGGGACAGGGATGATGAAACAGGATCAGGTTCGTTTTTCACAGCGCGCGCTGAGCGCGTTACTGAGCGTTCTGCTGGCGACGCAGCCGCTGTTACCCGCGGTGGCGGCATCCATCACCCCGTCCGGCAATACGCAGATGGATAAGGCGGCTAACGGCGTGCCGGTGGTGAACATCGCCACGCCGAACCAGTCCGGTATTTCCCATAACAAATACAACGACTACAACGTCGGGAAAGAGGGGCTGATCCTCAATAACGCGACCGGGCAGCTTAACCAGACTCAGCTTGGCGGGCTTATCCAGAATAACCCCAACCTGAAGGCCGGGCAGGAAGCCAAAGGCATCATCAACGAAGTCACCGGCGCTAACCGCTCAAATTTGCAGGGCTATACCGAAGTGGCCGGCAAGGCGGCGAACGTCATCGTGGCGAATCCCTACGGTATCACCTGTAACGGCTGCGGATTTATCAACACGCCGAATGTGACCCTCACCACAGGTAAACCGGTGCTTGATGCCAGCGGTAAGCTGCAATCTCTTGATGTAACCCAGGGGGCGGTCACCATCGAGGGCGCGGGCCTCAATGGCTCGCAGAGCGATGCGGTGTCGATCATCTCCCGTGCGACGGAGATCAACGCGCAACTGCATGCGAAAGATTTACGTGTCGTTGCAGGGGCGAACCGCGTAGCGGCGGATGGCAGCGTTAGTGCGTTAAAAGGTGAAGGTACAGCCCCGAAGGTCGCGGTAGACACCGGCGCGCTGGGCGGCATGTACGCAAACCGGATCCGTCTGGTCTCCAGTGAAACGGGGGTGGGCGTAAACCTGGGCAACCTTAATGCGCGACAGGGGGATATTGCGCTCAGCAGCGCGGGAAAAGTGGTGCTGAAAAATACCCTTGCCAGCGGTAGCACCACGGTCAGCGCGGCGGACGTAACGTTACGCGGGGACCATAAAGCGGGTGGCAACGTCACGGTCTCCGGCCAGACGGCGCTGACGCTTGACCAGGCTCACGTTGCCGCCGATAACAACCTTCAGTTAACAACCCGCGGCACGCTGACGCAAAACGGCGGTGCGTTCACGGCAGCAAATGACGCTACGCTTGCCGCGACCACCCTGATCCAGAGTGCAGATGCCCAGGCAAGCGCGGGTCGTCATCTTGCCGTAAATGCTGAGAAAAACGCGGCGCTTAACGGTTCTGTTGTGGCGGGTCAGCAGCTGTTGGTCAAAGGAGGCGAGCTGGTGCAGCAGGGAAATCTCAGTGCTTCCGAGATTGCCCTCAACGCGCAGACGCTGACGCAGGAGAGCCGCAGCACAACAAATGCCAGCGGGAACATCACGCTCACCACGTCTGGCCACAGCCAACTGAAAGGCAGCACAACCGCCGGGCAATCTCTCGCCGTCAGCGCGGGCAGCCTCGCGAACCATGGCGCATTAGCCGCCGTGGCGGATACCCGGATTAACACCGGTATATTCAGCAATACCGGCACCGTTCAGGGCAACAGCCTGACCGTCTCCGGGACGGATATCACCAGCTCCGGCGCGCTGAAGAGCGCCTCCACGCTGGATATGGGCACTGGACAAAACATGGGAAAGAGTTTCCTGATATCAGCATGCTAAGCAATATGTGGATGCTGCCCATAATTTTATGACAACCCCACCGGCAGGTACTTTGACTAAAGTTCGCCCTAACGGAGACACGCTGTATTACAATCCCGCAACTAATGTCTTTGCTTCAAAAGATATAAATGGTGTACCGCGTACAATGTTTAAACCAGAGAAAGGTATCGAATATTGGAACAAGCAATGATGAATAATGGCTCTTATCCTTGCCCATGCTGTGCAAATAAGACAATAGATGAGCCGGGTTGTTATGAAATTTGTCCAGTATGTGGATGGGAAGATGACCCTGTGCAATCGGCTGATCCAGATTTTTCTGGCGGGGAAAATTCTCCGAGTTTAAATGAAGCGAAGCGAGCATTTAATGAACAGTACCTGAGACTTTCATTGCAGAGGGCTTTGTTGGGAAACGTTACCCCTAACATTAGAGCCGTTATTACTGAATTATCTGGTAAAAACATTAGCTTACTTTTTTATTTTGAAGGTGAAGTTGATGACGACGATGAAGAGCTTGCATCGGTAATAGAAACGGAAATTATTGCCGATTTTGATGATGATTTTACTGTAGATACAATAGTTCAGCGTCTTGATTATCCACAGAGGATAAAGAATACAAATGGTTTACTGGTATATCTAAGAAAAGAGTAGCAATAAAGATCCCGCCTCTTGCGCCGGGATCTTTCCCTCGACGATTACTACAGCGGTCGGGACGCCAGCCTGAACAGTGCGCAGGTGAGTGGCGATAAAATCGTTGCGGATATCGGACGCGACCTGTGGATGAGTAGCCAGCCAGGACAAAACTGCCGGGCGGCGTGGTTTTGGGAGCGGGCAGCGGCAGCAAAAGATTCTCCAAACTGAAGACTGAAGGGGTAATACAAAGGGATTATCAGTATTACTGAAAAAATTAGTAATAGCGGTTCTGAGCACCTGCTCGGAATCCTTGTGGGATGAGGGCATTATGGTGCCTTCTAAATTAGGATAAAATTTATTAAGGATATTTAAATATGTCAAAAAAATTACTATTAAGTGTTGCTGTAGCATCAATGTTTCTGACTGCTTGCTCTGCATTTAACGGCGGTAGTGAATTATTGTCTGATAAGAATAACAGTGATGCTTTAATTAATTCAAAAATAATAGACGGAGAAACAAATGTCTCTTCTTTGTCCAGTGTTATTGGAAAAAAAGATGAATCCCGCTCTGCTTTAAAGAAAACATTCCCTGATGGGAAGCTTTCGGTTGCTTCATATACAGGATTTTTGAACGGCATGACCGGCACTTATGCACATAGAGTTCTTTCAGTAGTCTATGGGTCTGATAATATTGTCATTAATCATGGTATCTTTGTAAAAGATTTGCATAATCCTAATAAATATAATCTTGATTATGTAAGTGCTCGTAATTTGGCATTTACAGAATTAGAAAAAGGTAGTGATAAAACAAAAGTAATAAATTTATTAGGTAATCCTGATGGTATGACGTTCACGGATGAGGGTAACCTTCTGCTTATCTATTCTAAAACGGATGTTTCCAGAGATGCCTCATCTTATATCCCAGTGGTTAACATGATAAGTGGGACAGAGTCTGGTGTATCAGAAAGGCTCTATATTGAGATGAGTAAAGATGAAAAAGTAAAAAATGTTATTTCAGCTACTGTGCAAATTATTCAGGGAAGAGGTATTGGCAATGCGGATAGTTATAATGAAAAATACGAAAATATTAAAAGTAAGTTCTAGACGGCGTATCAATGTCAAATCATAATCGTAAACGCTAATAGCATTTTGCGATTTAATATTTCTTCATAAATTGACATTCCTGTTAGCCCAGTAATTATTTACTGGGCTGCTCAGTAGCAGAGCATTGATATCGGCGAGCAGATGGCAGGCATAGCCAGAACGCAGGCCATAAAATTCCTAAAATGTGTAATTTGCCAGCGACATCACTTTATCCTGCTCTGGATTGTTCATCTTCCATGTTAAAATACGTAGCAAACAACATTGTTAAAGGACAAACGATGAAAATGAAGCTTTCCCTGTTTTGCGCAAATACAGGTTTAAGTAAAAAGGACTTCCCCTTATGGTCAGATGTTTACGATGCGCTTCATCAGCTCAGGACGAATACGGGAAGCGTTAATATTGTAGATGTTGATAATCAAAAAACGCTCAGCATCCATTCGGATGGTATGCATTTCCTGCTCTCATTAATTGAGGGGAAGGATGATAAAACAAAAATACAAAGCATCCAGACAGCTTGTTTTGGAAGGAAAGAAAGTTCTGTTCCGCCTGTTTTTCTGAGTCATTCTCATGGCCTGATAAGTGATTTCGAGTTCGTGACTGAGGTTTCCAGAACCTTTTTCATCACAGGACAGGTTTAACGTTTTGCTGCATGAAACCAACCCTGTTATATCCGGCATTTAAATTCCAAACCCATTTATTTAAATCATTATGCCTAATGAAAAGTAGGTTGTGGTCGTGTATTTCGTATTTTTTCTGAATTATTCTCAAACCAGACAAACCTTGTCCTGATTCAACACGTGGTAGGCTATGGTGTATAGCGTGTAATGGAGCCGTTAATGCCTCAGGAAAGAATAAACACCAATGACAAAAATACTGCTTGTGGATGACCATCCGGCAATCTGCTTTGCGCTCAAGGTGCTGCTGGAAAAAAATCCGGATTTTATCGTGACGACATCCTCCGGCGAGAACCTGCTGGCGCTGCTGCATCGTGAACAGCCGTCGCTGCTGATCCTCGATCTGGAACTCAAAAACGCTGACGGGCTGGATCTTCTTCCGCGTATCAAGCACCACTTCCCTGCGCTCAGGGTGCTGGTTTATACCAACCAGCCTGCGGGGATCTACGCACTGCGTACGCTGAAGGCCGGGGCGAGCGGGTTTATCAATAAAAGCCTGGCGCTGGAGCGCGTCGAGCCGGTTTGCCAACTGCTGCTGGACGGCTATCACTGTTTCCCGGAAGAGACATTCACGAAAATCGTCGAGGCTACTGAAATACAACATGATACCCGGGCGCTGCTGGCGAGTTTCTCCGATCGTGAAATCGCGGTGCTGAACTATCTGAAGCAGGGCAAAAGCAACAAGGAGATTGCCGACCGGCTGGCGCTCAGCAACAAAACCATCAGCACCTATAAGGCACGAATGATGAAAAAAAGCGGCTTTGCGCATTTTGAACAACTTTTCGATCTTATTGATACTTCAGAGCCAGAGACGTGAGAGCCGTTACCTTTATCCTGCTTTTTTGTATTGCCTTTACCGTGTGCGCCACGCAACCGGGGGAATCCCTTCGCCTGCTGGCGCGTAGCCATGAAAAGGTGATCGAGCCGGGACTCAGCGGTAGCGAATGGCGCTGGGTGCGCGAACACCGCAAAATCCGTCTGGCGGTCTGGGAGCCGATGATGCCCCCTTACGACATCACCACCGGGCTGAATGATTACGGTGGTATCAATGCGGATTTCACCGGGCTGGTGGCGGAAAACCTCGGTCTGGAGATCGAGGTGGTGCGTTATCCCACCTATGACGATGCCTTGTCAGCATTGCGGGCAGGCAAGGCGGATTTTATGCCTCAGGCAGGGGATAGCCAGCAAAAACAGGGGCTGATGCTGAGTGTGCCCTACAGCGACAACATCCCGGTTGAAGTGGTGAATACCGATGCCTCGCCCGATGAGCCGGTGAAAAGGATCGCCGTTTCGCCTGTCTATAGCAGCAGCGACGTGCTGGCCCGTTATCCGGGGGCTGACATTGTGAATTTCTCCTCCACGCGGCATGCGCTGGAGGCGCTGGCGTTTTGCGAAATCGATCTGTTCTTCAGCGATGCGATCACCGCGCGCTATCTGGCGAGTCAGTCCAATTTAAGCAATCTCAGCATTCGTCCGGTGGCGGACACGTTCGAGGCGTCGGGATTCTCGTTCGCCGCGATGCCAAAGATGGCGGTCTGGATCGCGATCCTCAACAAGATGCTGACGGCGCTGCCGGAGAACGCGGGGGTGGAGATCCACCGTCGCTGGAGCGGGGGGATCCCGCTCTCCCTGAGCGAAGAGCCACCGCGTTACACCTCGCTCGAACATAAATGGATCAAAGAACATTCCCGGATCCGCGTCGCGGTGGCGCAGGATAACGCCCCCATTGCCTTTTTCAACGAGCGCGGGCAGTTGCGCGGCATCCTGGCGGATCTGCTGACCGCGCTCCGCCTGCGTACCGGGTTTACCTTTGAAATCCGCCGTTATCCCAGCCAGGCCGCCGCCTTCAGAGCTATAAATCGCGGAGAGGCCGAGCTGATTGCAGGCGTCACGCAGGAGGGGATCTGGCAGGCGGATCTCCTCACCACCCGAACCTGGCTGTATAACTCCTGGGTTATGGTTGGACGTGCGCTCCCGGGGAAGGAGGCGCTTCAGCCCCGCGTGGTGAGCCTGCGCGGTGAAGCGCCTGATGGCTGGCTTGGCCGACAAAACAGCGGCCAGACGGCGAAGGTCGATACCTGGTGGCAGGGTTTTAACAGCGTGGTGAAGGATCAAAACGACATGATGGTGGTGCCGCTGATCATTGCCAACGCCCAGCTCACCCGCAAAGAATTTGCCTCACTGAAAATTCTCGCCAGCATCGATGCCGAACCGTTGCGCTTTGCCTTTGGCGCATCGCGGCAGGCCTGGCCTCTGATCACCATTCTGAATAAAGCGCTGATCAACATCCCGCCGGAAGATCTCCACGCCCTGACGCGCGGCAGCAATACGGGCAATGCGTTTGCCTCTGTGTCGACGTCGGCGCTGTCGATAACGTGGTTGGTGACGTTCACCGCCGCCGGTCTGGCCTTGCTGGCGCTGGTGGCAGGATGGATCTACCGTCGGCGGCGCATCCAACAGGCGCGCATCCGCAAGCTCATTCAGACGCTGCGCGCGGCGAAACAGCGCGCAGAGCGAGCCCGTCGGGGAAAAAGCGCCTTTCTGGCGACCATGAGCCATGAAATTCGCACGCCCGTCAGCGCCATTATCGGCATGCTGGAGCTGGTGATGAAACGTCCCGACCATGCCCCGCAAAACCCGCAGTCGATACGGGTCGCCTGGGACGCGGCGCAATCGCTGTTGCTGCTTATCGGGAATATCCTGGATGTGGAGCGTATTGCGTCCGGCCGTCTGGTGCTCCGCCCGGAGCGCGCCTCGCTTCGAAACCTGATTGAAGGAACGGTGTCGCAGTTTGAGGGGCTGGCGGCGCAGAAATCATTGAAGCTGCTGCTGGAAATGGATACCGCCCTGAAAGGGGACATATTGATCGATGTGATGCGTTTTCGTCAGATCGTCACCAACCTGCTGGGTAACGCCATTAAATTCACCGACCACGGTCAGGTGATGCTGCGGGCGCAGCCGCAATGGCAGAACGGCGAGTTTATGCTGCTGGAGCTGACAATAGCAGACACCGGCGAGGGGATTGATATCGCGACGCAACAGCGTCTGTTCCAGCCTTTTAGTCAGGGTGAGAGCCGTACCCGGGCGCAGGGCAGTGGGCTGGGGCTTTATATCTGCCGCCAGCTCGCGGACATGATGGATGGGGATCTCACGCTGAATAGCGTGCCGGGAGAGGGGACAACGGTCACGGTGACGCTCAGGCTGCCCGTCATGGCCGCACTGCCAGAGAAAGAGACTAAAGCTTGTGTGCCACCCGGCAAACGCGCAGCGTTGACCATCATGGTGGTAGATGATAATCCGGTCGGGCGGATGCTGCTTACCCAGCAGCTTGAGTGGCTGGGGCATGCGGTCACCCAGCACGACAGCCCGGCAAAGCTGCTTGAGAGCCTGGCAATCCGACAGCCGGACGCGGTGATCACCGACTGCAACATGCCCGAGATGAGTGGCTATGCCCTGTCGCGCATCATCAATGAACATTACCCCTGTGTCACGGTGTTTGGCATGACGGCGGACGCGCGTGAATCCGTGCGGGATGAGGCGCGGGAAGCAGGCATGCGCGACTGTATCTTCAAGCCGGTCACGCTGGTTGCGCTGGAAAATCTGCTTGCCCCTCTGGCCACCTCCGGTAAATCGCCGGTTGCTTCGTCATATTCCATCTCGCTACCCCCAGCACTGCTGGACGGTGAGCATCTGGCAACGTTTCTGGATTTGCAGATAACCGTGCTGGAGGAGACGCTGGGCGATATTGCGCTGTGGCGAAAGGACCCCGGTACACCCTTGAAGGACGCGCTGCACCGACTGCGGGGCGGTATTCAACTGCTCGGTATGACGGCGCTTGAGGCGCGCTGTCTGGAGCAGGAGCGGGCTGCCGACAGCGGCGGCATCCGTCAGCTTGAGGAGGAGATTCAGGCATTAAGGGCCGCATTGCAGCGCTGGCGCGAGACGGGACTACAACCGGGCGAGACCGTCCTACAGCAGAATGAGGACGGGCGTACAGCGTAAGCTTCCCGTCCACCGGGGTACTCTTTTATTCGAGGACGTTCACATATAAAGGAGATATTCCGATGAAAAAACTCGTATCCGCGCTGGCCGTTATTGCCTCTGTTGGTATGTTCACCTCCGCCCAGGCGGCAGAAAGCTGCTCTGCCAAAGCCGCGGCACTGGAAAAAGAGATCCGTATCGCCCAGCAGTACGGTAATACCTACAAGGTCAACGGCCTGAAAAAAGCGCTGGCTGAAGTGAAAGCGCACTGCACCCCGGCAAGCGTACAGGCTGACGCGCAAAAAGAGGTGAAGAAGCTGGAGAAGAAACTGGCCGAGAAGCGTGAAGACATTGCCGAGGTTCAGGCCGATCTGCGTGAAGCGAAAGCCAAAGGCGACAGCAAGAAAGTGGCGAAATACCAGCGCAAACTGGCTGAAAAACAGAGCGATCTGAGCAGCATTCAGCAAGAGCTGAGCCGCGCACGCGCCGCGCTTGCCTCCCTGCAGAAATAACGCTTTTTTGTAAAACAGGTGAGGGGGCGTGAGCCTCCTCACCTTTTTGCGCTGCCTGCCATCATGATGCGACTCCATCTTCTCTTTTTTATGCTGCTGTTCGCCATGGCAGAAAGTCGTGCGGTAAGCCAAAAGACGTGGGTGATCCTCAATAACCTCTATAAAGGGGCGATTTCGTTTGAGGTGTCTGCCTCAGGGCCTTGCCTTAGCCAGCCGCTGATGGAGGAGTGGGGCGTACGTGACGCGGTGCTTTCACGCCTGGTCTGGGATGCCAAAGGGTGCCTGACGCCACAGTCTGCGGAGCAGTTTAACCTCAAATACTGGTATCGCCCGCAGGCGCAACTGCTGACGCTTCTGTTCCCGACAGACGCCATTAGCCCGCAGCAGAACGGCGTCAGCACCAGCCGCTGGGATGATGGCATCAACGCGCTGTTTATCAACTACTGTCTGGATGCGGATAACAGCCAGGCGCAGTATGACTGGGAGCGTTCCGGTACTGACGCCACGCTGAGCCTGGACAACGGCCTTAATGTGGGCCCCTGGCGTTTGCGTTATCAAAACACCTTCTGGCGTGAAAAAGAGGGACAACACGGTTCGTACACCAATGCGATGTCGCTCTGGCGCAGCATCACGCCGCTGCGTTCGCGTGTGAGCCTGGGCGACGGCAATACCTCTTCAAATATGTTCGACAGCCTGGCGTTTCGCGGTGCATCACTCGCCAGTGACGAGGCGATGTACCCTGATAGCTGGCGACCCTATTCCCCATGGATCAACGGCTATGCCCGCACAGAGGCGGAAGTCACCATTCACCAGAACGGGGTACGTGTTTACCGTATTCACGTCCCGCCCGGGCCGTTTACCATTCGCGATTTTTATCCACCGGACCCGGACGGCAACCTGGAACTGACGGTGCAGGAGAGCGACGGTACGGAGCGTACCCGCCTGCTGCCTTATTCCAGCATGCCCAATCTGGTGCATCACGGGCTCTTTAGCTACGAACTGGCCGCCGGTCGGTATAAGCCTTTTCACGGTATCGACAGGGACAAGGATCGCTTCTGGCAGAGTACGTTCTCGTGGGGAGTTGCCCCGCAGGTCACCGTGTTTGCCGGGCTGCAGCAAGGGGAGCACTATTTCAGCCAGGTCGCGGGTATTGGCGCTAACCTCGGGCGGTGGGGGGCGTTTTCCGCAGATGTCAGCGCGGCTCGCTATACGCAAGAGGCGGAGACGCTACGGGGCAAGGTGTGGCGTCTGCGCTATGCCAAAGCGTTCTTTACAACCGAAACCAGCCTCACCGCTCAGCTCCAGTGGTATCCACGTAATGAACGTTACCGGTCGCTGGAAGAAAAAATCACGCGGGCGGAGCTGCTGAGATACGGCTGGGACGATGACGTCACCCGGCGGGCGCTGCGCGGGCAGCTGGAGCTTAACCAGAATCTTGGCGAGGACGCCAGCCTGAGCCTGTCGTGGCACGGGTTGAAGTCACGTGAACCTGACGCAGGCAGCATGGGGATGACGCTGAGCCTGGATGCGACCTTACAGAACGTGGATGTCAGCCTGTACGGCGGTTATGAACGCTACGGTAAAAACCCGGATGAAACCACCGTGGGTTTCAACATCAGTGTGCCTTTATCCCTTTGGGGGACGATGAGTAATGTCGGCTATATCACCGAGCTCGCCAGCCGGGGGGAAGATAGTCATGGAGTGAATGTGGACGGTTCGGCGTTGAGTGATTACAGCCTGCGTTACGATCTGCAGGCGACGCATACCCTACACCGCAATGATGAGTTGTCTGCGAGCCTGGGCTATCAGTACAACGCGGGCGAGCTGAACCTCAGTATGGTACGCGGCGGAACGCGCCGTGATTATCATGCCGACACCAGCGGCAGCATTCTGGTACACGCAGGCGGCGTGACGCTTGGCCAACAGCTCGGCAGCACCGCTGCGCTGGTGGACGTGCCGGACTCGCCGGGCATTGGCTTCTATAACCAGTTTGGCTCCACAACCAATGCCAGAGGCGAGCTGCTGGTGAGTTACTTAACGCCGTGGCGAGTGAACCGCATTACGGTCGATAGCCTGAGCTTGCCGGAAAACACCGCGCTGGATGTGACGGAACTGGAATCGGTGCCGACCGATGGCGCGATTGTTCTGCTGCGTTTTCCCCAACCAGTAACCGATTGAAATTAAAATAAACAGGACAAAAAGCGAGACAAATCCCTACGTAAAATTACCAGGTAAAACGCGTATTCATCCTAATAGTTTGCCCTTTCGGGACTGCTTATGATTCGTCTCACTGACTGTTTTTCAATGGAGTGTAGATGAAGATGAAAGCACTTTTAATCGCTCTGCCTGTCGCGATGATCCCGGCTACCGTTCTGGCGGCAAATACGGAAGAAGGGTATTACGGTTCGGCAAAATACCTGCAGATTGAACAGCGTGCGAAAGAGATGGATACCAGCGCGCGTCCGGGTGTCGGACAGTTTGTGGGCGGTAAAGAGAAAGAGCATTTTGGCGGCGCGGCGATTGCCGCAGGTTACCAGTTCGGTAACGGCTGGCGTACCGAAGGGGAATACACCTTTAAACAAAAAACGGAGTACACCAGCGGCTCCAGCACATTCGCGAACAGCTTTAACCACCTGCAGACCGAAACTGAACGACTGATGCTGAATGTCTACCGCGATTATGAACTCGGCTACGGTGTCTCTGTTTACGGCACCGCAGGGCTTGGCGTGAGCAAGATCAAAGCGGGCGGCTGGCAGGGTAACGCCGGACGTGAATACGCCTCGACCACCCAAAGCAACCTGACCTACGCGTTAGGAGCGGGCGTAAGCTACACGCCGGTTGAACGTCTGTATGTCGATCTGGGCTATCGCTATATCGATATGGGCAAGATCGAAAGCGGATATAACAATTTCACTAACGCGCGCGGTTTAAAAGACGAGCAGATGAAAGCGCATATTGTCTCTAACGAATTTACGCTGGGTATGCGTTACGTGTTTTAACCTGTTGTGACCGTCACTGCTTTAAAACAGGGCCAACACCGTGGGAGTGCGGGGTTTGCTTTTTTATTGCGCACGTGTGGCATGTTGATTGCCCGAGCCAGATCAGAACCAACGATTATGTTTAACATAGAAATAGGTAACGATGATGATCCATGCCAGTGTAAGAATACCAAAATAGTCAGGGACGAAACGCGCGAATATATAAGCACCGGCAATGATAAGTGCTATAGGGATGTAATAAATATATGATTGCAGAAACCATAGTATTGCTCGTTTCATCTTTTTAATCGCTCATATAAAGCAGCATTGATTATTTTCATCATGTTTCCTCTACGCAATTAAACCAGCGACCAAGCGATTATGAGTTCCTACCAGAACAACCGAAAATCAATGCATTGCATTATTTATCATTGACATAGATTGCCACTGTTTGCCATCTGTTACCCATTATCCGCCATTTCTACCGCCACTTTATCGCCACTCACCGCCAGCGGGTTGAGCTTAACGGCATCCTCTAAATGATCAGGTGCAAAGTGCGCATATCGCATAGTCATTTTGATGTCTGTATGCCCAAGCACCCGTTGCAGGACCAGGATATTCCCACCATTCATCATAAAGTGGCTGGCAAAAGTATGGCGCAGCACGTGGGTCAGTTGCCCGGCAGGTAACTCAATACCTGTCCGTTGCAGCGCAGAGCGGAACGCACCATAGCAATCACTGAACAAACGGCCATTTTTGTTATCAGGCAGAGCGTCATACAGGGCTTTGCTGACAGGGACGGTGCGGTTTTTTCGCCCTTTGGTATTGATATAGGTGATTTTGTACTTCGACAGCTGGCTTTTTTTGAGCCCTTCGGCCTCAGACCAGCGTGCGCCCGTGGCGAGACAAATCCTGACCACGTTTTCCAGATCCGGGTTGTCATGACGCCGACACTCGGCCAGTAACCGGGCGATTTGCTCCTGCGTCAGCCAGGCCATTTCCATCTCTTCCGTGCGGAAAGGGCGCATATTTTTCAGCGGATTTTCGCCTTTCCATTCCCCCAGACGATTCAGCTCGTTGAATACCGCCCGGAAGTAGGCCAGCTCAAGGTTAAGCGTGCGGGGGGAAACTTCTTTTACCCGGGCAGAACGGGCGTATTCACCTTTCAGCCGCTTTTCCCGATAGCGGGAAAACATCTGCGCATCGAAATCCCTCGCGAGCGGTTCGCCCATACACTCAAAGGCATGGTGCATCGCCAGCTGGCGTTTAAGACCGTCTTTCAACGTAATACCGTGAGCGCTATACCAGGCGTCAATCAGCGCTTTTAAGGTGCGGCGGTCCTCTTTTTCCTCCTGCCACGGGTTTTGAACGGTGTACTGTTCAAAGGCCAGCGCTTCGCCTTTGGTGGCGAATTTCTTTCTGATGCGCTTACCCTTTGCCCCGTTGGGGTAGATCTCGCAAAGCCAGCCACCGGCAGGATTTTTACGGACCGCCATCAGTTAACCTCGCTGTAGACACCCACCACACGGCCAATCGTTTTTATCTCCTCGATACCGCATTCAAATGGGATCTTTCCGCCCGCGACGTGGAGTTTTTTACCCGGCAGGAGCGTCAGCTCGCGGATGCTGGTGGTGCCTTCAATCTCAACCAGCCACAGCCCGTCGGTTAACGATGCGTCTTTTTCAACAAAGTGAAGTTTTCCCTCAGCCCGGACGGCGATGCCGCGGGTGAGTTGTTTACTGAATAAATGGGAATCGATACTCAAAATAGTATCTTCTTCCAGTCGACCATCACTAAGAGTGAATGACGCGACAGATACAGGATCGCCCGGCGCAGGCTGACCTTCAAACTGAGAACCTTGCCCGGTCATCAGCCAGCGCAGGCTGGCACCCGTATCCAGGGCGCACTGCACGGCGAAGTCATAAGAGATAGTGCCGCGTGCGTAGCGGTTCTGCAGCGAGCTGGCGGCAATATTGAAGTGCCGGGCAAGCTGGATTTTTTGCGTAAAACCATATACCTGACAGATTCTATCGAGCAACTCTTCATTATTCACTTGAGAATCTAAAATCAAAATATATTCCTTTGGGTGTTTACTAATACTCAATTGGGTATTAGTATCATTGCAAATTCGGGCAATCAGCGGCAGACGTTGGCAAACAGAGGCTAAAGATTGCAGTCATTATCAAAATGGGAATCATGCAACATGGCTTCTGAAATCGCAATCATCAAAGTGCCAGCCCCTGTGGTGACGCTGCAGCAATTCGCCGCGCTGGAAGGTGTTTCTGAACGTACTGCCTACCGCTGGACGACCGGTGATAACCCCCGGGTCCCCATTGAGCCGCGCACTATCCGCAAGGGCTGCAAAAAAGCAGGTGGCCCCATCCGTATCTATTACGCGCGCTGGAAAGAGGAGCAGCTACGTAAGGCGTTAGGCCATTCCCGCTTCCAGCTTGTTATCGGTGAATAATTCACGTTGCGGGAAACGAAGCGAGGGGTGATATGGCGATAGAAGCAGCTCAGGCAAGCTTTCCACTCAGCGTCGGGGCGCGTCTGTCCGGACTTAACCACGTGGCTGAACTGCGCGCCAGATTCTGGGGCGATAGCGAGAAAGAGCTGACGCGGTTTTTTGCAGAGCTGCGTGATAAGCGCGATCCCTGTTTTGAAGAGAACACCCGCGCGCTGGCCGCCATCTTCTTCCTGGCGAAATTACCCGCTACCCGTCATGCGTGCGAGATCGGTGAACTGACGACTGACGAGAAAAGGGCGCTGATTACCGCCATGAACCATTTTCGTGCAGTCGTGAGCTTATTTCCCGAACGGCTGACCATGCCGATGTAACCCCAACCAAACGTAATGGCGTAAACCCGCCGGGCATTCTATTGCCTGAATTTAAGGAGAACGAGTAATGCGAAATAGCGAAAACCGCACGTCCCCGATCGAGGGAGACAAACTGGTACGTCTGCTGGCGCAGGCGAAGACCGAGGAGCGAAGAGCACGTGCGCTCGCGGTTTCACAGCGCCTTGAGGCGCTGGCCAGCCACATTTACAAAACCGGCATGAGCGGTGAAGACGTGGCTGAACTGCTGTGTCACGAAGCGGCCCGTTACGAGCGTGAATCCCAGGAGCTGCACTGATGGCTGATTTTATCGATCTGGTGCAGGAGCGTGAACTGGCAGAACGCGAGCGCCACATTAACAGCGCGCGCCGTCGACCTGTGTCGCCATCGCGTTTTCTCTGCGAAGGGTGCGACGCCCCGATCCCCGAGGCGCGCCGTATTGCCGTCCCCGGCGTGGCCATGTGCGTTACCTGCCAGGAAATGACGGAGCTGAAAAACAAACACTATCGGGGAGGGTGAATTGGCTATCTCCTGTGCTTATCCGTGGAATGCGCCACGGACGGCCATTGCCAGCCCCTATCTCACACACTCTCAACTGCAGCGTCGCGATCGTCTGTTCGCGGCGCTGCTGCAAGCCAGAAAAGCCCTCTCTTTGCAGCCTGAATGCGTCCGTTCTGAAGTGTGGCGGATGGTTGACGCCATCGAACAGCAGCAGGGCACACCGCGAGCCAATGCGTTTCTGATCCGCTTCTGTAAAGGGGTATTACCCCGCCTGCAGCGGGTTGCTGAGCAATATAGCCGGGTCGGCGTGCACGAGAGCGTCTCCGCGGCGGTTTTTGATGGCCACTTCGACACGCCGCTGCGGCAATACCTTGCCTCGCGGATGGTTGATATGGTCGCCCGCTTCAACCGCCTTCCGGATATGTCCCGTGCGGATATCGATCTGCTGGGGGCTGACATCGCCCGCTTTATTCGCGCCGAGCTGGCAAATATGGACGATGCCGACATGGGTGAATATCAAACGCTGCATGCCTGGTATCAGCGCGCCGGTGTCATTACCCGTCAGTTCAACGTGGTTCCTCTCCACTGGGAGCGCGTGTCCAAAACCGTCTTCTGCAAAGAGGACGTTGCCCCGGCGGTGATCCGTATGTTTTCAGAGGCCTGGTGGCGCGGTCGTCTGCGTCGGATGGCGGCCGCCTGGCGGGAGCATCTGCAGATCGCCATCGGTCACGTCAGCAAAAAGAAATCTGCCTATGCGAGCAAACGGTGCATCGCCGAGTGGCGCGAGCAGAAGCGCCGTACGCGTGAGTTCCTGAAGGGACTGGAGCTTGAAGATGAAGAGGGTAACCGTATCAGTCTGATCGAAAAATACGATGGCTCGGTGGCTAACCCCGCAATACGTCGCTGTGAACTGATGACCCGCATTCGCGGGTTTGAAAATATCTGCCATGAGCTGGGCTATGCAGGCGAGTTCTACACCTTAACCGCCCCCGCTAAGTATCACGCGACCGTGCAGGCCGGTTACCGTAACGGCAAGTGGAACGGCGCCAGCCCGGCAGACACGCAACATTATCTCAACCGGCTCTGGGCGCGTATCCGGGCGAAGTTGCACCGGGAAGGGATTCGTATTTTCGGGATCCGGGTTGCTGAACCTCATCATGACGGTACGCCCCACTGGCATATGCTGGTGTTCATGCGGCCGGAGGATACCGGGCGGGTTAGACGCATCATGAATGACTATGCCTGCGAAGAGGATGCCTTCGAGTTACAACGCGACAGGGCGAAAAAAGCCCGTTTTCATGCCGAAGCCATTGACCCGGAGAAGGGCAGCGCTACCGGCTATATCGCCAAATACATCGCGAAGAATATCGATGGCTATGCGCTTGATGGCGAAACTGATGATGAAAATGGCGAGCTGTTGACAGAGACCGCACCCGCCGTTTCCGCCTGGGCGGCCCGCTGGCACATCCGTCAGTTTCAGTTTATTGGCGGTGCGCCGGTGACGGTCTACCGGGAGTTGCGCCGTCTCGCCGACCGCGAGACGGCGCATGGCCTGAGCGTGGAGTTTGCCGCCGTGCATGACGCGGCGGACGCCGGAGACTGGGCGGGGTATGTGAACGCCCAGGGCGGGCCGTTTGTCCGTCGTGACGATCTGCAGGTACGTACGCTCTACGAATTGAAGGAAGAATATAACCAGTACGGCGAGGAAACCGTCTGTATCCGCGGGGTCTACGATGCGGCCGTTGGGGCCGGGTCACCGGTTTTAACGCGCCTCAAACAGTGGAAGATTGTACCGAAGCGGGCCGTTGACCTTAAGGGCGCCACCGCGCCCTCTTGGAGTTCTGTCAATAACTGTACGGCGGGTGATTTTACTCATCTGCACCGACACCGCGAGTTGCCCCCGCCCTACCTGGATAAGGCCAGTTCAATCCTTGAACGTACCGGGCATTTAAGGCATCAGGTCGCCGGAAGTATGCGCTAATCTCCATCGATATCATGCACATACCGCAAACAGGTCTGATTTTTTGCTTCACTCTTTTTATGATTACGTGATACTGTATGTTTATACAGTATCTCGTGGTGGAGGTTGTGTGGACAGAGAGTTGAATGAGCAAGTCATGATTGAACGAGTCGAGATGATTGCGCGACTGACGACGGAAGGAACATGTCAGGAGAGAGATCGTGAAATTGCCCTGAATCTTATTGCTGAGATAGCGAGAGGGAATTTAATCAAAAACAACGCGTTTACCGTTGTTTTCTCGGCATCGCCTGTTCCAGAACGAATCAAAAAAGAAGGCAATGTGCGGGTGAATATTACCCTGGATAAAGATCAGCACATTGGCCCTTCCGTCGTGGAGGCCTTCCAGTGCGAACTCACCCGCAGAATAAGGCCTCTGTTCCCGTCAACACAGGTGACGGTGAAAGAAGGCTCCATGACGGGCGTCGAGCTGCTGGGCATCAACGGCGAGGCCGAGCGCGAAGCGTTAGACAACATTCTTCGGGAAGTCTGGGAAGACGAGAGCTGGCGCTAGCGTCTGCCCTTTCCCGGGCATCAACCTTCATTCAGATTTAAGCCGCGTTCTGTCGTACGCGGACAGCCTGTTGTGTCCGCGATTGTCCATCCGCCTGCGGTAGCGGAAAGGGCGCTGGCTCTGGAAACTCTACAGTACCTGGAAATCCGGATGTTGGAGCGTCTGATGAAGATCTATGCAATGCAGGGAGATACGCTTGATGCCATCTGTGCCCGTTATTACGGGCGCACGGCAGGCGTAGTCGAACCCGTTCTGAAAGCCAATCCTGGCCTTGCTGAGTATGGCGTTGTCTTACCCCATGGTACGGCAGTAGACATGCCAGAGGTCGATAGCGCACCCAGAAAAGAATCCGTGAACCTATGGGACTGAGTCTGGAGAAAGTCACCACGTTTATTGCCTACTGGCTGGCCGTGGCGCTGGCCTGGTTCGGGGCGATGTCTCCTGAAAAAGTGGCGCTGTACGTGGGAAGCCTCTGCGCCATTTTTACCGCGCTGACGAATTACTGGTTTAAGCGAAAAACCTGGCGCTATCTCAAATCTCTGGGCCTCGATAAGAAGAGTATTCGTGAACTCAATCATTAAGCGTTGCAGCGTCGCCAGCGTCCTTGCCCTGGCGGTGCTCATGCCTGACTTTCGATTACTGCACACCTCGCCTGAAGGGCTGGCGTTAATTGCCAATCTCGAAGGCTGCCGTCTTTCGCCCTACCGCTGTAGCGCGGGCGTATGGACGTCAGGCATTGGCCATACGGCAGGCGTTGTACCGACGCAGGCGATCACCGAGCGTGACGCGGCGGCGAACCTGATCGCCGACGTTCTGACGGTTGAGAAACGGCTTGCCGCATGCGCGCCGGTGGAGATGCCACCCCGGGTCTATGACGCGCTGGTCAGTTTTGCCTTTAACGTGGGAACCGGTGCCGCCTGCCGTTCGACGCTGGTGGCGTTTATTCATCACAAACAGTGGCCGCAGGCCTGCGATCAGCTGACCCGCTGGGTGTATGTCAACGGGAAGAAGAACGCCGGGCTTGAAAACCGTCGGGCCCGTGAAAAGGCCTGGTGCATGAAGGGGGCGGGATGAGAACTCTCCTGCTGATGCTGGCTGTGTTGATGGCCATTACCCTGTGGTTTCGTCATGACAATCTGAACCTGTCCCGCTCCTTTGCCAAAGCCAACCAGATCGCCGCTGAACAAAAAAACACGATTCACGCGCTGAACCATCAGCTGGCCGTGTCGCAACGGATGGCCAGAGAAAATGAAAACGCGCAGGTCAGGCTCCGCGATGCGCTTGCCGTTACCGCTGAGGAGATGGCAAGGCGCGAAGCGGCTCTCAGGAGATTGATGAATGAAAATGAAGCACTACGCCGCTGGTATCACGCTCAGCTGCCTGATGTTGTCCGCAGGTTGCACACCCGCGCCGCCTGCGCCTCCGCCGCACATTGTTTACAACGCTTGCCCAAAGGTGAGCGCCTGCCCGATGCCGGCAAGTGAGCCTGTCACTAACGGCGATCTGAGCGCCGATATTCGCAGGCTTGAGCACGCCCTTATCGCCTGCGCCTTGCAGGTTGAAACCATTAAAGACTGTCAGGATAAACTCGATGCACAAACTCAAGAGCCTGCGTCAGGCATTAATTGACGCTGTTCCACAACTGCGCGCAAACCCGGAGCGCTTACGGATGACCGTCGGCAGCGGTAACATCGATGCGCGTCTGGCGGCCTCGCTCTCGTTCGAAAAACAATATGAGCTTAAGGCGAACGTCAGCGGTTTTTCCGGTGACAGCGAGGGGATTTTCGTCCCGGTGCTGGCCTGGCTTCGGGAAAACCAGCCGGATATTTTTACCCTCGATGAGGGGCGGAAAAAGGGGTATCTCTTTCAGGTTGTCTTCAATGACGATGAAACCTCAGATATCAGCTTCAGCCTGCAGTTAACCGAGCGGATTCTGGTGTCTGAGAATGAAGGGACCTTGCTTGCCACCTATTCTCCGGAGCCACCGCTGCCAGAACCCGTCACACGTCCGATGGAGCTATACGTCAACGGTGAACTGGTCAGCCGGTGGGAGGCCTGACGTAACCGCGCGGATGGCCAGCCCACAGTCCTGTCGGCTGGCCATAGTTGTTGTTTCATCCCGCATAAAACCCCGCCTCGTTGCTGCCGATCGCCCTGAGCGGCATTCTCTTCTTATGAATACGCTAACTTCCATGCACGGCATCGCTCGCGCGATCCGCAATCTTATTCGTCTCGGTGTTGTGACCGATGTCGACCTCAAACGAGGGCTCTGCCGCGTCCAGTCCGGGGGGATGAAAACCACCTGGCTGAACTGGCTGACCTGCCGCGCAGGCCGCTCGCGCGTCTGGTGGGCACCGTCCGAGGGTGAACAGGTCTTGCTGCTGGCTATCGGCGGTGAGCTGGATACCGCCTTCGTGTTGCCAGGCATTTTCTCTGACGACCATCCGGCGCCGTCTGAGTCGCCTGACGCGCTCCACGTCTCGTTTCCTGATGGGGCGGTTATCGAATACGAGCCCGGCAACGGTGCGCTAACCGCGACCGGCATCAAAACGGCAACCATCACCGCATCGGAATCGCTGACCGCGACCGTTCCGGTGGTACAGGTGAAAGCAGAGAGCCGTATCACGCTGGATACGCCTGAAGTGGTGTGTACCAACAAGTTAATTACCGCCTCTCTGGAGGTGCAGAAGGGCGGCGTGATGGCCGGAAATATTGAACATTCCGGCGGTAAATTCACCTCCAATGGGGTGCAGGTGGACAACCATGCCCACGGCAGTGTGCAAAGCGGCGGAAGCTGGACTAAGGGGACGCAATGACGGTGCGTTACACGGGAATGAACAGTCAGACCGGGCTCAGCATTTCAGAGGCGGAACATATCAGGCAAAGCGTGCGCGACATTCTGGTTACGCCAGTTGGCTCACGTGTTATGCGCCGGGAGTACGGCTCCTTGCTGGCGGCGATGATCGACAGGCCCCAGAGTCCGGCGCTGCGCCTGCAGATTATGGCCGCATGTTATTCCGCGATCCAGAAATGGGAACCGCGGATCAGCCTGACGGCGATTGCTTTCGAACGGTCGGAGAGTGACGGGACGCTGTATGTCGATATCACTGGCACGCGACCCTCTTCCGATCGCTCCTTTTCTCTCACCATTTCACTGAGTTAAACGCTATGGCTATTGTTGATCTGAGCCAGCTCGCCGCGCCTGATGTCGTGGAGGAGGTGGATTATGAAACGCTGCTGGCAGAACGAAAGGCCACCTTTGTCTCACTCTTTCCTGAGGCGGAGCAAGAGGCTATCGCACGCACGCTGACCTTAGAGTCAGAGCCGATTGTGAAGCTGCTGCAGGAAAACGCGTATCGGGAAGTTATCTGGCGCCAGCGCGTCAACGAGGCCGCGCGAGCGGTCATGCTGGCCTACGCCACTGGCAGCGATCTCGACCAGATTGGGGCAAACGCTAACCTTCAGCGTCTGGTGATTACGCCTGCCGACGACACGACCTTCCCGCCCACGCCGGCTGTGATGGAGTCTGATACTGACTTTCGTCTGCGTATCCAGCAGGCGCCGGAAGGGCTGAGCGTGGCCGGTTCGACAGGCGCTTATCAGTTCCATGGCCGCAGCGCGGATGGCCGGGTGGCGGATATTTCCGTGATCAGCCCCCAGCCCGCGAACGTCACCGTTTCCGTGCTCTCACGGGAGAATAACGGCGTGGCGTCTGAAGAGCTGCTTACCCGTGTTCGCAATGCGCTGAACGATGAGGACGTCAGGCCAGTCGCCGATCGCGTGACCGTCCAGTCGGCCAAAATTGTCGACTACACCATTGCGGCCTCGCTGTTCCTCTTCCCCGGCCCGGAAAGCGAACCGGTGCTTAACGCGGCCAGAGCCCGGCTGCAGGCCTATATCACGGCGCAGCATCGGCTGGGACGCGATATTCGCAAGTCTGCCATTTACGCCGCTCTTCACGTTGAAGGGGTGCAGCGCGTGGAACTGACCGCCCCGGCAGCCGATATCGTGCTCGATGAAACTCAGGCCTCATGGTGCAGCCACTACAGCGTAACCGTGGGGGGGAGCGATGAGTGATACCCGTCTTTTACCGGTTGGATCGTCGCCGCTTGAGGTGGCGGCCGCGCGCGCCTGCGCGGAGATAGAAAAAACGCCGGTACCGCTGCGCCATCTCTGGAGCGCGGATACCTGCCCGGCGAATTTACTGCCGTGGCTGGCGTGGGCATTTTCGGTCGATCGCTGGGACGAGAACTGGCCGGAGGCCACCAAACGGGACGTGATCCGCGCGGCATGGTTTATCCATGCCCACAAGGGAACCATCGGCGCCGTGCGCCGCGTCGTGGAGCCGCTTGGTTATCTGATTAACGTCACCGAGTGGTGGCAAACCAACGACCCGCCCGGCACCTTCCGCCTTGATATCGGCGTGTTAGACACCGGTATCACCGAGGAAATGTATTACGAGATGGAAAGGCTTATCGCTGATGCGAAGCCTGCCAGCCGCCACCTTATCGGCCTGAATATCATCCAGGACATTCCGGGTTATCTCTTTACCGGTGCCCTGAGCTATGACGGCGACATCATTACGGTTTACCCCGGATAAGTGAGAGCATAATGACAGTGAAATTTAAAACGGTTATCACCAAAGCCGGTGCAGAAAAACTGGCTGCAGCAACCGTCCCGAACGCGAAGAAAGTGAACTTCACCGCAATGGCGGTCGGCGACGGCGGCGGTGCGTTGCCCGTTCCAGATGCCAGCCAGACAAAGCTGGTGAATGAAGTCTGGCGCCACGCGCTGAATAAAATCAGCCAGGACAAGAAGAACAAAAACTACGTTGTGGCGGAGCTGCTGATCCCGCCTGAGGTGGGCGGTTTCTGGATGCGTGAGATGGGTCTTTATGACGATACCGGAACGCTGATTGCCGTCGGGAATATGGCTGAAAGCTATAAGCCCGCGCTGGCAGAGGGGTCAGGACGCGCGCAGACGCTTCGCATGGTTATTATGGTGAGCGATATTTCCTCCGTCGAGTTGACGATTGACACCTCAACGGTGATGGCCACGCAGGAATACGTCGACGGGAAGCTGACGGAGCATGAGCAGTCCCGCCGCCATCCGGACGCCACGCTGACCGCAAAGGGGTTCACCCAGTTAAGCAGCGCCACCGACAGCGCGTCTGAGGTGCTTGCCGCAACGCCGAAAGCGGTAAAGGCAGCGTACGATCTGGCGAACGGGAAATATACCGCAGCGGATGCAACCACGGCGCGTAAGGGGATCGTTCAGCTGAGTAGTGCCACTGACAGTGTCTCTGAGGTGCTGGCGGCAACGCCGAAGGCAGTGAAGGCGGCGTATGATCTGGCGAACGCCAAGTACACCGCGGTAGATGCCACTACGGCGCGTAAGGGGCTTGTCCAGCTCAGCAGTGCGATTGACAGTGTGTCGGAGGTGCTGGCAGCGACGCCGAAGGCGGTTAAATCCGCAAACGACAACGCTACTGCAGCCAATATAAATGCCAGTGAGCGAGTCAGTAAAGCCGGTGACAGTATGACCGGAACATTAAATCAGGACGCTGTAGCACAGGCCACCTACAACTTAACGGCACTTTCCAACGCCACGACAGGCACTAAAAATTATCTGCGTAAAATGCGCGGCGGAGCGACGGACACTATCTGGCATGAAACCGTTCAGGGGGGCGAATACCGTCTGGCGACAGGCAGTACCGATTCGCAGGAGGAGCTGGCAATTAGCGCGAGTACAGGCCTGAGAGTTCGGGGGAATATTACTTCGCAACTTGGCGGATTTTATTCGGGAAACACGAAAAAGCTTGCCTTTGTTTCAGCCAACACCTCTGACAAGAATGCAAACTGGCGCCTTTGGGGGAATGTAGACCGGCCAACTGTCGTTGAACTGGGGGACGATACAGGCTATCACTTTTACTCTCAGCGAAATAAAGATGGCTCGCTATTGCTTCAGGCAAACGGCGCCGGACAATTTAGCGGTTATTTGCGTTCAAACGGAGAAGTACAATCCATTTCCGCAAATAGTTATCGGATTGCATATGGAAACTACGGATGTTTCTGGCGCAACGACGGTAATAATCTTTATCTGATGCTGACGAATAAGGGCGATGCTTACGGAAACTACAATTCATTGCGTCCATTACGGGTTAGCCTGGAAACCGGGGCATTACAATCTGAGACACCATTTACTGTAGGCAACACCATTTTCGCCACTAAGGAAATTACAGCGGGTTATGCCGGTGCACTTGCATGGGCAGAACAGTACAAAACAAAAGCAGCTTTTTTTAACTCATATTCGACAACCGGTGCGAGTGAATACCATCCAGCTTTAAAACAACAGGCAAGCATCGCCGGTGTCAATTCATGGGCTTTTTCAATGGGGTCTCTTGTCGCTGATACCGCTCTTTCATGGCATTTGCACATGAAAGGCAGTGGCGGTCAGGATGTCAATTATAAATGGGATACCAGTGGTAATTTTAGCGCGCCAGGCCAGCTCATTCCCGGAAGTTTTGCTAATTTCGACTCCCGTTATTATACCAAAGGGCAAAGCGATGCGGGTTATATGGCAAAAACCGGAGCATACACAAAAGCCGAAAGCGATGCTCGTTATAATCTGAAAAACACGGCCAGTAGGGCGGCAAGCGGTTGGGAGAAAGACAATACTACAGGAATTATGAAGCAGTGGGGGATTGCAACACGTACAGCGGACTCTACACGGATAACCTTCCCAACTGCGTTTCCAACTACTTGCGTCAGCGTGCAGCTAACACTGCTTTATACCAATGGGTTCCATGATCAGAATATTTATGTTCAAAATCCTGATGCTTCAGGTTTTACCTACATTGCTGGTAGTGGTGAAGTCAAAGTGTATTTCGAAGCGAGAGGTTATTAATATGGGATATGTTTATTGTCACGCTACGGGCGCTTTTTATAATAATGCTCTGGAGGCAGACTACCGTTCCGCCGGTTCGTGGCCGGATAATTATGTAACTGTGCTGGATGACGATTATGAATCATTGATGGCAGGGCAGGCCGTTGGAAAAATGATTGTTTCTGATAATAATGGTTATCCTGTTCTGACGGAACCACCGGAACCGACACACGAAGAACAAGTAAATCAGGCATCGTCACAAAAATTATTTTTGATGAAAACGGCGAATGAAATTATTACTCCGCTCGAGGATGCAGTCGAGCTCGGAATTGCCACCGATGAAGAAGCGGCCACGCTGCTACTCTGGAAGCGTTACCGCGTATTGTTAAACAGACTGGATCTCAGCAAAGCCCCAGATATTCAATGGCCAGAACGCCCGGCCTGACCTCAAGCCCTCCTCCCGGAGGGCTTTTCGTTTGTTGTGTAATCCTTTCCCCAACCCCAATACGTCGCATCCATCGCGCGCTCCACAGAAAATACCCTCACCACTAAACCACGGAGTTAAACGGATGGGCGACTATCACCATGGCGTGGAAGTCATCGAAATCAACGATGGCACACGCACCATTTCCACCGTCTCGACGGCAATCATCGGTATGGTCTGTACGGCCAGCGATGCTGACGAACAGACATTCCCTCTTAACGAGCCAGTGCTCATTACCAATGTACAATCCGCGATTGCGAAAGCCGGGAAAACAGGCACGCTGTCCGCTTCCCTTCAGGCGATTGCCGATCAGTGCAAACCGGTTGTCGTTGTTGTTCGCGTGGCCGAAGGTGTCGATAACCCGGAAGACCCGGAAGCCGCACAGAAAGAAACCATTTCTAACATCATTGGTACCACCGACGAAAACGGCAAATACACCGGCCTGAAGGCACTTCTCACCGCCAAAACGGTGACCGGCGTTAAACCACGCATTCTTGGTGTGCCGGGGCTGGATTCGCAGGAAGTGGCGACCGCGCTGGCAGCGACGTGCCAGAGCCTGCGTGCGTTTGGCTATGTCAGCGCATGGGGCTGTAAAACCATTCCTGAGGCGATCAACTATCGCAAAAACTTCAGCCAGCGTGAGCTGATGGTTATTCACCCGGATTTCCTGGCGTGGGATACCACCACGAACGCGACCAAAACGGCCTGGGCGACCGCACGCGCACTTGGCCTGCGCGCCAAAATCGACCAGACCACCGGCTGGCATAAAACCCTGTCCAACGTCGGTGTTAACGGTGTTACCGGGGTGAGCGCCTCTGTCTCCTGGGACCTGCAGGAACAGGCCACCGATGCCAACCTGCTTAACCAGGCGGGCGTGACCACGCTGATTCGCAATGACGGTTTCAAATTCTGGGGCAACCGTACCTGCTCTGACGATCCGTTATTCCTGTTTGAAAACTACACCCGTACCGCGCAGGTACTGGCCGACACCATGGCGGAAGCGCACGCATGGGCGATGGATAAACCCATTACCCCAACGCTTATTCGCGACATCATTTCCGGTATCAATGCCAAATTCCGTGAGCTGAAAACCAATGGCTACATCGTTGACGGCTCCTGCTGGTATGACCCGGAATCGAATGACGTGTCGACCCTCAAAGCGGGGAAACTGTATATCGATTACGACTACACCCCTGTTCCGCCGCTGGAGAATCTGACCCTGCGCCAGCGCATCACCGATACCTATCTGGCAGACCTGTCAGATTCGGTTAACAGCTAAGGAGCTGCAGCATGGCGTTACCACGCAAACTTAAATATCTGAATATGTTCAACGATGGCCTGAGCTATATGGGCGTTGTTGAGTCTGTCACCTTACCGAAGCTCACCCGCAAGCTGGAGAAGTATCGCGGCGGCGGTATGCCGGGCTCGGTCTCTGTCGACCTCGGCCTGGACGATGATGCGCTGGCGCTGGAGTGGACCATTGGTGGTCTGCCGGACGTTGCTCTGTGGGCGCAGTATGCCTCGCCAGGCGCGGACAGCGTGCCGCTGCGTTTTACCGGATCCTTCCAGCGTGACGATACCGGCGAAATCTCTGCGGTGGAGATCGTGATGCGTGGCCGTCACAAAGAGTTTGACGGCGGCGAGAACAAGCAGGGCGAAAGCGGCACGACCAAGATGTCCACCGAGTGCGCTTACTACCAGCTCACTATCGATGGCAAAGAGGTTATCGAGATTGACATCATCAACATGGTGCTGAAAGTCGACGGCGTCGATCGTCTGGCGGAACACCGTAAGGCCATCGGCCTGTAACCCTTAACCGGCCGCAGCTGCTGGCCGGTTACTTACCCTTTTGAGAGTAATGAAATGGAAAATATCAACGAGACTGTTATCAACGAAAGCGAAAACCCAAACACCGTCACGCTTGATAGCCCCGTTCTGCGCGGCGAGCAAAAAATCGAAAAAGTGACCGTCGCAAAACCCAATGCGGGCACCTTGCGTGGCGTATCGCTGGCGTCGCTGGCGCAATCCGACGTGGATGCCCTGATTAAAGTGCTGCCGCGAATGACCTCTCCGGCGTTGACTGAACATGAGATTGCACGTCTGGATGCCTCCGACCTGCTCTCTTTTGCCGGTAAGGTGGTCGGTTTTTTGTCACCGACTTCGGCTCGCTGAAATTTCCTGAAAACCTGTCGGTCGACGATCTGATGGCGGATATCGCGGTGATTTTTCACTGGCCGCCGTCAGAGCTGTACCCCCTGAGCGTGACCGAACTCCTCATATGGCGCGAAAAGGCGCTGCAGCGAAGCGGAAACCACCATGAGTAATAATGTCAGACTTCAGGCGCTGCTGGATGCAGTCGCCAGGGCAAGCCGACCGCTCAAAGCTATCCACAATGCCAGTCTCTCTCTTGAGGGAGAGATCGGTGAATCGCAGGCGGCGCTGCGCGCGCTCGATGAGCAGGCGGCCCGCGTCGATGGATTCAGAAAAACAAGCAGTCAGCTCACCATGACGGGGCAGGCGCTTGCCCTGGCGAGACAACAGACGGCGGCGCTGGCGCGTGAACTGAAAAACACGCAAAACCCCACCCGTGAGCAGAACGATGCGCTGACGGCAGCCCGCCAGTCTGCCGCCGCCCTGAAGCTTGAGTACAACACACTGCGCCAGTCCGTCCAGCGTCAGCGCGGCGAACTTGCGCAGGCGGGGATTAATACCCGGACCCTGGCAGCAGATGAACGTCGTTTAAGAAAGAGCATCGGCGAAAAAACGCAGCAGCTCAACGGACAACGAGAGGCACTCGCCCGGGTTAATCAGCAGCAGGAGCGGCTCAATGCCGTTCAGCGTCGCTACGAATCCGGCAAACGTGTTGCCACGCGTGTGCATCAGATCGCTGGCACAGGCGTGAGCATGGCAAAGACGGGCTTTGACCAGACGTCCCGGTTTATGGCGCCGGGTATCAGTGCTGAAAAGCAGATGTCCGCTATTCAGGCCAGTCTTGGTCTGGAGAAGGGGGATGCCAGACTTGAGGCTATTCGTCAGCAGGCGCGGGACGTCAGTGCCGGTACGGGAACCTCAACGGAGGCGGTCACCCGGGCGCAGACCGAGCTGGTTCGTTCAGGATATGACGCCGATGGTGTGCTTGCGGCCACGCTTCCTGCGGTTAATCTCAGCCTCGCGGGAAATGTCGATGCCGCAAACGCCGCCGACATCATCAGCAATGCACAGACCGCGTTCAACCTGGCCAATACCGATGCTGAGCGTGTCGCAGACGTGCTGACCCGCGGATTTACCTCCTCTCACACCAGCCTTACCGAGCTGGGTGCTGCCGTGGCCTCTGTTGCGCCAACTGCCAGCGGCGCTGGCGTGAGCCTTGAAGAGACGACCGCGCTGCTTGGCATTCTGATGGAAAAGGGGATGAAAGGGAGCACGGCTGGCGCCGGGGTCAGCGCTGTGCTGAGCCATCTGCAGATGCAGAACGGTCAGGGTTCTGCCGCGCTGAGTGAACTGAACGTACAGACCCATGATGGACAAGGCAATCTGCTGCCTGCCGAGCAGATCCTTGAAGCCCTCTCCGCATCCTTTGAAAAGAGCCAGCTCGGTACCGCGCAGCAGATGGCGTACCTGAAGACCATTTTCGGTCAGGAAAACGCGCAAGGCGCTGCGGTACTGGTCTCCGCCGCGGGTAATGGAACGCTGTCTGAGAAACGTAAGCAGCTCCAGGGGGCAAAGGGCAGTACCGCGCGGGTAGCTGCCGTTCAGTCCGATAACCTTGCCGGTGATATAGGCAAGCTTCAGGCGGTGTGGAACGGCCTGAAGATGGATGTATTTGATAAGGCGGATGGCGCCCTGCGTACCCTGACCACCACCGCGACCGGGTGGATCAGTACGCTCTCTCTGTGGGTGAATGCCAACCCCGCACTGACGCAAGGCCTGGTCGGGGTTATCGTCGGCGCGCAGGCGTTTGCCGGCATAGTGGGCGGGTTGGGCATGGTCGTTGCGCCGATGGTGACCGGCCTGAACCTGGTCATTACCGCCGCCGGGATGTTAGGCACCGCCTTCAGCGTGGTCGGCGGCAGCATCATGGCGATCCTGGGTGCCCTCAGCTGGCCCATCATTGCCATTGGTGCGGCGATTGCGGCGGGTGCATTACTGATTTTTAAATACTGGGAACCAGTCAGCGCCTTCTTTACCGGGGTGATGGAAGGGCTTTCTGTGGCTTTTGCTCCACTGGGCGAGCTGTTTTCTCCACTTCTGCAGGCGTTTGGTTTCATCTCAGAGAAGCTGGGCGGGATCTGGCAGTGGTTCACCGACCTGATTACGCCAATCAAAACGACTCAGGAAACGCTCGACAGTTGCAAAAACGCGGGGGTGATGTTCGGTCAGATGCTCGGGGAGGCGTTGATGGCACCGCTTAATCTGTTCAACACTCTGAGCAGCAAGGCGACCTGGCTACTGGATAAACTCGGTCTTATCAAAACAAAGTCGGACAACATCGAGCCCGCTGCGGCTAACGCAGAGGCGGCTTCCTCTGCGCCGGGCAGTGCGTATATTCCGCCGACATCGACCTATGGTGGTTATCTGAAGTATCAGCCAGCGCTGGCCACTGGCGGACGCTCTTACGTCGATCAGAGCAGGAGCGAATATCACTTCACGCTGCAGGGAGATATGACATCCGGAGCGGACCTCAGCCGCCAAATTCAGGATGCCCTGGACAACAGAGACAGACAGAAAGCGGCGGACCAGCGATCCCACTTTATGTATGAGTAAGGAGAGAGAAAATGTTAATGGTGCTGGGGCTGTTTGTCTTTGAGCGACGAACCTTGCCGTATCAGTCAATGCAGTTTTCAAAGGATTACCGCTGGGCCTCTAACGATCGCATCGGGAAGCCCAAAGCCTGGCAGTATCTGGGTGAGGGCGATACATCCCATACGCTCTCCGGAACGCTTTATCCTGAAATTACCGGAGGGCGATTGTCCCTGAAAGCCATCGAACTGATGGCGAATGAGGGGCGTGCCTGGCCGCTGATCGACGGGACGGGCATTATTCATGGCATGTTTGTGATTGATAAGGTGACGCACACCCATACGGATTTTTACAGCGATGGTACGGCGCGGAAAATTGATTTTACGCTTTCTCTGAAGCGGGTTGACGAATCGCTGATGGCGATGTTTGGCGACCTGAGAACACAGGCTGAAGAGCTGGTGACCAGCGCGCGTACCGAAATTGGAGGGCTGCTGGGATGATCACGGAAATGAATATCCGGGCAGGGGGGAAAATCGCCCCCGATTTTATGCTCAAGCTTAATGGCCGTGATATTACGCAAAATTTTAGCCATCGCCTTATCCGCTTGACCATGACTGACAACCGAGGCCTGGAAGCCGATCAGGTGGACATTGAGCTGGATGATTCCGACGATCTGTTAGACCTGCCGGCTCGCGGCGCGTTTATAACACTATGGCTGGGCTGGCAGGGTACCCCTCTGGAGCTGAAGGGGAATTTCACGGTCGATGATATTGAATTTCGGGGGGCGCCGGACCGGTTAACCATTCGGGGGCGCAGCGCCGATTTTCGTGGCAAGCTCAACGTTCGCCGCGAGCAGTCATGGCATGACACCACCCTCGGCGCAATTGTTGATACCATCGCGCAGCGCAACCAGCTTAGCGCCAGCGTGGCGGCGGAATTTTCATCCATAGCCATTGCGCATATCGACCAAACTCAGGAGTCCGATGCTGCGTTTCTCTCCCGCCTGGCTGAACGCAATGGCGCGTTTGTCGCCGTTAAGGAAGGGAAGGTGCTTTTCATGAAAGCGGGCGGCGCCGTGACGGCCAGCGGCAAACCGGTTGCGTTGAAGGTGATTGAACGCGCCGATGGTGATAAACACAGCTTTTCCATCGCCGATCGCGAAGCATATTCCGGCGTGACGGCCAAATGGCTGCAAACGAGCGATCCTAAACAACAACACCCAAAGGTCAGCATCAATCGTCTGCCACCGGCGGCAGCGACAGGCGCGTTACCTCATCCGGATGCCGCAGCCGTATCCGGCAGCACGGAGCAAACGCCGCAGGAGACGTTGGTTGGCGCCGCCGATAACGTCTTTGAGCTGACCACTATTTTTGCCTCCGAAGCGCAGGCACTCAGAGCGGCTGAAGCCAAATGGCGTGCTTTACAGCGCGGGGTAGTGAAATTTTCTATCCAGCTGGCGCTGGGAAAAGCTGACCTTTTTCCCGAAACACCCCTTCAGGTGAAAGGCTTCAAGCGGGCGATTGACGAGCAAGCGTGGATCGTCAGCCGGGTCGTTCACACCCTTGACGGAAGAGGCTTTACGACGGAGGTGAATCTTGAACCTGACATTGCCGACGAAAAATTTTCCATCGAAAGCGAGTAGTACGCTTTTAATTTTACGCTTTTGGGGTATTATTAATTCACAAAAAGCGAATTAAACGGAGGCGGTATGTTTCATTGTCCTAAATGCAAGCACTCGGCACATGCGCGAACCAGTCGCTATTTGAGTGAAAATACCAAAGAGCGTTATCACCAGTGCACCAACGTTGATTGCAGCTGTACGTTTGTCACCATGGAGTCGGTAGAGCGCCTGATTGCAGCCCCTGGCATGCCGGAACGTGCCCGGGCGCCCTCGGTGAACCGCAGTTAACGATAGCCGCATCAGTCAAAAAAACCGCCTCGTGCGGTTTTTTTTATCTCTGTAAGAACTCAGCGATACCGCCATTTCATCGCCACTGAAAATTAAGCCAACAAAAAAGCCACTCATGTGAGTGGCTTAATCATATGATTGTAAAGCTAAAATTTGGTGGCCCCTGCTGGACTTGAACCAGCGACCAAGCGATTATGAGTCGCCTGCTCTAACCACTGAGCTAAGGGGCCGTGGCGGTGGATTATAATGTAACTCCCCGCAGCAATCCAGCCATTCACACCCGCCTGCTGTTTTTATAAACAACGCATAATCAATCCTTTATACTTCCATGATGATGTATCAATCGGGAGTAAATATGATCAACGATATTCTGGCCCCGGGATTACGGGTGGTGTTCTGTGGGATCAACCCCGGTAAATCCTCGGCGCATACCGGTTTTCACTTTGCTCATCCGGGGAACCGCTTCTGGAAAGTGATCTACCAGGCCGGCTTTACCGACCGGTTACTCAAGCCTGAAGAGGAGCAGCATCTGCTGGATACGCGCTGCGGGATCACCATGCTGGTGGAGCGACCAACCGTGCAGGCGAGCGAAGTCAACCTGCATGAGCTGCGCACTGGCGGGCGGGAACTGATTAAGAAGATCGAAGACTACCAGCCTGCCGCGCTGGCGATTCTGGGGAAACAGGCCTATGAGCAGGCGTTCAGCCAGCGCGGGGTGAAATGGGGGAAACAGGCCATCACCATCGGTGTGACGCAGGTATGGGTGCTGCCAAACCCGAGCGGACTTAACAGGGCAACGCTGGATAAACTGGTGGAAGCTTACAGGGAGCTCGACGAGGCGCTGGTGGTACGGGGGCTTTAGGGGGCTCTGCGGCCTGATGCCTCGTCCTGGCCCTCTCTCACAGGGAGAGGGAATAAACAAAAAAAAAGCTCCCGATTGGGAGCTTTTTGCTGTTTACCTGGATTAATCGTCCAGGAAGCTACGCAGCACTTCAGAGCGGCTCGGATGGCGCAGTTTACGCAGCGCCTTCGCTTCGATCTGACGGATACGTTCGCGGGTAACGTCAAACTGTTTACCCACTTCTTCCAGCGTGTGGTCGGTGTTCATATCGATACCGAAACGCATACGCAGTACTTTCGCTTCACGGGCGGTCAGGCCAGCCAGAACGTCGTGCGTGGCAGCACGCAGGCTCTCGGTGGTGGCAGAGTCCAGCGGCAGCTCGAGGGTGGTATCCTCGATGAAATCACCCAGATGCGAATCTTCATCATCACCGATTGGTGTTTCCATGGAGATTGGCTCTTTGGCGATCTTCAGCACTTTACGGATCTTGTCTTCCGGCATCAGCATGCGTTCAGCCAGCTCTTCCGGCGTCGGCTCGCGACCCATCTCCTGCAGCATCTGGCGGGAAATACGGTTGAGCTTGTTGATGGTCTCAATCATATGCACCGGAATACGGATAGTGCGCGCCTGATCCGCGATAGAGCGGGTAATTGCCTGACGGATCCACCAGGTCGCATAGGTGGAGAACTTGTAACCACGACGGTATTCAAACTTATCTACCGCTTTCATCAGACCGATGTTGCCTTCCTGAATCAGATCCAGGAACTGCAGACCGCGGTTGGTGTATTTCTTGGCGATAGAGATAACCAGACGTAAGTTTGCTTCAACCATCTCTTTCTTCGCACGGCGGGCTTTCGCTTCACCGATGGACATACGACGGTTGATGTCTTTGACCTGCTCGATGGTCAGGCCGGTCTCTTCTTCAATTTGCTGCAGCTTCTGCAGACCGCGATGCACGTCTTCTTTCACGTCGTGCAGTTTTTCAGACCACGGTTTGTTCATCGCGATAGCCGCGTTGAACCAGGTTTCGCTGGTTTCGTTGCCGGTGAAGAGGGTGATGAAGTTCTTCTTCGGCATTTTGCACTGCTCAACGCACAGCTTCATGATGATACGTTCCTGGGTACGTACGCGATCCATCATCACGCGCATGCTGTTCACCAGGTAGTCGAACTGTTTTGGCACCAGGCGGAACTGTTTGAAGACTTCAGACAGTTTCAGGATCTCTTCCTGAGCAGCAGCGTGACTGCGGCCTTTGGCTTTGATGGTGTCACGCGTCACTTCGTACTGGGTACGCAGTTCGGCGAACTTCTCACGTGCCAGTTCCGGGTCGATGCTGTTGTCATCATCGGCGCTGTCGTCGTCGCTCTCTTCTTCATCTTCGTCTTCGTCGTCATCCATCTCTTCCTGAGACAGTTCAGAACCGACGTGAGTGGCGGTTGGGGCCATATCTTCTTCAGCGTTCGGGTCGACAAAACCGGTGATCAGATCGGACAGACGCGCTTCTTCCGCTTCAACACGATCGTACTGCTCCAGCAGATAGGTGATCGCTTCCGGGTACTCAGCAACAGAGCACTGAACCTGGTTGATCCCGTCTTCGATGCGTTTTGCGATGTCAATTTCGCCTTCGCGGGTCAACAGTTCAACGGTACCCATTTCGCGCATGTACATGCGGACCGGGTCAGTGGTACGCCCGATTTCAGATTCCACGCTGGACAGTACCTGTGCAGCAGCTTCTTCCGCATCTTCGTCAGTGTTGTTGGAGGTTTCAGCCAGCAACAGATCATCGGCATCCGGTGCTTCTTCCATCACCTGAATGCCCATGTCATTGATCATTTGGATGATGTCTTCGATTTGATCTGAATCGACGATATCTTCCGGCAGATGGTCATTGACCTCGGCATAGGTCAGATAGCCTTGCTCCTTACCACGTTGGACAAGAAGTTTCAGCTGTGACTGCGGGTTTTGCTCCATAAGACGGTATCCACACTTAATTCGTTTGATTGGTGTCGGCGATGGTTTGCCAACCTTTAAAGCGAGGGCGTACTTATATTTTTGCCGCTGCCTCTCAGTGCGGCTGCCGGGGGCTTCCCGATCGATATTCGGCACTTAAGCCGTTAAATACTTTTGTCTTTTTGCTTATTTCTTCGCCAGTTCCTGGTTTATCATCCAGAGCTCCCGGCGTTCTTCGCTGCTCAAACCGTGTGTGCGCTCGCGAGCAATCAACTCTTCCTGGCGCAGCTCGAGCATCGAATCAAACATATGGTTGAGTGAGTCGGTGAACGTTTTTTCTGCAATGTCCTTATCTGCTATATCGTCCCACATCGACAATTTTTCAAGGGTAGCGGCCTCTTTTGTGCCGCGATAATGTTCTAAAAGTTGTCCGGTGGTCAGACCTGGCTGAGACAAACATGTGTTGACCAGTTCTGAAAATAAGCCAAGTCCGGGCAATTTTTCGTGGTTCAAACCCGCCAGCGATGGCACTTGCGGCGCAAGTTCGGGGTTTTGGACCAGTAACCCTATCAGTATACGCATGGTTGTGCGTTTTAGCTGAGGCGCGGGGCGAACCGTGCCGTTTTCAGCCTGTTTTGGCATTAAACGTTCAAGCTGGCTGTCATCCAGAATGCCGAGCTTGTTGCCTAACTCCTGACGCAGATAGATGCGCAGCGTTTCGCCGGGCACCTGGCTGATTAACGGCAGCGCCAGCGTGCTGAGCTGCGCGCGCCCGTCAGGGGTACTTAAATCAACCTGCGGCATCAGGCTGTTAAACAAGAACGTGGAGAGCGGCTGAGCCTGCTCCATCCGCGCTTCAAACGCCGCTTTGCCCTCTTTACGCACCAGCGTATCCGGGTCTTCACCGTCGGGCAGGAACATAAAGCGTAACTGCCGCCCGTCGGTCATATAAGGTAGCGCAGTTTCCAGCGCACGCCAGGCGGCATCGCGCCCTGCGCGGTCACCGTCGTAGCAGCAGATGACGTTGTTGGTCACCCGAAACAGCAGCTGAATATGATCGGCCGTGGTGGATGTGCCCAACGAGGCTACTGCGTAATTGATGTCATACTGCGCCAGCGCAACGACATCCATATACCCTTCGACGACGAGAAGGCGCGGAGGTTCCGCATTTGCCTGCTGCGCCTCATAAAGGCCGTAAAGCTGACGGCCCTTATGGAAAATGTCGGTTTCCGGGGAGTTGAGGTACTTGGGCAGGGCATCACCCAGCACGCGACCACCAAAACCAATCACCCGGCCACGCTTGTCGCGGATCGGGAACATCACCCGTTCGCGGAAGCGGTCGTAGCTTCGTCCCTGGTCGTTGGTGACCAGCATACCTGCGTCGATCAACGATTTACGATCTTCGCTATTGCCGCCAAAACGCTTTAACACGTTGTCCCAGCCGGGCGGGGCGTAACCAATAGCGAAACGCGCAATGACATCGTCGCTCAGTCCGCGCTTGTTCAGATACTGACGCGCAGGCTCAGCCGCAGAGTGCTTAAGAGACTGTTGGTAAAACGAATTCAGGCCATCCATCAGTTGATACAGCGTTTGACGCTGATGGCGCTCTATCTGGCTTGGTCCACTGCCCGCTTCATACGGCACTTCAAGGTTGTGCATCGCCGCCAGTTCTTCGACGGTTTCAACGAACTCGAGCTTGTCGTAGTTCATTAAAAAATCGACGGCATTACCGTGTGCGCCACAGCCGAAGCAATGGTAAAACTGCTTTTCACCGTTGACGGTGAAGGAGGGGGTTTTTTCGTTATGGAAAGGACAGCACGCATGGTAGTTCTTGCCCTGCTTTTTCAGCTTTACCCGCGCGTCGATAAGATCGACGATGTCGGTTCTTGCCAGCAGGTCATTGATGAAAACGCGTGGGATTCGTCCGGCCATATGCCCCAAAAGTTTTTAGCAACTCATAAACGAAAACAAGCCGCGCATTCCTTCCGGAAGCACGGCCTTACGACTATTACTCTGTCTGTCAATTGAGGACTGTCGCCCTCAACGGATTAGTACAGACGAGTACGGCGTGCGTTTTCGCGAGCCAGTTTCTTCGCGTGACGTTTCACTGCAGAAGCTTTAGCGCGCTTACGTTCAGTCGTTGGTTTTTCATAGAACTCACGACGACGAACTTCAGCCAGAACACCTGCTTTCTCGCATGAACGTTTGAAGCGACGCAGTGCTACGTCGAACGGCTCGTTTTCACGTACTTTAATTACCGGCATGTAACTCTCACCTTTGATAAATTCGGTTTGCCGCTGGCATCAACGCCAGCTTATTTCAAAATGGTGCGGAATTTTACTGCAAATGCTGCTGCTTTGTAAAGCACCGACGCGTTTTTGAAAGGGACTTTTATAAGGGGGAAGAGTATACACGAGCGGATGTCCTGGGGCGAACAAAGTTTTACATCAACCCGCCCAGGCTCTACACTGCGCGGTACTGAAACGAGGTAAAACAAGTCATGCGTGTACTGGGTATTGAAACATCCTGCGATGAAACCGGCATCGCCATTTACGACGACGAAAAAGGGCTTCTGGCCAACCAACTGTATAGTCAGGTGAAATTGCATGCTGACTACGGCGGCGTCGTGCCTGAACTGGCCTCTCGTGACCACGTACGTAAAACGGTTCCCCTGATTCAGGCGGCGCTGAAAGAGGCCGGCTTGAACTCAACTGATATTGATGCCGTCGCCTACACGGCAGGCCCGGGTCTGGTCGGCGCGCTGCTGGTCGGTGCGACGGTGGGCCGTTCCCTGGCCTTCGCGTGGGATGTTCCGGCCATTCCGGTTCACCATATGGAAGGGCATCTTCTGGCACCGATGCTGGAAGAGAATCCGCCCGAATTCCCGTTTGTGGCGCTGCTGGTCTCTGGCGGCCATACCCAGCTGATTAGCGTGACGGGTATTGGTAAGTATGAGCTGCTGGGCGAGTCGATTGATGACGCTGCCGGAGAAGCCTTCGACAAAACCGCTAAGCTGCTGGGTCTGGATTACCCGGGCGGCCCGATGCTCTCGAAAATGGCGTCGCAGGGCACGGAAGGGCGTTTTGTCTTCCCGCGTCCAATGACCGACCGTCCGGGGCTGGATTTCAGCTTCTCCGGCCTGAAAACCTTCGCCGCCAATACCATCCGCAATAATGATGACAGCGAGCAGACCCGTGCGGACATCGCTCGCGCATTCGAAGATGCGGTGGTCGATACGCTGATGATCAAGTGTAAACGCGCGCTGGATCAGACCGGCTTTAAGCGCCTGGTGATGGCGGGTGGCGTCAGCGCTAACCGTACGCTGCGTGCGAAGCTGGCGGAGATGATGCAAAAGCGTCGCGGGGAAGTGTTTTATGCGCGCCCGGAATTCTGTACCGATAACGGGGCGATGATCGCCTACGCCGGGATGGTGCGCCTGAACGCTGGCGCAACGGCGGATCTGAGCGTCTCTGTACGCCCACGCTGGCCGCTGGCGGAGCTGCCGGAAGCTTGACCGACGCTCCCGTCTTAACGGCGGGAGACGTTTACATCCCGATCTCAAACATCTGGTTCTTGATGATCAAAGAGTAAAGCTGGCAATCGTTTTGTACGTCCAGCTTTTCCATCGCCCGGACCTTATGTGCGCTGACCGTTTTGATGCTCAAATGCATAAACTGTGCAATCTCCTTCAAATTTAATCCCTTACAAATCAGGCGCAGCACGTCAATTTCCCGTGGAGAGAGTTTCTCCACGTCCGTCTTTTCATGACGGAAAAGCATATTCACCAGCTGGTTTTCGATATAAATCTCGCCTTTCAGGACCGTGGTAATCGCCTGGCTTAAGGTTTTCTCGTTGATATCACGTGATAAGTACGCTCTGACTCCTTCCTTTAGCGCCTGACGGATAAGCGTGGCGTTTGCATAGGGCGAGAGCAGGATAATATTAAGCGCAGGGTAGGTCTGTTTAAGCCATCTCAAGAGCTTCAGCCCGTCCATTCCCCCGAGCGGAGGGCGGCTGAGGCTGGTTGTCAGCGAATAGCCAAGAATAGCGATATCCGGATTATGCTGGCCAAGAAGCGACTGAAGTTCAGCGGAGGCCGCTGCCTCACCGATCAGAACGCACCTCTGATCCATGCCAACGGCGGGTAACGAGAGGGACTGCATCATGGAGGATAAGCCGCGTCGAATTAACGAGGATTCTTCAGCGATAACGATTTTAATGTCCATAATGATGCGTCGTATTAACCCTTTCATGAAATGGCGGGGCCAACGGCGGTTGGAACACCTCGCAAGATATAATGTTATTAAAATTCATTTTGCGGTAAAGTCGCAGCAGTAACGAGAATATTTTTAACGCCGACGGCTCTTGATTATTTCATAATGATTAAGCTTTACGTTTTTTGTATCCAGGTGTATCGTTGCATTGCGAAATATAAATTAACGCAGTATGGAATTTTCTTAATTATTTAGAGAAAACTCTGTTCATTAGAGTAGGCCACTCTTATTCTTCGCGGTCCGTGTGTCAGTGATACTGAAAAAGGAAAAATTTCAATTCACACAGGAACCGTGATTATCATGAAAAAAAGCGCTTTATCTCTTTTTATTTGTGCAGCAATTTCATTCTCTGCTGCGGCTGAAACTCTGGTGCAAAATGAATTTGCACAGGATAATGCCACCTACACCGCAATTGTGCTCAAGCTAAAACCGACGACAGGTCTGTTAAAAGCCACAAACAATAAAATTACCTTGAGCGACGCTTCCCTGACAACAACAAATATGTTCCGTCCGACCAACTTGCGTAGTTCTACTCAATCCTCTGAATTGACGGAGCTTAATAAACGCTATGGTTTTGACCGTTATCTGCGCATCGAGTTACCGAAAGATAAAAGTCAGGATAAAACATATATTAACCATATTATCACCGAGCTTGAACAAAATCAGAACGTAGAGTTTGTGTACCCGGAAGCCGAGCCGGTATCGCTGGATGACACGGCCCTTACGCCACAGTTAAAGTCCTCCCTGAATGTTAATTTAACGTCTGCTGCCATTCCGGATTTCCGCAATAAGCAGGATTATCTCAAAGCGCCGGATGTTAAGCGCACTGGTTATTATATGGGGGGCGTCAACCGCGACAGTGTTGATCGCTATGCAGGCAGTGCGGGTGAAGGGGTAACGATTATTTCGGCGGAGATTGATGCCTGGAATACCAGCCATGCCAACTTACCGCCGATGAGTCTCAGCTCTGGCAAGACGACGTATGTTGCAAGCCATGATCACGACACCGCTTCAGTGGGGATTATGGCGGCGAAAGATATGGGCACCGGTATTCGCGGTTTAGCCTGGAAAAGCCGGATGGGGTATGCGGCCTCCGCGAGTAATAACCTCTATAATTTAATCCCCCAGCTAAAAGCGGGTGATGTGGTGCAGATCGGGATACAAGTTGCGGGGGGTTATCCAGCGGGTTGTCAGAAGGATTGCTGGGTCGCAATGGAATCCCAGACCGCCTATTACGATATTATTAAGGCGCTGACCGACAAAGGTGTTCACGTTATTGAGGCAGCAGGTAACGGGAATATCAATATGGACAGCCCAGGGTTCCGGGGGGAGTATGACGTGAATGTCCGGGACTCCGGGGCTATTTTGGCGGGTGCGTTTTGTGCAAAAGACGGTAAAAAAGCGTCGTTCAGCTCCTATGGCTCGCGCATTACCAGTTCTGCCTGGGGCTGCTGGGATGTGGTGACCACCGGTTATGGCGATCTGTATAAAAACGCTGGCGTTAACGATTCCTATACCGCGACTTTTGCCGGAACCTCTTCCGCGAACCCGATTATTGCGGGTGTGGTAGCAAGCCTGTCAGGCATCGCCAAAGCCAACGGTATTACCGTGACACCGCGTCAGATGCGTCAGATTCTGGCGGAGACCGGTACGCCGCTGGCGAACGGGGATTCGGCAAAAGTGGGGACACAGCCTGACATGGAGCGTGCGGTAGCCCGTATTATGGCGCTGAAAGACGGTAACACCCCTGTCGCTCCGGCCCCAACCGCTGCGGCAGGCGCGGATTACACCATGGTCTCCCCGACCACGGGCGTGAGCACCTACCCGCTGGACGGCAGCAAGAGCCTGAATGCCAAATCGTATAACTGGAGCGTGACAAAAGGGGCGGAAACCTTCTCGCTGGAGGCGAACCTGAACGGCACGCTGGTGAAGAGCGTGGATAGCGCGCATGCCTATGCCGTTATTCCTGCCAACAGCGAGGGAGAAGCGGTCTTCACGCTGACCACAACCGGCGCAGATGGACGGACCGCGACGGACAGCATGACCATTAAGGTCACTAAGCCGGCGGTACCCGAGAAAGACGACACCCCGGCAAAAGACGATACGCCGGTAAAACCTGCCGCACCGGCCTATAACGCCAAAATCGCTTACCCGACCAAATGCACCAAAGTCTCTTACAACGGTAAAATTTGGTTCAACCAGTGGTATGTCAACCCGGGTCAGGAAACCCCGGGAACCGGCGGCCAGTGGGGCGCGTGGCGCGAGCAGGGTTCTTCCAGTAACAGCTGTAAATAACCCTCACGGCCTGGCATTGCGCCAGGCCTTTTTTCAGATCCTCAGCATCCCTTTCTCTTCCAGAAACGTAATAATCGTTGCCAGACCGTCACCCGCCTTCAGGTTGGTAAAGGTCCACGGACGCTCGCCACGCATGCGGTTGGTGTCGCGCGCCATCACCTCCAGCGAGGCACCCACGTACGGCGCGAGATCGGTTTTGTTGATCACCAGAAAATCGGATTTGGTGATCCCCGGCCCGCCCTTGCGCGGGATCTTCTCCCCTTCGGCCACGTCGATCACGTAGATCGTCAGATCCGCCAGCTCCGGGCTGAAGGTCGCGCTCAGGTTATCGCCGCCGCTTTCGACGAAGATCAGATCCAGATTGCCGAACTTCTCGCTGAGCGCTTCCACCGCGGCCAGGTTCATCGAGGCATCTTCGCGAATGGCGGTGTGCGGGCAGCCGCCCGTCTCTACGCCCACAATGCGCTCCGGCTCAAGCGCGCCCGCTTCGGTCAGAATGCGTTGATCCTCTTTGGTGTAAATATCGTTCGTCACTACCGCCAGATGATACGTGTCGCGCATCGCCTTGCAGAGCGCTTCCAGCAGCGCGGTTTTGCCCGAACCGACCGGGCCGCCCACGCCAACGCGCAGGGGATGTTTGTAATCAGCCATGTTGCATCCTCAGGAACGGAATAACCGTGAATATTGTGTTTCGTGGCGGGCAGAGGCGATGGCGGAAAGCGGCGTCGCCGCGCCCAGTGCCTCATCGTCACGTAAAAATGCCTGTTCAAACCCGGCGGCAAAATGGTCGCTGAGTTCGATAATCAGCTGTTGTGCGGCCTGTTGCCCAAACGGTACCAGCTTGACGCCGGCCATTACCGCGCTCTCAATCCAGCTGTAGCCCAGACTCAGCGCCAGCTCGTGCGCGCTAATACCCCAACGCACGCCGAGCCACGCCATGCCGCTGAGCTGGCTTTGCATAAACAGCGGCTGCCAGGGGGGCGGGCAGTCCGGCTCCCAGCTTTTGATGAGCCGCGTAAAGGCGGCGCCGCGATTGCGTTCTTCTTCCCGCAGTTCACGGGTTTCCCGGCAGGCGAGCAGGTATGACGTCCAGCGTTTTGCTGCCGCCAGATCGCCCTCTTCACAGGCCCGATAGAGCCGGGCAAATAGCGGCAGGTCGACGCAGAAAAAACTCTGCTCCATCTGCAGGGTTTGCCAGTTTTTGAACGCCTCTGCGTCGGTAACCCAGCCTGTCTCGACGGCCCACTCCAGCCCCTGCGACCAGGTAAACGACCCGACCGGCAGGCTGCTACTGGAGAGCTGCATCAGACGCAGCCGCTGGCGGGCGAGCTCCATCAGCTCATCAGCGCCAGCAGGGCAGAGACGATAAGCCCACCGCCAAAGGTTTTACGCAGTCCGTCGTGACGGCGCAGCAGTAACCCGGCGGCGAAGCTGGCGCACAGCACCGTGGCGCTGGCCAGCATAAAGCCGCTGGTGAAGAGCCAGAAGCTGTGGCCGGACATCTCCACCCCGTGCGCCCAGCCGTGGAACATCGCCAGGGCAGGCACCGCCAGCAACAGACGATTTTCGGTTTTAAACATCATCACGCCGCAGACGCCCAGCGAGGCGATAATCAGCATCTCCATGCCGCTAAAGCCGCCGAGCAGGCTGCCCGCAATGGCACCGACAAGCATCATCCCGAGGGTGGCAAAAGGCAGCAGCAGCTTGCGGCCGCTCAGCGCGGAGAGCACGCCCGCACCGGCGAGCATCAGCAGGTGATCAAGTCCGGTCAGCGGGTGGAAAAAACCAGCATGGAAGCTGTCGGCACCGTGTCCCGGATGTGCCAGCGCAGGCAGGGAAAAGGCCAGCAGTAACAGGGGTAAGTACTTACGCATGATTAATCCTTAATGTGAATGAGCGTGAGAGTGGCTATGGCTGTGGGCCTCGCTGGTGTAGGCCCCTGCTTCAGGTTCAAACGGCAGGCTGGCGAAGGTGACCGCCAGCCCAAACTGGCGCAGCATGTCGTCGAGGACGTGATCGTGGTGATAGCGCAACTCGCCGGGCATGATTTGCAGCGGCACGTGGCGGTTGCCCAGGTGATAGCAGGCGCGGGCGAGGAGGAACGGATCGTCGCAGCGCACCACGGAGACGGACTCCGGGGCGGCAATCACTTCGATGACTTCGCTGCCGTCTTCGTTACAGAGCAGGTCGCCGCCGCGCAACAGTAAACCGCGCGGCAGCATGAGCCCGGCTTCGCGCCCGTCATTCAGCGCCACGCGGGCACGGCTTTTCACCCGCACGTCAATCGGCAGCGTGACGCTGGCGGTAATCGGATGCGCATGGTCCAGGCGTTGGGTTAAATAGATCATCATCACTCCTCAAAACAGGAAATAGCGTTGCGCCATCGGCAGAACGTCAGCCGGTTCGCTGGTTATCAGTTCGCCGTCGACGCGCACTTCATAGGTTTGCGAATCGACGGTGATATTTGGCTGCAGGCCGTTGTAAATCATGTCGGCCTTTTTCACCGTGCGGCAGCCTTTGACCACCGCCGTGGCGCTCTGCAGGTTGAGCTGTTGCGCTATCCCCTGCGCGGCCGCAGCCTGCGAGACAAACGTCAGCCGGGTGGCGTGACGTGCGGCACCCAGTGCGCCAAACATCGGACGGTAATGGACCGGTTGCGGCGTGGGGATAGAGGCGTTGATATCCCCCATCGGAGCGCAGGCGATCATCCCACCCTTGACGATGGTGGCGGGTTTCACGCCAAAGAACGCCGGGGACCAGACCACTAAATCCGCCAGCTTGCCCGCTTCGATGGAGCCCACTTCATGGGCGATACCGTGCGTCAGCGCCGGGTTAATGGTGTATTTGGCGATGTAGCGCTTCACGCGAAAGTTGTCGTTATCGCCAGTCTCTTCCGGCAGTGCGCCGCGCTGCACCTTCATGCGGTGCGCCACCTGCCAGGTGCGGAGAATCACTTCGCCCACGCGGCCCATCGCCTGGGAATCAGAGGAGGTCAGCGAGAATGCGCCGATATCGTGCAGCACATCTTCCGCAGCGATGGTTTCCCGGCGAATACGCGATTCGGCAAAAGCCACATCCTCGGCGATATCCGGGTCGAGGTGGTGGCAGACCATCAGCATATCGAGATGTTCATCGATGGTATTGACCGTATAGGGCAGGGTCGGGTTGGTGGAGGAGGGCAGAATATTCGGGTGCGCACAGGCGGTAATAATATCCGGCGCGTGGCCGCCACCGGCCCCTTCCGTGTGGAAGGTATGGATGGTGCGCCCGCCGATGGCTGCCAGCGTGTCTTCGACGAAACCGGATTCGTTCAGCGTGTCGCTGTGCAGCGCCACCTGGATATCCATCTCTTCCGCGACCTCCAGCGAGCAGTTGATGGCCGCAGGCGTTGCGCCCCAGTCTTCGTGGATCTTCAGCCCGATGGCCCCGGCGGCTATCTGCTCGCGCAGGGCATCCGGGTTTGAACCGTTGCCTTTGCCCAGCAGGCCAATATTCACTGGCAGGGTATCGGCAGCCTGCAGCATGCGGGCGATATACCACGGCCCCGGCGTGCAGGTGGTGGCGTTGGTCCCTGCCGCGGGACCTGTACCGCCGCCGATCATCGTCGTGACGCCGGAAACCAGCGCCTCTTCGGCCTGCTGCGGGCAGATCCAGTGGATGTGAGTGTCGATCCCGCCAGCGGTGACGATCTTTCCTTCGGCGGCGATCGCTTCCGTGGCGGCACCAATCGGGATCGTCACCCCGGGCTGAATGTCCGGGTTGCCGGCTTTACCGACGGCAAAGATCCGCCCGTTCTTCACGCCGATATCCGCTTTCACGATCCCCCAGTGATCGACAATCAACGCGTTAGTCAGCACCAGATCCACGCAGTCATCCGCGGTCATCTGCCCCTGGCCCATACCGTCGCGGATCACTTTCCCGCCGCCGAATTTGACCTCTTCGCCGTAGACGGTGAGATCGTTTTCGACTTCGATCCACAGCTCGCTGTCGGCTAAACGTACTTTATCGCCGGTGGTGGGGCCGAACATATCGGCATAAGCCTGGCGCGAAATCTCAGCCATTTTTCACTTCTCCCATCACGTCACCCCGGAAACCGAAAATGCGCTGCGCCCCGGTGACCTTCACCAGCGTCACTTCGCGCTTCTGGCCGGGTTCGAACCGCACCGCGGTGCCTGCCGGGATATTCAGTCGAAAGCCCCGGGTGGCTTCCCGGTCAAATTTCAGCGCCGGATTCACCTCGTAAAAGTGATAGTGCGATCCCACCTGGATAGGTCGGTCGCCGTGGTTTTCGACGATGATAAGCCGGTTTTCTCGCCCGACGTTGAGGGCAATATTGCCGGACTGGATCTGGTATTCGCCTGGGATCATCACGCGCTCCTTACACGATCGGGTTATGCACGGTGACGAGTTTTGACCCGTCCGGGAAGGTGGCTTCCACCTGAATATCCGGGATCATCTCCGGTACGCCTTCCATCACCTGATCACGCGTCAGGACGTGACGGCCCGCTTCCATCAGCGAGGCGACGGTTTCGCCATCGCGCGCGCCTTCCATAATGAAGGCGCTGATCAGCGCGACCGATTCCGGGTAATTGAGCTTTACCCCGCGCGCAAGGCGGCGTTCGGCAACCAGCGCGGCGGTGAACAGCAACAGCTTGTCTTTTTCTCTGGGGGTCAGTTCCATAACGTTTCTCTTATGTCTGCCAGATACGCGGCGAACAGGCGGTTTTGGTGGTGAGAAGCGGGCGAAGCGACTGCCAGATATCGCGCATCACCCGCTGGCAAATCAGATTGTCGTGGGAGAGAAAACGCACCGACAGCAGATCGTCAGTGAGCGTCGCCCCGGCAAAGGTATTCAGTGGTGCGAGCAGCTCACGCGCCGTGTCGAGGTGCGTGTCTCCGGCCGGATAGAACAGCAGCGTGCCGAGCCACGGCAGCCCGGCAACAGGGGTAAGATCGCCGTCGCTGAGATGCTGACGCTCAATCAGACGTGGCTCGTCATCCACCCAGACCTCAAGGCGGCTCTCCAGCGTGCCGTGGCTGAAGGTCTCGCCGATCACCGGGCGACCCAGACAGTACAGTTCCCACGCCAGCAGCGTGCTGGAGGCCTTCAGGTGGAAGACGGAGCGCAGCGCGGCACTGGCGCCGGGAAAGATAATGGTGTCCTGCGGCAGCCACTCCAGCGTGGACGCTTCATCGAGATAAAAGTGCTGGTTAAGGCGGGCCTGTGGGCCGCTGCTGCGATAGAACTTACTGGCGCCGGGCATGGTGATAAGCGCGTGGCTATTGGCGTCCAGACTTACGGTAATATCCAGCCTGTCACCGCCCACCACACCGCCCGGCGGGTGCAGCAGATAAAGGTGGCAGGTTTCCCCTTCGGGGTAGAACGGACGCTGTACCGTGAGCGGCCCGACGTGGTGCGCGGCATGGAGGAGGGTTTTCTCAGGCGTGTGGCAAAACCGCAGGTCAAGCGAGGCCTGCCAGCCTTTGTACGAACTATCAGTGACCTGAGTTGCTAACATGGTGCTTCCATTCGCGCGCCCGGGAGATACGTTTCAGTATGCCCTGGCGGAAATGAAGGCTGTCATATGAGTCGCTTATGGATGGAGGCCTGTATTTTGGGGCTGCGGTGGAAGGGTTCCGTTCACTATAGCTTTTCTGCTTTATGGGTATCCCGCTGCGGTGAACGTGTTAAGGGGGCTCCCGCCGCCCCCTTAACAATCCCGGCTCCCGGCAAAGAAAATCGCCGCTGCGCGGTCCCTTCGGCTTATTCCCTCCGGCTATCGGGTCGGGCGTGATCCTACATCCATGTAGGTCACGCCCTCTTGGCGCATCCATGCGCCTCGCCCCGGCCTTCGGTCAACGCCTCAGCGATTTTCAGCCGGATCAGGCGTTTCCTCAACCTTCTCAGCAGTTTGAATGTGGCACGGGTGTTGAGTCCCCGCTGAAATCGGCGAACCGGAGACCGGATGACAAGGGCTGGACGCCAGGGATGGCGGCCAGAGGCGAATCGAGACAGGATGTCGAGTTGAGCCGACCGCAGGCAGCGGGTCGTGAGGTGAGCGTAGTGCGAAGCACCGATTTCGTCGCGGGGCCGCGGGGATTGATAAGGGGGCCGCGGTGGCCCCCTTATCACGTTCACGGGTGCCGGAACGTCATATTCTGTTGGTCATAAAGTGAACGGAACAATTCCACTAAAAGTAAATAAAACCCTACCGCGTCTCTCTCTTCTTCCGCTTTAACCGCGCCCAGATTTTCGTCTCCTGACGTCGCCACAGACGCTGAATATTATCGTGATGACGCAGCAGGATAAGGCAGGAGAGCATCGACACCGGGAAGGTGAACTGGGGTTTAAACCACCAGACATAGAACGGGGCGATCAGCGCGCTGACGATGGCGCCCAGAGACGAATAGCCGCTCAGAAGAATAGTCAGCAGCCAGGTGCCTGCCATTACGCCGGTGAGATCCCAGCCGATGGGCGCGATGGCACCAAAGGCCGTCGCGACGCCTTTGCCACCTTTAAAACCGAAGAATACGGGCCAGATGTGGCCGACACAGGCGGCGATGGCAATAAGCCCCAGCCAGAACGGAGTCACGCCCAGCGCATACGCGCCCCAGACGGGTAACATCCCTTTCAGAACGTCAAAAATCAAAACCGCTACGGCTGCTCCCTTGCCGCCAATTCGTAGTACATTGGTCGCTCCCGGATTCCCGGAGCCACTTTCGCGCGGGTCAGGTAACCCGGCAATGCGGCAGACCAGAATGGCGCTGGAGATTGAGCCGCAAAGGTAGGCGAGGAGAATCATTCCAGGCGCGATTGCACTCATAACGCTGTTCCGTTTTGAAAATGTATCTGTATTCTCAGCATCTGTGGATAATACGCATAATTCACCGGAAGTGGTATCCGGTTTAGCCAAAAAGCAGGCAGGTCGTGATGGATATTGTATTTATAGAGCAACTTTCGGTAATCACCACTATTGGTGTTTACGACTGGGAACAGACCATCGAGCAGAAGCTGGTGTTCGATATCGAAATGGGCTGGGATAACCGCAAGTCGGCAAAAAGTGATGACGTGAATGACTGTCTGAGCTATGCCGACATCAGTGAAACGGTCATCGCCCACGTTGAAGGGCAGCGTTTTGCGCTGGTGGAGCGCGTGGCAGAAGAGGTAGCAGAGTTACTGCTGACCAAATTCAACTCGCCGTGGGTGCGCATTAAGCTGAGTAAGCCGGGCGCGGTGGCGCGTGCCGCCAATGTGGGAGTCATCATCGAGCGTGGCACAAATCTGAAAGGAAAGATTTAACGTCATAATAGCTAAACCATTTTAGGTTATATCGGTCTTAAAGCTGTATCTTTCACGGTAGCTGTTGGGGCGACCGTTTTTTTTATATTTTTTTAGGGGTTTATAGATGAGCGATATGCACTCGCTGCTGGTGGCGGCAATTCTGGGTGTGGTCGAAGGATTGACGGAGTTTTTGCCGGTTTCCAGTACGGGCCATATGATTATTGTTGGCCACCTGCTGGGCTTTGAAGGCGATACCGCAAAGACGTTCGAGGTGGTCATTCAGTTGGGGTCCATTCTGGCTGTGGTCGTGATGTTCTGGCGTCGTCTGTTTGGGCTGATCGGCATCCACTTCGGGCGTTTGCCACAGCGTGAAGGAGAGAGCAAGGGCCGCCTGACGCTGATTCATATCCTGCTCGGGATGATCCCGGCGGTGGTGCTGGGGCTGGTTTTCCACGACACCATCAAATCGCTGTTTAACCCGATTAACGTGATGTACGCGCTGGTGGTCGGTGGTTTCCTGCTGATTGCGGCGGAAGTACTGAAGCCAAAAACGCCGCGCGCAGAAGGTCTGGACGATATGACGTATCGCCAGGCCTTTATCATTGGCTGCTTCCAGTGTCTGGCGCTGTGGCCGGGCTTCTCCCGTTCAGGAGCAACGATTTCCGGCGGGATGCTGATGGGTGTAAGCCGTTACGCGGCATCTGAGTTCTCGTTCCTGCTGGCGGTGCCGATGATGATGGGTGCCACCGCGCTGGACCTCTACAAAAGCATTGGTTTTCTCACCACGGGCGATATTCCGATGTTCGCCGTGGGCTTTATCACCGCCTTTATCGTGGCGCTGATTGCCATTAAAACCTTCCTGCAACTGATTAAGCGTATCTCGTTTATCCCGTTCGCGATCTACCGCTTTATCGTCGCGGCTGCGGTATACGTGGTCTTCTTCTGACCGGCTGCCCTCAGTCTTTTGGCTGAGGGCAATGCTTTTCCTTCCACTCTGAAACCGCCTGAATCCGCCGTTTCGTCAGCTCTTCGCGAATTTCCGGGCCTTTAAATCCTGCTTCGACGACCTCTTTTGTTGGCACGGCTTTGGCCACCTCCCACGCGGCGCGCAGCAAGCGCCCCTGCGGATAGTCGCACGCTTCGAACCCGGTGCGCCCGCGCACGTCAGCCTCGCTGGTGAGCGCGATCTGCTCGACGCGCTGGGGTTTACGCCAGGCGTCGATGTTATCGAACAGCTTAACGATGGTGGCCGGTTTCAGGATCGGGAAGGTGTGGATAAGGTCGTGGAATTCGGCCACCAGTTTCGCCAGATCGCGGATCTCGTTCGGCACCCGCAGGCGCTGGCACAGCCCCTCGACCAGCTTCACTCCAGCCGGGCCGTGCCCGTGGTGACGAGGCCAGAACTCTTTTGGCGTTAAGCCTTTGCCGAGATCGTGGCACAGCGTCGAGAAGCGCACGTCCACCTCCGGGCTGAGCATGGCCGCCATACTGAGCGTCATCAGGGTGTGCACGCCAGTGTCGATTTCCGGGTGCCATTTCGCCGGGGCGGGTACACCAAACAACGCGTCTATCTCCGGGAACAGCACCTTCAGGGCGCCGCAGTCGCGCAGCACCTGGAAAAAGACCTGTGGATTGCGGGTGGTGAGGGCGTTTTCCGTCTCTTTCCAGACGCGCTCTGGCGTCAGGTGTTCAAGCTCACCCGCCTTGGTCATGGCGGTCATCAGCGCCATCGTCTCATCGGCAATACGGAAACTGAGATGGGCGTAACGTGCGGCAAAGCGCGCCACGCGTAGCACCCGGAGCGGATCTTCCGAAAACGCCGGGGAGATGTGACGTAAAAGACGGTTGCGCAGATCGTCCTGGCCGCCATAAGCATCCACGATCTGGCCGTTCTCGTCCTGCGCCAGCGCGTTGATGGTGAGATCGCGACGCAGGAGATCCTGCTCCAGCGTGACGTCGGGCGCGGCATAGCAAGTGAAGCCAGTATAGCCGGAACCGGATTTACGCTCCGTACGCGCCAGGGCGTACTCTTCCCGGCTTTGCGGATGGAGAAACACGGGAAAATCGCGGCCTACCTGCTGGTAGCCCGCGTTAAGCATCTCTTCGGGGGTGGCGCCTACCACCACCCAGTCTTTATCTTTGACCGGCAGACCTAACAACGCATCACGTACCGCACCACCGACCAGATAACTCTTCACGCCCTACACTCCCGTTTTCTCTTTTGGCAAGATAATACGTAAGTCTGGCAGAGAAGACGAATTAGTTCATCCAGCGGTCTTTACGTTTACGGCTTGGGATCAGGTGTGGCAGAACAAGACCCAGCACCAGGCCGACGCCCAGCACGCCGCCGCCATACATAAACCACTGCATGATGATGGTGCGCTGTTTGTCATCGAGCTGCAGATTAGCGGCATTCACCTTCTTCTGCGCCACAATCAGCTCATTTTTCAGTTTCTGGTTCTCTTCTTTCAGACCGTTAATCACGCTGTCGCTCTGCGCGACTTTCTGCTGCATTTCAGCGGTGCGCTGGTTCCAGGTACCGTCAATGTTGTTCAGCTTGTCGGTGAGGGTTTTCACCTGGTTTTCCAGATCCGGCACGCGGGTGCGCAGGCTTGGCACGGTGCTCAGCTCTTTCAGGGGGATCCAGGAGGTACGGCCGGAACTGTCGCGAACCTGACCATAATTGGTCTCGGTGTTGGTCTGTAACAGGGTGACTTCCTCGCCGGCATTTACCGTACCCACGAGGCGATAATTATCTCCGGGGCCGCTACGTACCCAGGTGTTCAGTTCGTCAGAAACGTAACGCTTTTCTTCAGCGTGGACCGCAGTCGCGGCGCTAAAAGCGAGTAAAGTAAGTCCAATCAGGCGTAATTTAAGCATATCAGTCGTTATTTTCATAAATAGTGGAACGATAGTAGTGGCATCAGTGTCTCTACGCAAAGGATTCGTCATCAATCAGAATCATCTGTGTCCCGATCGCCGCCGCTGCAAACTTTTTACGCCCGTCAAATTGCTCATTGCGTGGCAATTTGGCGCAAAATACTATGTACTGACAAACAAATGGCGAGGAAGTTCGCCTTCATCGACGCGTCTGTGACGCACGCAAAAGTACAAGGCTATGGCACAAGAGATCGAATTAAAGTTTATCGTCGAAAAAGACAGCGTTGACGCGCTCCGCCAGCATCTGCAAACGCTGTCCGGTGAACACCATGAACCCGTACAGCTGCTCAATATCTATTACGAAACGCCGGACAACTGGCTGCGTCGTCATGATATGGGCTTGCGCATCCGTGGCGCGAACGGGCGCTACGAGATGACGATGAAAATCGCCGGTCGCGTTGTGGGCGGTTTGCATCAGCGCCCCGAATACAATATCGACATCAATCAGCCAGAACTTGAGCTGGAACGTTTTCCGGCAGAAGTGTGGCCAAACGGCGAACTGCCATCCACCCTGGCAGCAGAGTTGCAGCCGCTGTTCAGCACCGATTTCTGGCGCGAGAAATGGCTGGTAACGGAAGGCAAAAGCCGCATTGAAATCGCCCTTGATTTGGGCGAGGTGAAAGCGGGGGAATACCAGGAGCCAATTTGCGAACTGGAGCTTGAACTGCTGGAAGGCGAGACGAACGATGTGCTGAAGCTGGCGCGTAAGCTAGTGAGTCAGTCAGGCTTACGTCAGGGCAGCCTCAGCAAAGCCGCCCGCGGCTATCATCTGGCCGCCGGGAATGCGCCACGGGCGCTGAAAGAGACCCCTGTGTTACGCGTAGCCCCAAAAGCCAGCGTTGAGCAGGGCATGGAGGCGGCTCTGGAGCTGGCGCTTTCGCAGTGGCAGTACCACGAAGAGCTCTGGGTGCGTAATGTGAAAAACGCAAAAGCCCACGTCCTGGCCGCCATCGGTCTGGTTCGTCATACCCTGATGCTGTTTGGCGGCATCGTTCCTCGCAAAGCAAGTGCTCACTTACGCGATCTGCTGACGCAAACTGAAGCGCTGATGCTCTCTGATGTGTCTGCGCAAACGGCGATCTACAGCCCGCAAACCGCGGCCGCCAAACTGGCGCTGACCGAGTTTCTGGTGACGCGCGGCTGGCGTACCTTCCTGGACGCGAAAGCCCAGACAAAAATCGCAGAAAACTTTAAACGTTTCGCGGATATCCACCTCTCCCGCCATGCCGCAGAGCTGAAAACCACCTTTGCTTATCCGCTGGGTGACCAGTACGGCGACCAACTGATCCGTCTGACGCGCAACATCGACTGCATGCTACTGCTGTCGGGTACCTATGATGACGTCAAAACGCAGGCGTGGCTGGAAAACTGGCAGGGGCTGAAACATGCCATCGAAACCCGTCAGCATATTGAGATTGAGCATTTCCGCAACGAGGCCATTTCGCAGGAGCCATTCTGGCTGCACAGCGGAAAACGTTAACTCTGGCAAGGAACCCCTATAATGCCGCTTTCTTCGCAGTTACAGCAGCAGTGGCAGACCGTTTGCGAACGTCTGCCTGAGTCATTACCGGCGTCATCGTTAAGCGAGCAGGCAAAGTGCGTGCTCACGTTCAGTGATTTTGTGCAGGAAAGTATTACTGCTAACCCGGACTGGCTGGTGGAGCTTGAAAACGCCCCGCCGCAGGCTGACGAGTGGCGGCATTATGCAGGCTGGCTGCAAAGCGCGCTGGCTGAGGTGGCGGATGAAGCCACGCTGATGCGCGTTTTGCGCCAGTTTCGCCGCCGGGTGATGGTGCGCATTGCCTGGGCGCAGTCGCTTGAGCTGGTCAGCGAAGAGAGCACGCTCCAGCAGTTGAGCGAGCTGGCGCAGACGTTGATCGTCGCCGCGCGAGACTGGCTCTACGCCGCCTGCTGTAAAGAGTGGGGTACGCCGTGCAGCGAGGAAGGGGTTCCTCAGCCGCTGTTGATTCTGGGGATGGGCAAGCTGGGCGGCTGCGAGCTGAACTTCTCCTCCGATATCGACCTGATTTTTGCCTGGCCGGAGAACGGCTCCACGCGCGGAGGCCGTCGTGAGCTGGACAATGCCCAGTTCTTCACCCGTCTTGGCCAGCGTCTGATCAAGGCGCTGGATCAGCCGACGCAGGACGGTTTTGTCTATCGCGTGGATATGCGTCTGCGTCCGTTTGGCGACAGCGGCCCGCTGGTGCTGAGCTTTGCGGCGCTGGAAGATTACTACCAGGAGCAGGGGCGCGACTGGGAGCGTTACGCGATGGTCAAAGCGCGGATCATGGGTGACAGCGACGACGCTTACGCCAACGAGCTACGCGCCATGCTGCGCCCGTTTGTGTTCCGTCGCTACATCGACTTCAGCGTGATCCAGTCCCTGCGTAACATGAAAGGGATGATTGCCCGTGAGGTACGCCGTCGTGGGCTGAAAGATAACATTAAGCTCGGCGCGGGTGGCATTCGTGAAATCGAGTTTATTGTCCAGGTCTTCCAGCTTATCCGCGGTGGTCGCGAGCCGTCGCTGCAATCCCGCTCGTTGCTCCCGACGCTGTCGGCGATTGAGCAACTCCATCTCCTGCCAGAGGGGGACGCGCAAACCCTGCGTGAGGCATACCTGTTCCTGCGTCGTCTGGAAAACCTGCTGCAAAGCATCAATGACGAGCAAACCCAGACCCTGCCGGGGGATGACCTGAACCGGGCGCGTCTGGCCTGGGGCATGCGCGTGGAAGACTGGCCAGCATTGATCGAACGGCTGGAGGCGCATATGGCAGGCGTGCGCCGTATCTTTAACGAGCTGATTGGCGATGATGAAAGCGAATCGCAGGACGATACGCTCTCTGAACACTGGCGTGAACTGTGGCAGGATGCCCTGCAGGAAGATGACACTACGCCCGTGCTGGCGCACCTGAGCGACGACGATCGCCATCGGGTGGTGGCGCTGATCGCCGATTTCCGCCTCGAACTCAACAAGCGTGCCATAGGTCCGCGTGGTCGTCAGGTGCTGGATCACCTGATGCCGCACCTGCTGAGCGATGTCTGTTCCCGTGCCGACGCCCCGGTGCCGCTTTCCCGCATGATGCCGCTGCTGAGCGGCATTATTACGCGTACCACCTATCTTGAACTGCTGAGCGAATTCCCGGGGGCGCTGAAGCACCTGATTACGCTCTGCGCGGCGTCACCGATGGTGGCCAACAAGCTGGCGCGTTATCCGCTGCTGCTGGATGAACTGCTCGATCCTAATACCCTCTATCAGCCGACGGCGACCGATGCCTACCGAGATGAGTTGCGCCAGTATCTGCTACGCGTGCCGGAAGAAGATGAAGAGCAGCAGTTGGAAGCGCTGCGCCAGTTCAAACAGGCCCAGATGCTGCGCGTCGCGGCGGCGGATATTGCCGAAACGCTGCCGGTGATGAAAGTGAGCGATCACTTAACCTGGCTGGCGGAAGCGATCATCGATGCGGTGGTGCATCAGGCGTGGATCCAGATGGTGGCGCGTTACGGTCAGCCAAAACATCTTGCTGAACGAGAAGGCCGCGGTTTTGCCGTGGTGGGCTACGGCAAGCTCGGCGGGTGGGAGCTGGGATACAGCTCCGATCTGGATTTAATCTTCCTGCACGACTGCCCGGCCGACGTGATGACCGACGGCGAGCGAGAAATTGACGGGCGCCAGTTCTATCTGCGTCTGGCCCAGCGCATTATGCACCTGTTCAGCACCCGCACGTCATCGGGGATTCTGTATGAAGTGGATGCCCGTCTGCGCCCGTCCGGCGCGGCTGGCATGCTGGTGACCTCAACGGAATCCTTCGCCGATTATCAGAAAAACGAAGCCTGGACGTGGGAGCATCAGGCGCTGGTGCGCGCCCGCGTGGTGTATGGCGATCCGCAGTTAAAAACGCAGTTTGATGCCATTCGTAAAGCGGTGATGACCACCCCGCGTGAAGGCAGTAAGTTGCAGACCGAAGTGCGCGAAATGCGTGAAAAGATGCGCGCGCATTTGGGCAATAAACACCGCGATCGGTTTGATATTAAAGCCGATGAGGGTGGCATTACCGACATTGAGTTTATCACCCAATATCTGGTGCTCCTGCACGCGCATGACAAGCCGAAGCTGACCCGCTGGTCGGATAATGTGCGCATTCTGGAGCTGCTTGCGCAAAACGACATCATGGATGAGCAGGAGGCGCAGGCCTTAACCCGCGCCTACACCACGCTGCGCGATGAGTTGCACCACCTCGCCTTGCAGGAACAGCCGGGCCACGTGGCGCTCGACTGCTTTACCCGTGAACGCGACCAGGTGAAAGCGAGCTGGCAGAAGTGGCTGGTGGAACCGTGCGTAACAAAACAAGTGTGATATCATCGCGCGCAAATTGTGAATCTTTCTGGAGTCAGGAATGAAAGTAACACTGCCAGAGTTTGAACGTGCTGGAGTTATGGTTGTCGGCGATGTGATGCTGGATCGCTACTGGTATGGGCCGACCAGCCGTATCTCCCCGGAAGCACCGGTACCGGTCGTTAAGGTCGATACCATTGAAGAGCGTCCTGGCGGCGCGGCAAACGTGGCGATGAACATTGCTTCTCTGGGCGCGCATTCGCGTCTGGTGGGCCTCACCGGTATCGACGATGCAGCGCGCGCGCTGAGCAAGTCGCTGGCGGACGTGAACGTGAAGTGCGATTTCGTTTCTGTTCCGACGCACCCGACCATTACCAAGCTGCGCGTATTGTCGCGTAACCAGCAGCTGATCCGCCTCGACTTTGAAGAAGGGTTTGAGGGTGTGGATCCTGAGCCGCTGCACGAGCGCATCAATCAGGCGCTGGGCAATATCGGCGCGCTGGTACTGTCCGATTACGCCAAAGGGGCACTGGCAAGCGTACAGCAGATGATCCAGCTGGCGCGTAAAGCCAATGTGCCGGTACTGATCGATCCGAAAGGCACCGACTTTGAGCGCTATCGCGGCGCAACGCTGCTGACGCCAAATCTCTCTGAGTTTGAAGCGGTGGCGGGCAAGTGCAAGTCGGAGGCGGAGATCGTCGAGCGTGGTATGAAGATCATCGCTGACTTCGAGCTGTCTGCACTGCTGGTGACCCGCTCCGAGCAGGGGATGACGCTGCTGCAGCCGGGCAAGGCGCCGCTGCATATGCCAACCCAGGCGCAGGAAGTGTATGACGTGACCGGTGCCGGTGATACGGTGATTGGCGTACTGGCGGCAACGCTGGCGGCGGGTAACTCCCTCGAAGAAGCGTGCTACTTCGCGAACGCCGCGGCGGGCGTGGTTGTCGGTAAACTCGGGACCTCTACCGTTTCGCCAATCGAACTGGAAAACGCCGTGCGCGGCCGCGCCGATACCGGTTTTGGCGTCATGACGGAAGAAGAGCTGAAAGTGGCCGTTGCCGCCGCGCGTAAACGCGGTGAGAAAGTGGTGATGACCAACGGCGTATTCGACATTCTGCACGCGGGCCATGTCTCTTATCTGGCGAATGCACGCAAGCTGGGCGATCGTCTGATTGTGGCGGTGAACAGCGATGCCTCGACCAAACGTCTGAAGGGCGAAACGCGTCCGGTGAATCCGCTGGAGCAGCGTATGATTGTGCTGGGTGCGCTGGAAGCGGTGGACTGGGTTGTGCCGTTTGAAGAAGACACGCCTCAGCGCCTGATTGCCGGTATTCTGCCTGACCTGCTGGTGAAAGGCGGCGATTACAAACCGGAGCAAATCGCGGGCAGCGAAGAGGTCTGGGCCAACGGCGGTGAAGTGATGGTGCTCAACTTTGAGGACGGGTGTTCAACCACCAACATCATTAAAAAGATCCAGAAAGACAGTCAGTAAAAAACGGGCCAGTTGGCCCGTTATTTCACCCTCTACCCGTGGGAGAGGGCTGGGGTGAGGGCATCAGGCCGCACTTAGGCCTGGTCATCCACCGGCGGTATCGCTGGTGCCGGCTTCACTTCTTCCGGGGTATTGCGGTTTTCCAGCTCGGTAAGACGCTGTTCCAGCAGCGCCAGCTTTTCACGGGTGCGCAGCAGAACCTGTGTCTGCACGTCAAACTCTTCGCGGCTCACTAAATCAAGGCGAACTAACTGCGCCTGCAGCGTCTGGCGGATTTTCTTCTCAACGTCATCACCAAATTCACGAATGCCTTTTGGCATGGACTCATGAACCTGACGCGCAATTTGCTCAATTTTCTTCGGGTCAATCATAGTGGCTTCCCTTGATAAGACGGTGTTGATGAACATTGTAGCGCGTCATGCTCCAGGATAAAGCAGATTTGTTTGAAGCTTATGCATTGCCCAGGTTAATCAATAGCGTTATAGTTATCTCGCTTATTCTCAGGGCGGGGCGAAATTCCCCACCGGCGGTAAATCAGCGTCATGCTGAAAGCCCGCGAGCGCTTTGGGTGAACTCTCAAAGGTCAGCAGATCCGGTGTAATTCCGGGGCCGACGGTTAAAGTCCGGATGGGAGAGAGTAACGATCCAGTCGGGCATGGGCCCGCTCACGTTATCTTTTTGCCGCTTATACGGCGCTCCTAAGACTGCCCTGATTCTGGTAACCATAATGTTAATGAGGTTTTTTTACCATGAATCAGACGCTACTTTCCTCTTTTGGCACTTCAACTCAACGTGTTGAACATGCACTGGATGCCCTGCGCGAAGGCCGCGGCGTGATGGTGCTTGACGATGAAAACCGTGAAAACGAAGGCGACATGATTTTCGCCGCCGAAAACATGACCGTTGAGCAGATGGCGCTGACCATCCGTCACGGCAGCGGCATCGTATGCCTGTGTATTACCGAAGACCGCCGTAAGCAGCTCGAGCTGCCTATGATGGTCGAAAACAACACCAGCGCCTTTGGTACCGGCTTTACCGTGACCATCGAAGCCGCGCATGGCGTGACTACCGGTGTCTCCGCGGCTGACCGTCTGACTACTGTCCGTGCAGCAATTGCCGATGACGCCAAGCCATCCGACCTGCACCGTCCTGGCCACGTCTTCCCGCTGCGTGCGCAGGCGGGCGGTGTGCTGACCCGTGGTGGCCACACTGAAGCGACCATCGATCTGGTGACGCTGGCAGGCTTCAAACCTGCAGGCGTACTGTGTGAACTGACCAACGATGACGGCACCATGGCGCGCGCACCAGAGTGCATCACCTTTGCACGCCTGCACAACATGCCGGTCGTGACAATTGAAGATCTGATCGAATACCGTCAGGCGCACGAGCGCAAAGCCAGCTGAACGGTGCATGAATGAAAAAGCCGGGGAAACCCGGCTTTTTCGTCTCTAGTGGTAGTTAATTTTAAACAGCACGACCGTTTCAAACGGACCAGAATCGATACCCTTTCCCTCTGCACGTGAAAGCTCAGCCGTGTACGTGGTCTCGAAATGCAGCACCGAACCGGTAAAATCAGCGTACTCGTCATACTGATTGAAGGTGTAGGGCTGTGTGCCGTTAAGAATGCGCAGCTTCAGGCCATTACCAATCAGCAACGCCGTATCATTGGCCGTCAACTCGCTATCGGTATAGAACGACGAGTCGATCTTAAATCCGTCTGAACACTGCGCATCCTGTACTTTACTGGTTTTAACCGAGAACGTTCGCGTACGCGTGCCCTGATTGACGATGTCACGTGCGCTGAAGGTGCCAAAGTCGATCTCCTGATTTTCAGGGTAAATACTGAACGTCGCTCCGCAGTCCAGTACCCTGATGTTTTCCAGCCCGTTAATGTGGTATTTGAGGTTTTTGGCATCAGGAAGCGCATTTACGCCGCCTTTGCCGTCAAACTGCACGACGATGTAATCACCAAGCGTGCTGACGTAGCCCTGAGGCGGTATCGCTTTGAGCTTAACATACAGCCTGAAGCGTGCCGCAAAGGTTCGTGAGGTATGTACATCCCACGCATTCCCCGAACAGATGTATTTCTCCCAGCCCATTGCTTTTAACTGTTCGGCCGTGTATTTGCTCAGGCTGTTGTTGTCCAGACACTGACGGGTATCCACGCCGTAGGTTTGCCCGATGGCATCGTAATCTGCACCCTCGTAGGTTACACCGAGCTCGTAGTAAGGATCCGACACCGACGGATAAGGGTTCACCCAGGCGAAGACGTCTTCGTTCTCATGATTTGACGCGGTATTTCTGTCGCAATACACGGGGATTTTGATATCGCTGGATTCCCAAATCTTTTGCCCAACCCTGGCTGTGCTGGGGATTGAGAATTCTGACACCGTTTTGGTTTGCTCCACCGGGCCATTTTGTGTGCCAAGGTAGCAGTTCAGCGCCAGCGCCTGCTTAAGGGGGCACATCACCAGCATTAAAAGGAAAAGCTTAGCGAGATGTCGCATTTTGCCCTACCTTGCGCGGCGTTAGCGTGCATGGTGTTGACCCGGTACAGGTTAAATTGACCTTGCGTAGCGCACCATAATCATCAATATAACCTATGCTGTAGCCCGTTCCTTCTGTTTCACTTAGCGTCAGCGTACTGGTCGCAAACGGGCTAATCATCAGACTGTCGAAGCCTGGCATCATGGTTTTTCCGTTATTGCTCAGCCATGCCAGCGTAATGAAATAGGGCGTTGGGTTTTTCAGGCGCATGGTTTTGCCCGACAGCGTCACCGACAGCTGCATCTCCGTCTCTTCACCTGCTTTTTTACGAATGCTTTCCGGCCGCCAGAACAACTTTATGCGGCTCTGCATAGCCACCTGCATGACGCTGCGCTCCTCTTTCAGGCTCCCGCTTTTGGGCGGCACTTCACGCAGATTGAAATAAAACAGCGTTTCCCGATCCTCCGGAAGCTGTTGCGTCGCGGCCTGTTTCACGATCCGCACCTGTGACGAGGCGCCGGGTTCAATGCGCTGAATAGGCGGCAGGACCATAAAATGGGTGTCCTCTTTGCGCCCGTCCCGATCCTCCACCCAGGCGAGGGCAAGGTAGGGAAGCGATTTGCTCTGGTTTTCAATGGTCAGGCTGCTGGCTTTATCGCTTTCGGCAAAGACGATGCGCGTCCTGTCCAGGTTAATTGCCGCCTGCGAGACGCCGGAGCCACAAAACAGGAGTGCTGCTAAATAAACGTATGATTTCATAGTGATAAGTTACTGGCAGGGCAGCATCAGCTGCGTGGTGTTGTCGAGAGAGGCTGGCAGGGAGAAATGACACTGCTGATCGTCTCCCCAGGTGACGATAAAGTGCTGTTCAGCTTTTACCGCCCCCAGCCAGATATGTCCGTCCTGGGCGATAATGCCCACCTCTTTGCCTGAATCCTGCTCGCGCACCTGGGCGCCGAGAGGCGGCGTGCCGCTGGCGGTACGCACGATCCCGGCAACATCCTGACCCTGACGGGAGGCAATCAGCCGATAACCGATTGCACCCTCGGTCCAGGTGGAGCGAATGACGTGGTTATCGACATCGACACCCTCTGGCAGGTTATTCAGATTGACCTGTACGCTGGCGGGCATATAGCTCGAAAAGGCGGGCAGGACGCCAATACCAAACATGTTGGTGGCATCGCGGGACATATTCAGCGGTATATTGCCGATCCCTTCCGTGCTGACCATCACGCGCGGTTCGTTGCCGTAGCTCCGGCGATGAAGCGACGCCCCGTGGGCGGTTGCGGTAAACGAGCCGTTCCAGCTCGCGCTGACGGAACGGTAGTCATGGGCCTTGTAGCTTCCGGACAGGTTCAGATCTCCCGTCCCGGCATAGTGCTGATAATTCGCGCTGACTTGCGCCCCGGCATCAGTTTTTTTGCTCTCGGTACCAGCGGATATCCCCCAGGTATTGTTACTGTCTGAAGAGTCATACCAGGAGAGCGTTTGACGCGTCGTGTCGCTGTTTCTCAGATCGTAATTGAGGCGATGATCCGGATCGAGGGGAATGCTTAAAGAGAAGTAAACCTGCGTGTCATCGCCTTGATCCTGATAATGTGTTTTGCTCCATGAGGCCGTCACGCCAAGATTTTTCCAGCGACCAAGGTCGAAGTTGTATCCTGCCGTGAGTGTGCCGGTGGTGGAGGGGGCTCTGTCCCACCAGGTCTGGCGCAGCATACCAAGGTAAAGGTTTAGCGACAGGGCGGGGATGTACTGGCTGGCAGTGATGCTTAGCGTCTGTTTTTCCGTTTCCGCGTTATCCCGGTCTTTTTCAAGAAAGCGGGCATAGCTGAGAAAGCGGCTGTCGGAGTAGCGGTAGCTGGCAAGCGTGAGCTGACTCCCGGTGGTGTCGAAACGCTTGCTGTAGTTGATGCGGTAACTGTATCCCGTCTGCTTTGCTTCCCCCTCGTGCTGGCTGCTGGCCTGGGTGACATCAAATGACAGCGCACCCAGCATATCCATGTTCTGCCCGATACCTGCCGCCAGCGCGCGGTAATCATTACCGCTGTTCAGGATCCCACCGTACAGGGAGGTCCGGGACAGGACGCCCCAGGAGAATTCGCTGCTTAAAAAGGCCTCGTTTTCGACCTGATGCGAGCTGTCCTGACGGGGTTTACCGCCCGCCAGCTTATAGCGAACCTGGCCTTTTCGCGTCAGGAAAGGCACAGAGGCAGCAGAAACCTGAAAGGTGCTGGTATGACCGTCTTCTTCGGCGACGGTGACGTCCAACGTTCCCTGTACGGACTGGTTGATATCCTGGATGACGAAAGGGCCCGGTGGGACTTTGGTTTGATAGATAATTCTGTCCGCCTGGCTGACGGTCACGGTGGCATTCGTCTGAGCAATACCAGAAATTTGTGGCGCGTAGCCGCGCAGAGACCAGGGAAGCATACGCTCGTCGCTGATAAGTGAGGCTCCGGTGTAGGAAAATCCGTCGAAAATATCCGACTGAAAATCTGACTCACCCAGCGTGAACTTTGAGCCGAATGCAGGCAGAGGGCGAAAAAGGTAGGCGCGAGAAAGGCGCCCGTCGCTCTGCGACCTCCCTTCCGTACGGTTAAGGGCGTACTGATAATCTCCCCGCAGTCGCCAGGCGCCCAGGTTGGCGCCAGCGGTCCCGTAGGTATTGACGTTATCGCTGCTTGACCCCTCATCGGGCTGATAGCGGCTGGCAAACAGATTGTAATCCAGCAGCACGCCTGAGACACCGTTGTCCCAGGTCGCGGGCGGCATCCAGTTGGTGGAACGGTACTGTAGCCAGGCCTGAGGTAGGGTAACTTCCAGCGTTTGCGTCGCCTGAATAAACTCGAAACGAACCTGCGGCAGCGGGGAAAAGTCGACACAGCCCGCGTTAACCGTCAGCATGCTGCGGTATTTATCGTCCAGACCAAAAGTGTCCGCCAGATCGGACGGAATGCAGACTTCCGTTGTATCGTCTCTTTTATACCAGGCTAACTGCCAGCCGCTAGCGAGTGGCGTATTATTAATTGCAACGTTAACGAAATAATGACCCGGCGCAACGTGGTTCTTATCTTTGAACTGGGATAAATCAACATTGCCGCGCTGATCTTTATCGATAGCGTTAATATTAAATTCAACGGCGGCCAGTGGAAGAGGCGTAAGAAAGCCAGCAATGATGATCGAAAATGCACTGTATTTCATCATTCAGCTCTCAAATAAAATTACGGCAATGGCTGGCAAATATATTGCCAGCCGAAATATAATTAACGGTATGGGCTTATTTATACAACAGGACGTAATTCGCGGTAGATTCGACCTGGCCTGCCGTTGCTGTTTTACCATCGACCACTTCCATCTGCGCTTTGAAGTGCAGCGTCTGGGTCGCTGAACCCGCAGAAAGATCGACAGTTTGAGCCGTACCAAGCGTGATAGGGGACTCTGCATTATCCAGCAGACGAACGCCCACGTTCTGCGCGCCGCCCGCATAGGTGTTGCTCATCAGGCTGGTATCGGCTGAGTCGGTTGCAGTGCTGCTGAAGGTTACGTCCACTTTGGTGACGGGCGTTGCGGTTTCATCTGCAGCGTCAAGCTGGCAGTTTTCCAGGTTGATATCAACCGGTACCGCCGTGGATTTTTTATTCACATTCATCACCGCCGTGGTGAACTGGCCAAGTTCAATCTCTTTATCAATACTGTCTGGTGCAATATTGCATGGTGCGTCAATAATAATGCCCTTAAAGGTGATTTTACCGGAGCCCTGATCGCTTGCCAGTGCATTGCCAGAGATAAAAGAGCCTAAAGCAACCGCCAAAAGTGTTTTTGAAATATTTCGCATGAAATATCCTTGTTATGAATAATATTTAAGAGATATTGATGTTTGAGGCGGTTGTATTCTAAAACTAATTGTAACAATGCGTGATTAAAAAATAATTAAAGACTCTTTAAGTTTGCGTTTATTAATTATTGAAGTGAATGGCTTACATAGAAAAAAGAGGGCGAGGGGCTAAATAAGCAGACCAACAGGAGATGCTGGTCTGCTTTTTGATCAATTATTGATAATTGATTTTGACAATAATGTCTTTACTGAATGGTCCAGGAATAACGGCTTCACCAGGTTTACGGGTTAGCTCCGCCGTATAGTCATGCGTCAGCGTCGTCTCCGTATCATCAGGGTGATAGGTTGCAAAAGGAAGATACTGGTTGTACGTCACATCGCCATTGGTTTTATCAATGAGACGCATGAGTAAACCATTTCCCATGTCCAGATGCGTATTATCGTAGAGCGTATCGGTGGTGTAAAAGCTGGTCGTCACGTCAAATTGTTCTGAACAGCCAGCAGTGGCATCCCGGATTGTCGAAATGCTAAACGGTGAGGTGACGGCGTTGGCGTTGACTGCGCTCTCCGTAAACTGGCCAAAATTCACAATCTGATTTTCAGGGTAGATCCGGATATCCACACCGCAGTCCAGGAAGTGAATATTTGACAGCCCGGTAATGTCGTAATGCAGGTTTTTTGCTTTTGGAAGCGTGTTGATTCCGCCTGAACCGTCAAACGTCAGTACGGTGACGGAGGGAAAGGTATAGTCAAACTGCTCTTTTGGTATCGCTTTTAGCTTCACGTAGAGACGAAAGCGCACGCTAAATGTGATGTTTTTCTGAATTGTGACGCCATTGCAGGCTGCTTCCTTGTAGTCACCCCACTTATCATCCTGCTTATCAAGGCAGGCTCCCGTATCAATTTTGATATCGGGGATGTCATAGTCAATACCGTTATAGGTTACGCCAAACGCCAGATAGGGATTGTTGGTCATCAGGCTATCGGTGTTATGAAAACTGTCCAGGATATAGGCATAAACGTGTTCACTCCAGGGATCCTGCGAGACAGGTTTTGTACTGTCGCGGGTGGCGTGATCGCAATATACCGTCACCAGCAAATCGCCGCTTTCCCAAATTTTTTGTCCGGCTGGGGCGTTGGCTGGGACCGTGAACGTCGGGAGCGTTGTTGTGACCAGACTTTGACCGCCCAATGAATCTTTGTAACAGTCCATCGCCCATGCGGAGGATGAGAACAAACATAAAAGGGCAATCACCACGAGATATATTTTTTTCATCATTATCCCTTATTCACCGGTTTGCTCTGGCAGGCAGGTTGCACCGCGTTACAACTCACCTTAAACATTTCCAGACCGCCATAATCGCTGATATACCCGACTTGAAATTCAGCGGGCAGCTTAGCCAGTGACTGGCTGGCCTGACCAAACGGCTCAATCATTACGCTCTCTGCGCCCGGCAATAAGGTTTTACCGTTCAGTCCGATATAGCCCACGGTGATGTAATAGGGGCTGCTGTTTTTAAACTGCAGCGTACCCGAGGCGCGGGATATAACCACTTTATCCAGCGGAACAAACTGGCCCTCCTTAAGCTCAATGGCTTTTGGCCGCCAGAACAGTTTAAGGCGGCTTTGCATGGCGATTTGCATCACGTTCTTCTGCTCGGCTTTGGGTGGGATCTCCCGCATGTTGTAATAAAACAGCGACTCGCGATCGGCTGGAAGTCGGCTGAGGTTTTGCTGCGCCATCAGGCGAACCTGCGCCTGTTCCTCCGGCTCGATACGCAGCAGTGGCGGAACAGGAGAGATAAACTCGCGCGTTTTTTTACCCGCTTTATCCTCAATCCACGACTGAGCCAGATAAGGATCGGTTTTACTCTGGTTTATCAGTCTGACCGACACGCTTTTTGCTGAGGCGTTGAAAATGATGCGTGTTCTGTCGGGCGATACGGTGGCCCAGGCAAAGCTGCACGTGCCAAGGAAACAGATAAGTCCTTTTGAAATCATCGTGATGTTCATTTTATTCATCCTGAATTAATGCACTGTTTTACAAGGTAAAAATATAGCGTCACCGTTAAGGTTACTTTGGTTCGGCGGCGTGATTTCACACGCTTTGTCAGACCAGGTGAGACGTAACGTACTGTTTTCCTGAATCCCGCTGAGATAAACAAACCCTTCTTCGGCAACCAGACCGACCTCTTTACCCGTAGCGCTGTCGACGATACTGACGCCCAAAGGAGGGAACTGACCGTTTTCCTGTCGAATAATGCCGACAATCTGGTAGCCCGTGGTGGCGTTCAGCTTGCTGTAACCAATGGCACCTTCCGTCAGCGTGGTGCGAATAACGGAGGTTGCTATATCCACGCCATCAGGCAGCGTGTTGCTGTTAACGCGCACCGTGGAGGTGGTGTAGTTGCTGAGTGAGGGGACGACAGCAATACCGAATGCGTTAGTGCGCGTGCGCGAACTGTTGACCTCAATTCCGTCAACACCATCGGCATCGATCATCATGCGAGCGTTATTGGCCGGGCTGTAATCATGCAGGGCTACGCCATGTCGCGTGGCGGTGATTGAGCCGTTCCAGCCCGCGTTGATCGAACGGTATTGATTGGGCTGAACGCTTCCTGAAAGATTCAGGCGTCCGTAAGGAGAATAGTGCTGGTATCCGCCGCGCAATGACGGTTCGCCTTCGCGCAAATCGTCTTCCGTCGTAGAGGCCGAGAGATTCCACGTATTGTTGCGATCGGAGGCGTCATAGTAAGAAGCCATATGAGACGCGCTGTCGCCGCCTGAACGCTGGTAGCTGTACATAATGCTACGATTTTGCTCCAGCGGGAGGGTGAAGGCGAAATAGACCTGGTTTTCGTCGCTGTCATCCCAGCGCACGCGGCTTAGCGCCAGCGATGCGGATAAACCTCTTAAGTTGCCGATATCAAAATTGCGGCTCAGCGAAAAGGAGTAGTTTGTGTTGCTGCTGTTGTCCCAGTAGGTGTTACGGGTGACGTTGAGATAAGTATTTAATGCCAGCGAATCAAGGTACTGGTTGAAGGAGATAACGTAACTCTCTTTTTCGTTTGTCGTTGAGGTATCTCCGTCCCGGGAGGCGAGATATTCACTCATTGAGACATATTCTTTATCCGAGAATCGATAACCTGCGAAGGTGATCTGGCTGCCGGTCGCCTCAAAACGTTTTGCGTAGTTGGCGCGATAGCTGTACCCACGCTGTGTCTCATTTTTTCCCTGGTGGAGCGTGGCCTCGGCGCCCGTCACATCAAAAGAGATCGAGCCGAACGAATCCAGGTTGAAGCCGATACCGGTGGTCATGGCCTGATAATCATCAGCCGTCAGCAGGGTGCCGCCATACAGTGACACATTACTCAGCCAGCCCCACGAGAGTTCACCTGTCCAGAAAAGCGGGTTATTGATGTCGTTATGGCCCGTAGCGGTGGGCTTACCGATGGATGTTTTATAGCGCACCTGGCCTTTTCGGGTCAGGAAGGGAATTGAGGATGAACCCACCTGGAAGGTGGTTTTGCGCCCATCTTCCTCTTCGACCACTACGTCCAGCTGTCCCTGGTAGGTTTCACCCAGGTCTGAAATGGTGAACGGCCCCGGCGCGACGGTTGTTTGATAAAGAACGCGGCCAGACTGGGAGACGGTCACTTTGGCATTGGTCTGCGCGATGCCGTTAATTTGTGGTGCATAACCCTGTAAATCAGGCGGCAGCATACTTTCATCACTTTCCAGTGAGGCACCGGTAAAGTGGAAGGTATCAAAAATATCTGAGCTTAAATCATATTGCCCCAGCGTCATTTTTGATGACAGCGAAGGGATAGGGCGGTAGAGATAGGTCCGTGCCAGACTGCTGTCGCTGCCTGTAGACTCACCGTGACGAAAGTTTTGGTTATATTGATAATCTGAACGCAGACGCCACGCGCCGAGGTTAAACCCGAGCGTGCCGTAGGCGCTGATATTCTGGCTGTCGTCGCCCCCGTGGGGATCGTACTGGCTGCCATAGAGATTATAATCAAGTAAAACACCCGCAATGCCTTCATCCCAATATTCCGGCGGCGTCCAGTTCTTCGCCTGATATTTCATCCATGCCTGGGGAACGGTGACGGAAAGCACCATCGTCCCTTTATTAAGGGAAAAGCCCAGCTCAGGAACAGCCGAAAGATCAAGGCAACGTCCGTCCTGAGATTTATGGAGTCGCGAAATAAAATCGGTGCTTAGTCCGAAAGCGGATAACTGCCCGGCATTCACGCAAATTTGCGAACCGCTTTCGTTTTCCGTTGCGATCCACTCCATTGTTGCGGATTGAGGCAACGTGTTTTTATTGACCTGAATGCGGACGAGATAGCTACCCGGCGCGATGTGGCCTTTTTTCTCAAACTGGGAAATATCAATATTACTTCGGTCTTCAACGTCAATCATATCTGTGTTGAATTCAACCGCGGAGACAGGCAACACGAATAAAGCTGAGTAAAGTGTGACACTCAGCGAATACTTTATAAAAGCAGAGAGGCGGGAGAGTTGATGCGCTGAGTGTTTTAGCATAAATCCGTTTCGCTTTTAAAAAGAAGGCATAAAAGCCGATGAGTCCTTCATCGGCTACGTTTTCAGACGGCAATCAAATTACTTATATTCAAGGATATAGTTCGCCTGGGCCTGAACGTTACCCGGGGTAGCCTGGCTGCCAGATACCGGTTCCATTCGGGCTTTGAAGTTCAGTTCCTGATAGGCATTTGTGGTGGGGAATGACACTTCAATCGGCGTACCCAGCGTGACTTTATTGCTGCCGCTATCCAGCAAGCGAACGCCCACACCTGTTGCACCGCCGATGTTGCCGTCAAGCGTGTTTTTCATCAGGCTGGTGTCGGTTGAATCGGTACTTGCGGAGGCAAAGGTGACCTTCACTTTGTCGATCGTGGTGGTGGTTTGTCCGGTGGTAGAAGAGAGAATGCAATCCTGCAGGTGGATATTCACGTCAACCGGCAGCGAGTTTTTACCGCTGTTCAGCACGCTATCCGCGACTTCTCCTAATTCAATCGTCTGATTTTCATCTCCCGGGGTGATAGAGCAAGGCGCACTGATAACTTCACCGGTGAACGTGATCTTCCCCGAGCCCTGGTTATCTGCTGCCATAGCAGTAAATGACAGACCAGAAAGCAATGCAGTTGTCGCAACTGCCAGAATAGTCTTGTTAAACATGAAGATATAATCCTTTATCTAAGAGTGGATGGCGCAATAATTTTAATGAATTAATATTGCAACACTTTTATTTCATTAAAGCGGTCGAAATATACCAGTCGCAATATGGTTCATCTCGTGAGCATTTCTAAATGGGGGATTTAGAGACTATTAATAAATCATTTGAAATTATAAATGGGAAAAATGCTGTTGCTCAACAGCCAGAATGCTCGGTTTAAATAGTGATTGACATCAATCTTTTGAGTTTTTTTTAATACACGAAGCGGTAATTATTTTACGGGGAATAGTTATAAATAATATTTCTTAAGTGAATTCTATGGCGATTAGAAAGTATGGTGCCGGACTTTATATCATTAATACTGATAGTTGGTATTCACTGACATTAAAAGAAATTGCGCTCCCTCAAATAAGGAAGCGCAACCGTTCAGCCAATACCCGCCGTTTGTAACAACACCAGGCTTAATCCCATTACAGACATTCCGCACAACACCCCATAACTCGGATTGTTGTTAGGATCGATCTCTTTCGCCAGCGGCATCAGTTCATCAACCGACAGCGCCACCATAATCCCCGCAACTGCGGCCATAATGGCGGCCATCACCACCGGTGAAACCAGGCTTCCCAGTATCAGCCACGCCAGTACGCCCCCGAGAATTTCCGCCATGCCCGATATCCCGGCCCAGAACACGGCGGTGCGTTTTGACCCCGTGGCGGCATAAACCGGCCCGGCAACGGCTAGCCCTTCAGGAATATTGTGTAAGGCCACCGCCAGGGCGATACCCAGACCCATCTCCAGATTGCTGCTGGCGGTGACATAGGTCGCGACACCCTCCGGGAAGTTGTGCAGGCTGATGCCGAGCGTCAGGAGGATGGCAGTACGTTTAATCTTTTGCGGCACCGGCGCGACGCTTTTTTGCATCAAATCCTGCGGATGTGCATGGGGCAGCATGCGGTCGAGGGCAAAATAGCCCAGCAGACCAAAAACAAACATGCCATAACCCAGTACCGGAGACATGCCTTCTGTGCCCAGTGCGGCAGGCAGCATCTCCATCAGGGAGATGAGCAGCATAATGCCGGCAGCAAATCCCAGTGAAAAGGCCAGCACGCGGTTAGACGGCTTTTGACCAAGCACACCGAGGATCGCACCGATAAAGGTGGCGGCACCCGCCAGGATGGTCAGGATCAAGGGGACGGACATGCAATGCTCCTTGTGATAATGATTCTCATTAATACTAATAATTCACGTTGGCCAAAGCGAGAGGGCAACCTCTGTTTTACATATTCCTTACATTCAAATTTCCTGATGATGATCTTCACGCTTATCTGCGTTCATCTTTGTCGTGTTAAGCGTAATGTAGCACCATCAAATTGACACCTTCTGTAAGGATATCACCATGACTTCTTCACGTATGCCAGCACTGTTTTTAGGCCACGGTAGCCCAATGAACGTTCTGGAAGACAACGTCTACACCCGCACATGGCGTCACCTGGGCGAGACGTTGCCGCGTCCGAAGGCGATTGTGGTGGTGTCTGCACATTGGTTCACCCGTGGCACTGGCGTAACTGCCATGGAGGCGCCAAAAACAATCCATGATTTTGGCGGTTTCCCGCAGGCGTTGTACGACACGCATTATCCGGCCCCCGGCTCGCCCGAGCTGGCACAGAAGCTGGTGGATTTGCTGGCACCTGTCCCGGTCGCGCTGGATAAAGAGGCATGGGGCTTTGACCACGGCTCATGGGGCGTGCTGATAAAAATGTACCCGGACGCCGACATCCCGATGGTGCAGTTGAGTATCGACAGCACTAAACCGGCAGCCTGGCACATGGAGATGGGCCGCAAGCTGGCTACGCTTCGTGATGAAGGCATTATGCTGGTGGCAAGCGGTAACGTGGTACACAACCTGCGCACGGCGCGCTGGCACGGTGAAAATACGCCTTACCCATGGGCAACGTCCTTTAACGATTACGTTAAAGACAATCTGACCTGGCAAGGCCCGGTTGAGCAGCATCCGCTGGTGAACTATCTGGATCACGAAGGCGGTTCGCTCTCTAACCCAACGCCGGAACACTTCCTGCCGCTGCTGTACGTTCTTGGCGCGTGGGATGGCCAGGAACCGGTGACGATCCCGGTCGACGGTATTGAGATGGGGAGTTTGAGTATGCTGTCGGTGCAGGTGGGGTAATAAAAGCAAAGCGGCAACCTGCGGTTGCCGTTTTTAGTGTTTACACCCTCTCCCGTGGGAGAGGGCATCAGGCCGCACTCTACTCAACAAAAATATGCGGATAGAACCGTGACAGATCCTGCGTGATCAGCGCGCGATCTTCGCGGATGCCAATCCCGGCAGGCTGATCGTTGATGAGCCAGCTGCCAATCAGCGTATAGCTGTCGCCAAATTTCGGCAGCTGATAAAACGCCTGGACGATCATTCCTTCTTCGCCGTAAGGCCCTTCAACCGCTTCCAGCGTTTTACCGTTTTCGATAATGGAGACGTTTGCCCCCTCGCGGGAGAAGATTGGCTTCACGACATATTTTTCCATTTGCGGATAATCATCTTCCGCAAAGTATGCCGGCAGCAGGTTCGGGTGGTTCGGGAACATTTCCCACAGCATCGGCAGCAGGGCTTTGTTGGAGATGATGCTCTTCCACGCCGGTTCCAGCCAGCGCACGCCAGCGTCTTCCAGCTTGGTGGAGAACATCTCACGCAGCATATATTCCCACGGGTAGAGTTTGAACAGGTTGCTGATCACCTGATCCTGCAGGTCAGTAAACTGACCTTTCTCGCCCAGACCGATATCCTCTATATAGAGAAACTCGGTGGCGACTTCCGCTTCGGCAGCACAATCCTGCAGATACTGAACCGTTCCACGATCTTCTTCCGTGTCACGGCAGCAGGCGAGATGCAGCAGGTTGAAACCGTGCTGTTCACGCAGCTCGGCGAAACGCTCAATCAACTTTTCCTGCAGGCTATTGAACTGGTCGCTCTCTTCCGGCAGGTTTCCGGCGTTCATCTGGTCTTCCAGCCAGATCCACTGGAAGAAGGCCGCTTCATACAGAGAGGTTGGTGTATCGGCGTTATTTTCAAGAAGCTTAGGTTCACCCACGCCATCCCACGCCAGATCAAGGCGAGAATAGAGCGAGGGCTGGCTGGTTTTCCACGACTGGCGCACAAAGCCCCAGGTGTGCTTCGGAATGCGGAATTTAGCCATCAGCTCGTCGCTGTCGATCACTTTCTCGACAACCTTCAGGCACATCTGATGGAGCTCTGCCGTCACCGCCTCCAGTTTTTCCACCTGGGCGAGCGTCAGTTTGTAGTAAGCGTCTTCACACCAGTACGGCTCGCCATACATGGTGTGGAAGTTAAAACCGTATTCGGTCGCTTTTTCGCGCCAGTCCGGGCGCTCGGTGATACTGACTCGTTCCATGATCAGCCGCCCATTGAGCGAGTTGACGTACCCGTCGCGCTGCGCTGCATGCTGGTCTGTTTCGCCACAGATTCACCGAACCCGCCGCGGGTGATGGTGCTGGTGGTAGCCGGTTTCGGAGCCATCGCCGTTTTCGGTACGGTCACGGTGCGGCCAGGCGTTGCTGCGCCATAGCCTTTGCCGCTGGCATCGGTGTATTGGCCGTAGGCCGGGCTGGCCGGGTTTTTCGAGCTAAACAGCGGCTGCTGCTGGTAACCCGCACCGCCGCCCATCAGGCGGCCCATCATATAGCCGGCCATCAGTGGCATCCAGAAGCTGCCGCTGGACTGAGCTTGCGCCTGATTTTCTGGCGCCGTTCCCGCCTCAGCCGGTGTCTGTTGACACTGGCCTTCACCGAACTCTGCCACGCAGTCTTCGCGTGTGGCATATTTCGGTGCGGTACGTTCCGCTTCTTTCAGGGCGTTGTTATAGGCGGTCTTACATTCTGCCGCGTTACCGGTTGCGGCTGAGCAGTCCTCTGCGTTTTGATACAGAGAAACCGTTTCATCGCTTTTCTCACAGCCTGCCAGCATAAAGACAGCGGTAACCGCCAGCGCAACAGGGGTGAGGTGACGCGCGTTCCAGCTTTTGCGGAACGAAGCGTGATTTATGGATTTTGTCCGTTTCATATTTGTCTTCCAGGACCCAGTGGTTATAACGCTCAGGATAGAGGATGAGTGGTTGAAAATGAAGCGAAGAGGGTCGGAATCAGGGGGATCTTTACGTTGGCTTACGTTCGGATGTGATTCAGATGCTCCCTCTCCCTGTGGGAGAGGGCAGGGGTGAGGGCATCAGGCCGCAGTGGGCCTGATGACACTCTTAGTGACGGAACGGATTGCTGCCGGTGTTGGTACGCGCAGCGGCTGGCTGTGCAGCAGGCGCGCTGCTGTTAGCGTTGAAGTTATCAACCGCAGCAACCTGCTCCGGGTTCTCCGGTGCCACGCTGTCCGGCGAGGTTGAGACCGGTTTACCCAGCGCATTGTTCAGCGCCAGCAGGTCCTGCTCGTTCAGCGTACCCAGCGCCTGCTTGATGTTCAGCTGGTTAATCAGGTACTGGTAACGTGCGCTGGAGAGCTGCTGTTTCGCGTTATACAGCGTGGTGGTCGCGTCCAGCACGTCAACAATGGTACGGGTACCGACGGAGTAACCAGCTTCCATTGCATCCAGGGAGCTTTGGGCAGACACAACGGCCTGTTTATACGCGTTGATGCTGCTGATAGAAGCGTTCACGTTGTTGAACGAAGAGCGCACGGTCTGCACCACGTTGCGGTGGGCGCTTTCCAGCTGCTCGCTTGCGCCAACGAAGTTGTACTGCGCCTGTTTCACCTGAGAATTCACCAAACCGCCCTGATACAGCGGCAGTGAGAAGCTCAGGCCGACTTTGTTCTGGCCCTGGTTGCTGTCGTCATACTGGGCGGTGTTGGTTTTAGAACCGCTGTAGCTGGTATCAGACACGCCGGTGGAGGCGCTCAGGCTCAGGGTTGGCAGGTGGCCATCCTGCGCCTGACGAATCTGCTCGCGGGCCAGGTCCTGGCTCAGACGCGCCTGCAGTAAGGTCAGGTTGCGGTTTTCCGCTTCTTTCAGCAGGGCATTCACCGCCTGCGGCTTATCGGTCTTGAAGTTATCTACGTTCAGGGAAGCCAGTTCTGGATAGTAATTACCGGTGACCTGACGCAGAGATTCCAGCGCGTTGTCGAGGTTGTTACGCGCGGTCACTTCGTTGGCCAGTACGCTGTCGTACTGTGAACGGGCGTTCTGCACGTCAGTGATGGCGACCAGGCCCACGTTGAAACGCTGGGTGGTTTGATCTAACTGACGGTAAATTGCCTGTTTCTGCGCTTCAGTATAGGAGAGCGAGTCAATCGCGCTCAGCACGTTGAAGTACGCAGTCGCCGTGTTCAGGATCAGCGTTTGCTGGTCGGTCTGATAGGTCACATCCTGGATACCCGCGCTCTTTTCCTGCAGGGTCAGTGCGCGCCATTTGGACATATCAAACAGCGTCTGTGTTAATTGCAGTGAGGCGCTGGTAGCATTGGAGTTAACGCCGTTAGCGTCGCGGAAACCGTTGCTGTATGTATAATCTGCACCTAAACCTAACTGCGGCAGCAGTGGGCTACGCGCTTCGTTAATCTTTTCAAACGCAGCATCACGATCGGCCGCTGATTTACGTAAATCAGGGTTGCCCAGACGTGCCTGCTGGTAGACCTGTAACAGGTTTTCCGCCTGGCTCATTGCACTGAAGCCCGTCAGGCTCAGGCCGATAAGGATGGGGAGCAATTTCTTCATTTGCATTCCTTGTTGTGAAGCAGTATTAGCGCTGATCTAATTAAAAATAATTGCCGATTCTAACAGAATCATCCACACCAAAAGGTTGGCGTAATGTGCCATGTGGCGTTAATTTGCACCAATCTACCATATAGCCTTACAAACGGCAGCCAAACAGCCTTGAAATTCATAATTTCATCACCATTGCTACCAGGACTCGACTCATGCAAAAACCAGATAAGTTGCCCGTGACATTCGCCAAAAACGATGTAGAAATTATTGCACGAGAAACGCTTTATAGCGGTTTTTTTTCAATGGAACTTTACTGTTTCAGGCATCGCCTGTTTAACGGTGAGATGAGCGGCGAAATCAGGCGCGAAATTTTTGAGCGCGGGCATGCAGCAGTCTTGCTACCCTTTGACCCAGTGCGTGATGAAGTCGTACTGGTTGAGCAGATTCGCATTGCGGCGTATGACGTCAGTGAAAGCCCGTGGTTGCTGGAGATGGTCGCCGGCATGATCGAAGAGGGCGAGTCGGTTGAAGACGTTGCCCGCCGCGAGGCGCTGGAAGAGGCGGGGCTGATCGTTGGCCGCACAAAACCGGTGCTCAGCTATCTGGCCAGTCCGGGAGGCACCAGCGAGCGCTTGTCCATCATGGTGGGCGAAGTGGACGCCACGACCGCGGATGGGATCCACGGTCTGGCAGATGAAAACGAAGATATTCGGGTTCATGTGGTGAGTCGGGAGCAGGCTTACCAGTGGGTAGAAGAGGGGAAAATCGACAACGCAGCGTCTGTCATCGCCCTGCAATGGCTGCAACTGCATTATCAGACATTACGAAACGAGTGGAAAAAATGAAGCGTTATACACCTGACTTCCCAGAAATGATGCGCCTGTGCGAAACCAATTTCGCACAATTGCGCCGCCTGCTGCCGAGAAACGACGCACCCGGCGAAACGGTAAGCTATCAGGTGAGCAACGCGCAGTATCGATTAACGATAACAGAATCAACGCGCTACACTACGCTGGTGGAAATCGAACAAACGGCACCCAGCATTAGCTACTGGAGCCTGCCGTCAATGACGGTGCGGCTCTACCACGACGCGATGGTCGCTGAAGTGTGTTCAAGTCAGCAGATCTTTCGTTTTAAAGCGCGGTATGATTACCCGAATAAAAAGTTGCATCAACGCGACGAAAAGCATCAAATTAACCAGTTTTTAGCCGACTGGCTAAGATATTGTTTAGCACATGGAGCAATGGCGATTCCGGTTTGTTAGCGTCATAAACCTACCTAAGGACACCATTTGGAAAGCCTGTTGAACCTGACTGTTGCTGGTGGGGCACCAGTCAGGATATTACAAATCACCGATACTCACCTTTTTGCCGAAAAGCATGAAACGCTGCTGGGGGTGAACACCTGGGAGAGTTATCAGGCTGTACTTAGCGCTATTCACGCTGAAAATCGTGCCTGCGATCTGATCGTTGCAACGGGCGATCTGGCGCAGGATCAATCCTCCGCGGCCTACCAGCATTTTGCTGAAGGCATCGCGAGCTTTAGCGTGCCGTGCGTCTGGCTTCCGGGCAACCACGACTTTCAGCCTGCGATGTACAGCTCTCTTCAGGAGGCGGGGATCTCTCCGGCGAAGTGTGTGTTTGCCGGTGAGCAGTGGCAGATCCTGCTGCTCGACAGCCAGGTGTTTGGCGTCCCGCACGGTGAGTTAAGCGAGTTTCAGCTCGACTGGCTGGAGACCAAACTGGCCGCCGAACCGGCGCGACATACGCTGCTTTTGCTTCATCATCATCCGCTTCCGGCGGGCTGTAGCTGGCTCGATCAACACAGCCTGCGCAATTCTGCCGCCCTGGATAGCGTGCTGGTGAAATTCCCGCGCGTGAAGAATCTGCTGTGCGGACACATTCATCAGGAACAGGATCTCGACTGGAATGGCCGCCGTCTGCTGGCGACGCCGTCGACCTGCGTTCAGTTTAAGCCGCACTGCGCGAACTTTACCCTGGATACCATCGCGCCGGGCTGGCGCTGGCTGGAACTGCATGCGGATGGTTCACTGACCACGGAAGTCTGCCGTCTGGCAGGCGCGCAATTCCGCCCCGATACCGCTTCAGAAGGCTATTGATGTCTACGCTCCTCTACCTGCATGGGTTCAACAGCTCGCCGCGATCTGCCAAAGCGACACAGTTACGCCAGTGGCTGAGCGAGCATCATCCGCACGTTGAGATGATTATCCCGCAGCTGCCGCCTTATCCGGCAGAGGCGGCGGAGATGCTGGAATCCATTGTTCTGGAACACGGCGGCGAATCTTTCGGCGTGGTGGGCTCCTCGCTGGGAGGGTATTACGCCACATGGCTCTCGCAATGCTTTATGCTGCCCGCCGTTGTGGTTAACCCGGCGGTTCGACCGTTTGAGCTGCTGCGGGACTTTCTTGGCGAAAACGAGAACCCCTACACCGGCCAACAATATGTGCTAGAGTCACGCCATATTTACGATCTCAAAGTTATGCAGGTCGACCCGCTTGAAGCACCGGACCTGATCTGGCTGCTGCAACAAACGGGTGATGAAGTGCTGGATTACCGCCAGGCAGTGGCGTATTACGCCTCCTGCCGCCAGACTATAGAAGAGGGCGGAAACCATGCTTTCACGGGCTTTGAAGATCATTTCACCCAGATTGTCGATTTTCTTGGACTGCACAGCCTCTGACAATCAATGCGAATTGCTAGTTTAAATCATGACGCAAACCTATAACGCTGATGCCATTGAGGTACTCACCGGGCTTGAGCCGGTTCGCCGCCGCCCGGGGATGTACACCGATACGACGCGCCCAAACCATCTGGGCCAGGAAGTTATTGATAACAGTGTCGACGAAGCGCTGGCAGGCCATGCCAAACGTGTCGATGTTATCCTGCATGCCGATCAGTCGCTGGAAGTTATCGACGACGGTCGCGGCATGCCGGTGGATATCCACCCGGAAGAGGGCGTACCGGCCGTTGAGCTGATCCTCTGCCGACTGCATGCGGGCGGTAAGTTCTCCAACAAGAACTACCAGTTCTCCGGTGGTTTGCACGGTGTGGGGATCTCCGTGGTTAACGCCCTGTCTAAGCGCGTGGAAGTGAATGTTCGCCGCGACGGCCAGGTGTATAACATCGCGTTTGAAAACGGCGAGAAAGTGCAGGATCTGCAGGTTGTCGGCACGTGCGGTAAACGCAACACCGGCACCAGCGTCCACTTCTGGCCTGACGAAAGCTTCTTCGACAGCCCACGTTTCTCCGTTTCTCGCCTGACGCACCTGCTGAAAGCCAAAGCGGTACTGTGCCCTGGCGTGGAAATCACGTTTAAAGATAACGTCAACAATACCGAGCAGAGCTGGTGCTATGCCGACGGTCTGAACGACTACCTGTGCGAAGCGGTAAACGGCCTGCCGACGCTGCCGGAAAAACCGTTCGTCGGTAATTTCACCGGTGACACCGAAGCAGTGGACTGGGCGCTGCTGTGGCTGCCGGAAGGCGGTGAGCTGCTGACCGAAAGTTACGTCAACCTGATCCCAACTATGCTCGGCGGTACGCACGTTAACGGGCTGCGTCAGGGTCTGCTGGATGCGATGCGTGAATTCTGCGAATACCGCAACATTCTGCCGCGCGGCGTGAAGCTGTCGGCGGAAGATATCTGGGATCGCTGCGCCTACGTGCTTTCCGTGAAGATGCAGGATCCGCAGTTTGCCGGGCAAACCAAAGAGCGTCTCTCCTCGCGTCAGTGCGCGGCCTTTGTTTCCGGCGTGGTCAAAGATGCCTTCACCCTGTGGCTGAACCAGAACGTTCAGGCCGCAGAGATGCTGGCGGAAATGGCGATCTCCAGCGCGCAGCGTCGTCTGCGTGCGGCGAAGAAAGTGGTGCGTAAAAAGCTCACCAGCGGTCCTGCGTTGCCGGGCAAGCTGGCGGACTGTACCGCGCAGGATCTTAACCGTACCGAGCTGTTCCTGGTGGAAGGGGACTCGGCAGGGGGATCGGCCAAGCAGGCGCGCGACCGTGAATACCAGGCGATCATGCCGCTTAAAGGTAAGATCCTGAATACCTGGGAAGTCTCGTCCGATGAAGTGCTGGCCTCGCAGGAAGTGCATGATATCTCTGTTGCGATCGGTATCGATCCGGACAGCGAAGATCTTAGCCAGCTGCGCTACGGCAAGATCTGTATCCTCGCAGATGCGGACTCCGATGGTCTGCACATCGCCACGCTGTTGTGCGCACTCTTCGTGAAGCACTTCCGCACGCTGGTGAAAAACGGTCACGTCTACGTCGCGCTGCCGCCGCTCTACCGTATCGATCTCGGCAAAGAGGTGTACTACGCGCTGACGGAAGAAGAGAAAGCGGGCGTGCTGGAGCAGCTCAAGCGCAAGAAGGGCAAACCAAACGTTCAGCGCTTTAAAGGGCTGGGCGAGATGAACCCAATGCAACTGCGCGAAACCACGCTGGATCCTAACACCCGTCGTCTGGTTCAGTTGACCATCAGCGATGAAGATGAACAGCAAACCAACGCCATGATGGATATGCTGCTGGCCAAAAAACGCTCGGAAGACCGACGCAACTGGCTGCAGGAGAAAGGCGATATGGCGGATATTGAGGCCTGATGCCTCAGCCATAGCAATCGTAGGCCCGGTAAGCGCTAGCGCCACCGGGCTTTTTTACATCAAAACGCCATCTTCACCGTAAACTGCACTTCGCGCGGGTCGCCAATCTGGTTGCCCAGGTTGTTGGTCGCAATGGACGAGGTGTAGTAGGTTTTATCAAACAGGTTCTTCACGTTCACCTGCAGCGTCACCGGATACTGCAGCTTCATTTTGTAGGCCACAAAGGCATCGGCAACAAAGTATCCCGGTAAATAATAATCCGCACCGTTGGTCGCTGAACGACGGCTCACGCCGTGCCCACCGCCGCCAAGCGTCAGGGTATTCCCGCCGATCGCGTTATGAATGTCGTAAGCCAGGAACAGGGAACCGGTATGACGCGGCACGTTCGGCAGGGGCTTACCCGCGTAGTCTGGATCCTCCAGCACTTTGGCATCAGTGTAGCCGTAGCTGGCGATAATATTGGTATTCTCAGTCAGCGATCCGGCAAGATCCACCTCCACACCCTGCGAGCGTACGCGGCCAGCGGTTTTGGCGATGGTTTCACCCCCCACGCTTTCGTTGTACAGCACGTTGCGCTTGTGAATATCAAACAGCGCAATGTTGGCGGTAATGCCATCGAACAGGTCAAATTTAGCCCCCACTTCGTAAGCATTAGACGTTTCCGGCGGCAGGTCACCAATGTAGCTCGCAATGGACGATTGCGGCATAAACGTCTGGGAATAGTTAGCAAACAGCGAGACGGATGGCGTGAGCTTGTAGACCAGCCCCAGCTTCGGCGTCCACTGTTCGTCGCGGCTGTCGGTATTCACATTGAACGGGCGACCCTTGCCCGCATACTGGGTGTAATACTGGTAACGCAGCCCGGCAATGGCAATCCATTTATCGGTGAGATACAGGGCGTCCTGCGCGTAGGCGGAGTAGCTTTCCTGTTTGAGCGTCTGGTCGCTATCAGCGGCGGAGACGGTGGTGCATTTGCTGAGATTGCCGTAGGTCGGATGGTAGATATTGAAATCTTTAACGTTCTTACAGCGCATCATGTCCGTACGCAGCAGATCGTAATTCTCATACGACACACCGGTCAGGATCTCATTGTAAAAGCCCGCGATATCTACGTTCCCCTGCAGATCCGCACGCGTACTGTGCATACGCTGAGTCGAGCCCTGGGTTGCATCCACGCGACGGGTCAGGTTACCCGTTTTGGCGTCATAGGCCATCACGCGCGCCTGGTTATCGCTGTATTTATCCTGGCTAAAGCTGTAGTCAAACTTCGCGGTCCACTGGCTGTTAAGACGGTATTCGGCGTTCAGTTGCGCCAGATCGGACTGCCCGTCGGTAACGTTAAACGGCTCGTCAAAGCGGGTTTTACGATCCACGTTTACCGGCTGTTTGGTGCTGAGATCGAAAATGGTTCCTCGATCGAACGGCGTCTTATAGTCGCGATGTGAATAGAGCACGGTCACGGTGGCATCATCACCAAACCAGGTCAACGACGGGGCGATAAAGGTGCTGCGCTCGTTGCCAAAATTACGCCAGTAATCTTCATCCTGATACTCGCCCGTCAGGCGATACGCCAGCCGCGTGCCGTCAATCGGGCCGGTGACATCAATCTGCCCGGTGCCGCCGCCAAAGCTTGAGGAGGTAGCGGAAATTGAGCCGCCGAAGCGGGTTTCCGGGCGTTTGGTAACCACGTTGATCAGGCCGCCAGGATCGAGAATGCCATACAGCGTTGAGGCCGGCCCTTTCAGCACCTCCACGCGCTCGGTCGCGGCATTAAAGCTGCGCGGCAGCACGGTGCGCAGGCCGTTGGTCATTATTGACCCGTCGCGGTTCGCGCCAAATCCCCGGCGCACAAACGCATCCTGCGTACCGCCCAGGGTGTTGGTCTGCACCACGTTGCTGACGTTATAAAGGGCTTCATCAAGCGAAGTAGCGTGCTGATCTTCCAGCACTTTATCACTGACGGTATTCACCACCTGCGGAATATCCAGCATCGGCATGTTGGTTAGCGTGGCGGTGGAGGTGTTAAGCGGCTGATAGCCGTTTGTGGCCTCAGCCACGGCATGGGGATCGGCGGTGACGGTCAGCGTTTCGCCGTCGTTAGCCGTTGCGGTGTCGGCCGCCTGCACCAGCGGTGCCATAAACAGCAGTGAAAAGAGCGCGCGCCCTTTTACCCCAGAGAGAGAAGGTGTGAACGTAGCCATTACATCTGTTTTCCCAAAAGATCCCGCGCATGAAGGGCGCGGAAGAATGTATGAGTCATTGCCCTTAATTGTCTGCTCGTTAGCCGTGTGGCATCGAACATGTAATTGAGAATCATTCAATCATGCGGCAATGTAGTAGTAAATGGAAAAAAGCAAAAATCGGCTACAGCCTGAAACCTCCCGTCCTGATATAAGTAGATTCCATATAATTCATTGAAAAATCTTAAATAAAAAATAACACCGCCGCTGAAGTACCTGTTATTTAACCCTGGCTTTATCAGGGTGTTTATCCCCTTGACTACTACATGGCGCAGCGGCAAACTCTCAAAAGAGAATGAGTTTTATTTTTATTTGTTCGATTTTTTATTAAGTTGGCATTCACGTGGCGCACAACACCCATAAACCGGGGCTGGTTCTTGAGAACCTCTCCGCGGGCTATCAGAAAAAAATCATCGTCGATGATATCTCCCTTGCGATCCCCCAGCAGAAAATGACCGTGCTGGTAGGGGCGAACGGCTGTGGAAAATCCACGCTGCTGAGCACTATCGCGCGTCTGCTGCAACCGCTTGGCGGGGCCGCGCTGCTTGATGGCAAAGCCATTCACGAGCAACCAACCAGAGCGGTAGCCCGCCAGCTGGGGATCCTGCCGCAATCTCCGCTGCTGCCGGAAGGGCTGACCGTGTTTGAGCTGGTATCACGCGGCCGTTTTCCCTGGCAAAATTTTATGCGCCAGTGGAGCGATGAAGACGAGCAGGCCGTTGAAGAGGCTCTGCACCTGACCGGTACGGCAGAGTTTGCACATCAGCCCGTCGAAAGCCTCTCCGGCGGCCAGCGCCAGCGCTGCTGGATCGCAATGGCCCTGGCGCAGCAAACGCCCTATATCCTGCTGGATGAACCGACAACCTTTCTCGATCTTCGCTATCAGGTGGAGATCCTCGAGCTGCTGCATACCCTGACCCGCCAGCATGGCCGTACGGTGGTGGTGGTGCTCCACGATCTCAACTTCGCCGTCAACTATGGCGATTCCCTGGTCTTTTTACGCCAGGGCAAAGTCGAGGGAGTATTGCATGAAGGCGACGTCTGCACGCCGGAACTCATCAAAGCGGTGTTTGATGTCGATGTCCATATGTCGGTTAATCCGCTGACCGGTAAGCCGTTCTTTATGCCATTCCGCCAGGCGGCGGAAAAATCATGATGCGAACGTCACTGGCTTTCCTGCTGTTTGCCTTGCTGCTGGTGATGGGCGCGATTGCCCACCTGGGTATCGGTGCGCGTGTCATTGCTCCCCAGACGGTGGTGCAGGCCTTGCTTCATTTCGACCCGCGCAATTTCGATCACAACGTGATTGTCAGATTACGCCTGATACGGCTGGCTGCCGCCATGGTCACCGGGGCGGCGCTTGGCGTGGCGGGCGTGTTGTTACAGTCGGTGATCCGTAACCCGCTGGGCGAGCCGCATATTCTGGGGCTTAACGCGGGGGCGGCGCTGGCCGTGGTGCTGACCAGCGCGCTTGGGTTTACCTTGCCGTTTGGCCGCCCGCTGATTGCCGCTGTGGGTGCCGCCGCGCTGTTTATGCTGGTGTTGACGTTCTCCTCTTCAGGGCGAACCGGCCTCACGCCAATGAAAATTACCTTATGCGGCGTGGCGATGTCGGCGTTTGCGTCGTCGATTACCGCCACGGTGCTGATTCTGGATGAACAGACGCTGCTTGCCATGCGCACCTGGCTGGCGGGAGATCTTGCCGGGCTTAACGCGGAGATCGTTCGCAGCGCATCCTGGGTTGCCGCTGTGGGGTTCGCTCTGGCGCTCTGGCTGTCGCCGTCGCTCAATATGCTGGCCCTGGGAGACCGGATGGCGCAGGGGCTGGGCGTGTCGCTGCTCAAAACTCGGCTTTTGGCTCTGCTGGCGATTGCGCTGCTTTGCGGCGCAGCCGTCTCCATTGCCGGACCAATTGGTTTTATTGGCCTGGTCGTGCCACAGCTGATCCGCTGTCTGGCGTCGGTGGACTTACGCGTGATGGTGCCGCTTTCTGCCCTGTGCGGGACGCTGGTGTTGCTGCTGGCGGATATCGCGGCCCGTACGCTGTTTATGCCGTATGAGCTGGCCACCGGGATCATGACCGCGCTGGTGGGTGCTCCTCTCTTTATCCTGATGGCATCAAGGATGTTCAAATGAGCCGGGCCGGACTGCGTGCATGGCGTGTCGGGCCGTTTTCCGGGCAGGTACGCCCGGCGGCAGTGGCGCGCGTTACGCTTATCGCTCTAATGGGCATTCTCCTGCTGGGGTTTGGCCTGACGCACGGTTCGCTTCCCATTCCCACTTCCGCCATCGGGCGCGCGCTGTTCTCCGGAGAACCCCTGGAGGCCGATGCGCGCTATATCGTGATGGATATCCGCCTGCCACGGCTGCTGATGGCCATTTTAAGCGGCGCGATGCTGGGCATGGCGGGAGCGGCGATGCAGTCCATCACCCGCAATGGCCTGGCCGATCCGGGGCTTATTGGTGTGAAAGAGGGCTGCAGCGCGGCGGTGCTGCTGCTGATTTTTCAGTTCCCTGCGCTGGGGCTGGCCTGGCGTCCGCTGGTCGGGATGGCTGGTGGCCTCATTACCGCGTTGCTGGTGGTGGCGCTGGCCCGCGATATCTCGCGTCCGCGTTTTATTCTGATTGGGATTGGCGTGTCATGGGCTTTCTCTGCGGCAATGGGGATCTTTATGACTACCGCCGACGTGCGCGATGTGCAGACGGCGATGCTGTGGCTGGCAGGGAGCCTGCACGCGGCAAACTGGACGCTGGTCGGTATCGCCGCAGCCTGGGCGGCCCCGGCGTTTGCGCTACTGCTCTTTACCGCCCGCGCGGCTGACGTGGCATTGCTGGGTAACCACGCCGCAACGGGGCTCGGGGTTCGCACCGCACGATTAGCGCTACTGCGCGTTCTCGCGCCGGTGGTGTTAACGGCGGCCTGTGTCTCCTGCGTGGGGAGTATTGGTTTTGTGGGGCTGATTGCGCCGCATATGGCGCGTCTGGTGATGCGCGGTGGGCAAACCGCGTTGTTGATGGGCAGTGCCGTGCTGGGTGCGCTGCTGGTGCTGCTGGCGGATACCGTCGGGCGGCTGGCATTCCTGCCGTTGCAGTTACCGGCGGGGATTGTGATTTCACTGACTGGCGGACCGTTTTTCCTGCTGCTGCTCTGGCAGCGTCGGGACAGATTTTAGAGGACTATAATGCGCGTACTTGTTTCGATGCTGTTGCTGATAGGGTTTGCGGTGGGTGCGGCGGAGCCGACGCAGACGTTCACTGACGATCTGGGGCGTAAGGTGGAGGTGCCGCTTCACCCGAAGCGGATCGTCTCGCTGCACGACCTGGATATCACCATTCCACTGATTGAGCTTGGCGTACCGCCCGTCGCCAGCCATGGCCGCACGCGCCCGGACGGCAGCCATTTTCTGCGCGCCAGCGGCATGCTGACGGGGGTGGATTTCGATAATTCCGACATCAAATTCATCGGCACGGCGGATATCGACATTGAAGCCATTGCCGCCGCCAAACCCGATCTGATCATCACCGAGCCGACCCGCAACACGCCGGTGGAACAGCTGGAGAAGATTGCCCCGACGGTGAGTATCGACCATCTCGACGGCGGTGCACCGGAGATCTACCGCAAGCTGGCGCAGCTCACCGGTACGCAGGCGCGGCTGAAAATCCTGGAGCGCCGCTATCAGGAACAAATCAAGGCGCTGAAGGCGACCATCGATACGCGCAAAATCACCGTGTCGGTGATTCAGGCTAACCAGGGAAAAATCAATGCCATGCACAGCTACCACTCTTTAGGCCGCGTGCTGCGTGACGCCGGATTTACCTTCCCGCCGCTGATTGAGAGTATCCCGGAAGGGGGACGGATTGACGTCAGCGCCGAACGTCTGCCGGAGCTGGACGCCGATTTTGTCTTTGCCACCTGGCGCGGCGACACCGGGGGTAAACCGCAGGACGAGCTGGCGGCGATGGAGGCGGTGATGCCGGGCTGGTGCCAGTTCCTGAACGCCTGTCGGACCGGCCACTACGTGCTGATTTCACGCGAAGAGGCCATTTCGAACTCCTTCGCCTCTTTAGGGCTGATGGCCGCGCAGGTACAGTCGCAGATTGCCGGGCGGCCATTGCCGGAGGTATCACCGTGATCCGTAAAGAGAAAGGGCGTGTGGATGTTTACGGGGAGCGCTTTCGCGCTCGTGCACATCATCTGACGCCGCGTCTGCTGCAGGTGGCGCGCTACATCAACGAGAACCGGGAAGCGGTAATGGAGCAGACGGCAATGGAAATCGCCACGCTGCTAAAAACCTCGGACGCCACCGTGGTCCGCGCGATCCAGGCGCTGGGTTTTGCCGGGCTGCGCGATCTGAAGCAGACGCTGGAGCAGTGGTTTGGTCCGGTGGTGACATCCAGCGAAAAGATCTCCTCGACGGTTAACACGCTCACCAGCGACGTTAACGCGAGCATCGATTTTGTGCTGGAAGGGCATCAGCACACCTGTGAGGTCTTGTCACAACCGCACAACCGCTATGCGATGGCGCAGGCGGTGTCGCTGCTGGCGCAGGCCAGGCAGGTGGCGATCTTCGGCATTGGTGCCTCCGGCATTCTGGCCGAGTACACCGCCAGATTATTCAGCCGGATGGGGCTCCCCGCCATGCCGCTCAACCGCACCGGGATAGGCCTTGCCGAACAGTTGATTGCGCTCCAGCGCGGCGATGTGCTGGTGATGATGGCGCAAAAATCTGCACACCGGGAAGGACAAACCACGTTGCGGGAAGCCAAACGTCTGGGGATCCCGACGATTTTGCTGACCAACGCTCTGGACTCACGTTTCAGCAAAGAGGCCAGCGTGGTGATCCATGTGCCGCGCGGCGGAGAAAAGGGCAAAATCCCGCTGCACGGTACGGTGCTGCTGTGCCTGGAGATGATTATTTTGTCCGTCGCCTCCACCGAGCCGCAGCGCACCATCAAATCCATGAAGCGCATCAACGAGTTTCATCGTGGGTTAAAGCCGGGGAAGAAGAGCGGTTAAAGCATGCCGGGCGCTCACGCCGTTCATCGGTCAGCATGGTTCTTCCGGTACTGCAACGGCGTCTCGCCAATTCCCTTCTTAAACGCGCTGATAAACCACGTCACGTCGGAAAATCCCACCTGGGTGGCAATCTCGCGTACGCTCGCCTCGCTGTGCAGCAGGCGCTCGCAGGCCTTGCGCAGCCTTAGCGTATTCAGATAGTTGTGGATCTTCTCGCCTGTTTCCGCATGGAATTTTCGCGATACGTAGCTGCGGGATTTCCCCAGCGTTTCTGCCAGTGCATCCAGGCGAAATTTCTCCTGGTAATGTTCGTCCAGCCAGAACATCACCTGGCTGGCGAGCCCAAGGCTACTGCCCGGCGCACGGGCATTATCGTCCGGGAGCATGGCGAATAAACCAATCAACAGCGCGGCTATTCCCTCGCGGGTTAAAGGCGACGGGTAACAGCCGAGCAGATGATCGACATGGTGATGGCAGTGCGCCAGATCGGCAACCCACGCTCCGGCGCCGCGGGCAGAAAGTTTCTGCAGCCGCTGCTGCGTGTGGGGAAAATCGCGCAGGGCTGTAAGCACCGCGTGAGGGTCGAGATGAATAATGGTACGTCGGTAAATCGCTTCTGCCTGCTCATCCACCCTCACTTTATGCAGGGTAAACGGCGGAAAGAAAAACAGCCGCCCGGGGCACATGGTGTAGTGACGGTTATCGACAATGGCGACGCCAAATCCTTCTTCTACATACAGAATCTCCAGACACTGATGCCAGTGATGATAACGCACGGTATTGGCAAACAGACGGCTGAATGACACGACGGTGTCATTTAAGGTGATCAGTTCCAGCCGGTCGGAGGTGGGCGTGTCGCGCATAGTGCAATAAAACTCAATTTTCTGCCGTTATATTCTCGTTATAAACCACCTTTTTAAATTTTCTCAACTGGAGGTTTATTTAGCCTTCACGGCTGTGACGTGGCTAACATTTATCCCCCTTGCGGATTCACTATCCTTCGTCGCAGTTGATGACGAGGGCGAGCGTATGTCTAAAAAATCAAATCCATTGTCTTCGCGCCAGGAGGTGGTGGCGTCGTTACATGACCTGCTGGGCGCGCTGGATAAGTCCTTTCCGCAGGATTGTTCACGGTTCTCGCTGGGAGAAACCTGTGCGCACTACCCCACGGAGATTGCGCAGATGGAAGGGCTATCCCGCGCGCTGTGGGGGTTGTTTCCGCTGATGGCGGGCGGCGGGGACGAGCCGTTTAGTGAGAAGTACCTTACCGCCATTAAGCTCGGCACCGATCCGCAGAGCCCGGGCTATTGGGGGGAAACCGGCCCGTACGACCAGCGTCTGGTGGAGATGGCGGCTTACGGCCTGGGGCTGGCGCTGCTGGGGGATAAGCTCACCCGCCGCTTCAGCGAACGTGAGGTAATGAACCTGCACGCGTGGCTCAACCAGATCACCGATGCGCAGATGCCGGACAGCAACTGGAACTACTTCGCGATTATGGTGCAGCTTGGCTTCAAATGTGCCGGGCTGCCGCATGATCCGCGCGCCATCGACCGTCGGTTTGCGATGATGGAGGCGTATTATCTGGGTGACGGCTGGTATTCTGACGGTCCGGGCCGCCCGAAGGATTACTACATCTCAATGGCGTTCCACTTCTACGGCCTGATTTATGCCACCCTCAGCGGTGATGAAAAAAGGGCGGAGGTGTTACGTGAGCGTGCCCGTCAGTTTGCCGAAGATTTTATTTACTGGTCTGCCGCCGACGGCGCGTCGGTACCGTTTGGCCGGAGCCTTACCTATCGCTTCGCGATGGTCGCTTTCTGGAGCGCCGTGGCCTTTTCCGGGCTGAATGTCTTCTCGCCGGGCATCGTGAAGGGCATTGTGCTGCGCCATCTTCGCTGGTGGCAGCGGCAGCCGATGACCGATCGCGACGGTATTTTGACCCTCGGTTTTACTTATCCCAACCTGGTGATGTGCGAGGATTATAACGCCCCCGGCTCGCCGTACTGGGCGCTGAAAACGTACCTGATGCTGGCCTTGCCGGAGTCACACCCGTTCTGGCAGGCAGAAGAGCAGCCGCTCCCCTCGCTGGCGGAAAAACGCGTGATCCACCCAGCGCAGCACATCCTGATGCATGCGGATAACTCACAGCACGTCACGATGCTCACTGCCGGTCAGCTTGAGCTGAATAACTACGTCAACACCGAAGCCAAATACACCAAATTTGCGTACTCAAGCCGCTTTGGCTTCACCCTCGAGCGGGGGCGCTTTGGCCTGAAACATGCCGCCTGCGACTCGATGTTACTGCTGGCGGAGGGGGATAACTACTTCCGCGGGCGTCGTGAATGCGCGGAGGTGCGGGTGGATGAGAACTACCTCTATTCACGCTGGTCACCCTGGCATGATGTCCATGTCGAAACCTGGCAAATTCCCTTTGGCGAGTGGCACGTGCGTCTGCACCGCATTAACAGCGCTCGCACCCTTCAGGCAGTGGAGGGAGGTTTTGCGGTGATGAAAACCGAACGCCACATTCATGAGCGTGGCTGTTACCTGACGGCCAGCAACGGCAGCAGCGTGATTGTCGATCTTTCCCCGGCCATTGCCCGGGAGCCAGACAGCATCGTCACGCCGCCGAACAGCAGCATTATGTTCCCGGAATGCGCATCCATTCCGCTGTTAAAAACCGATCTCCCTCAGGGAGAGAGCTGGCTCTGTTGCGCCGTCGTGGCCAGCGAGAACCCCCCCGCGGCATTGGCACCTGAATTGAAGATGACCCCTGACCAGGTCGCGATCCGCGAACCCGGAGGCGAACGTAAGCTGTCGTTCACATTATAAAAAATCTGACCCTACACGTCGGCGAGAATGATATGAAAAGTGCATCTACAACGAACAGAACCGAATATTACAAAATCAGCAGCTTTATATTTCTCTATTTCTTTACCTGGTCCGCCAGTATTGGGCTATTAGCCATCTGGCTCGGCCAAAAGGCCAATCTCAGCGGCTCGGTAATTGGCACTGTCTTTGCGGTCAACGGTATCTTCTCAGTCATCCTTAAACCGATCTACGGCTATATTCTCGATAAGATCGGCATGAGTAAATACCTGCTCTATTTTGTGGTTGCCATGTCCGCACTGATGGCGCCGTTCTTTATTTATGTTTATCAGCCGCTGCTGATGTCCAATACTCTGGTGGGGATCATCATTGGCGCGCTCTATTTAAGCTTTGCCTGGTACGCGGGCGTGGCGGCGTGTGAATCCTATTCTGACCGCTTTAGCCGTTTAAACGGTATGGAGTTCGGGCAAATTCGCATGTGGGGATCGCTTGGCTGGGCCGTGGCGTCCTCGTTCTCCGGTCTGCTGTTTAATCTCTCTCCGGCGTATAACTTTATTTTGGGCAGCGTCGCATCCATCATCATGCTGATCGTCCTTGTGAGCCTGAAAGTGAACACTAACTCCGCTCACGCCAGCGAGGTGCTGACCAAAGAGAAAATCGCCCCTGCGGATGTCTATGCCCTGCTGCGTAACCGCAAGTTCTGGGCGTTCTGCCTGTATGTGGCGGGCGTGGCGTGGATGATGTTTATTGCCGAGCAGCAGTTCTCACGCTATTTCGTCACGTTCTTTGATGATATTCACCAGGGTAACGCGGTGTTCGGTTATCTGGGAACCGTACAGTCGGGTATGGAATTTGTGATGTATATGGTGATCCCGCTGTTGGTGAATAGTATTGGTGCCAAGCGTGGGCTGTTAATTGTCGGGCTGGTGGTCGGTGCGCGACTGATTATTTCCGGCCTGTGCGATTCCCATCTGTTAATTTCCGTACTGAAACCGCTGTATGGCCTGGAAATATGTCTGCTGCTGGTATCGGTCTTTAAATATATTGCTGAGCATTTCGATAAACGCGTTAACGCCACCATGTATCTGCTGGGCTATCAGGCCATGCTCTACGTGGGCAACGTGGTTGTCTCTTCGCCTGCCGGCTATCTGTATGACCGCATCGGCTTTGAGCACACCTATATCATTATGGGAGCCACGGCGCTGACCTTTACGTTTATCTCTGCCTTTACGTTATCCGCCTGCCAGAGCAAATGGCGCGGTACCCGCTCGCTGAACGCAGCAGAACCCTCATCCCGGTAATTTAAAGGACCCGAAACATGTTAAGTCGTATCAAAGAGGAACACCTGCAGGCTATTCCTGTCCCCGTTGAATCGCGGACATTACGTGATGAACTCAGCTCTGCCCGCAGCCACGTGCTTGAGCTGATTAGCCGTCATTTGGTGGCGTTTGGTGACCGATTCCCGGCAGAAACCTGCCAGAACGGGGTTTATCCGCTGACGGAGAATGTGGAGTGGACCACCAGCTTCTGGACCGGTCAGCTATGGCTGGCGTGGGAGATGAGCGGTGAGACAACGTTCCGCGAAATGGCTGAAAAACACGTGCGCTCGTTTGGCCTGCGCATCGCCGGGCGTAATGATACCAACACTCATGATTTGGGGTTCCTGTATACGCTCTCCTGCGTGGCGGCCTGGCGACTGACCGGCAACCGCGAGGCGCGCGGGTTCGCCCTGCTGGCGGCTGAAGCCCTGCTGGAGCGCTTTCACCCGAAGGCGAAGATTATTCAGGCCTGGGGCGATCTGTCAGACCCGGAGCAGGCCGGGCGGATGATTATCGACTGCAACATGAATCTGCCGCTGCTCTACTGGGCGACGGAACAAACCGGCGACGCGCGCTTTGCTGACGCCGCAAAAGCCCACGTGATGCAGGCCGCTACGTACCTGATTCGTGAAGATGCCTCGACGTTCCACACCTACTACATGGATGTGGTTACCGGCGCGCCTCGTTACGGCAACACGCAGCAAGGATACGCGGACGACTCCTGCTGGTCCCGCGGGCAGGCGTGGGGGATCTACGGTTTTATGCTGAGCTATCTCTATACCGGCGATAAGACGATGATTGTGCTGTCAAAACGCCTGGCAAACTACTTTCTTAATCGTCTGCCGGAGGATTATGTCTGCCACTGGGATCTGGCGCTGCTGGGGACAGATGCGCTGCGGGATTCCTCCTCGGCGGCCATTGCCGTCTGCGGGCTGCTGGAACTGGTAAAACAGTTGCCGGTCACGGATCCGGATCGTGAACGTTATCTGGACTGGGCTAAAGGGATTATGTCGTCGCTGACAAAGCACTATCTGATGGGCAAAGACGAGAAGGGGAACGGGCTGCTTAAGCACGCTGTCTATCACCTGGCGAGCAACAAAGGCGTGGATGAATGTGCGAGCTGGGGCGATTACTTCTACGTTGAGGCGCTGGTGCGGTTCACCCAGAGCTGGAAGCCGTACTGGTAAAAGGTCGGGGGCGCGCCCCCGACGTGTGGGTTACGCTTTAGGAATACGCAGCGTCTGGCCGGGATAAATCTTGTCCGGGCTGGAGAGCATCGGGCGGTTCGCCTCAAAAATCTTGTTGTACTGGTTGGCATCCCCGTACACGGTTTTGGAGATGGCGCTGAGGGTGTCGCCTGATTTCACCGTATAGTAAGTGGCTTCATCTTTGGCATCAGTGGCGGTGATGTTGTTTTCCACCTCGCTGACGCCCGCAATATTGCCGACGGCGACCTGGATTTTTTCTTTCTGCTCTTGGGTCAGCCCGTCGCCCGTTACGCTGGCTTTACCGTCGGTAACGTTGACCTGCACTTTATCCGCGCCGGGAATGTTGAGTTTCTTGAGATGCTCGGTGATTTTGTCGCTCTGGCCTTTATGATCGGTCAGGTTGTCCCACAGCTTTTCGCCTGCTTCTTTTACGAAGTTAAAAAGTCCCATTCCATCCTCCTGTTAATCATGAAGTCAGAATAAGCATAGCAGGTCAGAGATATTTCCCTCTCCGAAAGGAGAGGGAAGGCAGGTTTTACACCCCTTGCTCCAGAATACGGATGTGGGTTTCCAGCACGTCACCTTTTACCGCATCGCTCCACGCTTTCATGTGTGCTGTCTGCAGGTGCGCTTCGAGATGCGCCACGGTTTCCCACTGCTCAACCATGATGATGGAGTCCGGCGCGGTGGCCTGGAAGCTGGCGTTGGTTGCGGCGTCAACCATCGGCGCATAGCCGTGGCAGCCTTCTTCTTGCAGTACGGTTGGGATAATTTTCGCGAACTGATCCAGCACCGCCTGGCGGTGATGTTGGCCAGGACGCGTACGGATTTCAGCAATAACGGTAAGCATAATTAACTCCTTCTAATTCCAGGTTACCAGTTAAGCAAAAATTTCAGCCAGATGCTTGCGATATTCTGCGATATAGCGCGGGACGTCAGGCATTTTAATCACGTCGTTGACGATAAAGGTCGGCAGCGGGTCCATGCCGAGGAACTGGTTAGCCTTGTGGAACGGCAGGTATGCGCCGTCTACCCCTACGCCTTCAAAGAACTGATCTTTATCGGTGAACGCGTCCAGCGGGGCGTTCCAGGTCAGGGAGAGCATATATTTCTTACCCTGAATCAGGCCGCCTGAGCCATATTTTTTAGACGCGTCTGAACGGGTACGGCCGTCGCTGGCATACAGTGAACCGTGGCCCTCAGTGAACACGTCATCCATGTATTTTTTCACGGTCCACGGTGCGCCCATCCACCAGCCCGGCATCTGCCAGATAACCACGTCAGCCCACAGGAAGTTCTGCACTTCGGCTTTCACGTCGTAATGGCTGTCTGCGCGCACAACCTTAACATCATGCCCGGCGTCGCGCAGGAAGCCGTCCGCGACCTCGGTCAGGGTGTCATTCAACTGGCCTTTAGAGTGGGCGAATTCTTTCGCACCGTTGATAATCAGAATGTTGCTCATTATTTGTCCTCGTCGATGAGAGTATGGCGAGTATTCTACGCGCGAGGACGATACGGTAAAATGAGCAAAATGTGCAAAGTCTTTTGCGTTAAATGCAATAATCCCTTACCAGCACACCTTTACGTCAACGCCGCCTTCCGCAGCATTATCCAGTGAAACATGCATACCGTGCAGGGCAGCAATGCGTTTTACAATCGATAATCCCAGCCCGCTGCCCGTGGCATCCTGGCCGGGTGGACGATAAAAACGCTCGCCAATACGGGCCAACGCCTCGGGGGCGATCCCTGGTCCGTTGTCGCGTATGGAGAAGCAACGGGCGTCCAGCGTAACCTCAACCACGCTGCCGTGCGGGCTGTAACGAACGGCGTTATCCAGCAGGTTACGCACCAGCAGGCTCAACAGCAGCGGTTGACCCGTGCGTTCAGCCTGCGGGGCGTTGATGTTCAGGCGAAGGTCGATACCCGCCTGCTGCGCCGGATGCCAGATGTCCAGAACCGCTGATTGCAGTAAATCGGCCATCTTTATCGGTTCGACATCGTCGAGATTTTCCAGAGAATCCAGACGCGAGAGAGTGAGGAGTTGATCCACCAGCCGGGATGCCCGGTCGATCCCCGCGTGGAGCTGCGAGAGCGCTTTTTCCTGCGCCTGCGGGTCGTCCAGAGAGAGTTGCGCCACGTCGGTTTGCACCTTCAGGGCCGCCAGCGGGCTACGTAATTCGTGGGCGGCATCGGAGGTAAAGCGGCGCTCGCGGCTCATCATCTCCTGGGTTCGGGTAAAGAGGTGGTTCAGGGAGTCCAGAAGGGGGCGTACTTCTGATGGCACGCCCTGTGTCGGCAGGGTGTCGGTGGCATCCGGCGAGCGCAGGCGCAACGTCTGCGCCAGTTTTTTCAATGGCTTAAGCTCCCGGCTCAGCAGGACAATCAGCAACAGCAGCATCACCGGTAGCGCCACCAGCCACGGCGTCAGCTGCGAGCTGACCACATCCAGCGCCATCTCCTGCCGGTATTCCCACTCCTGACCGACCACCACGCGGTACTTCCCGTCCGGCGAGGACAGCCATAAGAAACGCCAGTCATCGTTGTCGTCTTTGAGCCTGCCGTCATCAAACCCATCGCGGCGATAGTGATACGGGATGTCGCGGCCGTTTTCCCCGTCATTGAGGATCATCGTGCCGTCGGTAGCGTAAATGGCGAAGGCCAGAGCATCGTCGTCCAGGCGACCGTGCTTCACTTTTTTGGGGATCTCGCGCATCCGCTCCGGAGCGCGTATTTCATCCAGATCCATCGTCAGCAGCCGTTTAGCAAACAGCATCTGTTGGGTATCAAACAGCTTATCGAGCTTGTGGGTCGTCTGCTGCCAGGCGACAAGGCTTGCGGCAAACCAGGCCGTCAGCGACAGCAGCAGAAAAAGAAGCGTCAGACGGAGTTTCAGGCTCAGTTTCATGCGTCACCCAGGGTATAGCCGATACCATGAACCGTGCGGATAAATTCGCTGCCCAGCTTACGCCGCAGATGATGGACGTGTACTTCCACGGCGTTACTGGAGACGTCATCGTCCCACGTATAGAGCTTCTCTTCGATCGCTTTACGCGGCAGGACGCGGCCCGCATTGCGCATCAGTAACTCCAGCAGGGCGAACTCTTTGGGCTTGAGGGCCAGCGTTTCCCCCTCCAGTGTGGCGACGAGGCTTGTCGGGTCGAGCGTCACTTTGCCATGACGCAGTTCGCTGCGCGTCTGACCGTGGCTGCGACGCACCAGCGCCTCAAGGCGGGCGGCCACTTCGATCAGCGCGAAGGGTTTGCAGAGGTAATCATCGGCTCCCAGGCGTAGCCCCTCGACGCGCTGATTCAGCGCATCCCGCGCGGTCAGGATAAGCACCGGCTCGCTGCGCCCGCTTTCGCGCCAGGCGCGCAGGATCGCCAGACCGTCGATCTCCGGTAGCGTCAGGTCAAGCACCACCGCATCGTAAGGGGCAGAACAGAGCGCCGCCTGGCCGGTTTTTCCGTCGGTGAACCAGTCCACGCTGAAGCCCATTTTGCTTAAGCCCGCTTTAATGCCATCGCCAATCAGCTTGTCGTCTTCTACCAGTAATATGCGCATATCCCCTCCTTGATGGCGTCAGTAAACCCTCTGGATCCGCCTGCTGTACAGTAAAAAAATATAAATTTTCCCCTTAAGAAGTTGTTAAGGATTACCCTGTTTAATGGATTGCGACACCACATTAAAGGGAGAGATGAATATGAAAAAATTCGCTGCAATGGCTGCTATCATGATGATGACCACCGCACCGGTCTTCGCTGCTCAGGGCGGTTTTACGGGCCCATCAGCTACCCAACCCCAGACTCAGACGCAGGCAGGCGGTTTTGTTGATAACAACGCCAACCTGACAACGGCCGCGAAAGTCAAAGACCTGAAGGACGACGCCTGGGTGAAGCTGCGCGGGAACATCACCGAACGCCTGTCCGATGACCGCTACACCTTCCGCGACGAGACCGGCACGGTGGTGGTTGAGATTGATCATAAGCGCTGGAACGGTGTGACCGTGTCCCCGCAGGATAAAGTTGAGCTGCAGGGTAAGGTCGATAAAGACTGGAACGAATTTGAAATCGACGTGAAGCAGGTTATCAAGCTGACGAAATAACCCAGAAAGGGCCGCTTATCCGGCCCTTTTTCTTTGTGACTCAACTCGCCAGATAGGGTAGTATCTGCGGCAATATTGCCTGAAACCCATCGGTTTCTGAGTTGAGGAATCACACGTAATGAGCGATATGGCAGAGCGCCTCGCGCTACATGAATTCACGGAAAACGCCTACCTGAACTACTCCATGTACGTCATCATGGACAGGGCATTGCCGTTTATCGGGGATGGCCTGAAGCCCGTTCAGCGTCGCATCGTCTATGCGATGTCCGAGCTGGGGCTGAACGCCACCGCCAAGTTCAAGAAATCCGCCCGTACCGTCGGTGACGTACTGGGTAAATACCATCCGCACGGCGACAGCGCCTGCTATGAAGCGATGGTGCTGATGGCCCAGCCGTTCTCTTATCGTTACCCGCTGGTGGACGGTCAGGGGAACTGGGGGGCACCGGACGATCCGAAATCCTTCGCGGCGATGCGTTATACCGAATCCCGTCTGTCTAAATATGCCGAAGTGCTGCTGGGCGAACTCGGCCAGGGGACGGTGGACTGGGTGCCAAACTTCGACGGCACGCTGCAGGAGCCGAAAATGCTGCCTGCACGTCTGCCGAATATCCTGCTGAACGGCACCACCGGTATCGCGGTCGGTATGGCGACGGACATCCCGCCACACAACCTGCGTGAAGTGGCGAAAGCCGCCATCACCCTGATTGAACAGCCGAAAACCTCGCTGGACGAGCTGCTGGATATCGTTCAGGGGCCGGACTTCCCGACCGAAGCTGAGATCATCACCTCGCGTGCGGAAATCCGCAAAATCTACCAGAACGGCCGTGGCTCCGTGCGCATGCGCGCGGTGTGGACCAAAGAGGACGGAGCCGTGGTGATCACCGCGCTGCCGCATCAGGTCTCTGGTGCCAAGGTGCTGGAGCAGATCGCCTCCCAGATGCGCAATAAAAAGCTGCCGATGGTGGACGACCTGCGCGATGAATCCGACCACGAAAACCCAACCCGTCTGGTGATCGTGCCGCGCTCTAACCGCGTGGACATGGAGCAGGTGATGAACCACCTGTTTGCCACCACCGACCTGGAAAAAAGCTACCGCATCAACCTGAACATGATCGGTCTGGACGGACGCCCGGCGGTGAAAAACCTGCTGGAGATCCTCTCCGAATGGCTGACCTTCCGTCGCGATACGGTGCGCCGTCGTCTGAACCACCGTCTGGAGAAAGTGCTTAAGCGCCTGCATATCCTCGAAGGTTTGCTGGTCGCGTTCCTCAATATCGATGAAGTCATTGAGATCATCCGTACCGAGGACGAGCCGAAGCCCGCGTTAATGTCGCGCTTTGGTATCAGTGAAACCCAGGCTGAAGCGATCCTCGAACTGAAGCTGCGCCATCTCGCTAAGCTGGAAGAGATGAAGATCCGCGGTGAGCAGAACGAGCTGGAAAAAGAGCGCGATCAGCTGCAGGCGATCCTCGCGTCCGAACGCAAAATGAACACCCTGCTGAAGAAAGAGTTGCAGGCCGATGCCGATGCCTTCGGCGACGACCGCCGTTCTCCGCTGCATGAGCGCGAAGAAGCGAAGGCGATGAACGAGCATGACATGCAGCCTTCAGAGCCGGTCACCATCGTCCTGTCCCAGAGCGGCTGGGTGCGTAGCGCCAAAGGCCATGATATCGACGCGCCGGGGCTGAGCTACAAAGCGGGCGACAGCTTCAAGGCGGCCGTGAAAGGCAAGAGCAACCAGCCGGTGGCGTTTATTGACTCCACGGGCCGGAGTTACGCCATCGATCCGATCACGCTGCCTTCCGCGCGCGGTCAGGGCGAACCGCTGACCGGCAAGCTGACGCTGCCGCCGGGGGCGACGGTTGACCACATGCTGATGGAAGCCGACGACCAGAAACTGCTGTTGGCCTCTGATGCGGGTTACGGCTTTATCTGTACCTTTAACGATCTCGTGTCACGTAACCGTGCCGGTAAAGCCATGATCAGCCTGCCGGATAACGCACACGTTATGCCGCCGCTGGTGGTTGAGAACGAGAGCGACATGCTGCTGGCCATCACGTCTGCCGGGCGCATGCTGATGTTCCCGGTCAGCGACCTGCCGGAGTTGTCAAAAGGGAAGGGCAATAAGATCATCAACATCCCGTCGGCGGAAGCCGCGAAAGGTGAAGATGGCCTGGCGCATCTCTTCATTCTGCCGCCGCAGAGCACGCTGACCATTCATGTCGGCAAGCGTAAAATCAAGCTGCGTCCGGAAGAGTTGCAGAAGGTGGTGGGCGAGCGCGGACGCCGCGGTTCGCTGATGCGCGGCCTGCAGCGTATCGACCGCGTGGAGATCGATTCTCCTGCACGCAGCAACGCGGGCGACAGCGAAGAGTAACGCGTTTCGATCCCCCTCTGTTCCGGAGGGGGATATCCAATAAAATTTCCCGTAAAACCGTTGTTAATTCGTGCGTTGCGATTAACAATACGCGCTCGTAATAAAGTCCTTACCTGGCCACAGGTGAAGTATAATTGTCAGCTGTCAGGGCTTCAGAGGTCGCTATGCTATACATTGTTCGTCTTATTCTTACCGTTATCTACTGCATTCTGGTCTGTGTTTTCGGCTGCATCTATTGCCTGTTCAGCCCGCGTAACCCGAAGCATGTCGCCACCTTCGGCCACATGTTTGGTCGTCTTGCGCCGCTGTTTGGCCTGAAGGTTGAAAAGCGTCTGCCGGAAGGGGCGGAGAATTTCGGTAACGCCATCTATATCGCAAACCATCAAAATAACTACGATATGGTGACCGCCTCTAACATCGTGCTGCCGCCGACCGTGACGGTGGGTAAGAAGAGCCTGCTGTGGATCCCCTTTTTCGGCCAGCTCTACTGGCTGACGGGTAACCTGCTGATTGACCGTAATAACCGCGCAAAAGCGCACGGTACCATTGCGGAAGTGGTGAACCACTTCAAAAAGCGCCGCATTTCTATCTGGATGTTCCCGGAAGGCACGCGCAGCCGCGGCCGCGGTCTGCTGCCGTTTAAAACCGGGGCGTTTCATGCCGCAATTGCGGCGGGCGTTCCAATTATTCCCGTGTGTGTTTCCAATACATCGAATAAGATTAATCTTAACCGCCTGAATAACGGGCTGGTGATTGTCGAGATGCTGCCGCCGGTCGATACCAGCAAATACGGTAAAGATCAGGTCCGCGAGCTGGCAGCGCACTGCCGTGAACTGATGGTTCAGCATATTGCTCAGCTCGACAAAGAAGTCGCAGAGAGAGAAGCCGCCGGGAAGATCTAATCCGGCGTTAAAAGGGAAAACGAATTCCCGCGTTGTTAGTCGTTTCAGATGGAGCTTATATGTCACTCAGTCGGCGTCAGTTTATTCAGGCTTCAGGGATCGCCCTTTGTGCGGGTGCGATGCCGCTGACAGCCAGCGCCGCCGGGCAGCAACAGCCGCTGCCCATTCCGCCGTTGATTGAATCCCGTCGCGGGCAGCCGCTATTCCTGACGCTACAGCGAAGCCACTGGTCGTTTACCCAGGGAACCCGCGCGCCGGTCTGGGGCATTAACGGGCGCTACCTTGGGCCGACCATCCGCGTGTGGAATGGCGATGACGTAAAGCTCATCTACAGCAACCGCACGCCTGAAAATGTGGCGATGACCATCAGCGGGTTGCAGGTTCCCGGCCCGTTGATTGGCGGGGCCGCGCGCATGATGTCGCCTAACGCCGACTGGGCTCCTGTGCTGCCGATCCGTCAGAGCGCGGCGACGCTGTGGTATCACGCTAATACCCCTAACCGCACTGCCCAGCAGGTTTATAACGGCCTGGCCGGGATGTGGCTGATAGAAGACGAGGTCAGTAAATCTCTGCCCATTCCAAACCACTACGGCGTGGATGATTTCCCGGTCATTATCCAGGACAAGCGTCTGGATAACTTTGGCACACCGGAATACAGCGAGCCGGGTAGCGGTGGCTTTGTTGGCGACACGCTGCTGGTCAACGGCGCGCAAAGTCCGTATGTCGAAGTCTCGCGCGGCTGGGTTCGCCTGCGTCTGCTGAACGCCTCTAACTCGCGCCGCTATCTGTTGCAGATGAGCGATGGCCGCCCGCTGCACGTGATCTCCGGCGACCAGGGCTTTTTACCGGCGCCGGTGTCCGTAAAACAGCTGGCGCTTGCCCCGGGTGAACGCCGTGAAATCCTCGTGGATATGACCAACGGCGATGAAGTCTCGGTGACCTGCGGCGAAGCGGCGAGCATTGTGGATCGCATTCGTGGCTTCTTTGAGCCGTCGAGCATTCTGGTCTCCACGCTGGTGCTGACCCTGCGCCCAACCGGTCTCCTGCCGCTGGTGACCGACAGCCTGCCCATGCGCCTGCTGCCGCAGGAGATCATGAGCGGTTCGCCGGTACGCAGCCGTGATATCAGCCTCGGCGACGACCCGGGCATCAACGGCGCGCTGTGGGACGTTAACCGTATCGACATTACCGCCCAGCAGGGCACCTGGGAGCGCTGGACCGTTCGCTCCGACATGCCGCAGTCGTTCCATATTGAAGGTGTGTCATTCCTGATCCGCAACGTGAACGGCGCGATGCCGTTCCCGGAAGACAGGGGCTGGAAAGACACCGTCTGGGTGGATGGTCAGGTTGAACTGCTTGTCTACTACGGCCAGCCTTCCTGGCCGCACTTCCCGTTCCTGTTCCACAGCCAGACGCTGGAGATGATGGACAGGGGCTCCGTAGGGCAAATGCTGGTTAACCCGGCGCCGTAAGCACAGCATTCCCGGTGCGCCGGGAATGGGTTATGCCCGCCAGAAAAAGCGCGAGCACAGGATCAACACCGGATAAATTTCCAGACGTCCTAAGATCATCGCCGCGCACATCAACAGCTTGGCTTCTTCCTTTAACGTCCCGAAGGTTGATGCCGTTTCGCCAAAGCCCAGCCCCATATTGTTGATACAGGCAGCCACCGTCGCAAATGATGTAAACAGGTCATAGCCCATCAGATTGAGCGCCCAGACGAAAAAGCCTGTGATCATCACGTAGAGAAAGAAGAAGCTCCATACTGAACGCAGGACGCGCTCATTCACCACGCTGTTGCCAACCTTGATGGTCAGCAGCGCCCGCGGATGCGCCAGCTGATTCATCTCCTGAATGCTCTGCTTGAACATCATCAGAAACCGCAGGGCCTTAATCCCACCGCAGGTCGAACCCACGCAGCCACCAAAAAAGCTGGCGCTCAGCAGCAGGAATATGGTGTGGGCAGGCCAGTGGGCGTAATCGGCCGTTGAAAGGCCGTTATCGGTCATCATTGAGCTTGCCAGGAAGAAGGCGTGCACCAGGCTGTCGAGAGGGTTATACATTCCCGCGTGCCAGACCTGCCAGGCGGTAATGGCGATAAGCACCGCGGCAGCGGCCAGAAAGAATCTCACCTCCGGGCTGCGGCGAATCGGCTTCAGCGTGCGTCTGACAAGGGCGACATACCAGAGGGTAAAGTTAAACGCCGAAAGCAGCGAAAAGGTGCCGGCGACAAGCTCAATCGCGTGGCTGTCATAAAAACCGATGCTCTCGCTGCGGGTTGAAAAGCCGCCCAGGGATACGGTGGAGAGCCCGTGACAAACGGCATCAAAAAAGGGCATCCCCGCCAGCCAGTACGCCAGCGTGCAGGTTATCCCCAGCGCCAGATAGGTGACCCACAGGGTGCGTGCGGTATCGGCGAGCCGGGGCGTCAGACGCTCCTCTTTAAACGGGCCGGGCATTTCTGACTGGTACAGCTTCATGCCACCGATGCCCAGCAGCGGCAGGACCGCGACGGCCAGTACGATGACGCCCAGCCCGCCAATGAAATTGAGCTGCGCGCGATAATAGAGGTACGATTTGGGCAGGGCGCTGACGTCGCCGATCACCGTTGCGCCCGTGGTGGTGATCCCGGAAACGCCTTCAAAAAGTGCGTCAGCAAAGGAGAGCTGCAGGCCATCGTCCATCCAGAGCGGCATGGCGCTGATTAATGAGAACAGCAGCCAGAACAGGACGATAATCACGAATCCGTCGCGGGTGCGTAGCTGTATACCGGCGTGACGGGTTGCCCGCCAGGCCAGGCCGCCGAGGCTGAAAAAGGTCAAAAAGGTGGTCAAAAAAGCAAAATAGGTTCGCTCTTTATTCAGCAGAGCGATAACCATCGGCGGCAGCATAGACAGGCTGTACAGAAGAACCAGAAACCCGCAGAGATGAAGCACAACCCGCAGCTGGGAGACATGTAACGAATCGTTGAACTTCACAACAGAACTCCGCGCAAGAACCTGTTCCGGGGGAAAATCACCGGAAGTTAGAGTGAATATTATGAGCCAAAATAATCAGGGCGCTGTATTTTAACGACTTCTGTGAATATCTGTCTGCCTCTTGCATCCTTTTCTTCAAATCTGGCGGATGAACAGCGTATAATCCGGCTCCTTTTGTCTATTTTTTCTTCGGAAGCATTATGAGCGCAATTTCCCTGATCCAGCCGGATCGTGACCTTTTCTCGTGGCCCCAGTACTGGGCGGCCTGCTTTGGACCGGCGCCGTTCCTGCCGATGTCCCGGGAAGAGATGGACCAACTGGGCTGGGATAGCTGCGATATCATTCTGGTCACGGGCGATGCCTACGTTGACCACCCGAGCTTCGGTATGGCCATCTGCGGCCGCATGCTTGAAGCGCAGGGCTTCCGCGTGGGGATCATCTCCCAGCCAGACTGGAACAGCAAAGACGACTTTATGCGTCTGGGTAAACCGAACCTGTTCTTCGGCGTGACCGCCGGCAACATGGACTCGATGATCAACCGCTATACCGCCGATCGTAAGCTGCGCCATGACGATGCGTACACACCGGATAACGTGGCGGGCAAACGCCCTGACCGCGCCACGCTGGTCTACACCCAGCGCTGTAAAGAAGCCTGGAAAGATGTGCCGGTGATCCTGGGCGGCATCGAGGCGAGCCTGCGTCGTACCGCGCACTATGATTACTGGTCTGATACCGTGCGCCGCTCGGTGCTGGTGGACTCCAAAGCCGACATGCTGATTTACGGTAACGGCGAGCGCCCACTGGTAGAAGTGGCGCACCGTCTGTCGCAGGGCGAGCCGGTGAGCAGCATCCGCGACGTGCGCAACACCGCCATCATGGTGAAAGAAGCGCTGCCGGGCTGGCGCGGGGTGGATTCCCGCATCATCGATATGCCGGGCAAAATCGATCCTATCCCGCACCCGTATGGCGAAGATCTGCCGTGCGCCGATAACAAACCGGTTGAGCCAAAGAAAGCGGAAGCGAAGGCAATCGTCGTGCAGCCGCCGCGCCCGAAACCGTGGGAAAAGACCTATGTGCTGCTGCCGTCCTACGAGAAGGTGAAAGCCGATAAGGTGCTCTACGCCCACGCGTCCCGTATTCTGCACCATGAAACCAACCCCGGCTGTGCGCGTGCGTTGATGCAGAAGCACGGCGAGCGTTTTATCTGGATCAACCCACCGGCGATCCCGCTCTCCACCGAAGAGATGGACAGCGTCTTTGCGCTGCCGTACAAACGCGTGCCGCACCCGGCGTACGGCAACGCCCGTATCCCGGCGTATGAGATGATCCGCTTCTCGATCAACATCATGCGTGGCTGCTTCGGCGGCTGTTCCTTCTGCTCCATTACCGAGCACGAGGGGCGCATTATTCAGAGCCGTTCTGAAGATTCGATCATCAACGAGATCGAAGCCATTCGCGATACCGTGCCTGGCTTTACCGGGGTGATCTCCGACCTCGGCGGCCCAACGGCCAATATGTACATGCTGCGCTGTAAATCGCCGCGCGCGGAGCAAACCTGCCGCCGTCTCTCCTGTGTCTATCCAAGCATTTGCGAACATATGGACACCAACCACGAGCCGACGATCAACCTCTATCGCCGCGCGCGTGATCTGAAGGGTATCAAGAAAATCCTGATTGCCTCCGGGGTACGTTACGACATCGCTGTGGAAGATCCGCGCTACATCAAAGAGCTGGCGACGCACCACGTCGGTGGCTATCTGAAGATTGCGCCGGAGCACACCGAAGAAGGCCCGCTGTCGAAAATGATGAAGCCGGGGATGGGCAGCTACGATCGCTTTAAACAGCTGTTCGATACCTACTCAAAGCAGGCAGGGAAAGAGCAGTACCTGATCCCGTACTTCATCTCCGCCCACCCGGGTACGCGCGATGCAGACATGGTGAACCTGGCGCTGTGGCTGAAACAGCGTCGCTTCCGTCTGGATCAGGTGCAGAACTTCTATCCGTCACCGCTCGCCAACTCCACAACCATGTACTACACCGGCAAAAACCCGCTGAGTAAAATTGGTTACAAGAGTGAAGACGTGGTGGTGCCGAAAGGGGATAAACAGCGTCGTCTGCACAAAGCGCTGCTGCGCTACCACGATCCGGCTAACTGGCCGCTGATCCGCCAGGCGCTGGAAGAGATGGGGAAAAAGCATCTGATTGGCTCGCGTCGCGACTGTCTGGTGCCGGCACCAACGCTGGATGAGATGCGCGAAGCGCGTCGCCAGAACCGCCATACGCGCCCGGCACTGACCAAGCATACGCCGATTGTGCACCAGCGTTCGAATGGTGGGACTATGGGGACGAAAAAAGCGGGAAAACGTAAGATCGGATAACGATGATGCCCTCACCCCTCACCCTAACCCTCTCCCCTTCGGGGAGAGGGCAGGGTGAGGGGATTAACCGCCAAACTGATCCGGATCGGGCCCTAAACGCTTGCCCTGATCCAGTTTCGCAATCTCGCCCAGCTCATCTTTATCCAGGCGGAAATCCCAGACGTCGAAGTTCTCGGCGATGCGCGATGGCGTGACCGATTTCGGGATCACCACCAGGCCGTTGTCCAGGTGCCAGCGAATGACAATCTGCGCCGGGGTTTTGCCATATTTATCCGCCAGATCGCGGATAATTTTCTGGTCGAACACCCCTTCACCGCCCTGAGCCAGCGGGCTCCAGGATTCGGTCTGGATTTTGTGTGTGGCGTTCCAGGCGTGAAGCTGGCGCTGCTGCATCAGCGGGTGCAGTTCAATCTGATTAATCACCGGTACAACGCCCGTTTCGTCAATCAGACGCTGCAGGTGATGAACCTGGAAGTTACAGACGCCGATGCTTTTCACCAGCCCCTCTTTTTGCAGTTCAATCATCCCTTTCCAGGCATCAACATAATGGTCGATAGCCGGAACCGGCCAGTGCATCAGATACAGATCGACGAAATCGAGCTGGAGTTTCTCCAGGCTCTCCTGCAGCGCTTCGCGCGGGCGCTTTTGGTCGTCGTTCCACAGTTTGGTGGTGATAAATAGGTCGTCACGGGGCATACCGGCGCTGGCCAGTGCTTTCCCCACGCCGTCCTCGTTTTTGTAGGCGGCGGCGGTATCAATGGACCGATAGCCGACTTCCAGTGCTTTATGAATGGCGGAGACGACCTCGTCGTTACCGGCTTTCCATACACCTAGCCCCAACTGGGGCATCACGTTGCCGTCCTGCAGCTTGATTACGGTTTGGTTTGCCATTTTTCCTCCTTCAGGTGCGCATCGCCGGAGGGAGACTCCGGCGATGGGGTGTGCATTAAGTCTGGACGAAATGTCAAAAAACGAAAGGCAGGATGCCAAAAACGCTTAGCGCGCCGCCTCGTAGATACGACGGCTAACGTCCAGCGTAATGTCGCCGTGTTCGCCCAGCTGAGTCATGCCGTGTTCTTCAAGTTTAGCCAGCAGGGCAGGGATAGAACTGCCATCCAGACCATAGCCGGACAGACGCGTCGGCACGCCCAGGCCTTCAAAGAAGTTGCGGGTCGCTTCGATTGCCGCATCGATACGCGCGTCGTCAGAACCTTCGGTGATGTTCCAGACGCGTTCCGCGTACTGCAGCAGTTTGGCGCGTTTGGTATCACGTTTTTCGTTCCACAGGGCTGGCAGAACCACCGCCAGCGTCTGGGCGTGATCCAGACCGTGCATTGCCGTCAGTTCATGGCCCAGCATGTGGGTTGCCCAGTCCTGCGGCACGCCTGCGCCAATCAGGCCGTTCAGCGCCTGCGTTGCAGCCCACATCACGTTGGCACGCACGTCGTAGTTTTCTGGCTCTTTCAGCGCCTTCGGACCCTCTTCGACCAGCGTCAGCAGAATGCCTTCCGCAAAACGATCCTGAATTTTGGCATCCACCGGATAAGTCACGTACTGCTCAACGGTGTGAACAAAGGCGTCGACCACGCCGTTCGCGACCTGACGCGCGGGCAGGGTGTAGGTGTACACCGGATCGAGGATCGCGAATACGGGCTGAACGTGCTCGTTCATAAAGGCCTGTTTGTCTCCGGTGGTTTTACGGGAGATCACCGCGCCTTTGTTGGATTCAGAACCGGTGGCTGGCAGGGTCAGCACGGAGCCCATCGGGATCGCGCTTTTAATGTCGCTGCCGCGGGTTTCCAGGATATGCCATGGGTCGATACCGTCGGCGTAGTGTGCTGCCGCGGCGATGAACTTCGTGCCGTCCAGCACGGAACCCCCGCCGACAGCCAGCAGGAAGGTGATGTTTTCTTCGCGGGCGATTTTCACCGCGTTCATCAGCGTTTCATAAGAAGGGTTTGGCTCGATACCGCCAAACTCGCGCACGTCCAGACCTTCCAGTGCGCTGTAAACCTGATCCAGCACGCCGGTTTTTTTCACGCTGCCGCCACCGTAGGTGATCAGCACGCGGGCGTCAGCGGGGATCTGTGCACGCAGATCGGCGATAGCGCCTTTACCAAACAGGATGCGGGTTGGGGTGTGGAGATTAAAATTATTCATGGCTCGTTCCCTATCGTGGGTGAAAAATCGTGGCGGCGCGGATGGCTACCTGATGCTGCACATTGTGGCTGCCCGGGGATATCCTCTCAATGCACATTCCTGCCGATGTCTTGCCCATTTCTACAGAGCACTGGAGAAACGTCAGGAAAATGCGCAGACTGTGAGGGTCGCAAACCGTACCCGGAGTAACGCTAAATGAACCGTGAAGCCATCTGTCTTCAGCTCACTTCGCAGATTAAAAGACTGATTGATAAGCAAAATAACCCAGGCGAACTGCTGCCGGATATTCGCCTGCTCTACGGGACGCAGCCGGGAACGCGGACGCCGGTGATGTATCAGCCGGGCATCGTTTTTCTCTTTTCCGGCCATAAAATTGGTTATATCAATGAACGCGTGTTCCGTTATGACACCAATGAATATCTGCTGCTAACAGTACCTTTACCCTTCGAATGTGAAACCTTCGCGACAGAGGAGGTACCGCTGGCGGGGATCCGCGTGAATGTCGATATTCTTCAGCTTCAGGAGTTGCTGATGGACATTGGCGAAGACGAGCTTTTCCAGCCGTCGATGGCGGCGAGCGGCATTAACTCAGCCACGCTGTCAGAGGAGATCCTCTGTGCCATTGAGCGTCTGCTGGACGTGATGGAGAGACCGCTGGATGCGCGTATTCTGGGTAAGCAAATCATCCGCGAAATTCTCTATCATGTGCTGCTGGGGCCGGGGGGCGGGGCACTACTGGCGCTGGTCAGTCGGCAGACCCACTTCAGCCTGATAAGCCGCGTACTCAAGCGCATCGAAAGCCAGTACACGGAAAACCTCAGCGTTGACCAGCTGGCGGCGGAAGCGAACATGAGCGTCTCGGCGTTTCACCACAACTTTAAGTCGGTGACCAGCACCTCGCCGCTGCAATACCTCAAAACCTACCGGCTGCATAAGGCGCGGATGCTGATGATCCACGACGGCATGAAGGCCAGCGCGGCGGCGATGCGGGTCGGGTATGAGAGTGCGTCGCAGTTTAGTCGGGAGTTTAAGCGCTACTTCGGCGTCACGCCGGGAGAAGATGCGTCACGCATCCGAACCATGCAGGGAGTCTGACGGCAAACGTAGGCCGGGTAAGCGATAGCGCCACCCGGCTTTTATTTATGCACTGCAGTACTTCTTCTTAATCACCACCGCAATCGTTCCCACCAGTCCAGCCACCAGCAGGAACATCGGCAGCACCATCAGGAAGGTCATTACCTGGTCTTCATGGTGCTTAACAAACGGGATCATGTTCAGCGCGTAGCCGAGGGTAGTAACGACACCCACCCATAACAACGCGCTCAGCCAGTTAAAGAACTGGAAGCGGCGGTTCGACAGGCCGGAAATGCCTGCCATGGTGGGCAGCAGGGTGCGAACAAAGGCCAGAAAACGCCCGGCCAGCAAGGCCAGCAGGCCATGCCTGTCAAACATGCAGGTCGCACGCTGATGGTATTTATGCGGTAGCTGCGCCAGCCAGCCCTTCACGATGCGCGTGTTGCCGAGCCAGCGGCCCTGCAGATAGCTCAGCCAGCAGCCCAGGCTTGCCGCGGAGGTGAGGATCACCATGGTCGGCGTGAAGTCCATGACACCTTTACCGATTAACGCCCCCGCAAGCAAAAGCAGGCTGTCACCGGGTAAAAATGAGGCTGGCAGTAATCCATTTTCCAGAAACAGGGTCGCGAACATCACGAAATAGACGATACCTACAACGTGAGGATCGGTCAGTGCGGCGAAGTCGTGTTGCCAGAGCGCCGCGATAATATCTTGAATAACAGCCATGGACTTTCCTGTGGAACAACAGATATAGCACTATTGTACTCCCTTATTTGCCCGATGGGGTTGATCGCGGGCGCAACTAATGCAGACTTTTCTGGTGGCGGTGTCCACAAAAGCATCCATGGAGTACATGTTTGCCAGCACTCTACACGATACGCGCAAACCCTGCTGCTAAATCGGCAATTAAATCGTCCGCGTTTTCTAAACCGATATGCAGGCGAATCAGGGTGCCGCTGAAGTCCACTTCACCGCCAGGGCGCAGGGCCGCAATCTGCTCCGGCTGATTTGGCAGGATCAGGGATTCAAACCCGCCCCAGGAGTAGGCCATGCTGAAGAGGGTAAAATTATCCAGATAGCTTGCCAGCTCGTCATTATTCAGCCGTTTTTTTAGAACGAATGAGAACAAACCGCTGCTGCCCGTAAAGTCTCGTTGCCAGAATTCATGCCCTTTACTGCCCGGCAGTGCCGGATGGTTGACGCGCTCAACCTGCGGGTGCTGCGCCAGCCACTCAGCTATCTTCAGGCTGCTTTCGTGATGCTGACGCAGGCGCACCCCCAGCGTGCGGATGCCTCGGCTGGTCATGTAGGCGGTATCGGCATCGACCATCTGCCCCATCAGGTAGGCATTTTCCCGCAGTTGATCCCAGCAGCGGGCGTTAGAAACGGCCGTGCCGATCATCCCGTCTGAGTGGCCAATCAGATATTTGGTCGCCGCCTGAATGGAGATATCAATGTCGAATTCCAGCGCTTTAAACAGCACGCCCGCCGCCCAGGTGTTGTCGATCATGATAATCGCCTCTGGCGCTTTGCTGCGCACGGCTTTCACAATGGCCGGCACGTCGTGTACTTCCATGGTGATCGAACCCGGAGATTCCAGGAACACAATGCGCGTGTTGGGCTGAATAAGCTCTGCGATGCCTTCGCCAATCAGCGGATCGAACCAGCCCGTGGTTACGCCGAGTCGGGAGAGGATTTTGGTGCAGAAATCCTGACTCGGTTCATAGGCGGTGTTGGTCATCAGAATATGGTCGCCTTGTTCCACGAACGCCAGAATGGTGTTGGCGACTGCCGCCGCACCGCACGGAAACAGCGCGCAGCCTGCGCCGCCTTCCAGCTCGCACATGGCTTCCTGCAGTGAGAAGTGGGTTAGCGTGCCACGACGTCCGTAAAACAGCCCGCCTTTGGCGCGGTTACGCGTGGCGATTTTTTTGTCCTCTACGGTATCAAACACCAGCGAGGAGGCCCGTTGGATCACGCTGTTCACCGAACCCTGAGTATATTTCTTGCTGCGCCCGGCCTGTACCAGCGTGGTATCAAGATGCTTCTTGGTCATGTTCGCTAACCCTGTTTTTATACGTCTGGACGTCCAGACTACCACGAATGTGAAAATCTGCACCCGGATGCTTATCGAATAAGCAGAAAATATTAGCAAAAAACCGCATAAGAAATTTTTACTGCGTAAGCGCAAGGAATATGAGCGAAAATTGCGGCACTATGTAAATAGTAATGAGAACGACTATCAATTCGACGATGTTTTGATATTATTACGTTCAGATTTTGTGATTTGCGTCCTGGAGATACAGAGTGGGTAATAATTTGATGCAGACGGATCTCTCCGTTTGGGGCATGTATCATCATGCTGACATCGTGGTTAAGATTGTGATGATCGGCCTGATTCTGGCGTCCGTGATCACGTGGGCTATCTTCTTTGGCAAGAGCGCCGAGCTGATTTCTCAGAAGCGCCGCCTCAAGCGTGAGCAACAGCAGCTGGCTGAAGCCCGCTCTCTGGATCAGGCGTCTGATATGACCTCATCCTTCCACGCGAAAAGCCTGACCACCCTGTTAGTTAACGAAGCGCAAAACGAGCTGGAACTCTCCGCAGGCAGTGAAGATAACGAAGGTATTAAAGAACGTACCGGCTTCCGTCTGGAGCGTCGCGTCGCCGCCGTGGGCCGTCATATGGGCCGGGGTAATGGTTATCTGGCGACCATCGGGGCCATCTCGCCGTTCGTGGGTCTGTTCGGTACGGTCTGGGGCATCATGAACAGCTTTATCGGGATTGCGCAAACCCAAACGACGAACCTGGCGGTAGTTGCACCGGGTATCGCCGAAGCGCTGCTGGCGACCGCTATCGGTCTGGTTGCGGCGATCCCTGCGGTGGTTATCTATAACGTCTTCGCGCGCATGATTGGCAGCTATAAAGCCACCCTCGGTGATGTCGCCGCACAGGTTCTGCTGCTGCAAAGCCGCGATCTTGATCTGAATGCCAGTGCCGCTAAACCGGTGCACGCGGCGTCCAAACTGCGCGTAGGTTAATGAATTATGGCAATGCGTCTTAATGAAAATCTGGACGATAACGGCGAAATGCATGAAATCAACGTGACGCCGTTTATCGACGTTATGCTGGTTCTGCTGATTATCTTCATGGTTGCTGCGCCGCTGGCGACGGTCGACGTGAAGGTAAACCTGCCGGCCTCGTCCAGCCAGCCGCAGCCGCGCCCGGAAAAGCCCATCTATCTGTCGGTGAAAGCAGATAAAACGATGTTCCTCGGCAACGACCCGGTGACGGCTGACTCTGTCATCCCGGCGCTGGATCAGCTCACTGGCGGTAAGAAAGACACGACGGTCTTCTTCCGTGCGGATAAAACCGTTGATTACGAGACCATGATGAAGGTCATGGATACGCTGCATCAGGCGGGTTATCTGAAGATTGGGCTGGTCGGCGAAGAGAAAGCGGCCGCGAAATAACGAAGAAGCTGGCGAAAGCCGGCTTTTTTTATGCCTGTCGGGTTATTCGTGTTTGTTATCCGTCGACGCGGGAGAGAGGGTTGCCAGCGCGTCCTCGTCAAGCGCGACGCTGGTGACGTTTGAGGTACGATACTCGCCGTCGGACAGTTTGCGCGTCAGGCGCAGGGTCGCGGTTTCTCTGGCCAGCAGATACTGATAATTGGCCTCCAGACGCCCCAGAAGCTTCTCTTTCAGCTCGGGCCGTTGTTCGATGATGGCATTCATCACGGCGCCGTAAATCTCTTCCTTGACCTGTAAGGGATAAATCTCGCGGCGGTTCTGCCATTTCAGGCGCACCAGCGTCGCCGGAATGGAAACCAGATCCTGGGTAATACGCGTCATCTCGGCGTTTTTGGTGTTACGCAAAGCCTCGAGATTTTGCTTTAAGATAAATTCGTCACTTTTTTTCTCATCTAAAGTCAAATAGACATCGTTATCTTTAACGTCTTTCACATTAATCTTCCCCCAGGTTATAAAAAATAGGGTTGTTTTTTTCTCGCGTAATTAGATTAAGCCAAATTTCATTGCCCGCTTCATTTATTTCTTTGGTCTTTTCGGCCATTATTTGACTTAGTTTCTGGGCATCTATTTCGCCTTCTGCCTGCAGGTCATTCAACAGGTGGACAAAGGCTTCAATTTTGATGGCGCGAAATAAGCGATCCTTTATATGACGATCGTGCTCTTCCAGCAACATATTACGGGATTTGCCGCTACGGGAAACACCAATTAATATGTCAGGCTCAAAATCAGCGAGCTTTCTTTTTCCCTGAGTGAAATTAGCCTCTTTTTCTGCTTCCGTCGGTTGCTGTTCCACAGGCGTGATGTGGTACTTAGCCGGGACGAGATAGTCGGGCAACATTTTTTAATTTCCTTTAATTTCAACAAGGTGGGGAAGATAAAGGCGTGAGATTCGTTGACAATATCATGAGGCAATTTTAAAATCAAAAAAAATGGAGCCAACCCATGAACAGCATCTTTTTTACGGTCATTACATTACTATTACTGACCGCTGGTGTTCTTTTATTGATGCAGGAGTTCAATAAAACGAAAGAGTCGAAAGACACCAGTGAAATCCCACAGCCTGAACTGATGACTAAAGAGGAAGGTGAAGACCATTTCTCTGTTTTGATGAACTCGGTGACGCCGGTTTGGTACTGGCGGGTGAACCATGAATATATCGACTTTTTGCACGCGACAATAAAGCGGATGAAAATGTCGGAAATTAATGACACGCCGGGCCTGTTTGAAGCGCAGCGTCGCTGCAGTGACCTGAATTCAGCGGTCTATAAATATTACGACAATATCAAAAAGCGCTGTCTGAATGGTGAGAAGGTCTCGTATTCCGATTTAGACGTATTAAACCTGCGTCAGTGCTTTCGCGAGTTCAGCCTGGAAGCCTATCCGGAGCTGGTGGTGCTGGTCTGGCCGGAGTATGCGCGCCCTGAGGTGGATCCTAACAACGTGTAATGGTTAGTTGTTGCAAACAGTCAGCGCCGTTGCGATATACTGAGTGCTGGTTTCGTTTGCAGACAGGACTTTATGGAACGCTTCTTTGAAAACGCTATGTACGCCTCGCGCTGGATACTGGCACCCGTCTATTTTGGCCTTTCGCTGGCGCTGATTGCGCTCACGATTAAGTTCTTCCAGGAAATCTTGCATGTTCTGCCGAACATCTTTTCCATTGCCGAAGCAGATTTGATTCTGGTTCTGCTGTCACTGGTGGATATGACGCTGGTGGGGGGCTTACTGGTGATGGTGATGTTCTCTGGCTATGAGAATTTTGTCTCCCAGCTTGATATCGACGCGCGTAAAGAAAAGCTGAGCTGGCTGGGCAAAATGGATGCCACGTCGCTGAAGAATAAAGTGGCCGCCTCGATTGTGGCGATCTCCTCCATTCACCTGTTACGCGTGTTCATGGACGCAAAGAATGTCCCGGACAACAAACTGATGTGGTATGTCATTATCCATCTCACGTTTGTGCTTTCGGCGTTTGTGATGGGGTATCTGGATAAGATCAGCAAGAAGTAATTTCCTTCTTAACCACCCTCTCCCTGTGGGAGAGGGTAACAGACCGCACTATTTATCCGACGACGCCTGCCACAGATTCAACTCTCCATCCGCAACATGCTTATCAATGCGTATCAGCTCCTCTTCGCTAAAGCGCAGGTTTTTCAGCGCCTGAACGTTCTCTTCCAGCTGTTCCGGGCGGCTCGCGCCAATCAGCACGGACGTTACGCGCTCATCTTTCAGCAGCCAGCTTAGCGCCATCTGCGCCATTGTCTGACCACGTGCCTGTGCCATCTCATTAAGCAAGCGCAGACTGTTCAGATTGGCTTCGGTCAGCATCTTTTGCGTCAGTCCGCGTACTTTATTCCCCTCGCGCTGCATCCGCGAACCTTCAGGAATACCGTTGAGGTATTTTCCGGTCAGCAACCCCTGCGCCAGCGGGGTAAACGCAATACAGCCGGTACCGTTTTGCTTTAGCGTCTCCAGCAGGCCGGTTTTATCCACCCAGCGGTTAAGCAGGTTGTACGATGGCTGATGTATGAGCAGTGGGATTTTCCATTCGCGAAGCAGGTCAGCCATTTTCTGCGTGCGCGCCGTTGAATAGGACGAAATTCCGACATACAGCGCTTTACCGCTCTGCACCGCATGGGCCAGCGCGGCAGCGGTCTCTTCCATCGGCGTGTTCTCATCCACGCGATGGGAATAGAAAATATCGACATATTCCAGACCCATACGCTTCAGGCTCTGGTCGAGGCTGGCGAGCAGATATTTGCGCGAGCCGCCCGAGCCATACGGTCCCGGCCACATGTCGTAACCCGCTTTGGTGGAGATAATCAGCTCGTCGCGACAGGCGGCAAAATCCTCCCGCAGCAGGCGACCAAAGTTCTCTTCCGCGCTCCCCGCAGGCGGGCCGTAGTTATTGGCAAGATCGAAATGGGTGATACCGAGGTCGAAGGCTTTACGCAGTAGCGCACGCTGGGTGTCGAGCGGCTGAACATGGCCGAAGCTATGCCACAGGCCGAGCGACAGCGCAGGCAGGCGCAGCCCGCTTTTGCCACAGTAGCGGTACTGCATATTTTCATAACGGCCGGGGTTAGGGTGCCAGGACATGATGTCTCCTTTCTTATCGATGAATTTTTGAAACAGCGTTTTCATTCTTTGATTATCAAACCATAAATCTGCTCGTGAAGCGATGTCGCGGCGGGAAAGGCCTCTAAGCGTTAATCGGTGCTGTGGTACCTGTGAAGCCACGCTAACGAAAAATAGTTACAAAAGGTTATAATTTCCGCGGTTCCTGCCGATAACGAGAGTAGTACTCGCCTCTGGGCGAACTCACCCTCACGGCAAGGAACACTTATGAACATGCTCCGTAATTTCACGATCCGTTTCGTCATGCTGACGATCCTGGGGATCTTTTGTTTAATGTGGGCAGGCGTTGGACTCTACAGCACCTGGTCCCTCTCTCGCGTTTCGGATGGCAATGAAGTCGATCGCCAGCTGGTGAAACAGATGACCATACTCAGCCAGGGCAACGATCAGTATTTCCGCTTCGTTACCCGACTGAGCCGCGCGATGGAAGTCAAAGCCGCCGGCGGTACACCGGATCTGGCCTCCGCCCAGCAGGCGCTGGATAACATGGGCAAAAAACTGGCCGAGATGAAAGCGATCTCTCCGGGCCCGATGGATGAACAGGTCTCCTCCCGGGTGATCGGCACCTGGCAGGCGCTGCTCGAGCAGGGCGTTACGCCGCAAATGCAGCAGGCGAAGCTGGGCGCGCTGGATGGTTATCGCCAGCAGGCTAATAACGTCACGCCACAGTTGAGCCGTGCGTTTGGTGCGGCCGCTGAGGAGTTCAATAACGCCGCTGCGAAGGCCCTCGACAGTACCCGCGTAGTGGTGGATGGCCTGACCAGTATGACCCGCACGGTGATTATTGCCGCCACCGTGATTGGTCTGCTGATCCTGCTCTTTAGCGACCGTTACCTGGTGGCGATGCTGGTGAAACCGCTGGACCGAATTCGTCAGCAGTTCCGCCAGATTGCGCAGGGCGATCTCAGCCAGCCCATTGAACCGTTTGGTCGTAACTGTGTGGGACAGCTGGTGCCGTTGCTGAGTGCCATGCAGGACAGCCTGCGTGAGGCGGTCAGCACGATCCGCGCGGGCAGTGAAAATATCTGGCGCGGGGCGACCGAGATCTCCAGCGGTAACAACGATCTCTCCTCCCGTACCGAAGAGCAGGCTGCCGCGCTGGAAGAGACAGCAGCCAGCATGGAGCAACTCACTGCCACCGTGAAGCTGAACGCCGAAAGCGCACGTCAGGCAAGCCAGCTGGCGGATGTGGCATCGACCACGGCCAGCCGCGGTGGCTCGCTGGTGGAGGAGGTGGTGACCACCATGAGCGGTATTTCCGACAGCTCGAAGAAAATTGCTGAAATCACCACCGTGATTAACAGTATCGCCTTCCAGACCAATATCCTGGCGCTCAACGCAGCAGTGGAAGCGGCGCGAGCGGGTGAGCAAGGCCGTGGCTTTGCCGTGGTGGCAGGTGAGGTGCGTAATCTGGCCAGCCGCAGCGCCAACGCGGCGAAAGAGATTGAAGGGCTGATTGCCGATTCCGTCGCTCGCGTCGAGCAGGGGGCTCAACTGGTGAACGACACGGGGACCACCATGGAAGCGATTCTGCGCGATGTAACGGAAGTGACCACCATCATGAAGCAGATTGCGTCAGCCTCTGAGGAGCAAAGCAAAGGCATTTCCCAGGTCGGGGTTGCCATTACGCAGATGGACGGTGTGACCCAGCAAAACGCCTCGCTGGTGGAGCAGGTCTCCGCCGCGGCAGCGGCACTTGAGCGGCAGACCGAAGAGCTTCAGCGTTCGGTGCAGAAGTTCCGTCTCACGGCATAACATGTAAAGGCCGCCTCGTGCGGCCTTTCACCGGATTGTTCTCAGGAATGTGGTGGCAAGTTTTCACTCAGTTGGCGACGGACAGGGGAATTTCAACGCTATTATTTGTTGTCAAAAATCGTTTCGGGAATATGCTTTCAAAAACCGATAAGCGAGGCAATAAATGGACACTTTGCTTTTACCCGGCCAGAACCCCCGTGCCTGGGCAGAAACTATGATCAACCTGGAGGCCAGGAAACTGGTTAATACGGCCAATACGGTAGCGGCTATGCATCTTCAGGATGGTTTTATCCGGATTCAGTTTGTAGATGAGATCAGGGCATTCATCATGGCTCAATTTGAGGCCGCACGCCGGGCAAAAACGGATGATGACTGTATGGCCTGTCTGCAGGCATTGCGTGCTGAGAATACCAGTCTGCTTGAACAGTCCCGTGCTCTTAAAACCGGCTATGCAAAACTCTATGCCGAGGTGAAGGTTGTCCGGGACGAGAACAAAATTGTGGGCTACATCATCTCGGCTGTTGACGTGGTGGTAGCAGGGGCGGCTATCTTTGGCGGGATCGTCATGATGTCCTCCATGACGCCGGTGGGCGTGGTGGCCGGTGCCGTGATTGTTGTTAACGGGCTTAACACTATTTCACGTGAGGCCGCACACAACCTCCTCGGTGATAAGCAAACGGAGGGAATTTTCGCTGACGGCTCGATGGAGGTCGCAGAATTCCTGGGCTTCAGCCGGCAACAAGGGCTGGGGACCTATAAGGCTGTCACGCTCTTCAGTGAAGTCTACGGCGCGTATGGTCTGAGGCTGAAACCCGAAGCACAACGGCTGTGGTACTGGACCAGGCCCGATTTCTTCAGGAAAGTATCTGATACGCCACGTCCCGCGATGGCGCTTAAAATTGCGGGATGGGGTGTTAAAGCCAAAGTGGCGCTTGATTTACTGACTATCGAGCCTGCCGGGAAATAGTCTTTTGCAGGCGGAATGCTTTCCAGCCCAGAACTGGTGGAAAGGTCACCCAGGCGATGATCAGGACAACAAGGGAACTCATGCCCCCGGAAAGAATGTGTGTCCGGCTGCCGATGATAAGGGTGACCAGCATAACCAGAACCAGCGCGACCGTGACCCATACCGAAACCCGGAAGCGCCGTGAGAGCGCATCGATGAGATGCTGCATTGTGCCTCCGGCTGCTGTGAGTCGGCCCTGTAAATTGTCTACTTCGCTTTTGCTGAAACCCGCCTCAAGCAGGTCTTTCTCACTGATAGCCATCACGTCCTCCCTAATCAGGCGAAAGTATACTGTATCAGACCAATAATCCCCAGGTGACCAACGTAAGCAAAATAAAAGAAATTACGGAGAATGGACGCTGAAAACTTACCGAAGAAAGTTCAGTACATAAGGAAACCGCAAGCAGGGGGCTACCCGTAACGATTGCGGCAATACTTCCTGTTTCTCAATCGGAACCGAGAGAATATAAAAACCCAGCGTAATAGCTGGGTTTCTTTATCATATCGGTTTGAAATGCAGACCTACGGCGGTTATCAGTGCGTCGCTTCACCAATCAGCGCGCTTGAACCCGCACCCACAGCGGCACCTTTCAGTACGCTGTTGCCCGTTACGGCAGCGGCACCTGCACCAACAACAGCGCCTACGGCACCGCCTTTACGCGCGGCTTTACCTTTGTCACCGTTTTTGAACATCGCACCCGTGCCTGCACCCACGACCGCGCCGCCTACGGTGGATTTCAGATCTTTACCTGTGGCCGCCCCAATCGCCGCGCCTGCTACCGCACCGGCGGCGGTTTTATCCATCGCCATACCTGAGGTAGAAAAAAGAAGGATGCTGATCACCAGCGCTGTATTGATTGCTTTCATAACAAATCCTTTGTGACTGCTGTCGGTTGAAACGTCGCTTCTCGCCGTCTGGCTGGAGAAAAACGTCCGCATAGTGCCAGTAATACCGGCCCAACCCTTAAGCTAATCATGCCCTGGACAAGGATTTGCCTGGCCGGGCGGTTACCCGCCCGGCATTGCATCACGCCTGACGCTTATCTTCGGTTTTGGTCTCGAAGTCGCTCGCCGCGTGGCGTTCGTGGAGTTGCTCGTTAAGCTCACCGTTGGTGCGGTTCACAATCCGTCCGCGCTTCACTGCAGGGCGGTTCGCTACGTCTTTCGCCCAGCGCTGGACGTTGGTGTACTTCTCTGCGTCCAGGAACTCGGCGGCGTTGTAGACGCTGCCCAGCGCCACGCAGCCAAACCACGGCCAGACCGCCATATCGGCGATGGTGTATTCTTCACCCGCCACGTAACGGCCGCGGGCGAGCTGTTTATCCAGTACGTCGAACAGGCGCTTGGCTTCCATCGTGAAGCGGTCAATCGCGTACTCGATCTTCACTGGCGCATAGTTGTAGAAATGGCCGAAACCGCCACCGAGGAACGGGGCCGCGCCCTGCAGCCAGAACAGCCAGTTCAGGGTTTCCGTGCGGCCAGCCGGATCTTTTGGCAGGAAATGACCGAACTTCTCTGCCAGATAGAGCAGGATGTTGCCGGATTCAAATACGCGCGTTGGCGGGGTGGTGGAGTGGTCACGAAGCGCCGGTATTTTCGAGTTCGGGTTCACCTCAACAAAGCCACTGGAGAACTGATCGCCTTCACCGATGCGGATCAGCCACGCGTCGTACTCCGCGCCCGTTACGCCCAGCGCCAGCAGCTCTTCGAGCATGATCGTCACTTTCTGGCCGTTCGGCGTGCCCAGGGAGTAAAGCTGCAGCGGATGCGAACCGACGGGCAGATCTTTCTCATGTGTGGCACCAGAAACAGGACGGTTGATGTTGGCGAACGCCCCGCCGCCGTTCTTTTTCCATTCCCACACTTTGGGTGGCTGATAGGTATTTTCGTCTGACATGTTGGCCTGCCTTTTTTGTGATGTGTTGAGGCAGTGTAGCAGGAGATGAATAGACCGTTTAACGAACTGAGCGCAAAGGTCAGGGGAGGTGTATGATAACCCTACCTCTGTCAGGTTAATTACAACGTGCAGACGACGACAACCCTTCCAAAAATTGCCGCCTGCCTGTTTTAGGTTGGATACATGCGTAAAGGAAAGTTAAGCAGTGATGCGCCATTCGGGACGTTGTTAGGCTATGCGCCCGGTGGCGTGGCGATTTACTCTTCAAATTACGGCAGTCTGGACCCGCGTAAGTACCCGCAAGACGCGGATTTCCGCAGCTATATCGGCAACGAATACATGGGCCACAAGTGGCAGTGTGTGGAGTTCGCCCGCCGTTTTCTGTTCCTCAACTATGGCTTCGTGTTTACCGACGTCGGGATGGCGTGGGAGATCTTCTCCCTGCGTTTTTTGCGCCAGGTGGTGAACGATAATATTCTGCCGTTACAGGCTTTTGCCAACGGCTCGAAACGTGCGCCGCAGGCCGGGGCGCTGCTCATCTGGCAAAAGGGCGGCGAGTTTCATGAAACCGGCCATGTCGCGGTAATCACCCAGCTTTTAGATGGCAAGGTCCGCATTGCCGAGCAGAATGTTATTCACTCCCCGCTTCCGCTCGGACAACAGTGGACCCGCGAACTGCGCATGACCGTTGAGAACGGCTGTTACACGCTTCATGACACCTTCAGCGATACCGAAATCCTTGGCTGGATGATCCAGACGGACGACACGGAGCACAGTATTCCCCAGCCCGAACCTGACGGCGAACTGCTGAAAATCAGCGGTGCGCGGTTGAAGAATAAACGTCAATACGACGGAAAATGGCTCAACGAAAATGACGCCCTGCAGCAGGCCTACATCCGCGCCAACGGCCACGTTATTAATAACGATCCCTGCCACTATTTCACGATTACTGAAAGCGCCGAGCAGGAGCTGATTAAAGCGACCAATGAACTGCATCTGATGTACCTGCATGCCACCGACAAAGTGCTGAAAGATGATAACTTACTGGCGCTTTTCGATATCCCCAAAATCCTCTGGCCGCGCCTGCGTCTCTCCTGGCAGTGGCGTCGCCACCATATGATCACCGGTCGTATGGATTTCTGTATGGATGAGCGCGGCATTAAGGTTTACGAGTACAACGCTGATTCCGCCTCTTGCCACACCGAGGGCGGGTTAATTCTGGAAGAGTGGGTCAAAAACGGTTATCGCGGCAATGGGCACAACCCGGCAGAAGGTCTGCTGGAAGAGCTGACCGGCGCATGGAAACACAGCCATGCGCGTCCGTTCGTGCACATCATGCAGGACAACGATGTCGAAGAAGACTACCACGCGCTCTTTATTCAGCGCTCGCTGCTGCAGGCCGGGTTTGACACCAAAATTCTGCACGGTCTGGGCGCGCTGAGCTGGGATGCTGCCGGGCAGTTAATCGACGACGAAGGTCGCCACGTCAACTGCGTGTGGAAAACCTGGGCGTGGGAGACGGCAATCGAGCAGATTCGGGAGGTCAGCGAAACCGAATACGCTGCCGTGCCAATCCGCACCGGTCACCCGGCAGGCGAGGTGCGGCTGATTGACGTCCTGCTGCGCCCGGAAGTGCTGGTGTTTGAACCGCTGTGGACGGTGATCCCTGGCAATAAGGCGATCCTGCCGGTGCTGTGGCAGCTGTTCCCTAACCACCGCTACCTGCTCGATACCGATTTTGAGGTTAACGCGCTGCTGAAACAGACCGGTTATGCCGTCAAACCCATTGCCGGCCGTTGCGGCAGTAATATCGATCTGATCAGCGCCCAGGATGAACTGCTGGATAAATCCAGCGGCAAGTTTGTCGATCGCAAGAATATCTACCAGCAGCTGTGGTGTTTGCCGAAGGTGGACGGCAAATATATTCAGGTCTGTACCTTTACCGTGGGCGGGAATTACGGCGGAACCTGCCTGCGTGGGGATGAAACGCTGGTGGTGAAAAAAGAGAGCGATATTGAACCGCTGATTGTGGTGAAGGATAAGTAACCGGGCAGAATCAGCATCCGCAGGGAGAACCTGCGGATGCCTGAGGTTTATTCCTCGTCCTGCTGACTGATTTTCAAATCAATGATGCGACCGATCTGGTCATGATAGACCGTCAGTAAATTGTACTGGCTCATCTCTGAGATGATTTGCGGCGTCACGTTAAAGCTGCGGGCCAGCTCGTCGTGCTTAAGCGTTGCAGGGCGGTGATGTCGTCTTGCATGCGCGCGGCGGCGATTATATTGATACCACAGGATCAGCAGCCAGCCGTTTAGCGCGGCGATCAGCAAATAGATCAGCACCGTCTTAAAGGAGGCAATAATCACGCCCCAGCGGTAGTCGCTCTCGTTGGTTATCTGCATCCACAGGTTGGCATAGAGGAAAAAGAGAAATCCTCCCCAGGCCAGCAGGGTTAACGCTGCATCAAACAGCCGGGGCACCAGCCGATGTTCAGTCAGGATTAACGTGTTTTCGTTCATTGAATGCTCCCTTTACCTCTGTCCGGACTGATCCAGCGCGCGCGTGAGCGCTGGCGTTTAAGCATGACCTTTGGGAAGGCGACGAGGGTGGTGAACAGGCCGATCATCCAGTACACCATCGGAAACCAGATGATCCAGAAAAGCGAACTCGCCACGTTACGTTCATAGCGTCGCTCGATATACAAACTGACGAGGAACTGCAGCAGGCACATCACTCCCAGCAGGAGCCCGGTGAATTCCGGCGGGAACAGGCTCGTGACGGTCAGGTTTGCCGGGAGCGGCGTGAGGGTGCTTATGATAAATAACAGCACCGTCACCGCATACGCGAACGCCCACAGCGTTGACAGGGCGTACTCTAAAAACAGCGGCCACATGCGATGATGCTCCCAGCGCACGATCTTGCGAAGATTGACCAGAAACACCTCCGCGCCGCCCTGAGCCCAGCGCAGGCGCTGTTTCCACAGCCCTTTTAGCGTCTCCGGCATCAGGATCCAGCACAGCGCGCGCGGCTCGAAAAAAATATCCCAGTGGCGAAGCTGAAGCTTCCAGCTGATGTCGATATCTTCGGTGATCATATCCGGGCTCCAGTATCCCACGTCCGCCAGCGCCTGACGGCGAAAGGCCGCGATGACGCCAGAGACGGTAAAGACCCGGCCATAGATCCGCTGCGTGCGTTTGATGAGCCCTATGATGGAGGAGAATTCGCCCACCTGAATGCGGCCAATTAACGTGGAGCGCGTGCGAATACGCGGGTTCCCGGTCACGGCGCCCACGTGGGGGTAGTGGATCAGCGGGGCAACCAGATAAGCGGCGGTATCGCGATCGAGCAGGGCATCGCCATCAATACAGACCAGAAGGTCTCCCCGGGCCGCCGCTGCGCCCGCTTTCAGCGCCACGGCTTTCCCCTGATTCTCCGCCAGATGAATGACGCGCAGTCGCGGCTGCTCCTGCGCCAGCTGTTGCAGCACCTGCGCGGTGTTATCGGAAGAACCATCGTTGATGGCGATGACCTCGATATTCGGGTAACGCTGGGCCAGCGCGGCACCGATCGTCTCCCGGGCGTTGCGTTCCTCATTGAAACAGGGAATGAGGATCGAAATTAACGGATCGCCCTCTAACGTCGGGGCGGGCGTTTTTCTGTTCCATGACCAGTGTCGTTCAAGCTGAAACCAGAAATAGAGCCCCCCGGTGATCCAGAATACGGACATGAACAGGGGCCAGAAGAAGACAAAATCCAGAATCAGTTCGCCGGTAAAGAGGGCGGCCACGCCTAATGGCAACCCAAATACCAGGCATAAAATTGAGAAGGCGATAAGGCGATCAGTCATTGTCAGGATACCAGTACGAAGAGAATTCAGGCCTGATACGGGAAAGATCAGGTTGGTTATGGATGAAATCGTCGGGGTAGTAACCGTAATGTTTGCTGCCGTTAAGCTGGAGCACGCGCATCCACTCCGCCAGGCGACTATCGGGTACGGCGCGTTGCGGTGTCTGCGCCCAGTCACGGGCCTGCAGCTCAAAAATGGTTTTATTCAGCGCGCCGGGGCGAGTTGCGACGGTCTTAACCAGGCGCGTTAGCCAGGCGTTGCTCTCGTCTGCCGGGACGGACTCCATCAGCGGCATGGCCATCGGCACCGTCCAGTCATACTCCGCCAGGAAGTCATCAAGATTCTGCGCAAACCACGCCTCGCTCGCCGGGTCGAGGATCGGCAGGGCGAACATATTGCGCGCGGTTTTTATCTGCGGACCGCGGATATGCTTCACCGCCAGGCTCAGGGCGTGGGTAAACCCGATTAGCGTCTGGCTTTTCTGGCGCGTTGTCTGCTGCCCGGCATCATCCTGATCCGTCAGCACCGCATCGTCATGGAACAAGATCCCATTGAAGCTGGCATAGCGGGCCAGATCTTCATAGATTTCGGTCACCTGCTGGCGAACCTGCGGATCCCACGGCGAAAGCCGGGTATAGGGCTCGGTGGCGGCGCGTACCTGGCCCGTTTGCCGATCCCGACGCTGCACGCGCGGCAGTGCAGGGGAGAGATCGAACGAGAGAACCGGCATCCACGCGTAGACTTTTACGCCCGTGCGGGTTTGCAGTTGCCAGGCGACAAAGTTAAAGAGATCGGCACGCACGGGCAGCCGACGGTTGGGGAAGTAGAGCGCGTTAATTGTGCCGTTGCCGAGGGGATCGGAAAATGCCTGCAGGAAAACATGGCTGATTTTCATGTCGTAGACCCGCTGGATCAGCGTATTGATGTTTTTGGTCTGCTGAGCCGGATCGGGGTCATAAACGTAATCCAGATCGACATGCATCACGCGCACAGGGTCGGTCTCCTGAATCTGCGCGATGCTGCTGGCAAAGGCTTTAAGCGAGGGATTCGCGGAGATTAACAGGCGCGGGATGTTGTCCAGGTGACGCACATCTGCCAGCCCGTCCTCAAGGGTAAAGGCCAACTGATAACCCTGCTGTCTGGCAATGGCGAGCGACGTACCGTTGGCAGCACCGTAGGGCCACACCCAGGCACGCGGCGCTTTGCCCGTCACCTGCGCGATTTTTTCGGTGACTTTCCGCACGTCATCGCCGATGCGCTGGCTGAACTGCTGGTCAGTTTCGTAGCGCCCTGTCGCGTTATCGTAAAAGCGGCTGGCAATAGCCGGTTCGCGGCTTCCCTGTGGATTGGCCGGTATACCGTAATGCGAAGCCCAGGTATGCGAGCCGATCTCAATCAGCGGGGACTGGCTTAACTCGCGCACCATGTCCCACGTCGCGAAACGGTCCCGGGGTGTCATCAAACCGCCAAAATTCACGTTTTGATGTGCTGGCGTATCCACCCAACTGCCAACAGGGGCCCACAGCGCTGGCACATTCCAGGCCTGGATCAACGGCCAGACGCGGGTATAAAAACTGCTGTAGCCGTCATCAAAACTGAGCAGAAAGGCCTTTGGCGGCAGCGTTTTTTTACCGTCGTGGGCATCCAGAATATCCTGCACGCTGATGGCGTTATACCCGTTATGCACAAGCCAGCTTATCTGCTCGTTTAAGGCGCTGGTCCGCACGGAGAGATAGCGCTGATCGGCGCCGTCATCTTCCACATCGTGATAGGCCAGCACGAGAAAGTGATTCTTCGGCCAGGGTTTACTGGCTTCCGGCTGAGGTCTCTCGTTGGGCGAAATAAACGAAATGGCCTGGGCGCAGACGCTCGCGCTGAGGCATAACCAGCCGATGATGAGCAGGCCCACAGGAAAACGAATGGTCAACATATTCATCCTTAAAACCGTAAAGTCGCATCGAAAGTGACGGCGAGATTGCTTTCTCGTTTGCCGTCGTAAGGGCGCTTATCCCAGTTCAACATCACGCCGGTATCCACGACGTTGTTCCATTGAACGCGTTGCCCGTAGCCGAGCAGGGTGATGGCGCCAGCAGACTGATTTTTCTGCCAGTATCCTCCGGCTCCGGCGAGCAGTTGCTGGCTCCAGAGGGTGTCGTAATAGCGGTACAGCTGATGCTCGACGGACAACGCAGCCGTCGCGGACAGATCCCGCTCGGGGTTGTAATAGAGCGTATCCCGCTGGCTATTCGCGCTGGCGGAGATGCCTGGTTCAAGATCCAGCGTCAGGGTCGGCGTTTGCCAGAGCCGCTCCTTGCCGGTGAGGGTGTACTCCTGTCGGCGGTTATGGTCGGAAAAATGGCTGATGGCGGCGCTGAGCTGGTACTCACGACGTTCGTTCTGATACCAGCGCACCCAGCCTTCTGCGCGGTCTGCACGGATCCCATTGCGTAACGCCCGCAACGGCGTGGTGCGTGACAGACGTTCAAGGCTGCCGCCAGATTGCCAGCGATCGTTCAGGCTGTACTGACCGGAGAGGCGAGCGCCAGGCGTGTGGGTGCCGTGATAACGGTTGCCGGAGAGCTCCGCTTCAAGCCAGATATCCCGTGACCGCCATTCGACGCCGCCGACCAGATGGCGGCTGGTGCCTTTGCCTTCGTCAAAATTGCCCTCGGCAAAGCGGGTGCCGCCAAACAGTCGCCAGTTATCAGCGACTGGTGGGCCATAGAGCGTGGCGTCCCAGTTCAGATCGTGTGTCCCGCTGACCGGGTTGTCGGAGTGCAATCCCTTGCCTGCGTTCAGACGCAGTTCAGACATATGATGCACATTTCTGAGCCTGTCCAGGCGCTGGACGCTGCGGTCACGTGGCGCACGGGCGAGCACGTCGTCGGTCAGAAGTTCCATTTGTCGCCACTCCTGCAGATCCATCGCGACGTAAGCCTGCTGCTGCTCCAGCTCTGTATTTGACGGCTCCAGTACCTCCGCCATTTTGAGCTTTTGCTCTGCGGCCCGTGGCAGGCCGCGGGCCTGAAGCAGGGCGGCATAATCAATCTGTAGCCCCTGGTTGCCGGGTGCCGTGGCAGCCAGACGGTGCGCCACGGCTTCTGCTTGCGGCAGGGCATGGGTTGCCAGCAAATACTGAAACGTGAGCGACTGGCCGATAAGCCATTGATCGTTGGGCTGGGCAGTTGGCGAACCGAAATCGTAGCGAGCCCAGGGAACGTTGCGGGTTATCTGCGCAAGATAGTGACGGGCGGCCTGATACTGTCCGGTGTCCAGATATGCATAGAAAAGCTGATGTTCTTCATCCTGCGGGTTACGCGCATAGTCAGGATACTTTTGCAGGAGTGCCAGGGCGGCGTCGGCGTTTTGCTCCTGAAGATACGCAGAGATCACCCAGCCGATTGCCCAGCCCGGCACCGGATGGTGAGCTGACGTCAGCGCGCGATATTCAGCGATCGCCTGCGGGTAATCACCATGCGCATACAGCGCGCCAAGGCGGTCGACGCGGGCGCGAATGATATCTTCTGCCGCCTGCGGTTCGTGTTGCCAGCGGGCAAGCAGGGCGTCATAGCGATTCAGTGCGGCTTGCGCGAGACGCAGGCGCTCTTTTTCCGTCCGCCCAGGCGCATCGGCAAGGCGTACCTGTTCGGCGGCGGCGTTAAGTTCAAGCTGGCGCCGTTGTGCGGGCGGCAGAGAAATCCCCTGTGACAGCCGCAGGGCAGGCGTACTGACCCGGTTATCGTTCAGGGCGTCGACGAGTGCCCTGAGCAGTACGTGATTCTCGGGGGCGCTCTTCAGGGCGCGGGTGTCCGCTAATAGACGATCCCAGCTTTTCCCCTGGCGTAAGTACACATAGGCGAGCGTCTCAAGGTTAATCTGGCTGGGGTGCGCTGTTACCCGTTTTTGCGCTTCCTGCAGGGCCAGCCGATCCATGCGGGCATCGGCAAGGGTTTTGATATACCCGATACGGTAGTCGTCGTTCTCCGGTGCAAGGCTACAGGCCTGCTTCCAGAGCGCGAGCGCAGATTGCCACTGCTTTTGATTTCTCCTGGATTGCGCGGCTGCGGCCACTCCCCGGGCGGGCAGGGGCATATAAACGTGATAACGCAACCACACCTCAATAACCTCATCATCGCGTCCCGCCCAGGAGGCAACCTCCAGCCAGTCTGCCACTTGTTCTGGCGTCAGAGCATGCTGTTGTTGATAACGCTGCAGGTAATGGAGAAACGAAGTGTAATTACCATTGCGCGCCTGCTGAATCTGTTGTTCATATACGGATTCGGCAGCCTGAACCAGAATGGGAAACAGTAATAGCAGACACAATAATTTTGGAACGCGGTAAAAGAATAAAGTATTGAAGCGAAGTGATCTTTCCATATCTATTTGCCATTTGTTTATCATAAATCCATTGCGCAACACGGCCGCCTTTATACGTAGCGTTAAAGGCCATAAATGAGAGCGTAAAATGTGAATGCAGTTACGTTATGAGGTACTTACTTAAAGGTAATTATGGATCCTTATCGTTATGGACCGGTGAAAGGTAATGTACACCTGATATGTTGACGGATAAATATGTTGAAAAGCCGGGTTGTTGTTTTGAGATAATTCTGTATCCGGGTGATTTTTATGATTATTTTTAACGGAATCTATATTTGTAACGCGTTGATATATAATGTATTTATTTTTATTGTGACGTTTTTGTTTATATTTTTAATGCGGCTTTTGTGCATAAATTAAAGTACTTTCTGGTGCATGTTTGGGAAGTTTCGTGACAAAAATTCTTAATATCTTGAGAGGTGACTTTTCTGCGTTTGTTTTTTACTTATAATTAATAGCAGACATTGAGTGATAGTCTATGGGAAGTCTTACAAATCAATGTGCGTGTCGAGGGATGATCAAAGCCAGAATACATTTATCGTTCATGTAAAAGCGCTATAAAACGAAGGCGTCTTCTTTCTGAAGGGTCGTTCTTGCTTTAATCTAAAAGGGATGGTTAGTGGCAACTTCAATAGTGTTAGTGACACAGGATCGCTACCTCGTCAGAGGAATGAGGATATTTTTTCCGGATATTATCCTGCTGGACTCGATTGACAGAAAGATATTTGATAACAGTGCAGATGAATATTCTGTGCTGATTGACAGCCGTTCACCGCTCCGTCTGTATGATTATCTGATACGCCATCCGGCCAGAACGAGAAAAACAATCGGCTGCGTCATGCTCGATATGCGGCACCGGGAGGAGAATCAGCTCAGCATGAGGATGTTTATGAATACTGCGCTTCCGGTGGCTGACATGGCGTCGTTGTTTAATCTGGTGCTGAATATGAAAGGCAGGCGCCTGACGACCAAATGGCTGCTTAACTTACGGTTGAGTACCCATGAAGCGATTATGCTGCGGTTGCTCAGGGCGGGCATGTCGATGGAAGAGGTGGCGGAGGAACTGAACACCTCGATTAAAAGCCTCTACCGGACGCGAACGGCGCTCTCTGAACGACTGGGGGCGGAGAATTTTAACGAGGCGTGTTTGTTTATCTTTAAAAACAAACTGCTGGATGGAGATGGGAACGATCCCTGATTGGGTCATAGGCCAAAAAAAACGCCACGAAGGCCGGGTCGACGTAGCGCAACCCGGCACTTCAGCGTTGATATCAATCAGAACGACCAGCGCAGATTAGCGTTAACCGAGTTGACGCGGGTATCGGCACCATATTGCCCCTGATAGCCCACATCCAGCGTCGCAGCACGCGACAGTTGTACGCTCACGCCGATATCACCCACCATCACGTCCTCATCCACGGCCTGACCCTGGGTAATGAACGCGTCGCTGCCCGCAAATGCCATACGCGAAGAGGTATTCTTATCGCCATAGGCGTGCTGCCAGCCCAACGAACCGTAGAGGTTAACGTTCTTCGGCAATCCGGTCACACCACGCACCCCGAGCGTGGAATAGAAGGTTTTCATGGTTTCATTGTGAACGCTCAGCGCGGCGGCACCGCCGTCTTCCCTGAAACTGTCTGTATGCAGTCGAATCCAGGAGAGGTTAACAAAGGGCTCGACATTCATCTCTGGCTGGCCGAAACGGTAGCCCGCTTCGGTGAACGCCAGCAGCGAGTTGGCGTCGTAATCAGACTTCAGCCGATCCGAGAAGCCGCTGAAATCAACATTGCGCTCGCCTTCGATCTTGTGCCAGGTGTAACCCAGTGCGCCGCGAAGGGAGAACGCATCCTGTTGACCCGCTGCATACAGGCCGAGGTGATAGTTGTCGGTATCTGTTGAGGAACGACGGCTGTCGACGTCGTAATCACCGCGGCTGTAGCCGAAGTAACCACCGACACGTACGTTATGATCCGCCAGCTTACGATCTGCCCCCAGCAGGAAACCGGTGGTGTTGCCGTCCAGCTTGCCCACGTTACCGTCGCCGCTGTTTCGGCTCCAGGAGCTGAAGGTCTGGCCCCAGACGCCATTGTTTTGCGGCTCCGGCTGCTGCACCAGCGACATCGCTAACGGTGGTATCGGCAGGCTGTCGTTATCAAACGCGCGCTGCATACGCTGGTTTAACACGTTAAACACCTGCGTGCTGCCGGCTATCAGGTTGGATTGCATTGACGGATAAACTTCTCCGGACAGCTGGTTAAACGCCTCGCGCGCTTCCGGTGCGCTCAGCACCAGTAGCGAGTTATACAGCGCCAGCGACGGGCCGCTTTGCGTGAGCGTGGAGAGCGCGCCGGCGGTATTCCACTGGTTGCTGCTCTTTGCCACGGTCTGGAAAATCCCTGGCTTGCCGCTGCCGGGGTTTTCTCCTCCCGGGTTCTCGCCACCCGGGTTCTCGCCACCCGGGTTCTCGCCACCCGGGTTTTCACCGCCCGGATTTTCACCTCCAGGATTCTCGCCGCCGGTCTCTTTCTGCGCGATGGTCAGATCGACGGCGTCGGTGCTCTGCTTAAGCGCCACGTCCAGGAAGGCGGATTTGGAAATCGCTCCGGCGAACTGGCCGTCAATACCCCCGTTCGAGGTTAAAATGCGATAGCTTTGGCCCGTTTTGTAGCTGGTTTGCGGATCCAGCGCGGTGACCTGTACCTTAGCCTGATTGCTGATGGTGGTTTTGCCCGATACCAGCAGTTGGTCACTGCGGCCATCTCCCGCGATATCAACGTCATAGAAGGATTCGCCGATAAAGTTCAGATAACGTTTCAGCGTCAGCGTGCCGATATCGCCATCCCCTGGCGAGATTTGCCCGCCGGACAGGATCTCAGTCTGGCCCAACGTGCCGTTCCCCCCCAGCGTGCCACCGGCCTTGATTGACGCGGCGCTACTGTAACCTTGTCCGTTGTTAACGTCGGATCCCGCCGTTGCGTTGAGGATCAGCGTACCGCCGTTCTCGGCGCTAAGGGTCTGAATCTCAAAAATATCGTCTTCTGGCTGGGTGTTGATGTTGCTGGCAATAATGACTTTGCCACCGCGCGCGGTCACGTTCGCTTGAAGCGCCGAAAGATCGCCGTTCAGCGTTGTCTGTCCGGAGGTATTTATCACCTCACCTTCGCCGCTCATCTTGTTGCTGAAGATGTAATTTTCGTCGGTATGGTTGAAATAGACATAACTGCCGAATAGCCCGCCACGCAGGCTGATTGCCGTCTTCGCATCGAGGGTACCCGCGCCGCCTGCCGTACCAAGCGTTGGCTCAGTTATACCCGTGCCGGTGTCCATGTTGCCGCGGCTGCCGATGATGAGCGCCCCCCGGTTCGAACCGGAGCCCGATGTCCCTACAATCAGCGCATTGCTGCCTGCGGAAAATGAACCGCCGTCAATAACCGACAGCACGCCATTGCCATAATCGCCCACGCTAACGCTGCTGTCGCTGGTAAAGCGCGAGTCTTTGCCCGCAATAACCAGCTCGGCGGTTTTCCCGGCCCCGGAGACGCCCGCCACCTGCACGCCGCCAACGTTAACCGCTCCGCCGTTCAGCACGTCCAGGTCGCCATTAAGCGTCAGCGTACGGCCAACATTCCACTGTGAGCCGCTCCCCGTGACGGTGGCTTTCGGGCTCAGTGTGTCGGTTTCATCTGGCCCGGTACCATTGCCGATGCGCGCATCGTAGGTGGTATTGAGCGCGGCGCCGTCCTCAATCGCCAGCGTGGAGCGTGCGCCCAGATCGGTACCTACGCTAAGGAAATTACTGGTTACGCGAGATCCGGCGCCCGTGGCGATAAGGTGGCTGTCGTAGCCGCGGGTGGTGCCGACAACTATCTCTTTCGCGCTCGCCAGCGCGCCCTGTTCGACTCGCAGGGTGCCGAGGCCAAGATTCAGGTCGCCGCGCAGGACGTACTGATCGTTCACCGCGTTAAGCTCAGCGTTTGGCCCACGGACTGTGACCACGCTTTCATAAATTTGGCCGTCGAACAGCCGACCGATATTGATGTTATAGGCGGTGATTTTGCCATTATCGATCAGCAGGTTTCCGCGTTGATTGCGTCCAACGTAAACGTCTCCGGTGTAACCCAGCGTTTCGGTAATACGTGAGTCGCCATCAAAAATGGCATCGGCTGCACGCGCGAAATCGGCAGGTGAAAGCAGTAACAGCGGCGCGGAAAATAGAGCGAGGTAAAGCCTGGAAAGCGGCGTCTTTACCGCTAAAGAATGCGATGTAGAGTTATTCACAGGGTATCTCCGTACTCATTAGCGTGATGTCTGGAAAATCGGTTTTATATGAAAAATGCGATACGACAGAAAAAGTAAAAGGCGTAATATGTGTACGCCTTTTGATGTGAAGTTAATTATTTATGGGTGACCACAGGTGTACAGGTTGGCGCGCTCAGCGTCGGGGCGGATCCTAAAATCCCTGGCATCATCATCGATGAGCAATCGAAAATACGCCCTTTTTCCGTCGTAGCGCGATAAGACAGCTTTTGCCCTCCCAGTGCATCCGGTTGGGCGCCATTAACATTGGTTACGGTTATTTCATCCGATGAGCCCAGCCCCAGCATTTTAGCGGTTTCCGCCTGCAGAAGTGGAATGGCCTGATCGGTTTTTAGCGTGGAACAACCGGCTAGCATCAACGTAACGGTTAAAAAGAGTAGTGGTTTTTTCATAAATTATCCTTTATATCCAATCAGTTAATTTCGCTGATTGTATTTATGTTTTCTATTACTCAAATCTGCGAATAATATATTTCCCTTTCCTAATCGAAAAAACCCTCCTAAAGTAGGGTGGGTAGATAATAATTCATCCGTACTCTCTAATATGCGAAGGTAAAAGGAGGATCCTTTGGGGCAGAATTATGCGTTGGTCGTTGATGACCATCCATTGGTAGCAAGCGGTATCGCCAATTTTCTGATTACACATTGCCGATTTAAGCAGGCGAGTGTGGTGACGAACGAGGATGATTGCTACCGTCAAATTAGGGATAATGGCCCGCCACGTTTGCTGGTAATCGATTTTTGGCTCTCGTCCGGTACCGCGTTGAAATTACTCAAAGAAGTAAAACAACTTTACCCACAGGTAAGGCTCCTGGTGGTTAGTGGGGATGACAATAACGATATCTGGCAGAAAGTTCACGCCGCCGGGGGGCACGGTTTCGTATTGAAAAGCGAGCCACCTGAAATGTTTTCACGGGCCGTTTTTGCCCTCACTGATAATCTCACCTGGTTTCCTGAGGGAAACGAATTTTCCGTTGAGTCGAATAATGAGAAGTTAAGTAAATTTAACTTAACGCCGCGACAAATAGACGTGTTAAATATGATTATGCGTGGCCTGCCAAATAAAAGAATTGCCGCGCAACTTTCTATTTCTGAGCCTACAGTCAAAGAGCACATCAGCAATATATTGAAAAAGATAGGCGTTAACAGTCGGGTCGAAGCCATCACGCTTCTGCATGGCAAACGGGAACCGTCGGAATGAGATTTTTACAGAGCTTACAGAACGCTGGCATCTCTCCTCCCGCGCAGATCCGTTTGCTAAATAATACCTTTTTGCGGCTGGTGTTCAGTTTCAGCGCTGTCCCTTTCGTCGGTATTCCTTTCGCCATCTGGATTAATTTGCTGGGCGATGAACTCGGCCCAACCATTACCTGGATAATTATTTACCTGCTATGTGCCGTGGCGATCCGAATATTGCACCGACGCTACCAGCGCGAAGCGAAAGAGCATGATGAAGCGGACGTCCTGCGCCGCTGGCTGCCGCGTATAAATAAGATCGCTTTTATTCACGGGCTGGGGATTTCATCTCTCTATTTAATTACGCCGCAGACGCAGAACTTTGACTTTTTCCTGCTCCTCAATATCAGTATTGCCGCCATCGTTGCCGCCAATGCGACGCATCTGACGCCGGTCATCAGCACCTTTACATGCTTTTTCTTCGCCTCCTGGGGTGTACTGAATCTTGGCATTATCTGGCGGCTGGACGATCTGATGTTCATTGTGCTGATGTTGAACCTGCTGTACGGCTTCGCCATTTACCGCCATGCATTAACATCGCACGCGTTCTTTATTCAGCAGGCGCTGCTTGAGGAAAAAAGCTCACGCCTGGCAGAACAGTTTCGCCAGGCCAAAGAGGAAGCTGAGCAGGCGCTGCTGGATAAAAATCAGTTCCTGACGACCGCCAGCCACGACCTGCGCCAACCGGTACACGCCATGGGGTTTCTGATCGAAGCGATTATCCACCGAAACCGGGACGACAGCCTCACGCCCCAGCTGCTTGATCTGCAGCAGAGCGTCCGCTCGGTGCATTTGATGTTCAATTCCCTCCTTGACCTCAGCAAGATTGAATCCGGGAATGTGCTTACTGCCCCTGCCAGAGTGGACATCGGCGCGCTGCTCGACTCGGTGATCACGCTGTTTCGCGAAGAGGCCAACAGCCGTGCACTCAGGCTGCGCACCTGGCGGACTAAACGCCGCATCTACGTGATGGGCGATCCGCTGCTGGTGCGACAATCGCTCATTAACCTTATTCAAAATGCCCTCCGCTACACGCTACAGGGCGGCGTGCTGGTCGCCATCCGACCACGTGGAGACAGGTGTATGGTGGAGGTGTGGGACACAGGTGTCGGTATTGCCGATGACGAGAAAGGTAAAATCTTCTCACCTTACTATCGCCCCGAACTGGCCTGGAAGATCGACAGTGCAGGACACGGGCTGGGTCTGGCCGTCGTTGCCCGCTGTGCCAAGCTGATGAAGGTGAAGTACGGGATGCAATCCATTGAAGGTAAAGGTTCACGCTTCTGGATGTGCTTTACCCAATATGCTGGCGAAGAGATCGCGCCGGAGATGCCACCCGCCTATGACAACATCGCCACGCCGGTACGCTATGCGCCGCTGCACGGTTCCTGTCTGGTGGTTGATGACGACCCGCTGGTGACGTCTGCCTGGGAGAGCCTGATGAGCATCTGGGGAATCAACGTGCGCTGTGCGGCCTCCGCTGAAGAAGCGTTCGCTATCATCGACGATGGCTTCACGCCGTTCGCCGTGCTGTGCGACCAGCGTCTGCGATCCGGTGAAAGCGGCTTCGACATCCTGAAAGCGCTATTTGAACGTCTGCCGGACATGAGTGGCGCGATGGTCAGCGGCGAATTTAATTCGCCGGTTCTGCTGGAGGCGGAGCAGGAAGGGTACATGGTGCTACGTAAGCCTCTGGAGCCGGCTAAACTGCATGCGTTGCTGGCACAGTGGTCGGGGAGTCGTGGATAGGGGAATAGACAGCAGCGTTGAGCTTCACTGCCTGCTCCCGGTCGCCAGGCTGTAAGGCCAGCTAGCTCGCGGTGTCCTGCACGTTTCTTGTACCAGGTAGATGTCAGTTTTCGAGCGTATACTCTAAGATATGTTCAACTAGTTGATATAAATATAAATTTGACGAATATCGTCAGGTAGCGATTTATCCGTCAAATTAAGTTAAACTTCGTCCCAGGTTCAGTGAGTTATGGGACTGATAACAGAATGACCAGCGAAGAAGCACTTTTAAAATCAGGTTTTAGCAAACGAGATCTTCAAAAGCTAAAAAACAATATTGAGAATTACGGTGGTTCGTTTGATAGCGTAACTCATGATCTGGCCAATCGTTTTAAGGCAATGAAGTGGATAACTATTATTGCCTTCATCATACTGGCTTTAACTCTTTTACTTGCATCTAAGGATACAAGTCTGACACTTGCGCTCACGTTATTGATTGTACTACCTTTTATCTGGTATATAACGCCAGCAAAACTTGGCTACAAATCCTGGCGTTATCGTAAAATGCAGACTAATTCTGGGACGGATCGCTGACGGACAACAGATCAAAAACAATCTTAGCTTTCACGCCATAACCCGCTATTTTCATTGTTAGCTGCGGGCGGCTCAGTGTGCTTACCTTTCGGTAATAGTCAGCAGGCAGATATCGAAACAGTCGCCAGGTACCAGGTCGCCGTAACAAGCCAAAAATGGTGTACGCATTAGCGGCCAGTGAGATTGATTTGTAGACGCCTAACCCATTCTCACGACTAAAGCCCATAAACTCAGCTGTAGACATCGCGGCATTCGCGACCAGCCCTTCACTGGTAGTGTTGTGAGTTGCGTAGCGAGCCACTTCTTTACTGATGCTGTTTGCCCCGTCAGTAACCAGTATCGCACCAGCAAGAACCCCGAGAGGGGTCATAGTGCCAATGAGGGTAAGCCCCGCAGCTATTTCAGCACCGGCCAGCACAACACTAACTGCCGAGATCACATATCCAACAATTTTGTTATTCTCTCGGATGAACTCGACTTTAGCGTAAAGTTTGGCTGCCCTCGTTCGTAATAAACGAGCTTGTTCCAGGAGGTTACAGTTTTCTTCTCTCAGAACTTTAACGCATTCCATGCATTCTTCATCTGATTTAGCCCGACGAGCTAATGTAAACTGTTGTTCTATGAGGTCACGAATTTCCTGAATAAACTTCATTCGAGTCAGACTATCGCTGAGATGAAAAGCCGACAGAGTGTTGGCTGTATTTACCAGCTTCCTGGCTTCCATATTCACCATAGTTTCCGCCCAGGCTTTATTTCTTCCACCTGAGTGCATCATGTTAAGTAATGCTGCATCCATTGTAATTTCTCTCCATTGCTTTACCGGCCACTGCTTAGACTGATAAACGACTCCCCATGACAGCCATGCGTACCAACGCACCATATAGTAGCAATGTGGTTACGTGGTCTGAAGCAGAAGTCACTTCACGCATACGTGACGCCACTCTGTCGGGCTTTGTGGGGTTGATATGTGCTTTACAATACTTGAACAGATCGGTGAAGGTCAGGTTTTTCTGTTTCTATGTGACGGTAAACACGCCAATTGCGTACCACAGGGAAGCGGGGGATGGAGGAAAGAAAAGGGGGGTAGCTACTTTGCTGACTCAGAAAGCAAAAACCCCCGCCTAAGCGAGGGTTTAAAATGAGTGGTGCCCGGACTCGGAATCGAACCAAGGACACGGGGATTTTAAATCCCTTTAAATTTGCTGTGAAAAGCAGCAAGGCAAAGTGCCAAAATGGCTAGTTTTTTATCTAAGCCCCTTACTTCTGGGGCAAAAACGGTCACATGCTAGTAAGCTTCTAAACGATTGGCCATGCTATGTTTGAACTTCCACTTTGATGATTCTACCAAGATGCTACCTTTTCAATGTATGAAGTGACGGATACTTTTTGATCGTAAGAATTATGATAAACTTTCGGACATTAGAATTGTAAGTTCTCTAAACCTTCAAGGACGGACACTACCCATGAGCAAAAGAGAGTTTGTCGGTACAACAAATATTACTCATGCTGGTATCAAGAAGCTTTTTACTCGCTGGAAGGATGAACCTTCGCAGGCGGTTGTCGAACTAGTAGCCAATGGATTCGATGCAGGAGCCAGTAAGGTTGATGTCCAAATCAAGCGGAATGATCTTGGAGGACTGGAATCTGTATCGGTGTTAGATAATGGTTCCGGCATTAATATTGATAAATGTGAAGAACATTTTTCAAGATTTAATGAGTCCCTAAAACAAGGAAATGATGATTTACAAGGTGCTCATGGTAAGGGACGCTTATCCTTTCATTTGTTTAGCCAGGAGGCAATTTGGTTTACCCGTTATCAAGGGCACGACTTTAAGATTACGATAAATAGCGAAAGCCTTCGAGATTTTAAGGTTGTAGAGCTTCTTGAATCAGAACAACATGCATCCTTAAGAAATTTGCAAAATGGAACATGTGTTGTTTTACGGCATTTTACCAAAAATTTGCCTAGTAAAGATTCTATCATCAAGAAACTGCAAAATAGTTTCGGCTGGCGACTGTCATTAAATAAAAATAGAAAACTTTTTCTAAATGATGTTAAAATCAATGTTCCACTAAATGTATCTGTTGAAAAAAATATTGAATTTGATAATTTCACCTTTAATGTCTTATTTATACGCTGGATAAGTAAGCCAGGTGTTGAAAAATCATATAATTATCTTGTCAATAAGCAGGGGAGAATTGTTTTTCGAGAGTTAAGCAGTTTTAATCATAAGCCGAATTTTTATCTTAGTACCTATACTCGTTCTGATTGGGTGGAGCTTTTTGATATTCATGATTCTAGTTTGAACTTTAGTGAAGAGAAAAAAGTTAGTATCAGTTCTGATGAATATAGAAAGTTGAAATCAGAAATCCAAAAAATAGGAAAGGAAATTTATGATAATTTCTTAAAAGGATTTGTGGATGAAAAAATATTTGAGTATGAAGAAAAGGGATATTTCCCATCTTATTCTAATCTTTTAGAAGTGGATGCTCAATGGAGAATGCAGACCATAAAAAACACAATAAGTAGTATTTATTATGCTGATCCATCAATCTTCTCAAATTTAAAATCCAAACAAGCTAAAATTCTTATACATCTTATCGATAAATTAATAGTATCTAATGAAAATAGCGAACTTTTTGATGTATTAGAAAGCATCCTTGAATTAGATCATAAAAGCCTGTGTGAATTACAATCTCAAATAGAGAAAACATCACTTCAGAATATAGTTTCTACTATTGAAGTTTTGCAGCGTAGAGAGTCTGCTGTTCAGAAATTAAAGGAAGTTGTAGTAAGTCATTATGATAAGGTAAGGGAAACACCTGATCTACAACTTGTCATCGAAAATAATACATGGTTATTCGGCAATAAATATACCATGTTAGGTGCTGAGGAAGATGATTTTCAGAGAATAGCCTATAACTTGAGAAATCACGTTAAGGGTATAGATACACTCACATCAGATGATTTTGATCAAAATGATCTTGCTGATGGACTAGATATTGAAGGAGTCCGCAGACAGGTAGATCTCTTTCTTGCAAGACGGCGAGTTGAGTTTAATGGTCGTGGTGAAAGCTACTTCCAATGTACGATTATAGAGATAAAAAAACCTAGTGTTTCTTTAAATGAAAAACACCTTAAGCAGTTAAAAGATTACGCAAAAATAATCCTTCAGCACCCTGGTTTTTCGATAGAGAATATGAGGTTTGAGTTGATTCTTGTTGGCAGGAAAATATCCAGCTCTGATTTTGAAATTGGTGCCGCGTTAGAAACCGCGGAAGCACGAAATGAACCGGGCTTAGTGTTTGATGTGAAAAATGGCCGTATAAAAGGATATGTTAAAACTTGGGGTACTATATTCTCAGAGTTCGAATTGTCTAATAATTATTTGCTTAACAAACTAAAACTTAGAAGAGAGTATTTAGATGGTTTTGATGCTGAGGAGCTAATAAAAGACCTGCATGAACCGACTGAATAATTTTAATTGGTGATGTAATTAAATGGAAATAAAAAGTAGTGATTATTACAGTATTAAAAAAGAGATAAGATTTTACGCCAGGGATATGAATCAATGGTGGAAAAATCTACAAAAAGACTCTGTAGCAGAATGGCTATTGCTTACAACTATTGGTTGCTGGGGGATACCTAACCACTTGTTCCAAATGTGGGCATTCATTCTTACAATTTTATTTTTTACTGGTAAACTCAAAGTTCTTCAGCGAAAGTATTCATTTGTTAAGTCAGAGAGGACGATTTTAGGAAAGATCATGGGGGATAATATTCCTGTAGACGAAAGAGAGATGCTTCTTTATCGGTTAGATAAAATCAAAAAATTCAGGCGTAACAGAAATATTATTTTCATTCTCAAAAGGAATTGGCGTTTTATCTTTGGATATACCTTCTTGATGGTTTCTTTTGTCCATAATTTATAAGTAGATATGATGAATGAAATTTTGGAATGCAGACTAGACCAGTCGAATACATTATATTGACTGGTCATTCTTATAATGACATCTTTTAAATTGGTCGTTTTCTGTTTCGGTTGCGTTATTTATACAGTGGAAAAGATTACGGCTCGTTTTTTTATTTGGGTAGAGTCGCATCACGGATGCACAAAGTGATGAAACCTACCTCGTTATTTTTTTTCGAACTTAATCAGAAAACCATGCTTTATCTTCTCGCCATCAGTTATGACTTTAATGATAAAACTGAACTAATATACGGTTGTGTCTATTAGGTCATTGTCAAAAATTACGCTGGCGGCTCTGTTTATTTCTCTTTCGTAGTCACGCAGGTCAGTGTTAAGTTTTGCTTGTGCATATACAAGTGCGTATTCTCTTTAAAAAATCATAATTTTCTCACTTTTCATGTTAATATGATTTTATCATCACTAACAATATGTTCTGTTTTTAATTGCGCTTATTCTTCTGTTTGCTCCCGTAATGCATTGTCTGGTGAATAATATTCATGTGTGGTAAGGTTTCCATAAAGTCAGACTGTTCAATCAGTGAAATAAGCGTATTATCGATTTCAAAACGTTGCTTAATACAGTTTAGAGGCGCTATCGGTAAAGCTTATCATCGTCTTTACGAACAGATTATACTTATAAAAGATGAGCTGGATTACATGTTAAAATAGGTTTTTAAACATCCATTATAAATGGTAATCTATTTATAGATTTTCTTATGAAGAGGGTCAAGGCCTGTAAAAGTACCGTACTGGAAAGAAGAGCTACATACGTGGAAATCTGGCAACTGAATATTTTAGTGTAAAACGTCTGCTCTTCACTCACTTCGGATCCTTGGCGCACTTACTTTGTCCACTCCGTTTCAGACGCGTAAGTGGCCTTTTAATTGTACATCGTGTTTTCAGGATAGAAATACATGAACATAACACCATGATAATCATGGCTGCTGCATCGCGTTCACGTTATTGCTTCTTTTGAAGGTAAGCATCCAGCTTAACAAAACCATTCGCTTATATAGAATTTCCAGAGAACGGTTTAAGTGTGATCTAAGACCACTGTCGACTCCTCGCTCAGAGCGGACACACAAATTCAGCAGTCGAATATGTTTAACTCAATTACCCCTCTACTGGTAAATTATCCTACTATAACGTGGAAAGCGGGGGATTTTACTGATGCGTAGAATCATAAGGGGAAAAACAGGAATATTATAGGTGGAATAGATGGTGGAAACTCCCGACTGACAAGGGGAGTTGATGACGTTGAGTTCTTCCCCCTTGCCTGAAGAGGAGTTTCCCCGGTCTTCCACCGGGGAAGGATGGAAGGTAATTTCTTGTTAAATAAGGGAAAATATTAACCCCCCATTTCCCACGTATTCTCTACTTCATTATGAATAATCTTAGAGAAAGGGAACGTAAAGGGCCGTAGCATTGAGGTAAGGAAAAGACACATCAGAGGGTGCCGAGGTTTCTTTAAAGTAACGAAGATCTTCGAAAATGGCGAGAAATCCAGCGAACAAATAACGCGTTGCAACGACCAGAAATCTACCGTAGCGAGAAAAGGAAAAAGCCCCGCTTTTCAGCGAGGCCTTATGAATAGTGGTGCCCGGACTCGGAATCGAACCAAGGACACGGGGATTTTCAATCCCCTGCTCTACCGACTGAGCTATCCGGGCAACGGGGCGCATTAAACCCGATTCACTCTCCGCCGTCAACGAAAAATGTTGTTTTCGTTACAGGATGCACAATCTCTCACCAGTTCGTCGCAATCTTAAGCGAAAAAGTGGGTCCACAGCGCGGAAAGCGGCATGGCGAGCAGCAGGGCGGGCAGCATATTCACCACCGCGAACATCTTGATCCCGCAGATGCGCAGCCCTGTTGCCAGCAGGAGCAGACCGCCAACGGCGGTAAAATCCGCCATCATCGCGGGCGTGGTCAGCGGAAGGATCAGGGTGGCGCAGGTGGCGAGAGCCAGCTGAATCAGCAGCATTGGCACACAAATCGCGGCCACCGCGATACCGAGCGTGGTGGCAAAAATCGTAGCGGTGAAGAAATCGAGAAACGCCTTCGCGATTAAAATGCTGGGGTCACCGGTCATCCCTTCCTGCATCGAACCGAAAATCCCGGTGCCGCTGGCGCAAAAGAGAATAATGATGGCAACGTAGTTTTGAATAAACGTCTCGTGGGTGCCGTGTTTGGCTTTGCCCGGACGGGCTATCAGGTTTTTCGCTTTGCTGACCGCGTTGTTAATCCCCTTTTCCAGATAACAAAACTCGCCAATCAGCGCCCCGAGCAGGGTGGCCAGCACCATAACCGGCAGGTTGGCGCATTTTATCACCAGCAGAATGCCAATCCCGAGGGAGGCCAGGCCAAAAATGGAGGGCATAGAGACGCGAATACGCTCCGGTAATCGCTGACTTAACACTGCACCGAGTACTCCGCCCAGCAATACGGCACTCGCGTTGATAAATGGCCCGATAACCACGGAAAACTCCTGTTACTTAATCATAGGTATTGCATGATTATGACACGCCAGCGCTTTTTTACGCTTAGCTTTGGGTGGTGAAGTGCATACTGATTCCTTCTTGCACCTCAAAATAAAAGGTGACATTATTGCGCGAATTTTCTCCTCCCTGTCTCACCATTCGGTGAGGGTATATAGCGCCTATGAAAACCATGAAAATCGCCGTCAGCCGTGAGCTGGTTTCCACTGTGTCCACGCATCGCGAAAAGGTGACGCTGGATAACACTGATTTTACCGATGTGGCGGCAGTCGTCATTACGCTCGCGGAGAGTCGCAGTGGCATTCTTGCGTTGCTGAAACGCACGGGCTTTCATTTACCGGTCTATTTATTCTCGCAAGAGCCGACGGACGTGCCCGATGGCGCCACGGCTGTCATCTCGGGTAAAGCGCAGGAGTTCCTGGAACTGGAATCTGCCGCCAGTCGTTACGAAGAGAACCTGTTACCGCCGTTTTTCGACACCCTGAGCCAGTATGTTGCAATGGGCAACAGCACCTTTGCCTGTCCGGGCCACCAGCACGGGGCGTTTTTCAAAAAACACCCGGCGGGACGACAGTTCTATGACTTCTTTGGTGAGAACGTTTTTCGCGCCGATATGTGCAATGCCGACGTGAAGCTCGGCGATCTGCTGATCCACGAAGGTTCCGCCAAGCATGCGCAAAAGTTCGCCGCGAAAGTGTTCAACGCGGATAAAACCTACTTCGTGCTGAACGGTACGTCGGCGGCCAACAAGGTGGTGACCAACGCGCTGCTGACCCGTGGCGATCTGGTGCTGTTTGATCGCAATAACCACAAATCTAACCATCACGGGGCCCTGATTCAGGCGGGCGCGACGCCAGTGTATCTGGAAGCGGCGCGTAACCCGTTTGGCTTTATCGGTGGGATTGACGAACACTGCTTTGACGACGCGTACCTGCGCAATCTGATCCGCGACGTTGCGCCGGAGAAGGCAGACGAGACCCGCCCGTTCCGCCTGGCAGTGATCCAGCTTGGCACTTACGATGGCACGATCTACAACGCCCGTCAGGTGATCGACAAGATCGGCCATCTGTGCGATTACATCCTCTTTGACTCTGCCTGGGTGGGCTACGAGCAATTTATTCCGATGATGGCGGAAACCTCCCCGCTGTTGCTGGAGCTGAACGAGAACGATCCGGGCATTTTCGTGACCCAGTCGGTGCATAAACAGCAGGCCGGGTTCTCGCAAACCTCGCAGATCCATAAAAAGGATAACCACATCCGGGGTCAGGCGCGTTTCTGTCCGCATAAACGCCTGAACAACGCATTTATGCTGCACGCCTCCACCAGCCCGTTTTATCCCCTGTTTGCGGCACTGGATGTGAACGCAAAAATTCACGAAGGGGAGAGCGGACGCAGGCTGTGGGCGGAGTGCGTCGAGCTGGGGATTGAAGCGCGTAAGGCGATCATTGCAAATTGCCATATGATCAAACCGTTTATTCCACCAGTGGTGGCAGGCCGTCCGTGGCAGGATCATCCAACTCAGGCCATCGCCAGCGAACGTCGCTTCTTCAGCTTTGAGCCGGGGGCCAAATGGCACGGATTTGAGGGCTATGCCCGCGATCAGTACTTTGTCGATCCGTGCAAGCTACTGCTGACCACGCCGGGCATCGATGCTGAAACCGGGGAATATACTGATTTCGGTATTCCGGCGACCATCCTTGCGCACTATCTGCGGGAAAATGGCATCGTGCCGGAGAAGTGCGATCTGAACTCGATCCTCTTCCTGCTGACGCCTGCCGAAAGCAGCGAGAAGCTGGCGCAGCTGGTGGCGATGCTTGGCCAGTTTGAACAGCATATTGAAGATGATACGCCGCTGGCGGACGTGTTGCCGACCATCTATCAGAAATACCCGGTACGCTACCGGGATTACACGCTCCGCCAGCTGTGTCAGGAGATGCACGATCTCTACGTCAGTTTTGATGTGAAAGATCTGCAGAAGGCGATGTTCCGCAAGGAGAGCCTGCCCGCGGTGGTGATGAATCCGCAGGATGCCAATCAGGCGTACATTCGCGGGAACGTGGAGCTGGTGCGCATCCGTGATGCGCAAGGGCGCATTGCTGCCGAAGGCGCGCTGCCGTATCCGCCTGGTGTACTGTGCGTGGTGCCGGGAGAAGTCTGGGGCGGGGCGGTGCAGCGCTACTTCCTTGCGCTGGAAGAGGGGATTAACCTGCTGCCGGGCTTCTCGCCGGAGCTGCAGGGCGTTTACAGCGAAAAGGATGCCGACGGGATTAAGCGGCTTTATGGGTATGTATTAAAGTAGCCCCCTCACCCTAACCCTCTCCCCAAAGGGGAGAGGGGATTGCACGGAGCCGTCTTTTCACCCTCGCCCCTTTGGGGAGAGGGCCGGGGTGAGGGGTGTTAAGCCGCACTACGCTTGTACATCCTCCGCGGATGCCCAATCTTGCCGTACAGCATCTCCACCGTCAGAAAACCTGCCTCCACGCAGTGCTCCAGATAGCGCCGGGTGGTGGTTTTACTCAGCCCCGTTTCACTCACCACCTCATCCACCGTAAAACAGTGCGTCGCCTTGTCGTTAAACAGCGCCTGCACCCGCGCCAGTGTATTTTCCTCAATACCTTTGCTGCCGTTGTCCTGGCGGTAGTTTTTCGCCTGTAGCTGGTATAAAGAATCGACGTTCTGCTGGTCAACAATCTTCCAGACCCGCTGTTGCTCAGCAAACTGCACAAAACGCTCCAGCGACTGGCTGAGCCGCTTCCAGGAAACCGGCTTCAGGATGTAATCAAACGCCCCGTTACGAATGGCCTGGCTGCAGGTGTCCATATCGCTGGCGGCGGTGATGAAAATCACCGAACAATTGGCGCGGGCGAGCATCGGGTTACTGATAAGGGTGATGCCTTTCCCGTCCGGCAGGTAGTTATCCAGCAACATCAGCTGCGGCTGTTTACTTTCAAGCTCAACCTGCGCTTGCGCCAGCGACGAGGCAATCCCCACCAGTCTAAGACGCGGATGTTTGCCGATCAGCTCTGCGTGCAGTTGCGCCAGTTCGTTCTCGTCTTCAACTATCAGTACGTCGATAAGTTCATGTTGCATAATCGGTATCTTCCTGTTCCTGTGCGGGATGCCGGGTGGTTCCCGTGGCGGGGATAAACAGTGAGAAAATCGCCCCCCGCGGCGTGTTATCGGCAACCTCAATTGCACCGCCAGCCTGTGTGACATAGCTTTCGATCAGATACAAACCAATGCCGTGATCGCCGCGCGTTTTGGTGGTGATGCCGCGCTCAAATATCCTGTCACGGATCTCCGGTTTAATGCCCACGCCCTGATCGGCCACTTCGATGATGAGTTCTTGTTCGCTCAGTTTTATCAGCACTTCCACAGGAGCATGCGGAAGCGGCGAGCGCTGGGTCGCTTCAATGGCGTTATCCAGCAGGTTGCCAATGATAGAAATCAGCGCCTCTTCAGGCAGCGCGAGGAACGGTCTGTCCAGACGACAGATCGGGTCGAAGTTCAGCTCGACGCCTTTCTCCCGCGCCCGCGCGGCTTTCCCCAGCAGCAGGCCGCACAGTGTCGGGGAGCTGAAGCGCGAAGAGATAAAGTCCAGCAGCTCCTGAGCGTGTTCCGACTGCGCCTGAATGTAGCCAATCGCCTCCTCGTAGCGGCCCATATGCAGCAGGCCGGAGAGGGTGGTCATCCGGTTTAGCTGCTCGTGACGCATAATGCGCAGGTTATCAACATAGCGTTTGACCTGGCTGAGCTGGGCGCTGAGCGAGTCGATCTCGTTGCGATCGCGGAAGGTGATCACCCAGCCCTGCAGAGAGTTCTCAAGCATGATGCGCACCCGGCTGGCGATCACCGTGAGATCGTTAAAGCGGCAAATCTCGTCATGGGTATCTTTGGCGAGCATCGTTTGTGTTTCGAAGAACGGAACAGGATCGATTACCTCGCTTATCAGCTGCCCGCGCAGTTCCCGGGCCGGCTGGCTCAGGCCCAGCAGTTTGCGTGCCGCCTGGTTAATCACTTCTATTCGCCGTTCATCGTCTATGGCGATCACCCCTTCATAAATGGACTCCATCATCGCCTTCTGCTGGCGCACCAGCAGACCAATCTCTCGCGGCTCCAGGGAGAAAATCTGCTTCTTGATACTGCGGGTAAAGAACCAGGAGAAGATAAAAAGGGCAAGCAGTAACAGTACGGCGGCGATCAGGATGTTAACCACTTTACTGACGGTGATGGTTTCAAGATAGCTGGTGAGATAGCCTACCGAGACAATTCCCACTACCTGACCGGCATCGTTAAAAATGGGCGCTTTGCTGCGCAGCGAAATGCCTAATCCTCCCTTGCGGATAGTGGTGGTGCTTTTACCGCGCAGCACCTCTTCGTTGTCTCCGCCGACCAGCGTATGGCCCACTCTGTCCGCAAAAACGGAATGAAACAGATGCAGCCCTTTGTTATCGCCAATCACAATAAAACTGGCATCACTGTGGGTGGCTATTTTCTGCATAAAATCGTGAATGGCGTTGATATCTTTTTGTTCGACCTCTTTTCGTAATGACGGAATAAGGGCGATCTCTTCCGCCTGTATTTTTGCGCGTGCGCTCATTTCCTGATAAAGCTGTCGGCTAACGTCGACATAATAATATCCGCCCAGCAAAGCAAAAAGCACTGAGAAAAAGACAACCAGCGAAACAAACAGCTTAATCTGAAACGATACTTTCATAACAATCACGCGTGGTATCAACGAAGTTTGTCAATATATCATCTTTTTTCGCGTGGATACCCGCTTTGCCGAAAACTTGTGATCCCTTGCACAGCAAGGCCTGCAAAAGAATTATCTGAAAGGCTTTTCCCTTAAACACCACCGTGTAAATGTTATTTGTTTGTTCGGTTTAGAAAAGAAACCATAAAAACCACGGCAATAAATAAGGGGCAAATCACATTAAATAAAAGAAACCATTAAAACCATAGTCGCCATTAAAACTTCGCTTTTAATATGCCATTCCTCACATAAAGTAAGCCTTTGTGACTCTAAGCTGAACGCACAAAATAACTAAGGGGCTTATTATGAGCACAACTGACGATTCTTTCTCTGTTACCCACGACCCGATTGATATTCAGCGGCCATCGCTCAAAGAGCGCTGGTGGCATATTATGGATACCTGGAAAATCGGGATTATTCCTCTGCCGCTGTTTGTCCTGGCGGGCGCGCTGATTGCCATTGATTGTCTGGGCGGAAAACTGCCAAGCGATATCGTGGTGATGGTGGCGACGCTGGCGTTCTTCGGCTTTGCCTGCGGTGAGTTCGGCAAACGCCTGCCGATTGTCGGCAAGCTCGGCGCGGCGGCGATTTGCGCCACCTTTATCCCCTCCGCGCTGGTCTATTACGGCCTGTTGCCGGATGTGGTAGTGGAATCCACCACTAAGTTCTATAAATCCACCAACATTCTTTATCTCTACATCTGCTGCATTATTGTCGGCAGCATCATGAGCATGAACCGCACCGTGCTGATTCAGGGCTTCCTGCGCATCTTCTTCCCGATGCTGTGCGGCGAGATCGTCGGCATGCTGGTGGGGATGGGCGTGGGTCTGGCGCTGGGTCTTGAGCCGTTCCAGATCTTCTTCTTTATCATTCTGCCGATTATGGCAGGCGGCGTGGGCGAAGGGGCTATCCCGCTCTCCATCGGCTACGCCACCCTGCTGCACATGGATCAGGGCGTGGCGCTCGGTCGCGTGCTGCCGATGGTCATGCTCGGCGGGCTGACCGCTATCATCATCTCCGGCTGTCTGAACCAACTGGGCAAGCGTTATCCGCACCTGACCGGTGAAGGTCAGCTGATGCCGAACCGCGCGAATGCCGATGCCACCGTTTCTCAACCGGCGTTCTCTGGCAAAGCGGACGTCACCACCATCGCCTCCGGTGCGTTGCTGGCGGTGCTGCTCTACATGCTGGGCATGCTCGGCCACAAGCTGATTGGTCTGCCTGCGCCGGTTGGCATGCTGTTTATGGCGGTGCTGGTGAAGCTCTGCAACGGTGCCTCTCCGCGTCTGCTGGAAGGCTCTCAGGTGGTGTACAAATTCTTCCAGACCTCGGTGACCTATCCCATCCTCTTCGCGGTCGGTGTGGCGATCACCCCATGGCATGAACTGGTCGCGGCCTTCACGCTGACTAACCTGCTGGTGATTATCAGTACCGTCTCTTCACTGGTGGCGACCGGCTTCTTCGTCGGCAAAAAGATTGGTATGCACCCGATTGATGTCGCCATCGTCTCCTGCTGCCAGAGTGGCCAGGGCGGTACCGGTGACGTGGCGATCCTGACCGCAGGCAACCGTATGAGCCTGATGCCCTTCGCCCAGATTGCTACCCGTATCGGCGGCGCGATTAACGTCTCTATCTCACTGCTGATTCTGGGCAACTTCCTCGTTTAAGTTTTCAGGAAAGAACAATGAAACTCGCAAGCTTTTTATACCAGGGAAAACGCAGCTACGGCATCGTCCAGGCCGAAGGTGTGATTGATTTAGGTCGCCGTCTCGGCGACCGCTACAGCGACCTCAAAGCGCTGCTGCAGGGCAACGGGCTGGCGCAGGCCACCCGTTACCTGAACGATGCCGTGGACGTGCCGATGAGCGCCATCACCTTCTTACCGGTGATTGAGCAGCCGGAAAAAATCCTCTGCGTCGGCATGAACTACGCCGACAAGCGCAAGGAGTTTGACCAGCACAACCCGGCACCGACGCTGTTCGTGCGCTTCCCGGATTCGCAGACCGGCCACAACGAGCCGGTGCTGAAGCCGCGTCACTCCAGCGAATTCGACTACGAAGGCGAGCTGGCGGTGATCATCGGCAAGGGCGGGGAGAACATCAGCCGCGACGATGCCCTGCGTCACGTGGCGGGCTACAGCTGCTATATGGACGGCTCCGCCCGCGACTGGCAGCACACCTGGTTTACTGCCGGTAAGAACTGGCGTCAGACCGGCGCGTTTGGCCCGTGGATGGCAACGGCCGATGAGATCCCGGACCCGCACAGGCTGGCGATCCGCACCTGGCTGAATGGCCGCATGGTGCAGGAAGATAACACCAGCAGCATGATCCACAAGGTTGCGGAGCTGATCGAGTACATCAGCACCTTTACCCGCTTAAGTCCGGGCGATGTGATCATCACCGGCTCCCCGGGCGGGGTGGGTAAAAAGCGTAATCCGCCGCTGTTTATGAAAGAGGGGGATCGCATTGAAGTGGAGATCGAGCATATCGGTCATCTGAGCAACGTGATTGTGGAAGCGCCAGCCACCGGGCTTGCGGCGGCACACTGAGAAAGGCGGCATGAACAGTCAACCCATCGATTTTCGCCACACGCTGGTGGCGAAACACCCGGAACGCTTAAGCCAGATCCGTTATCTGCTGGCAGACAGCGGCCTTGGCCTGGACAACGACATCACGCTGTTTGTCGAAGCCTGGTCCGGCGCGCAACTGGTGGGTTGCGCCGGTCTTGCCGCCAACGTCATCAAGTGTGTGGCCGTGAACGAGCAGCTTCGCGGCGAGAACCTCAGCGCGCGCTTGCTGGCGGAGGTGCAGAATGCGGCGCTGGAGCGCGGTCATTTTCACCTCTTCCTCTGCACGCGACCGTGCAATAAGGAGCGCTTTGCGCGTAGCGGCTTCTGGCCGATTGCCCAGAGCGGCAACAACGCCGTGCTGATGGAGAACACTCCGCAGGGGATCGAGCGTTACTGCCGTTCCCTGGGCAGGATGCGCAAGGGCGGGGAGAAGACTGGCGCGATAGTGATGAACGCCAACCCGTTCACCCTCGGCCACCGTCATCTGGTGGAGCAGGCGGCGATGCAGTGTGACGCCCTGCACCTGTTTGTGGTGCGTGAAGATGCCTCGTTCTTTCCGTTCAGCGCGCGCCTCGGAATGGTGCGTGCGGGCGTCGCGCATCTGCCAAATGTGACCGTGCACGAAGGCTCACAGTACATCATCTCCCGCGCCACCTTCCCGGCCTACTTTTTGAAAGAGACCGGCAAAGTGCAGCAGGCGTGGAGCGAAATCGACGTGCTGATCTTCCGCGACTTTATCGCACCGGCGCTGGGCATTACCCATCGTTTTATCGGCTCCGAGCCGTTTTGCGATATCACCCGTCAGTACAACCAGACGCTGCACGCCTTGCTGAGCCCGCAGATTGAGGTGGTGGAAATGCCGCGCATCAAGGCCACCGGCAATGCCATTTCAGCGTCCGAAGTGCGCCGCTTGCTCAAGACTCAGCAGTTTTCCCGGATCCGGGAGATTGTCCCGGACTCCACCTTCGCGCACCTCGAAACACACTACCGTGCGAGTGCCGAAGTCGCTTAACTACCAGGAATTTATCATGAAAATTGTAAGGGAGGCGCTGGCCGGAACGCAGGAGTCCAGCGACCTGATGGTGAAAATTGCTCCCGCTCACGGCGAGCTGGAGATAGTCATCCACAGTGAAGTGATTAAGCAGTTTGGCGAGCAAATTCGCCAGGTGGTCAACGAGACATTGCGCGCCATGAACGTGCACCAGGGACTTATCATTATTGAAGACAAAGGGGCGCTGGACTGTGTGATCCGCGCCCGCCTGCAAAGTGCGCTTCTGCGTGCTGCCGATGAACAGGCCATTAACTGGGGGGCGCTGAAATGAGCAAACTCCGCCGCAGTATGTTGTTCCTGCCGGGCGCCAACGCCGCCATGCTTTCAACCGCGTTTATCTACCGTCCAGACTCCATCATGTTTGACCTTGAAGATGCCGTTGCTCTGCGCGAGAAAGACACCGCGCGAATGCTGGTGTTCCACGCCCTGCAGCACCCGATGTATCAGGACATCGAAACCGTGGTGCGCATTAACCCGCTGAGCACGCCGTTTGGCTTGCTGGATCTGGAAGCCGCCGTGCGTGCCGGCGTGGATGTGATCCGCCTGCCGAAAACCGACACCCCGGACGACATCTACGAGCTGGAAGGCCACCTTGAGCGTATCGAGCAGGAGTGCGGGCGCGAGGTTGGTTCCACCCGCGTGATGGCGGCGATTGAATCGGCCATTGGCGTTATCAACGCCGTGGCGATTGCCCGTAGCTCGCCGCGCCTGATCGGCATTGCGCTGGCGGCTTTTGACTACGTGATGGACATGCAGACCGAGCGCGGCGACGGCACCGAGCTGTTCTACGCCCGCTGCGCCGTGCTGCACGCCGCCCGCGCGGCAGGCATCGACGCCTTCGACGTGGTGTGGTCAGACGTTAACGATGAGGCCGGATTCCTGCGCGAGGTCGATCTGATCCGCAAGATGGGCTTTAACGGTAAATCGCTGATCAACCCGCGCCAGATAGACCTGCTGCATAACGCCTACGCGCCGACCCAGGAAGAGGTGGATCACGCCCTGCGGGTGATTGAAGCGGCAGAAGAGGGCGAACGTAACGGCCTTGGCGTGGTGTCGCTCAACGGCAAGATGGTGGATGCACCGATTATTAACCACGCGCAGGTGGTGCTCGAACGCGCGGCGGCCTCCGGCGTGCGTCGGTAAGGATGACACAATGAACCAGACAGAACTTCTCCATGTGAATTTTCCCCATCTGCGGGAGTTAAAACCGTTTGATACCGCCCACAGCGCCACGCCGTGGCTGGCGGACAGCGACGCGAAACACAGCCGTAAACTCTGCGCCTCCATTGAAGAGGCGGTGAGGCGTAGCGGCCTGAAGGACGGAATGACCATCTCCTTCCACCACGCGTTTCGTGAAGGCGACCGGGTGATCAACACCGTCGTGGCGCTGCTGGCGCGGATGGGCTTCAAAAACCTGACCCTCGCCTCCAGCTCGCTGATGACCTGCAACGACGCGCTGATCGAGCATATTGCAAGCGGGGTGATCGCCCGGATCTACACCTCCGGCATGCGTGGCAAGCTGGCGGATGCCATCTCCCACGGGCTGATGGACGAGCCGGTACAAATTCACTCTCACGGCGGGCGCGTAAAGCTGCTGCAGGACGGTGAGCTGAACATTGACGTGGCGTTTCTTGGCGTGCCGTGCAGCGATGAGTTTGGTAACGCCAACGGCACGCACGGGAAATCGTGCTGCGGCTCGCTGGGCTACGCGATGGTGGACGCCCATTTTGCCCGCAAGGTGGTGTTGTTGACGGAAGCGCTGGTGCCGTTCCCCAATATGCCTGCCAGCCTGGTGCAGGATCAGGTGGACTACATCGTGCAGGTGGAGAGCGTGGGCGATCCGGCAAAAATCAGCGTCGGCGCGGCGCGCGTCACCAGTAACCCGCGCGAGCTGATGATTGCCCGCTATGCGGCGGATGTGATTGAGCACTCCGGCTATTTTAAACCGGGCTTCTCGATGCAGACCGGCTCCGGCGCGGCGGCCACCGCCTGTACCCGCTTTATGGAAGAGAAGATGGAGCGCAGCGGCGTGAAGGCACGCTTTGCGCTGGGTGGCATTACCGGCAGCCTGGTGGATCTGCACGAGAAGGGGCTGATTGAAAAGCTGCTCGATACCCAGTGCTTCGACGGCCAGGCGGCGGCCTCGCTGGCGCGCAACCCGAACCACGTGGAGATCTCCACTAACGTCTACGCCAACCCCGGCAGTAAGGCGGCAAGCTGCGACCAGCTCGACGTGGTGATCCTCAGCGCGCTGGAGATTGACGTCGATTTCAACGTTAACGTCATTACCGGCTCCGATGGCGTGATGCGCGGCGCGTCCGGCGGGCACTGCGACGTGGCCGCCGCGGCGAACCTGACCATCGTCGTTGCGCCGCTGCTGCGTAGCCGCATTCCGACGGTGGTGAAGCGCGTTACCACACGCCTCACGCCGGGCGAAAGCATCGACGTGCTGGTCACCGATCATGGCATTGCGGTCAACCCGGCGCGCCCGGAGATCCGCGAACGCCTCATGGAAGCAGGGCTGAAGGTTGTGGATATCAACGCTCTCTATGAGCGGGCAATTTCGCTGACAGGCGTACCGAAACCAATTGAGTTCACAGACAAAATTGTTGGGGTGATCCGCTACCGCGACGGCAACGTGATCGACACCGTTCGACAGGTAAAGGAGTGAATATGACCATTGCGACACCCGTGCGGGCGGGTGTCAGCCTGGACGCGCTGCTGGCGGCGAAAGAGCGCCGCGCAGCCCGTCAGGCTGACTGGCTTACGCACTATCAACAACCGGTGATCTCCCTCACGCTGGTAACACCCGGAGAGATCAAAGACAGCCTGCGCTATCGCAACACCATGGGCGTGGCGTTACAAATGTGCGACCAGCTGCTGTGGGAAAACCGCTGGCAGGTGCTGGACCGCCAGGTGCTGTGGCTCCCGACCGGGCCCGAAGCGCTGTGGTGTGTGGCCCATCCCGCGGCAGAAATCAAAGCCCACTGTGCGGAGCTGGAGCAGACGCACCCGCTTGGCAGGCTGTGGGATCTGGATGTGATTTGCCCTGAAAACGGCCACGTTGGACGTCAGTCGCTGGGCTCCCATCTCAGACGCTGCCTGATTTGCGATGAACCTGCCCACGCCTGTTCCCGTTCGCGCAAACATCCTGTGGAGCAGGTGGTGGCGCGCGTGGAGAAGATGATCGATGACTGGTTTGCTCGCGACTAAACCGCGCCCGCTTAACGTCCCCGCGCTTGCCGCAGAGGCGCTGTGGCAGGAGCTGGCGCTGACACCGAAACCGGGGCTGGTGGACAGGCTCAATAACGGCTCCCATCGCGATATGGATCACGCGCTGTTTGTCCGCAGCATTATGGCGATTACGCCGTGGTTTTCGCGCTTTGCTGAGTTGGGTAACACGCATGCCGATAAACCCGCAGGCGAACAGTTACGGCTCCTCCGCCCGATGGGGATGGCCTGTGAGCAGGCGATGTATGCCGCAACGAACGGGGTGAACACGCACAAAGGGGGCATTTTTGCCCTTGGTTTACTCTGCTTCACCGCCGGGCGTGTGAAAAATATCTCCGCAGAAAGCCTCTGTTGTGAGGTGAGTAACATCTGCCAGGGGCTGGTTTCGCGGGAGCTGGCCGAACGCAGCGGGCAGGCGACGGCGGGGGAGCGGCAGTTCCGGCAGTACGGCTTAACCGGCGCGCGCGGCGAGGCGGAGAGTGGTTTTGCGACGGTGCGTAAAGCGCTGGCGCAGTGGAACGGACATTCACTTCACGGCCTGCTGTTACGCCTGATGGCAATCAATCAGGACAGCAATCTGGTGTCGCGCGGCGGCATTGAGGGGCTGGGCTACGTTCAGGACTATGCGCGGGAACTGCTGGCTGACGGCTGGGATGGTGAAGCGTTGCGTAGAATGGATAACGCATTAATTGCACGCAACCTGAGCCCGGGCGGCAGCGCGGATTTGCTGTCGGTGGGGTGGGTGCTTGCTGCAATAAAATAGCCGGGTGGCGGCTTCGCCTACCCGGCACAATAATCAATGCACGACTGGCTGTGCGCCGTGCGGTTCGCGTACATGCTTGTACTGGAACAGCACGATAAACGCGAAGAACAGCACCAGCGAGTATGCGGCGAAGATAAGCCACACTGGCTGCCAGTCGGTAATGCCGTTGGTGGTATACATCTCAACCACTTTACCGCTCACCACGCCGCCCAGGATACAGCCGAAGCCGTTGGTCATCATCAGGAACATACCCTGTGCGCTGGCGCGGATTTCAGGTTTCACCTCTTTTTCCACAAACACCGAACCAGAGATGTTGAAGAAGTCGAAGGCGCAGCCGTAAACAATCATCGACAGAACCAGCAGCACGGTGCCGAACGGGCTTGGGTCGCCGTAGGCGAACAGGCCGAAGCGCAGCATCCACGCGGCAATACTGATCAGCATGACGTTCTTGATGCCGTAGCGGCTCAGGAAGAACGGGATGGTCAGGATGAACAGCGTCTCAGAGATCTGCGAGATGGACATCATTACCGAGGCATGTTCAACGATAAAGCTGCCTGAGAACAGCGGGTTATTATCGAAGCTGTGCAGGAAGGTATTGCCGAACATGTTGGTGATTTGCAGTTCCGCGCCCAGCAGCATGGAGAAGATAAAGAAGATCGCCATGCGTTTGTTTTTAAACAGCGCGAAAGCGTCCAGGCCAAGCATGGTGCTCCAGCTCTGGTTTTTCTGCTGGTTAGATACCGGAATATGCGGCAGCGTCAGGGTAAACAGTGCCAGCACCACGGAGAGCGCCGCACCGATGTAGAGCTGCATATGGCTCAGTTCAAAGCCCGCGAAGCTCACGCCCCACATTGCCATAATAAAACCGATGGTGCCCCAGATACGGATAGGCGGGAAGTCGGTCACGATATCCATATCGGCGGATTTCAGGCGGTAGTAGGAGATGGTGTTGATCAGCCCAAGCGTTGGCATGTAGGCCAGCGAGTTAAGCAGGATCACCATAAACATCGCCCCCGGCGTGGTGACCTGGGCTGCCATAAACAGCGTGCCCGCGCCCACCAGGTGGCAAAGCATGTACAGCCATTTCGCACTCAACCATTTATCCGCCACGATCCCCAGCAGCGTTGGCATAAAGACCGCCGCGATACCCAGCGAGCTGTAGACGGCACCGATTGACGCACCATCGAACTTGAGCGTCACAAACATATAGGAGCCGAGTGTAGTCAGCCAGCTACCCCACAGGCAGAACTGCAGAAACGACAATATTTTAAGCTGCAGCTTAAGGTTCATGTTACTTTCCTCACAAGTGAGCGGGAGATATGTTGTTATAGGAACATTCAGGGTTGTTATTTGATGCAATTCTATCAGTTGGCAACGATATGTTTTGTTACCTCCCGCAAAAAAATGCAATCCACATTAATTTGCAGTTTGGATTGTGATGCAAATAACATTTTCGTATGGGTGGGGTGAGATGGGGTAGGTGCGGCCTGATGCCCTCACCCTGGCCCTCTCCCACAGGGAGAGGGAACTTGAATACCCTCTCACTTTGGGAGAGGGCAGGGTGAGGAGGGTTATTTTCTAGCGGCGACGATAGTTCTTCTGCGCCGTATTCACCTTATACAGATAACGACGGGATTCCGCAGACGGGTGGCGGGTGGTGAGGGTGGCGTAGACATCCCCCGGCGCCATGCTGTTGATGATATTTGCGGCCTGCACTTTGTCATTCGAGAAGACACGCAGCACGCTGCCTGCACCGCCGTTGTACGCGGTAATGACCGCATAACGACGTGAGGTTGGGTTATCAATCCCGCCCAGATAAACATTATTCAGCATCGCCAGATAGGCCGTACCGGTATCAATGTTGCTTTGCGGGTCAAACAGATAGCTACGGCTCGGCGTGCCCGATTTCCCCTGTGCGCGGAACACGTCTTTACCGGCGCTGTGCTGGACAACCTGCATCAGCCCCAGCGCGTCGGAACGGCTCACGGCGTACGGGTTAAAGGACGATTCGGTCTGCATGATTGCCAGGATCAGCGACTCATCCACGCCATATTTACGTGACGCCTGACGCACCATGCCCAGATACTTATGCGCACGCTTGTCGAGGTGGTTCGGCACCAGGTTAATCGTGACGCTATAAATCACTTTCAGGCCGTTGGTGCGGCTTTTCAGACGCGTTTGCAGCAGATAGTCGGCGAATTTCGTGGCGCGGCCTTCCCAGCGGATTGGCTGACCGGTCTGGTCCACGACCTGACCGTACAGGAACGGCTCTTTAGAAATGGTAATGTCGTCGGCGTCGGAGTAGAGATCGATAGAACCCGGATCGTCGCCCATCAGCAGGGTTTTGATAATGGCCTGACGTAAATGCGCCGCAGGGTCAGTCCCCGCGATGGTTTCAACCGTGATCGTACCGTCATCGAAGTTGATGTGGCTACGGGTCTGGTAGGCGTCGGTGTACTTAACGTAATCCTTAGGTCCGGCGATAAGAACTTCGTTAAATCCCCATATGTTCTCGATGTTGTGGGCAAACTGCCCCATCAAAATATCAAAACCGTTGGTGTCCTTAACCCAGGCTTCGTTGTATTCATCGCCTTTTTTGGATGAACACGAGACAAGCAACGGCGCAACAAGGGCTAGCGCTAAAATTTTTTTCATCATTCCGGGAGTGCGTGTTGTGTTTGCTTGAACGGCGGGGTTTCCCCCGCGCGCTGTTATTTTTCCGGCGGCGTATAGCCTTCGATGTGCACGTCTTTACCTTCGAACAGGAAGTTCACCATCTCCTGCTCCAGCAGCTTGCGGTGTTCCGGGTTCATCATGCTGAGTTTTTTCTCGTTAATCAGCATGGTCTGTTTTTTCTGCCACTGTCCCCAGGCTTCTTTGGAGATCTCGTTATAAATGCGCTTACCCAGTTCGCCCGGATAGAGCTGGAAGTCCTGGCCTTCAGCGTCGCGCTGCAGGAAAGTACAAAAAATGGTTCTGGCCATACTCATTCCTCTTTTTTAGCCGATGCTAAACCATTGCACCGGCACGTAATTGTTGTAACAGGCGCTCCACGGGAGCCGCCAGCCCGACTGATGGCGGTTGCGCTAAGTTATACCAGAGAGCGGTGCCTTCATCCATGCACGAGGCGAAGGAGGACACGGGAAGCCACATCGGCACAATATCCAGATGGAAATGGCTGAAAGTGTGGCGAAACGCGGTCTGCTGCGTCAGGTTATCGGCAGCAATGCCGCGCTGTTTAAGCCAGGCCCGCAGCGTGGCTTCATCTTCAAACTGTGGGAAGCAGTATAGACCACCCCAGAGGCCGCTCGGCGGGCGCTGCGCCAGAAAGACCTCGTCCCCGTGCTGCATCAACAGCATGTAACCGGTGCGCTCCGGCAGCGTCTGCTTCGGCTTTTTACCGGGATACTGCGCCCAGGAATGATTTGCGTACGCCACGCACAGGTTATTGAGCGGGCAGAGCTCGCATTTTGGTTTCGAGCGCGTGCAGACCATCGCACCGAGATCCATCATCGCCTGGTTAAACCGCTCCACGCCCTTTGCCGGGGTCACCGCTTCGCTGATCTCCCACAGCCGCTTTTCGACCTCTTTTTTCCCCGGCCAGCCGTCAACCGCATAGCAACGTGCCAGCACGCGCTTCACGTTACCGTCAAGGATCGGGAAATGTTTGCCGAGGGACAGTGAGAGGATGGCACCCGCGGTGGATCGCCCAACGCCGGGTAAATCCGCCACCTCGTCGAAGGTTTCCGGGAATTTACCGTTGTGGCGCGTCGCGACCTGCTGTGCGGCTTTGTGCAGATTGCGCGCGCGGGCGTAGTAGCCAAGCCCTGTCCACAGGTGCAGCACCTCATCTAACGGCGCGTTGGCCAGATCGGTGACCGTGGGAAAGCGCGCCATAAAACGCTCAAAGTAAGGGATCACCGTGGCAACCTGCGTTTGTTGCAACATCACTTCGGAGAGCCATACTTTGTAAGGCGTTTTTTCAATTTGCCAGGGCAGGGTTTTACGCCCGTATTTGTCGTACCAGTCCAGCACCTGGGCTGAAAATTGAGAGGCTTGCATGGTCATCGATTCGTATAATCAGGGACGCCGATTGCAGCACAGCGTCAATCTGCTGTAAACCGGATCTTTCCCATGCTTGCATAGAAGCCTTAACTTTGGATAATGCCCGTTTCCCGAACATTCTCACAAGCAGACAACTCTTTTATGAAAAACGACGTCATTTCACCGGAATTTGATGAAAACGGTCGCCCGCTGCGCCGTATTCGCAGCTTTGTCCGCCGTCAGGGTCGCCTGACAAAAGGGCAGCAACACGCGCTGGACAACTACTGGCCGGTGATGGGCGTTGAGTTCAGCGAGCAACCGCTCGATTTTGCCGACCTGTTCGGTCGCGATGCGCCAGTGACCCTGGAGATCGGCTTTGGTATGGGCACCTCGCTGGTGACCATGGCGAAAGCCCGCCCGGAGCAGAACTTCCTCGGCATAGAAGTGCATTCTCCAGGCGTTGGCGCGTGTCTGGCCACCGCCCACGAAGAGGGGGTCGAGAACCTGCGCGTGATGTGTCACGACGCGGTGGAAGTGCTGCACAAAATGATTCCTGACAATTCTTTGAACATGGTTCAGCTCTTTTTCCCTGACCCGTGGCACAAAGCACGTCATAATAAGCGCCGTATCGTTCAGGCGCCGTTTGCCGAGCTGGTAAAAAGTAAGCTGAAACTGGGCGGTGTCTTCCATATGGCGACCGACTGGGAACCGTATGCGGAACATATGCTGGAAGTGATGTCGTCTCTGGACGGGTATAAAAACCAGTCAGAGAGCAACGACTATGTACCGCGTCCGGAATCGCGTCCGGTAACGAAATTTGAACAGCGTGGCCATCGTCTTGGTCACGGCGTATGGGACTTAATGTTCGAGAGGGTGAAATAATGGCAAAGAATCGTAGCCGTCGTCTGCGTAAAAAGATGCACATCGAAGAATTCCAGGAAGTGGGCTTCTCCGTTGCCTGGCGTTTCCCGGAAGGCACCAGCGTTGAGCAGATCGATCAGGACGTTGATGCGTTCATCAACGAGGTGATCGAGCCAAACAAGCTGGCCTTCGACGGTAGCGGCTATCTGGCGTGGGAAGGTCTTATCTGCACCCAGGAAGTGGGTAAATGCACCGAAGAACATCAGGCGCTGGTACGTAAATGGCTTGAAGACCACAAACTGGAAGATGTCCGCGTCAGCGAACTTTTCGACGTTTGGTGGGACTAATAAAGAAGTCAGGGGCCAGCATTAGCTGGCCCATTTTGTCTGAGGGAGTGTTAAAGATGCGCAAAACGTTGCTGGCTGTTGTCTTAATGGCAACCGGATTCACCGCCCATGCGGAGTATAAATGTAGCGTCACCCCGCGTGATGACGTGGTGTTAAGTCCGCAAACCGTTCAGGTTAAAGGTGAGAACGGCAATCTGGTCATCACGCCGCAGGGTGATGTCACGTTCAATGGCAAACAGTACAATCTGACCGCCGCGCAGCGTGAGCAGGCCAGAGACTACCAGGCCGATTTGCGTACCGCGCTGCCGTGGATTGACGAAGGCGCGCTAACCCGCGTGGAGAAAGGCCGCGTCGCGCTGGACAAGATCATTACCAAAGAGGTGGGTGAGAGCAGCAACATGCGCACCCGCCTGACGAAGCTCGACAAACAGCTGAAAGAGCAGATGAACCGGATTATCGAGCATCGTACCGACGGCCTGACGTTCCACTACAAAGCGATTGATCAGGTGCGTGCTGACGGCCAGCAGCTGGTGAATCAGGCCATGGGCGGCATCCTGCAGGACAGCATTAACGAGATGGGCGCCAAAGCGGTACTGAAAGGCGGCGGTAACCCGCTGCAGGGTGTGCTGGGTAGCCTGGGCGGTCTGCAGACCTCGATTCAGAACGAGTGGAAGAATCAGGAAGCCGATTTCCAGCAGTTCGGTAAAGACGTGTGTAAACGCGTGGTGTCGCTGGAAGATAGCAGGAAGGCACTGGTGGGGACGTTGAAGTAATTAACTTCACCCCTCACCCTAACCCTTTCCCCAAGGGGGCGAGGGAATGGTTTGCTCCCTCTCCCTTTCAGGGAGAGGGCCGGGGTGAGGGTAGTAGCATTTGCAGGGTTTCCCGTATTTGTTCTAATACCGCCTCTTCGTTGTCCCAGAGTTCGTTATTCCAGAATCGAATGACATGCCAGCCTTTCCCTTAGCTGGCAGAACGGGATGCAAAATCCTGAATCAGCCTTCAGATTCTTCGGCGAGGAACAGCTCAAGAAGGGAGTTTAAGAACAGTTTGCCGTGCTCGGTGATCTGCCAGTATTCCTCACATTCCGTGAGATACCCCTGTGCCAGCGCCTCGTCAATGTGTGGGCGAATCACGGTTTCCGGCAACCCGGTATAAAGGGCAAACTCTTTACGCGGCGCGGCTTCCAGCAGGCGGAAGCGGTTCATAAAGAACTCAAACGGCTTATCCACCGCCTCGACATCGTGCTGACGTTCGAGATAACGACCTTCCATATACCCGCGCGGATGGCGCGTTTTTGCGGTACGCAGGATACGCCCGTCAGGGAACGTCACTTTACCGTGCGCGCCGCAGCCAATGCCCAGATAGTCGCCAAAGCGCCAGTAGTTGAGGTTGTGCTGGCACTGGTAGCCCGGCTTCGCATAGGCCGACGTTTCGTACTGCTGATAGCCTGCGGCGGTCAACAGTTGATGGCCCTGCTCAAAGATATCCCACAGCGCATCGTCATCCGGCAGCACCGGCGGACGAGAGCCAAACAGCGTATTGGGCTCGATGGTCAGCTGATACCACGAAAGATGCGGCGGGTTCAGGGCAATCGCCTGACGCAAATCGTCCAGCGCCTCTTCCAGCGACTGATCCGGCAGGCCGTGCATCAGGTCGAGGTTAAAACTGCGCAGACCCAGCCCAGTAGCCAGCTTTGCCGCCCGCTTCGCCTCTTCCGGGCCGTGAATACGCCCCAGTCGTTTTAACTTCGGCTCGCTAAAGCTCTGCACGCCGATGGAAATCCGGTTCACGCCCGCCCGCTGATACTCGACAAAACGGTCGGCCTCAACGGTACCGGGGTTGGCTTCCATCGTAATTTCAGCATCCGCTGCCAGATTCAGGCGCGCACGCACGCCGTCCAGCAGCGTCTGCATCGCCGGGCCTGACAGCAGGCTCGGCGTACCGCCACCAATAAAAATGGTCTTCACTTCACGTCCCTGTGCGTAAGGTACATCGGCATCCAGGTCGGCCAGCAGATGTGCAACGTAATCATCGTGCGGCACTTCACCTTTCAGCGCATGCGAGTTGAAATCGCAGTACGGGCATTTCTGCACGCACCAGGGGATATGAATATAAAGACTCAGAGGCGGCAAATTAGCCATTACGCAGGGCTTCCAGTAACAGTTTCAGGGCGCGTCCTCGGTGGGAAATCGCGCTTTTCTCTTCGCGGGTCAGTTCCGCAGCGGTTTTGCCCTCAGTCGGGACAAAGAAAATCGGATCGTAGCCAAAGCCGCCGTTACCGGCTGCTTCACGGGTAATCACCCCCGGCCAGCTGCCGTGGCAGACGACAGGCGTGGGGTCTTCAGCGTGACGCATATAGACCAGCACGCAGTGGAACTGCGCGGTACGCTGTTCGTCTGGCACATCCTTCAGGGCGACAAGCAGCTTTTCCAGATTCTGCTGGTCGGTGGCGTCCACGCCTGAATAGCGGGCAGAGTAAATGCCCGGAGCACCGCCCAGAAAATCAACCGCCAGACCGGAATCATCGGCAATCGCGGGCAGGCCGGTGACCTGTGCGGCATGGCGTGCTTTCAGGATCGCATTTTCGATAAACGTCAGGCCGGTCTCTTCGGCGGACTCCACGCCAAGCTCGGTCTGCGCCACCACATCCAGCCCAAAATCATTTAATAGCGAGGCCAGCTCGCGCACTTTACCGGCGTTGCCGGTAGCGAGAACAACTTTCTGCATCGTTTTATCCTGTTAAATCAGAGCCGCGACTTCCGTCGGGATGGATTGCGGATTAAGGATTTTTACCTGTTTATGCCGCCCAAGTTCACCCTTTTCTATGATGACCTGGCTTTTAGCAACGCGAAACTGTTTTGCCAGATATTTGGTCAGATGCGCATTTGCCTGGCCATCTACCGGTGGGGCGGTGATGGCGACTTTTAACTCGTCGCCATGCAGTCCAACAATATTGTCACGGCTGGCTTTCGGCTGAATATACAGCCGTAAAACCAGCCCATCAGCGCAGGTGCTTACTGCACTCATAGCGCCATCCACAGCCCCGGCAGCAGCATATCGCCCGTGGACTGTAACAGCTCGGCAATGCCCATATTAACGACATACAGCAGCAGAACCAGGATCATCGGGGAAAAGTCGATGCCGCCCATTGACGGGAGCAGGTTGCGGATAGGGCGCAGCAGCGGTTCCGCCAGCTGAATCAATGCATATTCCACCGGGCTGCGGCCCTGGCTGACCCAACTCATGATGGCCATGACCAGCAGCACCCAGAAGATCAGCAGACCGATGGTTTTTATCAGGATCAGGACGGCAGCAATCCAGATGATCGGCTGGAAGGTGATGACCATAAACAGCACAATCGCTTTGATAACGCTCAGAATAAACGCCACCAGCAGCGATGCGCTGTCAATGGGGCCCATCGCCGGAATAATACGGCGCAGCGGCCCCACAACAGGTTGGGTGATTTTCACGACAAACTGCGAGAACGGGTTATAAAAATCACAGCGGGCCCACTGCATCCAGACGCGCAGCAAAAGCGCCATCGTATACAGCTCAATGACCGTTGAGAGCAGGAAAGTCAACGTCTTCATGGCGTTCCTCAGGTTTCCTTATTATTGGGTGTAGTCGCGCGCACCGAAAATTGCCGTGCCGATGCGCACCATAGTGCTGCCTGCCGCGATGGCGGCTTCCATATCATCCGACATGCCCAGAGAAAGCGTGTCTACCGTTTCATAGCGCGCTTTAAGCGCCCCAAATGCTACAGCCATTTGCTGTGCCACGGCAAACTGCCTTTCATAACTTGACTCAGGCGCCGGGATTGCCATCAAACCGCGCAGGGTTAAGCGCGGCAGCGCGGCCACTTCAGCCGCCAGCGCATCCAGCTCGCTCAGCGCAATGCCGGACTTGCTGTTTTCATCACTGATGTTGATTTGAATCAGCACGTTAAGCGCGGGCATCTCCGCCGGGCGCTGATCGTTCAGACGTGTGGCAATGCGCAGACGGTCGATGGTATGGCACCAGTCAAAGTGCTCTGCCACCAGACGGCTTTTATTCGACTGCAGTGGGCCAATAAAGTGCCATTGCAGGCCGGTATTCCCCTGCTCCTGGAAGTAGCGAATTTTATCCACGCCTTCCTGCACGTAGTTTTCACCAAATGCACGCTGGCCTGCATCAATCGCTTCTGCGATGGCGCTCGCAGGCTTGGTTTTGCTCACTGCAAGTAACGTAATTTCTTCTGAAGCACGGCCGCAACGTGTTGCTGCGGCTGAGATTTTGTCCCGGACCTGTGCCAGGTTATGCGCAATGTTGTTCATTTTCCGAGGAGTAATGTATGGATGTGGAAGAAATTGTGGCCCTTAGTGTAAAGCATAATGTCTCCGATCTACACCTGTGCAGTGATTCGCCACCGCGCTGGCGCAGAGTAGGCCGCCTTGAACCGGCTCCCTTTCCCTCTCCCGATGTGGATGCGTTACTGAAAACGTGGCTCAACGATGAGCAGCAGGGGGCATGGTGGGCAAGCGGGCAGGTGGATTTTGCCGTGACCCTTACGGGAAACCAGCGTCTGCGCGCAAGTGCCTTTAAACAGATGAAGGGCAACTCCATCACGCTACGCCTGTTGCCCCGGGCCTGTCCGCAGCTCTCCGCCCTGGGTGTTCCCCGGGCTATCCCGGAACTCTTATCCCACGACAGTGGGCTGATACTGGTGACGGGGGCAACCGGCAGCGGCAAATCTACCACCCTTGCGGCAATGGTGGATTTTCTTAATCACCAGACGGATGGGCATATTCTGACGCTGGAAGATCCGGTGGAGTTTGTCTATCAGAGCGAACGTTGCCTGATTCAGCAGCGGGAGATAGGCCTGCACAGTCCATCATTTGCCGAGGCGCTTCGCGCTGCGTTGCGTGAAGATCCGGATGTCATCCTGCTGGGAGAACTGCGCGACAGCGAAACGATCCGCCTGGCGCTGACGGCCGCTGAAACCGGGCATCTGGTGCTGGCGACGCTGCACACGCGCGGTGCCTCTCAGGCGATTGAACGGCTGGTCGATACGTTCCCGGCGCAGGAGAAAGACCCGGTGCGTAATCAGCTGGCCGGCAGCCTGCGGGCGGTGCTGGCGCAAAGACTGCTTCCCGACCTGCAGGGTGGGCGCGTCGCGCTGTATGAACTGTTGGTGAATACGCCAGCGGCAGCGAACCTTATCCGCGAAGGTAAAACGTGGCAGTTGCCCGGGATTATTCAAACCGGTCAGCAGGCGGGGATGCAGAACTTTGACCAGAGCCTGGCAGAGCGACGGGCGCAGGGGCGGTTGTAGGCCCCGGCGCTCAGTAACCCTGTTCGAAATAGCTTTCGAGGATAATGACGGCAGAAGCCGAATCGACGCTGCCTTTGTTGAGTGCGCGGAAACCCCCGTGCTCAAACAGGCCGGCACGCGCTTCGACGGTACTCAATCGTTCGTCGTGGAGTTTCACGGAAACGCCAAAGCGACCGTGGATTTTATTGGCAAACTTACGTGCGCGGGCGGTAAGCGGCTGTTCAGTGCCATCCATGTTCAGCGGCAGACCGACAATCACATCGTCAGGCTGCCACTCTTTGAGCAGACGCTCAATGAGGTTCCAGTCCGGTGTGCCGTCGTTCGCCTTAAGGGCCGTGAGCGGGCGAGCGGTGCCGGTGATACGCTGGCCGACGGCGACGCCAATGCTTTTCGTGCCAAAGTCGAAGGCCAGAAGTGTGCCGCTCATTACGCGTGCCCCGCTACGCCTGGCATGGTCAGAATATCAATGCCAATCAGTTTCGCCGCATCACGCCAGCGATCGGCGATAGGGGTTTTAAACAGGATATTCATATCCGCAGGTGCGGTGAGCCAGGCGTTATCCAGGATCTCCTGTTCAAGCTGACCCTTCTCCCAGGAGGCGTAACCCAGTGCCACCAGCACTTCGGAAGGCTGCTCTGCGGTGCCCAGCGTTTCCAGCACATCGCGGGAGGTGGTGATTACCGTGTTGTCAGAGATACGAATACTGGAAGAGAAAATGGGCGGCGTATGCAGGATAAACCCGCGATCCTCTGCAAGGGGGCCACCCAGCATTACCGGTTTATCAAGACGGATTTCCGGCAGGCGCGCTTCAGCTGTAATTTTCAGCTTTTCCAGAATCCCTTCAACCTGCAGGTTTTCCAGCGGTTTGTTGATGATAATGCCCATCGCGCCGTCTTCATTGTATTCACAAATATAAACCACGGAGCGGCGGAAAATCGGGTCCTGGAGAGCAGGCATGGCAATAAGAAAGTGATGCTGTAAATTCATTGTCAGAGGTACTGTTTCCTGGTTTAAAAAGCGACAGCCCCAGTATGCGGACAAACCGGGGTGCTGTCACTAATAGTATTGGTAAGTTATTTCTGGAGCCGTTTTTCGATGGCGTCCATCAGCATTCCGGTGATCGAGACCGGGAATTCCGCTTCAATTTCACGAATGCAGGTCGGGCTGGTAACGTTCACTTCGGTCAGACGATCGCCAATGATATCCAGGCCAACAAAGATCAGGCCTTTGGCTTTCAGCGTTGGGCCGACGCGGCGGGCAATTTCCCAGTCGCTTTCGGTTAACGGACGCGGTTCGCCACGACCACCGGCCGCCAGATTGCCACGGGTTTCGCCCCCCTGCGGGATACGTGCCAGGCAGTAAGGCACGGGTTCGCCATCCACGATCAGGACGCGTTTATCGCCGTCTTTAATCGCGGGCAGATAGTTCTGTGCCATGCAGTAACGCGTACCCAGTTCGGTCAGCGTTTCGGCAATCACGCCGATATTCGGGTCGCCTTCTTTTACGCGGAAAATAGACGCACCGCCCATGCCGTCCAGCGGCTTCATGATGATATCACCGTGCTTCTGCCAGAATGCCTTAAGCTGTGTTTTGCTGCGGGTCACCAGCGTTTCCGGCGTCAGGTCGGAGAACCAGGCGGTGTAGAGCTTCTCGTTGCAGTCGCGCAGGCTCTGCGGTTTATTGACGATAAGCGTCCCTTTTTCTTCTGCGCGCTCAAGGATATAGGTGCAGTAGATGTATTCGGTGTCGAACGGAGGATCTTTACGCATCAGGATGACATTGAGATCGGCGAGCGCAATATCCTGCTCGCTGCCGAATTCGTACCATTTGTCGTAATTTTGCTCGACGTTAACGATGCGGGTGCGTGCGCGGGCTTCACCGTTGATCAGATAAAGATCGTTCATCTCCATATAGTGGAGCTCATAGCCGCGACGCTGCGCTTCCAGCAGCATGGCGAAGCTGGAATCTTTCTTGATGTTAATGTTTGCGATGGGGTCCATCACGATGCCGAGCTTGATCATGTTCTTCTCCGTTAATGGGTCAACCCAGATCGCCAAACCGCACCTGTAGCGCGGTGATGGCTGTGAGTGCCGTTGTCTCAGTGCGCAGAACGCGAGGTCCTAACAGAATATCAGTAAACTGGTAACGCGCCGTCATGGCAATTTCATCTGCCGACAGGCCGCCTTCCGGGCCAATCAGCAGGCGTACACGCTCAACGGGCAGCGGCAGCGTATTGATGCTGGCGCTGGCGCGCGGATGGAGATTGAGCTTGAGCCCGCTCTCCTCTTCTGCACACCAGTCTTCCAGGTCCATCGCCGGGCGGATCTCAGGAATACGGTTGCGGCCACTCTGTTCGCAGGCAGCAATGGCAATTTTCTGCCACTGCTGGATCTTCTTGTTCAGACGTTCCGCGTCCAGTTTAACGCCGCAGCGCTCAGAAAAAAGTGGCGTAATGAGGCTTACACCCAGTTCAATGGATTTCTGAATGGTGAACTCCATCTTTTCCCCGCGCGACATCACCTGGCCCAGATGAATGTGCAGCGGCGATTCACGGTCATCGATTTCGCCGCGCAGCACATTGACGTGCACGCTTTTTTTATCCGCTCGCGTAATTTCCGCGTCGAAAACCTGGTTGGAGCCGTCAAACAGCTGAATCGCCTGGCCTGCCCCCATGCGCAGCACGCGGCCAACGTGGTTGGCGGCATCGTCAGACAGGGCGATTTCGCGGCCAGCGGTAATCAGTTCAGGGTGATAGATGCGAGGAATACGCATAGTCAAAAATTCCATGTGTCATGCTGTGTAAGCGAATTGCCGCTAGTGTAGGTTAGCTCTTTTGCGCCTGGCAAGCCCGCTGGACGTAAGGGTTATGATTCCCCTGGACCCTGGCGATGCGTTCGTCGCGCTGACATTCCCACTCGGTGACCGGGTATTGTTTATTCCAGGCGTTAAACAGTTGGGTTTGCTGGCGGGAAAGGTTGAGGTTGTAACGATCGCGCATATAGAAGTACGTGCGGGCAATGCTGCCGCGTGCCCGGGCGGGTGGCTCAGCGACTTTCTCTTTAAAATCAACCTTCATACCGCACTGGCCATACTGACCTTCGCCACCGTTCCACTGGCTGTACATAAAGTTGCCGCGATCGCCATTGACTTCGCCAACCGCCGGCTGCAGGTTGTGCATATCGCTTTCCATCTGACGATAGACCGGATCTTTGGCGCAGTTTTTACGTCCGCCATCCTGCCAGCACTGGCGCTGATGGCCAAACTGCCATGCCGGAACCACATGCTCCCACTCGATGCGGCTGGCGCGGTTTTCGTTTTTACGCACCTTATAGCCGCAGGATTCAAGGTCAACGATCCCTTTTTTACCCTGCCAGTTAATTTTGCAGCCACAGTAGAAATCGCCCGGCACGTCGGCGTTGACCTTCACGCCTGCCGCTTTGGCCTGGGAAAAACTGTTGATACCGTCGGCCAGAGCCTGGCCGGAGAGGGCCGTTGTCAAAAAGGCAACCGCGAGAGAGAAATTACGGGACATCTTACACTCCGTGTCAAAACGAGCCCGCAACGTAGCGAAAGTTGTTCCGGTATGCAATCAGCCAGATCAGGAAAGTTCCTGAAAGTTCAGTTGGTTATTCTGCGACCAGTGGCTCGCCGCACTTCACGCAGCGGTAGGTTGCCTCGCCGCGTACCACACGATTATGGCGACGAACGGTGAGCTGATGCTGTTGGCACTGGCAGCGGTAGGGGAAGGTATTACGGCGTACCGATTCCAGTTCAAACTGATGAGTACGGCGTGCCGGAACGCCGAGTACCGCCTCCATCATCCATTTCCACTCTTTGCCGTGCGGAGCCACGCGGCCGAAGTGTTTCCATACCAGAAGGTGTGCCAGTTCGTGCGGTACCACCTCCTCGATAAACGCCTGCTGGTTTTCCATCATCAGAACCGGGTTCAGGCGGATCTCATAGGATTCCAGCCAGGCGGTACCCGCCGCGGTTCCTCGCTGGTGGTAGACGAGTTTCGGCTCCGGATAATTACGGCCGAGCTTCAGGTTGGCCTGGGCGAGTTTTTCCCGCAGGCTGCGCATAACGGCTTGCTGAATGGCGATGGGGAGACGGGGTGCTTTCATAGGGGCAGAGCATAAAGCGCGAAGCGGGGAGGCGCAAGAGGCGCCTCCCGCAAGAGGATTAGTCGTGTGCGCCGATTTCGCGCAGCGGACGACCTTTCATCAGGTTACGTTCAATGTGTTCCAGTGAAACGTGTTTGGTTTCAGGAACCAGCCAGACGGTGAGAATAATAAAGAACAGGTTCAGACCGGCGTAGACCCAGAAGGTGTTCGCATTACCCAGCGTGTTGAGCATGGTGAGGAACGTGGCACCGACGATCATATTGGCAATCCAGTTGGTCGCGGTAGAGCAGGTGATACCGAAATCACGCCCTTTCAGCGGCTGGATTTCAGAGCACAGCACCCAAATCAGCGGACCGGCACTCATTGCAAACCCGACGATAAACATCAGCAGCATACCTACCGCCAGGTACTGCGCGGTTGGAGAGTGAATGCCCATGTGCATCATGGTACCGAGAATCCCCATACCGGCGGCCATCACCAGGAAGCCCAGAGTCAGCGTTGGCTTACGTCCCCAGCGGTCGACCAGACCGATGGCGATGAAGGTCGCCAGCACGTTGGTCAGCCCCACGATCACGGTGCCCCACATCTGCTCGGTGGTATTGGTATAACCTGCCAGTTCAAAGATTTTTGGCGCGTAATACATGATGACGTTCATCCCGGTGAACTGCTGCATTACCTGTAACAGCACGCCAAGGAATACCGCGCGGCGGAAGTTGCTGTTCTCTTTGAACAGCGCCCAGCCAGACTGTTTCACCTTCAGGCTTTCGCGGATCTCTTCCAGCTCGTTCTTCGCCTCTGCGCTGGTATCTCGCAGGCGTAAGAGTACCCGTTCAGCATCGTGGAAGCGGCGTTTGGCGGCAAACCAGCGCGGGCTGTCCGGCAGGAAGAAGACGCCAATCAGCAGCAGAACGGCAGGAATGATGATCACGCCCAGCATCCAGCGCCATGCGCCGCTGTAGCTGAACGCGGTATCGGACAGGTAAGCGCCCAAAATACCAATGGTGATCATCAGCTGGTACATCGAAATCATACTGCCGCGGATTTTCTCCGGTGCGATTTCTGACAGGTAGAGCGGCGCGGTATAAGACGCGACGCCCACGGCCAGCCCCAACAGCACGCGGGAAAGAATAAGCACTTCAACGTTAGGGGCGGCGGCAGAGAAGAGGGAACCGGCAACGAAGAGGATCGCGCCAATCATCAGGCTCTTTTTACGTCCCAGCTTGAAAGAGAGCCAGCCGCTGCCGACGGCCCCGACGGCCGCGCCAAACATCATGGAGCTGACCACCCATTCCTGGGTGTGTGCGTTAATCTGGAATTCGTCTGCGATGAAGGGAAGAGCGCCGGCAATCACGCCGATATCCAGGCCAAAGAGTAATCCTGCCAGGGCGGCAAGGAAGCAGACGAAGAAAGTCATCGCCTTGTTGGACGTACGCCCCTGTTTATTATTGTCAGGCATTATGCCCTCCAGTTGGGTTATCAGTTTTATCGATGTTAAGGGTAGGTGAGCGACCCGTAAAAATATGTGAGACAAATCACAATGGTGTAATCGGTTACACTAAGCTGCAACCGTAAAAATAATTAAAGCTTTGAAAATATAGAGGTAAATTAATTGATGTGCATCGCGTTTGTTTGAATTTCAGACTTAACTGAAAGGAAATGTAACAGCAGAAGAAAGGCGATCATGCAAAGAGAATATTCTGAAAGCGGGGTATAGAAAGTGAGGTGTAAGCGGTTCCAAACATTGCCGCCACCCGACATAAAAAAGGCCAGCACAAAGGCTGGCCTGTTTAAGCAGCGGGTAGTCGATTACTTCAGACCGGCAGCTTCACGCAGCAGAGCGGCTTTGTCGGTTTTTTCCCATGGGAAATGTTCGCGACCAAAGTGACCGTATGCTGCGGTTTCTTTGTAGATTGGGTGCAGCAGATCCAGCATCTGAATCAGACCGTATGGACGCAGGTCGAAGAACTCGCGCACCAGCAGGGTCAGCTGTTCTGAAGGCACTTTTTCAGTACCGAAGGTTTCAACCATGATGGAGGTTGGCTCTGCCACGCCGATGGCGTAGGAAACCTGGATCTCACAGCGGTCAGCCAGGCCTGCAGCAACGATGTTTTTCGCCACATAGCGTGCAGCGTAAGCAGCAGAACGGTCCACTTTTGATGGATCTTTACCGGAGAATGCACCGCCACCGTGACGCGCCATGCCGCCGTAGGTATCAACGATGATTTTACGACCGGTCAGACCGCAGTCACCCATTGGGCCGCCAATCACAAAGCGTCCGGTTGGGTTGATGAAGTATTTGGTTGCGCTGCTCAGCCATTCGGTTGGCAGAACAGGCTTGATGATCTCTTCCATCACTGCTTCCTGCAGGGATTTCTGATCGATATCTTCGGCATGCTGGGTAGACAAAACTACCGCGTCAATGCCGACGATTTTGCCGTCGTCGTACTGGAAGGTCACCTGGCTTTTAGCATCCGGGCGCAGCCATGGCAGGGTGCCGTTTTTACGCACTTCAGCCTGGCGCTGCACCAGACGGTGCGCGTAGGTCACCGGTGCTGGCATCAGCACGTCGGTTTCGTTGGTTGCATAGCCGAACATCAGGCCCTGGTCACCCGCGCCCTGTTCCAGCGGATCGGCACGGTCAACGCCCTGGTTGATGTCTGGAGACTGTTTACCAATTGCGCTCAGAACCGCGCAGGAATTGGCATCAAAGCCCATATCAGAATGTACATAACCGATCTCACGTACCGTGTTACGGGTGATCTCTTCGATATCAACCCATGCGCTGGTGGTGATCTCACCGCCAACCAGAACCATGCCGGTTTTGACATAGGTTTCACACGCTACGCGCGCTTTCGGATCCTGAGTCAGGATCGCATCCAGCACCGCATCGGAGATTTGGTCAGCAATTTTATCAGGATGTCCTTCTGATACGGACTCGGACGTAAACAGGTGTTTTGCCATGTTTTATTTCACCTAAGAGGAATTTGGTTAGCTCAAGCTGCTGTGTGGAATAGCCAAAGGAGATAATTCTACCAAGGCCGCAGGTTTTTTGACACTGGCAGTATGAGTGTTAATCAGTATAGATGGATTAACATCTGGATGGCTATTTTAGGTCACTTCTTCGCCCGATTTCCAGTTTTTTTTGACAACGCTCTCACTGAGTTGAATTCATTACTGGAAATTTTTCCTGACGCTCCTGGCAACCCGCGTATTTATCTTTTGCTTTTTACCCCTGTTCTCGGTATAAAACGCGGCGCGCGGCTCATACCAAAAAAGCGCTCGATGAACTCATCGTGTCGCCACTTCCAGCCGGGTTAAGCAGTGAACTTTTAGCTTTGGCTTGTGGTCCGTTTCAGCAGAGGCGGCCGTGGAGGTGATACGAGATAATGAACCATCGTTTTCCGCTAATTCAGCGCAGCCGTTCTGGCGCGCATTTGATTCCCGCAACCCGCATTTCTAGTCTGCAAACCTGCCGATGTTATACCCATCTCGGCGCTTCTCAGGATTCCAGAGCCGGTCACGCTTTGTGAAAACTGAACAAGGGCGCTCTTGTTAATACAAGAGTTTTCTCGTGGTTTCGCCGAACCTTGTCATACAGAGTTCGGATACGTGTTTTACAATGATATGAATAAGAAACCGGTCGCACGGTCTGGATTTCAGCATACTCTGCTGGGAAACGGAGCCGTTTATGGGTTGTTATCGCCGTATAACGCTGCGATAGTAGTCAACTGTTTTACACTTAATACAAAGAGTTGAGGTTCGCTATGTCTGACGACATGTCTTCTTTTTCGCCTTCGTCAGCGGGCGAACAGGGTGTACTACGTTCCATGCAGGAGGTTGCGATGAGCTCCCAGGAAGCCAGCAAGATGCTGCGCACTTACAATATTGCCTGGTGGGGCAATAACTACTACGACGTTAACGAGCTGGGCCACATCAGCGTCTGCCCGGACCCGGACGTCCCTGAAGCGCGCGTGGATCTCGCCAAACTGGTGAAAGCACGTGAGGCGCAGGGCCAGCGTTTGCCTGCACTGTTCTGCTTCCCGCAGATCCTGCAACACCGTCTGCGTTCTATTAACGCCGCGTTCAAGCGTGCGCGTGAATCTTACGGTTACAAAGGCGACTACTTCCTGGTTTACCCCATCAAGGTGAACCAGCACCGCCGCGTCATTGAATCCCTGATCCACTCCGGCGAACCGCTGGGCCTGGAAGCGGGTTCAAAAGCAGAGCTGATGGCCGTACTGGCGCATGCGGGCATGACCCGTTCAGTGATCGTCTGTAACGGCTATAAAGACCGTGAATACATTCGTCTGGCGCTGATTGGCGAGAAGATGGGCCATAAGGTCTATCTGGTTATCGAGAAGATGACAGAAATCGCTATCGTGCTGGAAGAAGCCGAGCGCCTGAACGTGGTGCCACGTCTTGGCGTGCGTGCGCGTCTGGCCTCGCAGGGTTCCGGTAAATGGCAGTCCTCCGGCGGTGAAAAATCTAAATTCGGTCTGGCGGCAAACCAGGTACTGCAGCTGGTGGAAATTCTGCGCGAGCGCGGTCGTCTGGACAGCATTCAGCTGCTGCACTTCCACCTCGGTTCGCAGATGGCCAACATTCGTGATATCGCTACCGGCGTGCGTGAGTCAGCGCGTTTCTACGTTGAGCTGCACAAGCTCGGCGTCAATATTCAGTGCTTTGACGTGGGTGGCGGCCTGGGCGTGGACTATGAAGGTACCCGCTCGCAGTCCGACTGCTCCGTGAACTACGGCCTGAACGAATACGCGAACAACATTATCTGGGCGATTGGCGATGCCTGTGAAGAGCACGGCCTGCCGCACCCGACGGTGATCACCGAGTCTGGCCGCGCGGTGACCGCGCACCATACGGTGCTGGTCTCTAACATCATCGGCGTTGAGCGCAGCGAAATCACCGAAGCGACGCCTCCGCAAGACGATGCCCCGCGTTCGCTGCAAAGCATGTGGGAAACCTGGCAGGAGATGCACGAGCCGGGCACGCGCCGTTCACTGCGCGAATGGCTGCACGACAGCCAGATGGACCTGCATGATATTCATGTCGGCTACTCTTCAGGCACCTTTAGCCTGCAGGAGCGCGCGTGGGCCGAACAGCTTTATCTGAACATGTGCCATGAAGTGCAGAAACAGCTGGACCCGAGCAACCGTGCGCACCGTCCGATTATCGACGAATTGCAGGAACGTATGGCGGACAAGATTTACGTCAACTTCTCGCTGTTCCAGTCGATGCCGGATGCCTGGGGTATCGATCAGCTGTTCCCGGTTCTGCCGCTGGAAGGGCTGAATCACGCCCCGGAACGTCGTGCGGTGCTGCTGGACATCACCTGTGACTCCGACGGTGCCATCGACCACTATGTTGACGGCGACGGTATCGCAACGACCATGCCAATGCCGGAATACGACCCGGAGAACCCGCCAATGCTGGGCTTCTTTATGGTCGGCGCGTATCAGGAGATCCTTGGCAACATGCATAACCTGTTCGGTGATACCGAAGCGGTTGACGTGTTTGTCTTCCCTGACGGCAGCGTGGAAGTGGAGCTGTCTGACGAAGGTGACACCGTGGCGGACATGCTGGAATACGTGCAGCTGGATCCGAAAACCCTGCTGACGCAATTCCGCGATCAGGTGAAAAACACCGGTCTGGATGACGCGCTGCAGCAGCAGTTCCTGGAAGAGTTTGAAGCGGGTCTGTACGGGTACACCTACCTGGAAGACGAATAAGGCAAACCTCCCTCTCCCCGTGGGAGGGGGTTAGGGTGAGGGCCAAAGGCCGCACAATGCCCTATACTCACTTGAACCCGTATGAATTAACGGCGATAATTCGCCCCAATAAGCGATTTACGAATCAATCCCTTCCTCGTCGGGTTTAACGACGCGGAGGGGATTTTTTTTCATCTGTTTTTAACGCATCGACTTTAAAAGAGGTCAGGACATGAGCACTTTAGGTCATCAGTACGACAACTCTCTGGTATCTAACGCGTTTGGTTTTTTACGCCTTCCGATGAACTTCCAGCCGTACGACAGCGATGCTGACTGGGTGATCACCGGCGTGCCGTTTGATATGGCCACATCAGGCCGTGCGGGCGGTCGTCACGGCCCGGCGGCGATCCGTCAGGTTTCCACCAACCTGGCCTGGGAGCATAACCGCTTTCCGTGGAACTTCGACATGCGCGAACGCCTGAACGTGGTGGACTGCGGTGACCTGGTGTACGCCTTCGGTGATGCCCGTGAAATGAGCGAAAAGCTGCAGGCCCACGCCGAGAAACTGCTGGCTGCCGGTAAACGCATGCTCTCCTTCGGTGGCGACCACTTCGTGACCCTGCCGCTGCTGCGCGCCCACGCGAAACACTTCGGTAAAATGGCGCTGGTGCACTTCGATGCGCACACCGACACCTACGCGAACGGCTGCGAGTTCGACCACGGTACCATGTTCTACACCGCACCGAACGAAGGTCTGATCGATCCTAACCACTCCGTGCAGATCGGTATCCGTACCGAGTTTGACAAAGACAACGGCTTCACCGTACTGGACGCCTGTCAGGTGAACGATCGCGGCGTGGATGACATCATCGCGCAGGTTAAGCAGATCGTCGGTGATATGCCGGTGTACCTGACCTTCGACATCGACTGTCTGGATCCGGCGTTTGCGCCGGGCACCGGTACGCCGGTGATCGGCGGGCTGACCTCAGACCGCGCCATCAAACTGGTGCGCGGCCTGAAGGATCTGAACATTGTCGGGATGGACGTGGTGGAAGTGGCGCCTGCCTATGACCAGTCCGAGATCACCGCGCTGGCCGCGGCGACCCTGGCATTGGAAATGCTCTATATCCAGGCTGCGAAAAAAGGCGAATAAGCCTTACGCGCTGATTGCTGCTGTGCGACGCATGCGCAGCAGCAACATTCCCCCCGCCAGCAGAGTGATAATCTGCGACACCACCAGCACGGCAAAGCCAGAGCTGACCGACCCCACCGATCTCATCACCATCCCCATCAGCAGTGGAATAAAGGCGGCACAAATATTGCCGATCCCATTAATGATGCCGTACGCGCTTCCCACCGCCTCCCGCGGGGCGTGATGTTGGATCACCGCCGGAATGGCCGCGCCCTGAAGTCCCCAGAAGACGTTAGCCGACAGCATAAACAGCGCCAGCCAGGCAGGCTGATGGCTGAGCATCAGCGCGATCACGGACAACGCCGTCAGCGCCCCGCCCGCGACAAACAGCAGCGGTGCCTGTTCCGGCCGCATTTTATCGAGCAGTACTCCGCCAAGGAATTTTGAGCCCAGGCTCAACATAAAGGGAATGGCAGCGAGCATGCCCGTGGCGTGCAGCGATAAGTGATGTTCGTCGCGTAGCCACGCCGGGAGCCAGGCGCTGCTCCCCCAGAGATAACTCAGCGTGGCGATTTCAACCAGCAGGATCCAGCCCAACAGCGGGGTTTGCCACGCAAGCATCACTGTCTCTGCGAGCCCCCGTTTGTGTATTTTTACTGTACCGCGCGGTGCCGGCAGGAAACGCCAGATCAGGCCGCCACCGAGCACCAGGTTGATTGCCGCCAGCGCATAAAACGATCCGGCCCAGCCCAGATGGGCCATCAGCCAGGTCACCAGCGGAAAGCCCACGGCCAGACCGAGTGAGACGCCCAGTGCGGTCACGGCGTTGGGTTTGCCAACCTCTTCCGCACGAAAGTTATCGCTGATAAAGCGGGTTTTCAGTGAAAAGAGCGGTCCCTCAGCGATCCCCAGAATCACACGGGCGATGAGCATTCCCATTAGCGATCCGAGTAAGGGAGAAATGGCGCAGACCAGAGCCCAAATCGCAATGCTGCTTAATAATCCATGTCGATAATGCAGTTTGCTTTCGATAACCGGTGTTAATAATAAAGCCGATAATCCATAACCCAGAAGAAAGCAGGTCATTAACATTCCTTGTAACATTCTGTTTTCATTTAATTGGAAATGTTCGGCAAATTCCGGGTTTAAAATCATCACCGAGATATTTACCCGGTCAATGTAGGAAATAATAATGAGAAATAACAGTGCAATTGTGCCTTGCCATCTTGCCGTCATATTGCCCGCCTTATGCGTTCTCGCATTTATATTTTTATCAATGTGATTGTCACGGATGTAAAATGGTTCACCAGTGAAACTTTTTGTTTTTAAAGATGTATTTTTAAATGTGTTTCACAGGTGAAACACGGTGCTTTTTCAGTTCTTTATTTTTAAGGAAGAAAAAGAAAAGAAGTCAATATTTTTTATTTGCGCTTTGAGTTCATCACTAAAACGTATTCATTCACGCCTTAATAATGAAAATTTCATATCGCTGCATTTTTTCGTGATCCCTTGCACACTTAGCTTATTAATTGTCGGCTGATTAACAAATTCGTCACATTGACGCTTGACGAAACATTCATCGCTTTTATATTGACCGTATTAAATAAGAAACAGAGTTTCATATATGAAACAAAAGCCTGGAGGATCGTGATGAGCTGGATAGGCGTATGTGACGCAGAACAAGTACAGGAAGATTTCCCTTTTAGCGGCAACGTTGAAGGTAAAGAGATCGGCGTTTATTTAATCGACGGCGAATATTACGCGCTGGAAGACGTATGCCCGCACGCCTATGCGCTGCTGAGTCAGGGCTTTGTCGAGGACGGCAAAGTGGAATGCCCGCTGCACGAGGCGGTGTTCGACGTCAAAACCGGCCAGTGCCTGCACGGCCCCGGCGGCCGAAACCTCAACCGCTACCCGGTTCGGGTATTTGAAAACCAAATCCAGATTACTTTTGTCGAGGAGACCGTGGCATGAGCGACATCCTGAACTTCAACCCGGCGCTGCCCGAAAGCCGCCAGTTTACGCCCCCGGCAGAGGGCGGAAACGGCGCCATTCATAAACCGGGTGAGTATCAGAACCTGATCTGGCAGACCCGCAGCCGGGTGCCGGAAAACTGGGAAATGAGCCTTATCGCCACGCTGGAAGATCTCTTTGAGCAGGGCGTTGAAACCTTGCCGGAGCTGGTCAACGGGCTGAACGCGGTGCGCATGCATGACCAGCAGGGCGAGCCGTGGAGCGACGCCAGCTTCCAGGCATTCTTACAGGTTAACGGCTACTGAGGACGACGCGATGACAACTACCGTACAAAACTATCTCGATAAAGGTCTGCGTGGCCTCTGGTATCCGGTGCTGGCGAGCTGGGAAGTGCAGTCTGCGCCCGTGGGCATTACTCGTCTGGGCGAACAGATTGTGGTCTGGCGCAATAAAGATGGTCAGGTGCAGGCGCTGGAAGACCGCTGTCCGCACCGCGGCGCGCGTCTGTCGATGGGCTGGAACCTTGGCGACCGCATCGCCTGCTGGTATCACGGCGTGGAAGTGGCGGGAAACGGTGAAGTGAAAGACGTGCCCGCCGTGGACAAATGTCCGCTGGTCGGCCAGCAGTGCGTGCGCAGCTATCAGGTGCAGGAGGCGCACGGTGCCATCTTCCTGTGGTTTGGCGTCACCGCCGATCAGCAGCCGGACGAGCTGACCTTCCCGGATGAACTCGCCGACACGGAACATTTCAGCAACTTCCTCTGCACCGCAGCCTGGAAATGTAACTACCAGTACGCGCTGGAAAACGTGATGGATCCGATGCACGGTACGTATCTCCACTCCTCCTCGCACTCGATGGCGGAAGGGGATCGCAAGGCCGACATGGTCCTGCAGCCGACGAAGACCGGCTTTATCTTCGAGAAAAAAGGGCAGAGCGGCGTCAACTTCGACTGGGTGGAGCTGGGCAATAGCGGCACCTGCTGGATGAGACTCTCCATTCCCTATAAGAAGCGTTTCGGACCGGGTGGCCACTTCTTCATCGTTGGCATGGTGGTGCCGGAAGATAACGACAACTGCCGCGTCTTCTTCTGGCGTATCCGCCGCGTACAGGGCTGGCAGCGAGATATGTGGCGCTTCATGTACCGCAACCGTCTGGAAAAACTGCACTGGGAGGTGCTGGAGCAGGACCGCGTGGTGCTGGAAAGCCTGGCGCCAAACGCCCGCGACCACGAATACCTGTACCAGCACGATGTCGGCCTCTCGCGCCTGCGCCGCATGATGCAAAAGGCCGCTAAAGAGCAACTGGCGATGCGTGAAGCGCAGCAGGGAGCGGCCTGATGAATGCGCTGCTGAGCGGAAAACGCATTGTGGTGACCGGCGCCGCGCGCGGGCTGGGCTATCACTTCGCCAGCGCCTGCGCGGAGCAGGGTGCCGCGGTGGTGATGTGCGACATTCTTGAAGGCGAGCTGGCCGAAAGCGCACACGCTCTGCGGGCACAGGGTTTTACGATCGAATCGCACGTTATCGATCTCGCCGATCCGGCCTCCATTGAGCAGGTATTCAATGCGATTGGCGAGCAGGGGCAGATTGACGGGCTGGTAAATAACGCGGCGATGGCGACCGGCGTGGGCGGCAAAAACATGCTCGATTACGACCCGGATCTGTGGGACCGGGTAATGCGCGTCAACGTCAAAGGCACCTGGCTGGTGACGCGCGCCGCCGTGCCGCTGCTGCGCGATGGCGCAGGGATCGTGAACGTGGCGTCCGACACAGCACTTTGGGGTGCGCCGCGCCTGATGGCCTACGTGGCCAGCAAAGGGGCCGTGATTGCCATGACCCGCTCAATGGCGCGCGAGCTTGGTGAAAAGCGTATTCGAATCAACGCCATCGCGCCGGGGCTGACCCGCGTCGAGGCAACGGAATATGTTCCCGCCGAACGACACCAACTCTACGAAAACGGCCGGGCGTTAACAGGGGCACAGCAGCCGGAAGATGTCACCGGCAGCGTGGTCTGGCTGTTAAGCGATCTGTCGCGATTTATCACCGGGCAACTGATCCCGGTCAACGGCGGTTTTGTCTTTAACTAAGGTAGGGCGATGATGGCAAACGATCAGGAAGTGAAGTATCTGGTGCCGGGGCTGGAGCGTGGCCTGCAGCTGCTGTTGGCCTTTGGCGAGCAGCATCGCGAACTGACCTTTGCCGAGCTGCACCGGCTGGTGGATATGCCGAAGGCCACCGCCTACCGCGTGGTGCAGACCCTGGAGTATATGGGCTTTCTGGAGCGCAACACCCGTACCAATACCTTCTCGCTCGGCATGAACGTGCTGCGTCTGGGCTTTGAGTACATCGCCTCGCTGGATGTGGCGCAGGTGGGTCAGCCGGTGATTGAACAACTGCGCGACGTGAGCCAGTGCAGCAGCCATCTGGCGATCCGCGACGGGCGCGACATCATCTACATCGCCCGCGTCAGCGCCGCCGGGTCACGCATCAACCAGGTCAGCATTGGTACCCGTTTGCCGGTGCACTGCACCTCGCTTGGCCGCATGCTGTTGACCGATATTTCCCGCGCCGATTTCGAACAGCTGTTCCCGCAGGAGCGCCTGCCGGGCAACACGCCGGGTCAGCTTCACGACCGTGAAGCCCTGTGGCAGATGGTGCAGCAGGATAAAGCCCGCGGATACGTGATCGGTGAATCCTTCTTCCGCCACGGTATCTCCTCCATCGTTTATCCGGTGTTTGACCGAAGCCATCGCGTGGCGGCGGTAGTGAGCATACTGGTGCCGTCGGAAGAGATCCCACAAGCCGACCGCGAGCGACTGCAAAACGAGGTTCGTCTGGCGGCGGACAAAATTTCTGGCTTCTTAGGGTATTTATCACAGGCCAGTTAAATCAGTGAGTTAACGTCAGGCGCTTTGCTGCGTCGGGCATGTTTTACGCCCAATTTGGGCCAGATGAGGCAACGAACGATGAGTGTAACCGGAATTGAAAAGCTGGAATTTGGCGTTGAAGACCTGACGCACTGCGCCAAATTTATGCGTGATTTTGGCCTGACGGGCGATGCCAGTGGCCAGCGTTTTACCACCCTGAGCGGCGCGCGCGTGGAACTAAACCCGATCGACAGCCCCGACCTGCCCCCGGCGTTTGAAGCAGGCAACACCCTGCGCCGCATGACCTGGGCGGTTGCCGCACAGTCAGATCTGGATGCGCTGCGTCCGAAGCTTGCGCAGCAGCCCGGCTTTCGCGAAGTGGGTGACGCCCTGGAGTGTCTTGACCCGAACGGCATGACGCTGCGTGTGCAGGTCAGCCAGCAGACCGACGTGGAACTGAATGTTGAGCCGATCAACCAGTGGGGCGACGCTCGCCGTATCGACACCCCCAGCCCGGTTTACGATCGCGCCCAGCCCATTAACGTGGGGCACGTGGTGTTCTTCGTGGAGGAGCTCGCGGCGGTGGAGACATTTTACCGCGAGGTGCTCGGCTTCCAGGTCTCTGACCGCTACATCAACCGAGCCGTGTTTCTGCGCTGCGGCGTACGCGGGGGTCATCACAACCTGTTCCTGCTGCAGCTGCCGAACCGCAAGCGCGGCCTGAACCACGTGGCCTTTACCGTGCGCGATATTCACGAAGTGATCGGCGGCGGGATTGCGATGAACAAAAACGCCTGGAGCACGTTTATCGGACCCGGCCGCCATCCGGTGTCGTCAGCCTACTTCTGGTACGTCAACAGCCCGACCGGCGGGGCGTTCGAGTATTACACCAATGACGACTACCTGACGGAAAACTGGCAGCCGCGCGAGCTGGAGCATTCGCTGGTCTCCTTTACCGAGTGGGCGGTGGAAGGCGGGATCGATCACGACACGCGCCGCCAGCAGAAAAAACCGGAGGCGGTATGACGTCGCGCATTGTCATTATTGGTGGCGGTCAGGCGGGAGGCTGGGCGGCGAAAACCCTGCGCGACGAGGGCTTTGACGGTGAGATCTGCGTGGTGGCGGAAGAGGCGTGGGATTTCTATGAACGTCCGCCGCTGTCGAAAGCGGCTCTGCTGGAGACGGACGTGACGCTTCCGCGACTCTTTACTGAAGAGGCTCAGCAGGCGCTGAATCTGACCTGGTACCGTCCGCTGCGCGCGGAGCAGATTGACCGCAATGCGAAAACGGTGCGTTTGAGCAATGGCGAACATCTTAGTTACAACATACTGTTAATTGCCACCGGAGGGCGCGCGCGCCTGCCGGGCGAGGCATGGTCTGTGCATCCGCAGGTCTACACCCTCCGCCACTGGCAGGACGCGCAGCGCCTGAAGCGTCGGCTTGTGGGAAGTCAAAAGCTGGCGATTGTGGGCGGCGGCTGGATAGGCCTGGAGATTGCCGCTTCTGCGCGTAAAAGCGGCGTCGCGGTCACCCTGTTCGAGCAGCAGCCTGCGCTGTGCATGCGCTCGGTGAGCGGCGAGGTATCGCAGCGCTTAGAGACCATTCACCGTGAGCAGGGCGTGGAGATCCGAACCGGCTGCGGCGCGCTGGAGCTGGAGGACGATAACGGCCTGCCGGTCATTCACTGTGATGGCAAACGTGAAACCTTTGATGCGGTGGTGGTAGGGATCGGCGTCGATCTCAATCTGGAACTGGCGCGCGACGCGGGGCTGCAAACCGAACGCGGGATCGTGGTGGATGCGCAGGGCCGCACGTCGGATCCGTCCATCTTCGCTGCCGGGGATGTGGCACAGCATCATCATTACGGCCTGTGTATTCAGTCCTGGGCCTTCGCCCAGAATCAGGCAGTGGCGGCGGCAAAAGCGATGCTTAACCCCGATGCGGCAGGTTATGACGACGCGCCGTGGCTATGGTCGGATCAATACCAGCACAACATTCAGATCCTCGGCATTCCGCAGCCGGGCAGCCGCACCATAGTGCGTGAAGACGCGCTGTACTTCTCGCTGGACGAAAACGGGCGCCTGACGCAGCTGGTGGCGTTCAACGATGCGCGCACCGTCAAGCTGGCGAAGCGCTGGATGGCGGCCGGGCGGGATTTATCAGACGTGCCGCTCGCCGACCCGACTTTTTCACTGATGTCATTGCGATAGCTAACCCGCACCCGTAGGGGGAGACATGACCACATTAGAGACCAACACCGCGCCCGTTGAGGCGAGCGGTGAGGGGACCCGCACGCCTGAAAAAGCGGTGCGCTGGGCCATCCCGCTGTCGCTGCTGGCCTGCGTGCTGCTGGCGTTTTTCGACAAAATCAGCATTGCCGCGCTGTTTTCTGACGGCCACTTCCAGCAGGCGATGGGCATCGATTTTGACACCACGCGCCTCGGCATTCTGATGAGCGCCTTCCTGTTGAGCTACGGCTTTTCATCGGTCTTTCTCAGTGGGCTGGGGGACAAAATTGCCCCGCTGCGCCTGCTCACCGGGATGATGGTGGTGTGGTGCGTGCTGATGGTGGCGATGGGCTTTACCCATAACTACACGCTGATGATCGTGCTGCGCATTCTGCTGGGCGTGGCGGAGGGGCCGCTGTTCCCGCTGGCCTTCGCCATTGTGCGTCACAACTTCCCACAGCATCTGCAGGCGCGCGCCACCATGCTGTGGCTGCTGGGCACGCCGGTAGGGGCGGCGATTGGCTTCCCGCTCTCACTCTGGCTGCTGAACACCTTCGGCTGGCAGAGCACCTTCTTCGTGATGGCGATGCTGACCGTACCGGTGCTGATCTTCGTGCGCGTCGGTCTGCGCGGGATCCGTCTGGAGGCGAAGAGTGGTACGTCACAGACCTCCCGGGACGAACGGCGTGCCGCACGGCGCGAGCTGTTTGTCAGCCCGCACTTCTGGATCATCTGCATCTTTAACATCGCTTTCCTGACCTACCTGTGGGGCATTAACGGCTGGCTGCCGGGCTACCTGATCAAGGGGAAGGGCATTCACCTGGAACATGCGGGCTGGCTGTCGTCGATGCCGTTCATCGCCATGCTGGCGGGGGAAGTGATTGGCGCATGGCTCTCTGACCGGGTCGATAAGCGTGCGGCGGCCTGCTTTATCTCCATGGCGGGGGCCGCTGTCGGGCTCACGGCCGTAATGCACCTCGATACCCCGCTGACCATCATTGCGGCGATGAGCTTCAGCACATTCATGTGGGGCACCGGGGCACCCAACATTTTCGCCCTGCTGGCAAAGGCCACCCATCCACGGGTGAGCGCCACGGCGGGCGGCATTTTCAACGGGCTGGGAAACTTTGCGGGCGCGCTGTCGCCAGCGGTGATGGGCGCGCTTATCGCCTTCACCCACAGCATGGATTCCGGGCTGATTTTTCTGGCGGTGATGGCGGCGGTGGGCTGCGTCCTGTTACTGCCGCTGCTGAGACGTTACTGAGGAGAGTGTCATGACTGATTCAACCGTAACCAACCCATCTGGCATCAAACCTGACCACCTGACGATGGAAGAGTGGGTCGAGTCCCGTATTGCGCGCTTTGAGGGCCGTAAATACGACTGGAACGCGCTGAAGTTCCAGGCCGATTTTGACCCGAAATACCGCCGCGCGCAGATGCGCTATATCGGCACCGGTGCTACCGGCGTGGCGAGCGACACCAACACCGTACAGGCGGAGCATTTTACCTTTTCCACCATGGTACTGCCGTCGAAGTGCGAAGGGCCGCTGCACCTGCACGACGATGTGGAAGAGGTGTTCTTCATGCTCAAAGGGCAGATCACGCTGATGATCCAGGACGGCGATAACTACACCGAAACCGTGCTGCGCGAGCGTGACCTGATCTCCGTTCCGCCGGGGATCTATCGCGGGCTGTTTAACCACGGCGAAGAAGAGGCGCTGATGTGCGTCATGCTGGGCACCAACAAGCCGGAAATTCCGACCTACCCGGCGGACCATCCGCTCTCGAAAGTGAAGCGGAACTAAGGGGGCATGATGACGGGTTTTCGTGAACAGGGAAGCGGCATTCCGCTGATGCTGCTGCACGGGATCAGCTCTGGCGCAGCCTCCTGGCACAAGCAGATGGCGCTGAACGGTTTTCGCGTGCTGGCGTGGGACATGCCCGGTTATGGCGAAAGCCCGATGCTGGCCGCGGAACGGGCGAACGCGGGGGATTACGCCGATGCGCTGGCGGCGATGCTTGACCGGGCTGGCGTGTGGCAGGCGGTGCTGGTGGGCCATTCACTCGGGGCACTGGTTGCCAGCGCCTTTGCGGCGAAATATCCGGATCGTGTGCTGCATCTGGTGCTGGCGGACGCCGCGCAAGGTTACGGCCAGGCCGCGCCGGAGCAGCGCGAGCAGGTCTGGCGCAGTCGCGAGCAGCAGATGGCACTGGGCGGCGAAATCCTCGCGCAGACCCGCGCCGCAAAACTGCTGCGTCCCGGCGCGCGTGAAGCGGATATCGCCACCGTGGCAGCGGGCATGCGCAGGCTTCGCCCCGAGGGCTACCTCGCCGCCGCGTGGATGCTGGCGCACGACGATATTCATGGCTGGCTGAAGCGCTATTCAGGCAACTTTGAAGTGTGGTGCGGCGAGCAGGATGCGATCACGCAACCCGAGCTGGTGCAGGGGCTGGCGCTGCGCTACGGCATGCCGTTTATCGCCATTGCCCAGGCGGGACATGCCAGCTATCTCGATAACGACGCGTTTTTTAACCAACAGCTTTTACGTATTAACGAAGAGGTGCGCGATGAATGCACAAATTGACGGACGCGTAGCGGTCGTCACCGGCGGTTCTTCTGGTATTGGCTTTGAAACGCTACGCCTGCTGCTGGGCGAGGGGGCAAAAGTGGCCTTCTGTGGCCGCGATCCGGATCGCCTCGCCAGCGCCCATGCCGCGCTGCATAACGAATACCCCGACGGGGAGGTTTTCTCTTATCGCTGCGACGTGCTGAACGCTGACGAGATGCAGGCCTTCGCGGATGCCGTTCAGGTGCGCTTTGGTGCCGTGGACATGCTGATCAACAACGCCGGGCAGGGATACGTGGCGCACTTCCATGACACCCCGCGCGAGGCGTGGCTGCATGAAGCTGAACTCAAACTGTTTGGCGTGATCAACCCGGTGCAGGCGTTTCAGCCTTTGCTGGAGCAGTCCGACATCGCTTCCATCACCTGCGTGAACTCCCTGCTGGCGCTGCAGCCGGAGGAGCACATGATTGCCACCTCTGCCGCCCGCGCCGCGCTGCTGAATATGACGCTGACGCTCTCAAAAGAGCTGGTGGGCAAAGGCATCCGCGTGAATTCGATATTGCTTGGCATGGTGGAGTCCGGGCAGTGGCAGCGTCGCTTTGAAAACCGGACAGACAAAAGCCAGAGCTGGCCGGAGTGGACAGCGGAGATCGCCCGCAAACGCGGTATTCCGATGGCGCGCCTCGGCAAGCCGCAGGAGCCCGCGCAGGCGCTGCTGTTCCTCGCCTCGCCGCTGGCTTCGTTTACCACCGGTGCGGCACTGGACGTTTCCGGCGGCTTTTGCCGCCATCTGTAAGGACACATCATGAAAAAGATTATGTTGATTGGTTTTGGCGCCATGGCGCAGGCGGTGATTGAGCGCCTGCCCGCTGGCGTGGCTATCGGCTGGATTGTGGCGCGCGAGGCCCATCATGCGGCGATTCACGCGCAGTTTGGTGATGCGGTAGTGGCATTGACCTCACCGCTGGAATGCGCGCAAACGCCCGACCTGGTGCTGGAGTGCGCCAGCCAGCAGGCGGTAGCGCAGTACGGTGAGGATATTTTACGTCGCGGCTGGCATCTGGCGGTTATTTCGACCGGCGCACTGGCGGACAGCGCGCTCGAACAGCGCCTGCTCAACGCCGGCGGCAGACTGACGCTGCTCTCCGGGGCGGTAGCCGGTATCGACGGGCTGGCGGCGGCGAAAGAGGGCGGGCTGGCGCGCGTGACCTACCAGTCGCGTAAAAGCCCGGCCAGCTGGCGCGGCAGCTATGCCGAGCAGCTTATCGATCTTAATTCGGTATCTGCTGCGCAGGTCTTTTTTGAAGGCAGCGCCCGCGAGGCGGCACGACTGTTTCCGGCCAACGCCAACGTGGCGGCCACCGTGGCACTCGGCGGCGTGGGAATGGACGACACGCGCGTACAGCTGATGGTCGACCCGTCAACGAAACGTAACACCCACACGCTGCACGTTGAAGGCGCGTTTGGTGAATTCCATCTGGAGCTAAGCGGCCTGCCGCTTGCCTCTAACCCGAAAACCTCCACCCTGGCGGCACTCAGCGCGGTACGCGCCTGCCGCGAGCTGGCCATGAGCTGAGGAGTGACGATGGACGATCTGAAGATATTTATCGGCGGCCAGTGGCGACACGGTGGCGGCAACCCGATGCAGAGCTATTTCCCGGCAGACGGGTCGATCAACGCGACGTTGAATGCGGCCAGTCCCGACGATCTGCATGACGCGATCGAGGCCGGCGAGCGCGCGTGGCGCGATCCCGCCTGGCGCCACAGCCTGCCGCATACACGGGCGAAGATCCTGCACAAGGTGGCAGATCTCATTGAATCCCGCGTCGACGAGCTGGCGCAGATGCAGAGCCGCGATAACGGCAAGCCGCTGGCGGAGGCCCGCGGGCTGGTAATGAGCGCGGCGGGAACGGCGCGCTACTTTGCCGCCGCCTGCGAGCTGCTGGAAGGGGAACTTCCGACGCCGCGCCAGCCGGATTTACTGACCCTGAGCCGCTATGAGCCGCTCGGCGTGGTGGCGGCCATCACGCCGTGGAACTCGCCGATTGCCAGCGAGATGCAGAAGGTCGCTCCGGCCATTGCCGCGGGTAACGCGGTGATCCTCAAGCCCGCCGAAGCCACGCCGCTGATGGCGCTGGAGCTGGCGCGGATATTTGAACAGGCCGGGCTGCCCGCCGGGCTGCTGAGCGTGCTACCGGGCAAAGGCTCGGTGATTGGCGACGCGCTGGCACGCCACCCTAAGGTACGCAAAATTTCCTTTACCGGCGGTACCACCACGGGCCGTCACCTGGCCCACGTGGCGGCGGAAAAACTGATCCCGGCATCGCTGGAGCTGGGCGGAAAATCGCCGACTATCGTGCTGGAGGATGCGGATATCGAGCAGGCCGCGCGCGGGATCTGCTACGGCATTTTCAGCTCGGCGGGGCAGGCGTGCATCGCCGGTTCACGGCTGTTTATCCACGAGAGCCTTTACGCCCCGCTGATGGCGCGGCTGCTGGAGTTAACCCGCGGTCTGCGCGTCGGACATCCGTTTACCGACGGTGTCCACGTTGGGCCGCTGATCAATGAAAAACATCGTCAGAGCGTACAGGCGTACGTTGAGCTGGCAAAGCGTGAAGGGGGCCGCGTGCTGTGCGGTGGAGAGATCCCGGCCGATCCCACGCTGGCAAGCGGCAGCTTCTTCCTGCCAACGATTATCGAAGGGCTGAGCAACAGCGCCCGTGTCTGCCAGGAGGAGATCTTTGGCCCGGTGCTGGTGGCGATGCCGTTTCGCGATGAAACCTCGCTTATCCGCGAGGCCAACGACTCGGTTTACGGCCTGGCCGCCGGGATCTGGACACGCGATACCGGGCGCGCGCTGCGCTTAAGCGAACAGCTTGAGGCCGGCACGGTGTGGATCAACACCTACAAAGTATTTGCGATTTCGACCCCGTTCGGGGGCTTTAAAGAGAGCGGTCTGGGCCGCGAGAAGGGCATTCAGGGGCTGAAAGCCTGGATGCAGCAAAAGAGCATTTATCTGGCGACGGGTAACAGCGTCAACCACTGGTGCGACTGAGAAAGGGTGAGCAATGAGCGAAATGATAACCGTCGGCGACGCCATCGCCAGAACGCTGGAGCAGTATCAGGTTGAGGCCATCTACGGCGTCATCTCTATTCACAACCTGCCCATCGCGGATGCAGTAGGGCAGCGCGGCAACATCCGCTTTGTACCGGCACGCGGCGAAGCGGGGTCTGTCACCATGGCTGATGCCCACGGACGTTTTTCCGGCCTTGGCGTGGCGCTGACCAGCACCGGCGCGGGCGCGGGTAACGCCGTAGGCGCGCTGGTGGAGGCGATGAACGCCTGCACGCCGCTGCTGCACCTGACCGGGCAGGTAGAAAAAGCCTGGCTGGATGCCGACACCGGGTTTATCCATGAAACCCGCGACCAGCTGACTTTCCTGAAGGCCAGCTCAAAACGGGCGTATCGCATCAGCAATGCCAGTCAGGCGATAGCGATTTTGCATAAAGCGATTCAGGAGGCGCAGACACCGCCGTGCGGGCCGGTCTCCGTGGAGATCCCGATTGATATTCAGGGCGCGAAAATTCCGCTGTCGCTGGTGACCGCTCCGGTGAAACCGGCGTCGGTTTCGCCGGTAGATGTCGGGAGTGTTAATGCGCTTTGGGCGCAACTCAAGCAGGCGAAACAGCCGCTGCTGTGGCTGGGCGGCGGTGCGCTGGGCTGCGCGGACGCAGTGAAAAAGCTGGCGGATGCAGGTATCACCGTGATCTCCAGCACTCACGCGCGCGGCGTGCTGCCGGACAGCCATCGCGCCAGCCTGCGGGCATTCCACAACTCGCCATCGGTTGAAGCGCTGATCGCGCAGTGTGACTTTACGCTGATCGCCGGTTCACGTCTGCGCAGCAATGAGACCCGTTCATGGACGCTCGAACTGCCCTCTCCGCGCGTACAGATCGATATCGACCCGGCGGCGGCAAGCCGTAACTATGTGATGGATAACACGCTGGTAGCCGACTGCTCAGCGTTGCTGAACGCGCTGGCTGAAAAAGCACAGGGGCGTGAATGGGGGAATGCTCAATGGGATGGTCTGGTTCAGGAGGCGGTGACACAGGCCGAACGTGGGCTGCGTGAACAGTGCGGCGCCTATGCGCAACTCAACGATGCCATAGAGAAAGCGCTACCTGAAGATGGCCTGCTGGTGCGCGATATTACCGTTTCCGGTAGCTTGTGGGGCAGCCGACTGTTCCGCGCCAGGGGGCCGCTGATGAATATTCACTCTCTGGCCGGGGCAATTGGCATGGGCCTGCCGATGGCGATTGGCACCGCGATTGCCAACCCACAACGCAAAGTGGTGGGGTTGGTGGGGGACGGCGGTCTGAGCCTGAATCTGGGCGAACTGGCGACGCTGGCGCAGGAGAAGGCCAACGTGACGTTGCTTATCATGAATGACGGCGGCTACGGCGTTATGCGCGGTATACAGGACAAGTATTTCGGTGGCCGTCAGTACTATAACGAGCTGCATACGCCGGACTTTACCCTGTTGGCACAGGCGATTGGCCTGCAGGCATGGAGCGTTGAGCGGGTAGAGGATTTTGATGCGGTGATGACGGAAGCGCTGGCGATGCCGGGACCGTCGGTAGTGGAAGTGCGGATGGGACAAATTGGCGCGCTGAAGTTTGCCGGGCCCCCACAGAAGACGCTTTACTAGCTGTTTTTCCCTCCCCCCGGCCCTCTCCCTTTGGGAGAGGGTTAGGGTGAGGGGACAAACTCAGAACACGTTAAACGGGTATTCCACGTAAGCGCGGATCTCATCCCCGCCCACGTTGTAATCGCTGGCGTTGCTGGAGACGCGCAGTACGGAATAACGCAGTTTCAGCTTCAGATCTTTCGCCGGGCCGTCCTGCACCTGATACTGGATCTGGTTAAACCATTCATGCTCTTTGCCGTTACTGGTTTCAGCGGTTTTAATATTGTCGCCACGCACGTAGGCGGTGGTCCAACTCAGACCCGGCAAACCGAGACCGCCAAAGTCCAGCCCGTAAGACGCCTGCCATGAACGTTCGTCTTCACCATTAAAATCAGACCAGTAGGAGTTCGCCAGCCAGATGGTGTTGCCGCCGTCACCAACACCGCCCTGGTCGCGGTAGCCGCCATAGTTGTAGCCGGTGCTTCCGCTGCTCTGCTGGTACGCCACTTTGAACGTATGGATATCCCAGATGTAGCTCGCCGCCAGGCTCCAGATGGTGTTGCTGCGGCCCGTGTCGAGGCTGTCTGCGTAGCCCTGATCCAGACGCGAGTTGTAGCCGTTAAAATCGAGTACCAGCTGCTGGCCAGTGCTGAACGGCTGTTTGAAATACATGCCCAGATATTGCTTGTTCATCACCTCTTCATTATGGGAGGCGTACAGCGCGCCGCTGAACTGGTCATTGAACTGGTAGCTCGCCCCGCCGAAGGAGAAGCCCTTGAGGCCGCTGTCGTGGCGATCGTCACTTTTACGCTGCTCGTCGGTGAAATAACCGGCGTTGATTTCCAGACCGTCGATCTCTTTAGAAGTCAGCATGGTGCCGGTGTAGCTTTCAAACAGCAGGCGGGAACTGTCGGCGTTAATGATTGGCAGCTCGGGACGCTGATTACCGTAGCTGAGTACGGTATTCGAGATGCGCATTTTGGCGGTCGCGCCAAATTTCGCCAGATCGGATTTTGCGCGTCCGTCGTCTTCCTGTTTAAAGAAGTCAATGCCACCTGCGCCGCTCTTACCGCGGCCACCGTCCAGACGCACGCCATACTGCGCAATGCCGTCCACGCCAAAGCCAACCACTCCTTCGGTAAAACCTGATTCAAAGGTGGCGATGATACCCTGACCCCATTCTGCTTTATCCTGCTGGCCCTGGTGATAATCACGGCTGATATACGCATTGCGTAAAAACAGATCTAAATGGCTGTCATTAATAAAACCCTGGCTGTCTGATTGTTGGCTTGCAACGGCAGGTAATGTGGCAAATATGCTTAACGCAACTAACGATAATTCTTTTTTCACGGAGGGAACGTCTCTGTCTTAATATATTAATTTGAATTACTGCGGATTCGATAATTACCCGAAAAATAACCGATTGCAATAATTATGTGACCAGACATTTCAATGGTGAAGGGCAGGTGTGACGGGGCTTTTGTGGGTGTTACCGATATGTGCGGTTAAGTTAGCAATTCATGCGAAATAAAAAGGAGGCAAATTTGCCTCCTTCCAAAATTATTTAATTCCGTCTGCGGCCATACGGTCGCGAATATGTTGTGCACGCGCTTCTGAGGCCGGATGATCGTCAAACATGGAGCTTTGACGTCCGGCTTCCAGTTTAGCCAGCTTTTCAAAACTGGTGGCTAAACCTGCTGGATTGATACCACGTTTGCGCAACAGATCGTAGGAGTAGTCATCCGCTTCGGACTCCTGACGTTGAGAGAACTGGGAGTTAACCAGCTTTTCGCCCACATCGCCAAGCTGTGACTGGGACAGGCTGCCCACAATACCGCCCGCAGAAGCCGCCGCCGCGCGGATGGCGTTAGTGCCTAAGGCGACCTGCATCCCTTTCTTCACGTGGCCGAGGGCAACGTGGCCCATTTCATGGCCGATCACCGCTTCCACTTCGTTGTCGGTCATCATGTCCATTAACCCGCTGTAAACGCGGATACAGCCGTTCGCCATGGCAAAGGCGTTCACGTCTTTCGCGACGTACACTTTATAGTTCACCGGCTGACCGTTAATGTTATCGCCAAGCGCAGAGGCAATTTTATTCAGACGCTGCGTGTAGGGACTGTTGGCCGGGGCAATCGTAGCCTTTCCATCCATATCTTTACAGGCCTGGTCGCTCAGGGCTTTAACCTGCGCGTCGCTCAGGGAATAGGCCTGAAAAGCTTCTGCGCCTGAGGACATCAGGCCGTTAGAATCCATATTCTGACAACCGCTCAGCAGGAACGTTGTACCCAGGGCCAGCACTAATGCACGCATTTTCATGAGGTTGCTTCCGTACTCGTTAATCTGAATAAAATCCGAAAAGTACACCGACAGCGAAGCCGGGGTCGGGCTAAGTATAAGGAATATCGACGGGCCCGGGCGAGCAGATTGCGCAACATGCGAGCATGATCCAGAGATTTCTTAAGCGGCAAAAGAATGCTCCATGTACATGGCATGCCGCTTGGGTTACATTGTTGGCACTTTTTTCCGGCGTAGCCCAAAACGCGCTGTCGTCAAGGGCATGGCCTTTAACAGTCCGATCTGGAGTTAAAATGTCCTCACGTAAAGAGCTTGCTAATGCTATTCGTGCGCTGAGCATGGACGCAGTACAGAAAGCCAAATCTGGCCACCCAGGGGCCCCTATGGGTATGGCTGATATCGCCGAAGTCCTGTGGCGTGATTTCCTGAACCACAACCCGCAGAACCCGGCATGGGCTGACCGCGACCGTTTCGTGCTGTCTAACGGCCACGGCTCAATGCTGATCTACAGCCTGCTGCACCTCACTGGCTACGATCTGCCTATCGAAGAGCTGAAAAACTTCCGTCAGCTGCATTCCAAAACCCCGGGTCACCCGGAAGTGGGTTACACCGCAGGTGTTGAAACCACGACCGGCCCACTGGGTCAGGGTATTGCGAACGCGGTGGGTATGGCGATTGCTGAGAAGACTCTGGCGGCGCAGTTCAACCGTCCTGGTCACGACATTGTTGACCACTTCACCTACGCGTTCATGGGCGACGGCTGCATGATGGAAGGCATTTCTCACGAAGTGTGCTCCCTGGCAGGTACCCTGAAGCTGGGCAAACTGGTTGCGTTCTACGACGACAACGGTATCTCCATCGACGGTCATGTTGAAGGCTGGTTCACTGATGACACTGCGGCACGTTTCGAAGCCTACGGCTGGCACGTTGTGCGTGGCGTTGATGGCCACGATGCTGACTCGATTAAACGTGCAGTAGAAGAAGCGCGTGCGGTCACTGACAAACCATCCCTGCTGATGTGCAAAACCATCATCGGCTTCGGTTCTCCGAACAAAGCGGGCACCCACGATTCCCACGGTGCGCCACTGGGCGACGCGGAAATCGCGCTGACCCGTGAAGCGTTGGGCTGGAAACACCCTGCATTCGAAATCCCATCTGAAATCTATGCCCAGTGGGATGCCAAAGAAGCGGGTCAGGCGAAAGAAGCGGCCTGGAACGAGAAGTTCGCGGCTTACGCTAAAGCCTTCCCACAGGAAGCGGCTGAATTCACCCGTCGTATGAAAGGTGAAATGCCGTCTGACTTCGACGCGAAAGCGAACGAGTTCATCGCTAAGCTGCAGGCGAACCCATCTAAAATCGCCAGCCGTAAAGCGTCTCAGAATGCGATCGAAGCGTTCGGTCCATGGCTTCCAGAATTCCTCGGCGGCTCCGCTGACCTGGCACCGTCTAACCTGACCCTGTGGTCTGGCTCTAAGCCAATCAACGAAGATGCGGCCGGTAACTACATCCATTATGGTGTACGTGAATTCGGTATGACCGCTATCGCGAACGGTATCTCCCTGCACGGTGGTTTCCTGCCGTACACCTCTACCTTCCTGATGTTCGTGGAATATGCCCGTAACGCCGTGCGTATGGCTGCGCTGATGAAACAGCGTCAGGTGATGGTTTATACCCACGACTCCATTGGTCTGGGCGAAGATGGTCCAACTCACCAGCCGGTAGAGCAGGTTGCTTCCCTGCGTGTCACCCCGAACATGAGCACATGGCGTCCATGTGACCAGGTGGAATCTGCAGTGGCATGGAAATATGGCGTTGAGCGTCAGGACGGTCCAACCGCGCTGATCCTCTCCCGTCAGAACCTGGCGCAGCAAGATCGTACCGAAGAGCAGCTGGCGAACATCGCCCGCGGTGGCTACGTGCTGAAGGATTGCGCGGGACAGCCAGAGCTGATCTTCATCGCAACCGGTTCTGAAGTTGAGCTGGCTGTTGCAGCCTGGGACAAACTGACTGCCGAAGGCGTTAAAGCGCGCGTGGTTTCCATGCCGTCTACCGATGCGTTCGACAAGCAGGATGCTGCTTACCGTGAATCCGTACTGCCTAAAGCCGTTTCCGCACGCGTGGCGGTTGAAGCGGGTATCGCTGACTACTGGTTCAAATACGTGGGTCTGAACGGCGCTATCGTCGGTATGACCACCTTCGGTGAATCTGCTCCGGCAGAGCAGCTGTTCGAAGAGTTCGGCTTCACCGTTGAGAACGTTGTCGCTAAGGCGAAAGAACTGCTGTAATTGCCGTTTTGCCCGGTGGCGCTTACGCTTACCGGGACTACAAATGGCTCGAAAGTAGGCCGGGTAAGCGCTAGCGCGCCACCCGGCTTTTTTGTAGGCACTATTCCTCAGACATGTAACTGCTCTGTAAATTATTCCATCCAAAATGTGACGCAAGTCATATAGCTCGCTTATTCATCTGGACAGACATTCCTTTTATTCCCCGATTCGCTTATTCTTGCTGAAGCGTTTCAGTCGATTAAATGTTCGACAATTGACCAATCAATCGCAGTTTGTGATAGCAAAGATTCCCCTTCGGGCGTAGCTGGATTACTCTTTCAGCCACCTCGAACTCAGGGATAGCTTTGCAGGAGATCTATGACCGTACGCGTAGCGATTAATGGCTTCGGTCGCATCGGGCGCAACGTGGTTCGTGCTTTATATGAATCCGGGCGTCGGGCGGAAATTACCGTGGTGGCAATCAATGAACTGGCGGATGCTGCGGGCATGGCGCATTTATTGAAATATGACACCAGCCACGGACGCTTTGCCTGGGACGTGCGCCAGGAAAGGGATCAGCTGTTTGTCGGTGACGATACGATCCGCGTACTGCATGAGCGCAGTATTGCCGCGCTACCGTGGCGTGAACTGGGTGTGGATGTGGTGCTTGACTGTACCGGCGTATATGGCAACCGCGAACACGGCGAAGCGCATCTCACCGCCGGCGCGAAAAAAGTCCTGTTCTCTCATCCCGGCAGTAACGACCTCGACGCAACGGTCGTTTTCGGCGTCAATCAGCATGAGCTGCAAGCCGAACACCGTATTGTCTCCAACGCCTCCTGCACCACCAACTGCATTATTCCGGTCATTAAACTGTTAGACGATGCATATGGCATTGAATCCGGCACCGTGACCACGATTCACTCCGCCATGCACGATCAGCAGGTCATCGACGCCTACCACCCGGATTTACGACGCACGCGTGCTGCGAGCCAGTCAATCATCCCGGTGGACACAAAGCTGGCTGCCGGGATCACCCGAATTTTCCCGCAGTTTAATGACCGTTTTGAAGCGATTGCCGTGCGTGTACCGACGATAAACGTCACCGCAATTGATCTCAGCGTGACGGTGAAAAAACCGGTAAAAGCCTGTGAAGTCAACCTGTTGCTGCAAAAAGCGGCACAGGGGGCATTTCATGGTATAGTTGACTATACGGAATTACCGTTGGTCTCAGTGGATTTTAACCACGACCCGCACAGCGCCATTGTTGATGGCACGCAAACGCGCGTCAGTGGCGCACACCTTATCAAGACGCTGGTCTGGTGTGATAACGAATGGGGCTTTGCTAACCGAATGCTCGATACCACGTTAGCAATGGCCGCTAAAGGTTTCAGGTAAGACGCATCGTGCGTCTGCAAAACTTTAAGAATCAACGAGAGGATTCACCATGTCTGTAATTAAGATGACCGATCTGGATCTGGCTGGTAAACGCGTTTTCATCCGTGCGGATCTGAACGTGCCAGTTAAAGATGGCAAAGTGACCAGTGACGCGCGTATCCGTGCATCTCTGCCAACCATCGAACTGGCTCTGAAGCAGGGTGCGAAAGTGATGGTGACCTCCCACCTGGGTCGTCCAACTGAAGGCGAGTACAACGAAGAGTTCTCTCTGCTGCCGGTTGTTAATTACCTGAAAGACAAACTGTCCAGCCCGGTTCGCCTGGTGAAAGATTACCTGGATGGCGTGGAAGTGGCTGCCGGTGAGCTGGTGGTGCTGGAAAACGTTCGCTTCAACAAAGGCGAGAAGAAAGACGACGAAGCACTCTCCAAAAAATACGCGGCGCTGTGCGACGTATTCGTAATGGATGCATTCGGTACTGCACACCGTGCGCAGGCGTCTACCCACGGGATCGGTAAATTCGCAGACGTTGCGTGCGCTGGTCCTCTGCTGGCTGCGGAACTGGATGCGCTGGGTAAAGCACTGAAAGAGCCTGCTCGTCCAATGGTTGCCATCGTGGGTGGTTCTAAAGTTTCTACCAAACTGACCGTTCTGGATTCCCTGTCTAAAATCGCTGACCAGCTGATCGTTGGCGGTGGTATCGCGAACACCTTCGTTGCCGCTCAGGGCCACAACGTTGGTAAATCCCTGTATGAAGCAGACCTGGTTGACGAAGCCAAACGCCTGCTGGGTACCTGTGATATCCCGGTTCCAACCGATGTTCGCGTTGCCACTGAGTTCTCCGAAACGGCGACTGCTACCCTGAAATCTGTAAACGACATCAAAGATGAAGAGCAGATTCTGGACCTGGGCGACGTTTCTGCACAGAAACTGGCTGAAATCCTGAAAAACGCAAAAACTATCCTGTGGAACGGTCCTGTTGGCGTGTTCGAATTCCCGAACTTCCGTAAAGGGACTGAAATTGTTGCTAACGCTATCGCAGACAGCGAAGCGTTCTCTATCGCAGGCGGTGGTGACACCCTGGCAGCAATCGACCTGTTCGGTATCGCTGACAAAATCTCCTACATCTCCACTGGTGGCGGCGCATTCCTCGAATTCGTGGAAGGCAAAGTTCTGCCAGCAGTAGCAATGCTCGAAGAGCGCGCTAAGAAGTAAGCCATTCAAGGGCAGGGAAACCTGCCCAATTTTCAGCGCGCTTTAAGAGCTCGCACCTTTTCTAACGGCCGAAGATACAGGACTAAGCAACATGTCTAAAATTTTTGATTTCGTAAAACCTGGCGTGATCACTGGTGATGACGTTCAGAAAGTGTTCCAGGTAGCTAAAGAAAACAACTTTGCTCTGCCAGCAGTTAACTGCGTGGGTACTGACTCCATCAACGCCGTACTGGAAACCGCTGCAAAAGTTAAAGCACCGGTTATCGTACAGTTCTCTAACGGCGGCGCTGCGTTCATTGCAGGTAAAGGCGTGAAAACTGACATTCCTCAGGGTGCTGCAATCCTGGGCGCTATCTCTGGTGCGCACCACGTACACCAGATGGCTGAACACTACGGTGTTCCAGTTATCCTGCACACTGACCACTGCGCGAAGAAACTGCTGCCGTGGATCGACGGTCTGCTGGACGCGGGTGAAAAACACTTCGCGGCTACCGGTAAGCCACTGTTCTCTTCTCACATGATCGACCTGTCTGAAGAGTCTCTGGAAGAGAACATCGAGATCTGCTCCAAATACCTGGCGCGCATGTCCAAAATGGGCATGACCCTGGAAATCGAACTGGGTTGCACCGGCGGTGAAGAAGACGGCGTGGACAACAGCCACATGGACGCTTCTGCTCTGTACACTCAGCCAGAAGACGTTGATTACGCTTACACCGAGCTGAGCAAAATCAGCCCACGCTTCACCATTGCAGCGTCCTTCGGTAACGTACACGGCGTTTACAAACCAGGTAACGTGGTTCTGACCCCAACCATCCTGCGTGACTCTCAGGAATACGTGTCCAAGAAACACAACCTGCCGCACAACAGCCTGAACTTCGTCTTCCACGGCGGTTCCGGTTCTTCTGCTCAGGAAATCAAAGACTCCGTAAGCTACGGCGTAGTGAAAATGAACATCGATACCGACACCCAGTGGGCAACCTGGGACGGTATCCTGCAGTACTACAAAGCGAACGAAGCTTACCTGCAGGGCCAGCTGGGCAACCCGAAAGGCGAAGACCAGCCGAACAAGAAATACTACGATCCACGCGTATGGCTGCGCGCAGCGCAGACGTCCATGGTGACCCGTCTGGAGCAGGCATTCAAAGAGCTGAACGCGATCGACGTTCTGTAATTTGAGCTGCTGACAGCATCAGGAGGCCCGCAAACGCGGGCTTTTTTTTATGCTTTTTCAATACCCTGTCAGAGCGGTTTTTGTGATCTGTTTGGCAAAACTTGCGCTTTTTGTTTACCCTTTACGGACCTGCCTGTCTCCATGGGGGATGGATTTGTGTTTTGGTTTAACAAAAGGAAGAATAAATGGAACAACTCGATGTTGTAGACAGCATCAATAACGCCGGTAACTGGCTGGTGCGCAACCAGGCGCTGCTGCTGAGCTACGCCGTGAATATCGTCGCGGCGATTGCCATCATCATCGTCGGGATGATCGTGGCGCGTATTGTATCGAATGCGGTCAACCGGGTGATGGTAGCGCGACACATTGACGCTACGGTGGCTGACTTTCTCTCTGCGCTGGTGCGCTATGGCATCATCGCGTTTACGCTGATTGCTGCACTGGGGCGCGTGGGGGTACAAACGGCATCCGTCATAGCCGTGCTTGGTGCCGCGGGTCTGGCTATTGGTCTGGCGTTACAGGGCTCGCTCTCAAACCTGGCTGCAGGCGTTCTGCTGGTCACCTTCCGTCCATTCCGTTCCGGCGAGTATGTTGATCTGGGCGGCATTGCCGGTACCGTACTGCAGGTACAAATTTTCTCTACCACTCTGCGTACCGTTGACGGGCGTATCGTTGTGGTCCCGAACGGGAAAATCATCGCGGGCAACATTATTAACTTTTCTCGCGAGCCGGTGCGCCGTAACGAGTTAATTATCAGCGTGGCGTATGATTCCGATATTGATCAGGTGAAATCGCTGATTGCTAACATCATCGCCTCCGACGATCGCATTCTGAAGGACAAAGAGCAGACCGTGCGCCTGCATGAGCTGGGTGCTTCCTCTATTAACTTCGTGGTGCGTATCTGGAGCAAAAGCAGCGATCTGCAAAACGTGTACTGGGACGTACTGGAGCGCATTAAGCGCGAGTTTGACGCCAACGGCATCAGCTTCCCGTATCCGCAGATGGACGTAAACGTCAAAAAAGTAAAAGAAGCCGAATAACGTCTCCCGTAGGCCCGGTAAGCGTTAGCGCCACCGGGCTTATCTTTTATTAGCTATGCTAATACCCAATTAATATTATCAATTTCCTCTAATGTTCTTCTCGCAGTATAGTCTGCTCCAAAGACAATTCTGCGAGATAAATGTCATGTTATCGTATTATTTTCAGGGGCTTGCGTTAGGCGCAGCCATGATCCTTCCCCTCGGTCCGCAAAATGCGTTTGTCATGAACCAGGGGATTCGCCGCCAGTATCATCTGATGATTGCTCTGCTGTGCGCGGTAAGCGATTTACTGCTGATTTGTGCCGGGATTTTTGGCGGGAGTGCGCTGCTGATGCAGTCACCCTGGCTGCTGACGCTGGTGACCTGGGGCGGGGTCGCCTTCCTGCTGTGGTACGGATTCGGTGCGTTAAAAACGGCAATGAGCAGTAACCTGGAGCTGGCCAGCGCCGAAGTGATGAAGCAGGGGCGCTGGAAGATCATCGTCACCATGCTGGCGGTAACGTGGCTTAATCCGCACGTCTATCTCGACACGTTTGTGGTGCTCGGGAGCCTGGGTGGGCAACTGGACGTTGAGCCGAAGCGCTGGTTTGCCCTGGGCACGGTGAGCGCCTCCTTCCTCTGGTTCTTTGGCCTCGCCATTCTGGCGGCGTGGCTGGCACCCCGTTTGCGTACCGCCAAAGCCCAGCGGATCATCAACACGCTGGTGGGCGTGGTGATGTGGGTCATTGCCTTTCAGCTGGCGAAAGAGGGGATTCATCATGTTCAGGGATTGTTCAACTAAGCGTTGTCTTATGGACAACTGAGCAGGACCCGCTAAGCTTGCTGGCATGCGCCCTGTTGTTAGGGCACTCTTCGCAACATGGAGGAATGACAGTGAAGTTTAACGTGATGGCCCTGGCGGCATTAGTAAGTTTGGGTGCGGTGTCTGTTCAGGCGAATGAATTGCCAAATGGTCCGCACATCGTCACTTCCGGCACCGCCAGCGTGGATGCGGTACCGGATGTTGCGACGCTGGCAATTGAAGTCAACGTGGCCGCGAAGGATGCCGCTTCCGCCAAGAAGCAGGCTGACGATCGTGTTGCGCAATATCTCTCTTTCCTGGAGCAGAACGGTGTTGCCAAAAAAGACATCAGCTCTGCGAACCTACGTACTCAGCCTGATTACGACTACCAGAACGGCAAAAGTATCCTGAAAGGCTATCGCGCGGTGCGTAGCGTTGAGGTGACCGTCCGCCAGCTGGATAAGCTGAACTCCCTTCTGGATGGCGCGTTGAAGGCGGGTCTGAACGAAATTCGTTCCGTCTCACTGGGCGTTGCGCAACCGGAGAAATACAAAGACGAAGCGCGTAAAGCGGCAATTGACGATGCGATGCATCAGGCGCAGCAGCTGGCCGCTGGCTTTAAGAGTAAGCTCGGCCCGGTGTATAGCGTGCGTTACCACGTCTCTAACTATCAGCCAAGCCCGATGGTACGGATGATGAAAGCCGATGCGGCGCCGGTATCTGCTCAGGAAAGCTATGAGCAGCCGACCATTCAGTTCGACGATCAGGTTGATGTGGTGTTCCAGCTGGAGCCGACGCAAACTCAGCAAACTGAGACGGCTAAGGCGCAGTAATTTGCCCTCACCCTAACCCTCTCCCACAGGGAGAGGGAATTCAAGCGATTAATCCTGTCTCAACACCTTGTGCCCGTATGCCAGCAGCGCGTCGGTGACGTTGCGCATCATGCGGCTTTCCGGCGCAAAACGGTGCCAGTAAAGCATCCGGCGCTGATACAGCCCCGGCGTCAAATCAATCAGCTCACCGCTTTTCAACTCCTTTTCAATCTGCAGGTGCGGGATCATGCAGCAGGTGGTTCCCTGACGCGCAAGCTGCACGAAGGCTTCAGACGAGTTCACGATGTGGCACGGCACGCTGCCCGGTGGCAGGTCAAAGTTTTGTTGCAGGAAAGCCTGATGCATATCGTCCAGATGGTCGAACGCCACGGCAGGCGCCTTAAGCAGCGCGGCGCGGGTGACGCCATTGGGGAAGTAGCGCTCCGCAAAGGCTTTTGAACCGACAAACAGGTAATCCAGCGCCCCCAGTTGATCCACCAGGCAGCTTGGCAGTGCCTGAGGCTGAATACTGACCGCCCCGACCACTTCACCGCGACGCAGGCGTTCCTGGGTGCGGGTTTCATCTTCAACCTGAAGATTCAGACGGATAGGGGAATCGGCCAGAACAGGGGCGAGGGCGGGCAGCAGCCAGGTTGCCAGACTGTCGGCGTTCACCGCCAGCGACAGCAGCAACGGCGTAGAACCCGTTTGTTCATCACCCAGCCATTCGTCTTCCAGCAGTTCAACCTGACGGAGCAGGGCGAGGAGCTTTTGTCCTTGCTCTGTTGGACGCGGTGGCACGGTACGCACCAGCAGTGGCTGCCCGAACATGTTTTCAAGCTGTTTGATACGCTGTGATACGGCGGACTGAGTAATACACAGCTTTTGCGCTGCGCGCTCAAAACCGCGTTCACGAATAACTGCATCAAGTGCCTGTAGTGTTCTGTAGTCCGGACGTTTCATTGCTCTGGCTTACTCCTTAATTTTGCTTAATCTGCACTATGACACAATTTTCCCTTTGTGGCAGACGAATTCCACCTCACGTGTTCTATAATGCGCCCTAAGTTTTCATACCACAGGCAAAACGATCATGACGCAGGATGAACTGAAAAAAGCAGTAGGATGGGCCGCGCTCCAGTACGTGCAACCGGGTACTATCGTCGGTGTGGGTACGGGGTCGACGGCGGCACACTTTATCGATGCGCTGGGCACGATGAAGGGGCAGATCGAGGGCGCGGTTTCGAGCTCCGATGCTTCCACGGAAAAGCTGAAAAGCCTCGGCATTACCGTTTTCGATCTGAACGAAGTGGACCGTCTGGGGATCTACGTTGATGGCGCGGATGAAATCAACGGGCATATGCAGATGATCAAAGGCGGCGGCGCAGCGCTGACGCGTGAAAAGATCATCGCCTCCGTGGCCGATAAATTCATCTGTATCGCGGATGCATCCAAGCAGGTTGATATTCTGGGTAAATTCCCGTTGCCGGTTGAAGTGATCCCAATGGCGCGCAGCGCCGTGGCACGTGAGCTGGTAAAACTCGGCGGACGTCCTGAATACCGTCAGGGTGTGGTCACCGATAACGGCAACGTGATCCTCGACGTTCATGGCCTGGAAATTCTCGACGCGATCGCGCTCGAAAACGCCATCAACGGCATTCCGGGCGTGGTAACAGTAGGGTTATTCGCCAACCGTGGCGCGGATGTTGCGCTGATCGGCACGGCTGATGGCGTGAAAACCATCGTAAAATGATCTGACGGGGGGAGTCCTCCCCCCGCTAAAAAAATTTTGAAAAGCTAAATTCGGTGACTTGTGTCACGTTTTTTGCCTCTCTCTTGCTGAACCTTCCGCATTCACAAATATTTACAGCATTTTACTCTGCTATTTTGCACTGTATGACTTTTCTTCAGAGTGCCGACGCAAACGTTCATATTGCTGCAATAGTTTTTTTTGATATGTTGGCTAAGCGGATTTCAATCCAGCACAACATCAGTTCAGACAAAAAAACAGGGTCGGGTAAATGGCAAAGGTATCACTGGAGAAAGACAAGATTAAATTCCTGCTAGTAGAAGGCGTGCATCAAAAAGCACTTGATAGCCTTCGCGCGGCAGGTTACACCAACATCGAATTTCACAAAGGCGCGCTGGATACTGAAGAGCTGAAAGCGTCCATCCGTGATGCCCACTTCATCGGCCTGCGATCCCGTACTCACCTGACTGAAGATGTTATTGCTGCGGCGGAAAAGCTGGTCGCTATCGGCTGTTTCTGCATCGGTACCAACCAGGTTGACCTGAATGCTGCCGCAAAACGCGGTATCCCGGTCTTCAACGCCCCGTTCTCCAACACCCGTTCCGTGGCGGAGCTGGTGATTGGCGAACTGCTGCTGCTGCTGCGCGGTATTCCGGAAGCCAACGCCAAAGCCCACCGCGGCGTGTGGAACAAACTAGCCGCGGGCTCTTATGAAGCGCGCGGTAAAAAACTGGGTATCATCGGTTACGGCCACATTGGTACCCAACTGGGTATCCTGGCTGAATCCCTGGGCATGCATGTTTACTTCTACGACATTGAAAGCAAACTGCCGCTGGGGAACGCTACTCAGGTTCAACATCTTTCAGACCTGCTGAACATGAGCGACGTGGTGAGCCTGCATGTGCCGGAAAACGCCTCCACCAAAAATATGATGGGCGCGGAAGAGCTGGCGCTGATGAAGCCAGGTTCCCTGCTGATCAACGCCGCACGCGGTACGGTTGTCGACATTTCCGCGCTGTGCGATGCCCTGAAGCGTAAGCATCTGGCGGGGGCGGCTATCGACGTCTTCCCGACGGAGCCTGCAACCAACAGCGATCCATTTAACTCTCCGCTGTGCGAGTTCGACAACGTGATCCTGACGCCACACATCGGTGGCTCTACTCAGGAAGCGCAGGAGAACATCGGCCTGGAAGTGGCGGGTAAACTGAGCAAATACTCCGATAACGGTTCAACGCTCTCTGCCGTTAACTTCCCGGAAGTGTCGCTGCCGCTGCACGGTGGCCGTCGTCTGCTGCACATTCACGAAAACCGTCCGGGCGTGCTGACCGCCATCAACCAGATCTTTGCCGAGCAGAGCGTCAACATTGCCGCGCAGTATCTGCAAACCAACTCGCAGATGGGCTATGTGGTTATTGATATCGAAGCAGATGAAGATGTGGCCGAGAAAGCGCTGCAGAGCATGAAGGCCATTCCGGGGACGATTCGCGCGCGTCTGCTGTACTAAGGGTGAGGTTTGTAGTGTCGGGTGGCGGCTACGCCTTACCCGACCTACGTCGACTGCACGCCTGTTTCACCATTCCCACAACTTCGATGGCGTCACCACCGCCGGCAACGGCACATCCCACTTTTCGACCGGCAAGGCTTCTACCGCCTGACAATCATGCGCATAACCCACCGGTTGCAACCCGTACTGCTGCCAGTTTTGCAACGTTCTGTCATAGAAGCCCCCGCCCATTCCTAAACGCTGGCCCTGTTCATCAAACGCCACCAGCGGCGTAATCAGCACGTCCAGCTGTGACAGCGGCAGCACGTCGCGCACATCCAGCTTCGGCTCGGTGATTTTCAGACGATTCACAACCAGTTCGCTGTGTGGGTGGTAGTGCAGAAACAGCAGGTTCCCTGCGCTAAACGGATGCAGCACCGGCAAATAGACCCGCTTTCCGGCTCGCCAGAGTTGTTCGATGAGTGGCTGCGTATCCAGCTCACCATCAAAAGAGAGAAACAGCGCGACGGTATGCGCCATTACTACAGGCGGATACGCCATCATGCGTGCCGCGGCCTGCTGGGCAAAATGCGCTTGCTGTTCAGGGGTTAACGCCCGGCGACGTTGTCGAATGAGTTGACGAATATCCTGGCGTGAGGCAGAAACTTCAGGGAATTGAGTCATGGTAGTGGTAGAAGAAGAGTGAGGGAATCTCCGAGATGCCGCCGCAGGCTGTAACCCTTGAACCCTTGGTTCAAGGTGAATGTGTCGTCATAGTTTTAAGGCTTCTCGGACGAACCGAGCATGCTCACCAACCATGGAGCGCCACATTCTTGTGGTATGAAATATCGGCTCAGGGGACTGGCCCGCTTGCGAACATCTCAGAGAAATTTTGTCTTCACAGTTACTCTACCATAGTCAACTGAGAAGTGTTATTCAAACTTTGGTCCCGGTCTTTCGGGATTGCGACCTTGATCAAGCAACGCCTGTTCTATGGTCTGCTGGAGCATTTTAATGCGCTGCTCCATGCTTGCCGCGTAGTCGCGGGTCTTCGCTTTTTCCTGAGTCAGTTCATAGCTGATGTTCAACGCGGCGATAAAAACCAGCTGCTCAGTATTTGTGACTCTAGTGCGTTCTTTAAGATCTTGCAACCGCTGATTCAAATCGTCCGCAGCCTGATTCAAAGCATCCCTTTGTTCAGGAGGACAATTCACTCGCAGTGAACGGCCAAAAATCTGGAGATCGACGGGTTGTGCAGACATGCCACCTTCCTGCTGATTGACTGCGCTGCCTTCGCTTACTGCCCCGGGGGCTGCGAAGGGGCGACACTATAGCTACCCTGATGTGAAGATACAAGCCCTTTTCTGGTATCACCAGGGTCCAAAGTGGTAGCATATCATGAATATTCCTCCCTTTGATGACGAAAGCTCATGTCTATACAGAACGAAATGCCTGGTTACAACGATTTAAACCAGTTACTGAACCAGCAGGGTGTGGGTTTAACCCCTGCCGAAATGCACGGTCTGATCAGTGGCATGCTATGCGGCGGAAACAGCGACAGCTCATGGCAGCCGCTGATCCACGACCTGACGAACGAAGGGCTGGCGTTTGGTCATGAACTGGCGGAAGCGCTGCGAAAAATGCACTCGGCAATCAGCGATTCGCTGGAGGACGATGGCTTCCTTTTTCAGCTTTATCTGCCTGAAGGCGACGATGTCAGCGTGTTCGATCGCGCCGATGCGCTGGCCGGTTGGGTAAACCACTATCTGTTGGGGCTGGGTGTAACGCAGCCTAAGCTTGATAAAGTGACCGGCGAAGCGGGTGAAGCGATCGACGATCTGCGTAACATCGCGCAGCTGGGTTACGACGAAGAAGAAGATCAGGAAGAGCTGGAGATGTCTCTCGAAGAGATTATCGAGTACGTTCGCGTGGCGGCACTGCTGTGCCACGATAACTTCACCCGCTCGCAGCCAACCGCACCGGAAGTTCGTAAGCCAACCTTACATTAAGAAAAATAACGCACAGGAGGGTGTCATGGTTATCTCTCATCAAGAGTATTCCCGTCGTCGTCAGGCGCTGCTGGCAAAAATGCAGCCCGGAAGCGCTGCGCTGATTTTTGCCGCGCCCGAAGTGACGCGCAGTGCCGACAGTGAATACCCCTATCGCCAGAACAGCGATTTCTGGTACTTCACCGGGTTCAATGAACCGGAGGCGGTACTGGTGCTGATCAAGAGCAATGACACCCACAACCACAGCGTGATTTTCAACCGCGTACGGGATCTCACCGCGGAGATCTGGTTTGGTCGCCGCCTGGGGCAAGAGGCCGCGCCCGCGAAACTGGGTGTGGACCGTGCGCTGGCGTTCAGCGAAATCAACCAGCAGCTCTATCAGTTGCTGAACGGGCTGGATGTGCTTTACCACGCGCAGGGTGAGTATGCGTATGCCGATGAGATAGTCTTCACCGCGCTGGATAAGCTGCGTAAAGGCTCCCGGCAGAATCTCTCCGCCCCGGCCACGCTGACGGACTGGCGCCCGGTGGTCCACGAGATGCGCCTGTTTAAATCGCAGGAAGAGCTGGACGTTATGCGTCGTGCAGGCGAAATCAGCGCGCTGGCTCACACAAGGGCGATGGAAAAGTGCCATCCCGGCCTGTTTGAATATCAGCTGGAAGGCGAGATTCACCACGAGTTCAACCGCCACGGCGCGCGTTATCCCTCTTACAACACCATTGTCGGTGGCGGTGAAAACGGCTGCATTCTGCACTACACCGAAAATGAAAGTGAACTGCGTGACGGCGATCTGGTGCTGATTGATGCAGGCTGCGAATATCAGGGCTATGCGGGCGACATCACCCGAACCTTCCCGGTGAACGGTAAGTTCACCCCCGCGCAGCGCGAAATTTATGACATCGTTCTTGAATCTCTTGAAACCGCGCTGAAGCTCTATCGCCCCGGCACCTCCATCCAGGAAGTGACCGGCGAAGTGGTGCGCATCATGATTACCGGCCTCGTAAGGCTCGGGATTCTGAACGGTGATGTGGATACCCTGATTGCTGAAAATGCGCATCGCCCCTACTTTATGCACGGCCTGAGCCACTGGCTGGGGCTGGATGTGCATGATGTGGGTGCGTATGGTTCAGAACGTTCTCGCGTGCTGGAGCCGGGTATGGTGCTGACCGTTGAACCGGGGCTCTACATTGCGCCGGATGCCGACGTGCCGGAAGCGTACCGTGGAATTGGTATTCGCATCGAAGATGACATTGTCATCACCGAAACCGGTAACGAAAACCTGACCGCGGGCGTGGTGAAAAACGCCGATGACATTGAGGCGCTGATGGCAGCGGCACGCCCATGAGCGTGATTATCGTTGGTGGGGGGATGACGGGAGCTACGCTGGCGCTGGCCATCTCGCATTTGACGAAAGGGCAACTTCCGGTCCATCTGGTGGAGGCCGTGGCGCCAGAGGCGTCCGACCATCCCGGGTTTGATGCCCGCGCCATTGCCCTGGCTCAGGGGACCTGCCAGCAGCTCGCTCGAATTGGCATCTGGCAGGCGATTGCGGATTGTGCGACGGCAATTAACACCGTTCACGTCAGCGATCGTGGCCATGCCGGGTTTGTGACGCTGGACGCGCAGGATTACCGCATTGATGCCCTGGGTCGGGTGGTTGAACTTCACGACGTCGGGCTGCGTCTGTTCCGTTTATTGCAGGATGCCCCGGGCGTGACGCTCCATTGCCCGGCACGCGTCGCCAGCTTCAGCCGCAGCGAAGCGGCGGTCAGTGTGACGCTGGAAAACGGCACGGTTCTGGATGGCCAGCTTCTGGTCGCCGCCGATGGTTCACGTTCTGCGCTTGGCACCCAGTGCGGCGTGGAATGGCGCGCCCAGCCTTACGGACAGGTCGCCGTTATTGCTAACGTTTCCACGGCGGGAGAACACAACGGCAGGGCGTTTGAACGTTTCACTCAGCACGGCCCGCTGGCCATGCTGCCGATGTCAAACGGACGCTGCTCGCTGGTGTGGTGTCATCCCCAGGATAAAGCGGCTGACGTTGAGGCCTGGTCCGACGACCGTTTCTGTACCGAACTGCAAAAAGCCTTTGGCTGGCGGCTGGGGCGTATTACCCATGCGGGAAAACGCGCTGTTTACCCGCTGTCGCTGACCACGGCATCTCAGTCCATCTCCCATCGCGTGGCGCTGGTCGGCAATGCCGCGCAGACGTTGCACCCAATCGCCGGGCAAGGCTTCAACCTTGGGCTACGCGACGTGATGAGCCTGGCAGAGACTCTGTCCCAGGCGTGGCATGAGCAAAAAGATTGCGGCGCGTATCCGGTGCTCAGCCATTATCAGAAGCGACGCCGGGCCGATAAAGAAGCGACTATCGGCGTCACCGATGGCCTGGTGCATCTGTTTGCCAATCGCTGGGCACCGCTGGTTGCAGGCCGCAACCTTGGGCTGATGGCGATGGAATTATTCATTCCGGCACGTGACGTGCTGGCGCAGCGGACCCTTGGTTGGGTCGCGCGTTAAGGAGTTATCACCGTGCAAAATGTTGATGTCGCCATTGTAGGCGGCGGAATGGTAGGGCTGGCGCTGGCCTGTGGTTTACAGGGCAGCGGTCTGCGCGTGGCCGTGCTGGAGCAAAATCTGCCTCAGCCCGTTGCGCACGATGCGCCGCCGGAACTGCGCGTCTCGGCAATTAATGCCGCCAGCGAAAAACTACTGACGCGCCTTGGCGTCTGGTCAGATATCGTGGCGCAGCGTGCCAGTTGCTATCACGGAATGGAAGTGTGGGACAAAGACAGCTTTGGCCATATCGCGTTTGATGATGAAAGCATGGGCTATAGCCATCTGGGTCATATCATCGAAAATGCCGTCATTCACCATGCGTTATGGCAAAAAGCGCAATCCTGCAGCGATATCAACCTGATGGCGCCCGCGCAAATCCAGCAGGTGGCATGGGGCGAAAACGAAGCGTTTCTCACCCTGCAGAGCGGCGACATGCTCACCGCGCGGCTGGTGGTGGGCGCGGATGGCGCAAACTCGTGGCTGCGTAACAAGGCGGATATTCCCCTGACCTTCTGGGATTATCGTCATCATGCGCTGGTAGCAACCATCCGTACTGAAGAGCCGCACGGCGGCGTTGCGCGCCAGATTTTCCATAACGACGGTATTCTGGCATTTCTGCCGCTGAGCGATCCGCACCTGTGCTCGATCGTCTGGTCTCTGGTGCCGGAAAAAGCACAGCTGATGCGCGAGGCGACGCCAGAGGCGTTTAATCAGGCGCTATGCATGGCGTTTGATAACCGTCTTGGTCTGTGCACCCTTGAGAGCGAACGCCTGGTATTCCCGTTGACCGGCCGCTACGCGCGCCAGTTTGCGGCGCACCGTCTCGCGCTGGTGGGTGACGCGGCGCATACCATTCATCCGCTGGCCGGACAGGGAGTTAACCTTGGCTTTATGGATGCGGCAGAGCTGGTGAATGAGCTGCGCCGTCTGCACCGCGAAGGTAAAGACATTGGCCAGCATCTCTACCTGCGTCGCTACGAACGCAGCCGCAAACACAGCGCGGCGGTGATGCTGGCAGGCATGCAGGGCTTCCGCGAGCTGTTTGCCGGGGCAAATCCGGCGAAAAAACTGCTGCGCGACATCGGCCTGAAACTGGCCGACACCCTTCCGGGCGTAAAACCTCAACTCCTTCGTCAGGCGATGGGTCTTAACGATCTTCCCGACTGGTTACGTTAATCTCGATCCCCGTCACACTTTATTTACCCGGCCTCTGCGCCGGGTAAATATCCTCGTTTGAAATAATCTAATTTCACGCCATTTTTCGCATTAGATAATCTAATCTGGCTATTTTTCCGTTACGGAAATTTGGCCCGTTTTTCCGCATGAAATATCACCATGTGCTAAATATTGTTAGATCGTTGTTAATTTTATGCGGGTTGAATCGCATTTTACCAGTGAATAATTCTGTAGGCTTTTCAGCGTTTTTTGGTCATAAGCTAATGTGATGACCTGTTTTACCTTATGGTTAACCGTCGGTTTCGGTGGTAAGTTCAGGTAAAAGAGAACGTTTGCGTCGGTGCCGAATGACGGGGCCGATACCGGGATTCACGGTGAATTTTTCAACGAGGAAAAGATGGCTCAACAGACTCCTTTGTACGAACAACACGTGTTATGCGGTGCACGTATGGTGGACTTTCATGGCTGGATGATGCCGCTGCATTACGGCTCCCAGATTGATGAACACCACGCAGTGCGTACCGATGCCGGTATGTTCGACGTCTCCCACATGACAATTGTCGACCTGCGCGGTAGCCGCACCCGGGAGTTTTTGCGTTATCTGCTGGCAAACGACGTCGCAAAACTGAAGACGCCAGGTAAAGCGCTCTATACCGGCATGCTAAATGCCTCTGGCGGCGTGATTGACGACCTTATCGTCTACTACTTCACTGAAGATTTCTTCCGCCTCGTTGTAAACTCCGCCACCCGCGAAAAAGACCTCTCCTGGATTACCCAACACGCTGAACCGTATGCCATCGACATCACCGTCCGTGATGATCTGTCGCTGATCGCCGTACAGGGGCCGAACGCGCAGGCGAAAGCCGCCACGCTGTTCAACAACGAGCAGCGTGAAGCCACCGCTGGCATGAAGCCGTTCTTCGGCGTGCAGGCGGGCGATCTGTTTATCGCCACCACCGGCTATACCGGTGAAGCGGGCTATGAAATTGCCATGCCGAATGAAAAAGCCGCCGATTTCTGGCGTGCGCTGGTGGAAGCAGGCGTCAAGCCTGCAGGACTGGGCGCGCGCGATACGCTGCGTCTGGAAGCGGGCATGAACCTTTATGGTCAGGAGATGGACGAAAGCGTCTCTCCACTGGCCGCTAACATGGGCTGGACCATCGCGTGGGAACCGGCTGACCGCGAATTTATTGGCCGTGAAGCGCTGGAGATGCAGCGCGAAAAGGGCACTGAACAGCTGGTTGGCCTGGTGATGAAGGAAAAAGGCGTGCTGCGCGGCGAACTGCCGGTACGTTTTACCGATGCAGACGGCAATCCGCGTGAAGGCGTGATCACCAGCGGTACCTTCTCCCCGACGCTGGGCTACAGTATTGCACTGGCACGCGTGCCGGCCGGCATTGGCGAAACGGCGGTGGTACAGATCCGCAACCGCGAAATGCCGGTCCACGTGACCAAACCGATTTTTGTTCGCGCCGGTAAGCCGGTCGCCTAATCATTTTTATCAGGAGAACTTCAATGAGCAATGTGCCAGCAGAACTGAAATACAGCAAAGAACACGAGTGGCTGCGCAAAGAGGCGGACGGCTCTTATACCGTTGGGATCACCGAGCACGCGCAAGAGCTGCTGGGCGACATGGTGTTTGTTGACCTGCCGGAAGTGGGCGCGACCGTTAGCGCGGGCGATGACTGCGCTGTCGCGGAATCTGTTAAGGCGGCATCCGATATCTATGCACCGGTGAGCGGCGAAATCATTGCCGTCAACGACGCGCTGAGCGACTCCCCGGAACTGGTCAACAGCGAACCGTATGAAGGCGGCTGGATCTTCAAGATCAAAGCCAGCGACGAATCACAGGTTGCTGCGCTGCTGGATGCCACCGCATACGAAGCCCTGTTAGAAGACGAGTAAGCCATTATCCCTCTCCCTTCGGGAGAGGGAACTTATATTCACTGCACGTTTCAGGAACCATCGCTCATGACACAGACTTTAAGCCAGCTTGAAAACCGTGGCGCCTTCATTGAACGTCACATAGGGCCGGATGCTCAGCAACAGCAGGAGATGCTGAAGACAGTTGGCGCGGATTCATTAGACGCACTGATCGGCCAGATCGTGCCAAAAGACATCCAGCTTGCCACGCCACCACAGGTGGGCGAGGCGACGACTGAATTTGCTGCGCTGGCAGAATTAAAGGCCATTGCAGCCCTTAACAAGCGCTATAAGTCTTACATTGGCATGGGTTATACCAACGTGCAGTTACCGCCGGTGATCCTGCGCAACATGCTGGAAAACCCGGGCTGGTATACCGCGTATACCCCCTATCAGCCGGAAGTGTCCCAGGGCCGTCTGGAAGCGCTGTTGAACTTCCAGCAGGTGACCCTGGATCTGACCGGTCTCGACATCGCCTCTGCGTCTCTGCTGGATGAAGCGACCGCCGCGGCAGAAGCCATGGCGATGGCGAAACGCGTGAGCAAGCTGAAAAACGCCAACCGCTTCTTCGTGGCGGCGGATGTTCATCCGCAGACGCTGGATGTGGTACGCACTCGTGCGGAAACCTTTGGCTTCGACGTGATTGTCGACGATGCCGACAAAGTACTGGATCACCAGGATGTCTTTGGCGTGCTGCTACAGCAGGTGGGCACCACCGGCGAAGTGCATGACTACAGCGCGCTGATGACCGAACTCAAATCCCGTAAAGTCGTTGTCAGCGTCGCCGCTGATTTTATGGCACTGGTACTGTTGACGGCGCCTGGCAAACAGGGTGCGGATATCGTCTTCGGCTCTGCGCAGCGCTTCGGCGTGCCGATGGGCTACGGCGGCCCGCACGCGGCATTCTTTGCGGCAAAAGATGAATTCAAACGCTCCATGCCTGGCCGTATTATCGGTGTGTCAAAAGACGCTGCCGGTAACACTGCGCTGCGCATGGCGATGCAGACGCGTGAGCAGCATATCCGCCGCGAGAAAGCGAACTCCAACATTTGTACCTCGCAGGTTCTGCTGGCTAACATTGCCAGCCTGTATGCGGTGTTCCACGGTCCGGTTGGCCTGAAACGCATCGCCAGCCGCATTCACCGTCTGGCCGATATTCTGGCCTGCGGTCTGCAGCAGAAAGGCCTCAAACTGCGTCACGCTCACTACTTCGACACCCTGTGCGTTGAAGTGGCGGACAAAGCGGCGGTGCTGGCGCGTGCTGATGCGGCGCAAATCAACCTGCGCAGCGACATCCATAACGCGGTCGGCATCACCCTTGATGAATCCACCACCCGTGTAGATATCGTCAACCTGTTTAACGTGTTGCTGGGCGACGCGCACGGTCTGGATATTGATACGCTGGACAAAGAGGTCGCGCTCGACAGCCGTTCAATTCAGGAAAGCATGCTGCGTAACGATGCGATCCTGACGCACCCGGTCTTTAACCGCTACCACAGCGAAACCGAGATGATGCGTTACATGCACTCTCTGGAGCGCAAGGATCTGGCGCTGAACCAGGCGATGATCCCGCTGGGTTCCTGCACCATGAAGCTGAACGCGGCGGCGGAGATGATCCCTATCACCTGGCCTGAGTTTGCCGAGCTGCACCCGTTCTGCCCTGCCGAACAGGCGGAAGGGTATCACCTGATGATCAACCAGCTCTCCGACTGGCTGGTGAAACTGACGGGTTATGACGCGCTCTGCATGCAGCCAAACTCAGGTGCGCAGGGTGAGTACGCCGGTCTGCTGGCGATCCGCCACTATCATGAGAGCCGTAACGAAGGCCACCGTGATATCTGCCTGATCCCAAGCTCTGCCCACGGCACCAACCCGGCCTCCGCCCAGATGGCGGGGATGGAAGTGGTCGTGGTGGCGTGCGATAAGAACGGCAACATTGACCTCGCTGACCTGCGTGCGAAAGCCGAACAGGCGGGCGATAAGCTCTCCTGCATCATGGTGACCTACCCGTCGACTCACGGCGTGTACGAAGAGACCATCCGTGAAGTGTGTGAAGTGGTGCATCAGTTTGGTGGCCAGGTCTATCTCGACGGTGCGAACATGAATGCGCAGGTGGGCATCACCTCGCCGGGCTTCATCGGCGCGGACGTTTCGCACCTGAACCTGCATAAAACCTTCTGCATTCCGCACGGCGGTGGCGGCCCGGGTATGGGGCCAATCGGCGTGAAAGCGCACCTGGCACCGTTTGTTCCAGGCCATAGCGTGGTGCAGATCGAAGGGATGCTGACCCGTCAGGGCGCGGTGTCAGCGGCACCATTTGGTAGCGCCTCTATCCTGCCAATCAGCTGGATGTACATCCGCATGATGGGCGCGGAAGGGCTGAAGAAGGCAAGCCAGGTGGCGATCCTGAACGCTAACTACATCGCGACCCGCCTCAAGTCAGCCTATCCGGTGCTCTACACCGGTCGTGATGGCCGCGTGGCGCACGAGTGCATTCTGGATATTCGTCCGCTGAAAGAGCAGACCGGCATTAGCGAGCTGGATATTGCCAAACGTCTTATCGACTATGGATTCCATGCGCCAACCATGTCGTTCCCGGTTGCGGGTACGCTGATGGTGGAGCCAACGGAGTCCGAGAGCAAAGCCGAGCTGGACCGCTTTATTGATGCGATGCTGGCCATCCGCATGGAGATCGACCGCGTGCAGGACGGCGAATGGACGCTGGAAGACAACCCGCTGGTCAATGCGCCGCACACGCAGCATGAAATGGTGGCGGAGTGGAATCACGGTTACAGCCGTGAACTGGCGGTCTTCCCGGCCGGTGTGGCAAACAAATACTGGCCAACCGTGAAACGTCTTGATGACGTCTACGGTGACCGTAATCTGTTCTGCTCCTGCGTACCAATGAGCGAATACCAGTAATCGTGTTGATGTAGTAACGTAGGCCGGGTATGGCGAAGCCGCCATACCCGGCTTTTTTATTGGGAGAAAAGAATGGGTATTGCACTTGTAACAGGCGCCAGCCGCGGTATCGGTAAAGCCACCGCGCTGCAGCTGGCAAACGAAGGCTACACCGTGGCGGTGAATTATCACCACAATATCAAGGCTGCGACGGACGTTATCAACCAGATCGTCGGGGCGGGCGGTAAAGCCTTTGCCCTGCGCGCAGATATTAGCGATGAAGCGCAGGTACTGGCGATGTTTGACAGTCTTGACCGAGAAGCTGAGCCGCTGACGGCGCTGGTGAATAACGCCGGGATCCTGTTTGAGCAATCCACTATCGAAAATCTTTCGGCTGAACGCATTAATCGCGTGCTGGCAACCAACGTCACGGGGTATTTCCTTTGCTGCCGTGAAGCGGTAAAGCGTATGTCGCACAAACATGGCGGCAAAGGTGGGGCGATTGTGAATGTCTCCTCCGCGGCGTCACGACTGGGCGCACCGGGTGAGTATGTGGATTACGCGGCGTCCAAAGGGGCGGTGGATTCACTGACAACCGGGTTAGCGCTGGAAGTGGCGGCGCAAGGTATCCGCGTTAACTGCGTGCGCCCTGGGCTTATCTATACCGACATCCATGCCGACGGTGGAGAGCCGGGACGTGTGGATCGCGTTAAGTCGTTGCTGCCGATGCAGCGCGGCGGCCAGCCTGAAGAGGTAGCCCAGGCGATTGTCTGGCTGCTGAGCGAGAAAGCGTCGTACGTGACGGGCAGTTTTATTGAGTTAGCGGGCGGGAAGTAAACCCCTCACCCTAACCCTCTCCCCAAAAGGGAGAGGGGATCAAGCGTAGCGCCGCCCGGCGTTACAGAGTTAAAGCGTCTCACCGTTACTGGCAATCACACCTTTATACCACTCGAAGCTTTTCTTACGGGAGCGCGACATGTCGCCCGTGCCGTCGTCGTGCTTGTTCACATAGATAAAACCATAGCGCTTGCTGTACTGGCCGGTGGTGAACGACACGCAGTCGATACAGCCCCAAGGCGTATAACCCATCAGATCCACGCCATCGTGCGTCACGGCTTTGATCATCTCTTCCACGTGAGCGCGCAGATAGTCGATGCGGTAATCGTCGTTGATGCTGCCATCTTCTTCCACTTTATCGTAGGCGCCAAAACCGTTCTCGACGATAAACAGCGGTTTCTGATAACGCTCGTATAGCTCACACAGAGAGTAGCGCAGACCCACAGGGTCAATCTGCCAGCCCCAGTCAGAGGCTTTCACATGCGGGTTGGGCACGCTGCCTTCAAAGCCTGAAATTGCATCGCCGGTACCGCCTTCTGCTTTGACGGCGTTAGTCATGTAATAGCTGAAACCTAAGTAGTCGCAGGTACCTTCACGCAGGATCTGCTCATCACCCGGCTCCATGTTAATGGTAAAACCACGGCGCTCCCACTCATTCAGTACATAAGACGGGTAATAACCGCGCAGCTGAACGTCGGTAAAGACATAGCGTTCACGCATGGATTCCTGGGCAAACATCACGTCCTCCGGTTTACAGGAGAACGGATAGAGCGCCACCATCGCCAGCATACAGCCGACCTTCATTTCAGGGTTAATACGACGCGCAGCTTTTACTGCCAGGGCGCTTGCCACAAACTGATGATGCAGCACCTGGTACATGGTCTCTTCCGGGTTGTCGTGCTCGGTATAGACCACACCGGAGCAGCAGTAACCGAACAGCGGGGCACGCCAGTTACGCTGGTTGTTGATTTCGTTGAAGGTCATCCAGTATTTGACCTTGTTTTTGTAACGCTCGAAGACCACTTCCGCGAAACGGACAAAGAAATCGACCACTTTACGGTTGGTCCAGGCGCCATATTCCTGCACCAGGTGCAGCGGCATTTCGAAGTGGGAGAGGGTGATCACCGGCTCGATGTTGTACTTTAGCAACTCATCGAACAGATCGTCGTAAAACTTCAGCCCTTCTTCATTGGGCTGCGTTTCGTCACCTTTCGGGAAGATGCGCGTCCAGGCGATAGAGGTGCGGAAACATTTGAAGCCCATCTCGGCAAACAGCTTGATGTCTTCTTTGTAGTGGCCGTGAAAGTCGATGGCCTCGTGGTTTGGGTAGTATTTACCCGGTACCACTTCCTGGGTGATTTCACGGGGAACGCCATGCGCGCCACCGGTCAGCACGTCACAGATGCTCGGCCCTTTGCCGCCTTTGTTCCAGCCGCCTTCCACCTGGTGAGCAGCAACCGCGCCGCCCCATAAAAAATCTTTTGGTAAGGTTAATTTTTTCATCGTTGCTATTCTCAATTCATGACTTATTGAATCGAGTCTAGCAAAGCGACAATAAATGTCACGATATAACAATTTGCCTGAATTGTAATTTGTTACATGCAAAAAACAGGATGTTTTATTCTGTTAATTTCTTCGCCAGTTTACGCCCGAGCGACTCCAGAATATAAATAACGGGGATTTGGGTGGTGATATCATACACGCCTGCAATACGCGTCTGGGGAACATGCCAGGAGAGATTAAAATCGGCCAGTTTTGCCAGCCGCGAATGCTCATGACTGGTAATGGAAAGTACCTTGCAGTGATGCAGACTGAACTGGCTGGCGAAGCGCAGAATCTCTTCCGTTTCACCGGATACCGACAGTACAATCGCCAGCGCATTTTTGGCCATGTCATTGGTCACCGGGAAATAAGGATCGTCGATATGGTTGCTGAATTTACCGATATTAGAAAAGAAGCGTGCACCATATTTTGCCAGCGAGCCTGAGGTCCCTGCGCCGACAAAGATAATTCGCTCGGACGATAATATTATCTCCACCGCTTCATCTAATAATGTATCGAACTCTTCATTATTAACGCTTTTAAAGAAGCTGATAATTTCACTGGCACCAAAATTTATCTGCTGAGGCTCATTCTGCTCCAGATAGAGCTTAAAGCGTACGCGGAATTCAGAGTAGCCTTCGCAGTTGAGTTTGCGGCAAAAGCGCAGGATAGTGGTGGTGGAGACACCCGCCGCGTCCGCCAGTTCGCGGATAGTCATGTACATCACTTTGTCACGATTTTTGATGACATAGTTGTAGACCATCATCTCCAGATTATTGAGACTGGCAATGGCGGCGTGGGTGAACATACTCACAGTGGCATAACTCTCATTCAGACTTCATTGACCCATCATAACATGCAGCCAGAGGGCAGGATCCATTTTTATGCCTTTGATTCATAATGATTAAATTTTAATGTGAACAAATGTAAGGTGAAACTGTTTTTTATATCTATGATTTTTATATATAAATTATGGATTGAAATTATTTTAGCTAACAGGTGTTCACTGGAATCATTCTCAGTTAGCATAGTCATGCGATGAATAATCATCTTTCGTTTTCCCGGAGTTTTGTATGGTGAGCAGACCATTAATCGCACAGGGATATTCACTGGCTGAGGAAGTAGCCAACAGCATCAGCCACGGCATTGGCCTGGTGTTTGGGATTGTCGGTTTAGTGTTATTACTGGTGCAGGCGGTGGACACCAACGCCAGTGCCATGGCCATTACCAGCTACAGCCTGTATGGCGGGAGTATGATCCTGCTGTTTCTGGCGTCGACGCTGTATCACGCCATTCCGCATCAGCGGGCAAAGATATGGCTCAAAAAATTTGACCACTGCGCTATCTATCTTCTTATTGCAGGCACCTACACGCCATTCCTGCTGGTGGGGTTGAACTCACCGCTGTCGCGTGGCCTGATGATTGTGATCTGGAGCCTGGCGCTGCTGGGGATCCTCTTTAAGCTGACCATTGCGCACCGGTTTAAGGTGCTGTCGCTGGTGACCTACCTGACGATGGGCTGGCTGTCGCTGATAGTGGTTTATCAGCTGGCGATTAAGCTGGCGGTAGGGGGCGTGACCCTGCTTGCCGTAGGCGGCGTGGTCTACTCGTTGGGCGTCATTTTCTATGTCTGCAAGCGCATCCCTTATAACCATGCTATCTGGCACGGCTTTGTACTTGGGGGCAGCGTGTGTCACTTCCTGGCAATTTATTTGTATGTGGGGCAGGTGTAGTTTTTACATCTTGCGGCCTGTTGCCCTCACCCTAACCCTTTCCCACAGCGAGAGGGAGAACACCAAAACCGTAGGCCCGGTAAGCGTAGCGCCACCGGGCGATACAGCATCACTCTTCCAGTGAATACGGCAGCGGCTCAATACTCAAGGTATTGGCATCATCACGCACGCGGAACACGCTGTCGGCTTCCATGTCGTTGTTCATCACCGCCTGCACCAGCAGACGGCCATCATCCAGCTGAACGGCGGCTAACACGGTGCCGGTACGGCGCCAGTTTTCACCCATCTTCAGTTCTAAATCTTCACCCGCTTCCGGTACACGGCTGGCGTGACCCGCCAGTGTCCACAGCGCGCGCTTATTCGCGCCGCGGAATTTTGCCCGCGCGACCATCTCCTGGCCGGTGTAACAGCCTTTTTTAAAGCTGATGCCGCCCAGCGCCTGCAGGTTGGTCGCCTGCGGAATAAACTGCGCGCTGTTGGCTGCGTCAATCACCGGCAGACCCGCTTCAATGTTCAGTGCCAGCCACTGTTGGCTGTTATTGAACTGGGCTTCACCGCGCAGGGCCTCAGTTACGCGCTCGGCGGTCGCGGCGTCGGTCACCAGCAGGAAACGCTCTGCAGGATGTTCAAACCACAGAATGGAGGTCTCACCTTCGCTAACCAACTGCTTTTCTGCATCCGGCAGTTCGTTGAACAGGTTTTTCAGCGCGGCACGCGCCTGGAAACCGGCCACGCCCAGCAGCACGTGCTCGTCATCTGGCGCAATCGTGACTTTGGAAAAGACCGCGTATTTCTTCAGCTCTTTGAGCTGGTCATCACGCAGGCTGCGGCGCTCAATAAAGGCAAAGCCATCCTGACGGCGGAACAGACGCAGGTTGCTCCACATTTTGCCTTTTGGATCGCAATGCGCAGCCAGCAGGTGCTGATGTTCGGTCATCTGGCTCACGTCTGCCGTGACCTGGCCCTGAAGGTATTTTTCGGCGTCGGCACCAACGAGTGTGGCCAGTGCCCAGTCATCAAGAGAAATAAGCGTCAGCGGCAGACGCGCAGAGGCGGCGGGCTGGCGAGGAGAAAATGGTGTAAATGCCATAACGGTATCCTGAATTGCTTAACGCTTTGATAATGCCTAATGGTAAAAGAGACTACAGCCATTGCAAGCGCTTTCAGCAGGCCATTCGTGCCATAACGCAGCAATGCGTAGCGCCACGCAAAATAGTGTAATCCGCTGTCTTTATAGGGGTTATTCTGGAAGCCCACTTCAGCTTCGCAATATTCCAGTAAAGAAACGGTCAAAAACACGTTACACTAGCGAGTGTCCCCGCAGAGAAATAAAGAAGACTGAACGGGGTACCGACTGTGCCAAACGTAATGCAGGAAACAGAACATGGATATTAACAACAAGGCCCGTATTCACTGGGCATGCCGACGCGGCATGCGTGAACTTGATATCTCCATCATGCCTTTCTTCGAATATGAGTATGACAGCTTAAGCGATGAGGATAAGCGTCTGTTTGTTCGCCTGCTTGAGTCTGACGATCCCGATTTATTCAACTGGCTGATGAACCACGGCAAGCCCGCCGACACCGAGTTGCAACGGATGGTGCAATTAATTCAAACACGGAATCGGGAACGTGGTCCTGTGGCAATCTGATCTTCGCGTCTCGTGGCGCTCGCAGTGGATGTCGTTATTGCTCCACGGCTTGGTCGCGGCATTTGTTTTACTGATGCCGTGGCCGCTTAGCTATACGCCGCTGTGGCTGTTGTTGCTGTCGTTCGTCGTTTTTGACAGCGTGCGCAGCCAGCGCCGGATCAATGCCCGCCAGGGTGAGATCAAATTACTGATGGACTCCCGCCTGCGCTGGCAGGGTAAAGAGTGGGATATCCTCGGTATGCCCTGGATGCTCAGTTCCGGCATGATGCTACGGTTACGCCAGGTGGGCGGCGGTAAGTGCCAGCATCTGTGGCTGGCCGCCGACAGTATGGATATTGCGGAGTGGCGGGAACTGCGCCGGATGCTACTGCAGCAGCAACCGACGCAGGAATAATACGCGTTAACTGAACTTCTCGGCCATTTCGCCCAGAATCTGTTCGCACCAGGTTTGCAGACGCTCGTCGCTCAGATCGTACTGGTTGGTTTCATCCAGCGCGAGCCCGACAAACAGCTGGCCGTCTGCGATAATCGGTTTTTTACTGGTAAATTCGTAACCTTCCGTTGGCCAGTAGCCGATAAACGTGACGCCCTTCGGTGCCAGCTTATCGTGCAGCATGCCGAGTGCATCCAGGAACCATTCCCCGTAACCGAACTGGTCGCCCATACCGTACATGGCAATGATTTTGCCGTCGAGGTTGAGCGTATCGAGCTGATCCCAGATGGCTTCCCAGTCTTCCTGTATCTCACCGAAATCCCAGGTCGGGATGCCGAGGATCAATACGTCGTACTGCTCCATCAGCGTGAGCGCATCGTCCTTCAGGTTATGCAACGTCACCAGTTCCGGGCCAATGATGTCGCGAATTTTCTCTGCCGCCATTTCGGTGTAGCAGGTGCTGGAACCATAAAACAGACCAATATTCATCGCGTATCTATCTCAATTCTTGCTATGACTTTGCGCGTAGTGTACCAGAAACCGCTCGCAATCAGGCATAATGCCCGGATTGCAGAATCAAAGGGGCTGATGTGGAAAAGGATCTCGCACTCATCGAACAGTTTCTCGATGCGCTGTGGCTGGAGAAAAACCTGGCCCAAAATACGCTGAGCGCCTATCGGCGGGACCTCACCATGCTGGTGGAGTGGCTGGCACACCGGGGACTGTCGCTGGAGAGCGCACAAAGCGACGACCTGCAGGCGCTGCTGGGCGAGCGTATGGAGGGGGGCTACAAAGCCACCAGTTCCGCGCGTCTGCTCAGTGCAATGCGTCGACTGTTCCAGCATCTCTACCGTGAGAAAATTCGCACGGACGATCCCAGCGCCCTCCTGGCATCGCCTAAACTCCCGCAGCGGCTACCGAAAGATCTCAGCGAAGCACAAGTTGAGAGATTATTACAATCACCGGCTGTTGACCTGCCGCTGGAGTTACGCGATAAAGCCATGCTTGAGCTATTGTATGCTACCGGCTTGCGCGTTTCGGAACTGGTTGGCCTGACGATGAGCGACATCAGCTTGCGCCAGGGCGTGGTTCGTGTGATCGGTAAAGGGAACAAGGAACGGCTGGTCCCGCTGGGAGAAGAGGCGGTGTACTGGCTGGAAACGTATCTGGAACACGGTCGTCCGTGGTTGCTGAACGGCGTTTCTATCGATGTCTTGTTCCCCAGCCAGCGTGCGCAGCAGATGACGCGGCAAACGTTCTGGCATCGCATCAAGCATTACGCCACACTGGCGGGCATTGACAGCGAAAAGCTGTCGCCGCACGTGTTGCGGCATGCCTTTGCGACACATCTGCTGAACCACGGCGCCGATCTGCGCGTGGTGCAGATGCTGCTGGGACACAGCGATCTTTCCACGACGCAAATTTACACCCATGTCGCGACGGAACGCCTGCGGCAGCTACACCAACAGCACCACCCTCGCGCGTGAGTGCCGACGAATTGTTACAGGATCTTATATGAAAAAGTCTTTTGCGCTGTTCACCCTGCTGGCAGCCTCTTTTACCGGTTTTGCCCACGCGGATGACGCCGCTATCAAACAGTCGCTGACGAAACTCGGCGTGACCAGCAGCGATATTCAGCCTGCGCCGGTGGCGGGGATGAAAACCGTTTTAACCAACAGCGGCGTGCTGTACGTGACCGAAGATGGCAAACACATTATTCAGGGGCCGATGTACGACGTAAGCGGCGCGCAGCCGGTGAACGTGACCAACCAGCTGCTGATGAAAAACCTGAATGCGCTCGAAAAAGAGATGATCGTTTATAAGGCGGCGCAGGAAAAACACGTTATAACCGTCTTTACCGACATTACCTGTGGCTACTGCCACAAGCTGCATGAAGAGATGAAAGATTACAACGCGCTGGGCATTACCGTGCGTTATCTGGCTTTCCCTCGCGCGGGTGTGCAGAGCCAGCCTGAGCAGGATATGAAGGCCATCTGGTGTGCAAAAGATCGTAACAAAGCGTTTGATGACGCGATGAACGGTAAGGGTGTGCAGCCGGCTTCCTGTGATATTGATATTGCCAACCACTACGCACTGGGCGTGCAGTTTGGCGTGACCGGTACGCCAGCCATTGTCTTAAGCAACGGCTACGTTGTCCCGGGCTATCAGGGGCCAAAAGAGATGAAAGAGTTCCTCGACGCACACCAGAAACAGTTTGGTGGTAAATAATCCGCGTGAAAGCCCCAATAAAATTGCGCCGCCGCGACGCGGTTGAACAGGTTGATTTGCCAGCCGATCTTCCCCCGCTGTTAAAGCGGCTCTACGCCAGCCGCGGCGTGCGGAATGCAGGCGATCTTGAGCGCAGCGTCAAAGGGATGCTGCCCTGGCAGCAGCTGAACGGCATCGAAAAAGCCACTGAAATGCTCTACAACGCGCTTCGAGAAGGCACGCGCATTGTGGTGGTGGGGGATTTCGATGCCGACGGCGCCACCAGCACCGCGCTGAGCGTGCTCAGTCTGCGCGCGCTGGGCTGCGAAAACGTTACCTATCTGGTGCCTAACCGCTTTGAAGATGGTTATGGCCTTAGCCCGGAAGTGGTCGATCAGGCACATGCCCGCGGCGCGCAGATGATCCTGACCGTAGATAACGGGATCTCCTCCCATACGGGGGTCGATCACGCGCATCAGTTGGGGATCCCGGTGCTGGTTACCGATCACCACCTGCCGGGTGAAACGCTGCCGGCCGCTGAGGCCATTATTAACCCGAACCTGCGCGACTGCGATTTCCCATCGAAATCACTGGCGGGCGTGGGGGTGGCGTTTTATCTGATGCTGGCGCTGCGTACTCTGCTGCGGGATAAAGGCTGGTTCGAGTCCCGCGGGATCGCCGTGCCCAATCTGGCCGAGTATCTCGATCTTGTTGCGCTCGGCACCGTGGCGGACGTGGTACCGCTCGATACCAATAACCGTATCCTCACCTGGCAAGGGTTAAGCCGCATTCGTGCGGGCAAGTGTCGTCCGGGTATTAAGGCGCTGCTGGAGATTGCGAACCGCGATCCGCTCAAGCTCGCCGCCAGCGATTTGGGCTTTGCCCTCGGCCCGCGCCTGAACGCGGCCGGCAGGCTGGACGATATGTCCGTCGGCGTCGCGCTGCTGCTGTGCGATAACATTGGTGAAGCGCGCGTGCTGGCGAATGAACTGGATGCGCTGAACCAGACCCGCAAAGAGATCGAACAGGGAATGCAGGCTGAAGCACTAACCCTGTGTGAAAAGCTTGAACGCAGCGGTGAAACATTGCCGGGCGGGCTGGCGATGTACCACCCTGAATGGCATCAGGGGGTGGTGGGCATTCTGGCGTCGCGTATTAAAGAGCGTTTCCACCGTCCGGTGATTGCATTTGCGCCCGCAGGCGATGGCACGCTGAAGGGCTCCGGTCGTTCGATTCAGGGGCTGCACATGCGCGATGCGCTGGAGCGTCTGGATACGCTCTACCCGGGCCTGATGCTCAAATTCGGTGGTCACGCGATGGCGGCAGGCTTGTCGCTGGAAGAGGCGAAATTCGACGAGTTCCAGCGTCTGTTTGGCGAACTGGTGACTGACTGGATCGACCCTGCTCTGCTGCAGGGGGAAGTGATTTCCGACGGTGAGCTCGCACCGATGGAGATGACCATGGAAGTGGCGCAAATGCTACGCGATGCAGGCCCGTGGGGGCAGATGTTCCCGGAGCCGCTGTTCGATGGCCGCTTCCGTCTGCTGCAACAGCGCATCGTGGGCGAACGTCACTTGAAAGTGATGGTGGAACCGGTGGGCGGCGGCCCGCTGTTGGATGGTATTGCCTTTAACGTCGATACCGCTGTCTGGCCGGACAATGGCGTACGCGAGGTCGAACTGGCCTACAAACTGGATATCAACGAGTTTCGCGGTAACCGCTCCCTTCAAATCATCATCGACAATATCTGGCCAATTTAGCGGCAGTAATCTCTATAAAAAAGGGCGTGGATTCGGTACAATCCCGCTCTTATCACCGCATTTTGACAAGTCCATAAAAGAAAACAGACCATGTTTGAAATTAATCCGGTAAAAAACCGTATTCAGGACCTCACGGAGCGCTCTGACGTTCTTAGGGGGTATCTTTGACTACGATGCCAAGAAAGAGCGTCTTGAAGAAGTAAACGCCGAGCTGGAACAGCCGGACGTCTGGAACGAGCCTGAACGCGCGCAGGCGCTGGGTAAAGAGCGTTCCTCTCTCGAAGCTATCGTAGATACGCTGGATCAAATGGCTCAGGGGCTGGAAGACGTTTCCGGTTTGCTGGAGCTGGCTGTAGAAGCCGACGACGAAGAAACCTTTAACGAAGCCGTGGCAGAGCTCGACGTGCTGGAAGAGAAGCTGGCGCAGCTTGAGTTCCGTCGTATGTTCTCCGGCGAATACGATAGCGCTGACTGCTATCTCGATATCCAGGCAGGTTCTGGCGGTACTGAAGCGCAGGACTGGGCCAGCATGCTGATGCGCATGTATCTGCGCTGGGCTGAAGCACGTGGCTTTAAAACCGAGATTATCGAAGAGTCTGAAGGCGAAGTGGCTGGCATTAAGTCCGTCACCATCAAGATCATTGGTGACTACGCCTACGGCTGGCTGCGTACCGAAACCGGCGTTCACCGCCTGGTACGTAAGAGCCCGTTCGACTCCGGTGGTCGTCGTCATACCTCCTTCAGCTCCGCGTTTGTTTACCCCGAAGTTGACGAAGATATCGATATCGAAATCAACCCGGCAGATCTGCGTATCGACGTTTACCGCGCATCTGGCGCGGGTGGACAGCACGTTAACCGTACGGAATCAGCGGTACGTATTACCCACATTCCAACCGGGCTGGTAACACAGTGCCAGAACGACCGTTCCCAGCATAAGAACAAAGACCAGGCCATGAAGCAGATGAAAGCGAAGCTTTATGAGCTGGAAATGCAGAAGAAAAATGCTGAGAAACAGGCGATGGAAGACAACAAGTCTGATATCGGCTGGGGCAGCCAGATCCGTTCTTACGTCCTTGATGACTCCCGCATCAAAGACCTGCGTACCGGGGTTGAAACCCGTAACACGCAGGCGGTGCTGGACGGCAGCCTGGACCAATTTATCGAAGCAAGTTTGAAAGCAGGGTTATGAGGAACCAACATGTCTGAACAACAAGCACAGGGCGCTGACGCGGTAGTCGATCTTAACAACGAACTGAAAACCCGCCGCGAGAAGCTGGCAGCGCTGCGCGAGCAGGGCGTGCCGTTCCCGAACGATTTTCGTCGTGACCACACCTCAGACCAACTGCACGCTGACTTCGACGCTAAAGAAAACGAAGAGCTGGAAGCGCTGAACATCGAAGTGGCCGTTGCGGGCCGTATGATGACCCGTCGTATCATGGGTAAAGCCTCTTTCGTTACCCTGCAGGACGTAGGCGGCCGCATTCAGCTGTACGTTTCCCGTGACGATCTGCCAGAAGGCATCTACAACGAGCAGTTCAAGAAGTGGGACCTGGGCGATATCCTGGGCGCGAAAGGTAAACTGTTCAAAACCAAGACCGGTGAACTGTCTATCCACTGCACCGAACTGCGTCTGTTGACCAAAGCCCTGCGCCCGCTGCCGGACAAATTCCACGGCCTGCAGGATCAGGAAGCGCGCTACCGCCAGCGTTATCTGGACCTCATCTCTAACGATGAGTCCCGCAAGACTTTCAAAATTCGCTCCCAGATCATGGCCGGTATCCGCCAGTTCATGGTTAACCGCGACTTTATGGAAGTGGAAACCCCAATGATGCAGGTGATCCCGGGCGGTGCTTCCGCACGTCCGTTCATCACCCATCACAATGCCCTGGACCTGGACATGTACCTGCGTATCGCGCCGGAACTGTACCTGAAGCGTCTGGTGGTGGGTGGGTTCGATCGCGTGTTCGAAATCAACCGTAACTTCCGTAACGAAGGCATCTCCGTGCGTCATAACCCAGAGTTCACCATGATGGAACTCTATATGGCGTATGCAGATTACAAAGATCTGATCGAGCTGACCGAATCCCTGTTCCGCACCCTGGCACAGGACATTCTGGGCACCACGCAGGTACCTTACGGTGAAGAAGTGTTCGACTTCGGCAAGCCGTTCGAAAAACTGACCATGCGCGAAGCGATCAAGAAATACCGCCCGGAAACCAACATGGCGGATCTGGATAACTTCGATTCTGCAAAAGCGATCGCTGAAAGCATCGGTATTAAAGTGGAGAAGAGCTGGGGTCTGGGCCGTATCGTGACCGAGATCTTTGAAGAAGTGGCAGAAGCGCACCTGATTCAGCCGACCTTCATCACTGAATACCCGGCTGAAGTGTCCCCGCTGGCGCGTCGTAATGACGAGAACCCGGAGATCACTGACCGCTTTGAATTCTTCATCGGTGGCCGTGAAATCGGCAACGGCTTTAGCGAGCTGAACGATGCAGAAGATCAGGCGCAGCGCTTCCAGGATCAGGTTGACGCAAAAGCGGCAGGCGACGACGAAGCGATGTTCTTCGACGAAGACTACGTGACGGCGCTGGAGCACGGCCTGCCACCAACGGCGGGTCTGGGTATTGGTATTGACCGTATGGTAATGCTGTTCACCAACAGCCACACCATCCGCGACGTGATCCTGTTCCCGGCGATGCGTCCGGTTAAATAACGTCTGCAGATCGTAAAAAGCCCCGTGCGATAGTCGCCGGGGCTTTTTTATTTGGCGGCGAAGGCCCGCAGTTTTTCGCGTGCCGCCGTCGCTTCCATCACCATCCAGGGGCTAAAGGCCCACGGTGTGGCATCCAGAGCCTGGAACAACGCATCCAGATCAACCCATTCGTATGCCATCACTTCATCACTGTTGATCGTCAGCGCATTCGTTATCCTGGCGGCAAAGACCGGGCAAATCTCATTTTCGACGATCCCGGAAGGATCGGTTTCACAGTAGCGAAACTCAGCGGCGACAGGGGTGATCCCGGTAATTTCGGCTCCCACTTCATAGCGGCAGCGGCGCACAATGGCCTGATCAATCGCTTCACCAGATTGCGGATGGCCGCAGACTGAGTTCGTCCAGACGCCCGGCCAGGCTTTTTTGCTTAATGCGCGACGGGTGATAAGACACTCCCCTTTGGCATTGAAGAGCCAGGAAGAGAACGCCAGATGGAGTGGGGTATGGGAGGTATGTGCAGCGTATTTTTCCTGAGTGCCAATCACCATTCCCTGGTCATTTACCAAAATAACGTGTTCTTGAATACTCATTGATGCTCCAGTGCTAACCATGCGGATGGTTCAGCACCACCAGCGATGTCATTATACTGCATTCCGGTACGAACGGTTTGTTCCACAGAGCGGAAAAGGGCTGACCCATATCTGTTTGGGCTGGTATTATAGGGCGCCATTCACGCTGACCGAGGATCTGTTTTGTTTGCAGGAAGCCTGACGAGAAACCCCATCACTGCCGTGTTCTGCCTGATGCTGACGCTATTGCTGGCAGGCTGTTCAGGGAGTAAATCTTCGGATATGGGCAGCTATTCCGGCGCGGTCTATACCGTGAAGCGCGGGGATACACTGTACCGGATTTCGCGCGCGACGGGGACCAGCGTAAAGGAGCTGGCGCGTCTGAATAATATCTCTCCGCCATATACCATCGAAGTGGGGCAGAAGCTGAAGGTTAATGGTGGTTCATCCTCGGGCAAAAAATCGTCGTCGAAAGGCAAAACCGCCAAAGTGACGCCATCCTATGCGGTGCCGCAATCCTCCTGGCCGCCTGTCGGACAGCGCTGCTGGATTTGGCCGGCCAGCGGCAAAGTTGTGTTGCCGTACTCCTTATCTGAAGGCGGCAATAAGGGAATCGATATTGCAGCCGCGCGCGGTACGCCGGTTTATGCCTCCGGGGCAGGGAAGGTCGTGTACGTGGGCAACCAGCTGCGCGGTTACGGTAATCTGATCATGATTAAGCATGGTGAAGACTACATCACGGCTTATGCGCATAACGACACAATGCTGGTTAATAACGGCCAGAACGTGAAGGCGGGGCAGAAGATCGCCACCATGGGCAGCACGGGGACGGATACGGTGAAGCTGCACTTCCAGATCCGTTATAAGGCCACCGCCATCGACCCGCAGCGTTATCTTCCGGCACAGGGCAGCAAGCCGAAGTGCTAAGTGATTATTTTATCGCCGTTTAGTTGCGAAGAGGCTTGTATGAAGAGGCGTAAGGTCTATAATGCTTTACGCACCTCAAAGCGGGCGTAGTTCAATGGTAGAACGAGAGCTTCCCAAGCTCTATACGAGGGTTCGATTCCCTTCGCCCGCTCCAGACCTTTCTTAAAGACTAAATCCTAAGCGACTCTGTTTAAAGCTTTCTGGCTGATTTACTTACTGTAAGCAATTTTGAACATCGCACTGCCATCCAGCATTCTCGCTAAATAGCAGTCCGACTTTTTTGACGTTAACCCTTTATCTTCAGTTCCTTGATGCGGAAATCATTTCCCATACTGGCTGACACATGGCTGACTACCGCGAGTTCAGCCTGACTGCCCGTGGCTTTGAATTTTCCACTCAGGGTTACCCATTCATTTGCCTGCTTCAGTTCCAGGGGGGCGGAAATGTCTTTGCCATCAGCACGCAGCGAAACCTTTGGCGCTTCATATTTTTCTATGATGCGCGCAATTTTCACCGTCCAGGTATATTCATACCCGGCAGTCAGACCTGTCAGTGTCTTTTTGAGGATCTCACCGGCATGGTTTTTATTAGGTCTGGTAATAAACTCGACGGCGCGGGTGCTGGCGTCAACCAGGTAAAGATCGTGACCGGCAGGTCCGGCCTGCCAGTTATTCCAGTTATCGCGCTCAAAGTTGGTTAAATCTTCAAACGGAGCTGCCGCCGCGGCGGAAATATCCGCCTCGCGATACACTTCAACGCTGAATTCACCGGCGTTGTCTTTGTACTGGTCTTTGCCATCGGCAAAAAACAGCGTCAACGTCCCTTCAGCTGGAACCGACCAGCGGTATTTATGATTACCAACCGGATAATTTTCGTTACCAAGGCGTGCCTGAAGCGAAGGATTGCGTAACGTTAGCGTTTCACCCTCTCGGGGAATACGCCCCTGTGGTGCGGTAAGCGCAAAATTTTCACTTCCATTCCTGGCCCAACCACTGGCCAGAATAGTAATTATCTCTCCCGCTTTGAGGGCAACTCCTGTATTTGTCCCTTCGGCATTTTTTGCGTCAACTTTTCCTGACCAGATTAAATTTTCGCTCATGTCTGACTCCTGTGACAGCGTGGCGAAGAATTTCGCCATTGAAAGATAGTCCTTACGAAATGCGTGATTTAAGTCACTCAGTTCTGCTAACCGCCTGATAATTTGAATAAATAAAATCCTGAGAAGCACGAACTTCTCATCATCATTACCCGGTTGTTATCGGCAGGAATGAGAATAGTCAGGTGGTATATACAATTCAAAACGCTAAAAGCTTTATTAAGGGTTGCGATTTTGTAATCAATTAAAAATATTAAAATAATTATCGCTGAATTAGGAATAATCTTAAGAAATAAGAGGGTGAGTGCAGGGTTTTTAAATCGTTTATTCTCCCCATTGTTTACGTTGATATTCATGTAAGCACTTCAGGAAATCGGGCATACTTATCACGTGTCATGCGGGTAAAGTTCAAAAATAAACAAATTATCTTTTTACGTATGCCATACCCTCTGATATACCTTCATTCCCTCATACCAGTCTGAGTGATGGCCGCTGTGGTCTATACTGGCCATTATCGAATACCCAAAGGTGGTGTCATGCATATATTGCCTCCTGTTCGCCCTGAACACTCCATTGAACGCCTGACGGCGGTACTTGAACCCATTGCGGAAAAAGTGAAGCTCGCGCCGCGTAAGCGGATTACCTGGAAACATAAAGGCCGCCAGCAAATGTATCTTTTTCAGGAAGGAGAGCTTTCTTTGCTGCGGGCATCTGACGGGTTGCTGTTAGTTAGCGTTTTTGAGCCTCATCTGTTCGGCATTGCCGAGATGATCCAGCCGACGCAAGGACATATACTACGCGCAGAACGGGAGTCTCTGATTTTGCGTGCTGATGCAGATGAAGCCGCCGCGCGATTTCGTGAACAGGGCGTCTGGGAGGATGTGGCAGCCTTGCTGTCGTACCATACGGCCTATCTCATTTATCGTGATGCCCAGGTTGTGCAGCAGCGCACCTATTCCGTGATTCGCAGCTATCTGCAGGAGATGATATTACTGCCCGATGAGGTGCGGATGCGAATAACTATTCTGGAATATATTCAGGATCGTACGCTTCTTTCCCGCAGCAGTATTCTCAATGTATTATCTGCACTTAAGCAAGGTAAATATATCGCGTTCAAACGTGGCGGATATTTACTGGAGGTAGGGCATTTGCCAGAGTCATTTTAAAATTTAAAAATAAACAGAAAATGATTTCGCGATCGTCGTGTTTGTCGATATCGTTTGCTCACTGAAATATTCAACAGAGTAAACGGGATTTCTATGAAAAAGACACTTGTTGCATTAATTCTGGCTAACGCTTTTACCGCAACGTCTGCATTTGCAGCGGCAGATACAGGCACCTGGTATAGCGGTGCTAAATTCGGCTGGTCACACTATTTTGACGCCAGCACCGGCTCGAAAGCGAGCGATAATAATAATGGCTCGAACCAGTATAATATCGATCATGATAATGTCGGTGGTGGGGTATACGCGGGTTATCAGATGACTCCGTGGCTGGCACTGGAAGGCGGGTACGATTATTTAGGCAATATGCAGATTAAAGGCAAACATAGCGCGGGGGCACAAATGAAAAGCCAGGGGCTACAGATGTCCTTAAAAGCCAGCTATGCCGTGACCGACAGCTGGGATATCTATGGTCGTGCCGGAGCGATGGCCTATCGTGCTGAATCTGATGTAAGTGGTCACAATCGTTTTGAAACAGGCGTTCGCCCGCTTGCCGCAGTCGGGACGGAGTATGCGTTTAACAAAAATTTAGCGGGCCGTCTGGAATATCAATGGGTAAGCAACGTGGGTAATGCCAACCAGATTGGCGTCAGCAGCGACGTAAGCTCTGTGACTGCAGGTCTGACATGGCGATTTGGACAGCGCGATTAATCTTTGCCATCCTTTCCGTTACAAAAGCCCGACTGTTCAGCAGTTGGGCTTTTGGCATTTAACCGGTGACTAAAGGTTGAAGGACAATGTTAATCTTTTGCAGTCCCGTGACGTTTTTATCTTTCAGGTACTGCTGATTAACCATTTCCAGCTGCTCAAGTTTAGTCAGCGAGGCGAAGACCGGCTGAACAGGGCTATCTTCGGTAAAAATATCTTTCGCGGTAGTCTGTTGTAAATAATCTGATTTCAACTGCGCTGTTAAACGGTCGATCTGAACTTTATTTTCCTGATACAGCGCAGCGATATGCGATGCCGGAATTTCTGGCGGTTTTTCTCCGGGTAAAACTAATGGGATCTGCAGATGATGGATTTGTTCAACCTTATCAGGCGCAGACGCGCTGCAGGCGGTTAATAAACTGAGGCTGAGCAGAGTCAGTAATAATGACCGTTTCTTCATGGGGGACTCGTGTTAAATAAGCAGAGCGGACATTATCGTAAACAACCGATACATCTTCAGATTAAACTTGTTTAATTTTAAATATCCCGGCGGGAATAATCAGCCAGGCTGACGCAGCCACCCCGTCTGCGTCAGTCATGCACGCAGGGGAAACAATCCGGCAAGAAAACGCTATACGTTATAGCCATCAGGATCCCGTAAGGCTATGCTTCATTCAGCACGATAATAATTACAGAGGCAATGTCATGGATAAAGAACTACTGGATGCGGGTTACCGGGCCTATACCGGGGAGAAAATTGACGTCTACTTCAATACCGGGATCTGCAAACACTCCGGTAACTGCGTTCGCGGCAGCGCAAAGCTGTTTAATCTGAAACGTAAACCGTGGATCATTCCTGATGAAGTGGACGTGGAAACCGTTGTACGCGTGATTGATACCTGTCCGAGCGGTGCGCTGCAGTATCGCCAAAAATAAGCGAGGAACCATGGATATTCTGGAAGGCCATAACAAGTTTTATGTGAACGATGCGAACGGCAATCAGGTCGCAGAGATTGTCTTCGTACCCACAGGTGAGCATCTGAGTATTATTGAGCACACCGATGTCGATCCGAGCCTGAAGGGGCAAGGGGTTGGTAAGCAGCTGGTGGCGAAGGTGGTGGAGAAAATGCGCGGTGAGAATCGCAAAATTATCCCGCTGTGTCCGTTTGCGAAGCATGAGTTTGATAACACGCGGGAATATGACGATATTCGGGCGTAAAACACACCGGCGATGGCCGGTGTTTTTTTATCTCACCTGCTCCAGCAGCAATCCCAGCGCGATCGCCACCATAATCCCCCCTGAGGCCATACTCACCGCACGTGCCGCCTGCGGACGGGTCGCCAGCACCGCTTTCGAACCATATCCCACCAGCAAATAGACCAGTGTGCAGGTGATAAGATGCATCACACCCAAGGCTGACATCTGCGTGGCAATCGACCAGCTTCCCTTTGGATCGGTAAACTGCGGAAGCAACGCCAGAAACAGTAAGAAGACTTTTGGGTTGAGCCCGCTGATACATAATCCCTTCACCGCCCACTGTTTCCAGTTTCCTGCATGCTGTACGGTGCTTTCCGGCGCGGCAGGATGGCGTAACAGCGTGATGCCGAGCCACAGCAGATAAACCGCCCCCGCAATTGTCAGCCCTGATAATGCCAGTGGATGTTGAGCCATCAACACACCCACGCCCGCCACTACGACCAGCGTGGCGAGCAGATGCCCGGACATCAGCCCCATCACCGCCGGCACTACGCGCCGCCCGTTGATCCCGGCGCTGATCGCATAGGCCCAGTCTGCACCCGGAGTCATGATGAGCAGGAAGGACACCACCCAAAAACCGGCCACAATACTCATTTCCATCGTCTGTGAAACTCCTGTACCTGAATTACCCGGAGAGAAAGAATATCGGTATCGGTACGAAATGAGTTTTCAATGTTATGCTCATAAAACGCTAAAATTGAGAAAATCTTCCATATGGATAGCATTGATCGAAAAATTCTTGCTGAACTGCAGGCTGATGGCCGTTTATCTCTTACGGAGCTGGCGGAGCGGGTGAACCTGAGCCTCTCTCCGTGTCACCGACGCGTACGTGCGCTGGAGCAGAGCGGAGCCATTACGGGGTATCGCGCCAATCTCGATCCCGCCAAAATGGGGTTTAATTTCCTGGCGATTGTGTTTGCCACCCTGAAAGAGGGTGATAAGAAAGCGGTCAGCGCGTTCGAAGAGGCGGTGGAAGAGATCCCGCAAATCGTGCTGGCCCAGCGATTATTTGGCGATCCCGACTACCTGATGCATGTTGTCACCCGCGATCTGTCGGCTTTTCAGAAACTGTATGACGAGAAACTTTCTGCCATGCCAGGCGTACAGCATCTTCGCTCTACGCTGGTGATGAAAACGGTCGTGCAGGACAGACCGTTTCCACTGTAAAAATCAGACGCGCCCGGCAGAAGGCCGGGCACGCGAGGGTTAGCCGACAAACATCACCGACACGCACAGCACGCCAACAATGAGCGTGAGCAGGCTGCCAATGGAGCGATACGGCTTCAGGGCGGGGATCAGGTATGTCGACAGCGTCGGCATGATAAACAGGATCATGGCGATAAGCGGACCGCTGATGGCGTAAATCATCGAAATGGCGTTCGGGTTAATGCAGCAGACCGCAAAGGTGATCAGCGACACGCCCAGAATAGAAATCGCACGGTTAAAGGCGCGGCTCTTCTTCACGCCGACCTGATTCAGCGACGACTTTACGATTTCCGTCGCCCCTTCAATCACCCCAAAATAGGTGCCCAGGAACGATTTCGACATGGCAATAATCGCCACAATAATGCCGGAAATGCCGAGCCAGGCCGGAGAAGAGGGCATCATCGACAGCGCTGACAGGATCGTCACCCCTTGCTCTTTTGCGGTCACAATATAGGACGGCGGAATCGAGAGCAGGCAGCTGAACACAAAGAACAGCACGCTCAGGCAGATGATCAGATACGCCACCTTCATGATTTTCTTGCACTTGTCCATGGCTGCGTCACCGAACTTCTCGCGGCGATCGACGGCAAAGGTGGAGATAATCGGCGTATGGCTAAACGCGAACACCATCACCGGGATTGAGATCCACACCTGATGCAAAGTGTGGCGATCAAACGCCATCTGGCTGGTGAGCAGTGAGGGTTGCCAGCTGCCGGTCAGGTACAGGGAGACAAACAGGAAATAGGCGATCAGCGGAAATACCAGGAAGCCCATCACTTTGATCGTGATATGACGCCCCATCAGGAAGATAAGATTCAATACCAGTACCACGCCAAAACTGACCAGCACGCGAGTGGCGGTATCCACTGTCATCCTTTTTGCCAGCTGCTCCGTTAATGAATTGGTGATGGCCACGGCGTAAATCTGCACCACCACGAAGAAGGCGATGAAATAGAGCGTGGTGATCAGATTCCCGATTTTCCTGCCGTAGTAGTGGGAGACCGCGCCAGTGATCCCTTCATTGCCTTTCGTTTTTGACGACAGGATAAATTGCGCCAGCGCTTTATGCGGCCAGTAGGTTAATGGGTAGGCCACAAGGGCGGTAATGAACAGGACAATAGCGCCTGCGGAGCCCAGCTGGATGGGCAAGAACAGCGTTCCTGCGCCCACGGCCGTGCCATAGAGAGCGAAACTCCACAGAGTCTCATCTTTTGACCAAATTTTCGACATTAGAGCAACGTATCAACTAGCAAACCATTCAGAATGGAGTGCAATTTACCATAGTTATGCGTTGAGAGCGCAGTTGCTTCGACGGAGTTTGGCCGGACCAGTCGTCCGGCCAGAGGGGAGTTAGCCCGCCAGGGCGCGTCGCTGCTGACGACGCTTCAGGAATTTCTCACGTAACGTGTCATACGCCCAGTTGTAGAACATGGTGTAGGGCAGGAAGAACAGGAAGAAACCTATTTCCAGCGTGAATGCCTGCAGCAGCGTGACGCCAAGAACCGCAGCGACAATCGACACGCCAATCACGATAAACCCACATTCGAACCCCAGGGCATGCAGCGCGCGGACTTTTGCCGTGCGTTTTACGCGCTGGACAGGCCAGAAACGGTCGAAACCGAAGTTATAGATAATGTTCCAGAGCATGGCCGTGGTGGCGAGGATAATGGTCAACCCACCCATCTCCACCACGGAACGCTGCATCAGCCACGCTGCCGTTGGGGCGAGGATCGCCGTGGCAATCCCCTCAAAGCAGACCGCGTGGAAGATCCGCTCCGGCAGTTTACGTTGGAGTGCATCCTGATGTTGCATAGCTTTCGACCTCGTTAATTCGCCGGTATGGGCGTTGATGGTGCCTATTTTTATCGCTAAAGGTGATATATTAAAGATGGTATCCATCGATAAAGTAGATAGGTTATGCGCTACTCACCTGAAGCCCTTACCGCGTTTGTTGAAACCGTGGCGGCGGGCTCTTTTTCTGCTGCCGCACGGCGGCTGCGTAAAAGCCAGTCAACAATCAGTACCTCGATTGCCAATCTTGAAGCTGACCTCGGCTTTGATCTGTTCGACCGTTCGGCGCGCCAGCCGGTGTTAACCGCTCAGGGAGAGCAGGTGCTGGGCTATGTCCAGGCGATCCTCGCCGCCAGCACGCGGCTGGACGAACTGGCGGTATCGTTGACCGCGCAAACGGAGGCGCGCCTGACGTTTGTCCTCTCTGATACGCTTAACCCGGACGTGCTGGAAGATCTGATGAACCAGTTTGACCAGCGTTTTCCCCATACGGAATTTGAGTGCCTGATTGGCGAGGAAGAGGACGTCATCGATCTGCTGCAAAAGGAGAGGGCGCAGGTTGGCCTGACGGAGGCGCGTGACGCTTACCCGACCGATATCGGCGTCACCCGGTTGCCGATGCAAACCCGGATGGCGATTTATGTCGCGACCACGCATCCTCTGGCCGGGCAACATGAAGTGCAGGCCGATGAGCTGCACGGCTGGCGGGAACTGCGGCTCAGCACCTATCTTGAGCGCGAGGCAACGCTCGCCCGGGGGCCGGTCTGGTCGGCACCGAATTACCTGTTACTGCTGAGTATGGCGGTGCAGGGATTTGGCTGGTGCGTGTTGCCGTGTGCGCTGGTGGAAGAATTTGCCGCCGCGAAATCGCTGGTGCAGTTGAATGTCCCTGGCTGGCCTCGCGCGATCGGTATCGATCTGCTGTGGAATAAACGATCCCCTCCCGGCGTCGCCGGAAGCTGGCTGCGGCAGTATCTGCAGGACGCACGCTGATCCTTGTGATTAAACTCACTATTTTTAAACAATTAAGATAAATGCCAGTAACAATCCTCTACTATCGTCATGTCCTTTAACGCAGAGGTGGTGATGAAAGATGTCGTTATAGTGGGTGCGTTGCGTACAGCTATCGGCTGTTTTCAGGGAGCGCTGGCGCGTCACTCGGCTGTTGAACTGGGTAGCGTGGTGGTGAAAGCGCTGGTGGAGCGCAGCGGGATCCCGGCACATGAAGTCGATGAGGTGATCCTCGGACAGGTCCTGACGGCCGGCGCCGGGCAAAACCCTGCCCGTCAGGCGGCGCTAAAAGGCGGCCTGCCCAACACCGTCTCGGCAATCACCATCAACGACGTCTGTGGCTCAGGGTTAAAGGCGCTGCATCTTGCCACGCAGGCCATCCAGTGTGGCGAAGCGGATGTGGTCATTGCCGGTGGGCAGGAGAACATGAGCCGCGCGCCGCATGTCCTCACCGACAGCCGCACCGGCGCGCAGCTGGGTAACAGCCAGCTGCTTGACAGCCTGGTGCATGACGGGCTGTGGGACGCGTTTAATGATTATCATATGGGCGTGACGGCGGAAAACCTGGCGCGTGAGTACGGTATAAGCCGTGAGCTGCAGGATGCTTACGCGTTGAGCTCGCAGCAGAAAGCGCGTGCCGCGATTGATTCCGGGCGTTTTCGCGATGAAATTGTCCCGGTGTGCACCCAGCGCCAGAACGGTCAGACGATTGTCGTCGACACCGATGAGCAGCCGCGAACCGATGCTAGCGCAGAAGGGCTGGCCATGCTCAATCCTGCTTTTGAAACGCAGGGGTCGGTCACGGCGGGAAATGCCTCTTCGATTAACGACGGTGCGGCGGCGGTGATGATGATGAGCGAAAGCAAAGCGCAGGAACTGGATCTCCCCGTGCTGGCCCGGATTAAGGCGTTTGCCAGCGTGGGGGTTGATCCGGCGTTAATGGGGATCGCACCGGTGTATGCGACCCGTCGCTGCCTCGATCGCGCGGGCTGGCAGCTTTCCGATGTGGATCTGATTGAAGTCAACGAGGCCTTTGCCGCGCAGGCGATCTCAGTGGGCAAAATGCTGGAGTGGGATCCGCTGCGGGTGAATGTCAACGGCGGTGCGATTGCGCTCGGTCATCCCATCGGTGCTTCCGGCTGCCGCATTCTGGTATCGCTGGTTCACGAGATGAAAAAGCGTAACGCCCGTAAAGGCATTGCCACGCTCTGTATCGGCGGTGGGCAAGGAGTAGCGCTGGCTATCGAACGTTAATCCCTTCCTTCATAAAAAAACCTCCCGATGGGAGGTTTTTTTATGCGCGTTATTCCTGCCTGACGTGATCTCCCTCCATTAATTTCGCCTAAATCCCACTTGTTTGTTGACGTGTATCACGCCGATTTGTACCGAAAAAAATGAAACAAATAATTACGATCTTGCTCACTAAAATAGCATTTATTAAAAAATAAACTGCTATTTCATAAAAATGAAACGTTATTTTAATTGAGGGTTTTTGTCATGTTTAACAAATCTCTGGTTGTAGCTTCTCTTATTGGTACCTCTTTCGCCGCACAGGCGGTGACCGTCGATCTGCGTCATGAATACATCGACAACGGCGCAAATGCAGACCGTGTTTCAGTCTCGCATCGCTTTGCGAATGGCGTCGGTTTTTCGGTAGAAGCGAAATGGAAATCGGGTGGTGATAAGGCCGACCAGCCGTTTGCGGATGTGGTGGGTAACGGTCATGAAGATCAAATTAGCTGGCGCTGGAAAGCGACAGAGAATATTGCGCTGACTCCCGCGTTCACGCTTGAGAGTAACGACAGCCGTACCATTTATAAACCGAACCTGCACCTGCAATACAGTTTCGATAATGGCTTTTACGTGGCCGCGCGCTACCGTTATGAATATACCCGTTATCCGTCGAGCTCTAATAAAGACGATGACAAAGTTAACCGTGGTGATGCCTGGGTCGGCTGGGTCATGGGAGACTGGCGTACCGAACTGAATTATGTTTATGCAAAAAGTACGGAAGGGATGGTCCGTAATAATAATAAAGATTATTCCACCGAATATAACGCGAAGCTGGCGTATAAATGGGATAAAAACTGGGCGCCATATGTTGAGGTGGGTAACGTGGGTGTGAAAGAGAGCGATGAACGTCAGACCCGCTTCCGTTTAGGCGTGGCGTATTCCTTCTGATATTTCCCTCCAGGCCCGGTGAGCGCAGCGTCACCGGGCAAAACGTTCAGAGCAAAAAAAGCCCTCCGTAAGGAGGGCAAGGCCAGTTACAGAAACACATTTTTAAATCATGCAGACAACATATCCGGTTGCGCGGGGAGTTTCGCAATATAGAGGGCAGGTTTACCGTCTTTATCGGAACTGAATAGCACCGCTTTCTCGTCCGGTGTAAAGGAGGGATGCGGATGGGTGACCTGGCGGCTATTTTCTACCGTCGCCCAGGAGGTGTCATGACGGGCGATGCGATAGTAGCGCTTTTTCGCCACGTCAAAGGCGTAGAGATAGGGATCGTTATCGATGGTGTAACCGTGGGTGTCTTTCACATCCACCGGTGTGCCGGAACCGTCGCCTACCAGTAACGTGCCGTCGAAATTACTCATCAAATGTGAACAGGATGGCATCTGCATTATCGTCTCATTGACGCCGGTTTGTGGATCGAAGCGGCAGATGGAACGACCCTGCTGGCCTTTCAGATACGAGACGTATACCAGCGCGGAGCCATCCGGGACCCAGAATTCGTGGGTACAGCTTTCACCTTGTGCATGCGTTTTGACTTTACGTATGTCGGTGCCATCTTCGTTGACCAGCCACATCCGGGCATCGACCAGATCGTGTGGTCCCTCGTGACAAAACGCCACCGTATGGTCATCAAACGGACGATAGATAGGATGCCCCAGCCACTTCTTCTCTTCATGAATGATTGAGCTCTCGCCGGTTTTCAGATCCACGCGCAGCAGCCGGCAGTGTGGCCCTTTATGGAAGAAGTCGTGGAAAATTTGCCAGTCGTTCAGCGGTGTCCAGTCGCGTTTCGCAATTTCAATGCCCACAAGGCTGGTGCAGTCGCTGTTCGCCACCCAGGTGCCGTAACCGACCCAGTCATCCGGGACGCGGTACACTTCACGCTCTGCCCGTGTCTCAAGAGAGACCTCCAGAAGCGTGCGATCGTTCTTCACATAGTAGAAGGCGCGATCGTCCGGGGAGAGAAATCCGCCAAAGGTGTTATCGCCTGCGCCCTCCGTCAGCTGTACGGCTTCGGCGTTCTGCAGATCCAGCAGGTAATAGTTCCAGTGACCATCGAACGCTCCGGCGAACAGCAGATGACTGCCGTCATTAAAGAAGCACTTCTGGTAAAAGTAGTTGCGATGACAGGTTACTTCAGGCGGGGTCAGACGCGTGACTTCGACGCCTGTATCCGGATCCCGGCCGATCTCGTAGTTCAGCTTGACCCGCATACCTTTAGCCATAATGCGCTCCTTTCGGCAATAAAAATAAGATTAAAAAGTAGGTATTAAATTATCAAAACACTGTTTTATTTAGTGTGACTTATCGCGCAGTTTGTCAGTTTGAGGGCGATGAAGCGGCGAATCCTGACGCTTCCGTGATCGGAACACCATTTCTGGTATAAAGAATCACAAAAAATGAAACGATGTTTTAAAAGTAATTGAAAACCCCATTATGGGCGTTTACACTGTGCTTATCCTTAAAACGGAACGTCGTTTCGTTAATTTTCTGCCTTCGGGCACGATCCATTCTGGAGGTTATCGTGGACGTCAGACAAAGCATCCACAGCGCGCACGCCAAAACCCTCGACACGCAGGGGCTGCGCAGTGAATTTTTAGTTGAGCAGGTGTTCGAAGCCGATCGCTACACCATGGTCTACAGCCACATTGACCGCATTATTGTGGGCGGAATTATGCCGGTGACCAAAACTGTCTCCGTGGGTGGGGAAGTGGGTAAGCAGCTCGGCGTGAGCTATTTCCTGGAACGGCGTGAACTGGGCGTGATTAACATTGGCGGGCCGGGCACCATTACGGTTGACGGCCAGTGCTACGAAATTGGTCACCGCGACGCGCTGTATGTCGGCAAGGGCGCGAAAGAGGTGGTTTTTGCCAGCGTCGACGGCAGCACGCCAGCGAAGTTTTACTACAACTGCGCCCCGGCTCACACCACCTGTCCTACCAAAAAAGTTACCCCGGCAGACGTAGCCCCGGTGACGCTGGGCGATAACCTCACCAGCAATCGTCGCACCATCAACAAATACTTCGTTCCGGATGTGCTGGAGACCTGCCAGCTCAGCATGGGGCTGACCGAGCTGGCGCCGGGCAACCTGTGGAACACCATGCCGTGCCATACCCACGAGCGCCGTATGGAGGTCTATTTCTACTTCAACATGGATGAGGATGCCTGCGTATTCCACATGATGGGTCAACCGCAGGAAACACGCCATATCGTGATGCATAACGAGCAGGCGGTTATCTCTCCAAGCTGGTCAATTCACTCCGGTGTGGGGACGAAGGCGTATACCTTCATCTGGGGAATGGTCGGTGAAAACCAGGTCTTTGATGACATGGACCACGTCGCGGTAAAAGATCTGCGCTAGTCGCGGGCAGTTAAGCATAAATCTGCCTGTTGCTGACAGGCATCGAAAGAGTAAGGAACAAACATGATTCTGGATGCATTCTCTCTGCAAGGTAAAGTGGCTGTGGTTTCCGGTTGTGACACCGGTCTGGGCCAGGGCATGGCGTTAGGGCTGGCAGAAGCGGGCTGCGATATCGTGGGCATCAACATCGTCGAGCCTACGGAAACCATCGAGCGCGTGACCGCGCTGGGCCGCCGTTTCCTGAGCCTGACCGCGGATCTGCGTAAAATCGACGCCATTCCTGACCTGCTGGATCGCGCCGTGGCGGAATTCGGTCATATCGATATTCTGGTCAATAATGCCGGGCTGATCCGCCGTGAAGACGCCATTAACTTCAGCGAGCGCGACTGGGACGACGTGATGAACCTGAATATCAAAAGCGTGTTCTTTATGTCTCAGGCGGCGGCGAAACACTTCATCGCTCAGGGGAATGGCGGCAAGATTATCAATATCGCCTCCATGCTCTCCTTCCAGGGGGGCATCCGGGTGCCGTCTTACACCGCGTCAAAAAGCGCAGTGATGGGGGTCACCCGTCTGCTGGCGAACGAATGGGCGAAGCACAATATCAACGTTAACGCCATTGCCCCGGGCTACATGGCGACCAACAACACCCAGCCGCTGCGTGCGGACGAGCAGCGTAGCGCGGAAATCCTTGACCGAATCCCGGCAGGGCGTTGGGGGCTGCCGGACGATCTGAAAGGACCTGTGGTGTTCCTGGCATCGAAGGCGTCGGACTACATCAACGGTTATACCGTAGCGGTTGATGGCGGCTGGCTGGCGCGTTAATTCGCGCTGACGAAAGAGCCTCTGCCTGCGGGTGGAGGTTTTTTTTGCTCAAAAATTGTCATTATCCATATCGACAAAGATGAAAAATCCATACTAAAAAATCATAAATGACGCGCATCACAGTTTTATTACTTAAATATTAATCAATTAGTAAAATATGGCGATATTTCACCGTGAGTTGAAATTGTAATGTCCATCACAGATCGCCATGCCATAGCGAAATAATCCATATCTTCGCGAATTCCGGCCTGACACTTTTCTTCGCTATCTCGTAATTTCACTTAACGAATTTCTCTGTTCAGGCAGGAAACTATGACATCTATAAATGACTCTACCCTCATGCCCGCGGCGCTGCGCGATACTCGCCGCATGAACCAGTTTGTCTCCATTGCGGCGGCAGTGGCTGGCTTGTTATTTGGACTGGATATCGGCGTCATTGCTGGCGCATTACCGTTTATTACCGATCACTTTACGCTGAGCAGTCGCCTGCAGGAGTGGGTGGTGAGCAGCATGATGCTTGGCGCGGCCATCGGCGCGCTGTTCAATGGCTGGCTCTCGTTCCGTCTCGGGCGCAAATATAGCCTGATGGTTGGGGCGATCCTGTTTGTGGCAGGCTCCATTGGCTCTGCGTTCGCCACCAACGTGGAAGTGCTGCTGCTCTCCCGCGTCCTGCTGGGCGTGGCGGTCGGGATTGCCTCCTACACCGCGCCGCTGTATCTCTCGGAGATGGCGAGCGAGAACGTGCGCGGCAAGATGATCAGTATGTACCAGCTGATGGTCACGCTGGGTATCGTACTGGCGTTTCTGTCGGATACTTACTTCAGCTACAGCGGTAACTGGCGCGCCATGCTGGGCGTGCTGGCGCTGCCCGCGCTGTTGCTGATTGTGCTGGTGATTTTCCTGCCGAACAGCCCGCGCTGGCTGGCGCAGAAAGGTCGTCACGTGGAAGCGGAAGAGGTGCTGCGCATGCTGCGTGATACCTCAGAGAAAGCGCGTGAAGAGCTGAACGAGATCCGCGAAAGCCTGAAGCTGAAGCAGGGCGGCTGGTCGCTGTTTAAAGCCAACCGCAACGTGCGTCGCGCGGTGTTCCTTGGCATGCTGCTGCAGGCGATGCAGCAGTTCACCGGGATGAACATCATCATGTATTACGCGCCGCGTATCTTCAAAATGGCCGGATTCACCACCACTGAACAGCAGATGATTGCAACGCTGGTGGTCGGGCTGACCTTTATGTTTGCCACGTTTATCGCGGTATTTACCGTGGATAAAGCCGGTCGTAAACCGGCGCTGAAGATTGGCTTTAGCGTAATGGCGCTCGGTACGCTGATCCTCGGTTACTGTCTGATGCAGTTTGATAATGGCACCGCCTCGAGCGGTCTCTCCTGGCTCTCTGTCGGGATGACCATGATGTGTATCGCCGGATATGCCATGAGCGCCGCACCGGTGGTGTGGATCCTGTGCTCTGAAATTCAGCCGCTGAAGTGCCGCGACTTTGGCATCACCTGTTCCACCACCACCAACTGGGTGTCGAACATGATCATCGGCGCAACCTTCCTGACGCTGCTGGATGCCATTGGTGCAGCAGGAACGTTCTGGCTCTACACGGTACTGAACGTGGTGTTTATCGGGGTAACCTTCTGGCTGATTCCTGAAACCAAAGGCGTGACGCTGGAGCATATTGAACGCAAGCTGATGAGCGGGGAGAAATTACGTAATATTGGCGTGTAATGTTATTGCCCGGTGGCGCTTCGCTTACCGGGCCTACAATACCTTGTCGGCCCGGTAAGGCGTCGCCTTTTAACGCATCGCCCGCTTCAGAATACGCTCAGCCTGACGCTGGAAATCTGCAGCGGTCTCTTCCACTGATTTCTGACCATAGTCGATATACTGCAGCGAGGTGCCGAACTGCGCCACAATCTGCGGATCGTCAAAGTAAGGTGACACGCTGAGTTTTGCAGGCAGCGACTGCGCCAGACGCAGGCCTGCAACCGACGGGTCGTTTTCTTTAATGGTACCGGCTTCAGTCAGGTACTGAACCGCCACTTTGCTCAGCGGTACGCCACGCTCCAGGCCCAGCGTCTCCACGCCCTCTTTACTGTTCAGCAGGAAGTTAATCAGCTTTGCCGCCGCTTCCGGGTTTTTGGTCGATTTACCGATCGACAGCATCTGTGCCGGTTTGAAGAACAGGCCCGCATCCGTGGCACCCGGCAGCATCGGGTAACTGCCCAGCACCAGTTTTGCCGGTGGCTTGAGGTTATCGGAGTATTTGTTGATGGTGGAGTTCCACATATAGGTGCCGCCCCATTCCCCCTGGATCCACGGCTTCATCTCATACATGTTGCTCTTGCCAAACGACGCATAGTATTTGGTGTCCGGCATCACATGGCTATCAATCAGTTTTTTGTAGGTCTGGAAGAACTCCACCCATTGCGCCTTGCTGTAGGTGAATTTTTTGGTTTTCTCGTCCACGGCAGGGATGTTGTATTTCTGAACCATGTAAGAATTCAGCAGCGCCAGCGTGTCCTGGTGTTCCAGTATGACAGGGTAATACTGCTTGCCGAGCTTGCTTTCGAAGGTTTTACCGGCGGCCATCAGTTCGTCCCAGGTTTTTGGGTAGTCGATGCCCGCTTTTTTCCACGTTTCGTCGTTAAAGTAGAAGACGCGCGCGGTCACGGAGATTGGGATCCCGTTCAGCTTGCCGTTGACCGTTGTGGACTGGAGCTCTTTGGCATCAAACTGGCTTAGATCTATCACGTCCTTCATTTTATTCAGATCGTAAAAGCCGTCGCCGGTTTTCGAGAAGATCGGCAGCCAGTTCCAGTTGGTTTGCATCACATCCGGCTCTGTGCCGCCTGCAATCTGGGTGGTCAGACGGGAAAGATGGCCGTCCCAGCCGGTGTATTCCGCCTTAACGTTAATGTCAGGGTTCTGTTTATGGAACTCTTCTAACGCTTTCAGCGTCACCTGGTGACGGCCATTACCGCCCCACCAGGACATACGTAAATCGGTATCTTGCGCCATCGATGGCAAAGCAGTAAGGCCCAGGGGCGCGGAGATTGCTGCGCTTAAAAGCACATTTTTCATTTTTCTTGCTCCATCAGAGAGAGAGGTTCAGTTCAGTTTTTGCGTCAAAAATATGGCACTTATTCATGTCGAAGCGGAAATAGACTTTTCGGTTAAGCCCTTTAGCAATCATCGGCTTAGCCTCTTCCGAAGGGATTCTGGCGGTCAGTTCGTTGTCTCCTACCTTCAGGTACACAAAGAATTCGTGGCCCATGTTCTCCACGCGCACCATTTCGCCGCTGCACCCATCCGGGAAAGGCGAGTCTGAGATCGACACAAACTCCGGACGCACACCGTAGAACACGTCCTGACCGGCATAAGCAGCGACTTTTTCCTGCGTTTGCGCATTGAGCGGCATGGTTTCATTGCCGAGGGTGATGTGCAGTTGACCGGCTTTTTCCACCAGCTGGCTTTTACGAATGTTCATCTCCGGTGCACCGATGAATCCCGCGACGAACATGTTGTTGGGCTTGTGGTAAAGATTATCCGGGGTATCGACCTGCATGATGTGGCCCAGCTTCATTACACAGATACGGTCGCCCATGGTCATCGCTTCGGTCTGGTCATGCGTGACGTAGACGGTGGTGGCCGGTTTACCGGACTGCTTCAGCTGCTTATGCAGATCAGAAATACGAATACGCATCGAGGCACGGAGCTTGGCATCAAGGTTTGACAGCGGTTCGTCAAAGAGAAACACGTCCGGCTTTTTCACAATCGCGCGGCCAACCGCAACGCGCTGGGCCTGTCCACCGGAAAGCTGACGCGGCAGGCGGTCAAGCAGCGACTCCAGTTCCAGGATTTTTGCCGCTTCGTTTACCTGCGACTCAATTTGCTCTTTCGGCAGTTTGCTCAGCTTCAGACCAAAGGCCAGATTTTCGCGCACCGTCATGTGCGGGTAGAGCGCGTAGTTCTGGAACACCATCGCAATGCCGCGCTCCTTCGGTGCGAGGTTGTTCACGATCTTATCGCCGATCCGCACCTCACCGCCGCTGATGGTTTCCAGCCCCGCCAGCATGCGAAGGGTGGTGGACTTGGCACAGCCGGATGGACCGACGATCACCATAAACTCCCCCTCGGCGATCTTCAGGTCGATAGCATGTACGGCTTTGAAGCCGTTGGAGTAAACCTTTTCCAGTTTATTGAAGACAACTTCAGCCATGATATTTCCCTCTTAACCTTTAATTCCGCTGCTGGAGACGCCCTGCACGAAGTAGCGTTGGGCCAGGAAGAACACAATGATGGATGGCAGAATGGAGATGCTCGCCATTGCCAGAATTTCGTTCCACGGCGCACCTTCGGTAACGTCGATGGACATTTTCAGCGCCAGTGCAATCGGGTATTTATCCACGCTGTAGACATAAATCAGCGGCCCGATAAAGTCATTCATTGACCACATGAACTGGAACAGGGCGACGGAGATAATGGCCGGTTTCAGGATCGGCACCACCACGTACCACAGCACCTGAAGGGAGTTACAGCCGTCGATTTGCGCCGCCTCTTCCATGTCACGCGGCACGCCGCGCAGGAACTGGATCAGCATAAAGACGAAGAACCCCTGCGTGGCGAAGGCCAGCGGCAGGTACAGCGGCATGTAGCTGTTCAACATGCCCATTTCACGGAACATCAGGTACTGCGGAATCAACAGCACGGTGCTGGGCAGCAGCATGGTGGTGATGAGCGTGGCGAACCAGAATTTTTTCCACGGGATCTCAAAGCGGGCAAAACCATACGCCACAATGGTGGAGGAGATAATGGTCAGGATCACTTTGGGGATCACGTACTTAAAGGTGTTCAGCATGTAATGGCCGAAGGTGTACTCGGTCCCGGTCTTCCAGCCGTTGATAAACCCGTCCCAGGTGGCATGTGCCGGCCACAGGCTCAGGGTAGTGAAGATCTCGTGGTTCGGTTTGAACGACGCTGAGAACATCCACACCAGCGGGTAGAGCATCAGCAGGCCGACAAACAGCAGGATCGTATAGCGAACGGTGGCGTTGATTTTCTCTCTGCGCTGCGTACGGGCAACCTCGCGTTCGGCGACGCTTCTTGCCGCGGAAAGGTGTTGAATATCAGCCATTTTTGCCTCCTTTATCGGCGGAGTAGAACACCCAGTATTTCGATGACTTAAAGGCGATACCGGCAAAGACGGCCACCACCAGGAACAGGATCCACGCCAGCGCCGCGCCATAACCCATATCGAAATATTTGAACGCCGTGTCGTAGATGTAGAGCGAGAACAGATAGGTCGAGTAGGTTGGCCCGCCGCCGGTAATGACGTACGGCCCGGTAAATTCCTGGAATGCCTGAGTGGTTTGCATGATGAAGTTGAAGAAAATCACTGGCGTAATCAGCGGCACGGTCACTTTCATGAACATTTGCCATCTGGACGCGCCGTCGATCATTGCCGCTTCATACTGAGACTGCGGAACGTTTTGCAGCGCCGCCAGGAAGATGACCATCGCGGAGCCGAACTGCCAGACGCGCAGCAGGGTCACAGACATCAGCGCCAGAGAGGGCTCACCCAGCCAGTTCACCGGGTCGAAGCCAAATACGCCAATAAAGCTGTTCAGCAGACCATCTATCGCAAATAAGGCGCGCCACAAGACAGCAATCGCCACGGAGCTGCCGAGGATCGACGGAATATAGTAAGCGGTACGGAAAAAGCCGATCCCGCGTAATTTGAAGTTGAGAACAAACGCAATCCCTAATGCAAACGCGAGCTTCAGCGGAATGGTCAAAAATACATACGCGAACGTGACACCCATTGATGTCCAGAAGAGCGTGTCTTCAGTAAACATATAGCGATAGTTTTCGATGCCGTTAAACACCGGCGGGCTCATCAAATCGTAATCCGTAAAACTAAGGAAAAACGATGAGACGAAGGGGAAAGCCGTAAAGAGTATCAACCCAATAATGTAGGGTGATATCCATGCGAGCCCCAGCAGCTTGTTTTCATTCATACAGACCTACCTGGCAATCAGTGGGTGAAATGACGGTATGAGTTTCAGGACATCCGAACCGTAGTTTTCGAATAATAAAACAGTGTTTTATTTTATATTATGGCTATTTTTTCCCGCGTCATTCGCTTAATGATGGAAATGTGATCAGCATCGAAACGCTGTTTCAATAAAGTGAGGAGGGTGGCATTTTGTCGCTATTTCTGGCGATCAAGGCAGGTCTTGCATGTAAGCAGAAAGAAAAGCGGATGATTAATAACAATAATACCGGAAAGGTACTAACTACCAACTTTGATAGCCAGTACACAGATAGATCAATATCGCGTTCAGATTATTCTTACTTTCTTGTATCATCGGACCACTTGAACTCACGAGGCAGAAATTACCTGCACTCTTAACAGAAGAACGTCTATGTCAGCGATGGATTTCAAAAAAAACACGGACCTCGATTTTCCTTCTTATGCCACCCCGGCTGTCAGCACTAAAGAAATCGACCTTTTGGGGCTGTTAGACATCCTGCTTGCCGCCAAAAAACGCATCATCGCAATTGCGTTCGCGTTTGCGCTGGCCGGACTGGCGATTGCCTTTTTACTGCCGCAGAAATGGACCAGTAAAGCGGTGATCACGCCTGCCGAACAGACGCAGTGGAACCCGCTGCGCCAGATGATGGTGGCACTCCAGGTTCTGGATGTGGACGTAAAAGTGTCCCGTGATGAAGTGTTTGGACTGTTTATCAAAAAGTTTCAGTCGCAGTCATTGCTTGAAGAGTATATGAAATCCTCCCCTTACGTTATGTCACAGCTTGAGGGGACAAACGTGGATCCGCTGGAGCTGCATCGTGCGGTGGTCAATATCTCTGAGAAGATGAAAGCGATTGATAACACTCAGGTAAAAGACGCGGATAAAGCGCCTTACGTCTCCTGGACGCTCAGCTTCACCGCCCCCACGGCGGGAGATGCGCAAACCGTTCTGGAAGGGTATATCAAGTATATTGCCGCGATTGTCGAGCAAGAGATCATGCTGAATATCCGTAACCAGCTCGCCCTGAAAACGAAGGTGGTAGAGCAGCAGCTGGATCTGGATCGGGTGCGTCTGACCAATATTCACAACACCAATCTGCAGCGTCTTAACTATTCGCTGGAAGTGGCTAACGCGGCGGGCATTAAGAAACCTGTCTACAGCAACGGACAGGCCGTAAAAGACGATCCGGATTACTCCGTTGCCCTCGGCGCTGACGGTATCGCGCAGAAATTGCAGATTGAGAAAAATCTTAAGGATGTGTCTGAGCTGAATGCAGACTTCCAGAACCGTGAGTATTATCTGGCGCAGCTGAAAAAACTCTCCGTTGAAGACGTTAAACTGGAACCCTTCAAATATCAGCTTTCGCCTTCCATGCCTGTGAAAAAAGATGGCCCGGGGAAAGCGCTGATTGTCATGCTGGCGGGGATCCTGGGTGGGCTGTTCGCCTGCGGTAGCGTATTGCTTCGTGAAGCAATGCTTAGCCGTAACCCGCTGCCAGAGCCGGTAGCGGAATAACTGACGCAGAGAAAAAGGGCGCTGAAATCAGCGCCCTTTTTTATTGCAGAAAATCTTCCCGTACGGGGGTAAAGGTATCCAGCAGGGTGCCGGGTTGAAGACATACGCAGCCGTGCATGACGTGTGGCGCTTTGTAGAGCGTATCGCCGGCCCTGACGATATGCTTCTCTTCACCAATGGTGAATTCGAACTCACCGGACAGCACATAGGTTAGCTGTTCATGCGGATGGCTATGCATCGGGCCAATCGCGCCCTGGGCGAAATTCACCTCAACCGCCATCATCTTACCGCTATGGGCCAGGATCCGACGGGTTACGCCGTTACCCAGATCGTCAAGCGTGGTCTCGTTGTGGAAAATAAACATGCTTTCCCTCGTCATTAAATGAAATATTGTTTCATTTAATTTATATCACCTTCTTTTAAAAAGAAACGGCGCGACAAAGAACTGGAAACGCGATCACAAGTTTGCTTCACTGAGATAAACAGAGAAGGAGGGATAATGAAAACAATCGGCCTGCTGGGTGGCATGAGCTGGGAATCGACCATTCCCTACTATCGTTTAATTAATGAAGGGGTGAAGCAGCGCCTCGGGGGACTGCATTCTGCCAGTCTGCTGCTGCACAGCGTGGATTTCCATGAGATTGAAGCGTGCCAGTCGAGCGGTGAATGGGACAAAGCCGGAGAGATACTGGCGCAGGCGGCACTCGGGCTTCAGCGTGCCGGTGCCGAAGGGATTTTGCTCTGTACCAACACGATGCATAAAGTTGCTTCGCACATTGAAGCGCGTTGCCCGCTGCCGTTTTTGCATATTGCGGATGCGACCGGGCGCGCGATTGGCGCGGCGGGGATGCGTCGCGTGGCGCTGCTGGGAACGCGCTACACCATGGAGCAGGATTTTTACCGTGGCCGGTTGAGCAGTGAGTTTGGTATCGAAAGCCTGATCCCGGATGACGCCGACCGGGCGCGCATTAATCAGATTATTTTTGATGAGCTTTGCCTCGGCACCTTCAGTGAGTCTTCCCGGACATATTACGTCAGCGTGATTGAACAACTTGCCCGGCAGGGGGCTGAAGGGGTGATCTTCGGCTGTACCGAGATCGGCCTGCTGGTACCGGCTGAGCGAAGCCCGATCCCGGTATTCGACACTGCCGCCATTCACGCTGCTGATGCGGTGGAGTTTATGCTGTCATAACGGATTTTGCCGGTCAGGTAAGCGAAGCGCCACCTCACGCGCATGCTCAATCAAATGCCCGGTAAAGGCATCAACCAGTGCCGACGCCGGGCGATGCAGGGGGCGGATCAGGCTGACGGTAAACGGGACGGAGAGGCTAAACGGGCGAATCACAATCTCGCTCCCGGCATAGTCCAGTGCCGTAAGCGGGTTAACCACGGCTACGCCTACCCCGGCACGTACCATCGCGCATATTGAGGCCGCGCTGTGCGTTTCCACCACCATCCGGCGTTTTACCTGATGTTCGGCAAACAGCGTGTCCAGCAGTTGTCGGTAGCTGTCGGTCTGCGACAGGCTAATGTAATTTTCCCCGTGGAAATCAGCGGGGGTCAGCATTGCTTTACCGGCAAGCCGGTGCCCGGCAGGAAGCACGCAAACCTCATCCAGCGTGAGCAGTTCCGTGCGCTCCGTACCTGCAGGGGTGGTGAGGGTTTCGGTTAACCCCAGGTCGTGACGCTGCGCTGAAAGCCACTCTTCAAGCAGCGGAGATTCCTGCGGCACGATAGTGAGACTGACCTCCGGATAGCGGGCCAGAAAAGGCTGCAGCAGCGTCGGTAAAAAGGATTGTGAAAAGACGGGCAGGCAGACAATCGACAGTTCGCCCTGACGAAACTCGCGCAGGCTTTCCGCCGCACTGACAATTCTGTCCAGCCCATACCACGAGCGCTGCACTTCCTCGAACAGACGCAGCCCTTGTACCGTTGGGTGCAGCCGGCCCCGGGTGCGTTCAAACAGTTTCAGTCCCAGCACTTTCTCGAACCGTGCCAGCTCGCGGCTTACCGTAGGCTGCGAGGTGTGCAGCATCTGCGCGGCTTCGGTGAGGTTGCCGGCGGTCATCACGGCGTGAAAAATCTCAATATGGCGTAAGTTGACGGAGGGCATAGGGCACCTGAAAGCGAAGGACTGTCCATATCATTTTTGCATAGACTCGCGATAAAACGATATTTTTTATTCTCTTTCTGCTGTGGCGTAATCATAAAAAAGATGACCACCCGGAGAAGACCATGCCACGCCCGCTTAACCAGACTGACACCAATTTAAATGCCGACAACCTGCTGCGCCTGCCTGCCGAGTTTGGCTGCCCGGTATGGGTCTACGATGCGCAAATCGTTCGCGAGAAGATTGCTGCGCTGCATCAGTTTGACGTGGTGCGTTTTGCCCAGAAGGCGTGCTCCAATATCCATATCCTGCGCCTGATGCGCGAGCAGGGCGTGAAGGTTGACTCCGTGTCGCTGGGTGAAATCGAGCGCGCGCTGGCGGCTGGTTACGATCCAAAAACCGATCCTGACGCAATTGTCTTTACTGCGGATCTGATCGACGACGCGACGCTTGCCCGCGTGCATGAACTGCAGATCCCGGTTAATGCCGGGTCTGTGGATATGCTGGAACAGCTTGGACAGGTTTCCCCCGGCCACCGCGTCTGGCTACGTGTGAACCCCGGTTTTGGCCATGGTCACAGCCAGAAAACCAACACTGGCGGTGAAAACAGTAAACACGGCATCTGGTATGCCGATATGCCCGCCGCCCTAGAGGTATTACAGCGTTACAACCTGAAGCTGGTGGGCATTCATATGCACATTGGTTCGGGCGTGGATTACGGTCACCTGGAACAGGTGTGCGGCGCGATGGTGCGTCAGGTTATCGACTTTGGGCAGGATCTGGAGGCGATCTCCGCCGGTGGCGGCCTTTCGATTCCTTATCGTGAAGGGGAAGAGGCGATCGATACCGATCACTATTACGGCCTGTGGAGCGCCGCCCGCGACAAAGTTGCCGCGCATGTGGGGCATCCGGTGAAGCTCGAAATTGAACCGGGTCGTTTCCTGGTGGCGGAATCTGGCGTGCTGGTTGCTCAGGTGCGTAGCGTGAAAGAGATGGGATCGCGCCACTTCGTGCTGATTGATGCGGGCTTTAATGACCTGATGCGTCCGTCCATGTATGGCAGCTACCACCATATTTCAGCGCTCGCCGCCGATGGCCGCGATTTAACCGACGCCCCACGTATTGATACGGTTGTCGCAGGCCCGCTGTGTGAATCGGGCGATGTCTTTACCCAGCAGGAAGGGGGTAAAGTTGAAACCCGCGCGCTGCCGGAGGTGAAACCCGGGGATTATCTGGTGCTGCACGATACCGGCGCTTATGGGGCGTCGATGTCTTCTAACTACAATAGCCGCCCGCTGCTGCCGGAAGTGCTGTTTGATAACGGCAAGGCGCGGCTGATCCGTCGCCGCCAGACCATTCAGGAGCTGCTGGCGCTGGAACTCGTCTGAGTAAAATATGGCCCCGTGGTTACCGAGTCGCGTAGTACCAGCGTACCGGTAAACGGCGGGATCGCTTCTACCGGCTGGTTTTTTGCCAGCCGGATCGCCTGGTCGATGGCCGTGACAATCATATTATCTATCGGCAGATAAACCGATGAGAGCGCAGGCTCCAGCCATTTTGCGCTGGGCGCATCGTCAAAGCCAAACAGTGAAATATCCTGCGGGATCTTCAGCCCTGCCTGGTGCAAGGCTTTGGAGGCTCCCAGCGCCATATCATCGTTACAGGCAAACAGGGCGCTAAACGGCACACCGTCGGCAATCAACTCCCTGCACAACTCATACCCCCGCGTCATGCCCGCATCGCCGTACTTAATCCGCCGCTCATCCAGACGAATGCCGTGCTTTTCCAGCGCCTTACGGTAGCCCATCAGGCGGGCTTTACCGGTAGGGGTGTGGATAGGGACGGTAATACAGGCGATCTCCCGGTGGCCCTGGTTTATCAGGTAATCCACGGCCTTAAAGGCGGCATCCTGCTGTTCGAAGAAGACGCAGCGATCGGGAGCCTGGCTGACTTCCCGGTTGATGACCACCAGCGGGGTTTGCACGGAGTGGATCAACTTCATGATCGCTTTTTCGCTCATGTACCGCGTGTAGAGCACAATGGCGTCACACTTGCGATCGGCCAGCATCTGTACCGCCTGTTCTTCCTGTTCCGGCGCGTCATGACCATCGGTGACGATCAGCTGCTTCCCGTGCGTTTCGGTCTGCCGGGAGGCCTGCTGAAGGAGGCGGCCAAAGTAAAAGCCATCGAAGGTTGAGACCACCAGACCAATGCTGTTGCTGGTCTGGTTAGCAAGCGAACGCGCGAGAAAGTTCGGGCGATACCCCAGCTCTTCCATTGCCGCGAACACCTGCTGACGCGTGCTCTCTTTGACCTGACCTGTGCCGTTCAGCACGCGCGATACCGTGGCTTTTGATACACCTGCGCGCAGTGAGACATCCAGCATTGTTGCCATTAGACATTCCTGATTCCACGTAACGATCTGCAGTTTAACACAGACCATCCGGCGCATAAGCGACGCGGGAAGGGCAAAACGCCCATCACGATCACGCTTTTCAGTAACGATCCAACATAACCGAAGAAATCGCTGCAATTGGTATACCAAATAGGTCATAAATCACGATCTGGAATACCGCTGGTGGTGTTGAGAGCTTAATCACAGAACCATTACCCTCATAAAGCTATTTTTGGTATGCCAATAGTATCCGGCTGTACACCTTATTCAATAAAAGCCCTTTTACTGAGGTAATACCCTATGGCATTGCAGGAAAAACTGATCGACGCTCTGGGCAGTTTCGCCACTAAATTCAACAGTTATCGCTATATCATGGCGATCAAGTCAGCCTTCATTACCTTAATGCCGGTCATCATCGTTGGGGCGTTCTCTGTGCTGATCTCCAATATGGTGCTGGATCCGAAAAACGGCCTGGCGAGCTTCTCGTCGTTGTCGTTCCTCGCCGCGCTAAAGCCGATCACCAGCGCGCTGAATTACGCCACGCTGAACTTCCTCAACATTGGCGCGGTATTCCTGATTGGCATTGAGCTGGGGCGCATCAACGGTATCAAATCCCTTTTCCCGGGGCTGCTGGCGGTGATCTGCTTTATTTGCGTGACGCCCACCACCGTGGAGATGCTGGTGGATGGCGAAATGCACGTGGTTAAAGATGTGCTGTTGCGCCAGTTCTCAGATACCCGCAGCCTGTTCCTCGGCATGTTTATCGCCATTCTGTCCGTTGAAATCTACTGCTGGCTGGAGAACCGCCCGGGGCTGAAGATCCGAATGCCGGACACCGTGCCGCCTAACGTGGCCGCGTCGTTCTCCGCGCTGATCCCGGCGATTATTACCACCACTGCCATTGCCACGCTGGGGTTTGTGTTTCATCAGATCACCGGGATGTATCTCTACGACGCGGTGTATCAGGTGGTGCAACAGCCGCTGGAGCGGGTGGTGCAAAGTCTGCCTGGGATCCTGCTGCTGATGTTCGTTGCACAGCTTTTCTGGGTGATTGGTATCCACGGCAACCAGATGATCAAGCCGATCCGCGAGCCGCTGCTGCTGGGGGCGATCACCGTCAACATGAGTGCGTTTGAGCAGGGTAAAGAGGTGCCGAACATCATCACCATGCCGTTCTGGGATGTATATATGAGCATTGGCGGTTCGGGCCTGACTATCGGCCTGCTGATCGCGGTGATGATTGCCACCAAACGCAAAGAGATGAAAGAGATCGCCAAGCTTTCCATCGGCCCGGGGATTTTTAATATCAACGAGCCGGTGATCTTCGGTATGCCAATCATGCTTAACCCGATCCTCGCCATTCCCTTCATTATCACTCCACTGGTGACGGGCTCCATCGGCTACTTCGCCACCGTGACCGGGTTTGCCGGTAAAGCGGTGGTGATGGTGCCATGGACGACGCCGCCGCTGATCAACGCCTGGCTCTCTACGGCAGGTTCGATGGGGGCGGTGATCACCCAGCTCATCTGCATTGTGACTGCCGTCATTATCTATCTGCCGTTTGTGAAAATCGCTTCACGCCGCGCAGAGCAGGCCGCGCTACAGCAGGCCACTGACAACCCGTGAGGATGCGATGAGCACAAAACAGATAGCCATACCGCAGGATTTTATTCTCGGCGCGGCCGCATCGGCCTGGCAGACCGAAGGCTGGAGCGGTAAAAAGCCGGGGCAGGATTCATGGATCGATCTCTGGTACAAGAATGACCGTCACGTCTGGCACAACGGCTATGGCCCGGCGGTGGCGACCGATTTTATCAACCGTTTTCGCGAGGATGTGGCCCTGATGAAGCAGGCGGGGCTGACGCACTACCGCACCTCGATCAACTGGTCACGCTTTTTAACCGACTACGAAAACGCGACGGTGGATGAAGAGTACGCTGCCTACTACGACGCGCTGTTCGATGAGATGCACCGTCAGGGCATTGAGCCGATGATCTGCCTCGAACATTACGAACTGCCGGGCGTGCTGCTGGATACCTACGGCGGCTGGGCGTCAAAGCATGTGGTTGAGCTGTTTGTCCGCTATGCGGAAAAGGTCTTTGCACGCTACCACGGTAAAGTGACCCGCTGGTTTACCTTCAACGAGCCGATTGTCGTCCAGACCCGCGTCTATCTGGACGCGCTGCGTTGGCCGTATGAGCAGAACACAGGCACGTGGATGCAGTGGAATCACCATAAGGTGCTGGCGACGGCAAAGGTGGTGAAGCTGTTTCGCGAGAAAGGCTATCGCGGTTCTGTGGGCTGTATTCTCAACCCGGAGGTGACCTATCCCCGCTCCCGCGCCCCGCATGACCTGCGGGCCGCTGAGATGTACGATCTGTTCTACAATCGTGTCTTCCTCGACCCGCTGGTACACGGGCGCTATCCCGCAGAGCTCTTTACCCTGCTGGAGCAGCATCAGGTTGAGTGGGAGTACACCGCGGACGAACTGGCGCTGATTGCGGATAACACCGTCGACGAACTGGGGATTAACCTCTACTACCCGCACCGTGTGAAGGCACCTTCCCGCGCCTGGCATCCGGACACGCCATTCCACCCGGCATACTACTACGAGCCGTTTGAACTGCCGGGGCGGCGCATGAACCGCTCCCGCGGCTGGGAGATCTACCCGCGCATTATTTACGACATGGCGATGCGGATTAAAAAAGACTATCGCAATATCGACTGGTTCGTGGCGGAAAGCGGAATGGGAGTGGAAAACGAAGCGCAATTTCGCAATCGCGATGGGATTATCGACGACACTTACCGCATCGATTTCATCAGCGAGCACCTCTACTACACGCTGCTGGCGAGGGAGGAGGGGGCGAACTGCCATGGCTATATGCTGTGGGCATTTACCGACAACGTCTCGCCGATGAACGCGTTTAAAAACCGCTACGGGTTGATTGAGATCGATCTGGATAACCAGCGTGCCAGACGTGCAAAAAAATCAGCCTCCTGGTTCCGGCAGCTACGCGATACGCGGAGGCTCACGCTTCAGGTTGATGATGAATGGAAGTAGGCGAAAAGCATGCCGGTTCTGGTAAAATAGCGCACAAACTGGCCGGGAGGACGCCCGGTCTGCGCATTAACTGAAAAAACAGGTGAAAACGTGGATAAGGCTGTCATCCTGCCGGAAAAAAAACAGTACCAGGAAATTGGCGAGGATTTACGGGCGCAGATTATCCAGGGGCACTATCCCGTTGGTTCGCGCCTTCCTCCTGAGCGCAATATTGCCGAGAAGTACGGCGTAAGCCGCACCATCGTGCGTGAGGCCTTACTGATGCTGGAGTTGCAGGGCACGGTGGATATACGCCAGGGCTCCGGTGTTTATGTGATGCGCATCCCCGAAGAGCATGAAAACGAAGAAGAGCGTTTTCTCAATAGCGACGTGGGGCCGTTTGAGATTTTACAGGCCCGTCAGCTCCTCGAAAGCAATATTGCCGCGTTTGCCGCCAAAATGGCGACCCGTGCAGACATCGACAATCTGCGCCGTATTATCGAGCAGGAGCAACGCGCGATTGCCGCCGACGATAATAGTCAGGACAACAATAAGATGTTCCATCTGGTCCTGGCGGGCGCGACGCAAAATCAGATGCTGCTGGCGACGGTGGAGAGTATCTGGCATCACATGGACAGCAGTCCGCTTTGGCAGCAGTTTAATGGCCACATCGCCAGCCGCGCGTACCGCCTGAAATGGCTGGGTGACCGGCAAACCATCCTGGCCGCGCTGCGCCGCCGTGACGTCATGGGCGCCTGGCAGGCAATGTTCCAGCATCTGGAAAACGTGAAAAAAAGCTTACTTGAACTCTCAGACGAAGACGCGCCGGACTTTGACGGCTATCTCTTTGAATCTGTGCCTATTTTCCAGGGGAAGCTGGTATGACTATTCTGCCGCTCTACGCCGCACCGCAGTATGCGGAGCAGGTGACCGACTGGATCTGGCAGGCCTTTGGCGACGGCCTGCCCCGGGCGTTTTTCCACAGTATTGTTGAGCACAGCCAGACGCCGGGCGCATTACCGCTGACTTTTATTGCCCTGGAGAACGAACAGCTTGTGGGCACCGTGGGGCTCTGGCGCTGCGATCTGATCACCCGACAGGATCTTTGCCCCTGGCTGGCAGCCCTGTACGTGGATGACGCGGCGCGAGGCAAGGGGCTGGCGGGGCTGCTGCAAAAGCATGTTATCCACTATGCCGCACAGGCCGGGTATGACACGTTGCATCTCTGGTCTGCCTGCCGTGACTTCTACGAACGTTACGGCTGGCAGTATATCGGCGATGCGCTGGAGTACCCGGACAAAACGGTACATCTCTATCGCTATTCGTCCGGGGCTTCGGCGGGTGCCCCAACAGAGTGACGGCGCACTAACGTTGGACTAAACAGGTGGGTGATTTCCGGTGGCTGACGCTGCTCGGCGAGTGCTAACGCCAGCTCGGCCGCCTGCGTGGCCATGGTGATAATGGGGTAGCGGACGGTGGTCAGGCGAGGGCGCACGTAGCGGGAGACCAGCACATCATCGAAGCCAATAAGGGAAATTTCTCCCGGCACCTCAATCCCGTTGTCATTTAACACCCCCATAGCTCCGGCTGCCATTGAGTCGTTATAGCTGGCAACGGCAGTGAAATTCCTTCCACGTCCTAACAGCTCTGTCATTGCCTGTTCGCCGCCGCTCTCGTCGGGTTCACCGTAAGCCACCAGCCGGTCATTGCACGGCAGACCGTTTTCGCGCAGGGCATCGTAATACCCCAGCAGGCGATCTTCGGCATCGGAAATGGGGTGGTTTGAGCAGAGATAACCAATGCGGGTGTGACCCTGTTGAATCAGATGGCGGGTGGCAAGCCAGGCACCGTAGCGGTCGTCGAGCGCCACGCAGCGTTTCTCAAACCCGGGAATAATCCGGTTGATGATCACCATGCCGGGGATCTGCTTCATCAGATGAATGAGTTCGGCGTCGGGGATCATTTTGGCATGGACAACCAGCGCCGCGCAGCGGTGGCGGATCAGTTGCTCGATAGCCTGGCGTTCTTTTTGTTCATTGTGATAGCCATTGCCGATCAGCAAAAAATTCCCGGTCTGATAAGAAACCTGCTCAACCGCTTTCACCATGGCGCCGAAAAAGGGGTCAGAGACATCACCCACAACCAGCCCGATGGTTTCGGTTGACTGTTGAGCGAGCGCACGGGCGTTAGCATTAGGATGGTAGTTCAGAGATTCCATGGCGTTTTGCACCGCCTGGCGTGATGCGTCACTGGCTTTTGGGGAGTCGTTGATCACGCGCGACACGGTCGCGACGGAAACACCTGCCAGACGGGCCACATCCTTTATTGTCGCCATTCATTACCTTCTTAGTGGGGGTAAGCGTTTACACGCCAATAAGTGTTGCGGAAAAGCGCCGTGCATTCAAGGGGGACGCACTTTCCCTCTCCACAAACGTGACGCAGCACAACCCCGGCGGTGTAATCGTTACACGGCCAGACATGTCGGAATAATGTCAATCTGAACCTTTAGTTACACTTTGCCTCAGGCTGTTGCGATTGTCCGATAGCGGGAAAGAAGACGACATTGATAAAGTTGAGATCCCAGAGGTATTGATTGGTGAGATTTCTTAGTACGGTTTCGTACTCATCTCTTGCACCAACCTGCGCGGATGCGCAGGTTTTTTTTCGCCTCTATTTTTGCTGTCGCTCCTGTACCACTTCTCGTGTAATCTGCCACCATTTACTAACCCTTCACACTGGCTGGCAAAGGGAGTTGAGATGCTTTTTGGGTTCTTTCGCACACTGTTCCGTATCCTCTTTCGCGTCCGTTTAACGGGCGATGCAACGGCGCTCCGCGGCGAGCGCGTGCTTATCACACCAAACCATGTTTCCTTTATCGACGGCATCCTGCTGGCGCTGTTTCTGCCTGTGCGCCCGGTGTTTGCGGTCTATACCTCTATTAGTCAGCAGTGGTACATGCGCTGGCTCACCCCGCTGATTGATTTTGTGCCGCTCGACCCGACAAAACCGATGATGATTAAACATCTGGTACGTCTGGTTGAGCAGGGACGTCCGGTGGTGATTTTCCCGGAAGGGCGGATCTCGGTCACCGGCTCGCTGATGAAAATCTACGACGGGGCAGGGTTTGTGGCGGCGAAGTCAAAAGCGACCGTTGTGCCACTGCGTATTGAAGGGGCGGAGCTCACCCATTTCAGTCGTCTGAAAGGGTTAGTGAAGCAGCGCCTGTTCCCGAAAATTACCCTGCATATTCTGCCGCCAACCTCATTACCGATGCCCGACGCGCCGCGTGCGCGCGACCGCCGTAAAATCGCCGGTGAAATGCTGCACCAGATCATGATGGAAGCGCGGATGGCCGTCCGCCCGCGCGAAACGCTCTATGAATCTCTGCTGTCGGCGCAGTACCGCTATGGCGCGAAGAAAAACTGCATTGAAGACATTAACTTCACCCCGGACACCTATCGCAAGCTGCTGACCAAAACCCTGTTCGTGGGACGTATCCTTGAGAAATACAGCCAGAAAGGCGAGAAGATTGGCCTGATGCTGCCTAACGCCGGGATCAGCGCGGCGGTGATTTTTGGTGCGGTTTCCCGGGGCCGTATCCCGGCGATGATGAACTACACGGCGGGCGTAAAAGGGCTGACCAGCGCCATCACGGCGGCTCAAATCAATACCGTTTTCACCTCGCGCCAGTTCCTCGATAAAGGCAAGCTGTGGCACCTGCCGGAGCAGCTGACGCAGGTACGCTGGGTCTTCCTGGAAGATCTGAAAGCGGACGTGACGACGGGTGACAAGCTGTGGATTTTCGCTCACCTGCTGATGCCGCGTCTGGCCCAGGTCAAACAGCAGCCGGAAGATGACGCCATTATCCTCTTTACTTCTGGCTCAGAGGGAAACCCGAAAGGGGTGGTTCACAGTCACAAGAGCATTCTGGCAAACGTGGAGCAGATTAAAAGTATTGCTGACTTTACCGCCAATGACCGGTTCATGTCGGCGCTGCCGCTGTTCCACTCCTTTGGTCTGACGGTGGGGCTTTTTACCCCGCTGTTGACCGGTGCCGAAGTGTTCCTTTACCCAAGCCCGCTCCATTATCGCATTGTGCCGGAGCTGGTGTATGACCGTAACTGCACCGTGCTGTTTGGCACCTCAACCTTCCTCGGTAATTACGCGCGCTTTGCCAATCCGTATGACTTTTACCGCGTGCGCTATGTGGTGGCCGGGGCGGAAAAACTGCAGGAGAGCACGCGCCAGATTTGGCAGGACAAGTTTGGTCTGCGCATTCTTGAAGGCTATGGCGTTACCGAATGCGCGCCGGTGGTCTCGATCAACGTGCCGATGGCGGCGAAGCCGGGGACGGTGGGCCGTATTTTGCCGGGAATGGATGCGCGTCTGCTGGCGGTACCTGGCATTGAGGACGGTGGCCGTCTGCAGCTCAAGGGGCCAAACGTGATGAACGGTTATCTGCGCGTGGAAAATCCGGGCGTGCTGGAAGTGCCGACGGCGGAAAACGTCAATGGCGAGAGTGAGACGGGCTGGTATGACACCGGAGATATTGTCCGTTTCGATGAACAGGGCTTCGTGCAGATCCAGGGCCGGGCAAAACGCTTCGCCAAAATTGCGGGTGAGATGGTCTCGCTGGAGATGGTTGAGCAACTGGCGACAGCGGTATCGGCTGACAAGCTGCATGCTACGGTTGTGAAGAGCGATGCCAGCAAAGGCGAAGCACTGGTGTTGTTCACCACCGACAGCGAACTGAAACGCGACCGGTTGCTACAGCATGCGCGTGAACATGGCATTCCTGAGCTGGCGGTACCGCGCGATATTCGTTACCTGAAGCAGCTTCCGGTGCTGGGCAGCGGTAAGCCCGATTTCGTAACCCTGAAGGGTATGGTTGACGAGGCGGAACAGCAAAATGCGTGAGTCAGTACACACTAACACTTCCCTCTGGTCGAAGGGCATGATGGCGGTCATTGCCGCCCAGTTTCTCTCTGCCTTCGGTGACAATGCGTTACTGTTTGCCACCCTGGCATTGCTGAAGGCCGAGTTTTATCCGGACTGGAGCCAGCCCATTCTGCAGATGGTGTTTGTGGGTGCTTACATTATTTTTGCTCCGTTTGTCGGACAGGTGGCGGACAGCTTCCCGAAAGGCCGGGTGATGATGTTTGCGAACGGCCTGAAACTGCTGGGCGCCGCCAGTATTTGTTTTGGTATCAACCCGTTTATCGGCTACACGCTGGTGGGCATTGGCGCAGCGGCGTACTCTCCGGCGAAGTATGGCATCCTGGGGGAACTCACGACCGGCGATAAGCTGGTGAAAGCCAACGGGCTGATGGAGTCCTCTACCATTGCGGCGATCCTGCTCGGTTCTGTCGCAGGGGGCGTGCTGGCGGACTGGCATGTGCTGGCGGCGCTGAGCGTGTGTGCCGTGGTGTATGGCGGGGCGGTGATAGCCAACCTGTTTATTCCAAAATTGCCGGTGGCTCGCCCGGGGCAATCCTGGCGCTTTACGCCTATGACAGGCAGTTTCTTCAACGCCTGCCGCGTGCTGTGGCGTAACGGTGAAACGCGCTTCTCCCTGATGGGCACCAGCATGTTCTGGGGCGCAGGCGTCACGCTGCGTTTCCTGCTGGTGCTGTGGGTGCCGGTGGCGCTGGGGATTACTGACAATGCGACACCGACTTATCTTAACGCAATGGTGGCGATTGGGATTGTCGTTGGGGCTGGCGCGGCGGCGAAGCTGGTGACGCTTGAGACCGTTGCACGCTGCATGCCTGCGGGGATCCTGATTGGCGTGGTGGTGCTTATCTTCTCGCTGCAGCACGCCTTGCTACCCGCCTACGCGCTGCTTGTCCTGATTGGTATTCTGGGGGGCTTTTTCGTTGTGCCGCTCAATGCGCTGTTGCAGGAACGCGGCAAGCAGACCGTCGGCGCAGGGAATGCCATTGCAGTGCAAAATCTCGGTGAAAACCTGGCGATGCTGTTAATGCTGGGGCTCTATTCGCTGGCCGTTAAAGTCGGTGTACCGGTGGTGGGGATTGGCGTAGGATTCGGTGCGCTGTTTGCGCTGGCGATTGCCGGATTATGGCTCTGGCAGCGTCGCCGTTGATAAGAGCGGCCTGACGCCCTCACCACGGCCCTCTCCTACGGGAGAGGGCGCAAATATTAAAAACGGCAACCAGGTTGCCGTTTGCTTTTATCACGGTGCCGGGTAGGTGTATACCTGATGCACCGCTTCAATCTCTGCTAATACCTCTTCACTCAGATTCAGATGGAAACTCTCGATATTCGTTTTCAGCTGTTCCATGGTCGTTGCGCCCAGCAGAGTGCTGGCAACAAACGGCTGACGACGCACGAAGGCCAGGGCCATCTGGGCTGGATCAAGACCGTGACGTTTCGCGATATCCACATAGGCCGCCACGGCTTTTTGTGTCTGCTCACCGCTGTAGCGGGTAAAGCGGCTGAACAAGGTGTTACGCGCTCCGGCAGGTTTCGCGCCGTTAAGGTATTTCCCTGTCAACGTACCAAAGCCCAGACATGAATAGGCGAGCAATTCCACCTCTTCGTATTGCGTCACTTCGGCCAGACCCACTTCATAGCTGCGGTTGAGCAGGCTGTATGGGTTCTGGATGGTGACGATGCGGGGCAGGTCATGTTTGTCCGCCAGGTGCAGATAGCGCATCACGCCAAAGGCCGTTTCGTTAGAGACACCGATGTAGCGGATTTTTCCCGCTCGCTGGCATTCGGCCAGGGCTTCCAGCGTTTCCAGTAGCGTAACGGCCGGGGCGCTCTCATTCCAGCTATAGCCCAGCTTTCCAAAGCAGTTGGTGGGGCGCTGCGGCCAGTGAACCTGATAGAGATCGAGATAGTCGGTTTGCAGGCGCTTCAGGCTGGCATCCAGCGCGGCGCGGATATTTTTGCGATCGAGGATCTGGTTTGGACGGATCCCGGCATCGTTGTTGCGTGCGGGGCCGCTGACTTTTGACGCAACAACCAGCTTTTCGCGATTCCCGCGTTTGGCGAGCCAGTTGCCGACGTAGGTTTCGGTAAGCCCCTGCGTTTCCGGACGAGGCGGTACAGGGTACATCTCTGCAACATCAATCAGGTTAATGCCCTGGCTGACGGCATAATCGAGTTGTGCATGGGCATCGGCTTCGCTGTTTTGTTCACCAAATGTCATCGTGCCCAACCCCAGTTGACTTATTTCCAGAGCGCTGTGGGGGATACGGTGATAATGCATAGCCGGCTTCCTTCATTAGAAATACAGACCACGTCAGGAACCTCCCGACAAAGGAATATAAACATGGCAGAGGGGAAGCAAAAGGGGAAGAAAAAAATCAAAAAGGCCAGCAAGCCACTGACCTTTATCTGTTTATCGCTCGATAATCTGCGAAACTTCGTCGCGATTGATCTGCATTTTATTACCCTGCTGGTCATGGTAGCTGACCAGGCCAGTATCATCGTCGACTTCAGGTTTACCGTCGGTCAGGATCATCCGGCCATCTTTCGTCGCCATAACGTAATCGCTGCTACAGCCCGATACCGCAAACGCTAAACCCACTGCTGAAATCAACACTGCCCATTTTTTCATCGTTATCGTCCTCACCTGGCTCGTATCAAATCATAGTGTAGTATTAACCTGATATATCGAAAGGAGAAAGGGGGAAAATCTTAAATCCCCGTCGATTATGTTTGATAGTTCGCAAAATGAGTAAAAAACTATGTTTTCAGTAAGAAATGGCGAGCCAGCAGCGCACCTGTGAAGTTCTTTTTGAGATAAAAGCCGCGCGGCAACGTGAGTATCGGTTCGCCCTTGGCGCCAATAGCCTCGGTGAGGGCTTTGCTGTTGGCCGCTTTCGGACGCAGCTGTAAAACTTCTCCGTGTCGGGCCGTGATGCGCTCTACCTGTCCAAGGACGATCATATCCATCAGCTCTTCCCAGTCCAGCCTTAGCTGCCGCTCTTCATCTTCATCGGGACTCCAGAGTAGCGGCGCGCCTACCCGGCGTTCAGCCAGCGGGATCTGGCGTTCACCCTCTACCGGAACCCAGAGCACGCGCTTGAGTTTATGGCGAACATGGCTGGTTTCCCACGTCACGCCGGTATTACCGGTTAATGGCGCCACGCAGACAAAGGTGGTTTCAAGGGGCTTTCCCAGACGGTCTATGGGAATGGTTTTTAGCTCAACGCCCAGAGCCGCAAAATCCTGCTCGGGTTTACTCCCCGCACTTGCCCCCAGCCACAACTCAAGCAACATGCCGATCCAGCCCTTATCTCGTTTCAGATCCTTTGGGATCGGCAATCCTGCCATCGCTGCCAGTTCGCCAAGCGAAAAGCCCGCCAGACGCTGCGCCTGCCCAAGCAACTGGGCTTCGCTTGTTGGCGGAGAAAGCATGGGTGAGAGCGCAAGCATGACGGCAACCTTTTGATTAAAAAATAAACTAAGAAACTATCCCCTGTGGATAGAGTTTAACTTTTTCTGTACGAATATGCCATGTGCATGATTTTTAGGTTTTTTTAGTTATGTGCGACCGTCCTTTCAGAAGTGAAAAACGGGTTGTTCAATTCTGGTCACTGACAATAAACAGGATCTTACACCATGTTATCCACAGAAAAGTGGGATAACTGGGAATAACCCTGACTACTGTTTCAATTTACAGCCTTGACGTGCGACGAAAATCGAATTTTCACACAAATTGTGCCTAACTTATTGGCACAATCTGTGGATAAAACCGACGCTGTTCGATCTTTCATCAGCATAACGTTCATAGGTGTGATGATCGTCACGTAATTCCTTCCTGGGGCGCTAAAAACAGAGCTAATTAAATGAAAATTATAGGAATGTTTTCAGCGGGTGACACGGTGTAGCGAGGGGCTCTTCAGGTTGTTCATCGGTAATTCCACACTTCTTCACAACTATATCCACAGAAAAGGTGAATAAAATTGCCCTTGTTGCCGCTTATCTGTTTATAACTCTGCGCATATTTGTGAGTTATTCAAATGTTATTAGGTTGCAGGCCTGTAAGAGAGTGGTTTACCGCCTCCCTGTAGTGTGAAACAATCATTCATATATCAGATTTAGTTTGGGGTAGTCCGGTGATTGATGACGATGGCTACCGCCCGAACGTAGGAATAGTAATTTGTAATCGTCAGGGCCAGGTGATGTGGGCCCGGCGATATGGTCAGCACTCCTGGCAGTTTCCGCAAGGCGGGATCAACCCAGGGGAGTCCCCAGAACAAGCGATGTACCGGGAGCTGTTTGAAGAGGTCGGTTTAAGCCGAAAAGATGTTCGCATCCTGGCTTCGACCCGCAACTGGTTGCGTTACAAGTTACCGAAACGTTTGGTGCGTTGGGACACAAAGCCGGTTTGTATCGGCCAGAAACAGAAGTGGTTTCTGTTGCAATTGGTGGGCAACGATTCAGATATCAATATGCAAACCAGCAGTACGCCGGAGTTTGATGGCTGGCGCTGGGTGAGTTACTGGTATCCTGTTCGTCAGGTCGTGTCATTTAAACGCGATGTTTACCGTAGGGTGATGAAAGAGTTCGCAAGTGTTGTCATGCAGCTTCAGGAGATCCCGCCTAAGCCGCAGAGCGCACCTGCCTGGCGACGTAAAAGAGGTTAAGCTACGCAAATCATGCTCACCCGCTTGCGAGAAATAGTCGAGAAAGTGGCCAGTGCGCCTCGTCTGAACGAGGCGCTGAATATTCTGGTCACTGACATCTGTCTTGCGATGGAAACTGAAGTCTGTTCGGTGTATCTGGCCGATCATGACCGACGTTGCTACTACCTGATGGCGACCCGTGGTTTAAAAAAACCACGCGGTCGTACCGTTACGCTCGCCTTTGATGAAGGTATCGTAGGCCTGGTGGGGCGACTGGCTGAACCCATCAACCTTGCCGACGCGCAAAAGCACCCCAGCTTTAAATACATTCCCTCCGTAAAAGAAGAGCGTTTCCGCGCCTTCCTGGGCGTACCGATCATCCAGCGTCGTCAACTGCTTGGCGTACTGGTCGTTCAGCAGCGCGAACTGCGTCAGTATGACGAAAGCGAAGAGTCTTTCCTCGTGACGCTAGCCACGCAGATGGCTGCGATCCTCTCTCAGTCTCAGCTTGCCGCCCTGTTTGGGCAGTACCGTCACACGCGTATTCGTGCGCTGCCGGCCTCGCCTGGCGTGGCGATTGCTGAAGGCTGGATGGACGCCACCCTGCCGCTGATGGAACAGGTGTACGAAGCCTCAACGCTGGATGAAGCGCTTGAGCGCGAGCGCCTCACCGCGGCGCTGGAAGAGGCGGCCAACGAATTTCGACGTTACAGCAAACGCTTTGCCGCCGGGGCGCAAAAAGAGACGGCGGCCATTTTTGACCTCTATTCCCACCTGCTCTCCGATGCACGTCTGCGCCGTGAGCTTTTTGCCGAGGTTGATAAAGGTGCCGTAGCGGAATGGGCCGTTAAAAAGGTCATCGAAAAATTTGCGGAGCAATTTGCCGCACTGACAGACGGTTACCTGAAAGAGCGTGCGGGAGATTTACGTACACTCGGTCAGCGTCTGCTGTTCCACCTTGATGACACGATCCAGGGGCCGAATGCCTGGCCAAAACGCTTTGTGCTGGTTGCCGATGAACTGTCCGCGACCACGCTGGCGGAGCTGCCGCAGGACAGGCTGGCAGGTGTGGTGGTGCGCGATGGCGCAGCTAACTCCCATGCGGCTATTATGGTTCGTGCCCTGGGTATCCCCACCGTTATGGGGGCCGATATTCAGCCCTCGGTGCTGCACCGACGCACGCTGGTGGTGGATGGCTATCGCGGTGAGCTCCTGGTCGATCCTGAGCCGGTCCTGCTCCAGGAATACCAGCGCCTTATCAGTGAAGAGAATGAATTAAGCAAGCTGGCGGAAGATGACGTCGACCTGCCTGCACAGCTCAAAAGCGGCGAGCGCATCAAAGTTATGCTCAACGCGGGTTTAAGCCCCGAGCATGAAGAGAAGCTCGGCAGCCGCATTGATGGCATCGGCTTATATCGCACTGAAATCCCGTTCATGCTGCAAAGCGGCTTTCCCTCAGAAGAGGAGCAGGTCGCACAGTATCAGGGCATGTTGCAGATGTTTAACGACAAGCCGGTTACCCTGCGTACCCTGGACGTTGGGGCGGATAAACAGCTGCCGTATATGCCAATCAGTGAAGAAAACCCGTGCCTGGGCTGGCGTGGGATCCGCATTACGCTGGATCAGCCTGAGATCTTCCTGATCCAGGTGCGCGCCATGCTGCGCGCGAATGCGGCGACCGGGAACCTCAGCATTTTACTGCCTATGGTCACCAGCATTGATGAGATCGACGAAGCGCGACGGTTGATCGAACGTGCAGGCCGTGAAGTCGAAGAGATGATCGGTTACGCGATCCCCAAACCGCGGATCGGGGTGATGCTCGAAGTGCCTTCCATGGTCTTCATGCTGCCGCAGCTGGCGAACCGGGTCGATTTTATCTCTGTCGGAACCAACGATCTGACGCAGTATATTCTGGCCGTCGATCGTAACAACACGCGTGTTGCCAGTATTTATGACAGCCTGCATCCGGCTATCATTCGGGCGCTGGCGATGATTGCCCGCGAAGCGGAGCAATACGGTATCGATTTGCGGCTGTGTGGCGAAATGGCCGGGGATTCAATGTGCGTTGCGATCCTCATCGGCCTGGGGTATCGCCATCTGTCGATGAACGGCCGCGCTGTCGCACGTGTGAAGTACCTGCTGCGCCATATTGACATCGAGGATGCCCGCGAGCTGGCCGAGCGCAGTCTTGAAGCGCAACTGGCAACAGAAGTGCGTCATCAGGTCGCCGCGTTTATGGAGCGACGCGGCATGGGCGGCCTGATCCGCGGTGGCCGCTGAGGTCTTTCTCTCTCTTCCTGTAGGCTGAGGGATCCACAATGGTTCATAAACAGAAGCAATAATGCTGCTCTCAGAATGACCACCAGAGCTGTATGTTCCCCCTCACCCCAGCCCTCTCTCAGGTGGCGAGGGAGCCGTCCGTGCGTAATTTTTCGGTGGGGATCCCTCTGCCCCGTGGGAGAGGGCAACATCCCACACCATCCTCTATACACATCTTTTACATCTCTGGCGCATCCTCCGCCTCCGCCTTGTGCTATGATTCGCAACTTTGGAGCCTCTGCTGACTGCCGGGGCGCATCTCTACCGCTGTCCACTTTCAGCGGAATAACAACATCTTGTGGTGACAGATGAACAGTGGTTATCTGCATTTTCCGGAATTTGATCCGGTCATTTTCTCAGTAGGACCCGTTTCGCTTCACTGGTACGGTCTGATGTACCTGGTGGGCTTCATTTTTGCTATGTGGCTTGCTGGCCGTCGCGCCAGTCGTCCTGGCAGCGGCTGGACCAAAAACGAAGTCGAAAACCTGCTTTACGCGGGCTTCCTCGGTGTGTTCCTTGGTGGGCGTATTGGCTATGTCCTGTTCTATAACCTACCGGTATTCCTCAACGATCCGCTCTATCTGTTCCGCGTCTGGGACGGGGGGATGTCCTTCCATGGCGGCCTGATTGGTGTGATTCTGGTGATGGTGATTTTTGCCAAACGCACCAAACGCAACTTCTTCCAGGTATCGGATTTTATCGCGCCATTGATTCCGTTTGGTCTGGGGGCTGGTCGTCTGGGCAACTTTATCAACGGCGAGCTGTGGGGACGTGTCGACCCGAGCGTTTCCTTTACTATGCTGTTCCCGGGCTCGCGCGCGGAAGACCTGGCGCTGCTGCCGTCTCATCCTGAATGGCAATCCATTTTTGATACGTACGGCGTTCTGCCGCGTCACATGTCTCAGCTCTATGAACTGGCGCTGGAAGGCGTGGTGCTGTTTATCATCCTGAATCTGTTTATCCGCAAACCGCGCCCGATGGGGGCTGTCTCCGGCCTGTTCCTGATTGGCTACGGTGCGTTCCGTATCATCGTTGAGTTCTTCCGCCAGCCGGATGCGCAGTTCACCGGCGAGTGGGTACAGTACATCAGCATGGGGCAAATCCTCTCCATTCCGATGATCGTGGCAGGTGCCATTATGATGATTTGGGCGTATCGTCGTCGTCCACAGCAACAACTTTCCTGAGGAACCATGAAACAGTATCTTGAATTGATGAAAAAAGTGCTCGACGAGGGCACGCCGAAAAATGACCGTACCGGAACCGGCACGCTCTCCATTTTTGGCCACCAGATGCGCTTCAACCTGCAAGAAGGCTTCCCCCTGGTGACGACAAAGCGCTGCCACCTGCGCTCGATCATTCATGAACTGCTCTGGTTCCTGCAAGGCGATACCAACGTTGCCTATCTGCACGAAAACAATGTCTCTATCTGGGACGAATGGGCAGATGAAAACGGCAATCTGGGCCCGGTGTACGGCAAGCAGTGGCGTGCGTGGCCAACGCCTGATGGCCGCCATATTGACCAGATCACCACCGTGATGAACCAGCTGAAAAACGACCCGGACTCGCGCCGTATTATCGTTTCTGCCTGGAACGTGGGTGAGCTGGATAAAATGGCGCTGGCACCGTGCCATGCGTTCTTCCAGTTCTATGTGGCTGATGGCAAACTCTCCTGCCAGCTTTACCAGCGCTCTTGCGATGTCTTCCTCGGCCTGCCCTTTAACATCGCCAGCTATGCGCTGTTAGTACATATGATGGCCCAGCAGTGCGATCTGGAAGTGGGCGATTTTGTCTGGACCGGTGGGGATACGCACCTGTACAGCAACCACATGGAACAGACGCATCTCCAGCTGACCCGTGAACCGCGTGCACTGCCGAAGCTGATTATCAAACGTAAACCGGAATCGATCTTCGATTACCGCTTTGACGACTTCGAGATTGAGGGATACGACCCGCATCCGGGCATCAAAGCGCCTGTCGCAATCTGATACGGCAAATCGTTACATAACCGGCGCATTTACGCGCCGGTTTTTTTTCGTCTGTACTCTGTTTCCCGAGGCGTTATCCAGTCGGCGTGCAACGCGCTGCAACGGATAACATTCTCTGGATAACGCCTCGTAAAACCCCGAATTGCGGCTCGTCATGTTCACGGCGTTTCGCCACACTCCCGGCATGAAAAAAGAGCATGGCTTTACGCTTATCGAAACTCTGGTTGCCATTTCGCTGGTTATTATCCTCAGCGCGACAGGGCTCGCCGGCTGGGACAACTGGCAACAGCGGCAGAGGTTGTGGCAGGTCGCCTGTCAGGTCCGCGACTATCTGGTGTTTCTGCGAAACGATGCCAATCGTCACAACCGTGACCACCTGATTACGCTTCAGCAGGACGACAGAGGCGCCTGTTTGATGAGCTCTGCAGTGCAGGGCTGTGAGAACAACAGCCCGTATGTGCTCAGACCGTTGTGGCCTGACGTCGTGCTAAGGGAGGTTACGCCTTCATTAGGATTCTATGGATTAAGGGACACGGCGTGGGCAGGGCGGATACGGGTACAGAGCAGGGCAGGAGAATGGATGATTGTCGTCTCAAACGGAGGGCGTATCAGGATGTGCACTGTTGCAGGGGAAAACTCATGCCGATGAACCAGCACGGCTTCTCACTCACAGAGGTGCTGGTTGCAATGGCGATCAGCAGCATTCTGTTACTCAGCACGTCGCGTTTTTTACCGGAGCTGCAACGGGCAGTTTTGCTGCAATCCAGGGCGCAGGAGCGTGAAGAAGAGATCTGGCAACGCCTGTTCGCGATTGGCAAGCAGTTACAGCGCGCGGGGTATTGCGCGGGTAATTGTCAGGGGCAGAGCCTGACCATCGGCAGGGAGGGAAGCTGTGTGATTGTCCGGTGGGATGCAAACAGTAACGGCACCTGGGACACCTCAGCATCGGATAACGAAAGTACGGGGTTTCGTCTGGAATCAGGCGCGCTGGAAACCCTGCGTGGCGCGACGGGGTGTGAAGGAAAAGGATGGGAGAAACTTACCGACCCGGCCCGGCTTATGATCCACACATTTGTGGTACGTAAACATGAGCATCCGGAATTTGCGCCAGCGTTATATCTCGAGCTGTCCGCCAGCGGGGTGAATGATAAGCACGCTGCCCCTTACCAGGCTCGCTATGGCGTGACGGGATTTAACTTGTGAGCCGCCAGCATGGGATTGCCTCACTGACGCTGGTTCTGCTGTTACTGGTGTTAGGCACACTGATCCTGACCGGCCTTAACCAGCAACTCATAACATTTACCATGCTGGTTGGCGACGAGAGCCGCGCCATCCAGCAGCAGGCAGCCACGCAGTCTGCGCTGGAGTGGGGGCGCGTTCAGCGCTGGTCGTTGCAGCCTGATGTACAGTGCAAACAGAGACAAACGCAACGTGTTTGTTTGCGTGTACTGAATGAGTCGCAGGTGTTACTCATCGCTGGAGATGGAGATCTGTTGCTCTGGCGTGGCGGGGAGATTGTCAACGGGCATATACGCTTTTTACCTCATGGCTGGAGTGATTTTTGCCCGCTAAAGGAGCGTGCGTTATGTCGGTTGCCGTAAAGAATGAAAAGGGGTTCAGCATGGTCGACGTGTTGCTGGCGATGATGCTGCTGGTGGCGATCGTAACGGCGCTGTCCGGCTATCACCGGGCGCTGGCTTCCCGCTTTGCCCTGTTTAGCCAGTATCGTCAGCTCTGGCACATCGCCTGGACGCAGTCGCAGATGGATGCTGGTGCGCTGCCAGCGGGCTGGCAGATAAACCGGATGCAGACAACGCAGTCTGGATGTGTCAGCATCACGGTTACACTTATTTCTCCTCTGGGTCGACGCGGTGAGATGACGCGTCTGCATTGCCCGGTTAGCCAGTAGTCGGGAGCGTCTATGTTAAGGGTCTACCACTCAAATCGTCTGGATGTGCTGGAAGCGCTGATGGAATTTATCGTTGAGCGTGAGCGGCTCGACGATCCGTTTGAGCCTGAAATGGTGCTGGTGCAGAGCACCGGTATGGCACAATGGCTGCAGATGTCGCTTTCCCGTAAATTTGGCATCGCGGCGAATATCGATTTTCCGCTTCCCGCGAGCTTTATCTGGGAGATGTTTGTCCGCGTGTTGCCTGACATCCCGGAGCAGAGTGCGTTTAACAAACAGAGCATGAGCTGGAAGCTGATGGCGCTTTTGCCAGATATGCTCACGCATGATGAGTTTGCCATGCTGCGCCACTACCTGCATGACGATTCCGACAAACGCAAGCTGTTCCAGCTGGCATCACGCACCGCAGATCTCTATGACCAGTATTTAGTGTATCGTCCGGAATGGTTGACTCGCTGGGAGGTGGGTGAGCTGGTGGAAGGTCTGCCGGAGGCGCAGGTCTGGCAGGCGCCGCTGTGGAAAGCGCTGGTGGAGCATACCGAAAAGCTGGGTCAACCCAAGTGGCACCGTGCGAACCTCTACCAACGGTTCATCTCCATACTGGAAAATAGCACTGACCGACCGGCCCGGCTGCCCTCCCGCGTATTTATCTGCGGTATTTCCGCCTTGCCACCCGTCTATCTGGATGCGCTGAAAGCGCTCGGAAAACACACCGACATCCATATTCTCTTTACTAACCCTTGCCGCCATTACTGGGGCGACATTCAGGATGACCGGTGGCTTTCGCGGCTTGTGACGCGCCAGCGGCGACGTCTCTTTGAAGAACGCACGGTGCCCTTGTTTAAAGACAGCGCCTCTGCCGCGCAGCTTTTTGATGAGCAGGGCATTCAGAACCTGCCAAACCCGCTGCTTGCCTCATGGGGCAAGCTGGGCCGGGACTATATTCATATGCTCTCTGATATCACCTCGTCAGGCGAAGGCGACGTGGATGCGTTTGTTGAAATCACGCCGGACAGCCTGCTGCACAATATCCAGTCCGATATTCTGGATCTGGAAAATCGCGCGGTGATGGGCGTGACGGCCGAAGAATTTGAACGCAGCGACACGAAGCGGAGACTGGATCCCGACGATCGCAGTATCACGGTGCATGTTTGCCACAGTGCGCAGCGTGAAGTCGAAGTCCTGCACGATCAGTTGCTCGCCATGCTGCAGGACGATCCTGACCTGACACCGCGTGATATCGTGGTGATGGTGGCAGATATCGACAGCTACAGCCCCTTTATTCAGGCCGTTTTCGGCAGTGCGACGGGAGAGCGCTACCTGCCTTATGCCATCTCTGACCGTCGGGCTCGCCAGTCTCACCCGGCCTTGCAGGCATTCGTTACCCTGCTGTCACTGCCTGACAGCCGCTTCATTTCCGAAGATGTCCTGGCATTGCTCGATGTCCCCGTGCTGGCCGCTCGTTTTAACATTAACGAAGAGGGGTTGCGCTACCTTCGTCAGTGGGTAAACGAGTCTGGCGTACGTTGGGGGATCGATGACGACAACGTACAGGAGTTTGAGCTTCCCCCTACCGGGCAGCACACCTGGCAGTTTGGTCTGACGCGTATGCTGCTGGGGTATGCCATGGAAAGCAGCCAGGGCGAGTGGAACGAGGTCCTGCCTTATGATGAGTCCAGCGGGCTCATCGCGGAGCTTGTCGGGCATTTAGCCTCGCTGCTGATGCAGCTTAACCGCTGGCGACGTGCGCTAATGCAGCCGCGTCCGCTGGAGGAGTGGCTGCCGGTTTGCCGGGAACTGCTCAATGATTTCTTCCTGCCGGACAGTGACACGGAAGCCGCAATGGCGCTGATTGAAACACAGTGGCAGGCGATAGTCGATGAGGGGGTGAACTCCCACTATAACGAAGCGATCCCGCTTTCGCTTCTGCGGGACGAATTGACCCTGCGCCTCGATCAGGAGCGTATCAGCCAGCGCTTCCTTGCCGGGCCGATCAATATCTGCACGCTGATGCCCATGCGTTCCATTCCCTTCAAAGTGGTGTGTCTGCTTGGTATGAATGACGGTGTTTATCCGCGAGCCCTGCCGCCGCTGGGCTTTGATCTCATGAGCCCGGCACCGAAGCGGGGCGACCGTAGCCGTCGTGATGATGACCGCTACCTCTTCCTTGAGGCGCTTATTTCCGCGCAGAACAAGCTTTACATCAGCTATATCGGTCGGTCGATTCAGGACAACAGCGAGCGTTTTCCCTCTGTTCTGGTGCAGGAACTGGTGGACTATATCGGACAGAGCCACTACCTGCCGGGGGATGAAGAACGTAACTGCGATGAGAGCGACCAGCGGGTGAAAGCGCATATCACCTGTTGTCACAGCCGTATGCCGTTTGACCCCATGAACTACGTCGCCAGCGAATTGCAGAGCTATGCCCAGGAGTGGCTGCCCGCGGCGAAAAAAGAGGGGAAGGCGCACAGTGATTTCATTCAGGAGCTCGACGCGCGGCCCATTGAAACCCTGACCTTCGAACAGCTGCAGCGTTTTTGGGCGCATCCGGTACGCGCCTTCTTCCAGCAGCGATTGCAGGTAAATTTCCGCTCGGAAGAGAGCGAAATTCCTGACGCAGAACCGTTTACGCTGGAAGGGCTGGAACGTTATCAGTTAAACCTCCAGCTGCTGAATGCGCTGGTGGAGCAGGAAGATGCTGACAAACTGTTCCGCCGCTATCGCGCTGCGGGGCAATTACCGTATGGTGCGTTTGGGGAGATCGTCTGGGAGGCGCAGTGCACAGAGATGAAGGCACTTGCCGAGCGTGTTATCGAATGCCGACAGCCGGGAACAAGCCTCGAAATCGACCTCAACTGCAACGGTATCCAGCTGACGGGCTGGCTGACGCAGGTTCAACCGGACGGGCTGCTGCGCTGGCGGCCTTCCATGCTGAGCGTTTCGCAGGGTTTGCAACTCTGGCTCGAACATCTTGTCTACAGTGCTGGCGGTAACCAGGGTGAAAGCCGGATGTTTGTACGCAAGGAGGGCGAGTGGCGTTTCCCGCCAATGGAGCCGGAGCAGGCATTACATTACTTGTCCTTGTACATTGAAGGTTACCGTCAGGGGATGAACAAGCCGCTGCTGCTGCTGCCTGAAAGTGGCGGGGCGTGGATAAAAGCCTGTTATGACGCGCAGAATGATGCGATGTTAACGGATGACGCTTCACTGCAGAAAGCGCGGAGTAAATTTGTTCAGGCCTGGGAAGGTAACATGATGGTCCGTGGTGAAGGCGATGATGTCTGGTATCAACGGTTATGGCGAACGCTTGAGCCAGAATACTTTGAGACCATCACGGAAGAGGCACAACGTTACCTGTTACCGTTGTTCAAATTTAATCAGTCCTGAGCGCTGTATAAAAATTGCGCAGCAATGGGTGTTCATTTATGATGCACCTGCTATCACGGACTGATGTACAGAAAGAAAGAGATGCTGGCGTGTCCAGCACGAAGTTTGTTAATGATGTAGCCGTGATAAAGAGGTCGTTAATGCCAGGCAGCACCTTGTTCAAAGCGTTTGTTTTGTTTGTCGCCCTTTGGGCTCCCGTCACTCAGGCAGACTCCGGTTGGCAACCCGTTCAGGAAACTATCCGTAAGAGCGAAAAAGATACCCGTCAGTATCAGGCTGTCCGCCTTGATAACGGGATGACCGTGCTGCTGGTTTCCGATCCGCAGGCGGTGAAATCCCTCTCGGCGCTTGTAGTACCCGTTGGGTCGCTGGAAGATCCCGAAGCGCACCCGGGTCTTGCGCACTATCTGGAACATATGACGCTGATGGGGTCCAAAAAATACCCCCAGCCTGATAGCCTCTCCGAATTTCTGAAAATGCATGGCGGCAGCCACAACGCCAGTACGGCACCGTATCGGACGGCGTTTTATCTGGAAGTCGAAAATGATGCGCTGGAAGGGGCGGTGGATCGTCTCGCCGATGCCATTGCCGCACCGCTGCTGGATAAAAAATACGCTGACCGTGAACGTAATGCCGTCAATGCTGAATTGACCCTGGCCCGTACGCGAGACGGTATGCGCATGGCGCAGGTGAGCGCCGAAACCATCAACCCGGCGCACCCTGGTTCCCGTTTTTCCGGGGGGAACCTCGAGACGCTGAGTGACAAACCAAACAGCCCGGTGCTTGATGCGCTGCATGCGTTTCGCGACAAATACTACTCCGCCAACCTGATGAAAGCGGTTATCTACAGCAACAAACCGTTGCCAGAACTGGCTGCCATGGCGGCGCAGACCTTTGGACGGGTACCAAATAAAAACATCGACCTGCCGCAGATAAACGTACCGGTTGTCACCGACGCGCAGAAAGGGATCGTGATCCACTACGTGCCCGCACTGCCGCGCAAGGTGTTACGCGTTGAGTTCCGCATTGATAACAATACCGCACAGTTCCGCAGTAAAACGGATGAACTGGTCACCTATCTTATTGGTAACCGCAGCCCGGGAACGCTTTCTGACTGGCTGCAAAAGCAGGGGCTGGTGGAAGGGATCCGTGCCGACTCCGATCCTGTGGTTAACGGCAACAGCGGTGTGCTGGCGATTTCCGCCACCCTGACCGACAAAGGGCTGGCGCACCGTGATGAGGTGGTCGCGGCTATCTTCAGCTATCTCTCGTTGCTGCGCGATAAAGGCGTCGATAAACGCTACTTTGACGAACTGGCACACGTGCTGGATCTCGATTTCCGCTATCCGTCCATTACCCGCGACATGGACTATGTTGAGTGGCTGGCGGATACCATGATCCGCGTGCCGGTTGAACATACCCTGGACGCGGTCAACATTGCCGACCAGTACGACGCTGAGGCGATAAAAGCGCGCCTGGCAATGATGACCCCACAGAATGCCCGTATCTGGTACATCAGCCCGAACGAGCCGCATAACAAAACGGCCTATTTCGTGGATGCCCCTTACCAGGTGGATAAAATCAGTGAGCAAACGTTCGCAAACTGGCAGAAAAAGGCCAGCGAGATCGCGTTGAAGCTGCCGGAACTGAATCCCTACATCCCGGATGATTTCTCCCTGATTAAAACCGCGAAAGCGTACCCACACCCGCAGCTTATTGTTGATGAGCCGACGTTGCGCGTGGTGTACACCCCAAGCCACTACTTCGCCAGCGAGCCAAAAGCCGATGTCAGCGTTGTTCTTCGCAACCCGAAAGCGATGGATAGCGCCAAAAATCAGGTGATGTTTGCGCTCAATGACTATCTGGCCGGTATCGCACTTGACCAGCTCAGCAACCAGGCCGCCGTAGGTGGGATCAGCTTCTCTACCAACGCCAATAACGGACTGATGGTCAATGCAAACGGCTATACCCAGCGTCTGCCTCAGCTGTTCCAGGCGTTGCTGGAGGGCTATTTCAGCTACACGCCAACGGAAGAGCAGTTTGAGCAGGCGAAGTCCTGGTATGCGCAGATGATGGATTCCGCTGAGAAAGGCAAGGCGTACGATCAGGCGATTATGCCGGCGCAGATGCTGTCGCAAATCCCCTATTTCCAGCGTGAAGATCGCCGGGCGCTGCTGCCATCCATCACATTAAAAGAGGTGTTGGCCTACCGCGACGCGCTGAAAACTAACACACGTCCGGAGTTTCTTATCGTCGGCAACATGAGCGAGGACCAGGCCAAAACGCTGGCGGAGAACGTACGTCAGCAGCTCGGTTCAAAAGGCGACGAGTGGTGCCGTAACCAGGACGTGCTGGTTGAGAAAAAACAGAATGTGATTTTTGAAAAAGCAGGTAACAGCACGGATTCCGCGCTGGCCGCCGTGTTTGTTCCTACGGGCTATGATGAATTTGCCAGCTCTGCGCAGAGTGCCGTTCTGGGACAAATTATACAGCCGTGGTTCTACAATCAGCTGCGCACAGAAGAGCAGCTTGGCTACGCGGTCTTTGCATTCTCCATGAACGTTGGCCGCCAGTGGGGGCTGGGTTTCCTGCTGCAGAGCAGCGATAAACAGCCCGCTTATCTCTGGCAGCGTTACCAGGCTTTCTTCCCGCAAGCGGAAGCTAAACTGCGAGCCATGAAGCCGGATGAGTTTGCCCAAATCCAGCAGGCCGTCATCGCGCAGGTGATGCAGCCGCCTCAGACGCTGGGTGAAGAAGCATCCCAGCTGAGCAAAGATTTCGATCGCGGTAATCTGAAATTTGATTCGCGTGATAAAGTAGTGGCCGAGATAAAACAGCTGACGCCTCAGAAGGTTGCCGACTTCTTCCATCAGGCGGTGGTTAAACCGCAGGGAATAGCCATTCTGTCTCAGGTTTCTGGTAGCCAGAACGGAAAAACGGACTACGTTAACCCGAAAGGCTGGAAAATCTGGAAGAGCGTCAGCGCCCTGCAGCAATCTATGCCCTGGAGTAAGAAAGAATGACCGACACCGCTGAGTCCCTTGATCCCTTACGTTTACCTCTGCAGGGTGAACGATTGATTGAAGCCTCAGCGGGAACGGGAAAAACCTTCACCATTGCCGCGCTTTATCTGCGTCTGTTGCTGGGGCTTGGCGGCCAGGCCGCTTTTCCGCGTCCGTTAAGCGTGGAGGAGCTGCTGGTGGTGACCTTCACCGAGGCCGCAACCGCTGAGCTGCGCGGCCGTATCCGTGCCAATATTCATGAACTGCGTATCGCCTGTCTGCGCGAAAGCACGGATAACCCACTCTACGCGAGCCTGCTGGAAGAGATTGCCGATAAACAGCAGGCCGCACAGTGGCTGCTTCTGGCTGAACGGCAAATGGACGAGGCCTCTGTCTTCACCATCCACGGTTTTTGCCAGCGCATGCTGAGCCTGAATGCGTTTGAATCCGGCATGCTGTTTGAACTGCAGCTTATTGAAGATGAGTCTGAGCTTCGCTACCAGGCCTGTGCTGATTTCTGGCGTCGCCACTGCTACCCGTTACAGCGGGAGATCGCCGAAGCGGTACATGCGTTGTGGAAAGGCCCTGAGGAGCTTCTGCGCGCCATTGAGCGTTATCTGCAGGGGGAGGCCCCGGTCATTAAATCTCCACCGCCTGCGGATGAAACGCTGGCCTCGCGCCATGAAAAAATCGTCGCGAAGATTGCAGCCGTTAAGCAAAAATGGATTGAGTCTGTCGGCGAGATCGACGCCATTATCGAAAACTCCGGGATCGACAGGCGCAAGTTTAACCGTGGCAATCAGGGGAAATGGATCGATAAGATCACTGCCTGGGCGCAGGAAGAGACGCGCGGTTACCAGCTCCCTGATGCGCTGGAAAAATTTTCCCGGCGTTTTCTGGTTGAGCGAACCAAAGCCGATGGCATTGTCCCGGAGCACCCGCTGTTTGTTGAGATCGAAACCCTGCTGGCAGAGCCATTAACCCTTAACGACCTGATGATCACTCGCGCTATGGCGGAGATCCGTGAAGCGGTGTCGCGTGAGAAACGCCGCCGGGGTGAGCTGGGCTTTGACGATATGCTAAGTCGCCTGGACGCGGCGTTGTGCAGTGAAAATGGCGAGGCGCTTGCCGCCGCCATCCGCACGCGCTTTCCGGTGGCGATGATTGACGAATTTCAGGATACCGATCCCCAGCAGTACCGCATTTTCCGCCGCATCTGGCGACAGCAGCCCAACACGGCACTGCTGCTCATTGGCGATCCAAAACAGGCCATTTATGCCTTCCGTGGCGCGGATATTTTCACTTACATGAAAGCCCGCAGCGAGGTTGAGGCGCACTACACCCTGGACACCAACTGGCGCTCCTCGCCGGGGATGGTGGAGAGCGTCAATGCGCTCTTCAGCCGCATGGATTCGGCGTTTATGTTCAGGGAGATTCCCTTCCAGCCGGTAAAGTTCGCCGCCAGAAATGCTTCGTTGCGCTTTGAATTCAACGGCGTGAACCAGCCCGCCATGAATTTCTGGCTGCTGGACGGCGAGGGGTGCGGCGTTACGGACTATCAACATGCGATGGCTCAGCACTGCGCCGCGCAGATCCGGGACTGGCTCAGCGCAGGTACGCGCGGTGAGGCGTTGCTTTGGAAGGGGGACACATCAGCCCCGATAAAAGCATCCGATATTACGGTGCTGGTGCGCAGCCGTCAGGAGGCGGCGCTTATCCGTGATGCCCTGACGTCACTGAACATCCCGTCCGTGTATCTCTCTAACCGCGATAGCGTCTTTGAAACGCTGGAAGCGCAGGAGATGCTGTGGGTGCTGCAGGCCGTGCTGGCGCCGGAGCGGGAAAGCACCCTTCGCAGCGCGCTGGCAAGCAGCATGATGGGACTGAACGCGCGCGATATTGATGCGCTAAATTGCGACGAAGCCGCCTGGGATGCGGTGGTCGAAGAGTTTGTGCAGTACCGCGAGCGCTGGCAAAAACGCGGCGTGATGGCGATGCTGCGTGAACTGATGAGGCAGCGTCACATTGCCGAGAATATGCTCGCCACAGCGGGCGGCGAGCGCCGTCTGACCGATATTTTGCATATCAGCGAACTGTTGCAGGAGGCGGGCACGCAGCTGGAGAGCGAGCATGCCCTGGTGCGCTGGCTGGCGCAGCAAATTGCCGATCCGAACAGTAACTCGTCGAGCCAGCAGATGCGTCTTGAGAGTGATAAGCACCTGGTGCAAATCGTCACCATTCACAAGTCGAAAGGCCTGGAGTATCCGCTGGTCTGGCTGCCTTTTATCGCCAATTATCGGGTGCAGGATCAGGCTTTTTATCACGATCGCGAGTCGTTCGAAGCGGTGCTCGATCTCAGCAAAGCAGAGTCCAGCGTAGAACTGGCCGAGGCCGAGCGCCTGGCGGAAGATTTACGCTTGCTCTATGTGGCCCTGACCCGCTCGGTCTGGCACTGCAGTCTGGGTATCGCTCCGCTATTCCGCCGCCGTGGCGAAAAGGCAGGCGAGACCGATTTTCATCTGAGCGCGCTGGGCAGGCTGATTCAGCTTGGTGAGCCAAAAGATGCTGCCGGGCTGCGTCAGTGTATTGAAACACTGTGCGGGGAACATGTTGCCCTGCATATCCCGTCGCAACCCGATAACAGTCGCTGGCAGCTGCCAGAACAGCAGACAACCGACCTGCAGGCCCGGCAGATTACGCGAACCGTTGCAGACGACTGGCGCGTGACCAGCTATTCCGGTTTACAGCAGCACGGGCAGAGCATTGCGCAGGATCTGATGCCTAAGCTTGACGTGGATGCCGCAGGTACCGGCAGTGTGCCGGATGAACCGGTGCTGACCCCTCATCAATTTCCGCGCGGCGCGTCACCGGGCACATTTTTACACAGCCTGTTTGAAGAGCTGGATTTCACGCAACCTGTCTCTGAGGAGTGGGTGCTGAAAATGTTGCAAAGCGGCGGCTACGACGCGCAATGGCAGCCGGTGCTCAGCGAATGGATCACCGCTATCCTTCACGCCCCGCTCACGACACAGGGTATTTCGCTCAGCCAGCTGACCGCCAGAGATAAGCAGGTGGAGATGGAGTTTTATCTCCCCATCGCCAGCCCGCTAAGAGCCGAGGCGCTGGATGCGCTGATCCGCGAGCACGACCCGCTATCCGCCGGTTGCCCGCCACTTAACTTCCGTCAGGTTCAGGGGATGCTGAAGGGCTTTATCGATCTGGTGTTCCGCCATGAAGGGCGTTACTACCTGTTGGATTACAAATCGAACTGGTTGGGTGAAAACAGCGAAGCCTATACCCAACAGGCGATGGCCTCTGCCATGCAGATGCATCGTTACGATCTGCAGTACCAGCTGTATACCCTGGCGCTGCATCGCTATCTGCGTCATCGCATTGCAAATTACCGCTACGAAGACCATTTTGGCGGGGTGATTTACCTCTTCCTGCGCGGGGTGGATGCCGCCGATCCGCAGTCTGGTATTTTTAGTACGCGCCCGGACGCGGCACTGATTGAGAAAATGGACAGTTTATTTGCCGCAGGCACGGAGGAGTTGGCATGACGATGCAGGAATTACTGCTGGAAGCCGTAGAGCAGCGTTTACTGCGCCATCTTGATGTGCAGTTCGCCATCATGGTGGCTGGCGAGCAGCCGGCCGTGATGCTGGCTGCCGCTATCCTGAGCAACGACGCGGGGGAAGGGCATGTCTGCCTGCCGCTTTCGCGCCTGACCATTGATGAGAAAATGCCTGCGGCTCTTCAGTCCTGTTTTGCCCTGCTGGGCGAGTCGGTAGACTGGCAGAGCGTTTTGCTAAGCTCTCCTGCTGTCAGCAGAGCCGATACCCAGACGCCCATGATCCTTATCGGCGACCGGTTGTACCTTAACCGGCTGTGGCGTAATGAACTGACGGTAGCGCGCTTTTTCAGCGAGACAAACGCGCCGCTTCCCTGTGAAGAAGCGCAACTCCGGCAAACGCTTGATGCCCTGTTTACCTCAGATGAGGCGACAGACTGGCAGAAAGTGGCGGCGGCCGTCGCCTTAACGCGGCGGATCTCGGTGATCTCGGGCGGACCGGGCACGGGTAAAACCACCACCGTGGCAAAACTGCTTGCCGCGCTGATTCAGCTGTCGGGTGAGCAAAAATGCCGTATTCGCCTGGCGGCGCCCACCGGCAAAGCGGCGGCCAGGCTGACGGAGTCGTTAGGTGGCGCGCTGCAAAAACTGCCGCTCACGCAGGAACAGCTTGCGCTTTTCCCCAATGAAGCCAGTACCCTGCACCGGCTACTGGGCGCCCAGCCGGGCAGCCAGCGCCTGCGTTACCACGCCGGAAACCCGCTGCATCTTGACGTGCTGGTGGTGGATGAAGCGTCGATGATCGACCTGACGATGATGTCGCGGCTGATTGACGCCTTACCTCCCCACGCGCGCGTAATTTTCCTTGGCGATCGTGACCAGCTTGCCTCGGTGGAAGCCGGGGCCGTACTGGGCGATATCTGCACCTATGCGAGTCTTGGGTATACCGCGGAACGTGCTGAGGAGTTAGCCCGCCTCACCGGATGTTCGCTCGCAGCCGAAAGTCAGTCTCTCGCGGCGGCGCTGCGAGACAGCCTCTGTCTGCTGCAAAAAAGCTACCGGTTCGGGAGTGATTCCGGCATTGGCCAACTGGCGGCGGCCGTGAACAGAGGGGATCGGCATGCGACCAGTGCCGTTTTTGACGGCAGCTTCAGTGATATTGAGAAGAAATCGCTGCAAACCGGGGAAGAGTATCAGGCGATGCTGGATGATGCCCTGCTGGGCTATCAGCACTTCCTGACGAGCGTGCAGCAGCAACATACGCCTGCGCAGGTCATTGCCGCGTTTGGCGAATATCAGCTGCTGTGTGCGCTGAGAGAGGGGCCTTTTGGCGTCAGCGGCCTCAACGACAGGCTTGAGCAACTGCTTGCGCAAAAGCGCAAAATCACCCGCACGCCGCATTCACGCTGGTACGAAGGTCGGCCAGTGATGATCTCCCGTAACGATAGCGCGCTGGGGTTGTTTAACGGCGATATTGGCATTGCGCTTGACCGTGGACAGGGTCTACGCGTCTGGTTCCTGATGCCGGACGGAAGCGTGAAGTCTGTGCAGCCCAGTCGCTTGCCTGAACATGAAACAGCATGGGCGATGACGGTACACAAGTCCCAGGGCTCGGAGTTCAACCATGCGGCGTTGATCCTGCCCACCCAGCTTTCACCCGTGATTACCCGCGAGCTCATCTACACCGCCATCACCCGCGCGCGTCAGCGCTTGTCGCTCTATACCGACGAGCGTGTGCTGGTGCAGGCGATTGCCACCCGTACAGAACGGCGAAGCGGCCTGAGCGCGATATTTGAGTCCCTCTGAACGAGGTGAGAAAGAGAGGCCGGGTCGGCGCAACGCCACCCGGCGAAGGATCTGTTATCCCAGGTCGGCCATCAGCACCTTTGAGCGGCGTTGATAGTTGTACATCTCTTTTTTACTTTCAGGCAGCAAATCAATATCCACAGGCGTAAATCCGCGCTCCTGGAACCAGTGAATACTGCGCGTGGTCAAAACGAACAGCTTGCTCAGGCCCATCTGGCGCGCCTGAGCCGCCACGCGCTCAAGCAGCATCTCGCCGCGTGAAGAGCTGCGGTAGTCTGGATGGACGGCAACGCAGGCCATTTCGCCGATCTTCTCCTCCGGGAACGGATAGAGCGCGGCGCAGGCGATGGTCAGATTATCGCGCTGGATAATCGTAAATTTATCGATCTCCATTTCCAGCTGTTCGCGGGAACGGCGTACCAGGATCCCTTGCTGCTCCAGTGGGCGAATTAACTCCAGAATACCGCCGATATCGTTAATGGTGGCGCGGCGGATCTGCTCCGCACTCTCCATTACAATCTGGGTGCCGATACCGTCGCGGGAGAACAGCTCCTGCAGAAGAGCACCGTCTTCCTGATAGCTGATCAGGTGGCTGCGACGCACGCCGCTGCGGCAGGCTTTCACAGCACCGCGCAGGAACCGGACGGTACCAGAGTAGTAATCTCCCTCGGCTTCCAGCGCTTCCACGCGGGCCTGGGCCTCATTCGGGAAGAGCTCTGGCACGATCACCCCTTCTTCGTTCACGACGCCCTGAGAGGAGCAAAACCCAATCATTTTCTCCGCCTTCAGTTTGATCGCCAGCTGGGTGGCAATCTCTTCTGAAGTGAGGTTAAAGCTCTCGCCGGTTACGGAAACGGCCACCGGCCCCATCAGCACAATGGCACCGCTGTCCAGTTGACGATGAATGGCTTCCTCATCAATACGACGAATGCGTCCGCTGTGGCAATAGTCTACCCCGTCGTCCACGCCAAGAGGCTGAGCGATGATGAAGTTACCGCTGACGACGTTGATATGCGCCCCCTGAAGCGGCGTGTTGTTCAGGCTCATGGACAGACGCGCGGTGATATCAAGCTGCAGCAGACCCGCTGCCTGTTTCACCAGCTCAAGGGTTTTGGCATCCGTAACGCGGGTATGCTTGTGATAAATCGGCTCGTGATGGTGTGCGGCCAGGTTCGCATCGATCTGCGGACGCGCACCATACACCACCACCAGGCGGATGCCGAGGCTGTGCAGCAGGCCAATGTCATTGACGATGCTGGAAAAGTTTTCATGCTCAATGGCTTCGCCGCCGAGCATGATGACAAACGTTTTTCCCCGATGGGCGTTGATATAGGGAACAGAATGGCGGAATCCCTGGACCAGTTCGGTTCTACGTTCCTTCACCATGGCACAACCCTTAATGAATGTTTATTCGTAATTTGTGTATTTTTATTCGATTGTGGCCGCATGTGCAAGCCTAAATTTTCTGCGACCCACAGAAAATAATAAGTAATCCGTGCGTTAACGTATGATTGTTTACCCTTTTATAGATGACAGTTTATGCGTCATTCGTTAAAGTTTTCGGTCAATTTTGATGTTTTGTCTGTCAATCAGATTTCTTGCTCGGGAGAAGCATGTCGGGATCCAATTCAGCAATAAGCCGCCGCCGTTTGTTAAAAGGGGCAGGGGCGATGTGGCTGCTCAGCGTCAGCCAGGTGGGTCTTGCCGCCACAAGTCAGGTGGTGGCGGTGCGCGTCTGGCCGTCGTCAACCTATACGCGTGTGACGGTGGAATCCAATCGGGTGCTGAAATATAAGCAATTTGCCCTGAGCAACCCTGAGCGTGTGGTGGTGGATCTCGAAGGCGTTAACCTGAACTCCGTTCTGAAGGGGATGGCGGCGCAGATCCGTGGTGACGATCCGTTTATCAAATCGGCGCGCGTTGGGCAGTTTGATCCGCAAACCGTGCGCATGGTGTTTGAACTCAAGCAGAACGCGAAACCGCAGCTGTTCGCCCTTGCGCCTGTGGCATCGTTCAAAGAGCGTCTGGTGATGGATCTCTATCCGGCGAATGCAACGGACATTCAGGATCCGCTCCTGGCGTTACTGGAAGACTACAACCAGGGCAATCTGGAGAAACAGGTTCCGCCTGCGCAGAGTGGTCCGCAGCCCGGAAAAGCAGGGCGCGATCGCCCGATTGTGATCATGCTCGATCCTGGCCACGGCGGAGAAGACTCGGGTGCGGTAGGCAAATACCGGACGCGGGAAAAAGATGTGGTGTTGCAGATTGCCCGCCGTCTGAAGGCGTTAATCGATAGAGAGGGCAACATGCGCGCCTACATGACGCGTAATGAAGACGTCTTTATTCCGTTGAAAGTCCGCGTGGCAAAAGCCCAGAAGCAGCGGGCGGATCTCTTCGTCTCTATCCATGCTGATGCTTTTACCAGCCGTCAGCCGAGTGGATCGTCAGTATTTGCACTCTCGACCAAAGGGGCAACCAGTACCGCGGCGCGTTACCTCGCGGACACGCAGAACGCCTCGGATCTCATCGGTGGTGTGAGCAAAAGCGGCGACCGCTACGTTGATCACACCATGTTCGACATGGTGCAATCGCTGACCATTACCGACAGCCTGAAGTTTGGTAAAGCGGTACTGGGCAAGCTGGGGCGGGTCAACAAGCTGCACAAAACCAGCGTCGAGCAGGCCGGGTTTGCGGTGCTGAAGGCACCGGATATTCCGTCTATCCTGGTTGAAACGGCGTTTATCAGTAACGTGGAAGAGGAGCGTAAGCTCAAGACGGCCAAATTCCAGCAGGAAGTGGCTGAGTCGATTCTGGCAGGGATCCGGGCGTATTTCTCTGACGGGGCGACGCTGGCACGACGTGGATAATGCTGAACGCCGGGTTAACCCCCGGCAAATTCACAAACGACAGATACAAAAAAACACCCTTAAGGGTGTTTATTGTTTTTAGAAGTATTGGTTGCGGGGGCCGGATTTGAACCGACGACCTTCGGGTTATGAGCCCGACGAGCTACCAGGCTGCTCCACCCCGCGGCACCGTACTGCTTTTACTTCATCAAATTTGATTGGTTGCGGGGGCCGGATTTGAACCGACGACCTTCGGGTTATGAGCCCGACGAGCTACCAGGCTGCTCCACCCCGCGTCACCGTACTGCTTATACTTCATCAAATTTTAATTGGTTGCGGGGGCCGGATTTGAACCGACGACCTTCGGGTTATGAGCCCGACGAGCTACCAGGCTGCTCCACCCCGCGTCCGTGGAAGCGCACTATACTCGGTTAGGTTTGTGATGCAACCCCTTTTTCACATAATTCATTAATTTTGTATGTAAATTGAACGATATTGAAACCTTTGGACTATTTTTTGCTCAGAATTTGCCAAAGGGCATGTGATTCCGTTTCATTAGAACAGTGGGTTTGTTATCTTCATCACGCGGAAATGGGCAACTTAAAGACGAGATATAATGAAAGGACGTTGGGCAAAGTATCTGATCACGGGCGCAATGGTAGCCATTCTTGCGGCCTGTTCTTCTAAACCGACCGATCGCGGTCAACAGTATAAAGACGGGAAGTTATCCCAGCCTTTCTCTTTAGTTAACCAGCCGGATGCTGTCGGCGCACCGATCAACGCCGGTGATTTCTCCGAGCAGGTTTACCAGATCCGCAATGCGTCGCCGCGCCTGTATGGTGCCCAGAGTAGCGTCTATAACGCGGTGCAGGACTGGCTGCGCGCGGGCGGCGATACGCGCAATATGCGTCAGTTTGGTATCGACGCCTGGCAGATGGAAGGGGCGGACAACTACGGCAACGTGCAGTTTACCGGCTATTACACCCCGGTTATCCAGGCGCGACATACGCGTCAGGGCGAATTCCAGTATCCTATTTATCGTATGCCGCCAAAACGTGGTCGCCTGCCGTCCCGTGCGGAGATCTACGCCGGTGCGCTTAGCGAAAACTACGTCCTGGCTTACAGCAACTCCCTGATGGATAACTTCATCATGGACGTTCAGGGCAGCGGCTACATCGATTTTGGTGACGGTTCTCCGCTGAACTTCTTTAGCTACGCCGGTAAAAACGGCCATGCCTATCGCAGCATTGGTAAAGTGCTGATCGACCGTGGCGAAGTGAAAAAAGAAGATATGTCGATGCAGGCGATCCGCGAGTGGGGCGAAAAACACAGTGAAGCCGAGGTACGCGAGCTGCTGGAGCAGAACCCGTCGTTCGTCTTCTTCAAACCGCAAAACTTTGCGCCGGTGAAAGGGGCGAGTGCCGTGCCGCTGATTGGCCGTGCGTCGGTAGCATCGGATCGTTCCATCATTCCTGCGGGCACCACGCTGCTGGCAGAAGTGCCGCTGCTGGATAATAACGGTAAATTTAACGGCCAGTACGAGCTACGTCTGATGGTGGCACTGGACGTTGGTGGCGCGATTAAAGGCCAGCACTTCGATATTTATCAGGGAATTGGTCCGGATGCCGGTCACCGGGCGGGCTGGTATAACCACTATGGCCGCGTATGGGTGCTGAAGACAGCGCCTGGCGCCGGAAACGTATTCAGCGGCTGATTGTGGTATTCTGAGCGGAATACGGATTACTGTTCAGGGTGAGGAAAAACCTCACCCTTTTTACATCTGAGGTTTTATGTCTGTGGTAATCAGCGACGCCTGGCGCCAGCGTTTTGGCGGTACGGCACGTCTCTATGGTGAAAAAGCCCTGCAGCTGTTTGCGGATGCGCATGTCTGCGTCGTGGGCATTGGTGGTGTGGGCTCGTGGGCGGCAGAAGCGCTGGCGAGAACCGGTATTGGCGCAATCACGCTGATTGATATGGATGACGTGTGCGTCACCAATACCAATCGTCAAATCCATGCCCTGCGTGACAACGTCGGCCTGGCAAAATCTGAGGTCATGGCAGAGCGTATCCGCCTGATCAACCCGGAATGTCGGGTCACGGTGATTGATGATTTTGTGACGGCGGATAATGTCGCAGACTATATGAGTAAAGGCTACAGCTACGTGATTGACGCGATCGATAGCGTGCGTCCAAAAGCGGCGCTTATTGCGTACTGTCGTCGTTACAAGGTGCCACTGGTGACCACCGGTGGCGCAGGCGGACAAATTGATCCCACACAGATCCAGGTGGCCGATCTGGCCAAAACCATTCAGGATCCGCTGGCGGCCAAGCTGCGTGAACGTCTGAAAAGCGATTTTAACGTGGTGAAAAACAGCAAGGGCAAGCTGGGCGTCGACTGTGTTTTCTCGACTGAAGCGCTGGTGTATCCGCAGGCGGACGGCTCGGTGTGTGCAATGAAAAGCACGGCGGAAGGGCCAAAAAGGATGGATTGCGCCTCAGGATTTGGCGCGGCCACTATGGTGACCGCCTCTTTTGGCTTTGTGGCGGTGTCTCACGCACTGAAAAAGATGATGGCGAAGGCGGAACGTCAGGCCTGAGCCTGACGGGCGGCGTCCTGCACCGCTTCGCTAAGGGCGACCAGGCCCTGACCGCGTGAGGCGCTCAGCTGCGCGCGCAGCCCTAACTCATCGAACAGAGCCAGCGGCGAGTGCGCCAGTAGCGTCGCCGCGCTTTTCCCTTCGATGGCGGTTAACAGCACTGCCAGCAGACCGCGCACGATACGTCCTTCGCTGTCGCCAAAGAAATGCAGTTTCTCACCGGATACGCTGAACCCAAGCCAGACGCGGTTTTCACAGCCCGCGATCTCTTTTGCCTGCGCTTTGAGATCGTCAGAAAGGGCCGGAAGCTGCTTACCCAGCAGGATCAGTTGACGATATTTATCTTCCCATTGTGTGAGCGGCGCGAAGGTCTGTTTTAACGTTTCTTCTGTGATCACTGTGCCAAACGGATGTCCGGCTAAAGCTGAGCTAGTCATTAATCCACCAGGAGTTCAAGGGCGCGGTCAACCGCGGAAATCAGCGCGTCGACATCGCTTTGGGTATTGTAAGGCGCAAACGAGGCGCGCAGTGTACCACTCACGCCAAGCGCTGCCAGCAGCGGCTGGGCACAGTGCTGCCCGGCACGCAGCGCAATGCCATATCCTGCCAGCAGGGTCACCATGTCGCTATGGTGTACGCCCGCAAAATCAAAGGCTAACAGGCTTGAATCCTGCACGCGGAACGAACGGAAGCCAGGGCGTTTTTTAAGCTCCTCTTCAGCCAGCGTCGCCAGACCCCGGCTCCAGCTTTCCGCCTGGACAATGTCCGTTTCGGCGAGCCATTCGAGCGCGGCGCTCAGGCCAATGACGCCCGCCACGTTTGGCGTACCCGCTTCCAGCCGGTAAGGGACGTCCTGGGTTTTAAAGCCATCGAAAGAGACTTCCGCGATCATCTTGCCGCCACCGAGCCACGGCGTCATTTGTGCCAGCAGCTCAGGCTTACCGTACAGCGCCCCGATACCGGTTGGTCCGTAGAGCTTATGCCCTGAGAAGGCATAAAAATCGATATCCAGTTTTTGCACATCGGCCGGGAAATGGACCACGCCCTGCGCGCCGTCAACCATCACTATGATGCCGTTGGCATGCGCGATGCGGATAGCCTGCGCCAAATCCGGGCAGCCACCGGTGACGTTGGACATCTGTCCAAGCGCCAGAATGCGGCTGCGCGGTGTAATCAGCTCAGGTAACCGTGCTACGTCCGGCAGGTAATCTGTCCCCAGCGGGAGCTTCACCACCCGTGCCCCTGTTTGCTCTGCCACCATCAGCCATGGGACCAGGTTGGCGTGATGTTCCGCTTCACTGACGATGATCTCGTCTCCGGGCTGAAGCAGTGGGCGGGCATAACACTGGGCCACCATGTTTATGGCTTCGGTGGTACCCCGCGTCCAGACGATGTTTTTCCCGCTTTCGGCATTGAGCAGACGAGCAACCTGATCGCGTGCCGCTTCGTAGCGTGCGGTTAAGCGCTGGGCCTCGGCAAACTGGCTACGATGCACATTGCCTGCGCTCAGGCTATAAAACTGCTGCGTTGCCTCAATAACCGCCTGCGGCTTTAAGGCTGTGGCAGCGCTATCGAGATAAATGCCGGCATCGGCCAGCGCCGGAAACTGTGCGCGAAACTGCGCAGGGCTAAAAGCGTTCATGGGATTCCTCATTGCATTAATGAGATCGTCGCGCAATTTCAGCGGCAGGGCAAGGAGGTTGATATCTATCAGAATTGTCTGCTTATCCCAACGCCCCTGAAAAAGCAGGTTATGCTAAATAGTGTTAGGCGGATGTTTTAGCCTGTTATAAATCGAGGTTTGAATAGCATTAATTGCTAAAGGAGAAGAATCATGAATAAGACAGCTGCAATCATTTCTGCCTGTGCGTTTACTTTTGCCCTGAGCGCCTGTTCTGGTAACAACTACGTCATGCACACTAACGATGGTCGTTCCATTGTTTCGGAAGGGAAACCGACAACCGATAACGATACCGGGATGATTTCATACAAAGATGCTAACGGGAACAAGCAGCAGATCAACCGCACGGACGTGAAAGAGATGAAAGAGATCGAGCATTAACAGATCGCTAAGCAAAAAAAAGCACCGCAAATTGGCGGTGCTACATTAATCACTATGGACAGACAGGGTAAATGTACAGGAAGTGAAAAATTGGTAGCGTTGCTACCGTGGTCTGAATCGCAGACCAATTGCAAACACAACAACACAACATCACAACCGTAAGCCAAAAGCTCTTCAGAACACGCATTCCAAAAAAAGCTTCTCGTTCCGGCTCAGGAAGTGCCGCCACTATAGGTATTTGCTGGTAGTTCCTCAACGGACAAATTATAATGGCTCAGATAAAAAAAACTAATAGGTTAAACGTTGTTTCCTGTTTGTTAAATCTCGTTAACATCTAAGCCAGATAACCATGTCCAAGCGATTGCCACCCCTAAATGCATTACGTGTTTTTGATGCAGCAGCACGTCATCTAAGCTTCACCCGCGCAGCAGATGAGCTTTTTGTGACACAGGCCGCAGTAAGTCACCAAATCAAGTCCCTGGAGGATTTTCTGGGCCTCAAGCTGTTTCGCCGACGCAACCGTTCGCTGTTGCTGACGGAAGAGGGGCAGAGCTATTTTCAGGATATTAAAGAGATTTTTTCCCAGCTCACGGAAGCCACGCGCAAGCTGCAGGCCAGGAGTGCAAAAGGCGCACTGACGGTCAGTTTATTGCCCAGTTTTGCCATTCAGTGGCTGGTGCCCAGACTCTCAAGCTTTAACTCAGCTTATCCGGGAATTGATGTCAGGATCCAGGCGGTGGATCGTCAGGAAGACAAACTGGCGGACGATGTGGACGTTGCCATTTTTTATGGGCGTGGTAACTGGCCGGGCTTGCGTGTCGAGAAATTATACGCAGAATATCTGCTGCCAGTCTGTTCACCGCTGCTTTTGACAGGCGATAAAGCGTTAAAAACGCCCGCCGATCTGGCACAACATACGCTGTTACATGACGCTTCTCGCCGCGACTGGCAAACTTATACCCGTCAATTAGGTCTTAATCATATAAACGTGCAGCAGGGCCCCATCTTTAGCCACAGTGCGATGGTGCTACAGGCTGCCATTCACGGACAGGGCATTGCGTTGGCGAACAACGTCATGGCGCAGTCCGAAATTGAGGCCGGCCGTCTGGTTTGCCCTTTTAATGATGTACTGGTCAGCAAGAATGCGTTTTATCTGGTTTGTCATGACAGTCAGGCAGAACTGGGTAAAATAGCCGCTTTCCGGCAGTGGATACTGGCGAAAGCGGCGAGCGAGCAAGAAAAATTCCGCTTCAGGTATGAACAATAACTTTTGTGTGCCGGGCACGCATTACTTTAGGACTGAAACATGACCAGCCGATTCATGCTGATTTTTGCCGCGGTGAGTGGCTTTATTTTTGTTGCACTGGGCGCGTTTGGCGCACATGTCTTAAGCAAGTCTTTGGGCGTGGTGGAGATGGGCTGGATCCAGACCGGCCTTGAATACCAGGCGTTCCATACGCTGGCTATTTTTGGGCTGGCGGTAGCGATGCAGCGCCGCATCAGCATCTGGTTTTACTGGAGCAGCGTTTTCCTGGCGCTGGGTACGGTGCTGTTCAGCGGCAGCCTTTACTGCCTTGCGCTCTCGCATTTGCGCCTGTGGGCGTTTGTTACACCTGTCGGCGGCGTCAGCTTCCTGGCAGGGTGGGTATTAATGTTTATCGGAGCTATCCGTCTGAAACGCAAGGGCGTTGTTCATGAATAAGGTTGTTTTATATTGTCGCCCGGGGTTTGAGAAAGAGTGCGCCGCGGAAATTACGGATAAAGCGGCGAAGCGAGAAGTCTTCGGTTTTGCGCGCGTTAAGGATAATGCGGGCTATGTGGTGTTCGAATGCTACCAGCCTGACGATGCGGATAAGCTGGCACGCGAGCTGCCGTTCAGTTCACTGATCTTTGCGCGCCAGATGTTCGTCGCGGGTGAGCTGCTGAAAGATCTCCCGCCAGAAGATCGCATCACCCCGATTGTGGGCATGCTGCAGGGCGTGGTCGAGAAGGGGGGTGATTTGCGCGTTGAAGTGGCCGACACCAACGAAAGCAAAGAGCTGATGAAGTTCTGCCGTAAGTTCACCGTACCGCTGCGCGCGGCGCTGCGTGATGCCGGCGTGCTGACAAACTACGAAACGCCAAAACGTCCAGTCGTGCATATCTTCTTTATTGCCCCGGGCTGCTGCTACGCCGGTTACTCTTATACCAACAACAACTCTCCGTTCTTTATGGGGATCCCACGCCTGAAGTTCCCGGCTGATGCGCCGAGCCGTTCAACCCTGAAGCTGGAAGAGGCGTTTCACGTCTTTATTCCGGCGGATGAGTGGGATGAGCGTCTGGCCAACGGCATGTACGCGGTCGATCTCGGTGCGTGTCCCGGTGGCTGGACCTATCAGCTGGTGAAACGCAACATGTGGGTGTCGTCTGTTGATAACGGCCCGATGGCGCAAAGCCTGATGGACACCGGGCAGGTCACCTGGCTGCGTGAAGACGGTTTCCGCTATCGTCCAACCCGCAATAACATCTCCTGGATGGTGTGCGATATGGTGGAAAAACCAGCGAAAGTGGCGGCACTGATGGCCTCCTGGCTGGTGAACGGCTGGTGTCGTGAGACGATTTTTAACCTCAAGTTGCCAATGAAAAAACGCTATGAGGAGGTCTCTCAGAACCTGGCCTATATTCAGCAGCAACTGGATGAACACGGCATTAACGTGGAGATCCAGGCGCGTCAGCTGTATCACGATCGCGAAGAGGTGACGGTGCATATTCGTCGCTGGTGGGCGGCCGTGGGCGGGCGTCGCGACGAGCGATAGGCCCCTCACCCTAACCCTCTCCTCAACGGGGAGAGGGGACGCTTAACGCTCTAATCTCAACTGCTGCAAATTCCCGTCCAGCTGTAAATCCGTCTGTAACGTCGCCACATCCCGGCAGATAAAGGCCATTTCTTTATGGGCCTCCAGCTTCTTACGCCATTTTTCCGGAACTTCATCGAGCCGGGCGTAGATCCCTTCCAGGTTCTGAAAATCCGTCAGCAACTGTGCGGCGCTTTTTGGCCCAATACCGGCAACGCCCGGCACTTTAGAGCTGCTGATCCCCGCCAGCCCCCAGTAGTCAGGAAGTTGCTCAGGCGAGACGCCAAATTCACTGGCAATAAACGGGGCGTCGAGCCAGCGTTTCTGGAAGTAATCACGAATGCGGATAGTGGGTGAGAGCAGCTGGCAGTAGCCTTTATCCGTCGACACAATGGTTGCCTGATGCCCGGCGCTGGCCACTTTGACCGCAAGCGTCGCCGCGAGATCGTCCGCTTCATTGCCCTGGGCGCCCCAGCAGGGCACGCCGCGCTTTTCGAATGCCGAGCGAATCATCGGCATTTCTGAATGCAAATCGTCCGGCATGGGGGCCCGTCCGGCTTTATAGTCTGGCAAACGCTGATGTCGCCAGCCGGAATTACGCGCCTCGTCATCAAATACGGCCACGACATGCGTCGGTTCGCTGTGGCGAATAAGTTGCTCCAGCGCGTGCAAACAGGTGTCCTTACAGGGCGTGCCTTGCACTGCATGGATCCGGCGAATCAGGTTGAGCGCGTCGACGATAAGCAAATGAACAGCCACAGATAATCTCCCTTCTATCTCATGAAGGAAGGGTAACACTGTCAGCGGTATGAAACTATGTGCGGCGGGGAAAACAGGAAGAAGCCTCGCAAAACGAGGCTTCCTGAGAGGCTTAATCGCAGGTCACGATCTTCATTGCCAGACCACCGCGAGAGGTTTCACGGTATTTGGCGTTCATATCTTTACCGGTTTCGTACATGGTTTCGATAACCTTATCGAGGCAGACGCGTGGCTCGCTGGTGCGGCGCAGCGCCATACGTGCGGCGTTCACTGCCTTCACGGAGGCGATCGCGTTACGTTCGATACACGGCACCTGAACCTGTCCGGCAACCGGGTCACAGGTCAGCCCCAGGTTATGCTCCATGCCGATTTCGGCGGCGATGCAGACCTGCGCCGGGCTTGCGCCTAACAGCTCTGCCAGACCCGCAGCGGCCATGGAACAGGCCACGCCCACTTCACCCTGACAGCCCACTTCCGCGCCGGAAATGGAGGCGTTCATCTTATACAGAGAACCAATCGCACTGGCGACCAGCAGGTAGCGCGCCAGCGAGTTGGCGTTCACTTCACGGATAAACTTGTCGTAGTACGCCAGTACGGCCGGAACGATACCGCAGGCGCCGTTGGTTGGCGCCGTGACCACGCGGCCCCCTGCGGCGTTCTCTTCGTTCACCGCCAGGGCGAACATGTTGATCCAGTCTACGACGGCCATTGGGTCGGTGGTCGTTTTATCGGTGCTCACCAGCATACGGCGCAGCGCGGCCGCACGACGCGGTACGCGAAGCTTACCGGGCAGAACGCCTTCGGTGGTGATCCCGCGTTCAATCCCGCCGCGCATCACCTCCCAGACGTTAGCAAAGTGCTGTTCCAGCTCCGCTTTGCTGTGCAGGGCCAGCTCGTTTTTCATCATCAGACCGGAGAGGGAAAGCCCCGTCTCCTGACAGTGACGCTGGAGATCGGCCGCAGTTTTGTACGGATACGGCACGTCGACAGAAGAGGTGCTGGTTTGACCAAAGTGGTCTTCGTCGACGATAAACCCGCCGCCGATAGAGTAATAGGTCTGGCTGTAAACCGCGGTGTCGCCGGCCAGCGCGGTAATGCGCATGCCGTTTTCGTGCAGCGACAGGTTGTCCGCATGGAAATTCATGCAATGGTCAACCGGGAATTCCACTTCGTGTTCGCCGTTTGCCAGCAGCAGGCGACCGTGGGTGTTTACGTCCTGGATGAAGCCAGGGATCGCATCAATATCAACGGTATCCGGCAGGTTTCCCGCCAGGCCCATGATAATGGCGATATCGGTATGGTGGCCTTTTCCGGTCAGGGAAAGCGAGCCGTACACATCGACAACCACGCGGGTGATGTCGTGCAAGATGCCGCGTGCAATCAAGTCATCCGTGAACTGCTTACCGGCTTTCATTGGTCCGACAGTGTGAGAGCTGGAAGGACCAATACCGATTTTGAAGATATCGAATACGCTAATCATGATGCATCCATTGCTTTCAGTCAGAGAGGAAGGAGTGCGCCGTCCGGGGACGGCGCGGGTGATAATCAGAACATGGTGTACAGGGAGTAGAAGATCGCAGAGATAGCGATAAGCCCCATGATAACCACAAAGACGTTGCTCACATGACCGCTGTACTTACGCATAGCAGGGACTTTCTGAATCGCGTACATCGGCATCAGGAACAGAATCATCGCGATAACCGGACCGCCCAGGGTTTCAATCATGCCCAGGATGCTTGGGTTCAGCGTAGCAACGGCCCAGGTGGTAAGCAGCATGAACAGTGCAGTGATTTTGTTCAGCTTGCTGATTTCAATGCTCTTGCCTTTACCGCGCAGAGATTTGATCACCATACCGTTAAAACCTTCACGTGCGCCCAGGTAGTGGCCGAGGAAGGATTTGGTGATGGCGATAATGGCGATGATCGGTGCCATCCACGCAATAATCGGTGCGTTAAAGTGGTTCGCCAGGTAAGACAGAATGGAGATGTTCTGCTCTTTCGCTGCTGCCAGGTCCGCCGGGGAGAGGCTCAGTACGCAGCTGAAGACGAAGAACATTACGGTCAGCACCATCATGATGTGTGCACGTGCCAGGATGCTGGAGCACTTCTTCTCTGCGCCTGCGCCGTACTCTTCACGCTTCGCCACGGCGAAGGAAGAGATGATCGGGGAGTGGTTAAAGGAGAAGACCATTACCGGAATCGCCAGCCACAGGGTCATCATCAGGCCGTTACCGGTTGCAGATGCGCTGCTCAGGGAGAGGGTTTCCAGCGCGGCACCGTTCCACTGTGGGATCAGGTAGCAGGCCAGCACCATCAGTGCGGCAACAAACGGGAACACCAGGACGCTCATCGCTTTAACGATCATCTGCTCGCCGAAGCGCACGATGGTCATCATACCGACGATCAGGATCAGGGACAGAATGGCACGCGGTGGCGGCGTCATCTGCAGCTGGTGCGTCATGAAGCTTTCAACGGTGTTGGTGATCGCCACGCTGTAAACCAGCAGAATCGGGTAAATGGCGAAGAAGTAGAGCAGGGTAATCAGTTTCCCTGCACCAACGCCGAAATGCTCTTCAACCACTTCAGTGATGTCTTCGCCCGGGTTTTTACCGGACAGCACGAAGCGGGTCAGACCGCGGTGTGCGAAGAAGGTCATCGGGAACGCGATGATGGCCATAATGATCAGCGGGATCAGACCGCCGACGCCTGCGTTGATAGGAAGGAACAGTACACCAGCGCCGATTGCTGTGCCGTAAAGGCCAAGCATCCACATGGTATCCGTTTTGCGCCAACCACTTCGGGATTCAATCGAAGCAACGGTGCTGGTTTGAGTGGTTTCCATCTGTATCTCCTGGAGGAAGCAAATTGTCAGGTTTGTAGTCAAATCCGATGAAAAAATGCCTGACGGTAATATGAAATTCGTTCAGTGACGGTTTTTTAATAATTTTCACCCGTAACTATTGGCGGGCGGAAAGATACATTCTACTTATGAATGTATCAGTGATCGCGATCCCAAATGCAATAATCCACTCATGACGTGGGTATATTTAGACCATTTCTCTGTTAAAAAAACATTAAAGAGAATTTACGGGCGCGAAGGCTACCATTAACAACATATGTCCGGAAAGAGCGGCCCCGAAGATAGGTGTCTTGCGCTGTAAAGATGGTGGGTTTTAGGATTTTCTGATGAGTAATTTGCTTTAAAGCTGATAATTTATGGTTTTAAAATCCAGGTAATCGTTTGCGTTGGCGTGCAGTTTATAAATTTTATAAGCGATAACTATGAATTGATGCGAAAAAAAGGCCGGGTAACGACAGAACGCGCCCCGGCCCTCAGAAGAACGATTAACGCCTTATGTGCAGATTTCGTAGCAAGGAATATACGCCGAGCCCGGCAGCTTCATACGGTGTTGGGCGACAAAGCCCTGCAGCATGTCGTCCATGCGGCGCATCATCTCCGGGTCACCGTGGATCTTATACGGGCCAAACTGCTCAATGGCGCGGATCCCCACCTCTTTCACGTTACCCGCCACAATACCCGAGAAGGCGCGTCGCAGGTCGGCGGCCAGCACTTCTACCGGCTGGTCAGGATAGAGTTTCAGGTTCGCCATATTCTCATGCGAAGGCTCGAACGGGATCTGCAGATCCGGCGCAATACGGATTGACCAGTTAAAGCTGTAGGCATCACCGGTATCACGACGGTTCTCTTTCACCAGCGGCATCGCTTTTTTCATCTGACGCGCCACTTCTGCCGCATCGTCAATGATAATGCGATAGTGACGACGCGCGGCTTCACCCAGCGTATGCACGATAAACTCGTCCAGCACGCGGAAGTAGTCGGCACTCTCTTTCGGCCCGGTCAGGATCAGCGGCAGAACCTGATCTTTGTTGGCCGGGTTCATCAGGATCCCCAGCAGATAGAGCAGCTCCTCTGCCGTACCCACGCCGCCCGGGAAGATGATGATGCCGTGAGCGATACGGACAAACGCTTCCAGGCGCTTTTCGATATCCGGCATGATAATCAGCTCGTTGACCAGCGGGTTAGGTGGCTCAGCGGCGATGATCGACGGCTCGGTCATGCCGATAAAGCGCCCCTCTTTATAACGCTGCTGGGCATGACCCACGGCGGCACCTTTCATTGGCGCTTCCATCGCGCCTGGGCCACAGCCGGTGCAGATATTCAGCTCACGCAGACCGAGCTGGGTACCCACCCGACGGGCGTACAGGTATTCGGTTTCGTTAATGGAGTGACCGCCCCAGCAGACGACCATATTCGGTGCTTCGCCAACATGCAGGGCACGGGCGTTACGCAGAATAGAAAACACCAGGTTGGTGATATGAACCGAGCTTTCCAGGTCAAGATGCTGGAAGCGGCCCGCGTTGTGGATCTGCCCGTTAACAAACAGGATGTCACGCAGCACGGCAAACAGGTTGGCCTGCAGGGAACGAATAATCCGCCCGTCGACGAAGGCCTCTTCCGGCGGGTTGATCACTTCAAGTTTCACGCCGCGCTCGCGGCGCAGCACGTTGATATCAAAGCTTTCGAAGCGGGATAACAGTTCTTTACTGTTGTCTGTCAGGCTTCCGGAGTTCAGTACGGCAAGTGAACAGTTACGAAACAGTTGATAAAGATCGCTGCTGGCCGTGCGTTTAAGCATGTCCACTTCCAGCTGCGACAACATATCCATTGAGCCAAGCGGGCTAATATGTGTAATCAAGTGAGCTCCTTATGGGACGATTATCGTCATTCCCTGCTGATTACAATAGCCCTGCCGCGTGACGTTTCACAACCTAAAGCGCTGCATTACCCGCGCATATTGTGAAAATATTTATATTACTGACGCACCAGTCGGCCCGTTGCAGGCACAAAATCGGTATTGGTGCGCCACGGGTTAATGTCCAGCCCGCCACGACGGGTGTAGCGCGCGTACACGCTCAGCGTTTCTGGCTGGCAGAAGCGCTGAATATCGCTGAAGATGCGCTCCACGCACTGCTCGTGGAATTCGTTGTGATGGCGGAACGACACCAGATAGCGCAGCAGCTTTTCCCGGTCAATTTTGGGGCCGCGATACTGGATTTGCACAGAACCCCAGTCCGGCTGGTGGGTGATCAGGCAGTTGGACTTCAGCAGATGGCTGACCAGCGTCTCTTCCACGATCTTCCCGCTTGCCGCATTTTCCAGGTACCCGGCGCTGAACTCGTAGTTATCCACCTCGATATCCTGATCGTCAATGCAGGTGCCGTTAAAATGGGCGACAGGTTGCCCTTCCAGTTCATTCAGGCGATACAGCGCAACGGTCACGTTGCCCTGGGCACAGGCGCGTAAATCACGCTCCAGCGTGTGCTGAACCTCTTCCAGGCTGGTGAATTTGGTCTGATTAAAACTGTTGAGATACAGCTTGAAGCTTTTGGATTCCACCAGGTTAAGGCTGGCATGATCCAGCTCAACCTGGCCTACCGCCACCTGCGGCAGACCGCGAGCATTCAGCCAGGAGAGCTCATACAGCGTCCAGATATCACCGCCGACAAACGGCAGCGCGTCTGCACGCAGCCCTAAAGGATCGCGGTTAAGGCTGCGCGGAACGCCCTGCAGCAGGCTGGCATCGTAGGTGTCGCGGTAATCGGTCGATTTACCCAGCGTTAAGCCACTTAACGCCTGATGATTTTCGTAAGACATGTTTCATAGTCACTTTACAGGTACACTTAGGGCTGAGTTTATCCTGTCTTACCAGAAGAGAGAAATCGGTGGATATCGAAACTGCAAATGCCCTTAAGACCTTCACGACCCGTTACTGCGACGCATGGCATGACATCCGGGGCACCTGGCCGCAAAGTGCTGATCTCTATGGTGTGCCTTCGCCCTGCATTATCTCTTCGGTGGACGACTACGTTATCTGGCAGCCGCAGCCCTGGTCTGTCGAGGAGAATGTAAATGCGGTTGAACGGGCAATGGACATTGTGGTAAAACCAGCGGTTCACGCGTTCTACACCACGCAGTTTGCAGGGGATATGCCTGCCCGCTTTGGTGAGGTAACGCTGACGCTGTTGCAGACCTGGAGCGAAGACGATCTGCAGCGTGTTCAGGAAAACCTGATTGGTCATCTGGTCACGCAAAAACGCCTTAAGCTTTCTCCGACACTCTTTATTGCCACGCTGGACAGTGAACTGGATGTTATTTCCGTCTGCAACCTGTCTGGTGAAGTGATCAAAGAGACAATCGGCACCCGCAATCGCGAGACCCTCGCCTCCTCACTTGCGGATTTCCTTACCCGACTTGAGCCGCTTCTGTAATCCATCATGCTACAGCGCGTGTGAGAGATCTCTTACACGGTTTGTGAGAGATCGCCGCAACGATCAGTATTACCTTACGTAATTAAGAAAAATATTATGATAATTATCAAAGGATTAATAAAATTCTGATGCAGCAAACCCGCTTTTCGGAGGCTGACAACGCTTACAGGGTGGGTTGTAAGACGAAGCGGAATAGCGGATTCTATCTCTGTCGACAGGACGCCGACACGAGAAACGAACATCAGGATGATGGCGCTTCTCACACAGGACACGTCAGGATGGCGCTGCAGGAAGGCTTCAGGATGAAGCAAAGGATAACGCAGGACGCGTAAGGGACACCTCCAGGAAGGAGAACGAGAGCCGCTCAGGATGGTCGGTGGGTCAGGATGGCCAGGACGTTTCAGGATGAAACAGACACATCAGGACGATGTGTGCAGGATGCAAACAGTTTACGGATGAACAGGCCTTCGGGCTTCAGGAAAAGTTGTCACGGAAGAGCAGGGAGCATAAATTGTAGCTGGAATGCTGCGAAACGAACCGGGAGCACTGTTTTTACAGTGCTCCCTTTTTTTATTTCTGCTGCCTGCAATGCTATGCTGCGCGCCGTTCATTTTTTCAGTTGAGGTTACTATGACGCAACACGATAGCGTTCGTGCCCGGTTGCACGCCATCGAAGCTCTTTTGCGCCAACATCAGCTGTGGCAGGAGACCGCGCCGCAGCCAGAGGCGTTCGCAAGCACCCAGCCGTTCTGCCTGGATACGCTGGCACCGTTTGAGTGGCTCCAGTGGGTGTTAATTCCCCGTATGCATGCGCTGCTGGAGGGTGGTCATCCGCTGCCGCAGGCGTTTGCGGTCTCGCCTTACTATGAAATGGCGCTGGAGGCCACCCACCCGGCGCGTGCTGTCATGCTGGCTGAGCTGGAAAAGCTGGATGCGCTGTTTGCTGGTGATGACGCATGACGCTTGAGATCCTCTATCAGGATGAGTGGCTGGTGGCAGTGAACAAACCGTCGGGATGGCTGGTGCACCGCAGCTGGCTGGATCGTGACGAGAAGGTGGTTGTGATGCAGACCGTGCGCGACCAGATTGGTCAGCATGTGTTTACCGCCCATCGCCTGGACAGACCCACCTCCGGTGTATTGCTAATGGGACTGTCCAGCGAAGCGGGTCGTCTGCTGGCGCAGCAGTTTGAACAGCATCAGATCCAGAAACGCTACCACGCGATCGTGCGTGGCTGGCTGACAGAAGCCGCGACGCTTGACTATCCTCTGGTGGAAGAGCTGGACAAAATCGCCGATAAATTTGCCCGTGATGACAAAGGTCCGCAACCTGCGGTAACCAAGTATCGCGGTATGGCGACGACTGAAATGCCGGTGGCAACCAGCAAATTTCCCACCACTCGCTACAGCCTGGTTGAGCTTTTGCCCAAAACCGGGCGTAAACACCAGCTCCGCCGACACCTGAAGCATTTGCGACATCCGATTATCGGTGACAGCAAGCATGGCGATCTGCGCCAGAACCGCAGTGCGGCTGAACATTTTGGTTGCGATCGTCTGATGCTGCATGCAAGCGAACTGAGCCTGACGCATCCGTTTACCGGCAAACCTCTGACGATCCATGCGGGTCTGGATGATGTCTGGATGCAGGCGCTGTCACAGTTTGGCTGGCTGGGGCAACTCCCCAAAAATGAAAGGGTTGAGTTTGTACCGGGCAACGTTCAGGATGAACGGCAAGCGCAATAATTTAGGGAACATATCATGGCTGAAGTAGGCATTTTTGTCGGTACAATGTACGGCAACTCGCTGCTGGTTGCGGAAGAGGCGGAAGCGATACTCACAAGCCAGGGTCATAAAGCCACGGTTTATGAAGACCCGGAACTGGCAGACTGGGAAAAGTATAAAGATAAATACATTCTGGTGGTCACCTCCACCACCGGGCAGGGCGATCTGCCGGACAGCATCGTGCCGCTTTTCCAGGGCATTAAAGATATTGGCTACCAGCCGGACGTTCACTACGGCATCATCGCCCTGGGCGACAGCTCTTACGCCAATTTCTGCGGCGGCGGCAAGCAGTTCGACGCACTCCTGCAGGAACAGAGCGCCCAGCGCGTGGGCGACATGCTGCTGATTGACGCCGGTGAACACCCGGAACCCGAAAGCGAATCAAACCCGTGGGTTGAGAACTGGGCCACACTGCTTAAATAACATCCTGCCCGGCGGCGCTTCGCTTGCGCGGGCCTGCGGGTTATTCAGGCCGGGTCAGGCGTTGCCGCCACCCGGCGATAACTTCCGCACCAAACGCCAATTCCGTGAACCATCTTCCATTCTTTTAGGCTTTTGCCACAAACAACCTTTCTCATGCCCCTTAATGTTGTGTTTTTGCACGGTGAGAGAACGTGTCACTCCTTCATATACTTTCCCGGTCACAATAAAACGGCTTCAGGCCGTACCAAAACGACAAACACAAATCTCATTCTGATTACCCTACCGGTGCTGTACAGAGTGAACCAGGCGAAAGCTATGTTTCAGGAGTGCAACAATGAGTACATTAAGCCACGCGGCGAGCAGTGCGGAGAAGCGCACTAACGCTCGCTACTGGATAGTGGTGATGCTGTTTATCGTCACGTCCTTTAACTATGGTGACCGCGCCACGCTGTCGATTGCCGGCTCTGAAATGGCAAAAGACATTGGGCTTGATCCGGTTGGCATGGGGTATGTTTTCTCCGCATTTTCATGGGCCTATGTTATTGGTCAGATCCCGGGTGGCTGGCTGCTCGATCGTTTTGGATCCAAGCGAGTCTACTTCTGGTCCATCTTTATCTGGTCGATGTTTACCCTGTTGCAGGGCTTCGTCGATATCTTCAGCGGCTTCGGTATTATCGTCGCGCTCTTTACTCTCCGCTTCCTGGTGGGGTTAGCAGAAGCGCCATCCTTCCCGGGGAATAGCCGCATCGTGGCCGCCTGGTTCCCGGCGCAGGAGAGGGGAACGGCGGTGGCGATTTTTAACTCTGCCCAGTATTTCGCGACGGTGATCTTTGCGCCAATCATGGGCTGGCTGACGCATGAAGTGGGCTGGTCACACGTCTTCTTCTTCATGGGCGGATTGGGGATCGTCATCAGTTTTATCTGGCTGAAAGTGATCCACGAGCCGAACCAACATCCGGGCGTGAACAAGAAAGAGCTGGAGTACATTGCGGAAGGCGGGGCGCTGATCAACATGGATCAGAAAAGCCAAAAAGCAAAAGTCCCGTTGAGCCAGAAATGGGCGCAGATCAAGCAGCTTGTCGGTTCGCGCATGATGATTGGCATCTACCTGGGGCAGTATTGCATTAACGCCTTAACCTACTTCTTTATCACCTGGTTCCCGGTCTATCTGGTGCAGGCACGCGGTATGTCGATTCTGAAAGCAGGCTTTGTCGCCTCCGTACCGGCTATCTGCGGCTTTGTGGGGGGCGTACTGGGTGGGGTGATTTCCGACTGGCTGATGCGTCGTACCGGTTCGCTGAACATCGCCCGTAAAACGCCAATTGTGCTCGGCATGTTGCTTTCAATGACCATGGTGTTCTGTAACTACGTCAGCGCGGAGTGGATGATCATCGGCTTTATGGCGATGGCTTTCTTCGGGAAAGGGATTGGTGCGCTGGGCTGGGCAGTGATGGCGGATACCGCGCCAAAAGAGATCAGCGGCCTGAGCGGCGGTCTGTTTAACATGTTCGGCAACATCTCCGGGATTGTCACCCCGATTGCCATTGGCTACATCGTCGGGACCACGGGCTCATTCAACGGTGCGCTGATTTATGTGGGTGTGCACGCCCTGGTGGCGGTCCTGAGCTATCTGGTGCTGGTGGGTGATATCAAACGCATTGAACTCAAACCTGTAGCGGAGCGTGGCTGATGACAACACAATCGAGCCCGGTTATTACCGACATGAAGGTCATCCCGGTGGCCGGCCAGGACAGCATGCTGCTTAATATTGGCGGCGCGCATAACGCCTGGTTTACCCGCAATATCGTGGTGCTGACCGACAGCGCAGGGAACACCGGCGTTGGGGAAGCGCCGGGCGGTGAGGTAATTTTCCAGACGCTGTCAGACGCCATTCCGCAGGTGGTCGGCCAGGAGGTCGCCCGTCTGAATAAAGTGGTCCAGCGTGTTCACAAAGGCAACCAGTCGGCGGACTTTGACACCTTCGGCAAAGGCGCCTGGACGTTTGAGCTGCGCGTCAATGCTGTCGCCGCGCTGGAGGCCGCCCTGCTCGATTTGCTCGGTAAGGCGCTGAACGTTCCGGTCTGTGAACTGCTGGGGCCGGGCAAACAGCGTGACGCGGTGACGGTACTCGGCTATCTGTTTTATGTTGGCGATCGGCAAAAAACCGATCTGCCTTATCTGGCGCACTCGCCGGGCCACCATGAGTGGTATCACCTGCGTCACCAGGAGGCGCTCTCCAGTGACGCGGTGGTTCGGCTGGCCGAGGCGGCACAGGACCGCTACGGTTTTAAAGACTTCAAACTCAAAGGCGGGGTATTACCCGGCGAGCAGGAGATTGAAACCGCGCGTGCGCTCAAGAAACGTTTTCCGGATGCCCGCATTACCGTTGACCCTAACGGAGCCTGGCTGCTGGATGAGGCTATCGCCCTGTGCAAAGGGCTGGGGGATGTCCTGACCTACGCGGAAGATCCGGTTGGAGCTGAACAAGGCTTCTCGGGTCGCGAGGTGATGGCGGAATTCCGACGTGCCACCGGGCTACCGGTCGCTACGAACATGATCGCCACCAACTGGCGTGAAATGGGCCATGCGGTCATGCTGAATGCGGTCGATATTCCGCTGGCGGACCCGCACTTCTGGACGCTTTCAGGCGCCGTGCGTGTGGCGCAGTTGTGTGATGACTGGGGGCTCACCTGGGGTTGTCACTCCAATAACCATTTCGATATTTCGCTGGCGATGTTTACCCACGTTGGCGCGGCGGCACCGGGTCACCCAACCGCTATCGACACACACTGGATTTGGCAGGAGGGTGAGGCCCGCCTGACGAAAAATCCGCTGGAAATTAAAAACGGCACCATCGCGGTACCGGATGCGCCGGGATTGGGCGTGGAGCTTGACTGGGATCAGGTCCACAAGGCGCATGAAGCGTATAAAAAACTGCCGGGCGGCGCGCGTAATGACGCCGGGCCGATGCAGTACCTGATCCCTGGCTGGACATTTGACCGTAAGCGCCCTGTTTTTGGACGTCACTGATAAAAGGATTGCACCATGAGCACTTTTACCACCCCTGTTGTTACTTCCATGCAGATCATTCCGGTTGCCGGCCATGACAGCATGCTGATGAACCTGAGCGGCGCACATGCGCCGTTTTTCACCCGCAATATTGTCATTATTAAAGATAACGCCGGGCATACCGGCGTGGGGGAAATCCCGGGCGGTGAGAAGATCCGCAAAACGCTTGAAGACGCCATCCCGCTGGTGGTGGGAAAAACGCTGGGCGAATATAAAAACGTCTTAAATACCGTGCGGAATACCTTTGCCGATCGCGATGCGGGTGGCCGTGGGCTGCAAACGTTTGATCTGCGCACCACCATCCACGTGGTGACCGGCATCGAAGCCGCCATGCTGGATCTGTTAGGTCAACACCTGGGGGTTAACGTTGCTTCCCTGCTGGGTGAGGGGCAGCAACGCAGCGAAGTGGAGATGCTGGGCTATCTGTTCTTTGTTGGCGACCGCAACCTGACGCCGTTGCCATACCAGAGCCAGCCGGACGAGCAATGTGACTGGTACCGACTCCGCCACGATGAAGCGATGACGCCGGATGCGGTGGTGCGCCTGGCGGAGGCCGCGTACGAAAAATATGGTTTTAATGATTTCAAACTGAAGGGCGGCGTGCTGGCCGGAGAAGAAGAGGCCGAAGCTATCTCAGCCCTGGCTAAACGATTCCCGCAGGCGCGCGTCACGCTGGATCCGAACGGGGCCTGGTCGCTTGATGAGGCGATCGCCATCGGCAAGCAGTTGAAAGGCGTGCTGGCCTACGCGGAGGATCCGTGCGGGGCAGAACAAGGTTTCTCTGGCCGTGAAGTGATGGCGGAGTTCCGCCGCGCCACCGGTTTACCTACCGCGACCAACATGATCGCTACCGACTGGCGTCAGATGGGGCACACTTTGTCCCTGCAGTCTGTCGATATTCCGCTGGCGGACCCGCATTTCTGGACGATGCAGGGCTCGGTACGCGTGGCGCAGATGTGCCATGAGTTCGGTCTGACCTGGGGCTCGCACTCCAATAACCACTTTGATATCTCGCTGGCGATGTTCACCCACGTGGCCGCTGCCGCGCCGGGCACGATCACCGCGATCGACACCCACTGGATCTGGCAGGAAGGCAATCAGCGCCTGACGAAAGCGCCGTTTGAAATCAAAGGGGGGATGGTGCAGGTCCCGTCCACACCGGGTCTGGGCGTGGAGCTGGATATGGATCAAGTGATGAAAGCCCACGAGCTGTACCAGAAACATGGGCTGGGTGCGCGCGATGACGCGATGGCGATGCAGTATCTGATCCCAGAGTGGACATTCGACAATAAACGTCCGTGCATGGTACGATAAACGCATTGGGACCGCTCCCATGAGCGGTTCTTTACGTGGTGTATGCTTAACGTAACGACTATGCGTAAGGATGGCTTATGAAAATTGTTATCGCACCGGACTCGTATAAGGAAAGTTTGAGTGCGCTTGAGGTTGCGACAGCGATAGAGCAGGGTTTTCGCGAGATCTTTCCTGAGGCGGTTTACGTCAAACTGCCGGTCGCGGACGGCGGTGAAGGCACCGTCGAAGCGATGATCGCGGCAACGCAGGGACGCATTGTGCATGTTCCGGTGACCGGCCCTCTGGGCCATCGCGTGGAAGGGTTTTACGGGATATCCGGCGACGAGAAGAGCGCCTTTATCGAAATGGCGGCGGCCAGTGGTCTTGAGCTGGTTGCACCTTCGCAGCGCGATCCTCTGAAAACGACCTCCTGGGGCACGGGTGAACTTATCCGTCACGCGCTGGATGCGGGCGTTAAGCATATCATCATCGGCATCGGGGGCAGCGCCACCAATGATGGCGGTGCAGGAATGGTGCAGGCTCTGGGGGCCAGGCTGCTGGACGACCGTGAACAGCCGCTGGGGCAGGGCGGAGGCGAGCTGGGCAAACTTGCCCGTATCGATCTGAGCGGGCTGGACAAACGTCTGGCCGAGTGCCGCATAGAAGTGGCCTGCGATGTGACGAATCCGCTTACCGGTAAGCTGGGCGCATCAGCGGTTTTTGGCCCGCAAAAGGGGGCCACACCCGAGATGATCATCACTCTGGACAATGCGCTTGCGCACTATGCGCGGATCATTGCCCGGGATCTTGATATGGATGTGCTCAACCTGGCGGGCGGCGGTGCGGCAGGTGGAATGGGGGCAGCGCTGTACGCCTTCTGCGGTGCGCAGCTGCGCCAGGGCATTGAGATCGTCACCGATGCGCTACATCTGGCTGACCAGATTGCCGATGCGGATTTGGTGATAACGGGTGAAGGTCGCATCGACAGCCAGACGATCCACGGCAAAGTGCCGGTTGGGGTGGCGAAGGTAGCTAAACGCTTCAACAAGCCGGTTATCGGGATTGCAGGCAGTCTGACGGCGGACGTTGGCGTCGTGCACGATCACGGCATCGATGCGGTGTTTAGCGTGATTTACACCATCTGCTCGCTGGAAGATGCGCTGGAAAATGCCAGCGAAAACGTCAGGATGGCCGCAAGAAATATCGCGGCGGTACTGAAACTCGGGCAGGGGATGTAGTTCTCCCTTACCCAGTGGGAGAGGGGTGAGGGTGTAGGCCCGGTAAGCGTCGCGCCACCGGGCATTTACCTCAGTTTCCTAACACCTTCATCGCTTCCCGCGTCACGTTATCCATCTCATCCAGCAGCTCAAGGAACTCCGGTTCCAGTTCAGATTCTGGTGTCCCTGCGCGTAGCTGCTGCTCCAGCAGCTGGCAGAGGTTTTTCAGGCGGGGCACGCCGCTGTAACCACAGCTACCGTGCAGCTTGTGGATAGCCTGCAGCAGCTCCTCCGGGTTTTCGCCCACCAGCTGTTCTTCTACCTTATTGCGAATTTCCGGCAGAAACGCGACCAGCATCTGTAGCATCTCGCGGGCTAAATCGGGTTTCCCCGCCGCCTGGCGTAACGCAAGCTGCCAGTCAAAGGTGGCGTTCTGATTCACGCTAATCTCAACTGGTTCTGCTGATAAGGTATACGTACCGCCGATATGCCCCGGCTTATAGCGCAGCAGCAGGTTATGCAGTTTCTCTTCGTCGATAGGCTTCGCCAGATAATCGTTCATTCCGGCGCCGAGCAGCTTCTCTTTCTGTCCGGCCATTGCATGCGCGGTCACGGCAATGACCGGCGTTTGCTGCTGATGAGGTAGCTGGCGAATAAGCTCGCAGGCGCGAATGCCATCCATACCCGGCATTTGAATATCCATCAGAATCAAATCGAACTGCATCTGTTTGGCCAGTTCAACCGCCTCAGCACCGCTGGTGCAGAGCTCGACATGCTGAACCTGATCCTCAAGCAGCACGCCAATCAGCTTCAGGTTTGCCGGGTTATCATCCACCGCCATCACGCTCATCGGCAGCCTCTGCTCGTCATTAACCAGTGCCACGGCATGCTCATTCAGGCGGCAGTAGGCCGTCAGAGCAGGCAACAAGCGTGTGGCGGTGAGCGGTTTAAGCAGACAGGCGGCCGCCCCGTCGTTTTTCAACTCTTCGGCATTGATTTGCGCATGGCACGGCAGCGCCAGCAGCAGGTAGTCGGTCATCGACGCGGCTTTCGCCAGCCGTTCCTGCTGCATGGTGAGCTCCCCGGTGAAGGTGACCGGGATCCCCATCAGCAGGATATCGTAATGCTCAACGGTAAGCGCAGAGAAGGTCGGGCTGTAGACCACCTCCAGCGGCGTGGTGCTTAAGATATCCAGCGTGCACTGGGCAGCGGCGGCGTTCGGCTCCACGTAAGCGAGGCGCTTGCCTTTCAGGCAATCCGTCACCGGGCCGTCCGTCAGCACGTTCGGGTTGAGATCCAGGTTGATATGGAACCAGAACGTCGACCCCCGGTTTGGCTGGCTGTGGAAAGAGATATCACCGCCCATCTCTTTAACCAGTTTTTGCGTGATAACCAGCCCCAGGCCCGTACCACCGTGACGCCGTGAAATACTCGCATCCGCCTGACGAAACGCCTGGAACAGACGGGATTGATCCCGTTCGGGAATGCCAATGCCGGTATCGCGGATCTGAACTTCAATCTGTACTTTGTTATTACTGATGGCACGTTTTTCCACCAGAATGTCGATGTTGCCGCTTTCGGTAAATTTGATGGCATTACCGACAAGATTGGTAATGACCTGCTGCAGGCGCAGCGGATCGCCGATGACGTTATCCGGCACGTCGTTTTTAATGTTCAGCGTCAGCTCAAGCCCTTTGTCGTGCGACGAATGCGCCAGCAGCGTAACCACCTCATCAAGCGTACTGCGCAGCGGGAACGGAATGCTCTCCAGAATCAGCTTGCCCGCTTCCAGCTTGGAGAAGTCCAGCACGTCATTGATGATCGCCAGCAGATTGTTAGCCGAACGTTCAATGGTGTGCAGGTGATCGCGCTGGGTGGGGTTAAGCTCGCTCTTCAGGGTCAGGCGGGTAAAGCCAATCACGCCATTGAGCGGCGTACGCAGCTCGTGTGACATATTGGCAAGGAACTCCGATTTAATTCGGGCTGCCTCCTGGGCACGCTTTTTCGCCAGATCCAGCTCGACGTTCTGAATCTCCATCTGCTCCAGCGTTTCGCGCAGATCCGAAGTGGCCTGATCCACGTTATGCTGCATCTCTTCGTGATACGCCGCCAGCGACATCGCCATCGAGTTGATGCCGTTTTTCAGCATGTCCAGTTCGCCCAGCATAAACCCTTCCACGCGGCTATCGAGCTGGCCACGGCGAATGCGGTCAACGGTGTTGACCATATTGCGGATGGGCCCGGTCACATCGCGCATCAGTCGCCAGCCGAAGATAAGCGCAATACCGATACAGAACAGCATCATCACGCCGGAGATAAAAATCTCTTTGTACTGCTGCAGTCGCACCGACTTGAGGTCCAGCTCCAGCGCCACATATCCGAGCATATTGCTGCTGGACTTGGCGTCGGATTGCGCGGACTCATCCGGCGAATAACTTTCCGAAATTATCGGCGTGCGCAGGATCATAATATCGCCCCGTCGCATCACCGTGAGATGGCGCGGGAAGGGCGAACCGTCAGGAATTTTTAACGCTGCCGGATCAAGATGAAAATTAGAGGTGACGAACAGCCGGTTATGCTCGTCATAGACGGAGATCGCACGCACAATATCCGAGTGGCGACGATGCAACACACTGATTAACTGACCAATCGATTCGCGGTTTTGCAGGTTCATCCCGTATTCGCTGGACACGGCCAGCGGTTCGATGATGCTGGCTCCGGCATCTTCCAGCTGTCGCTGCAGGTCGTTATAGCGGTGCACAACGAAGAAGATGCTCAGCAGCAAACCGATGAGAACGGTGGGGGCGAGGATCAAAATCATCATGCGCGCGCGCAGGCTGTAGTTGGTCATGGCGTTCCGTTATGGGACAATTAAGATAATTATGTATATTTGAGAAAATTCCCGGCGATGGCGCAATTCTACTCTGCAAAGCGACGCGTGACGACGCGTCAGATCATCACTGTCGAAGCCACGGACCTTGACCCTTTTGGTCAGGGCGTCGCGCATCACAATGGTAAGACACTGTTTATAACAGGTTTGCTGCCCACAGAACGAGCAGAAATTACGCTGACGGAAGATAAACGCCAGTACGCACGCGGGAAGGTGAAGCGCCGTCTGACCACCAGCCCGGAGCGCACAGAGCCACGCTGCCCGCATTTTGGCGTCTGCGGAGGCTGCCAGCAACAACATGCCAGCGTAGTTTTACAGCAAAAAAGTAAGAGTAATGCCCTGGCACGCCTGCTCAGGCATGACGTTGACGAAATCATTGCCGACCAACCCTGGGGCTATCGTCGTCGCGCGCGGCTGAGCCTAAGCTATCAGCCCAAAAACGAGCGGCTGGAGATGGGGTTTCGCAAAGCGGGCTCCAGCGATATCGTCGATATCAGGCAGTGCCCCATTTTGGTGCCCCGTCTTGAGGCATTGCTCCCGGACGTGCACGCGTGCCTGTCCGGGCTGGACAGTGTTCGCCACCTCGGGCATGTGGAACTGGTCCTGGCAAACAATGGTCCGCTGATGGTGCTGCGCCATACCGCGCCGCTGTCCAAAAAAGACCGCGAAAAACTGGAACGCTTTTCGCATTCCCACGAGCTGGCGCTTTTTCTCGCCCCACAAAGCGAGATACTGGAGCAGGTTACAGGTGACGCGCCCTGGTATGCGTCAAACGGACTACGCTTAACGTTCAGTCCGCGGGATTTCATCCAGGTTAATGACGGCGTTAATCAGCAGATGATCGAAACCGCGCTGACGTGGCTGGATGTCCAGCCGACCGACCGCGTGCTTGATCTCTTCTGCGGCATGGGCAATTTCACGCTGCCGCTGGCCCGTAAAGCGGCGAGTGTTGTGGGGGTAGAAGGCGTCGACGCGCTGGTGGCGAAAGGCCAGGAGAATGCGCAACAGAACGGCTTGCAAAATGTGACATTCTTTCATCAAAATCTGGAGGAAGATGTCACGCAGCAGCCCTGGGCAAAACAGGGCTTTGACAAAATCCTGCTCGACCCGGCACGGGCAGGCGCACCGGGCGTGATGCAGCATATAATTAAACTCGCCCCGAAACGCGTGGTCTACGTTTCCTGTAACCCGGCAACGCTTGCCCGGGATAGCGAGGCATTGCTCAGCGCGGGTTACCAGATTCAGCGTCTGGCAATGCTGGACATGTTCCCGCACACTGGGCATCTGGAATCAATGGTGTTGTTCGAGCACATCTAATTAGTTTGGCTTGTCGACTTCGACAGGCCCTGGTCCCTAAAGGAGAGGACGATGGTTGCGGTAAGAAGTGCACATCTTAATAAAGCTGGTGAGTTTGACCCTCAAAAATGGATCGCAAGTCTGGGAATTTCCAGCCAGCAGTCGTGTGAACGCTTAACCGAAACCTGGGCCTATTGTCAGCGCACCACGCTGGGGCATCCGGACGCCGAGCTGCTGCTGTGGCGCGGCGTGGAGATGGTCGAAATCTTATCCATGCTCAATATGGATATCGAAACGCTGCAGGCCGCGCTTCTGTTCCCGCTTGCCGATGCGGATGTCGTCACGGAAGACGTGCTGCGTGAAAGCGTCGGAAAATCGGTCGTGGCGCTGATCCACGGTGTCCGCGATATGGCGGCCATTCGTCAGCTCAAAGCCGCGCATACTGATTCCGTCTCCTCTGAACAGGTCGATAACGTTCGCCGGATGCTGCTGGCCATGGTGGATGATTTCCGCTGCGTGGTGATCAAGCTTGCCGAGCGTATCGCCCACCTGCGTGAAGTGAAGGACGCGCCGGAAGATGAGCGCGTACTCGCCGCCAAAGAGTGTACAAACATTTATGCGCCGCTGGCGAACCGCTTAGGCATTGGTCAGCTCAAATGGGAGCTGGAAGACTACTGCTTCCGTTATCTGCACCCGGCGGAATATAAGCGCATAGCGAAACTGCTGCATGAGCGCCGTATCGACCGCGAACACTATATTGAAGAATTTGTCAGCGGGTTGCGCCAGTCGATGAAGGAAGAGAACGTCCGTGCCGAAGTGTACGGTCGGCCAAAGCATATCTACAGCATCTGGCGCAAAATGCAGAAGAAACACCTCGCCTTTGACGAGCTGTTCGACGTGCGTGCCGTGCGTATTGTGGCGGAGCGTCTGCAGGACTGCTACGCCGCACTGGGGATCGTGCACACGCACTTCCGCCATCTGCCGGATGAGTTCGATGACTATGTCGCCAACCCGAAACCTAACGGCTACCAGTCTATTCATACCGTGGTGCTGGGCCCCGGCGGTAAAACGGTTGAAATTCAGATCCGTACCAAACAGATGCACGAAGACGCCGAGCTGGGTGTCGCCGCGCACTGGAAATACAAAGAGGGCACCTCGGGCGGAGCGCGCACCGGTCACGAAGACCGCATTGCCTGGCTGCGTAAGTTGATTGCGTGGCAGGAAGAGATGGCCGACTCCGGCGAGATGCTCGACGAAGTGCGCAGCCAGGTCTTCGACGACCGGGTGTACGTCTTTACGCCGAAAGGGGACGTTGTCGACCTGCCTGCCGGGTCAACGCCGCTCGACTTTGCCTATCACATCCACAGCGATGTCGGGCACCGCTGCATTGGTGCGAAAATCGGCGGGCGCATTGTGCCGTTTACCTACCAGCTGCAGATGGGCGATCAGATTGAAATCATCACCCAGAAGCAGCCAAACCCGAGCCGTGACTGGCTGAACCCGAACCTGGGGTATGTCACCACCAGCCGCGGACGCTCCAAAATTCACGCCTGGTTCCGTAAACAGGATCGTGACAAGAACATCCTTGCCGGTCGCCAGATCCTGGATGACGAGCTGGAGCATATAGGCATCAGCCTGAAAGAGGCGGAGAAGTTCCTGCTGCCGCGTTACAACTTTAATGAGCTCGATGAGCTGTTAGCGGCCATTGGCGGCGGCGATATTCGTCTCAACCAGATGGTGAATTTCCTGCAGGCGCAGTTCAACAAGCCAAGTGCGGCAGAGCAAGATGCGGCGGCGCTGAAACAGCTGCAGCAGAAAACCTACGCCCCGCAGCAGCGCAGCAAAGACAATGGTCGCGTGGTGGTGGAAGGCGTCGGCAATCTGATGCACCATATCGCCCGCTGCTGCCAGCCTATCCCGGGGGACGACATCGTCGGCTTTATCACCCAGGGGCGCGGGATTTCGATTCACCGCTCAGACTGTGACCAGCTTGCTGAGCTGCAGTCGCATGCGCCGGAACGCATCGTTGAAGCCGTCTGGGGTGAAAGCTACTCTGCCGGCTACTCGCTGGTGGTGCGCGTCACCGCCAACGATCGCAGTGGACTGCTGCGCGACATTACGACCATTCTTGCCAATGAGAAGGTCAACGTGCTGGGCGTTGCCAGCCGCAGCGATACCCGCGAGCAGCTTGCCACCATCGATATGACCATCGAAATCTACAACCTGCAGGTGCTGGGCCGCGTGCTTGGCAAACTGAACCAGGTCCCGGATGTGATTGACGCGCGTCGTCTCCACGGCGGTTAAACATCCTCTTCTGTAAGCCGGGTAAGGCAACGCCGCCACCCGGCATTTTTTCATCAGGACAGTACTATGACTCAAATCGACCGCCTGCTCGGCATCATGAAACGCCTGCGCGACCCGGAAAACGGCTGCCCGTGGGATAAAGAGCAGACTTTCGCGACTATCGCCCCGTACACCCTCGAAGAGACCTATGAAGTACTGGACGCCATTTCACGTGAGGACTTTGACGACCTGCGCGGCGAACTCGGTGACCTGCTGTTCCAGGTGGTGTTCTATGCGCAGATGGCGCAGGAAGAGGGGCGCTTTAATTTTGACGATATCTGCGCCGCCATTAGCGACAAGCTTGAGCGCCGCCATCCGCATATCTTTGGCGATGCCACGGCGGGCAACAGCGCGGAAGTGCTGGCGCGCTGGGAGCAGATTAAAAGCGCCGAGAGGGCTGAAAAATCCCAACACTCCGCGCTGGATGACATTCCGCTGAGTCTGCCCGCCCTGATGCGTGCCCATAAGATCCAGAAACGCTGCTCGGCAGTAGGGTTTGACTGGCACTCGCTTGGCCCGGTACTGGACAAAGTCCATGAAGAAATCGACGAAGTGATGCACGAAGCGCAGCAGGCCGTGGTGGATGAAGCAAAGCTTGAAGAAGAGATGGGCGATTTGCTGTTCGCCGCCGTCAACCTTTCGCGCCACCTGGGTGTAAAAGCGGAAACGGCCCTGCAAAAAGCCAACCTTAAGTTCGAACGACGCTTTCGCGAAGTCGAGCGCATTGTGGCCTCGCGCGGCCTGGAAATGACCGGAATTGACCTCGATGTGATGGAAGAAGTCTGGCAGGAAGTAAAACGCCAGGAATCTGATCTCTAACGGAATTTTGCGATCAAGTGCAATTTGTGTGATTTTTTAAATGACAAGCGCTTGATTTGCGTCAAAAACATTTACCCAAAAGGGGCTATTTTCTCACTCCTTATGTTTGTCATGGCCTGGAATGGAGACGGAGAATGAAAGTTTGTGGCGCTCGCCGTGTTCGGGTATACTACTTTCCCGTCCTGGTTATTCCATCGTTTCACCCTAACTTCTCAGGTTCAGCATGACAACGAACTATATTTTTGTGACCGGCGGGGTCGTATCCTCTCTGGGTAAAGGCATTGCCGCAGCCTCCCTCGCAGCCATTCTTGAAGCCCGTGGCCTCAATGTGACCATGATGAAACTGGATCCGTACATCAACGTCGATCCTGGCACCATGAGCCCAATCCAACACGGGGAAGTGTTCGTTACTGAAGACGGCGCTGAAACCGATCTGGATCTTGGCCACTACGAGCGTTTCATTCGCACCAAAATGACCCGTCGTAATAACTTCACGACTGGCCGTATCTACTCCGACGTTCTGCGTAAAGAACGCCGTGGTGATTATCTGGGTGCAACCGTACAGGTTATCCCGCACATCACTAACGCTATCAAAGAACGCATCATTGCGGGTGGCGAAGGCCACGACGTGGTGCTGGTTGAAATCGGCGGTACCGTGGGTGATATCGAATCCCTGCCGTTCCTGGAAGCGATTCGCCAGCTGGCGGTTGATATCGGTCGTGAACACGCGCTGTTCATGCACCTGACGCTGGTGCCTTACATGGCAGCCGCAGGTGAAGTGAAAACCAAACCGACTCAGCACTCCGTGAAAGAGCTGCTTTCCATCGGTATTCAGCCTGACATTCTGGTTTGCCGCTCCGATCGCGCGGTTCCGGCGAACGAACGTGCGAAAATTGCATTGTTCTGTAACGTGCCTGAAAAAGCCGTTATTTCAATGAAAGATGTCGATTCCATTTATAAAATCCCGGGCCTGTTGAAATCACAGGGCCTGGACGATTATATTTGTAAACGATTCAGCTTGAACTGTCCGGAAGCTAACCTGTCTGAATGGGAACAGGTTATTTATGAAGAAGCCAATCCGGCTGGTGAAGTGACTATCGGTATGGTCGGCAAGTACATCGAACTGCCGGATGCCTATAAGTCTGTTATCGAAGCGCTGAAACACGGTGGTCTGAAGAACCGCGTCTCCGTGAACATCAAGCTGATTGATTCGCAGGATGTTGAAACACGTGGCGTCGAAATTCTGAAAGATCTGGATGCGATTCTCATCCCTGGCGGCTTCGGCTACCGTGGTGTAGAAGGCAAGATCGCCACTGCACGCTATGCGCGTGAAAACAATATTCCATACCTCGGCATCTGCCTGGGTATGCAGGTTGCGCTGATCGAATTTGCGCGCAACGTAGCGGGAATGGAAAACGCGAACTCTACGGAATTTGTGCCAGACTGTAAGTACCCTGTAGTGGCGCTTATCACTGAATGGCGCGACGAAGACGGTAACGTCGAAGTCCGTACCGAGAAGAGCGATCTGGGTGGCACTATGCGTCTTGGCGCACAGGCCTGCCAGTTGTCTGACGATAGCGTGGTTCGTAAGCTGTATGGCGAACCGGTCATCACCGAGCGTCATCGTCACCGCTATGAAGTCAACAACATGTTGTTGAAACAAATTGAAGCTGCGGGTCTGCGTGTTGCGGGCCGCTCCGGGGATGATCAGTTAGTCGAGATCATCGAAGTGCCAAACCACCCGTGGTTTGTCGCCTGCCAATTCCACCCGGAATTTACTTCAACGCCACGTGACGGGCATCCGCTGTTTGCAGGTTTCGTGAAAGCCGCCAGCGAGTATCAGAAGCGTCAGGCGAAGTAAAAAAGTTAGAACGGCAACGCGTACCTCCGGTACGCGTTGTTTGTCTGGAGTTTTAGTTTAACTTGTACTGAGGAAAATCTAATGTCCAAAATCGTTAAAGTCATCGGTCGTGAAATCATCGACTCCCGTGGTAACCCGACCGTTGAAGCCGAAGTTCATCTGGAAGGTGGTTTCGTCGGTATGGCAGCTGCTCCATCAGGTGCTTCTACTGGTTCCCGCGAAGCGCTGGAACTGCGCGATGGCGACAAATCCCGTTTCATGGGCAAAGGCGTACTGAAAGCTGTTGGCGCTGTAAACGGTCCTATTGCTCAGGCAATCATTGGCAAAGACGCTAAAGACCAGGCTGGCATCGACAAGATCATGATCGATCTGGACGGTACTGAAAACAAATCTAACTTCGGTGCGAACGCAATCCTGGCGGTTTCCCTGGCGAACGCCAAAGCCGCTGCAGCAGCGAAAGGTATGCCACTGTTCGAGCACATCGCTGAACTGAACGGCACCCCAGGCAAATACTCCATGCCTGTACCAATGATGAACATCATCAACGGTGGTGAGCACGCAGACAACAACGTTGATATTCAGGAATTCATGATTCAGCCAGTTGGCGCGAAAACCCTGAAAGAAGCAGTACGTATGGGTTCTGAAGTGTTCCACAACCTGGCTAAAGTTCTGAAAGCTAAAGGTATGAACACGGCTGTGGGTGACGAAGGTGGCTACGCGCCAAACCTGGGTTCTAATGCAGAAGCACTGGCTGTTATCGCTGAAGCAGTAAAAGCCGCTGGTTATGAGCTGGGCAAAGACATCACTCTGGCGATGGACTGCGCAGCATCTGAATTCTACAAAGACGGTAAATACGTTCTGGCTGGCGAAGGCAACAAAGCGTTCACCTCTGAAGAGTTCACTCACTTCCTGGAAGACCTGACCAAACAGTACCCAATCGTTTCTATCGAAGACGGTCTGGACGAGTCTGACTGGGATGGTTTCGCATACCAGACTAAAGTACTGGGCGACAAAATCCAGCTGGTTGGTGACGATCTGTTCGTAACCAACACCAAGATCCTGAAAGAAGGCATCGAGAAAGGCATCGTTAACTCCATCCTGATCAAATTCAACCAGATCGGTTCTCTGACCGAAACTCTGGCAGCGATCAAAATGGCGAAAGACGCTGGCTACACCGCTGTTATCTCTCACCGTTCTGGCGAAACTGAAGACGCTACCATCGCTGACCTGGCTGTTGGTACCGCTGCAGGCCAGATCAAAACCGGTTCTATGAGCCGTTCTGACCGTGTTGCTAAATACAACCAGCTGATTCGTATCGAAGAAGCGCTGGGCGAAAAAGCACCTTACAACGGTCGTAAAGAGATCAAAGGCCAGGCATAATTGCTTAAGCCTTAAAATGAAAATGCCAGTCGAAAGACTGGCATTTTTTTTGGTTATTTGAAATCAACCGCCATTTGCTCCGGGATGCTCAATCCCCGGGTAGTTTGTACGCAGCGGGCAATATAGTCCGTAAAACGCGGCGGTTTAGGCATGCCCATACTGAGCAGCTTGTCGTTGCTGAAACGTACATTCAGTGTGGCAAAGGCCCCGTACAAGCGCATTGCTCTCAGCATCAGCCGTTCGTTGCAGGGGCCAAAAATATCCTTCAGCTCACGGCGCATTCTGACCAGCGTTTCGTAACTTACCTGGGCATATTTATCACCGACCGGGGCTTTCTCCAGCGCCTGTGCCATCGCATTATCAATATCCGCAAAGCGCACGCTGTTCTCTTCTCCGGCAGAAATATGTACCACTTCTCCCGGCTGCGCAGTGCTGTTAAGCAGCATCAGCAGCGCTTCGGCGCAGTAATCCACCGGGACGACATCTATTTTGTCTTCCATTGAGCACATGAATTTTTGCAGCATTAGCCCCATGCTGAAGACCCAGAAAATACTGCTCGACGGCGTACAGCCATGACGGGTATGGCCGACCACGATGGACGGACGGGCGATGAGCAGCGGCAGGTTGGGACAGTGCTGGCGCATCAGTTGTTCAATGGTGGATTTCGAATACGTATATTCCACCAGATGCTCGGCGTTTTCTCTGAACTCCGCGCTTTCGGCGACCAGCGAATCCTGCTCCGGCGTGCACGACATGGCTGTTCCCACATGCAGAAAGCGCTGTAAACCGACAACCTGATTCATGCGTCTGGCGAGCGCCAGCGTCCCTTCCACATTCACTTTCCAGATCAGCGGATTGTTACCAAATGACGCGACGGCCGCGCAGTTAAGAACATGCGTCACCTGTTCCAGACGCGGGTCGTTCAGGAATCCCTCCGGCTGGCTGAGATCGCCGATAAGGATATTCTCCTCACTCAACGCGGCCAGCGTCTCCTCTGAAACCTTGAATTTACGCATGTTGTCCCGCACGCGTTCCAGCCCTTGTTGCGGGTCACTGGCGCGCGCAAGCAGCAGTAATTTTACTGAACTATTGCTGGTCAGTATTTTTTCAAGTACTGCACCGCCCAGAAAACCAGTCACGCCTGTAATAAATAACATATTAATCTATACCGTCTCATAATGATTGATGAGGCAGATTGTAGGCAGGCAAAAGTAAACGGCATTTAAATAGAAAAATGGCAAAGCTGACGGCGTCTTAAGCTTATTTTAAGGTAAGGAATTCAGGTGGAAATATTGGACACTAGCGGAGTAAGAAAAATTCAATTTATAAATCAAATAATTTTAACATGCTGATTTTGTTCTATTATTTATGCGATTTTATTGCTTTTAACACTCATTGAATATGTAATAAATAAAATAATTTGTTACACCATTATGCCGCGCACGAAATAACCGTATCAGCACTTAAATGGAATCGACATCACGCCGTGCAGGCTATTTTATTTAGCCTGCAAAGGGTTTTAAAGTAATAAAGGCAGCGTTGCGCTCGCGGTTTGCTGGCTAACTTCACCGTAATGGCTATCAATCGCAATCAGGGAAGTTGTAAGCAATTCAACCAGTAACATTACGCCCACTTTAGCATTGAGCGCGCCTGCGCTGAGTGGTCCTTCCGGTTTTGCGGCGACCAGCTGCATATCGCTAAGCGAAGCCAGCGGGCTGCGGGGTGTATTGCTAAGGGATAACACCTTAACGCCGCGTTTACGTGCAAGTTTTACGACGTGGAGCAAATCCCGCGTTGAGCCGGAACTGGAAATGGCCACCACCAGCGTCCCTTCTGGAAGCGTTGCTGCATTCATGGCCGCACGATGCATATCGCTAAAAAGCTGTGCAGGTTTGCCGAGTCGCAACAGTTTGTAATGTAAATACTCACCGAGGATCGCGCTGGCAGCCACCCCATATATTTGTACGGCTTGCGCCTGATGCAGTGCCTGAGCGGCCTTTTCCAGCAGTGCTCTGTCGAGCAGTCTGGCGGTATCCTGCAGCGCCTGAACAGACTCATCGACGACGTTATCAATTTCGTCCCCGGCTACGCGTGCGGGCTGACCCTGCTGAATATCCAGCGCCAGTGCCATCTTGAATTCGTTATAGCCTTTGCAGCCGAGCGTCCGGCAAAGACGCGTCACGCTGGCTTCACTGGTGTGGCTCTCCCGTGCCAGTTCGGTGATCGTCAGGTAGAGCACCCGGGCCGGATCGTTGAGAACAAACTCTCCCAGTTTTTTTTGCGTGGGGCTGTACCCGGAAGCCTCCTGGCGCAGCTTCAGCAGCAGGTTTTCATGGTCTGACATGCTAGATCCTTAATGCGTTTCTCTGCGTCCTAGTGTGGCGGAAAGCGGGGCAGGGATGCCAGTCATTTCTAAAAAGTATGATCGTCCTCCTGGTTTTTGATGGTAATTTCCATTATTAAATATAATTATGGTAAAAATTTTCATCGTTAGTTGAGGGGATGAAAAAATGATGCAAATGTTCAGTGGTGCTTCGTCCGGTGGATGGTTTGAAAAAGCGCAGCGCTTTGGCAAATCCTTTATGTTGCCCATTGCCGTACTGCCTGCGGCGGGTCTGCTGCTGGGGATAGGCGGCGCGTTATCGAATCCCAATACGCTTACGGCATATCCGTTTTTAGATGTGGACTGGTTACAGGCTATTTTCACCATCATGAGCAGCGCCGGTTCGATTGTGTTCGCGAATCTGTCGGTGCTGTTTGCCGTTGGGGTTGCCGTCGGGCTGGCAAAAAATGATAAAGGTGCGGCAGGGCTGGCGGCGTTACTTGCGTTTCTGGTCATGAATGCCACCATTAACGCACTGCTGATCCTCACCGGAAAACTGGCGCACGAGAATCCCGGGGCGGTCGGGCAAGGCATGACGCTGGGGATCCAGACGCTGGAGACCGGCGTATTTGGTGGGGTGGTCATTGGTCTTGTGACCTGCGCGCTGCATCATCGGTTTAATAAGATCGCGCTGCCACAATTTCTGGGATTCTTTGGCGGGTCACGCTTTGTGCCGATTATCAGTTCACTGGCTGCGATCCTGGTCGGAGCCTTAATGACCGTAGTCTGGCCACATTTCCAGAAGCTGATCTTTGGTCTGGGCGGGCTGGTGGATGCGACCGGTTATCTGGGAACACTGCTGTACGGCTTCATTTTGCGCATGCTGGGCCCGTTCGGTTTACACCACATCTTCTACCTTCCGTTCTGGACCACCGCGCTTGGCGGCAGCGAGATTGTCAACGGGCAACTGGTTGAAGGTACGCAGCGGATCTTCTTCGCTCAGCTGGCCGATCCCACGACGCGCCAGTTTTATGAAGGAACGTCGCGCTTCATGTCCGGGCGCTTTATCACGATGATGTTTGGTTTGCTCGGGGCCTGCCTTGCGATGTACCACACGGCTAAACCGGAGAACAAAAAACGCGTCGCGGGGTTGTTGCTTTCAGCGGCATTAACCTCCTTCCTTACGGGGATCACCGAGCCCATCGAGTTCTCCTTCCTGTTTATCGCGCCGGTGCTGTACGTCATTCACGCATTTTTTGACGGGCTGGCGTTTATGCTCGCGCATATTTTACACATCACCATTGGGCAGACCTTCTCCGGCGGTTTTATCGACTTTGTGCTGTTCGGCATTTTGCAGGGGGAGGCCAAAACCCACTGGATGTTAGTGCCGCTGGTGGGCGTACCGTGGTTCTTCCTCTATTACTTCACGTTCCACTATCTGATTAATCGCTTTGATTTTGCCACGCCGGGTCGGGAAAAGGAGGCGGTGGCCAATGACGTGACGTTCGCCCAGAACGAACGCGCAAGTGCGGTGATCGCCGGACTGGGCGGAAAAGACAATCTGGAAGAGGTGGACTGCTGCGCCACGCGTCTTCGCGTCACGGTTAAAGACGGCAGCAAAGTGAATGACGCGGCGCTGAAAGCCACCGGTGCGCGCGGCGTGATTGTGCGCGGGAATGGCGTTCAGGTCATTTATGGTCCGCATGTCACGATTATCAAAAACGAAGTGGAAGAGATCTTATCGTAATGAAAACTGTACTGGATACCCTGAAGGGAAAACTGATCGTCTCCTGTCAGGCGCTTGAGAACGAACCGTTGCATAGCCCGTTTATTATGTCGCGGATGGCGCTGGCGGCGCGTCAGGGAGGGGCTGCGGCCATCCGTGCCAACAGCGTGGCGGATATTGAGGCGATCAAAGAGCAGGTTACGCTGCCGGTTATTGGTATCATCAAGCGGGAGTACCCCGACAGCGAGGTGTTTATCACCGCGACGATGAAAGAGGTGGATGAACTGATGACCGTCTCCCCGGCGATCATTGCGCTTGATGCGACCGACAGGGCGCGGCCTGGCGGGGAATCTCTGGCAACGCTGGTTACGCGCATTCGTACCCGTTATCCCTCGGTGCTGCTTATGGCTGATATAGCCACTGTTGATGAGGCCGTGATGGCGCAGGCGCTGGGGTTTGATTGTGTCGGGACCACGCTTTACGGCTATACCGCGCAGACCGCCGGACACGCCTTACCCGATGATGACTGTCAGTTTCTGAAAACGGTACTGGCAGCCGTCACGGTACCGGTGGTGGCCGAAGGTAACGTGGACACCCCGGAACGCGCCGCCAGATGTCTGGCGCTGGGGGCGCATATGGTGGTGGTGGGCGGGGCAATCACCCGCCCGCAGCAGATTACGGAACGCTTTATGGCGGCAATTGACGCGCAAAGCACCGATCGAGCATGACCATCTCACGGGGATCTGCGATACTTATCGTTTATCCCCTTAACTGAGATGACTATGCAGTACCCGATTAACGAGATGTTCCAGACCCTGCAAGGCGAGGGTTACTTTACCGGCGTTCCCGCAATTTTTATTCGTTTACAGGGATGCCCGGTTGGCTGTGCCTGGTGTGATACCAAACATACGTGGGATAAACTCGCAGATCGGGAAGTGTCGCTGTTTAGCGTTCTGGCGAAAACCAAAGAGAGCGATAAGTGGGGTGCTGGCAGCGCGGAAGATCTGCTGGCCATTATAGGCCGCCAGGGCTGGACGGCGCGCCATGTGGTCATTACCGGGGGCGAACCCTGCATCCACGATCTGACGCCGCTGACCGAACTGCTCGAAAAGAACGGCTATAGCTGCCAGATTGAAACCAGCGGTACGCATGAAGTGCGCTGCTCCCACACCACCTGGGTAACGGTATCGCCTAAAGTAAACATGCGCGGCGGCTACGACGTACTGTCTCAGGCGCTGGAACGTGCTGATGAGATTAAACACCCGGTAGGGCGAGTACGTGATATCGAAGCGCTGGATGAACTGCTGGCGACGCTGACGGACGAAAAACAGCGCGTGATTGCGCTGCAGCCTATCAGTCAGAAAGAAGACGCCACGCGCCTGTGCATTGAAACCTGTATCGCGCGTAACTGGCGCCTTTCGATGCAGACGCACAAATACCTGAATATTGCCTAAAAAAAAGCCCGGTGGCGCTAGCGCTTACCGGGCCTACGGTTCCAGGCTTTTGTTGGCCGGGTAAGGCGAAGCCGACCCCCGGCAAGCATCACTCGCCGCGATACACGCAGCCTGCCGTACAGGTCTCTTTGATCATCACTGCGCTCAGCAGCGGTACCAGCGGTTTCATCTGATCCCAAATCCATTTTGCCAGCACTTCGCTGGTCGGGTTTTCAAGGCCCGGGATATCGTTCAGGTAATAGTGATCCAGACGATCGTAAGTCGGCTTAAATGCCGCCTTCAGCTCAGCAAAGTCCATGATCCAACCGGTATGCGGATCAACTTCACCGGTGATCTCAAGACGCACCATAAACGAATGCCCGTGCAGACGGCCGCATTTATGTCCTTCAGGAACATGCGGAAGGTGGTGGGCGGCTTCGAAGGTGAAATCTTTAAACAGTGTGGTGGACATGATCGCTCTCAGTAATGCGGAAAAAACCGCCGCATAGTACCGGAAAGCACAATTTTTAGCATTAACTAAAACGGCCTTTACCTTTATTGCAGCAAAAAAGCCGTCGCTTTGTGATTTATATCCTTATTTTACAGTCGGTTAGTTTATCGCTTTTACCGTTAAGAACGATAACTAAAACAGGTTAGTCCATTTGGTTATTTATTATTTCCATCCCTTCTTTAATTGTTATTATCCTCGCCGTTAACCTTATCTTCAGTTTGGATTTATTCGCTTAAAGTCCGCTTGGCTACTGGAACATAACGACGCATGACAACACAGGCCCCACCTTCAAATTTGCTTCCCCTGAACCCGGAGCAACTGGCGCGCCTTCAGGCTGCCACCTCTGATTTTTCTCCCACCCAGCTTGCCTGGGTCTCTGGCTATTTCTGGGGAATGCTCAACCAGCAGCCTGGCGCTGTGGCTGCGGCTCCGGCAACGGCGGTAGAAATTCCTGCCATTACGCTTATCTCCGCTTCGCAGACGGGCAATGCCCGCCGCGTGGCAGAAGCGCTGCGTGACGACCTGCTGGCCGCCAAACTGAACGTGAACCTGGTAAACGCAGGGGATTATAAATTCAAACAGATCGCGTCAGAAAAACTGCTGGTGGTTGTGGCCTCAACGCAGGGAGAGGGTGAACCCGCTGAAGAGGCGGTCGCGCTGCATAAATTCCTGTTCTCGAAAAAAGCGCCCAGACTCGATGGCACTGCGTTTGCCGTGTTCGGCCTGGGCGATACCTCTTATGAATTCTTCTGCCAGTCCGGCAAAGATTTTGACAGCAAGCTGGCGGAGCTGGGCGCAGAGCGCCTGCTGGACCGCGTTGATGCAGATGTGGAATACCAGGCTGCCGCTGCAGAGTGGCGTGCGCGCATTGTTGACGTGCTGAAAGCACGCGTACCGAAAGAGACACCAGCCCAGGCTGCGATCACCGCGACCGGCGTGGTCAACGACATTCACACCAGCCCGTACACCAAAGAGGCGCCGCTGTCGGCAAGCCTGTCGGTTAATCAAAAAATTACCGGCCGCGACTCTGAAAAAGATGTGCGCCATATCGAGATCGATCTGGGCGACTCGGGTCTGCGTTATCAGCCTGGCGATGCGTTGGGGGTCTGGTATCAAAACGATCCAGCGCTGGTCAAGGAGCTGGTCGAACTGCTGTGGCTGAAAGGCGACGAGCCTGTCACCGTCGAAGGCAAAACGCAGCCGCTCTCTGAAGCGCTGCAGTGGCACTTCGAGCTGACGGTAAATACCGCCAATATCGTTGAAAACTATGCCACCTTAACGCGCAGCGAATCGCTGCTGCCGTTAGTCGGCGATAAGGCGAAGCTGCAGCATTACGCGGCGACCACACCGATTGTCGATATGGTGCGTTTCTCTCCGGCACAGCTGGATGCCGACGCGCTGATCGGCCTGCTGCGTCCGCTTACGCCGCGTCTGTACTCCATTGCCTCATCGCAGGCTGAAGTCGAGAGCGAAGTGCACATCACCGTGGGCGTGGTGCGGTACGACATCGAAGGCCGTGCCCGCGCGGGCGGTGCCTCCAGCTTCCTGGCCGATCGCGTGGAGGAAGAGGGCGAAGTGCGCGTCTTTATCGAGCACAACGACAACTTCCGTCTGCCGGCGAACCCGGAAACGCCGGTAATCATGATTGGCCCGGGTACCGGCATTGCGCCGTTCCGTGCCTTTATGCAGCAGCGTGCGGCGGACGAGGCACCGGGTAAAAACTGGCTGTTCTTCGGCAACCCGCACTTTACCGAAGATTTCCTCTATCAGGTTGAGTGGCAGCGCTACGTGAAAGAAGGGGTGCTGACCCGTATCGATCTGGCCTGGTCGCGCGATCAGAAAGAAAAAGTATACGTACAAGATAAACTGCGCGAACAGGGCGCAGAGCTGTGGCGCTGGATCAATGACGGTGCCCACATTTATGTCTGCGGTGACGCCAATCGCATGGCGAAAGACGTTGAGCAGGCACTGCTGGAAGTGATTGCCGAATTCGGTGGTATGGATGCCGAAGCGGCGGATGAATTTTTAAGTGAGCTGCGCGTTGAGCGCCGTTATCAGCGAGATGTCTACTAATGAGCGAAAAACATCCAGGACCCCTGGTGGTCGAAGGTAAACTGTCAGACGCCGAGCGCATGAAGCTGGAAAGCAACTATCTGCGCGGCACCATTGCTGAAGATCTGAATGACGGTCTCACCGGCGGTTTCAAAGGCGACAACTTCCTGCTGATCCGTTTCCACGGCATGTATCAACAGGACGACCGCGACATTCGCGCCGAGCGTGCTGAACAGAAGCTGGAGCCGCGTCACGCGATGCTGTTGCGCTGCCGTCTGCCGGGCGGAGTAATCACCACGACACAGTGGCAGGCGATAGATAAATTTGCCGGTGAAAACACCATTTACGGCAGCATTCGTCTGACCAACCGTCAGACCTTCCAGTTCCACGGCATTCTGAAGAAGAACGTGAAGCCGGTACACCAGATGCTGCACTCCGTCGGACTGGACGCGCTGGCGACGGCCAACGACATGAACCGTAACGTGCTCTGCACCTCGAACCCGTATGAGTCCGAGCTGCACGCTGAAGCCTATGAGTGGGCGAAGAAGATCTCCGAGCACCTGCTGCCGCGTACCCGCGCTTATGCGGAGATCTGGCTCGATCAGGAAAAAGTCGCGACCACCGATGAAGAACCGATCCTCGGTCAGACCTATCTGCCGCGTAAGTTCAAAACCACGGTGGTGATCCCGCCGCAGAACGACATCGATCTGCACGCCAACGACATGAACTTTGTGGCAATTGCCGAAAACGGCAAGCTGGTGGGCTTTAACCTGCTGGTGGGCGGCGGTCTGTCCATTGAACACGGTAACAAGAAAACCTATGCCCGCACCGCGAGCGAGTTCGGCTTCCTGCCGCTGGAGCACACGCTGGCCGTGGCGGAAGCGGTGGTCACCACCCAGCGCGACTGGGGTAACCGTACCGACCGTAAAAACGCGAAAACCAAATACACCCTGGAGCGCGTGGGCGTTGAGACGTTCAAAGAGGAAGTGGAGCGTCGCGCGGGGATCAAATTTGAGCCGATCCGCCCTTACGAATTCACCGGTCGCGGCGATCGCATCGGCTGGGTAAAAGGCATCGACAATAAATGGCACCTGACGCTGTTTATCGAAAACGGCCGTATTCTGGATTACCCGGGCCGTCCGCTGAAAACCGGCCTGCTGGAAATCGCGAAGATCCACAAAGGTGAGTTCCGCATTACCGCCAACCAGAACCTGATTATTGCTGGTGTGCCGGAAAGTGAAAAGGCGAAAATTGAGGCGCTGGCGCGTGACCATGGGTTGATGAATGCGGTCAAACCGCAGCGCGAAAACTCGATGGCCTGCGTGTCGTTCCCGACCTGTCCGCTGGCGATGGCGGAAGCGGAACGTTTCCTGCCGTCATTTACGGACAAAGTGGAAGCGATTCTGGAAAAACACGGTATTCCGGACGAGCATATTGTTATGCGCGTTACCGGCTGTCCGAACGGTTGTGGCCGCGCGATGCTGGCCGAGCTTGGGCTGGTGGGGAAAGCGCCGGGTCGCTATAACCTGCACCTGGGCGGTAACCGTATCGGCACGCGTATTCCGCGTATGTTCCGCGAGAATATCACTGAGCCAGAAATTCTCGATTCTATCGACGAGCTTGTCGGGCGCTGGGCGAAAGAGCGCGAAGCGGGTGAAGGCTTCGGCGACTTTACGGTGCGTGCGGGCATTATTCGCCCGGTGCTCGATCCCGCAAGGGATTTCTGGGAGTAACCACGAGAGGTAATTATGTCCGTACTCGATCTAAAGGCGCTTAACGCATTGCCAAAAGTCGAACGCATTCTGGCACTTGCAGAAACCAACGCCCAACTGGAAAAGCTGGACGCCGAAGGGCGCGTGGCGTGGGCGCTGGAAAACCTGCCGGGTGACTACGTGCTGTCGTCGAGCTTTGGCATTCAGGCGGCGGTCAGTTTGCATCTGGTGAATCAGATCCGCCCGGATATTCCGGTGATCCTCACCGATACCGGCTATCTGTTCCCGGAAACCTACCAGTTTATCGATGAGCTGACGGACAAGCTGAAGCTGAACCTGAAAGTGTACCGCGCGGAGCAGAGCGCGGCCTGGCAGGAGGCGCGCTACGGCAAACTCTGGGAGCAGGGCGTTGAGGGCATTGAGAAATACAATGAGATCAACAAGGTCGAGCCGATGAACCGTGCGCTGAAAGAGCTGAACGCTCAAACCTGGTTTGCCGGTCTTCGCCGCGAGCAGTCCGGCAGCCGGGCCACGCTGCCGGTGCTGGCGGTGCAGCGCGGCGTGTTTAAAGTGCTGCCGATCATCGACTGGGATAACCGCACGGTGTACCAGTACCTGCAAAAACACGGGCTGAAATACCATCCGCTGTGGGATCAGGGCTACCTGTCCGTGGGGGATACCCACACCACGCGCAAATGGGAACCGGGAATGGCGGAAGAAGAGACGCGATTCTTTGGGCTGAAGCGCGAGTGCGGGTTACACGAAGGGTAATGATTTTTCCTCCCTCTCCCGGTGGGAGAGGGTTGGGGTGAGGGCATCAGGCCGCACAACCTCAGGTTTTCCCCGCTTTCGCCAGCTCCTTCACCAGCGGCAGCATTACTTTCACCACATCGCGGCTGCGGTGCTCAATGCGCTGCGGCAGCGCGCTATCAATATGCTGCTGATTATCCAGCATCACGTTATGCCAGCTCGTCCCGTCCGGAAAGGCTTTCGTTTTAGCCCGCTGCTGATAGCCATCTTTCTTGCCTAACGCCCAGTTGGTGGCTTCGACGTACAGCACCGGGATGCCCGCTTTATCGAACACTTCACCATCGTTACAGCAGCCCGTTCCGCGCGGATAAGCCGGATTGCCGCCAGGATTGGTCGTGGCATACACGCCATGGCTGCGTGCAATTGCCAGCGCCCGGTCACGGGTCAGTTTACGCACGGTACCCGGCGTACTCTGTCCGCTATTAAAATAGAGCTTATCGCCAACGATTAAATTATCGAGGTTAATCACCAGCAGCGTATTTTTCTTCTCCTCAGCGCTCATGCGCTTAAGGAAATTCTCCGCGCCGAGTTTGCCTTCCTCTTCGCCGCTGGTTGCCACAAAGCGAATACCGTATTTTGTCGGAATGTTTTTCATTCGCTCGGCCAGTTCAAGCATTACGCCCAGACCCGCCGCGTTATCGTCCAGCCCTTGCAGCGTCAGCCCGCCCAGATTGTTATCGGTATCGGTGTCGCTCATGGGCGCGTAAGTGTCCAGGTGCGCCATAATAATGATCTGCTCAGCCGCGCTACCTTCATGTGCCGCAATAACGGTACTGCCTGTCACGTTATGCCAGTTTTTTGTTTTATTTCGTGAGGTGTAGATATAGCGGCTGTGAAACGAGCGGATATCGCTCTGGTAGCCCATATCGGCAAACTGCTGGCGAAGATAGTCAGCGGAAAGCATTTCCGCAGGGGAGCCGGTCATGCGTCCGGGAAAAACGGTGGCAATATGCCGCGCCTGCATATTGGCGATTTCACCATACGGTTGATTTTTTGCCTGAGCCGGAAGGATAAAGCAAACGCCGAGCGCCAGGGCAACGTATCGGTGGCGCATTGCGGAAAACATAGTGAGTCCTTAAAAACAGAGCAAAATTATAACCCGCTTAGTATGAAACTGTGATCGGCCATACACAATTTGAATTGCTCTTAAATGCCCGAAATTTCGCGTGTTAAGCACTTTTTGATATTTGCTTTTTCATCGCGTTATTCCATTGAGTAACTACTCATTCCAATTCGTAATTTCATTCGGTCTAAGCCGCCCCCTATAGTCCCTCTATTCCTCGTTGTTAGTGAGTTGTTGCTTGTGGACTATCTGCCCCTTTTTGCTGCGATTAAAGAAAAACCGGTACTGGTTGTGGGTACGGGTGAAATTGCCGATCGCAAAATCGCGTTTCTGCAGCGCGCGGGCGCGCAGGTGCGGGTTGTCGCAGAAGCGGAGTTCGACGAGTCACAAATCGACAGCGTGGTGCTGGTGATTGCAGCGACGGAGGATCGCGAACTCAACCGACGCGTTTCCGAGGCCGCTCAGGCGCGTTACCGCCTGGTGAACGTGGTCGACGACCAGCCTTTGTGCTCGTTTATCTTCCCGTCGATTGTCGACCGCTCGCCGCTGCTGGTGGCGATCTCCTCCGGCGGTACCGCACCGGTGCTGGCGCGCGTGCTGCGGGAAAAGATTGAAGCGCTGTTACCAACCAGTCTCGGACGTATGGCAGAGAAAGCGAGCTACTGGCGCAACCATCTGAAAACCCGCCTGACCAGCGTAACGGAACGCCGTCGCTTCTGGGAGCGGGTATTCCGTGGCCGCTTTGCCAGCCTGATGCACGCCGGTAATGAGACGGCAGCGCAAAAAATCCTCGAAGACGAGCTGGATAACCCCGGCAGCACGGGCGGGGAGATCATTCTGGTGGGGGCAGGTCCGGGGGATGCCGGGTTACTGACCTTACGCGGACTGCAGGTGCTACAGGACGCGGACGTGGTGTTCTATGACCATCTGGTCACCGACGGTGTGCGCGAGCTAATTCGTCGCGATGCCGAGCAAATCTGCGTGGGTAAACGCGCAGGCGAGCACTCGGTACCGCAGCACGACACCAATCAGATGCTGGTTGCCGCAGCGAAAGCAGGCAAAACCGTGGTGCGCCTGAAAGGGGGCGATCCGTTCATCTTTGGTCGCGGTGGCGAAGAACTGCAGGCGGCAGCCGAAGCAGGCGTGCCGTTCCAGGTGGTGCCGGGGATTACGGCGGCCTCCGCGGTAACGGCCTACGCAGGTATTCCGCTTACGCACCGCGATTACGCCCAGAGCGTGACCTTTGTAACTGGTCATTATAAGGCCGACAGTACGCCGTTTGACTGGTCGCATCTCGCCCAGAGCCGACAGACGCTGGCCATCTATATGGGCACCATGAAGGCGGCGGACATCAGTGAACAACTTATTCAGCACGGTCGCGAGGCGACAACGCCGGTGGCCGTGATTTCTCGCGGTACCCGCGTCGATCAGCGTGTGGTGACCGGTACGCTACAAGACCTTGCAGTCCTGGCGAAAGACGCCCCGATGCCCGCGCTTATTGTGGTGGGCGAAGTGGTACAGCTGCACAGCACGCTCGCCTGGTTTCAACATACAACAGACTCAGAGGGGTTTGGCTCCTCTGTGGTGAATCTGGCTTAAGGAACGGTTATGGACCAAAAACGACTTACTCACCTGCGACAGCTTGAAGCGGAAAGTATCCATATTATCCGCGAAGTGGCCGCCGAGTTCTCTAACCCGGTGATGATGTACTCCATCGGTAAAGATTCCAGCGTGATGCTGCATCTGGCGCGTAAAGCGTTTTATCCGGGTACGCTGCCGTTCCCGCTGCTGCACGTGGATACCGGCTGGAAATTCCGTGAGATGTATGAGTTCCGCGACCGTACCGCCAAAGCCTATGGCTGTGAGCTGCTGGTGCATAAAAACCCGGAAGGGGTGGCGATGGGCATTAACCCGTTTGTTCACGGCAGCGCCAAACACACCGACATCATGAAAACCGAAGGGCTGAAGCAGGCGCTGAACAAGTACGGTTTTGACGCCGCTTTCGGCGGTGCGCGCCGTGACGAGGAGAAATCCCGCGCCAAAGAGCGTATTTACTCCTTCCGCGACCGCTTCCACCGCTGGGATCCGAAAAACCAGCGTCCTGAGCTGTGGCACAACTACAACGGCCAGATCAACAAAGGCGAAAGCATTCGCGTCTTCCCGCTCTCCAACTGGACCGAGCTGGATATCTGGCAGTACATCTATCTGGAAAATATCGAGATCGTTCCGCTTTACCTGGCGGCTGAGCGCCCGGTGCTGGAGCGTGACGGCATGCTGATGATGATCGACGACGATCGCATTGATTTACAGCCGGGCGAAGTGATCAAAAAACAGATGGTGCGTTTCCGTACTCTTGGTTGCTGGCCGCTGACCGGCGCGGTGGAGTCCAACGCGCAAACGCTGCCAGAGATCATCGAAGAGATGCTGGTATCGACCACCAGCGAGCGACAGGGGCGCGTCATTGACCGCGACCAGGCAGGCTCGATGGAGCTGAAGAAACGTCAGGGTTATTTCTAAGGAGCCGCCATGAACACCACGATTGCCCAACAAATTGCCAACGAAGGCGGCGTAGAAGCATACCTGCACGCACAACAACACAAGAGCCTGCTGCGCTTTCTGACCTGCGGTAGCGTTGATGACGGTAAAAGCACGCTGATTGGTCGCCTGCTGCACGACACGCGTCAGATCTATGAAGACCAGCTCTCTTCCCTGCATAACGACAGCAAACGTCATGGTACTCAGGGCGAAAAGCTCGACCTGGCGCTTTTGGTGGACGGCCTGCAGGCGGAGCGCGAGCAGGGCATCACCATTGATGTTGCGTACCGCTATTTCTCCACCGAGAAACGCAAATTTATTATTGCCGACACGCCGGGGCATGAGCAGTACACCCGCAACATGGCCACCGGTGCATCAACCTGTGAGCTGGCGATCCTGCTGATCGACGCCCGTAAAGGCGTGCTGGATCAAACCCGTCGTCACAGCTTCATCTCCACGCTGCTGGGGATCAAACACCTGGTGGTGGCGGTGAATAAAATGGATCTGGTGAACTTCAGCGAAGAGACCTTCGAGGAGATCCGCCAGAGCTACCTGACCTTTGCTGAACAGTTGCCGGGTAACCTTGATATTCGCTTTGTGCCGCTCTCGGCGCTGGAAGGGGATAACGTTGCCTCCCAGAGCGCCAACATGCCGTGGTACAGCGGCCCGACGTTGCTGGAAGTGCTGGAGACGGTTGAAATTCAGCGCGTGGTGGATACCCAGCCAATGCGCTTCCCGGTGCAGTATGTGAACCGCCCGAACCTCGATTTTCGCGGCTTCTCCGGCACCCTCGCCTCGGGCACCGTCACGGTGGGGCAGCGCGTCAAAGTGCTGCCGTCGGGTGTGGAGTCGTCCATTGCCCGTATCGTCACATTTGATGGCGATCTGCAGGAAGCGGGTGCCGGTGAAGCGGTGACGCTGGTGCTGAAAGATGAGATTGATATCAGCCGCGGCGATCTACTGGTGGATGCGCAGGAAACGCTGGCGGCGGTGCAGGGTGCTGCCGTGGATGTGGTGTGGATGGCTGAACAGCCGCTGACCGCAGGCCAAAGCTACGACATCAAAATTGCCGGTAAGAAAACCCGCGCCCGCGTGGACGGTATCCAGTTCCAGGTGGACATCAACAATCTGACCCAGCGTGAAGTGAGCGAACTGCCGCTGAACGGTATTGGCCTGGTGGATCTCACCTTTGACGAGCCGCTGGTGCTGGATAAATATCAGCAAAATCCGGTAACGGGTGGACTTATCTTTATCGATCGCCTGACCAACGTTACCGTTGGTGCAGGCATGGTGCGCGAGCCTAATCAACAGGCGGCAGCGGTGTCTGAATTCAGCGCCTTTGAGCTTGAACTGAATGCGCTGGTGCGTAAGCACTTCCCGCACTGGGGTGCACGCGATCTGCTGGGAGGCAAGTAATGGCCGCCCATGATGAGAACGTCGTCTGGCATCCTCATCCGGTTACCGTCGCTCAGCGGGAGCAACTCCACGGCCACCGTGGGGTTGTGCTGTGGTTTACCGGGCTGTCCGGCTCCGGTAAATCGACGGTCGCGGGCGCGCTGGAAGAGGCGCTGCATCAGCAGGGGGTGAGCACCTACCTGCTGGATGGCGACAACGTGCGTCACGGCCTGTGCAGTGATTTAGGGTTTAGCGATGAAGACCGCAAGGAGAATATCCGTCGGGTTGGGGAAGTGGCCAGCCTGATGGCGGATGCCGGGCTGGTGGTGCTGACCGCGTTTATCTCGCCTCACCGCGCCGAGCGGCAGATGGTACGCGAGCGCGTCGGTCAGGATCGATTTATCGAGGTGTTTGTCGATACGCCGCTGGAAATCTGCGAAGCGCGCGATCCGAAAGGGCTGTATAAAAAAGCCCGCGCGGGTGAGCTGCGAAACTTCACCGGCATCGACTCGGTCTACGAAGCGCCTGAATCCCCTGAGATCCACCTGGAAGGTCAACAATTGGTAACAAATTTAGTAAGCCAATTATTAGACCTGCTCAGACGGGACGATATTATCAGATCCTGAGACGGTATCGTTCGGGAGCTGTCTTCCCGAACGATGAGTCACGGTCACAGGATTAGCTATGCGCAACAGTGAAAACTACATGATTACCACCGGGTCGGATCCGATAGCGACCGACGACGAGACGACCTGGTCCTTTCCCGGGGCCTTCGTCGGCTTCGTCTCGTGGTTGCTGGCGCTGGGCATCCCGTTTCTCATCTACGGCGGTAACACGCTGTTCTTCTTTCTCTACACCTGGCCCTTCTTCCTGGCGCTGATGCCCGTGGCGGTTGTCGTCGGCATCGCCCTGCATTCACTGCTTAACGGCAAACTGCTGTACAGCACCGTTGTCACGATTGTGACGGTGGTCCTGATGTTTGGTCTGTTATTTTTGTGGCTCATGGGCTAACTTCAGCCATAATTCAAACCGTAACCAACTGTGTGACGATATTGAGCAGGGCGATTCTGCGGAAAAAATGTGGTACATTTGCCCGCGATGTTGCGGCATCTCTGTTACTCCGGCATAGAGCGCCGGGGGCGTTGTGGGATGAAGATGCCGTTTTTCAGGGGGCAGGATGGGTAAACTAACGCTGCTGTTGCTGGCTCTGCTGGTCTGGCTGCAATATTCGCTGTGGTTCGGTAAAAACGGACTGCACGACTATAGCCGGGTAAGCGATGACGTCGCGGCTCAGCAGGCAACTAACGCCAAACTTAAGGCGCGAAACGATCAACTCTTTGCTGAAATTGATGACCTCAATGGCGGGCAGGAGGCGATTGAGGAACGCGCACGCAATGAACTCAGTATGACTAAACCGGGCGAAACCTTTTATCGTCTGGTTCCGGATGCGTCTAAACGCAATCAGGGCTCAGCACAAAACAATCGATAATCAGGCCCAGGATTACGACATGGCAGTGACTTTTTCGGACGTATGCGCCGTGGTGCCGGCCGCGGGTTTTGGCCGGCGCATGCAGACAGAATGTCCCAAGCAATACCTCTCTATTGGCGATAAAACGATCCTCGAACATGCCGTGGCGGCGCTGCTGGCGCACCCCCGAGTGACGCGTGTCATCATCGCCATCAGTCCGGGCGATGCCCGGTTCGCACAGTTACCGCTGGCCGCTCATCCGCAGATCACCGTTGTTGATGGCGGTGCCGAGCGCGCCGATTCCGTGCTGGCGGGCATCCAGGCCGCTGGCGATGCCCAGTGGGTACTGGTCCACGACGCTGCGCGCCCGTGTCTGCATCAGGACGATCTTGCGCGTCTGCTGGCGCTAAGTGAAACCAGTAAAGTCGGTGGCATTCTGGCCGCGCCGGTACGCGATACCATGAAGCGTGCCGAGCCTGGCAAACAGGCTATCGCGCATACCGTTGAGCGCGTCGATCTCTGGCACGCGCTGACGCCACAATTTTTCCCCCGCGAATTACTCCACGACTGCTTAACGCGCGCGCTTAAAGAAGGTGCGACCATCACCGACGAAGCCTCTGCGCTGGAGTATTGCGGTTTCCACCCAACGCTTGTTGAAGGGCGCGCTGATAATATAAAAGTGACGCGTCCGGAAGATTTACAGCTCGCGGAATTTTATCTTACCCGTTCGACCCATCAGGAGAAGGCATAATGCGAATTGGACACGGTTTTGATGTACACGCCTTTGGAGGCGTTGGCCCAATTATCATTGGCGGCGTGCGCATTCCTTATGAAAAAGGGCTGCTGGCGCATTCTGATGGCGACGTGGCACTACACGCCTTAACCGACGCCTTGCTGGGCGCGGCGGCGCTGGGCGATATCGGCAAGCTGTTCCCGGACACCGATCCGGCGTTTAAAGGCGCAGACAGCCGTGCGCTGTTGCGTGAAGCCTGGCGCCGTATTCAGGCGAAGGGTTACACCCTGGGTAACGTCGATGTGACGATCATCGCTCAGGCCCCCAAAATGCTGCCGCATATTCCTCAGATGCGCGTATTTATCGCTGAAGATCTGGGCTGCCATATGGATGACGTCAACGTCAAAGCGACCACCACGGAGAAACTGGGCTTTACCGGTCGCGGCGAAGGCATCGCCTGCGAAGCCGTGGCGCTGCTGGTGAAGGCGAGCAAATGACCGATTTTGACAATCTGACCTACCTGCACGGTAAACCGCTGGGGAGTGGTCTGCTGAAAGCCAGCCCCGAAGATTTCGTGGTCGTGGAAGATTTGGGCTTTGAGCCGGACGGCGAAGGCGAGCATATCCTGGTGCGCATCCTCAAAAATGGCTGCAATACCCGCTTTGTGGCCGATGCGCTGGCTAAATTTCTGAAAATCCATGCCCGCGAAGTGAGCTTCGCCGGGCAGAAAGACAAACACGCGGTCACCGAACAGTGGCTTTGCGCGCGCGTTCCCGGCAATGCGATGCCTGATTTAAGCAAATTTGAGCTTGAGGGCTGTAAGGTGCTGGAGTACGCCCGTCACAAGCGCAAACTGCGTCTGGGGGCGTTGAAAGGTAACAACTTTACCCTTGTACTGCGTGAAGTGACCGACCGTGACGACGTGGAAAAACGCTTGCAGGGCATCAATGAACGCGGTGTGCCTAACTATTTTGGCGCACAACGTTTTGGCATCGGCGGCAGTAACCTGCAGGGCGCACTGCGCTGGGCGCAGAGCGATGCGCCGGTGCGCGACAGGAATAAACGCAGTTTTTGGTTGTCGGCGGCCCGCAGTGCGTTGTTTAATCAGATCGTAAGCGAACGGCTGAAAAAACCGGACGCGAATCAAGTTGTTGTCGGCGATGCGCTACAATTAGCGGGACGCGGTAGCTGGTTTGTGGCAACGGCCGAAGAAATGGCCGATGTACAGTCGCGCGTGGACGCTAAAACGCTGATGATCACCGCAGCCTTGCCCGGCACGGGCGAGTGGGGTACGCAGGGTGACGCGCTGGCCGCGGAGCAGGCAGCCGTGGCCGAAGCGCAAGAATTACAATCATTGCTGGTGCGGGAAAAAGTCGAAGCAGCACGCCGGGCGATGTTGCTCTACCCGCAGCAGTTAAGCTGGAACTGGTGGGATGACGTAACCGTTGAGTTACGCTTCTGGCTGCCGGCAGGTAGCTTTGCCACCAGTGTTGTCAGGGAACTTATCAACACGTCGGGTGATTATGCGAATATTGCTGAGTAACGATGACGGGATCCATGCCCCAGGCATTCAGACGCTGGCGAAACACCTTCGCGAATTTGCGGATGTGCAGGTCGTGGCTCCCGATCGTAACCGCAGTGGAGCGTCTAACTCATTGACGCTGGAGTCGTCGCTTCGCACCTTTGCTTTTGAAAATGGCGATATTGCTGTGCAGATGGGCACGCCAACGGACTGCGTTTTTTTGGGGGTGAATGCGCTGATGCGCCCGCGCCCGGATATCGTCGTTTCCGGGATTAACGCCGGGCCGAATCTGGGTGATGACGTTATCTACTCTGGTACCGTGGCGGCCGCAATGGAAGGCCGTCATCTTGGCTTTCCGGCACTGGCGGTATCGTTAAATGGTCACACTCATTACGACACGGCGGCAGCGGTAACCTGTTCTATCCTGCGGGCACTTAGCCGTGAACCGCTGCGTACCGGACGCATCCTCAACATCAACGTGCCGGATCTCCCGCTGAATGAAATCAAGGGCATTCGCGTCACGCGTTGCGGAAGCCGTCATCCGGCCGATCAGGTCATCCCGCAGCAGGATCCGCGCGGCAACACGCTCTACTGGATTGGCCCTCCCGGCGATAAGTGCGATGCGGGGCCGGATACCGACTTTGCCGCTGTGGATGAAGGCTATGTCTCGGTAACGCCGCTGCACGTAGATTTAACCGCGTATAGCGCGCATGATGTGGTGTCGGGCTGGCTTGATCGCGCAGGAGTGAACGCGCAATGGTAAGCAAACGTGTACAAACTCTTCTGGAACAACTTCGCGCACAGGGGATCCGCGACGAGCATGTGCTTGACGCGCTCGCCCAGGTTCCGCGTGAGAAATTTGTAGATGAGGCGTTTGAACACAAAGCGTGGGAAAACGTGGCGTTGCCCATCGGGCAGGGCCAGACGATTTCGCAGCCCTACATGGTGGCGCGCATGACGGAGCTGCTGGAGCTCACCCCCGACTCCCGCGTGCTGGAGATTGGCACCGGGTCCGGGTATCAGACTGCGATTCTGGCGCATCTGGTGCATCATGTGTGCTCGGTTGAGCGGATCAAAGGTTTACAGTGGCAGGCGCGTCGTCGCCTGAAACAACTTGATTTACACAATGTTTCGACACGACACGGTGATGGATGGCAGGGTTGGCAGGCTCGCGCCCCGTTTGACGCAATCATCGTGACGGCGGCTCCACCGGAGATCCCTGCGGCCCTGTTGTCGCAGCTGGATGAGGGGGGCATTCTTGTATTGCCTGTTGGCGATGAGCAGCAGCTGTTAAAGCGCGTTCGTCGACGTGGCGACGAGTTTATTATCGATACCGTAGAAGCCGTGCGCTTTGTGCCTCTGGTAAAGGGGGAACTGGCCTAAGACTCGGAATTATCCAGGGTTATTAAGGCAAATTCAGCGTATGGTGTGGCGCGAAAGAGTCGTGCCATCACGGTTAATTTTAAGTCACTGGTAGTTAACACATTCCTGGGGGATAAATGAGCGCGGGAAGCCCTAAATTCACCATCAGCCGTGTTGCGGCATTATCACTGGTTTCGCTCTGGCTGGCAGGCTGTTCGAGTTCTAACAATGCACCTGCGCCTGTCAGTTCTGTTGGCGGAAACAGCGGCTCCGGTAACACGTCCAGCGGAATGTTGATCACGCCGCCACCTAAAATTGGCACTGCTGCGTCGCAGCAAACACCACAAATTCAGCCTGTGCAACATCCTGTTACACAGCCAACACAGATTCAGCCAGTCGAACAACCTGTTCAGACCCAAAATGGCCGCATAGTGTATAACCGTCAGTATGGGAACATTCCGAAAGGCAGCTATACCGGCGGCAGCACCTATACCGTGAAACGTGGCGATACGCTGTTCTATATCGCGTGGATCACCGGGAACGATTTCCGTGACCTCGCGCAGCGCAACAACGTCCAGGCACCGTATGCGCTGGAAGTCGGGCAGACGCTCCAGGTGGGCAACGCGACGGGTACGCCGCTTACGCCTGGCAATACCGTTTCTGCAGCCGACGTGACCGCGCAAAATAACAGCGTTAAGCCTGCACAAAAATCCACCACGGTGGTTGCTTCACAACCTGTAATTACGTATTCTGAAGATTCAGGTGATCAGACTGCTAACAAAATGTTGCCGAATAATAAAGGGACTGCGACTGCTGTCACAGCACCGGCTACGGCACCTGTGGTTAGCTCTACTGAACCGACTGCCAGCAGTATGAGTTCCAGTTCGCCAATCTCAACCTGGCGCTGGCCAACTGACGGTAAGGTTATCGAGAACTTCTCTTCCTCCGAAGGAGGGAACAAAGGGATCGATATCGCAGGAAGTAAGGGACAGGCTATCATCGCGACCGCAGACGGACGCGTTGTGTATGCCGGTAACGCTCTGCGCGGTTACGGTAATCTTATTATCATCAAACACAACGATGATTACCTGAGTGCCTACGCCCATAACGACACAATGCTGGTCCGGGAACAACAAGAAGTTAAGGCGGGGCAAAAAATCGCTACCATGGGTAGCACCGGAACCAGTTCTACACGCTTGCATTTTGAAATTCGTTACAAGGGGAAATCCGTAAACCCGCTGCAGTATTTGCCGCAGCGATAAATTGACGGGGCATGCCAGCCAGGGTGTCTCGTTCAGGGATCACGGGTAGGAGCCACCTTATGAGTCAGAATACGCTGAAAGTTCATGATTTAAATGAAGATGCGGAATTTGATGAGAACGGAGCAGAGGCTTTTGACGAAAAAGCCTTAGTAGAAGAGGAACCCAGTGATAACGATTTGGCTGAAGAAGAGCTGTTATCGCAGGGTGCCACACAGCGTGTACTGGACGCGACTCAGCTTTACCTTGGGGAGATTGGTTACTCCCCACTGTTAACGGCCGAAGAAGAAGTCTATTTCGCACGTCGTGCTTTGCGTGGTGATGTTGCCTCGCGCCGTCGCATGATTGAAAGTAACTTGCGTCTGGTCGTGAAAATTGCCCGTCGTTACGGTAATCGTGGTCTGGCTCTGCTGGATCTGATTGAAGAGGGCAACTTAGGTCTCATCCGCGCAGTAGAGAAGTTTGACCCAGAACGTGGGTTCCGCTTCTCCACCTACGCGACCTGGTGGATTCGTCAGACCATCGAACGGGCCATTATGAACCAAACCCGTACGATTCGCCTGCCGATTCACATCGTCAAAGAGTTGAACGTCTATCTGCGTACCGCGCGCGAGTTGTCCCATAAACTGGACCACGAGCCAAGCGCAGAAGAGATTGCTGAGCAACTCGACAAACCGGTTGATGACGTAAGCCGCATGCTGCGTCTCAACGAGCGCATTACCTCGGTTGACACCCCGCTGGGTGGCGACTCCGAAAAAGCGCTGCTGGATATCCTGGCCGATGAAAAAGACAACGGCCCGGAAGACACCACGCAGGACGATGACATGAAACAGAGCATCGTCAAATGGCTGTTCGAACTGAACGCCAAACAGCGTGAAGTGCTGGCACGTCGTTTCGGTTTACTGGGGTATGAAGCTGCGACACTGGAAGACGTCGGCCGTGAAATTGGCCTGACCCGTGAACGTGTTCGTCAGATTCAGGTTGAAGGTCTGCGCCGCCTGCGTGAAATTCTGCAGGGGCAAGGTCTGAATATCGAAGCGCTGTTCCGCGAATAAGCAACCTTTCGTCAAAAAAAGGCCCGTCGTGAGACGGGCCTTTTTTATCTCTTACGGTTGCGCCGTTTCGTGCAGCAGACGCCAGCTGATTTTCTCGCCATCCCGATTGAGCACCGCGGTTGACCAGCGTACGTTGACGGGCTGGTCCGGGCGGGTCTGCGTCTCCCGGTAATGAAGCACCGCACCGTTATCCCATGACTGAATCGTGGCTAGCTCATCAATGATGATTTTAAGGCCGGGTCGGCTTCCACGCTGGGCGTGCAGAAAACGGACAAGGGCGTCATGGTTTAAATGCGCCCCACTCGGGGGAACCATCAGAAAGTTTGGCTGGAAACGGGCGAGCAGGGCATCAATATTACCTTCACCGGCACCCAGCCAGTTTTCCAGTGCGATATGAATATCAATGATGTCGTGTTCGAAAGGCGTCATGGTTTCTCCTGTTGCAGTTGTGCAAGCACCTGCGGGTTGTTAAGACGAAATACAGAGATGACGGGCACCAGGGTGATGGCCGAAGCAACCAGAAACATCCCGTGCCACGCGGCGACGGGGGGCAAATACCTCTGGGCCAGATCCAGCACCTGTGCCAGCAGAAAGGCACCCGCAAAAAAACTCAGCTGACGATTAAGATTCCACAGCGCGCTGGCATCAGCCATCTCTTCCCGACGCGTTGTCAGAAATGCACTGCTCTGCGCCGTACTGCTGCAAAGACTGCCTCCTGTGCCCATTAATGCAAACGCAACGATCGCTGGCAGCGTGCCCGTGGTCGCACTGACGCTGAGCAAAAGCAGAATACCGGACGCCTGAAGCAGGCAACCCGCGATCAACAGAGGTCGGGGGCCGACACGGTTAAAGTAACGGCCCGTTGCGGTGATGGCCATAAATGATGCCAGAGACCACGGCAGCATCAGCATGCCCGTCGCGGCTGGCGTCATGTTGGCCACGCTCTGCAGATAAAACATGCCGGTGACGTTTATTCCGATAAACATGCCGGGGACACATACATAAACCATCATTGAAACGCGCAGAAGCGGATCGGCGATCAAACTCAGGTTCAGCAGTCGGTTTGCTTTCATCGCGGGCATTTCATGCTTAAGCCACAGACAGGCCAACGCAAAGGTCAGGAGAGCAACCGGGAGGGTAGCAAAAAATACCCACCGCCAGCTTAACGCCTGAACCAGTACGCCCCCTAACGCAGGTGAGCATGCGGGGGCAAGCAGTGCAACCAGCATGACGGCGGAAGAGAGCCTGGCGCGTTCATGCGCTTTAAACTGTTGCCAGGTCAGCGCTTGCCCTACGGGGATCAATAAGCCACCGCCCACGCCCTGCAGCACCCGCCAGGCAATCAGACTTTCAAGTGTGGCAGACAAGCCTGCCGCGGTGGAGACTACGCTAAAGAGAACCAACGAGAGAAGGATGACGTGCTTTGCCCCGATGCGGCGCGTCAGGGCACTGCTGAACGGGATCACCAGCGTCAGGCCGGCAATATACCCGTTACTGACCCAGGCAAGTGCAGAGGGCGTGGCGTGATAGGTCTGCGCCATTGCCGGAAAGGCGACGCTGGCAATAAACATGTTGATCAAATCAAGAAAAAAGCCCAGCAGATAGACTACGGCGACTTTGCTGCGATACGTCATGGTGGATCCTCCGGTGAGGGGGCGTATCGTATCGGCTTGTCCGGTGCCGATAAACGCAACAATTCGCGATATACTGTCAAAACTATTTTGACAATTATGAAGGTTAAGGATGCTGAATCTCCAGCGAACGGCGATGTTTGTGGCGGTAGCGGATGCGGGCAGTTTTACTGCCGCCGCAGAGTCGATGGGGCTGACAAAGGCCGTGGTCAGCTTCAATATTCGCCAGCTGGAAGATGAGCTGGGAGTCACGCTGCTGTTGCGATCCACCCGTCGCCTGACGTTAACCGAGGCGGGCGTGCTTTTTCATCAGCGAAGCGTCAGGCTTTTACAGGAGGCTGAACGCCTGCAGGACGACGTTCGCGCTAACCATGCCGACCTGACCGGCGAATTGCGGATCACCACCACGCCCGAATACGGTTCGCAGGTGGTTGTGCCTTTGCTGGCCGAATTTAGCCAGCAGCATCCGGAGCTTCGCGTTCGTCATGTTTCGTCGTCTCAGCACGCCGATCTCATCTCGGAGCGCTTTGATGTCGCCATCCGGCTGGGAACACTCGCTGATTCGCGCTACCACGCCGCCTTGATTTCAAACTTTACTATCCTGCCGGTTGCCGCCCCCGGGTGGCTGGCTAACCATCCCGTTGGATCTCTCGAACACCTGGCGCAGGCCGAGTGGATCGTTCACGAGCGTTTACCTTCGCCGCTGCACTGGCAGGTGAAAGATGGAGATGGCAATCTGGTTGCCTTTGAGATTAAAAAGGCCCCGCGCCTGTACGCAGATAGCGCCCAGGCGCTGATGGCTTTCGCGCATGCGGGATGTGGTGTGGCGCTGCTGCCGGAGTGGCTGGTGCGAAACGCACTGAATACGGGGGTTCTGGTATCGCTTTTACCGGGATACACGTTTGCTCAGCAGGGCATCTATGCCGTTTATCCAGATGCCCAGCATGTGCCCGCTAAGGTTCGGACATTTATTGATTTTATGCGTGCCCGGGTGAACTAGTCATGCATCATCTTTTTGATCAGTGCCGTAAATTGTTCCCGCTCGTCCTGGCTGAGACGCCCTAAAAACGCCTCATCCACCTCATTACCGACCGGTTTACAGCTTGCAAGCAGGGCTTCCCCTTCAGGCGTGAGGAAGACAAACCGGCGGCGCTTATCCGCAGGATCGTGTTCGCGCTTCACCAGCCCACGCGATTCCATGCGGCTCAGCATTTCGGCCAGCGTCGCTTTTGTGCTCACGGCGACTTCCGTCAGGGCGACCTGCTCGATCCCCGGATTTTCAGAAACAGATCGCATCACCGCATATTGCGGCTTGGTCAGCGCCGGTAAAGCATGTTGCCAGTGGGCAGTATGCTGTTGAAAAAGCTGCCGTAGCAGGTGGAACGCTTCTTGTCTCAGTTCCATGAACACTCCGACGAAAAAAATCTCCCCCTATGATAGCCGCTATTGCCTGCGATTTTAACGCAGCAGTTTTTAGCATTACGTGTGATCGTGTACGAACAATATTGTCAGGTCAGCTCACGGGGAGTAACGTAGTTATTATGTTCGTATGCGAACGAATTAATTGAGGTGCTGAATGAGATTGATCGTGGGAATGACGGGAGCAACAGGTGCTCCGCTGGGGGTGGCTTTACTGCAGGCGTTACGGGACATGCCAGAGGTTGAAACCCATCTGGTGATGTCGAAATGGGCGAAAACCACCATTGAGCTGGAAACGCCCTATACCGCGCAGGATGTCGCCGCCCTGGCAGATGTCGTTCACAGTCCTGCCGATCAGGCTGCCACCATCTCCTCCGGCTCGTTTCGTACCGACGGCATGATCGTCATTCCCTGCAGCATGAAAACGCTGGCGGGTATCCGCGCGGGCTATGCCGAAGGGCTGGTGGGCCGTGCGGCAGACGTGGTGCTGAAAGAGGGGCGCAAGCTGGTGCTGGTCCCGCGTGAAACGCCGCTCAGCACCATTCATCTGGAGAACATGCTCGCGCTTTCCCGCATGGGTGTGGCGATGGTGCCGCCCATGCCTGCGTATTACAACCACCCGCAAACCGCCGATGATATCACCCAGCATATCGTGACCCGCGTGCTCGACCAGTTTGGTCTGGAGCACAAAAAGGCGCGTCGCTGGAATGGCCTGCAGGCGGCGAAACATTTTTCACAGGAGAATAACGATGGCATTTGATGATTTGAGAAGCTTCCTGCAGGCGCTCGATGAGCAAGGGCAACTGCTGAAAATTGAAGAAGAGGTCAATGCGGAGCCGGATCTGGCGGCGGCCGCTAACGCGACGGGACGTATCGGTGATGGTGCGCCTGCGCTGTGGTTCGATAACATTCGCGGGTTTACCGATGCCAGGGTGGTGATGAACACCATCGGCTCCTGGCAGAACCACGCCATTTCGATGGGGCTGCCGGCGAATACCCCGGTCAAAAAGCAGATCGATGAGTTTATTCGCCGCTGGGATAAATTCCCGGTCGCACCGGAGCGCCGGGCCAACCCCGCATGGGCGCAGAATACGGTGGACGGTGAAGAGATTAACCTGTTCGACATCCTGCCGCTGTTTCGCCTGAACGACGGGGACGGCGGTTTTTATCTCGACAAAGCGTGCGTTGTCTCGCGCGATCCGCTCGACCCGGACCATTTCGGCAAGCAGAACGTCGGTATTTATCGCATGGAAGTGAAGGGCAAACGTAAGCTCGGCCTGCAGCCGGTGCCGATGCATGATATCGCCCTGCATCTGCATAAAGCCGAAGAGCGTGGTGAAGACCTGCCGATTGCGATTACGTTGGGCAACGATCCGATCATCACCCTGATGGGCGCAACGCCGCTGAAATACGATCAGTCCGAGTATGAAATGGCCGGGGCGCTGCGTGAAAGCCCGTACCCGATTGCGACCGCGCCGTTGACCGGCTTCGATGTGCCGTGGGGGTCTGAAGTGATCCTGGAAGGGGTGATTGAAGGCCGTAAACGTGAAATTGAAGGGCCGTTCGGTGAGTTTACCGGGCACTATTCGGGCGGACGCAATATGACAGTGGTCCGTATTGATAAAGTCTCGTACCGCACTAAACCGATTTTCGAATCCCTCTATCTCGGGATGCCCTGGACCGAGATCGACTACCTGATGGGGCCAGCCACCTGTGTGCCGCTTTACCAGCAACTGAAAGCGGAGTTCCCTGAAGTGCAGGCGGTGAACGCGATGTATACCCACGGTCTGCTGGCGATCATCTCCACCAAAAAACGCTACGGTGGTTTTGCCCGCGCGGTCGGTTTACGCGCCATGACCACGCCGCACGGCCTGGGCTATGTGAAGATGGTGATTATGGTGGATGAAGATGTCGATCCGTTCAACCTGCCGCAGGTGATGTGGGCGCTGTCATCGAAAGTGAACCCGGCAGGGGATCTGGTGCAGCTGCCGAACATGTCGGTTCTTGAGCTTGATCCTGGGTCCAGCCCGGCAGGCATCACCGACAAGCTGATTATTGATGCCACCACGCCTGTTGCGCCGGATAACCGCGGTCACTACAGCCAGCCGGTGCAGGATTTACCTGAAACCAAAGCCTGGGCTGAAAAGCTGACTGCGATGCTGGCAGCACGCCAATAAGGAGGAAAAGATGATTTGTCCACGTTGTGCCGATGAGCAAATTGATGTGATGGCCACATCACCGGTGAAAGGGATCTGGACGGTTTATCAGTGCCAGCATTGCCTGTATACCTGGCGCGATACCGAGCCGCTGCGTCGTACCAGTCGCGAACATTACCCTGAAGCGTTCCGTATGACGCAGAAGGATATTGATGAGGCGCCGCAGGTGCCGACCATTCCGCCATTGCTGTAAAAAAAAGCCCGGTGGCGCTGCGCTTATCGGGCAGTAAAATCGTGCGGTCCTTTGCCCGGTGGCGCTACGCTTACCGGGCCTACGGGTTTTGTAGGTCGGGTAAGGCGAAGCCGCCACCCGACAAAACAGACCGCAGAAAACTAAACCAGACTCTTCAGCCGATAAATCCACTCCAGCGCCTGACGTGGCGTCAGTGAATCCGGGTCGAGATTCTCCAGCGCTTCAACGGCGGGTGACGTCTCTTCCGCAGGGGCCAGCAGCGACATCTGTGTACCGTCAATCTGGGTGGCCGCCGCATTCGGTGACAGGCTTTCCAGCTCGCGCAGTTTCTGACGCGCGCGTTTAATTACTTCTTTAGGCACACCCGCCAGTGCCGCGACAGCCAGGCCATAGCTCTTGCTCGCGGCACCTTCCTGCACCGTGTGCATAAAGGCGATGGTATCGCCATGCTCAAGCGCATCCAGGTGGACGTTTGCCACGCCCTCCATTTTCTCCGGCAACTGCGTCAGTTCAAAGTAGTGCGTTGCGAACAGCGTCATGGCCTTGATTTTATTCGCCAGGTTTTCCGCACACGCCCATGCCAGCGACAGACCGTCGTAGGTTGAGGTGCCGCGTCCAACTTCGTCCATCAGCACCAGGCTGTGTTCTGTCGCGTTGTGCAGGATATTGGCGGTTTCCGTCATTTCGACCATAAAGGTGGAACGGCCGCTGGCCAGATCGTCCGCCGCACCCACGCGGGTGAAGATACGATCGATGGGGCCAATCTCCACTTTCTGCGCCGGAACGTAGCTGCCGATGTAGGCGAGCAGGGCGATAAGCGCCGTCTGGCGCATATAGGTACTTTTACCGCCCATGTTCGGACCGGTAATGATCAGCATTCTTCGCTGCGGCGACAGGCTCAGCGGGTTAGCGATGAACGGCTCGTTCAGTACCTGCTCCACCACCGGGTGGCGGCCTTCGGTAATGCGAATGCCGGGCTTGTCGGTAAAGGTCGGGCAGGTATAGTTCAGCGTTTCAGCACGCTCAGCCAGATTTACCAGCACATCCAGCTCCGCCAGCGCGCCAGCGCTTAACTGCAGGTCCGCGAGGTGTGGCATCAGCATGTCGAACAGCTCGTCGTAAAGCTGCTTTTCCAGGGCCAGCGCTTTGCCTTTCGAGGTGAGAACTTTGTCCTCATACTCTTTCAGCTCAGGAATGATGTAACGCTCAGCGTTTTTCAACGTCTGGCGACGCACATAGTGAATCGGCGCCAGATGGCTCTGCCCGCGGCTGATCTGAATATAGTAACCGTGGACTGCGTTATAGCCGACTTTCAGGGTATCGAGCCCGAGACGTTCGCGCTCGCGGATCTCCAGCTTGTCGAGGTAATCCGTTGCGCCGTCAGCCAGCGCGCGCCATTCATCCAGCTCTTCGTTGTAGCCAGGGGCAATTACGCCACCGTCGCGCACCAGAACCGGCGGCGCATCAATGATAGCGCGCTCCAGCAGATCGCGGAGTTCAGCAAACTCGCCCATGGTTTCGCGCAGTTTCTGAACCGGTGCGCTGTCAACGTCGCTCAGTTGAGCACGCAGTTCCGGCAACTGCTGGAAGGCATGACGCATTCGTGCAAGGTCGCGAGGCCGCGCCGTGCGCAGTGCCAGGCGAGCCAGAATACGCTCCAGATCGCCCACCTGACGCAGCACAGGCTGCAGTTCGGTGTAGCGATCCTGCAGCGCGGCAATGGTCTGCTGACGACAAACGAGCGTATCCGTATCGCGGACGGGCATATGCAGCCAGCGCTTCAGCATGCGGCTGCCCATCGGCGTCACGGTGTTATCGAGGACGGATGTCAGCGTGTTCTCAACGCCACCCGCCAGGTTCTGGGTGATCTCCAGATTCCGGCGCGTGGCCGCATCCATAATGATGCTGTCCTGCTGGCGCTCCATGGTGATAGAGCGGATATGCGGCAGGGCGGTGCGCTGGGTATCTTTCACATACTGCAAAAGGCAGCCCGCGGCGCACAGTCCACGCGGGGCGTTTTCCACCCCAAAGCCAATCAGATCGCGGGTGCCAAACTGCAGGTTGAGCTGCTGGCGAGCGGTATCAATTTCAAATTCCCACAGCGGACGGCGGCGCAGGCCGCGACGACCTTCGATCAGCGCCATTTCGGCAAAATCTTCGGCATACAGCAGTTCCGCCGGGTTGGTGCGCTGCAGCTCGGCTGCCATGGTTTCCCGGTCAGCCGGCTCGCTCAGACGAAAACGCCCGGAGCTGATATCCAGCGTGGCATAACCAAACCCTTTGCCGTCCTGCCACAGGGCCGCCAGCAGGTTATCCTGACGCTCCTGGAGCAGGGCTTCGTCGCTAATGGTGCCTGGCGTGACGATACGCACGACCTTGCGTTCAACCGGGCCTTTTGAGGTGGCCGGATCGCCGATCTGCTCACAGATGGCAACCGACTCGCCCTGATTCACCAGCTTGGCCAGGTAGTTTTCTACCGCATGATGCGGAATGCCTGCCATCGGGATGGGTTCACCTGCCGATGCGCCACGTTTGGTCAGAGAGATGTCGAGCAGCTGCGATGCCCGTTTAGCATCGTCATAAAACAGCTCGTAAAAATCGCCCATGCGGTAAAACAGCAGGATTTCCGGATGCTGCGCTTTCAGCTTCAGGTACTGCTGCATCATTGGGGTATGGGCGTCAAAATTTTCAAGTGTACTCATTAGGTTACCGTGTCCATTTTTTTCAATTTCAATGAGTTGTCTTTTTTATTGTCAGGTTTCTTACTCTCTCATTGGAACGCATGACAGCCTGCGTTTCTTATCATGAATCGTTCACGGACCATGATAACGGACTCTGCTGGACAGGAAAACAGACGTGCGGGCTCTTTCGACTAAAATGCGTACCTGATTCCAGCGATGCTGAAGACGTGGGCCTGTCTTGCCGCAATTGCGACAGGCACGCTGGTCCGGTAACGCTAAAGGAACACCGCGCGATATTCCTTGCGTATTAAACGTAAACGGGAATAAAGGCGTCAGAATATAACGTCATCCTTTTTTCTGTTTCAGAAACGTATTTGTCTTCGATGTGGGGATAATATTCTATTATGCTCACATTATTTTATTTCGGTGTTACTGCTGAACAAACAACATAACTTACTGCTTTGACAAGGAATATTCGCAGAGTATACTTGCTAACTCTGGCAACAGTTTTCTGATTCTGTTTATTGCATAGTGAGTCTCATATGTTCTGGATAATTAACGATAATATTAAATTTTGTCCAGAGAAAAACTTACTTGTCTCTATGACCCGACCGGAGTTGAGCGTCATTCTGACCACGCCAGCCAGTCGTTGTCTGGTTCTTCTGCTTGAGTCCGCCCCGGAAGTGGTTAATCAAAGGGATTTCTTCACTAAAGTTTGGGGTGAAGACGGAATGTTAGTTCCGGCCAATACCCTTTATCAGAATATCTCCATTATCCGGCGTGGGTTGCGCACGACGGGAGAGACTGACGACACGCTGGTTGCCACGGTACCCAGAAAAGGGTTCCAGATTAAAAAAGAAGTTAAGGTCAGCCGAATTGAAAACGACGTAACAGAATCAGAAAGCGCGATAGCAGAAGCCCAGCCTGTCAGCGGCTCGAAAGAGGTGATTGCGGAAACTGCTGCCGTTCAGGTGAAAGATAAGCCCCCGCGTCATCACTATCGTCGCTATCTTCCACTGCTTTTTATGGCCCTCTCTTTTGGGCTGGGCTATTTTATTCTTCATCTGGCGGTCCATGACTATTCCAGAAAAGACTTTTTTAAAGACTACACCATAAGCAGTACGGAAAATGGCTGCCATTTTTTCTCACGAAACGATGATATTAAAAGCAGGGGTAACTTCACGCGTTATAAGCAAATTATCATGCGAACAGGGCTCGATTGTAAAAAATACCCCTGGGCCTACTTCTCTTCATCCAGCACGGCTCCGGCACTTTCTGTACTCATTTGCAGAAAACCGTATGAGCAAGAAGAAGATGCAGGATGCGTTACGCTTTATTTTAGGGGGTACAATCAGTGACTAAAAAGTCTACTGCCATCCTGTGTCTCGTCCTGTTTGCCGTTGGGGCGCTGACGTCCTGGCTTTATCATTATCACTTAGAAAAAAAACAAAATACGGAAGCCTGTTCAGTTTCTGTTGTTGTTTACCATGAAGATGCCCGCGCAAACCTGACGCTGGATTTTATGTACACCATGCAAAAGCAGACCGGGGTCATCGCGCTAAGCGGGACATATTTTAAAAATGAGAAGGCGATAGCCTCTATCCGCCGGGATGTGTCTTATATCTGGACCGAAAACAAAGACTCTTTCCAGTTTACCTCCGTGAAGATCCATGAGGTTAATGAAGACTCCCTGCCGGATAATGTGCTCGGCGACGTGTTGCCTGATTTCTTTATTTATCCGAACCATAAATTGAACTATACCATTCTGAAACAAGGGCCCAGAGGGTTTCTATTTACCGTCGGTAAGCGTCCTATTTTCTTCTGCTCTCGCTGAGATCTTCTTTCAGTAGTTCGATGACAATTTTCCCCTGTTCAACCCCCACCCTGACCTGAGAGTGGGTAGTAAACCCTGCCTGCTCCAGCCAGTCACCTTTTAAGCTCAACGCCGCATGTACGCTGTAACGTCGCGGGATTTTGGTCTTCCGGTCTTCGTGACGCTTTCTGAAATAACCGACTTTTAAGTGGCGATAGTGTTTGGTCGTGGCGATCTCTTGCATATAGCCTCCGTAACGATGAGCGGCGCGTGTTGTTAATACCTGTATAAAATACCAGTAAAAAAGGGTGGGGGTGGGCTTAATAGTGGAATGCGGCTTCAGAAAACGAAATGCAACGACTGAAAAGTGGCAGATAAAGGAGTATTATTAATGCATGTTTTTAGTCGGTGAGCCGCTATGTCTGGTAAACGTATTTCACGGGAAAAAAAGACGATCGCCAGAATGATCGCTCTGTATGAAAAACAGTGCCCGGAGGCTTCTCAGGAAGAGGGACATTATCAGGCGCTGAATGCCTATGCGGATAAGCGTCTGGATAAGTGCGTCTTTGGTGAGGAAAAACCGGCCTGTAAACAGTGTCCGGTACACTGCTACCAGCCCGCCAGGCGTGAAGAGATGAAGCAGATTATGCGCTGGGCGGGGCCCCGCATGCTGTGGCGTCATCCCATCCTGACGGTACGCCATCTGCTTGACGATCGTCGCCCGGTACCGGAATTACCGGAAAAGTATCGCCCGAAAAAGTAACCGTCTCAGCGTGTGAAAGGGCGACAAATGATCTTCATGGCGATCGCGCTGCATAGCGGGAACAGGGCCAGCAGCAGCCAGGGGGACATCGCCTGCGGCGAAGGGACAAGCGCACGATCCAGCAGACTGCCAAACAGCAAATTCCCCAGCAGCACCGCAACACCGCCTGCGGTGGCGAGTGCGCCGTAGTGCGCGCCAAGCGTCGATTCCTCCGCAAAGCGTGGAACCAGATCTTTCGCCGAGGGCACCAGCAGCATTTGCCCAAGCGTCAATAGCGCCACAAAACATACCGACGGCAGCAAGCGCAGCCAGCCTTCCGGCGGCACCGTCGGGGCGAACACCGCCACGCTCGCAAAAGATGCCGAGAGCAGTAAAAAGCCCACCGGCAAAATTCTCACCGCGCCCACGCGTCGTGCAAAGCGGGCCAGCGGAAGCTGCAAGGTGATGATCAGCACAGAGGCCAGCATAAACAGGGGGCCGAGATCTTTCTCGTTACCACCGGCGCGCTGGATCTCCACGGGCAGCGCCAGATAGAGCTGGTTGTAGCTCAACAGCCACGAGCTGTAGGCGATGATAAAGGCGACAAAGCGCGGCTGACGGAAGGTTGTCCACCAGGGAACAATATTGAGTGCCTGCTTGCTGTGTTGCGCAGCCGGAAGGCAGAAGTAGAGCACAATCAGCGCGACGACGAAGACCCCCGCCCCCGCCAGCGCCACCTGGCGAAACCCCAGCCCCGTGAGCAACGCCCCGACAACCGGGCCCAGCACCGCGCCGAGTTCACCGCAGACGGCAAACAGCGCAAACCACTCTGCACGGCTGCGTTGACCTTTAGTCTCGCTATGCGTACCCGCCCTGGCCAGCAGCGCTTCGATGGAGGGAGAGAACAACGCACCGCCAATGCCGGTCAGACAGGCGCCAAGGATGATGGGCCAGAGCGCGTGTCCAAATGCCAGCAGCAGATAACCCGCAACGCGGATGACGCAGCCGCAGAGGATAATGATTTTGGCACCAAAGCGGTCTGAGAGCGCACCGCCGACGATGAACATCCCCTGCTGCGAAAAGGTACGCAGCCCCAGAATCAGCCCGATAAGGCCGCCGGAAAGCAGCATGTCGTCGCGCAAAAAGATCGCCAGGAAGGGGACGACCGCGTAAAAACCGATGTTAAACACAAACTGGCTGCCCAGTAAGACGGGCGGCCAGAGCGTTGTGGCAGGGCGCAGGGGCATCATGTTACGGGCGCTTAAACGATAAAGTGAATGTGCTTTTTGCCATGGAACGGCGAGATCTCGATTTTGGTTTTGACCCGAAAAACGTCCCAGAGCAACGCCTCAGAGAGGATCTCCTGCGGCGTTCCGGTGGCCACGATTTGCCCCTGCTGCATCACAATCAGCGAATCGCAGAACATCGATGCATGGTTGAGATCGTGAATAGCCACAATGCTGGTCACCGGCAGGTCGCTTATCAGGTGCATCAGCTGCATCTGATGATGAATGTCCAGGTGGTTGGTCGGTTCATCCAGCAAAATTTCTGTAGGCGTCTGCGCCAGCGCCCTGGCGATATGCACGCGCTGGCGCTCCCCGCCGGAGAGGCTCAGCCAGCCCTGATCGCTTTTTTCCAGCATATCCACCCGCTGCAGGGCGGCGGTAACGGTCTCGTCATCCTGCTTGCTCCAGTTCGAGAACGGGGAGTGATGCGGGATACGACCGAGTTTGACGACATCGCGAACGCGCATATTGGCATCGGTCATGCCGTGCTGTTCAACGAAGGCCACCCGGCGCGCAAGCTGCTTTTTGGCGATGCGGGAAATGTCCTGACCGTCCAGCGTCACACAGCCCGCATCCGGGCGGCGCAGGCCAGCCAGAATGCGCAAAAGCGATGATTTACCGCAACCATTAGGGCCAAGCAGACCTACCGTTTCACCGCGCGCCACCTTGAGTGACACGTTATTGACGATGACCTTTTTGCCTACCTTCCAGGTAATATTTTCAGCGCAGATACTCATTACTTATTCCTTGAGCGGTAGATGATCACGGCAAAGAACGGCACGCCAACCAGGGCGGTTACCACCCCGACGGGCAGACTTTGCGGGGCAATCAGCATGCGCGAGGCGATATCTGCCAGCACCATCAGGATCGCCCCCGCCAGTGCGCTGGCAATCAGCAGGGTTCGATGCAGAGGACCGAACAAGAAACGCATGACGTGCGGAACCACCAGCCCGACAAAGCCGATTGAGCCGGCCATACTGACGATGGTTGCAGTAATCAGTGCGGTGGTGGTAAAGAGCGCCAGGCGCACCCAGGGGACGGCAATCCCCAGCGAGGCCGCGGCGTCGTCACCAAAGGTAAAGGCATCCAGCGCCCGGGAATAGTAGAGGCAAATGGCTAACCCAATCAGCACCACAACCAGTGCCAGCTGGAATTCAGGCCAGCGTACACCGCTAAAGCTGCCCAGCAGCCAGAACATCACATCACGCGCCTGCTGCGCGCTGGCAGAGGTGCTGATGGTATAGGCGGTGATGGCGTTGAAGAGCTGAGAGGCGGCTACGCCCGCCAGAATGGTGCGCTCGTTGCCGCCGCGCGCGCCGTTGGTCAGAAAGGCGACAAACGCAAAGGCGGCGAATGCGCCGGCAAACGCGCCCGCAGAGAGCGACACCGCGCCGGTCCCCATCCCCAGCACCACGACGGAAACCGCGCCGGTGGACGCCCCCGCAGAGACGCCGAGCACGTAAGGTTCAGCCAGCGCGTTTTTCAGCAGGCTCTGCAAAACCGCGCCGCAGATAGCCAGCCCCGCACCGCAGCAGGCCGCCACCAGTGCGCGGCTCAGGCGAAAGTCCCAGATCACGCTCTCATAGATGCGGTTGAGCGGAACCGCGGTCAGCCCCAGCTTATTACCGATAGCATAAAAGACATTGGACAGCGGAATCGACAACTCTCCGACGCTTACACCTAGGGCGATCACCAGAAACAGCAGGACGATAGCCAGCAGGGCGGAAGTGGTCAGGAACAGGCCCTGTCGGGCCTGAAGTACAGCTGCCGTCATCAGTTCAGCCCCAGTTTTCTGAGCTGTTCGCCCACCTGTTCAGCGCCATAAATGGTACGGATCGTCGGGTTCATTGCCTGGCCGTCCATCACCACGATATGGCCTTTTTTGACGGCATCAAGCTGGCTGACGGCCGGATCGCTTTTCAGGAATTTGATTTTCTCTTCCGCGTTATCCAGCGCCCAGCGGTTACGGTCAAGGCTTGAGACCACAATCACGTCCGGGTTGGCGGCAATGATGCTTTCCCAGCCCACGGTTGGCCATTCGGCCTCGGCGGTGATGGCGTTATGGCCACCCAGTACGTCAGCGATAAAGCCTGAGGCGCTGTTTTTACCGCCCACGTAGGCATCAGCAGAAGGAGAGGCGCTTGAGAACCAGAACACAAAGGAGAGGTCTTTTTTGCTTTTGCCAAATTCTTTGCGCAGGTCTGCCTCACGTTTTTTGAAGCTGGCGATAACGGCCTGACCACGGTCTTCAACGTTGAAAATTTTGGCGAAATCTTCAATCTCTTTATAAAGGTATGTCATGTCCCACAGCTTCTGGCGGCTGCCGTACATATCGCCCGAGGCTTTTTTAGTGGCGCACATGCCCGGTGATAAATAGCTGTTCACGCCGACGGTAGCCAGATCCTCACGTTTTGCGACCTTACTTTCTGGCCCGAGCAGCAGCGGCAATTGTGCAGGAACAAAATCGGGGTTTTGTGCAAGGATAGATTCCAGCGTAGGAATTTCGACGGTGAGCGTTTTGATTTTGGCATTCTGTTCCGCCAGCTGCGGCAGCACTTTGGTCGGCCAGAAGGCGCTGGCCTTCACCTTATCTTCCAGACCCAGCAGAAGCAAAATCTCAACGGTATTTTGACCAAGGGCCACGACGCGTTCCGGCGCTTTGGTGAAGGTCTCTTTATAACCGCAGTTTTCAATGGTCAGAGGATAAGTGGTTGCCAGAGCAGAACTGACCGACGCAACCGCCAGGCCTAACGCGCAGATGACCTTCTTCATTAAACGCTACCCTTCATTAAAGTTATTTTTGATGCAAATGAAACTCATTATTAAGGCGGAATTTTATACAGAGGAAAATATTGTGTGTCAATGAGGGACAATAACGCAGGGTGACAAAAGGCGGTGCCAGAAAGCACCGCCGGAATGCGCCTTAAATCAGGCTCTCTTTATCTATTCCAAGACGCTTCATGCGCGACAGCAGGGTGGTGCGTTTTAACCCCAGACGCTGGGCTGCCCCTTTCGGCCCGGCCACTACGCCGTTGGTCTCTTTCAGCACGCGGACGATCAATTGATATTCATCTTCCCCGTCCTGGGCCACGTCGGTCGCGGCCGCGGGAGAGTCCGGCAGAGAAACCTCCGGCAGGGAGAGTTGCAGCACATTACCGCGCGTCAGCAGCACCGCACGCTCAATGACGTTTTCCAGCTCGCGCACGTTGCCGGGCCACTCCATCGAGGAAAGGGTGCGTAACGTCTCGGCGGGAATGCTGTCGATGTTGCGTCCCATCCGGCGGGCAATTTTGGCGGTAAACGCTTTGACCAGCAGCGGGATATCTTCCGGCCGCTCGCGCAGGGGCGGCAGGCAAATCGGGAACACGTTCAGGCGATAGTAGAGGTCGCTGCGAAACTCGCGGTCGGCGACCATTTTTTTCAGATCGCGGTTGGTGGCGGCAATCAGCCGCACGTCGGTCTGAATCAGCTTATTGCTGCCAAGACGTTCGAACTCCTGTTCCTGCAGCACACGCAGCAGTTTAGGCTGTAGCTCCAGCGGCATATCGCCCACTTCGTCGAGGAACAGCGAGCTTTTATCCGCCAGCTCGAAACGGCCCAGTCGCTGGCTGCTGGCACCGGTAAACGCGCCGCGCTCATGGCCAAAGAGATCGCTTTCCAGCAGACCCGCAGGCATGGCGGCACAATTCATTTTCACCATCCGGCGGCTGTTGCGGTTGCTAAGATTGTGGATCGCGCGGGCAATCAACTCCTTACCCGTACCGGTTTCGCCCAGGATCAGCACTGTGCTGTCGCTTTGCGCGACCATCTCCACCTGTTTGAGCACGCTGTACATGGCATCGCTGCGTCCGATGATTTCGCCAAACTCGCTGTCGACATTGTTAAGCTGTTCCGTCAGCGCCAGGTTTTCATCCACCAGCCGTTCTTTCAGACGGTGGATCTCCTGATACGCCAGCGCGTTATCCAGCGCGATGGAGATACGCTCGGCAATCTGACGCAGCAGCTTCAGGTTGGCGGTGGTGAACACCCCTTCCTCACACTGCGCCAGCTTCAGAACGCCCAGCATGGTGTTACCGGACATCAACGGCAGCAGGCACAGAGTCTGGATTTTGTTGCCCCAGATGTTAAACAGCATTCGCTCGTAAGGCGCCATCACATCCTGCTCGCTGAGATTGAGCAGCAGGATCTCCTTGCTTTTAAACACCCGTTCAGAAAGAGTTCCCGCTTCATCCACCTCGCTCTGCTCATGGGCCGGGTTCGCTTCGTCGAGATAGTGCGTGGAGTAGATGTTGAGCTTGCCCTTGCGATGGCCGCGCAAGGCAATGCTGATGGCGTCAATTTTGAAGTAGTGATGGATCTCCTTCGACACTTCGCTGACCAGCTCATCCATGTCGAGACGGGAGAGCACGGCGTTGGTGATTGCCACCAGAATGCGGAAGTTGTCACGCTCACGGCTCAGCAGGTCGTAATCCACATTATTGCTGACGCGGCTTTGGATCTGCTCGGCGACGACGGCCACTATCTGGGTGAAGGTGTGCAGACGCTCATATTCCGCCTCGCTCCATGGCTGGTCGGTATTACGGATAAACTCGCAGCCACCAAAAATGTGGCCTTCCACCGCCAGCGGCAGCAGGCTGTAATGACCAAACGGCTGATATAAGGCGCTCCGGGCCAGCATCGGCCACGCCTGACGGAACTCCTCAAAATTGCAGTGCAGCGCTTCCGGCCGGGAAAGAATACGGCGTATCGGCCCGTGAGCGAGATACGTTTCGTCTTCGTATTCAAACGCTTTTCCGTTTTCTCGTGTGGAGAAGTAGCTCGCACGATGGCTCCCGCTATGCCAGAGCACAATGGCGGCGCTGTCTGCCAGTGCAGATTGCCTGACCAGACGCGTCAGGGCATCGCTCAGCGCACCCAGGTCGGGCTGCTGTAAAAGTGTTCGCGTAATGTCGAACAGACCCTGCTGTCCGAGATCGCTCATCGGTGTATACGGCATAGTGCTTTCCAGTAGAAACGGGCAAAAAAATAAATTCCGTGCCGACCGCTTTTCGCGCGGTTCTAGCAAATGCGGGGTAACGGTTCCGCGTGCGGCAGATCCAGCGTGCGCTTCACGCCATACAGTCCGGCCAGGCGCACCCCTTTGCGCTCAACCACCTCACCAATTATCGCGGCCTCTTTTCCTGACGGATGCGCCCGCAACTGTTCAAGTACGGCTTCGGCCGCGGTGCGCTCAACGCCTATCACCAGCTTGCCTTCGTTAGCAAAATTGAGCGGATCCAGACCCAGCAGCTCGCACAGTCCGCGAACCGCAGGCTTCACGGGCAGGCTGCGCTCAGTAAGTTCAATACCGCAGCCGCAGCAGGCCGCGAACTCATGCACCACGGCATTGACGCCGCCACGGGTGGCATCCCGCAGGGCTTTCACGCCGGGGATCGCCCGCAGCGTCTGGATAAGCGGGGTGAGCACCGCGCAGTCGCTGCGCAGTTCCCCGTCCAGCCCCAGGCCTTCGCGCAGGTTAAGGATGGTCGCCCCGTGACAGCCCAGCGTGCCGCTGACCAGCAGCACGTCGCCCACGGCCAGTTGCTGCGCGCCCCAGTGAATATCGGCGGGGATCGCCCCCATCCCGGCGGTGTTGATAAAGAGCTTATCCGCCGCGCCGCGCTGCACCACCTTGGTATCGCCGGTGACGATAGCAATCCCTGCCTCGCGCGCGGTGTGCGCCATGCTGCTGACCACCGCCGCGAGCGTCTCCATCGGCAAACCTTCTTCAAGGATAAATCCGCAGGAGAGGTAGCGCGGAATGGCACCGCTGACGGCGACATCGTTCGCGGTACCGCAGACGGCCAGCTTGCCGATATCGCCGCCGGGGAAGAATAGCGGGTCAATCACATAGCTGTCGGTGGAGAAGGCCAGCCTGTCGCCCTGGGCGGTGAGGGAAGCGAGGTCAATGCGGGCCTGGTCTTCCTGCTCGGCGAGCCAGGGGTTATCAAAGGCCTCCATAAACAGCCGGTTTATCAGCTGCTGCATCGCCAGGCCGCCGCTGCCGTGCGCCATTTCAACCGTGTTCATGCTTCACTCTCCTGGTTGCGGTACTGATACCACGCGGCACATGCCCCTTCGGAAGAGACCATCAGTGCGCCAAATGCCGTTTGCGGGTTACAGGTGTTGCCAAATAACGGGCAGTGGTGGGGTTTACATCTTCCGGTAAGGACCTCGCCACAGCGGGCCTGGGGATCGTCGCAAACCTGTTGTGGCTGTGGGCGGAAATGCGTTTCTGCATCAAACGACCGGTAGGCTGGGGTCAGGCGCACGCCGGATTCAGCAATCAACCCCAGCCCGCGCCACTCGCTGTCGCCCTCAACGCTAAATACGTCAGCTATCGCCTGCTGCGCCCGTTCATTTCCGGCATCCGGCACCACGCGGCGGTACTGATTTTCCACCGCGCTCAGGGCTGCTATTTTCTGCTCAACCAGCATGGTGACGCCTTGCAGTAGATCAAGAGGTTCGAAACCAGCGACGACTAACGGGCGATGGTAATCGTCAGCGATAAAGCCGTAGGCCCCGGTACCGATCACCATGCTGACATGGCCCGGTGCCAGGAACGCGTCAATGCCGTTGTCCGGGGCGTCCAGCAGGCTGCGCAGCGTCGGGATAAGCGTAATGTGCTGACAAAAAAAGAAAAAATTGGTGACGTTGCTGCGTTTTGCCTGCTGCAGCGTGATCGCCGTAGCGGGCATGGTGGTCTCAAAACCCAGCCCGAAAAATACCACCTTTCGGCCAGGGTTATCGGTTGCAAGCTTCAGGGCATCCATCGGCGAGTACACGATGCGCACATCCGCGCCGCGCGCTTTGGCCTGCAGCAGCGAGCCCTTTTTCCCCGGCACGCGCATCGCGTCGCCAAAGGTACAGAAAATGACGTCAGGCTGGCTGGCGATCTCGATACAGCTGTCGATGCGCCCCATGGGCAGCACGCAAACCGGGCAGCCCGGGCCATGGATAAACTCTATGTTGTCCGGCAGCAGCTGATCGAGGCCAAATTTGAAAATGGCATGGGTGTGCCCGCCGCAGACTTCCATGATCCGCAGCGGCTTTTCCGCCGTGTGTTTCAGCAGGGCGGCCCGCGTTTTCAGATGACCGATAAGCTGCATTACCTGCTCAGGTGCGCGGTATTCATCAACGTAACGCATAATTACCGTTCCTCGCCGTACAGCAGCGCGCCGACGTCCGGCTCCACATCGAACATATTCTGCAGGGCATCCAGCGTGTCGCGCGCTTCCGCTTCATTAATCACGCTCATGGCAAACCCCACGTGTACCAGCACCCACTGACCAAGGCGCGAGACGCCCGTCTCATCGGTGCTGCCCACCAGCGTTAAATCGACGTCACGCAATATGCCGCAGACCTCCACTTTGGCCTGGTTTCCGTCAATGGAATGGATTTGTCCAGGGACGCCTATGCACATCGTTCACTCTCCAGCCAGTTTAGCCAGTGCGCCATGCCGTCGCCGCGTGTGGCGGAGACTAGCAGGATCGCAATGTCCGGGTTCACTTCACGGGCATAAGCCAGACATTTATCCACGTCGAAATTCAGGTACGGCAGCAGGTCCACTTTGTTCAGCAGCATCAGCGACGCGGCGGCAAACATATGCGGATATTTGAGCGGCTTGTCTTCTCCTTCGGTCACCGAGAGGACCGCCACTTTATGCCGCTCCCCGAGATCGAAGCTGGCCGGGCAGACCAGATTGCCGACGTTTTCGATAAACAGAATGCCGTTATCCGCCAGTGGCAGACGCGGCGCGGCATCGGCAATCATCTGCGCATCCAGATGGCAGCCTTTACCGGTATTGACCTGAATCGCCGGGGTGCCGGTTTCACGAATACGGGCGGCATCGTTGACCGTTTGCTGATCGCCTTCGATCACCGCGCAGGAGACGCGTTCGTTCAGGCGTTTGAGCGTTTCCGTCAGCAGCGTGGTTTTGCCGGAGCCGGGGCTGGAGACGAGGTTGAGCACCAGCTGTTGACGTGCGGCAAACCGGGCGCGGTTGCGGGCGGCGATCTGGTTGTTTTTATCGAGTACGTTGATTTCCACGTTCAGCATCTGGCGCTGGCTCATGCCCGGCGCATGGGTACCCGCCTCGCCGTGGCCGTAATGAAGATCGCCCATATCGGAGCGTTGAGGCGCAAAGCGAATGCCGGTGAGTGCCGCTGCCGGACGCGGTGCGGGGGTAAAAGGGGCGGAGCGAAACGCGGAGTGAGGACGGTGTTCATCCCCTTCGATATACAGGTTGCCTTCGGCGCAACCGCAGGTACTACACATACTTTACTCCTTCTCGATTTCAAGGCGTTGGATCTGCATCCCGTCATCCGCCACGATGCGAAGGCCGGTGTGCTGACACTGTGGGCAGCGCTGGACCTTCGACGACAGCAGGGTGACGTACTGCTGACACTGCTCGCACCAGCACTCCGCCTGTTGCTCTTCAATATGAAGTGCGCAGCCTTCCGCCAGCGTGCCGCGGCACACCAGCTCAAAACAGAAGGTGAGGGCGCTGGTTTCGACGCAGGAAAAGGCCCCGACCTTCAGCCAGACGCCGGTCACGCGCGTCGCGTGGTTTTGCGCTGCCTGCTGTTCGATGAGTTCCAGTGCCCGCTGGCAGAGGGTGATTTCGTGCATGACGCCTCCTTAATGAATTGCCCCGTTAATGCAATAACAATGCCAGCCTGGTTTTGGTTAGGGGGTGACGATGTCAACGCTGTCGAAATGACACGTCGACACCCTCTTGTTGACAGCCTGTTTTGAATTAAACCCATTAAATATCAATGCATTAAAAAATGGCATGGAATCTGCTTAACAGCCGCTATCTCCATTAACCGGATACCTTCTATGACTATTTGGGAAATTAGCGAAAAAGCGGATTACATCGCGCAGCGTCACCAGCAGTTACAGGACCAGTGGCACCTTTACTGCAACTCACTGGTCCAGGGGATCACCCTTTCCAAAGCCCGTCTTCACCACGCCATGAGCTGTGCGGCGCAGGGGGATATGCGCTTTGTTTTGTTCGGCCATTTCACGATTTACGTCACCCTGGCCGACACCTTCAACAGCCACACCATTGAGTACTACGTCGAGACAAAAGAGGGTGAAAAACAGTGTATTGCGAAGGCGCAACTGATGGCCGACGGCATGGTTGACGGTCACGTCAGCAACCGCGATCGCCAGCAGGTGCTGGAGCACTATCTGGAAAAAATCGCGCCGGTTTATAACGGTCTGTACACCGCCGTTGAACACGATCTCCCGGTCAACCTGAAGCAGCTGATGGATGAACACGCCTCAGCGAACGTGGCCTGATCATCACGTGTCGAGAAGTGTCGACATGACAGTTTTTCGTCAAAAATGACTATCACCAGAGGATGACCCGGTGAACCGTTTTGTAATTGCTGACTCGACGGTCTGTATTGGCTGTCGAACCTGTGAGGCGGCCTGTTCGGAAACGCACCGCCTGCACGGGCTCCAGTCCATGCCGCGCCTGCGCGTCATGCGTAATGAAAAAGAGTCTGCCCCGCAGCTCTGCCACCACTGTGAAGATGCGCCGTGCGCGGGCGTCTGTCCGGTGAATGCCATCACCCGCGTTGACGGCGCGGTACAGCTGAACGAAAGCCTGTGCGTGAGCTGCAAGCTGTGCGGCATAGCCTGCCCGTTCGGTGCGATTGAATTTTCCGGCAGCCGTCCGCTGCATATTCCGGCGAATGCCAACACCCCAAAAGCGCCACCTGCTCCCCCGGCTCCGGCACGTGTCAGTACGCTGCTTGACTGGGTGCCCGGCGTGCGTGCGGTGGCGGTGAAGTGCGACCTGTGCAGCTTCGATGAGCAGGGCCCGGCCTGCGTGCGCACCTGCCCGACCAAAGCGCTGATTCTGGTCAACATTCGCGATATTGCCCGCACCAGCAAACGCAAGCGCGAGCTGACCATTAATACCGACGTCGGCGATCTTTCTCTGCTTCAGGCGCTTAACGAGGGGGCGAAATGAACGCGATATTCATGATTAACAGCGCCGTGGCGTACTTTGCCGCCGCTGCTGTGCTGGCGTGGCTCCTGTCATTCCATAAAACCCTGAGCGGCTGGATCGCCGGTATCGGCGGGGCGGTGGGCAGCCTGATGACGCTGGCAGCAGGTACGGCAGTGTTACTCAGCGGTCAGACCGCCGAAGCAATGATTCCGATCGTCCGTCATACCGTTCAGCTCACGCCGCTGAACGCCATCTGGCTGGTGACTTTTGGTCTGTGCGGGGTGTTTATCAGCCTGTTCAATATTGACTGGCACCGCCATCAGCACACCCGCGCGAATGGTCTGCTGGTTAACCTGCTGATGGCGTCGGCGGTCTGCACCGTCATTGCCAGCAACCTCGGCGCGCTGGTGGTGATGGCGGAGATCATGGCGCTCTGCGGCGTGTTCCTGACGGGATGTAGCGCCTCCGGCAAGCTGTGGTTTGCGCTCGGTCGCCTCGGCACGTTGCTGCTGGCGCTGGTCTGCTGGCTGGTGTGGCAACGTTTCGGCACGCTCGACTTCGCAGCGCTTAACGGTCAGCCGCTGGGAAATGACGTCTGGCTGCTGGGCGTGGTGGGCTTTGGCCTGCTGGCCGGGATCATCCCTCTGCACGGCTGGGTGCCGCAGGCGCACGCGAATGCCTCTGCACCCGCTGCCGCGCTGTTTTCCACCGTGGTGATGAAAGTCGGTCTGTTCGGCGTTCTGACGATCACCCTGACCGGCGGCCAGCCGCCGCTGTGGTGGGGTGTCGCGTTGCTTATCGCAGGTATGGTTACCGCCTTTGTCGGCGGGCTGTATGCGCTGATGGAGCACAACATTCAGCGTCTGCTGGCGTACCACACCCTGGAAAATATCGGCATTATCCTGCTCGGCATCGGCGCAGGCGTGACCGGCCTGGCACTTAATCAACCGGCGCTGATTGCCGCCGGGTTTATCGGGGGGCTGTATCACCTCGTTAACCACAGCCTGTTTAAAAGCACCCTGTTCCTGGGCGCGGGCAGCGTCTGGTTCCGTACCGGTCATCGGGATATCGAAAAACTCGGCGGCATCGGCAAAAAGATGCCGGTGATTTCTCTCGCCATGCTGGTCGGGCTGATGGCGATGGCCGCGTTGCCGCCGCTGAACGGCTTTGCGGGCGAGTGGGTGATCTACCAGTCCTTCTTCGCGCTCGGTCAGAGCGACGCCTTTATCGCCCGACTGCTCGGCCCGCTGCTGGCGGTTGGGCTGGCGATAACCGGGGCGCTGGCGGTGATGTGTATGGTAAAAGTCTACGGCGTCACCTTCCTTGGCGCACCGCGCACGCGGGAAGCGGAAAACGCCTGCTGCGCCCCGGTACTGATGGCCACCAGCGTGGTCGCGCTGGCGCTGTGCTGCATTGCGGGCGGGGTTGCCGCGCCGTGGCTGCTGCCGCTGCTGGGTAACGCCATTCCACTGCCGCTGACCACCGCCCATACCACCGTCTCCCAGCCGATGATGGCGCTGCTGCTGATTGCCGCACCGCTGCTGCCGTTTGTGCTGATGCTGTTCTTCAGGCGCGACCGACTCCCCTCCCGCTCGCGCGGGGCGGCCTGGGCCTGTGGCTACGAACACGAACAATCGATGGTCATCACCGCCCACGGTTTTGCCATGCCGGTGAAAGAGAACTTCGCTGCCGTGCTGAAGCTGCGCCACTGGCTGAACCCGGTGGGCTGGATGCCGGGCTGGCAGAGCGCCGCTGTACCTGCGCTGTTCCGCCTTCTGGCGCTGATCGAGCTGGCGGTGCTGGTGGTCATTGTGATTTCACGAGGAGCCTGACATGAGTCTGTTACTGGCAATACTTCAGGCGCTGGTGTTGTTCGCCGTTGCGCCACTGCTGTCGGGCATCACGCGCGTGGCGCGCGCCCGGATGCACAACCGTCGCGGGCCTGGCGTGCTCCAGGAGTACCGCGATCTCTTCAAGCTGCTCTCCCGCCAGAGCGTGGCACCGGATGCCGCAGGCTGGGTCTTCCGCCTGACGCCGTTCGTGATGGTCGGCGTGATGCTGACCATCGCCACCGCGCTGCCGGTGGTGACGGTGGGCTCGCCGCTGCCTGCACTTGGGGATCTGATTACGCTGATTTACCTCTTCGCCATTGCCCGCTTCTTCTTTGCTATTGCGGGCCTGGATACCGGCAGCCCGTTTACCGGTATCGGCGCCAGCCGCGAGGCGATGCTGGGCGTGCTGGTCGAACCGATCCTGCTGCTGGGGCTGTGGGTGGCCGCGCAGGTCGCGGGTTCCACCCATATCAGCTTTATCACCCACACCGTTTACCACTGGCCGGTGTCACGTACCCTCCCGCTAGTGCTGGCCCTTTGCGCCTGCGCGTTCGCCACCTTTATTGAGATGGGCAAATTGCCGTTTGACCTCGCAGAAGCCGAGCAGGAGCTGCAGGAAGGACCGCTCACCGAATACAGCGGCTACGGCTTTGCGGTGCTTAAGTGGGGCATCAGCCTCAAGCAGCTGGTGGTATTGCAGATGTTCCTCGGCGTCTTTTTCCCGTGGGGGCAGATGACGCATTTCTCCGCTGGGGGGCTGGTATTGGCCGTGGTGGTTGCCGCGCTCAAATTGCTGGTCGGCGTGCTGGTGATTGCCCTGTTTGAAAACAGCATGGCACGTCTGCGCTTTGTCGCGACCTCGCGCATCACCTGGGCCGGTTTTGGTTTTGCATTTTTAGCGTTCGTCTCCTTGCTGGTGGCGTGATTAAAGAGAGTATTTATGTCTGAAGAAAAGAAAGGTCAGCAGTATCTCGCCGCGTTGCATCAGGCTTTTCCGGGTGTTGTGCTGGATGAAGGATGGCAGACCAAAGACCAGGTAACCGTCACCATTAAGGTGAACTATCTGCCGGAAGTGGTGGAGTTTCTTTACTACCAGCAGGGCGGTTGGCTGTCGGTGCTGTTCGGCAATGACGAGCGTCAGCTGTGCGGCAATTACGCGGTGTACTACGTGATGTCGATGGAGAAGGGCGATAAGTGCTGGCTTACCGTACGCGTGGAAGTCGACCCGAACAAGCCGGAGTACCCGTCCGTCACACCGCGCGTGCCTGCCGCCGTCTGGGGCGAGCGCGAAGTGCGTGACATGTATGGCCTGGTGCCGGTGGGGCTGCCGGATGAACGCCGCCTGGTGCTGCCGGACGACTGGCCGGACGAACTGTATCCGCTGCGCAAGGACAGCATGGATTACCGCCAGCGTCCGGCCCCAACCACCGACAGCGAAACCTACGAGTTCATTAACGAACTCGGCAACAAAAAGAACAACGTGGTGCCGATTGGCCCGCTGCACGTCACCTCTGATGAACCAGGCCACTTCCGCCTGTTTGTTGACGGCGAAAACATCATTGACGCCGACTACCGCCTGTTCTACGTCCATCGCGGCATGGAAAAGCTGGCGGAAACCCGGATGGGCTATAACGAGGTGACATTCCTCTCGGACCGCGTGTGCGGCATCTGCGGCTTCGCCCACAGCACCGCCTATACCACCTCGGTGGAGAACGGCATGGGGATCGTGGTGCCGGAGCGCGCGCAGATGATCCGCGCCATTTTGCTGGAAGTGGAACGTCTGCACTCGCACCTGCTGAATCTCGGTCTGGCCTGTCACTTTGTCGGTTTCGACTCCGGGTTTATGCAGTTCTTCCGCGTGCGCGAGGCGTCGATGAAGATGGCGGAGATCCTCACCGGGGCGCGTAAAACCTACGGTCTGAACCTGATCGGTGGGATCCGCCGTGACCTGCTTAAAAACGACATGATCCAGACCCGACAGCTGGCACAGCAGATGCGTCGCGACGTGCAGGAGCTGGTGGATATGCTGCTCAGCACGCCCAACATCGAGCAGCGTACCGTGGGGATCGGCCGTCTTGATCCGGAGATCGCCCGCGACTTCAGCAACGTTGGCCCGATGGTGCGCGCCAGCGGCCACGCCCGCGACACCCGCGCCGATCACCCGTTTGTCGGTTACGGCCTGCTGCCAATGACCGTACACAGCGAACAGGGCTGCGACGTCATCTCCCGCCTGAAGGTGCGTATCAACGAGGTCTTCACCGCGCTGAATATGATCGACTTTGGGCTCGATAACCTGCCGGGCGGCCCGCTGATGGTGGAGGGCTTCACCTACATCCCGAACCGCTTTGCCCTCGGCTTTGCCGAAGCGCCGCGCGGGGACGACATCCACTGGAGCATGACCGGCGATAACCAGAAGCTTTACCGCTGGCGCTGCCGTGCGGCCACCTACGCCAACTGGCCAACCCTGCGCTATATGCTGCGCGGCAACACGGTCTCCGACGCGCCGCTGATCATCGGCAGCCTCGACCCGTGCTACTCCTGCACCGACCGCATGACCGTGGTGGACGTGCGCAAGAAGAAAAGCCAGGTGGTGCCGTACAAAGAGCTTGAGCGCTACAGCATCGAGCGTAAGAACTCGCCGCTGAAATAAGGACTCGTCATGTTTACCTTTATCAAAAAAGTGATCAAAACCGGCACGCCCACCAGCCGCTACCCGCTGGAGCCGATGCCGGTGGATAAAAACTTTCGCGGCAAGCCGGAGCACAACCCGCAGCAGTGCATCGGCTGTGCGGCCTGCGTCAACGCCTGTCCGTCGAATGCCCTGACGGTGGAAACGGATCTGAAAACCGGCGAGCTGGCCTGGCAGTTTAACCTCGGACGCTGCATCTTCTGCGGCCGCTGCGAAGAGGTTTGCCCGACGGTCGCCATTCGTCTGTCTCAGGAGTACGAGCTGGCGGTGTGGAAGAAAGAAGACTTTTTGCAGCAGTCGCGTTTTGCCCTGTGTAACTGCCGCGTCTGCAAACGTCCGTTCGCCGTACAAAAAGAGATCGACTACGCCATCGCGCTGCTGAAGCACAACGGCGACGCCCGCGCGGAGCATCATCGCGAAAGCTTTGAAACCTGCCCGGAATGCAAACGGCAGAAATGCCTGCTGCCGTCCGACCGCATCGATATCACCCGTCATATGAGAGAGGCCAGCTGATGGAAAACTTACTCGGTCCGCGCGACGAGCGGGGCATTCCGGTGCCAATGACGGTGGAGGAGTCCATCGCCAGCATGAAAGCGTCGCTGTTGAAAAAAATCAAACGCTCGGCCTACGTTTACCGCGTGGACTGCGGCGGCTGCAACGGCTGCGAGATTGAGATCTTCGCCACGCTGTCACCGCTGTTTGACGCCGAACGCTTCGGCATCAAAGTGGTGCCGTCTCCGCGTCATGCCGACATTCTGCTGTTCACCGGGGCCGTCACCCGCGCCATGCGCTCGCCCGCGCTGCGCGCCTGGCAGTCTGCGCCCGATCCGAAAATCTGTATCTCCTATGGGGCGTGCGGTAACAGCGGCGGCATCTTCTATGACCTCTACTGTGTGTGGGGCGGCACCGACAAAATCGTGCCGGTGGACGTCTACATTCCGGGCTGTCCGCCGACGCCTGCCGCCACGCTGTACGGCTTTGCCATGGCGCTCGGCCTGCTGGAGCAGAAAATCCACGCCCGTGAACCGGGTGAACCCGACAATCAGCCTGCGATGATCCTGCACCCGGACATGGTGCAGCCGCTGCGGGTGAAGGTAGACCGCACGGCGCGCAGGCTGGCGGGCTATCGCTATGGCCGCCAGATTGCCGACGATTACCTGCGCCTGCTGAGCCAGGGCGAGCACCAGGTGGCGCGCTGGCTGGAGGCGGAAAACGATCCGCGTCTCAATGAGATTGTGGCGAACCTGAACAGCATTGTGGATGAGGCGCGTATCCGATGAGTGAGACGGTGGTGTTCAGTCAGCTGAGCCGTAAATTTATTGATGAGAACGATGCCACGCCGGACGCGGCGCAGCAGGTGGTCTATTACAGCCTGGCGATTGGGCATCACCTCGGGGTGATCGACTGCCTGGAGGCGGCGCTGAGCTGCCCGTGGTCCGACTATCTGGCGTGGATCGCCACGCTGGAAGAGGGCAGTACGGCGCGGCGCAAAATGGAAGGGGTACCGAAGTACGGTGAGATCGTTATCGACGCCAACCATATTGCGATGCTGGCGAACGCGTTTGACGCGGCGCTGAAACGGCAAACCCCCGAACAGCAGGCGTGGAGCAAAACGCTGCTCAGCATGCTGCATGATATTCATCAGGAAAGTGCCATCTACCTGATGGTGAGGAGATTACGTGACTGACGTTTTACTGTGTGTCGGCAACAGCATGATGGGCGACGACGGCGCAGGCCCGCTGCTGGCAGAGATGTGTGCCGCGAATCCGCAGGGCAACTGGGTGGTGATTGACGGCGGCAGCGCGCCGGAAAACGATGTGGTGGCCATCCGCGAGCTGCACCCTGATCGGCTGTTGATTGTCGATGCTACGGATATGGGGCTGAACCCGGGGGACATCCGCCTGATCGACCCGGACGACATTGCCGACATGTTCATGATGACCACGCATAATATGCCGCTTAACTATCTGGTGGATCAGATCAAAGAGGACGTGGGCGAGGTGCTGTTTTTGGGCATTCAGCCGGACATCGTCGGATTTTATTACCCGATGACACCCCCGGTGAAAGCCGCGGTGGAAGTGGTCTATTCACGGCTTGCGGGGTGGGTTGGAAAGGGTGGGTTTGAACCCCTCTCCTCATAGGGGAGAGGGTGTTTTTTGTCCCCTCTCCCTGTGGGAGAGGGTTAGGGTGAGGGCAACAGGCTACGCCAGATCCCCCCCGTTACTCGCAATCACCTTCTTATACCACCAGAACGACTTCTTGCGTTTGCGCTCCAGCGTGCCGTTTCCGGCATCGTCGCGGTCAACGTAGACAAACCCGTAGCGCTTGCTCATTTCGCCCGTTGAGGCCGCCACCAGGTCAATGCAGCCCCAGGTGGTATAGCCCATCAGCGGCACACCGTCCTCAATGGCATCGCCCATCGCGCGGATATGTTCGCGCAGATAGCTGATGCGGTAGTCATCGTTAATTTCGCCGTTTTCATCAATGACATCTTTTGCGCCAAGGCCGTTTTCCACCAGGAACAGCGGTTTCTGATAACGGTCGTACATCATGTTCATGGTGATGCGCAGGCCGAGCGGATCGATGCCCCAGCCCCATTCGCTCACCTGAATATGCGGGTTGCGCAGGGATTTGACGATGTTCGCCGCATTGGTATTATTCGCATTCATATTGGCCGACGCGCAGCGCGAGGCGTAATAGCTGAACGATACAAAATCGACGGTGTTTTTCAGCATTTCGTCGTCGCCCGGATCTTTCACAATCACCACCCCTTTTTCGCGGAACACGCGGGCGGAGTAGGCCGGATAGCTGCCGCGCGCCTGCACGTCGATAAAGAACAGGTTCTCGCGGTCCTTCTCCAGCGCCATCCATACGTCTTCCGGCTTGCAGGAGTAAGGGTAGAAATTCCCGCCCGCCAGCATGCAGCCGACCTGGTTTTCCGGGTTTACCTCGTGGGCGATTTTGGTCGCCAGCGCGCTTGCGACCAGCTCGTGGTGCGCGGCCTGGTATTTCACCTGATCTTCGTTTTCACCTTCTTCGAACACCAGCCCCGCGCCGGAGAACGGGCTGTGCAGCATGATGTTGATCTCGTTGAAGGTGAGCCAGTATTTCACCAGACCGTTAAATTCTTCGAAACAGGTGCGGGCGTAGCGGGCGAAGAAATCCACCATCTTGCGGTTGCGCCAGGAGCCGTACTCCGTCACCAGATGCATCGGCACGTCGAAGTGGCACAGGGTGACCAGCGGCTCAATGTTGTACTTTTTGCACTCTTCAAACACCGCGCGATAAAAGGCAATGCCCTCTTTGTTCGGCAGCGGTTCGTCGCCGTTCGGATAGAGGCGGCTCCAGGCAATCGAGGTGCGGAACACCGTAAAGCCCATCTCCGCCATCAGGGCGATGTCCTCTTTGTAGCGATGGTAAAAATCGATCGCCTCGTGGCTTGGGTAAAACTCGTCGTCACGCAGCGAAAAACGCTTTTCCTTACCAAGCTTCACCGCCAGGCGGTTTGTGCCGTGAGGGATCATGTCGACCGTGGTCAGCCCTTTGCCGCCTTCACGGTAAGCGCCTTCGCTCTGGTTGGCGGCAAGCGCGCCGCCCCATAAAAATCCTTGTGGAAAAACAGACATTTCTACCTCGTTATACGGTTAAACTTGTGCGGTTTTGGCCTGCACCGGCGCACTCTGCAGGGCGCGGGCTTTTTCAGCCTCGTCTTCGACCGGGATATCTTCAAAGCCTAATATCAGGGTCAGCACGAAGGAGAGCACGACCGCCAGCGCCATGACGCCGAATACCCAGACAATGGTCATCGGGTTGGCCGGATCGAAGAACTGCACGCTGGTAAACAGCCCCGGCGCCGCCATCGAGTGGCTGGCAAGCCCCGCAATACCGGCCACCGCACCACAGATAAAGCCGCTAATCAGGCTGGCAATCAGCGGGCGTTTCAGGCGAACCGCCACGCCGTACAGCGCCGGTTCAGAGATGCCCGCCATGATGGCGGAAGCCGCCGCGGCCAGCGCCGTCTGGCGCAGCTCCGGGTTTTTCGTTTTCCATGCCACCGCCAGGGATGAACCGCCGAGCGACAGGTTGGCACCGATTTCCGACGGCATCACCATTCCCTCTTTACCTGTTTCGGCAATGGTCTGAATGATAGTCGGGGTAAAGACGCGGTGCATCCCGGTCATGACCAGCAGCGGCCAGAGCGCGCCCATGATCGCCACGGAGAGCCAGCCCAGATAGCCGTGGATGGTGTAGACCAGCGCGGAGATGGCGCTACCGATCCAGATCCCCAGCGGCCCAATCAGCACGATGGCGAGCGGGGCGGCAATCAGCACGATCAGCATCGGCTTGAGGAAGTTTTTCGTCACCGCAGGCGTAATGCGATCCACCCAGCGTTCGATATACGACAGGCACCAGGTCATCACCAGCGCCGGGATCACGGTGTAGGTGTATTTCACCGCCGTCACCGGGATAAACGCGAATTCGACGTGCTCACCCTGCGCGGCTTTCGCCATCAGCTCGATAAAGCTCGGGTGCACCAGCACGCCTGCAATGGCGATCGCCAGCGACATGTTGGTTTTGAATTTCACCGCGGCAGATGCTGCCACCATCAGCGGCAGGAAGAAGAACGCCCCGTCGCCGATGACGGTCAAAATGGTGAGCGTCGGCGCGCCTTTCTCCAGCACGCCGGTCATCTCAAGGATCATCGCCAGCAGCTTGACCATCGAGCCGCCGATGATCGCCGGGATCAGCGGCGACATGGTGCCAATCAGCGCGTCGAGGATCCCGGCACCGATGCGGCGCAGGGTCAATTTCTGTGGGCCTTCCGGCACGGCAGGCTGGAGGTCGGTTGGCAGCAGGCTCACCACCTCACGGTACGCCTGAGAAACGGTATTGCCGATAATCACCTGGCACTGGTTGTCGTTACGTACCACGCCCAGTACGCCGCTGATATTTTTCAGGCGTGCGGTATCGGTAGCGGTTTCGTCTTTCAGGACGAAACGCAGTCGCGTCATGCAATGGGTGACGGCGACGATGTTGTCTTTGCCGCCAAGCGCGCTGACAACGTCTTGCGCCAGCGCGGCATAATTTTTGGCCATCGGATGTGATCCTGTTGTCGTTGTGAGAGTATGTAGGAAACCGGTTCCACACAATCATCATGAGTTTCTTTGAATGAAACAAGATCGCATTTTGACCATTTTTTCATTTCGTGATGGCGATCACCAGACGGTTCAAAAAGCGTGAGCGCGTCGTTGCGACAATTGTTTGGCAGTGCAGTACACTGCGTGCCATCAGTATGAAAGGGAATAACAACATGACCACGATGCTTGAAGTGGCGAAGCGGGCAGGCGTTTCGAAAGCGACGGTTTCCCGGGTGCTGTCGGGGAATGGCTATGTCAGCCAGGAGACCAAAGACCGGGTGTTTCAGGCCATCGAAGAGAGCGGCTATCGCCCCAATTTGCTGGCGCGCAACCTGGCGACCAAACGCACCCAGACGCTGGGACTGGTGGTGACCAACACCCTGTATCACGGCGTCTATTTTAGTGAGTTGCTGTTTCACGCCGCCCGCATGACGGAAGAGAAGGGGCGGCAGCTGATCCTGGCGGACGGCAAGCACAGCGCCGATGAAGAGCGCGAAGCCATCCAGTACCTGCTTGATATGCGCTGTGACGCGGTCATTATCTATCCGCGTTTTCTGAGCGTGGAAGAGATGGACGAGATCGTCGAGAAATACGAGCAGCCGATCATGGTACTGAACCGTCGCCTGCGTAAAAACAGCAGCCACAGCGTCTGGTCAGATCATAAAGCCTCCTGTCAGGAAGCGGTGTCACAGCTGATTGAGAAAGGGCACCGTGACATTGCGTTTATCACCGGCTCGCTGGATTCGCCCACGGGCGTGGAGCGTCTCTCCGGCTACAAAGATGCCCTGGCGCAGCACCAGATCCCGCTGCGTCCGACGCTGATCGCCCACGGCAAATGGAACCCGGCCAGCGGCGCGGCGGCCGTGTCTGAGCTGCTCTCGCGCGGCGAAACCTTTACCGCGCTGGTGGCGAGTAACGACGATATGGCGATTGGCGCCATGAAACAGCTTCACGACAGCGGCGTCGCCACGCCTGATGCGGTGTCGGTGGTAGGCTTCGACGATGTGGCGATTGCGCCCTACATCGTGCCCTCGCTCTCCAGCGTGCGTATTCCGGTCACGGAGATGATTAAAGAGACCATCAGCCGCCTGATTTTTATGCTCGACGGCGGCGAGTTTAAATATCAGCAAACCTTCTCGGGTGAGCTTATCCTGCGCGACTCTGTCATCGACGGCCCGCACCGCTGATGTCGACAGCTGTCATCGTCAGAAGTGACGATGACAGCCCTGGCGTCATTTTCTAAATCACTATAAATCAACGAGTTAAAAACTGGCACGGTTTATGAATATCTCCGCGCATGACTGTAATGCTGGAGAAGCAGATGAACCGTTTTATTATGGCCGATGCCAGTAAATGCATTGGCTGTCGTACCTGTGAAGTGGCGTGCGTGGTGTCTCATCAGGCGGAGCAGGATTGCGCTTCGCTTACGCCAGAGACCTTTTTGCCGCGGATCCACGTCATCAAAGGCGTGAATATTTCCACTGCCGCTATCTGCCGTCAGTGCGAAGACGCGCCGTGCGCCAACGTCTGCCCTAACGGGGCAATCAAACGTGAAAAAGGCTTTGTGCATGTGATGCAGGCGCGCTGTATCGGCTGTAAAACCTGCGTGGTCGCCTGCCCGTATGGCGCGATGGAGGTGGTGGTTCGTCCGGTGGTCCGCAACAGCGGCATGGGGCTGAACGTGCGGGCGGAAAAAGCCGAAGCCAACAAATGCGATCTTTGCTATCACCGTGACGCCGGTCCGGCCTGTATGGAGGCCTGCCCGACACACGCGCTGGTTTGCGTGGATCGCGATAAGCTCGAGCAGATGAGCGCCGAGAAGCGCCGTCGCGCAGCGTTCGATACCACCTCATCTCTGCTGTTCTGATCCGTCATGGGCGGTAACGGCGTACAGTTGCGGGTGCGTGGCAAGGTGCAGGGCGTGGGCTTTCGGCCCTTCGTCTGGCAACTGGCTCAGGCGCTGCAGTTGACCGGCGATGTCTGCAACGACGGAGAGGGCGTGCTGGTGCGCCTCGCGGGTAATGGGGGGCATTTCACCGCGAGGCTGCGCCAGGACTGCCCGCCGCTGGCGCGCATCGAGAGTATCGACACGCAGCCGTTCCACTGGTCAACGCTGCCGGAGACATTCACCATTCGCCACAGCGCGGGCGGAGCAATGGACACCCAGATTGTACCGGATGCCGCCACCTGTCCCGCGTGCCTTGCGGAGATGAACGACCCCCACGAGCGCCGCTATCGTTACCCGTTTATTAACTGCACCCACTGCGGCCCGCGTTTTACCATTATCCGCGCCATGCCGTATGACCGCCCGGCCACGGCCATGGCGCCATTCCCGCTCTGCTCGCCGTGCGAAACGGAATACCGCAACCCTGCGGACCGACGTTTTCACGCCCAGCCCGTGGCGTGCCCGGACTGCGGCCCTGAGCTTGAGTGGCGTGCGGCCGATCGGGTTGTCACCCGCGAGCTGGCGCTGAACGCGGCGGTGCAGATGCTGAAAAACGGTGGCATTGTGGCTATCAAAGGGCTGGGCGGATTTCATCTGGCCTGCGACGCGCTTAACCCGCAGGCGGTGGCAATGCTGCGGGCACGTAAGCAGCGTCCGGGGAAACCGCTGGCGGTGATGATCCCCAGCGCCGACGGCCTTCCGCAGCCGGTGCAAACGCGGCTGCGCTCGCCTGCCGCGCCCATCGTGCTGATCCCTAAAGCCTGGCTGCCGGCCTTCCCGGACGACATCGCACCGGGCCTGGATAGCCTCGGTGTGATGCTCCCGGCCAATCCGCTGCACCATTTGCTGATGCAGGAGACGCGACGCCCGCTGGTGATGACCTCCGGCAACCTCAGCGGCAGACCGCCTGCCATCAGTAATCCACAGGCGCTGGAACAGCTCGCAGAGATTGCTGACGGTTTTCTGCTCCATAACCGCGACATCCTGCAGCGGATGGACGATTCCGTGATTGATCAGGACGGGGCCATGCTGCGTCGGGCGCGCGGTTTCGTGCCGGATGCCATCACGTTACCCGCCGGTTTTAGCCCTGTTCCCTCTATTCTGGCGACCGGTGCCGACATGAAGAATACCTTCTGTCTGGTGCGCGGTAACCAGGCGGTGCTGAGCCAGCATTTTGGCGATCTCAGTGACGACGGTGTCGAGGCCCAGTGGCGTTCAGCACTGTCGTTGATGCAGCAGATCTACGCCTTTCAGCCAGAGCGGCTGGTGTGCGATGCCCATCCTGGCTATCACGCCCGGCTCTGGGCACAGGAGCAGGCGCTGCCGGTCGATACCGTACTGCATCATCACGCGCATGCCGCGGCCTGCCTTGCCGAAAACGGCTGGCCGCTCGACGGTGGCGACGCCATCGCCCTGACGCTGGACGGGATCGGCATGGGCGAGCACGGCGCGCTGTGGGGCGGGGAGTGTCTGCTGGTGAACTACCTTGAGTGCGAGCATCTGGGCGGCCTGCCCGCCGTGGCGATGCCGGGCGGCGATCTCGCGGCCATGCAGCCCTGGCGAAATCTGCTGGCACACTGCCTGGCGTTTGTTCCTGACTGGCAACGCTACCCGGAAACCCGCGCCGTACGTTCGCAAAACTGGCCGCTTTTAGCGACCGCCGTTCAGCGCGGCCTTAACGCGCCGCTGGCGTCGTCCTGCGGGCGGTTGTTTGATGCGGTGGCCAGTGCTCTGGGTATTGAAACACAACGCTATGAAGGCGAAGCCGCACGCAGGCTGGAGGCGCTGGCCGCGCAGTGTCCGGGTGTTGAGCACCCGGTGACGCTTCAGGTTGAAAACCTTGCGCTCTTCTGGAAGCAGTGGCTGGCCTGGCAGGCGCAACCCTGCGAGCGCGCGTGGGCCTTTCACGACGCGCTGGCAAAAGGGCTGGCGGCGTTAGCCCGACACCATGCCCGACGCCTGTCGCTCTCTACCGTCTGTTTCAGCGGCGGCGTGTTGCATAACCGCCTGCTGCGGGCGCGTCTGCGGGTACACCTCTCTGATTTCACGCTTCTTTTTCCCTATCATCTGCCTGCGGGTGACGGGGCTATCTCCTTCGGGCAGGCGGTGGTTGCCGCAGCCCGGTCATGTTCAAAAAGGATGTAAAATGTTACGACGCTTACGCAATGAACCTCGCGCCGCGCTCCTGCTGCTGGCGCTGGTAATGGCTAATCTTCTGGCGTGGGGCTGGGCGTGGAACGCCTTTAGCAGCAGTTCTGCGTTAATGGCCGCAAGCCTGCTTGCCTGGTGCTATGGGTTGCGTCACGCGGTGGATGCTGACCACATCGCGGCCATTGATACCGTGACACGCAAGATGATGCAGCAGGGCAAGCGCCCCTCTGGTGTCGGGGCGTGGTTCTCACTGGGGCACTCCACCATTGTGGTGCTGGCTTCCATCGCCATAGCCGCGACGGCGACCGCGTTTCAGAAAAATATGGCCTGGTTTCATGAAACCGGCAGCCTGATTGGCACGGCCGTCTCCGCGACGTTCCTGCTGGCGATGGCGTTAGTCAATATGGTGATTTTGCGCGGCGTCTGGCGCAATTTTCAGGCGCTGAAAAACGGGCAGGCGGTGCAGGGAGACATCTCCCTCCCGGCGCAGGGCGGAATAATGAACTGGCTGTTTGGCGCGACTTTCCGCCTGGTCAACAAAAGCTGGCAGATGTATCTGGTCGGTTTTCTGTTCGGGCTTGGTTTTGATACCGCCACTGAAATCGGCGTGCTCGGGATCTCTGCCGCCAGCGCCTCAAACGGTATGTCGGTGTGGTCAATCATGATCTTCCCGGCGCTTTTCGCCAGCGGCATGGCGCTGGTGGATACCCTCGACAACCTGCTGATGGTGGGGGCTTACGGTTGGGCATTTAACAAGCCGCAGCGCAAGCTCTACTACAACATGACCATTACCGGTACCTCTGTGGTGGTGGCGGTGTTTATCGGCGGGCTGGAAGCGCTGGGGCTGCTGATGGAAAAATTTGCCCTCAGCGGCGGCATCTGGGATCGCATTGGTGCCGTCAACGATAACCTCGGCAACGCCGGTTTTGTGGTGGTTGGGCTGTTTGTCGCCTGCTGGCTGATCTCCATGATCAACTACCGCTGGCGCGGCTACGACGCGCTGGTCATACATTCCTGAGTGCTGCGCTAAAACCATTGTGTTTGAGGGGTAAAATCGCCATGATGTCGTTCCGGTAAAGCGAAGTAGGGTGCCGTTTTGCTGGAAAAATGGAATGCATATCTTGCTGTTTATGAAGGTTTTCACTCTTTTATATTCAGTTAAATAATAAGTTAAGGACAGATGGCGATGATTTACCTTTTTTGTATTTATCTTGCTAATAGATTACGTAAAAAAAAGCCCCGGGACATCGGGGCTGTGGATAATAAAATCCCAGGGTTAAGTAAGCGTGGTAAAAGGTTAAGGGTTAAGCGGGCAGCGATTTCAGTAGCGCGAAAGCCTCCTTCATCCGATCTTCGCTAACCACGAAGGCGCGGAGCTGGCCATCGGCGTCAGAGCCGCGCGCGACCATTCCCTGAGCTTCCACAGCGATCTGCCAGTTCAGATCCTGGCGCTGGGTTTCACCTGCCAGATGCAGCGGCAACGCAGGCGTTTTCACCTTCACCAGCATGGCCGGTAATTTCAGTGGCGCGCTGTTGCCGAGCAGGTTTTTTGCCAGATACATGGCGCTAAGCTGGATCGGCTGCAGGAAAGGCAGTACCTGGCCGTTGATTTCCGCGCAGTCCCCCAGGGCGTAAATGTCGGGTTGCGTGGTTTGCAGGTAGCTATTCACCTTCACGCCACGGCCTGTTTCAGCGCCTGAGCGGTGCGCCAGCGCCGTTTCCGGGCGCAACCCCGTCGCGGCAACCACCACATCGACTTCCAGGCTGCGATGGCGGTCAAGCGTCGCGCGAATGCCGCCTTCGGTTTCGCTCAGATGTTGCAGTTGCGATTTCAACAGCAGATGCACGCCCATGTCGGTCAGACGGTGCTGTAAGCGACTGCTTACTTCTGCAGGCATCAAGGCCGACAGAATGCTTGCCGCGTGGTCGACCAGGGTGACGGCTTTACCCGCCCGACAAAAATCCATCGCCAGCTCGGTGCCAATCAAACCGCCGCCAACAATCATTACCCGTTTTGCATCACGAAGCTTCGTTTCGCTGGCCCGATACTCCTGCTGGCTGTTGAGCGTCATCATCAGCTCGCGGCCGGTAACCGGCGGCACGAACGCAGAGGCCCCCGTCGCCAGCACCAGCTTGTCGTACTGCCAGGTTTTATCTTTCGCTTTTACCACGTGGGCATCGGCGTCAATATCGGTGACCCAGGTGTACGGAAACAGACGCAGGTTGAACTGCTCCGCGAACTCCCCCGCCGTCTGGCGGGTGAGATCGTCGGCGCGCTGGTTCAGGCTAATCACATGGCTTAAATCGGGCTTGTTGTACTCGTCCATGCTGTCGGCCGCGATCATCGTCAGCGGCACATTAGCGTCCTGTTTGCGGATATTTTTCACCAGCTGGCGGGCGGCAAAGCCCGAGCCGATGATGACGATACCGTTGCTCATTTTGCCTCCGTTGCCAGTTCGTCAAAGACGTCTTTTCCGAGGGAACATTCCGGGCAGAGGAAGTTGTCCGGCACCTCACTCCACGGCGTACCTGGAGCCACGTCCTGCAACGGCTCGCCCAGTTCCGGGTCGTAGATCCACTGGCAGACGCTGCACTGCATGCGTGGACCGAGATCGGCGCTGGCTGCCCCGGCACAGGTTTGCGGCTGTTCGGCGGGGAGTGCTGCGGCCTCAGGAAGCGGTGCAAGCGCCCACTGACGAGCAATATCGCGGCCGTGCTGACGACAGACTTCCAGCGCGTCAAGATCCGGACGCCATTTGGCCTTCAGGCTCATGGACATCTCAAAACCGGCATCCTGCAGGCGGGTGGAGAGACGATCTACCGCGCCGCCGCTCCAGCCGTGGGAGCCAAAGGCGCTGGCACGTTTGTTACGGAAGCGCAGACCGGTCATCTCTTCCACCAGGCCAGCAATTTTCGGCATCATCACGTTGTTCATGGTGGAGGTGCCCACCAGCACGCCCTTAGAGCGGAAGACGTTGGTGAGGATCTCGTTTTTATCGCTGCGCGCCACGTTGAAGATTTTCACCGCCACGTTTGGGTCCACCTCGTTGATGCCCTGGGCGATGGCGTCTGCCATCATGCGGGTGTTGTTGGACATGGTGTCGTAGAAAATCGTGATGCGGTCTTCCTGATAATCCGCCGCCCATTTCAGGTACAGCTCAACGATCTGGGTGGGGTTTTCACGCCACACCACGCCGTGGGAGGTGGCAATCATATCCACCGGCAGGTTGAAGCCGAGGATCTCGGTGATTTTGGGCGTCACCAGACGGCTGAACGGGGTCAGGATGTTGGCGTAGTAGCGCTGGCACTGTTCGAACAGCTCGGTCTGATCCACTTCATCGTTAAACAGGCGTTCGTCGCAGTAGTGCTGACCAAAGGCGTCATTGCTGAACAGCACCGCATCGCCGGTCAGGTAGGTCATCATGCTGTCCGGCCAGTGCAGCATCGGGGTTTCTACGAAGATCAGCTGTTTACCGTTACCGATATCCAGCGTGTCGCCGGTTTTCACGGTGTGGAAGTTCCACTCCGGATGGTGATGGTGACCGTTGATGGAGTCGATGGCGTTGGTGGTGCAGTAGATCGGGGTATCCGGAATGTGGGACATCAACTCGGTCAACGCCCCGGCGTGATCCTCTTCCGCGTGGTTGATGATGATGTAGTCGATGTCGTTCAGATCGATTTCACTGCGCAGGTTCTGCACGAACTCGCGGCTGAATTTATGATCGACGGTATCGATCAGTACGTTTTTACCTTCACGAATGAGATAGCTGTTATAGCTGCTGCCGCGCAGCGTTTTATATTCCGTTCCGTGAAAATCACGCACTTCCCAGTCACGTTGACCAACCCAATGAATGTTATTTTTAACCAGAATAGACATAGCAACCTCAAATAATACGGCGTGTTGAAAAAGATGTTTTGTCTATATCAACTTGCGTGCCAACTTTTATTTTATTGATTTTTATGGATTAAATTTTTTATGCCCCGGAATGGGTAGTCATTATGACTATCGTTAAAGATGTCAATATGACACTATGTATTGTCAAAATGACAGCGAGGCAGACATGAGCTTTTCCGTAGACGTGCTGGCGAAAATCGCCATTGAACTGCAAACCGGCATCGGGCATCAGGATCGTTTTCAGCGGCTGATCTCCACGCTGCGCCACGTGCTGGACTGCGATGCTTCGGCGCTGCTGCGCTACGAGGGACGGCAGTTTATTCCGCTGGCCATCGACGGGCTGGCGCAGGACGTGCTCGGGCGACGCTTTACGCTGGAAGGTCACCCGCGGCTGGAAACTATCGCCCGGGCGGGTGACGTAGTGCGTTTTCCGGCAGACAGCGATCTGCCCGACCCGTACGACGGCCTTATACCCGGACAGGAGAGCCTGAAGGTGCACGCCTGTATCGGCCTGCCGCTGTTTGCCGGACAAAACCTGATTGGGGCGCTGACCCTCGACGGCATGTCGCCGGACCAGTTCGATACCTTCAGCGACGAAGAACTGCGCCTGATTGCGGCCCTGGCGGCCGGGGCGCTGAACAATGCTCTGCTGATTGAACAACTGGAGAGCCAGAATATTCTTCCCGGCAGCCCGGCGGCGTTTGAACAGGTCGCGCATACGGAGATGATTGGCCTCTCGCCAGGCATGGTGCAGCTCAAAAAAGAGATTGAGATCGTCGCGGCATCCGATTTGAACGTGCTGATCTTCGGTGAGACCGGCACCGGTAAAGAGCTGGTGGCGAAATCCATTCACGAAGCTTCACCGCGTGCGGCCAACCCGCTGGTCTACCTTAACTGCGCCGCACTGCCGGAAAGCGTGGCGGAAAGCGAGCTGTTTGGTCACGTCAAAGGGGCATTTACCGGGGCCATCAGCAACCGCAGCGGCAAGTTTGAAATGGCCGATAACGGCACGCTGTTCCTCGATGAAATAGGCGAGCTTTCGCTGTCGCTGCAGGCCAAGCTGCTGCGCGTATTACAGTACGGTGATATTCAGCGCGTGGGAGACGACCGCAGCTTACGGGTCAACGTGCGTGTGCTGGCGGCAACCAACCGCGACCTGCGCGAAGCGGTGCTGAACGGCAATTTCCGCGCCGATCTGTTCCATCGTCTGAGTGTTTTTCCGCTTACCGTGCCGCCGCTGCGCGAGCGTGGGGAGGATGTGGTGCTGCTGGCGGGTTTTTTCTGCGAACAGTGTCGGCTCAAAATGGGCTTGTCGCGCGTGGTATTAAGCCCGGGGGCGCGAGGCCATCTGCTGACCTACGGCTGGCCGGGTAATGTACGCGAGCTGGAGCACGCCATCCATCGCGCGGTGGTGCTGGCGCGGGCGACGCGCACGGGGGATGACATCGTGATTCATGCGCGCCATTTTGCCCTGCATGATGAAAATATACCGTCCGTGAAGCCCGCTGCGCCTGAAAGCGTGAACGAGAATCTGCGTGAAGCGACGGAAGAATTTCAGCGTCAGATGATTACCCGCGCGCTGGAACAGAACAACCGCAGCTGGGCGGCGTGCGCGCGGGCGCTGGAAATGGACGTCGCCAACCTGCACCGGCTGGCGAAGCGTCTGGGACTGAAGGGTTAAATAATGCCTGCTTGGTAGAAATCCTGCAGGTTGATGGCGCCGCACAGGCGACCAGCGTCATCCACCACCGGCGCGGCGGTGATTTTACGTTTCATCAGCACCTCTTTGGCTTCAATGGCGCGGCTGTTGGCATTCAGCGTTAACCCGCCAGAGGTCATCGCTTCTGAGACGCGTGCCTCCAGCTTGCCGCCGCCCACCAGCCAGCGGCGCAGGTCGCCGTCGGTAAAGACGCCTTTCACCTGGCGCGTATCGTCGCAGACGGCGACCAGTCCCAGCCCGGTGCGGCTCAGCTCCAGCATCGCGTCCATCACGCTGGTATCGAGTTTGACCTGCGGGATGGCATCGCCAGAGCGCATCAGGTGATGAACATTATTCAGCAGCCGTGCGCCGAGCGCCCCGGCAGGGTGTGAACGGGCGAAATCTTCTTCATTGAAACCGCGCGCCTGCATCACCGCCATTGCCAGCGCATCGCCCATCATCAGGGTGTTGACGGTGCTGGAGGTGGGGGCGAGGTGCATCGGGCAGGCTTCACGCTCCACGGCAATATCCAGCACCGCTTTGGCCGCCAGCGCCAGCGGCGAACGGCATTTACCGGTCATGGCCAGCAGGGCGATCGATTTTTCCTGCAGGCGCGGGATGATGAGGTCCAGCTCTTTGGCCGAGCCGGAGTAGGAGATAAACAGCATCACGTCGCGGCTTTCAATCATCCCCAGATCGCCGTGCAGGGCTTCAGCCGGGTGCACGAAGAACGCCGGTGTCCCGGTGCTCGCCAGCGTTGCGGCAATTTTTTTGCCGATGTGGCCGGACTTGCCGATCCCGGAGACAATCACTTTGCCTTCACACTGGATGATGGTGTTGGCGGCGCGGACAAAATCGTCGCCCAGCCGTTCCGGCAGGCGGCTGGCCTCCTGTAGCTCCAGCATCAGGGTCTGACGGCCTGCGTTTAACAGAAAATCACTCATCTTTTTCTCCCGTTACGATCACATCGATGCCTTTCTCTTCCAGCGCTTTTTTGAACGCCGGATCGATCCCTGCGTCGGTAATCAGCGTATCGACGCTTTCAAGGCTGCAGACAATGTTGGGGCTTTTACGGCCAAACTTCGAGGAGTCCGCCATCAAAATCACCTCCCGGGCGGCGTTGCACATGGCTTTACTGACGCTGAACACCTCGTTGAACGTGGTGACACCGGCGTTCAGGTCGATGCCGTCGGTGCCCATAAACAGTTTGTCAAAGCTGAAGTGCTCGAAGGCATTTTCCGCCAGCTGGCCGTGAAAGGACGCCGATTTTTTACGGAAGGTACCGCCGGGCATCAGAATGGTTTGTTCGCTGTCGAACTCTGCCAGGGCGTTGACGATGTGCAGGCTGTTGGTCATCACCGTGATGTTGTTAAAGCGGTTGAGCAGCGGGATCATCTGCAGGACGGTGCTGCCCGCATCAAGAATAATGGAGTCACCATCATGGATAAATTTCACGGCGGCTTCGGCAATCAGCGCTTTCTGGTGGGTGTTGATCAGCGTTTTGTGATCGATAGGCGGGTCGGCTTCATCTTTGTTGAGCATCACCCCACCGTAGGTTCGAATGACCGCGCCTGCGTTTTCGAGCAATACCAGGTCCTTGCGTATCGTTGTGCCGGTGGTGTCAAAGTAGTGGGCCAGCTCTTCTACCGAGCATTTTCCCTGCTTTTGCAGATGCTCAAGAATGGCCGCCTGCCGCTGACGAGGTTTCATAGGCGCTTCGTTCCTTACGTTGCGAAATGATAATTTCGCAAGCTTATCGCGTTCACAACGAAATTATCCATGTTTCAATTTAAGCGCTAATGATAGTGCATTCTGACAGAGTGGATCGTGGGGGAAGATCACATCAGGCTGTAATTCCTGCAACGATATGCCGTTAATTGCCTGAATTTTCACCGGGCGGGCAAACACTGTCATCCCGCGCATGATGAGGGAGTCGCATACCCGATTCTGTTCATCCAGCGCAATTGCAACCACAACGCGCGGTTTAAAGCGCCCCCCGGAGCGCCCGACGCCCACGCGGCCCTTCTGGCACAGGGCGTCAAACGCGCGGTTAAACTGATGGATCTGCCAGCCGCCGAATGCCATCTGGCAGATCCAGGCGAGGGCGGCGACGGTGATGAGTGCGGTTACCATATCGGCTCCTTGTTATATTCCCTCTCCCGGTGGGAGAGGGTGAGGGCATCAGACTGCTCGATCAGAACATCACCTGCCCACCGGTGACGTTAATCGACTGGCCGGTGCAGTACGAGGCTTTCGGGCTTGCGTAAAACAGCAGCATGTTCAGCACGTCCTGATAGTCGCACCCGCGCTTCAGCGGCACTTTGTCGATGTAATACTGCTCCACTTCGTCTTCTTTGATGCCAAGCTTGGTGGCATATTGAGGTAGCAGCGACTGGAACATTGGCGACTTCAGCAGGTTGCCCAGCATCAGCGAGTGAACGGTAATCCCGTATTCGGCCAGATCCAGCGCCAGAGATTGGGTCAGCCCTACGCCGCCAAATTTCGCCGCGCTGTAGCCGGAGTTATGCTTGCTGCCCACTTTGCCCGATTTGGAGTTGATCTGAATGATGCGCCCCTGAATGCCGTCGCGGATCATCAGACGGGAAAATTCGCGGGCGCAGAGGAAGTAACCCACCAGATTCACCTGCAGCGAGCGGTCAAAGTCCCCCAGTTCGAAATCGCTGATAAACGCCGCTTTCGCGATCCCTGCGCTGTAGACCAGCAGGTCGGTACGGCCAAAAATCTCGTCTACCCCGCGAGCCAGCGCCATGACGCTCTGCTCGCTGGTGGCATCGGCACCAAACCCGTACGCCATCCCCTCACCAAACTCGGTATTGATGGTATCCGCCACGCGGGCGGCTTTCTCACTCTGAATATCCACTACCGCCACGCGGTAACCTTCTGCGGCAAGCCCACGGCAGAGAAACTCTCCTAAGGTTTGTCCTCCACCAATGACAACGGCAACCTGACTCATAACGCTCTCCTTAATTACGCAACAAATTTTAATGTGCAGCCTGGGGTAACAGCCTGCGGAACCGGCCCCTCCACGTGAACCGTGCCGGGATACTCTGCCTGCGGCTGGCCATCGAACCGCAGGGTGATGTGGCCCAGCTCGCGCAGGTTTTGCTCGGCCACGTCGCCCACGGCGGTGACGGCATAGCGGATGTCACCCAGCTCCAGCTGGCTTCCTGCCTTTAACGCTCCGTGCAGCTCGCCGTGGCAGTGGATAAAGCAAAACTCTTCGATATCTGCCGGTGCACCTTCACGGAAAGTGATCAGCATCTGGTCGCTGAGCGCATCGGCCGCGCTCTGGCCGATGCGGGTGATGGTGGTCTGATAAATCACGGTCATCGCAGGAACCTCTTATTGATAAATAAAGCCGGAAACGAACCAGGCAATCAGCACCGTCGGTGCGCCCGTCAGGAAACGACTGACCAGCACAGACGGCACGCCCACGCGTACGGTGTCCTGGCGCGCTTCGGCCAGCGACAGGCCAACGGGAATGAAGTCGCAGGCCGCCTGAGCGTTAATGGCAAACAGCGCAGGCAGAGCCAGGTGCGGAGGAATGTTGCCCAGACCAATCTGCACGCCAATCAGGACGCCGATGACCTGAGCAATCACCGCCCCCGGGCCGAGGAACGGCGACAGCAGCGGGAAGGAGCAGATCAGCGCCAGCGTCACCAGACCGAGCGGGTGGCTGGCAAGCGGGGCGAGGCCGTGGGCGATCCAGTCTCCCAGACCGGAGGCCATGATGATGCCGATTAACGCGGAGACGAAGGCCATAAACGGCAGAATGGTTTTTAGCACCGTGTCGATGGTGTCGCGCCCGGACTGGAACAGTACCGCCACGGCGGATCCCATTCCCATGCCGACCTTCGCCAGCAGGCCGTCGCTCTGCTCGGTGATCTTCTTACTGGTGTCGTAATCACGCGGTGCGGCTTTTTGCGGCGCGGGCGTACCATTCACCAGCGTGATGTTGTCCTCCTTCACGCCTGAGACATAAATGTCTTCGAGGATGTACTGCGCCAGCGGGCCCGATTTTCCGGTGGAGTGAATATTCACCGTCGGAATGCGACGCTTCGGATAGAGGCCGCAGCGCAGGGTGCCACCGCAGTCGATAACTGCCACGCCGATTTCCGCCTCCGGTGGTTCGCCTTCTTTGAAACCGTCGACCGCTTCCCAGCCGGTCAGCTCGCGTAGTTTGTCGACAATCGCCGGGCGTGTGCCTGCGGTGATATAGACGATTTTTTTGCCTTCGGTGGCGTCGAACTCCAGCGGGCCGCCCCAGCCACCCGTGCCTTTCTCAATACGGATCCGGCTCATGCTGTGGCTCCTGACAAATGAACGCGTTGCTCAAGCTGGATGCCCATTTTTTTCTCAAAAATGGTGGTGGTGAGATCGGTCACCCAGCCACGGAAGAAGTTGGTGACCAGGCCGACCAGCAGATAGCTCACCGCCAGTGGGCCGAGCGGCAGGCCAAGCGTGGTCAGGCCGCTGGCAATGCCGAGATAAACAAACAGTTCCCCCGGGTTGATATGCGGGAACAGGCCGTTCATGGAGTGACAGCTATATGAGGCGGCGGCGTAATAACTCGGCTTGTATTTTTCTGGCATAAAGCGGCCGAGGCTTAAGGTCATGGGGTTGCAGAAAACGAAGGTTCCAATGCAGGGCAACAGCAGGTAACGGGATAACGGGTTCCCGGCACAGCGTTGGGCGAAGCGTTCAATGCGTTGCTGGCCGATAAAATTAATCAGCGCGTTCATGATCACCAGCAGGCTGATCAGCAGGGGCAGGATCCCGGTCACCATGCCGGTGAAGACTTCTCCGCCTTTCTGAAACAGCCCGATGAACCACTCGGCGCCGTGGGTGATGGTTTCTATCATTCTTCTCTCCTGTGAGACTTTTCTTGTTTTGTATTTCCGGGACTAATAATAATCACTTTGAAAGGTTTTAAAGTGTTAATCAGATCTCACAATGAAAGAAAAATGGATTATTTTGAAAGTTAATAGGCGGGGGAGACGCATTTTGGTTGAAAAAAGCGCAGATTTGCGTTGAGGAGCGTAAAGATTTGGTGGGTAAGGCGCGTACCGCTTCCTTGAGGTGTTGCGGATGCTTTACCATACTGGGTTCTTATCGAACCCGTTAAATGGATGTCCCATGTTCAAGCGTCGTTATGCAGCGTTGTTACCTGCGCTTATTCTGCTGTCCGCCTGTAGTAGTAAACCCAAGACTGAAGCCGCTGTGCAGACGGCTGGCGCGCCTTCAGGAGGATTCCTGCTGGAGCCGCAGCACAATATGATGCAGATGGGGGGCGACTTTGCGAATAACCCGGCGGCCGAACAGTTCATCGATAAAATGGTGAGCAAACACGGCTTTGACAGACAGCAACTGCATGAAATCTTGTCGCAGGCGAAACGTCTGGACTACGTGCTGCGCCTGATGGACAGGCAGGCACCGTCAGCGCAGGTGCCAACCGGGCCAAACGGTGCGTGGTTGCGCTATCGCAAACAGTTTATTACCCCGGACAACGTGCAAAATGGCGTGGTGTTCTGGAATCAGTATGAAGATGCCCTCAATCGCGCGTGGCAGGTCTACGGCGTGCCGCCTGAAATCATCGTCGGCATTATTGGTGTGGAAACGCGCTGGGGCCGCGTGATGGGTAAAACGCGCATTCTTGATGCGCTGGCCACGCTCTCGTTTAACTATCCGCGTCGTGCCGAGTACTTCTCTTCCGAGCTGGAAACCTTCCTGCTGATGGCGCGTAACGAACAGGATGACCCGCTCGATCTGAAAGGGTCGTTTGCCGGAGCGATGGGCTACGGCCAGTTTATGCCCTCTTCCTACAAACAGTATGCCGTCGACTTTAACGGAGATGGTCACATCAACCTGTGGGATCCGGTGGATGCCATCGGCAGCGTGGCGAACTACTTCAAGGCACACGGCTGGACGCCGGGTGGGCAGGTTGCCGTGCAGGCTAACGGCGAAGCGTTTGGTCTGGAAAACGGCTTCAAAACCAAATACAGCGTTGCGCAGCTGACGGCGGCAGGTTTAACGCCAACGCAGCCGCTGGGTAATGTCGATCAGGTGAGCCTGCTGCGTCTGGATGTAGGAACCGGGTATCAGTACTGGTACGGTATGCCAAACTTCTACACCATCACCCGCTATAACCACAGCACGCACTATGCGATGGCCGTGTGGCAGCTGGGCCTGGCGGTATCGCAGGCGCGTGTCCCTGCGGCGTCACCGTTCAGTCAGTAAGTCGCTTTATTCCCCCCTCTCCCACGGGAGAGGGGAATTTTGCAGAAACATTTCGCCACACTCCCTTTGCAAACGCGCCATTTACATCTCAATCGCCTTTCATTATTGTTACGTTATAACATTTAATGTGGTGTCAACATGTCAACGTCCCTTTTCTCTTTGTCTGCGGCAGTTAGGTTTCTGCTGGCGCTGGTGAATATCGTATTTATCGGGCTGGCCGTGCGCTGGGCGGTGGCATTGCCATGATTGTCATGAATGAACTGGTTGCGGGTTACGACCGCATGCCCGTTACGCGTGCCTTGTCGGGCGTAATTGAACGCGGAAGTATGACCGCCATTATCGGGGCCAACGGATGTGGAAAATCCACGCTGCTCAAAACGCTCGCCGGGTTTATTCCGCCGGTGAGCGGCCGTTTTCGCTGGCAGGAGAAACGCCCGGTGATTGGCTGGCTGGCACAGCGTCACGCGCTGGAGGCGCAGTTTCCGCTGACAGTGCAGGATGTGGTGAGTATGGGCTGCTGGCCGCGTGTGTCGCTCTTTTCCGGCTTTCGCCGGGAAACACGCTCGCGCATTGCCAGCGCGCTGGAGCGTGTCGGGCTGGACGCCATGGCGTTATCTACCATCGATGCACTCTCCGGCGGCCAGTTTCAGCGCATGCTGTTTGCGCGGATCCTGGTGCAACAGGCGCCGCTGGTGATGCTGGATGAACCTTTTACCGGCGTCGATGAAGCTACCTGTAACGTGCTAATGGACCTGATGCTCGAGATGTACATGCAGGGCCAGACCCTGCTTGCGGTGTTGCATGACAGCGAGCGCGTATCGCGTCATTTTCCGCAAACGCTACGGCTGGATACGGCTATTCCGCACTGGAAAACCGAGCGGGTGAGGGTGGCATGATCTGGCATCTCTTCTTTCAGCCGTTTATCGAATACGGCTTTATGCGTCGCGCGCTGGTGGTGTGCCTGGCGCTGTCCGTCAGCACCACGGCACTGGGCGTTTTCCTTCAACTGCGCCGGATGAGCCTGATGGGCGATGCCCTTTCACACGCCATTTTACCCGGCGTTGCGGTGGGTTATTTGCTGAGCGGTATGTCACTGCTGGCGATGAGCATCGGCGGGTTTATCGCCGGGATCGCCGTGGCGCTGGTGGCCGGGCTGGTCAGTCGACGTACGCCGCTCAAAGAGGATGCCAGTTTTGCCGGGTTCTATCTCGGCTCGCTGGCGCTGGGCGTGACGCTGGTGTCGCTGCGCGGTTCGAACGTCGATCTGCTGCACCTGCTGTTTGGCTCCATTCTGGCGGTGGATAACGACGCCGCGCTGTTTGTGGCTGGCGTGTGCATCTTCACGCTGGTGACGCTGGCAGTTTTCTATCGTGGACTGGTGACCGAGGCGTTCGATACCGCCTGGCTACAGGTTAACGCCCGCTGGCTGCCCGGCCTGTTGCACGGGCTGTTTCTGGCGTTACTGGTGCTTAACCTGGTGGCCGGATTTCAGGTTCTCGGCACGCTAATGGCCGTCGGGCTGATGATGTTGCCGGCGGTGGCGGCACGCTGCTGGGTGCGCACCCTGCCGGGGTTGCTCTGCCTGGCGGGCATCAGCGGCGTTTTTTGCGCATGGCTGGGGTTAAGCCTCTCCTGGGCGGTGAGTTTACCCGCAGGGCCGTCCATCGTGCTGACCGCCAGCGCGCTGTTCTTTATTTCTGTTTTATTTGGCACACGAAGCCACCTGGCTGGCAGCCTGCGTGCGCTTTTTTAACGCAAGGGGAAATGATGAAACGTACAGGGTTAATAATGGCGCTCGCGCTCGGGATGTTGTCACAGGGCGTGATGGCGAAAACGCTCAATGTGGTCACCAGTTTTTCCATTCTGGGAGACATTACGCGTGAGGTAGGGGGCGACCGGGTCAATGTGACCACGCTGGTGGGGCCGGACGGCGATCCGCATACCTTTGAACCGTCGCCGAAAGACAGTGCGGCGCTCAGCAAGGCCGATGTAGTGGTGGTGAACGGTCTGGGGCTGGAGGGCTGGCTCGACCGTCTGGTGAAGGCCTCCGGATTTAAGGGCCAGCTGGTGGTGGCCTCGACCGGGGTGAAAACCCACACGCTTGAAGAGGATGGAAAAACCGTGACCGATCCGCATGCCTGGAACAGCGCGGCGAACGGGGCACTGTATGCGCAAAATATCCTTGCCGGTCTGGTAAAAGCCGATCCTGAAGATAAGGCGGCGCTGGAGGCCACCGGTCGACCCTATATCGCGCAGCTTATGCAACTGGACAGCTGGGCCAAAACGCAGTTCAGCCAGATCCCGCAGGTAAAACGTAAAGTCCTCACCAGCCATGACGCCTTCGGCTACTTCAGCCGCGCCTATGGCGTAACCTTTATTGCGCCGCAGGGCTTGTCGTCAGAGAGCGAAGCCAGCGCAGCGCAGGTGGCTGAGATTATCAATCAGATTAAAGCGGACGGGGTGAAAACCTGGTTTATGGAAAACCAGCTCGACCCGCGCCTGGTTAAACAAATTGCCACGGCCACCGGTGCGCAGCCGGGGGGCGAACTTTACCCGGAGGCGCTGTCGGCCAAAGGCGGCGTGGCGGATACCTACGTTAAGGCGTTTCGCCATAACGTAAATACCCTCGCCAGGAGCATGAAGTAACCTTTTCTTAGCCGGTGCCTTCGCATCGGCTTTTTTCTGAACCCCCCTCGTAAAACATGATCCTCATCTCCATATCTGACGAGAAAGTGCTATCTTGTGCTGCACGTTTTTCTGATGCCCGGAGCGAGAATGACTGACCATGAATTGATGCAGCTTAGCGAAGTCGTAGGACTGGCGCTTAAGCAACGTGGCGCGACTATTACGACTGCCGAATCCTGTACCGGCGGCTGGGTTGCTAAAGCCATTACCGATATTGCAGGCAGTTCCGCCTGGTTTGAACGCGGCTTTGTGACCTACAGTAACGAAGCTAAAGCGCAAATGATTGGCGTGCATGAATCCACGCTTGAACAGCATGGCGCGGTCAGCGAACCGGTGGTGATTGAGATGGCGATTGGTGCGCTGAAAGCGGCGCGTGCAGATTATGCCATCTCTATTAGCGGTATCGCCGGCCCGGACGGCGGCAGTGACGTGAAGCCTGTCGGCACCGTCTGGTTTGGTTTTGCCACCTCTAAAGGTGAAGGGATCACGCGTCGCGAGTGCTTTAGCGGCGATCGTGAAAGCGTGCGTCGTCAGGCCACCGTTTATGCGTTAAAAACGCTCTGGCAACAATTTCTACAAAATACTTGATACTGTATGACCATACAGTATAATTGCACCAACAGAACAGAAATCCACGGTGAAGCACAGTCGCTTCTCCCGGCATGACAGGAGTAATAATGGCTATCGACGAAAACAAACAGAAAGCGTTGGCGGCAGCACTGGGCCAGATCGAAAAGCAATTCGGTAAAGGCTCCATCATGCGCCTGGGTGAAGACCGTACCATGGATGTGGAAACGATCTCCACCGGTTCGCTTTCTCTGGATATCGCGCTGGGCGCGGGCGGTCTGCCAATGGGCCGTATCGTAGAGATCTACGGGCCAGAATCCTCCGGTAAAACCACCCTGACGCTGCAGGTGATTGCCGCGGCGCAGCGCGAAGGTAAAACCTGTGCCTTTATCGATGCCGAGCACGCGCTGGACCCTGTTTATGCTCGTAAGCTGGGTGTGGATATCGATAACCTGCTGTGTTCTCAGCCAGATACAGGTGAACAGGCGCTGGAGATTTGTGACGCGCTGGCGCGTTCCGGTGCGGTTGACGTTATCGTGGTCGACTCCGTTGCTGCGCTGACGCCAAAAGCGGAAATCGAAGGCGAAATCGGCGACTCTCACATGGGCCTCGCGGCACGTATGATGAGCCAGGCAATGCGTAAGCTGGCCGGTAACCTGAAGCAGTCCAACACGCTGCTGATCTTCATCAACCAGATCCGTATGAAAATTGGCGTAATGTTCGGTAACCCGGAAACCACTACCGGTGGTAACGCGCTGAAATTCTATGCTTCTGTCCGTCTGGATATCCGCCGTATCGGTGCGGTGAAAGAGGGTGAGAACGTGGTGGGGAGTGAAACCCGCGTGAAGGTCGTGAAGAACAAGATCGCCGCGCCGTTCAAACAGGCTGAATTCCAGATCCTCTACGGTGAAGGTATCAACTTCTTCGGCGAACTGGTTGACCTGGGCGTGAAAGAGAAGCTGATCGAAAAAGCGGGCGCATGGTACAGCTACAACGGCGATAAAATTGGTCAGGGTAAAGCGAATGCGATCTCCTGGCTGAAAGAGAACCCGGCTGCAGCGAAAGAGATCGAGAAGAAAGTGCGTGAGCTTCTGCTGAACAACCAGGACTCTAAACCTGATTTTGTGGTTGATGGTGCGGATGCTGAAGAAACTAACGAAGACTTTTAAGGCTTTCGTTTAAAAATGAAGGGCTGCTGATGCGGCCCTTTTTGCATTTCTGAACCAGCAGGTTTTTTATGAGCGAATCCACAACGCGTCGACCCGCTTATGCGCGATTACTGGACCGCGCGGTGCGGATCCTTGCCGTGCGTGACCACAGTGAACAAGAGCTGCGGCGTAAACTGTCGGCCCCGGTGATGAGTAAAAATGGGCCGGAAGAGATTGATGCCACCGCGGAAGATTATGACCGGGTGATTGCCTGGTGCTACGAGCATCACTATCTGGATGACGACCGTTTTGCTTCCCGGTTCCTGGCCAGCCGTGGCCGCAAGGGATACGGTCCGGCGCGTATCCGTCAGGAGCTGAACCAGAGGGGCGTTGCCCGTGAGTCCATCGAAAAAGCAATGCGCGACTGTGACACCGACTGGTGTGCGCTGGCAAAAGAGCAGGCGATTCGTAAATACGGTGAACCGCTGCCGCGTGAATTTTCAGAAAAAGTCAAAATCCAGCGCTTTTTGCTCTACCGCGGCTTTCTGATGGAAGATATTCAGGATATCTGGCGTAATTTTGCCGATTGAACGCATGCGGGATTTTACTTCCCACCAAAGAAAACTTATCTTATTCCCACTTTTTCCAGTAGCAGGTCTGTCCAGGGGTTTACCGATACCGGCTTGCTACGACATTTCGTTAGCTTGATTTCAGGATAATTATGAGCAAGAGCACCGCTGAGATCCGTCAGGCGTTTCTCGATTTTTTCCATAGTAAGGGACACCAGGTTGTTGCCAGCAGCTCCCTGGTACCGAACAACGACCCAACTCTGCTGTTTACCAACGCCGGGATGAACCAGTTCAAGGATGTGTTCCTTGGTCTCGACAAGCGTAATTATTCCCGCGCCACAACCTCACAGCGTTGCGTGCGTGCGGGCGGTAAACACAACGACCTGGAAAACGTCGGTTACACCGCGCGCCACCATACCTTCTTCGAAATGCTGGGTAACTTCAGCTTCGGCGACTATTTCAAACATGATGCTATTCAATACGCGTGGGAACTGCTGACCGGTGAAAACTGGTTCAACCTGCCGAAAGAGCGTCTGTGGGTTACCGTCTATGAAACCGATGACGAGGCCTACGAAATCTGGGAAAAAGAAGTCGGTATCCCGCGCGAACGTATTATTCGCATCGGTGACAACAAAGGCGCACCGTACGCGTCTGACAACTTCTGGCAGATGGGTGATACCGGCCCTTGCGGTCCATGCACCGAGATCTTCTACGATCACGGCGACCACATCTGGGGTGGCCCTCCAGGCAGCCCGGAAGAAGACGGCGATCGCTACATTGAGATCTGGAACATCGTCTTCATGCAGTTCAACCGTCAGGCCGACGGCACCATGGAGCCGCTGCCAAAACCGTCCGTTGATACCGGTATGGGCCTGGAGCGTATTGCGGCTGTTCTGCAGCACGTTAACTCCAACTACGAAATTGATCTGTTCAGCACCCTGATCAAAGCCGTTGCAGAAGTGACTGGCGCGACCGATCTGAACAACAAATCACTGCGCGTAATCGCAGACCATATCCGTTCCTGTGCGTTCCTGATTGCTGACGGTGTTATTCCGTCGAATGAAAACCGTGGCTATGTGCTGCGTCGTATCATTCGTCGTGCTATCCGTCACGGCAACATGCTGGGCGCGAAGGACACCTTCTTCTATAAGCTCGTTGGGCCACTGATTGGCGTAATGGGTTCAGCGGGTGATGAGCTGAAACGCCAGCAGGCGCAGGTTGAGCAAGTACTGAAGACTGAAGAAGAGCAATTTGCCCGTACGCTGGAGCGTGGTCTGGCGCTGCTGGATGAAGAACTCGCTAAGCTTAAGGGCGACACGCTGGATGGCGAAACCGCCTTCCGCCTGTACGACACTTACGGCTTCCCGGTTGACCTGACGGCGGACGTTTGCCGTGAGCGCAACATCAAAGTGGACGAAGCGGGCTTCGAAGCGGCGATGGAAGAGCAGCGTCGTCGTGCGCGTGAGTCCAGCGGTTTTGGCGCAGACTACAACGCGATGATCCGCGTGGATAGCGCGTCTGAATTCAAAGGTTATGAAGCGCTGGAACTGACTGGCAAAGTGACCGCCCTGTTTGTTGACGGCAAAGCCGTAGACAGTATCAGTGCAGGTCAGGATGCAGTTGTCATTCTGGATAAAACCCCGTTCTATGCGGAATCCGGTGGTCAGGTTGGCGATAAAGGCGAACTGAAAGGCAACGGTTTCAGCTTCAGTGTGAACGACACTCAGAAATACGGCCAGGCGATTGGTCATCTGGGTAAACTGGTTTCAGGCTCCCTGAAAGTGGGCGAGGGCGTTCAGGCTAATGTTGACGAAGCGCGCCGCGCACGCATCCGTCTGAACCACTCGGCAACGCACCTGATGCACGCTGCACTGCGTGAGGTTCTGGGAACGCATGTTGCACAGAAAGGTTCTCTGGTTAACGACAAAGTGCTCCGTTTCGACTTCTCGCATTTTGAAGCGATGAAACCGTCTGAAATCCGTGCGGTGGAAGATCTGGTGAACGCGCAAATCCGTCGTAACCTGCCAATCGAAACCCACATTATGGATCTCGACGCGGCGAAGAAAAAAGGTGCGATGGCCCTGTTTGGTGAGAAATATGACGACCGTGTTCGCGTATTGAGCATGGGCGACTTCTCTACCGAGCTGTGCGGTGGTACACACGCATCGCGTACCGGTGATATCGGTCTGTTCCGCATCGTTTCTGAATCCGGTACGGCGGCAGGTGTGCGTCGTATTGAAGCGGTGACCGGTGAAGGCGCGATTGCCAGCCTGCATGCGCAGAGCGACCAGTTGCACGATATCGCGCAGCTGTTGAAAGGCGATACCCAGAATCTGGGCGAGAAAGTGCGTGCTGCGCTGGATCGTACTCGCCAGCTGGAAAAAGAGCTGCAGCAGCTGAAAGAGCAGGCTGCGGCGCAGGAGAGTGCAAACCTCTCCAGCAAGGCTGTAGACATTAAGGGCGTCAAACTGCTTGTCAGCGATCTGGCAGGTGTAGAGCCTAAGATGCTGCGTACCATGGTCGACGATCTCAAGAACCAGCTTGGTTCGACGGTTATCGTACTGGCGACGGTAGCAGAAGGTAAGGTTTCTCTGATTGCGGGCGTCTCTAAGGATGTGACCGACCGCGTTAAAGCAGGGGAACTGATTGGCATGGTTGCCCAGCAGGTGGGTGGCAAAGGTGGCGGTCGTCCGGACATGGCGCAAGCCGGTGGTACGGATGCGGCGGCACTTCCTGCGGCATTGGCCAGCGTTGAAAGCTGGGTAAGCGCGAAACTGTAATAACTACAAAGCACAAACAGACGCCATAGCGGTAACGTTATGGCGTCTTGTTCACTGCACTATCGATAACGATAAAGTCAGGTTGAGTTTGTGTATATCGGCTAAACTTACGTTTAACAGAATGTGATGCCGTGACTGCTTACACTTTACGTGTTTGTCATCGCTTACTTTTTGGCGTTATATGATGGATAATGCCGGGATACAAGAGACCCGACTCTTTTAATCTTTCAAGGAGCAAAGAATGCTGATTCTGACTCGTCGAGTTGGTGAGACCCTCATGATTGGGGATGAGGTCACCGTGACAGTTTTAGGGGTAAAGGGTAACCAGGTACGTATTGGTGTTAACGCTCCTAAAGAAGTATCTGTCCACCGTGAAGAGATCTACCAGCGTATCCAGGCTGAAAAATCCCAGCAGTCCAGTTACTGATATTGTCGCGTCTCGCTGTCGGGCGAGACGCAACCCCTCCTGTTATTTTTCCTGCTTAAAGTTACCGTTCGATTTCAATCGCTCTGTTTTTAACCACTCTCGCCAGCTTATCTCGTCCAAACCACACGCTTCTCTTCATAGATTTCTGTGAGGATGCCTGCAAAATCCGCTTATAAAACACTCTCTTTGCGGCTTTTACATGCGAATTGCCTGTGATTTGTGCAAACGATAAAAGCTTTTGGAAAATTGTTTGACTTATAAGTCCCAGAAAGTAATATATGCGCCACGCAGCGACGAGAAGCTCTTAACGAGTGGCTCGAAGCACTCGAAAGAGGCGTTGTGTGGTGAGGTGGCCGAGAGGCTGAAGGCGCTCCCCTGCTAAGGGAGTATGCGGTCAAAAGCTGCATCCGGGGTTCGAATCCCCGCCTCACCGCCATTTTGCATCCGTAGCTCAGCTGGATAGAGTACTCGGCTACGAACCGAGCGGTCGGAGGTTCGAATCCTCCCGGATGCACCATCTATTACTTCATATTGCTTTAGAAGTGATATGAACATCGAGCAGTACAGTAGTAAATCCCGATGCATCCGTAGCTCAGCTGGATAGAGTACTCGGCTACGAACCGAGCGGTCGGAGGTTCGAATCCTCCCGGATGCACCATTTACTATTTCTGAAAGCAGTACCCTGATGCATCCGTAGCTCAGCTGGATAGAGTACTCGGCTACGAACCGAGCGGTCGGAGGTTCGAATCCTCCCGGATGCACCATCTATTACTTTGTGTTGCTTTTGAAGTGACACCAAGTATCAGCAGCAATAGCAGTAAATCCCGATGCATCCGTAGCTCAGCTGGATAGAGTACTCGGCTACGAACCGAGCGGTCGGAGGTTCGAATCCTCCCGGATGCACCATCTTCTCCTGGTTTGTTTATTCCTTCGACGTTCCGTCAGCAATCACATTCTCTGTCAGCGACAAAAACGCCCGTTTACGATAAAGTAACCCTTTGTTAATCGGTTAGCGAGAGCACGATGTACGCACAGTATGACGGTTTGATCTTCGATATGGATGGCACGCTTCTGGATACCGAACCCACGCATCGCCAGGCCTGGACGGACGTTCTTGGACGTTACGGTATGCGCTTCGATCTCCAGGCGATGATTGCCCTCAACGGATCTCCTACCTGGCGTATCGCACAGGCCGTGATTGAACTTAATCAGGCCGATCTCGATCCGCACCAGCTCGCGCGTGAAAAAACCGATGCAGTCAAAGCTATCCTGCTGGATACCGTGCGTCCTCTGCCGCTTATTGACGTGGTAAAAGAGTGGCACGGACGTCGCCCGATGTCGGTCGGCACGGGCAGCGAAAGCGCCATCGCCGAAGCGCTGCTCAACCATCTTGGCCTGCGCCACTATTTTTCTGCAGTGGTTGCCGCCGACCATGTTAAAAATCACAAACCCGCACCGGACACCTTCCTGCTTTGCGCAGAACGAATGGGTGTGCCGGCGGCAAAATGCGTTGTCTTTGAAGATGCCGACTTTGGCATTCAGGCCGCGCGTGCTGCCGGAATGGATGCGGTGGATGTTCGCTTACTGTGAGTGACGCGCTGTCACTTTTATCATTATTCGCCAGCAGTTTTTTAAGTGCTACGCTCTTACCGGGTAATTCGGAAGTGGTGCTGGTGGCGATGCTGTTGTCTGGCGTGAGTCAGCCCTGGTTGCTTGTGTTAATAGCAATAATGGGTAATAGCCTTGGAGGGCTGACTAACGTTATTCTTGGGCGTTTCTTTCCGCTGCGTGAAAAATCGCGCTGGCAGGAAAAGGCAGTCGGCTGGCTAAAACGCTATGGCGCTGCCACGCTGTTATTAAGCTGGATGCCTGTAATAGGCGATTTACTGTGTCTGCTGGCGGGATGGATGCGCATCTCCTGGGGGCCGGTGCTCTTTTTTTTGTGCCTTGGCAAGGCGTTGCGCTATGTTCTTGTGGCGTGGGCAACACTACAGGGTATGACGTGGTGGCACTAATTGGTGGAATGAATACGCGACCTTCAATCGTCAACCATTACAATTATGCTGAGTAACATTACTTTGACAGGCGGGAGGTCAATTTGATCCCGGACGTATCACAGGCGCTGGCCTGGCTGGAAAACCACCCTCAGGCACTGAAGGGTATTCAGCGTGGCCTTGAGCGTGAAACGCTGCGCGTAAACGCGGATGGCAGCTTAGCGACGACGGGTCACCCGAAGACGTTAGGCTCGGCGCTGACACATAAATGGATCACTACCGATTTCGCTGAAGCACTGCTGGAATTTATCACTCCGGTGGACGGTGATATTGATCATATGCTGACGATATTGCGCGACATCCATCGCTACACCGCCCGAAATATGGGCGATGAGCGTATGTGGCCGCTCAGCATGCCCTGCTATATCGAGCAGGGGCAGGAGATTGAACTGGCGCAATACGGCACGTCGAATATCGGTCGACTGAAAACGCTGTATCGCGAGGGTCTGAAAAACCGCTACGGCGCGTTGATGCAGACGATCTCAGGCGTACATTACAACTTCTCTTTGCCGATGGCTTTCTGGCAGGCGAAATGCGGTGAAACGGATAAGGACGCGATCTCCGCGGGTTATTTCCGCCTGATCCGCAACTATTACCGTTTTGGCTGGGTTATTCCTTACCTGTTTGGTGCGTCTCCGGCTATATGCTCCTCGTTCCTGCAGGGGAAACCGACGACGCTACCGTTCGAGAAGACCGCGTGCGGAATGTACTACCTGCCGTATGCCACCTCGCTGCGTCTGAGCGACCTTGGCTATACCAATAAATCGCAAAGCAATCTCGGTATTACGTTTAACGAATTGCACGAATATGTGGCAGGATTGAAGCGGGCGATCAAAACCCCGTCGGAAGAGTACGAGAAAATCGGCCTCGAAAAAGACGGCAAACGTCTGCAAATCAACAGCAATGTGCTGCAGATTGAAAACGAACTGTACGCACCGATTCGTCCGAAGCGCGTGACGCGCAGCGGTGAAACCCCGTCGGATGCGCTGCAGCGCGGCGGGATCGAATACATTGAAGTGCGCTCACTGGATATCAACCCGTTCTCACCGGTCGGTGTTGATGAGCAGCAGGTTCGCTTCCTGGATCTGTTTATGGTCTGGTGTGTGCTGGCCGATGCGCCGGAAATGAGTTCAGACGAACTGCTCTGTACCCGCACTAACTGGAACCGCGTGATCCTGGAAGGGCGCAAACCGGGCCTGACGCTGGGTATCGGCTGTGAAACGGCGCAGTTCCCGCTGCCGAAAGTGGGTAAAGATCTGTTCCGCGACCTGAAGCGCGTTGCCCAGACAATGGACAGCCTTTACGGTGGCGAAGCGTATCAACAGGTCTGCGACCAGTTAGTGGAATGCTTTGATAACCCGGAACTGACATTCTCGGCGCGTATTCTGCGTTCTATGATTGATCAGGGCATCGGCGGAACAGGGCGAGCCCTCTCCGCGGAGTACCGTGAAATGCTGATGCAGGAGCCATTAGAGATCCTGAGCGAAGCGGATTTTGCGGCGGAGCGCGATGCGTCTGTCGTACGTCAGAAAGAGGTCGAAGCGGCGGATACGGAGTCGTTTGAGGCGTTTCTGGCTAAGCAGGCTTAAGCAGAAAAGAAAAAGGCCACATCGCTGTGGCCAAAATATACATCTCTGAATTCAGGGATGATGATAACAAATGCGCGTCTTTCATATACTCAGACGTGCATTCTGTAGAAGAGTTCAGTTTATTTTAAAAAAAATCACTATCGGAGGTGACGTATGCCGTTATTAGATAGCTTTACTGTCGACCATACCCGTATGGAAGCACCTGCAGTCCGCGTGGCGAAGACCATGAACACCCCGCACGGCGACACGATCACCGTTTTCGATCTGCGCTTCTGCGTGCCGAATAAAGAAGTGATGCCGGAAAAGGGCATTCATACGCTGGAACACCTGTTTGCTGGTTTTATGCGTGACCACCTGAACGGTAACGGCGTGGAGATTATCGATATCTCTCCGATGGGCTGCCGTACCGGTTTTTACATGAGCCTGATCGGCCAGCCTGAAGAGAAGCGTGTTGCTGATGCCTGGAAAGCGGCCATGCAGGACGTGCTGAAGGTAAAAGAGCAGAACCAGATCCCCGAGCTGAACGTCTACCAGTGCGGCACATACCAGATGCACTCTCTGGAAGAAGCCCAGGAGATCGCGCGTCACATCATCGAGCGTGATGTTCGCGTCAACAGCAACGAAGAGCTGGCCCTGCCAAAAGAAAAACTGCAGGAACTGCACATCTAGTGCACCTTTTCCCTCTCCCACCGGGAGAGGGTAGGGTGAGGGTTGTTTAACCCATGACCACAACGTCTACCTTCTCCTTTACCCATCGTCCCCTCGTTCCGTTTGCCCATGATTACGTTCATGGTGACAGCGAGCCGTGGCACCAGCACGACTGTGCCCAGCTGCTGCACACCCTGAGCGGGGTGGTAAGAGTGGATACCGCATCGGGCTGTTGGGTTGTTCCGCCGGGCCGTGGCGTCTGGCTGCCAGCAGGAACGCAACACTCGCTTCGCATCACCGGCAACGTGGCGGCGCGTACGCTGTTTATCGATCCGCTGGCGCGGGCCGATCTCCCTGCAACCTGCCAGATCGTGCAGATCTCGTCGCTGTTACGCGAACTGATCCTCGCTTCCCTGCTGCTTGATGAATCTTACTCGCCGGGGAGCCGCGACGAGCGGGTGTATGAGCTGATTCTGGATGAGATCCGTTTGATGCCAGTGCTGCCGTTTCATCTGCCGGAGCCGGAAAGCGAGCCGTTACGCCAGCTTTGCCAGCGGATCCGCCAGGCACCCGGTGAAAGCTGGAGCAGTACTGAGGCGGCGAGCTGCGCAGGCATGAGCGAGCGCACACTGAACCGTCATTTTCAACAGCAGACCGGTTTACGCTACGCAGAGTGGTTGAGAAGGGCGCGCCTGCTGGAGGCGTTGCAACGGCTGGCTCAGGGGCAGCCCGTGTTACGCGTGGCGCTGGATCTGGGCTACGGTAGCCACAGCGCCTTTACCGCGATGTTTCGCCGGGTGATGGGGACATCACCCAGCGATTACTTCAAAGACAGCTCACCGCATTAAACAGCGCCTGGAGCGAGGCGCGCGCCACGTCACTGTCAATGCCCACTCCCCAACGGCTGCTGCCGTCCTGGAACAGGCAGCGGATGTAAGCCACCGAGCGGCTGTCGCTGCGCTCCCCCAGCGTATGTTCGTGGTAGTCTTTAATCACAAACGGGGTGTTGAGCCAGCGGCTTAACCCACTGGCTGCCGCGGATAATAGCCCGTTGCCCTGGCCTTCAAGCTGGCGCGTTGCGCCCTGCGTCACGACGCTTGCCGTCAAACGTAACTGACCGTCCTGCTGACTGTCGCTGCGATAAGATTGCAGGGCAAAGTGTGGGTCTGCGACCAGCCCGTAGCGGCTGCGAAACAGCTGCCACAGGGCGTGCTGCGTCATCTCTTTACCATGGCGATCGGTCTCCTGCTGCACATGCTGGCTAAAATCCTGCTGCAACGCGCGGGGCAACTTCAGACCATGATTCTGCTCGATGAGCCAGGCGCTGCCGCTTTTCCCGGACTGGCTGTTAACCCTAATCACCGCTTCATACGTGCAGCCGATATCCTGCGGATCGACGGGCAGATACGGCATCACCCAGCGCTCGCCCGGTTTGCGGGCATCAAAGCCTTTTTTAATGGCGTCCTGATGCGAGCCCGAGAAGGCGGTATAGGCCAGCCGTCCCGCCCACGGATGGCGCGGGTGTACCGGAAGCTGGTTGCAGGCTTCCACCACTTCTACCACCCGGTTCATATCGCTAAAGTTGAGATTCGGGCTGATCCCCTGGCTGTAGAGATTCATCGCCAGCGTTACCAGGCAGACGTTACCCGTGCGTTCGCCGTTGCCAAACAGACAGCCTTCCACCCGGTCCGCACCCGCCATCACCGCCAGCTCTGCGCTGGCCACGCCGGTGCCGCGGTCATTATGCGGGTGAACGCTGATGCAAACATCGGTGCGACGGCTAAAGTGGCGGCAGAAATACTCGATCTGATCGGCATACACGTTTGGCGTGCTGACCTCCACGGTGGCCGGTAAGTTGATCACCATGGGCCGTTCGGCGCAGGGCTGCCAGATCTCCGCCACCGCTTCACAAATCTCCAGCGCAAACTCCGGCTCGGTAAAGCAGAAGGTCTCCGGGGAGTATTCGTACTGCCAGCGCGTCTCCGGGTTCTCTTCGCACAGCGTGCGGATAAGCCGCGTGGAGCGTGTTGCCAGCTCAACGATTTGCGCTTTCTCCAGGCCGAACACCAGGCGGCGAAACAGCGGGGCGGTGGCGTTATACAGATGGACGGTGGCCTGTTTCGCGCCACGTAACGATTCAAAGGTGCGGACGATCAGGTCTTCCCGTGCCTGGGTTAATACCTGAATTGTGACGTCATCCGGGATGCGATTCTCTTCAATCAACTGGCGAACAAAGTTGAAATCCGTCTGCGACGCAGAAGGAAAGGCAACTTCAATCTCTTTAAACCCGCAGCTTAACAGCAGATCCCAGAACTGCAGCTTGCGCGTGCTGTCCATGGGTTCGGCCAGGGCCTGGTTGCCATCGCGTAAATCGGTTGAGAGCCAGCGCGGGGCATGGGTGATGCGTTGCTCAGGCCAGCGACGGTCGGAAAGAGAAATAACGGGATAAGGCTGGTACTTGTCGGCGGGTGTGTTCAGCATGATGCGCTCCTGTTGTCTTTTCACTATCGTGAATCGATTTCAGGAGCGCTGCTTTATCGGATGTGACAATTGCTGTCGCGTTTTGGACAACAGCGCGGGTTTTGCCGGATGTGCACATATCGTAGGCCCGGTAAGCGAAGCGCCACCGGGCATTTCACGCAGAGGACTAGTGCGCGCCACCCCCTCCACCGCCGGCACCAAACGGCGGTCTGGCAAACCACACCAGCCCCAGCAGGACGATGAAGATCCCCGCGGATATCCAGAAAATCTCGTTAGCCGAGATAATCAGCCCCTGGTTGGTGATCTGCTGGGCAATCCAGCCGGACGCCTGCTGTTCCGTCATGCCCATCCCCTGAAGCTGGCTATACATCTGCTGCGCATTCGGGTTGTACGGATTTACCGCTTCGGTCAGTTGCGCATGGTGCATCGATTCCCGGTTTGTCCACAGCGTGGTGGTGATCGATGTCCCGATGGAGCCCGCTAATGTACGGGTAAAGTTCGACAGGCTCGACGCGGCCGCCAGACGCTCAGGCGGTAAGCCAGACAGCGTGATGGTGGTCAGCGGCATAAAGAAGCACGCTACCGCGAAGCCCTGAATAAACTGCGGCCACGCAGAGGCGCCAAAGTCCATCCCCGGTTCAAAGGTATACGCACGCCAGTAGAAGCACACCGCATACATAATGAAGCTGAAAGTCACCAGCCTGCGCATGTCGAGCTTATGGGCAAAGCGGCCAATGATCGGCGACAGCAGCACCGGGATCACCCCAACAGGCGCAGAGGCCAGACCCGCCCAGGTCGCTGTATAGCCATACACCTCCTGCAGCAGCTGCGGCAGCAGAACAATCGCGCCGAAGTAGAGCATATAGGCGAGGCTGATACACAGACAGCCGATGGTGAAATTTCGCGACTTAAACAGCGAGAGATCGACTATCGGGTTGTCGTCCGTCAGCTCCCAGACAATCAGGAAGCTCAGCGACACCACCGCGACAATGGTCAGGATGATGATCTCCTGCGAGTTGAACCAGTCCAGCTCCTTACCCCGGTCGAGCATTATCTGCAGACTGCCGATACCGAGGATCAGCAGCGCCAGACCAATGCTGTCGATTCGCCGCTGTTCGGTACGGGTCTCACGACCGCGCAGGGATTGCAGCGTCATCAGAACCACAACCGCTCCAATCGGAACGTTGATGAAGAAGATCCAACCCCAGTGGTAGTTATCGCTGATGTACCCGCCGAGAATCGGTCCGCAGATAGGCGCGACGATCACGGTCATTGACCACAGCGCCAGCGCGACGGAGCGTTTTGCAGGCGGGTAGTTACTCAGCAGCAAACTTTGCGAAAGGGGGATCAGCGGCCCGGCGACAATCCCCTGGATGACACGGAAGAAAATCAGCATCGTCAGGCTGCTGGACATCCCGCACGCCCAGGAGGCCAGCACAAACGCCACTGTTGACCACAGGAACAACTTCACCTCACCGACGCGCTTCGCCAGCCAGCCGGTAATCGGAATGGAGATAGCGTTTGCCACCCCGAACGAGGTAATGACCCAAGTTCCCTGGCTCAATGATGAGCCAAGGTTCCCGGCGATCGTCGGGATCGCCACGTTTGCGATGGTGGAGTCCAGCACCTGCATGAATGTCGCCAGCGACAGCGCAATGGTCATAATGACCAGCTGCGCGCCTTCCAGCGGTTTTTGCGGCTTTTGCTGTTGCATAACGCTCACCTTCGGATTAACCGGCGTTTGCCTTCACGATGTCATCGATCAGCTTGTTGACCGGATCGAGGCTAATTTCACGGGCGTTACTTTCATAAGCCGGGGTGCTACGTACCTGGCTTGCCAGAATCTGGCCGTCGCGGTTAGCGGTATCCACCGTCACCAGCGTGGAGAGGCCAATACGCAGCGGATGGTCTGCCAGCTGTTTAGGATCAAGCTCGATACGCACAGGCAGACGCTGCACCACTTTGATCCAGTTACCGGTGGCGTTTTGCGCAGGCAGCAGCGAGAAGGCGCTGCCGGTACCCATATCCAGACCCACTACTTTACCGGTGTACTTCACGTCGTCACCGTAAATGTCGCTGATAACAGTTGCGGTCTGGCCGATACGCATATGGGCAAGCTGCGTCTCTTTAAAGTTCGCATCAACCCACAGATTGTCCGCCGGCACGACCGCCATCAGCGGCGTGGTTGGGCTGATCTGCGCGCCTGGCTGTACGGAACGACGGGAGACGTAGCCGGTCATCGGGCTGACGATTTTGGTACGCTGCAGGGCAAGCCACGCGTTACGCACTTCGGTCGCCGCCTGTTGTACCGCAGGCTGGTTTTCAAGGCTGGTACCGAGAATCATCGCCTGGTTAGCGTTGTACTGCTGAATAGCCACATCCAGCTGCGCCTGGGCGCTGGCAACGGCATCGCGGGCGTGCTGCAGCTCTTCACGGCCAATCAGATTGGCGGTACCGAGCGGCACGCGACGGTTCAAATCGCTCTGCGCCTGGGCGAGTGCGGTTTTCTGCACGTCGATGTTGGCCTGCAGCTGCTTACTGTTGATCATCAGCTGACGGGTCTGACGCACGCTGGAGGCCAGCGCGGTCTGTGCTTTTTCAAACGCCTGTTGAGCGTCGGTCGGATCCAGCGTGACCAGCACATCCCCTTTTTGCACAAAGTCGGTATTGTCAGCCCAGACTTTTGTCACGCTGCCCGACACCTGCGCCATAATTTGTACCTGATTCCCTGCCACGTATGCGTCGTCTGTCTCTTCTGCATGACGCAATACTAAAAACCAATAGATCCCATATGCCACGGCAATAATGATAAAGAGCAAGGTCAACAGAAGAAGGGCGCTCTTACGTTTGCCTTTCTTGTTGGCCGGTTGCTGCGGGGTTGTGTTCTCCGCATTTGCGCTCATTGTTGTTCTCCACGATCTTCTTATTTTCACATCGGCTGAGCCGACCTGTTGTCAGAAAGGCCAGCAGTGTCACGTGCTGGCCTGTCAGTTTTCTTTTATTAAATCTGGATGTTCGAGCGTGTCGTCGCGTTAGCGCAGCGCCTCAAGGATGGCGCCATCTTCATCCATCTGATCCAGACGGGTGAGCAGCTTGCGAGTGATGTGCTCAAGCTGGTCGCGCTCGCTTGTGCTGAGGACAGACCAGAGTTTGTGCAGGCAGTTGTGCTGAGGTGGCAGCACCTCACGCAGGAATTGGTGACCTTTGTCGGTCAGTTGCAGATGCAGGCAACGGCGGTCGTTATCGCTTTCACGGCGTTCAATCCAGCCGCGCTTTTCCAGCTCATCAGCGATACGGGTGGCGTTCGTACGGGACGAACCCAGCGCGCAGCTCAGCTCAGACGGCTGAATACTGTGGTTTTCCTGAGACTCCAGCGTAATCAACGCCATAAATAACGTCTCGTTAATCCCCTGAGCTTTCAGCATCTTATTACGATTATCCAGCAGTTTCCCCTGCATGTGCATGCACAGGCGGGTCAGCAGGATTTCCTGATACGGAAAGTCCTCATGACGACTGGCGCGGAATTTAAGCATTTGTTCAATGGGCGTAAACGAACTATCCATTTGGGCATAACCTCATTAATTACAGCCGATATAGTAACGATAGTGACAAATAATGTAAATGAATTATTTGTGCGGTTAAATCCGCCAAACTAATGTCACTATCAGAAAGCGCCGGGTAAGTCCGTGACCCGGTGAGCACAGAAAGAGAGAGGGATGAACCCGCTGAAGAGAGGATGTGAGGACAGGGGTCTGAACTATTCATGCCGTTTGAAAATATGTCACCCACATTAAAATTTCTGGGATAAGTGATTACGTTTACATTAACAGAGTGAGGGGCCCCTTTACACCCTAAGAGGCCCAAAGCTATGTAAAACTTAGTGAATGGCTTCCTGACGATGGTATCCGCGCCACCATACTACCAGGTTTAGCGCGGCGACAACGGCTCCTGTCGCGCACACGCCTGTCCACCCGCCATGCTGCCACGCCGAGGCGGAAATTAACGAGCCCGCAGCACCACCAATGAAGTAGCTGGTCATGTATCCGGCAGTAAGACGGTTTCGCGCGTCTGGCTTCACGCGGTAAATCACGGTCTGGTTAGTGATATGCACGCCCTGTACGGTGAGGTCGAGCACCAGAATGCCGACGATCAGCGCCAGCACGGAGGTATGACCGTACCAGATGGCTGCCCAGGAGAGCAGAAGCAGTATCAGCCCCGCGCTGGTGGTCATGTGGGATTTGCCCTTATCGGCCAGCCCGCCTGCCGGACGCGCGCCGAGCGCCCCCGCCGCACCGGCCAGACCAAACAGACCAATCACCCCTTCGGAATAGTTAAATGGCGGTGCGGCCAGCAGAAAGGCCATCGACGTCCATAGGATGCTGAAGTTGGCGAAGGTGAAACATCCCAGCAGCGCGCGGGTGCGCAGGAGTTTATCCCGGGTAAAGAGGCTGAACACGGAGGCCAGAAGCTGAGGATAGTTCAGGTGATTTTCCTGCTTCACCTTCGGCAAGCCGCGCCAGAGCGCGAGCGCCATCACCACCATAAGCACGCTTGCCACCCAGTAGACGGTACGCCAGCCGCCAAGGCTGGCCAGCAGACCTGCTACGGTACGTGCCAGCAGTATCCCCAGCAGCAGGCCGCTCATGATAGTGCCCACCACTTTGCCGCGCTTTTCCGGTGCGGCGAGGGTGGCGGCCAGTGGAACCAGAATTTGCGCCACCACGGAGAACAGACCCGTCAGCGCGGTGCCGATAATCATCATTGTTAAAGAGTGGCTGCTGGCGGTGATCAGCATGCCGCCTGCGGCCAGCAGGGTCATGGAGACAATCAGCATCCGGCGCTCAAACATGTCGCCGAGCGGCACCAGGAACAGCAGCCCGGCGGCATAGCCGAGCTGCGCGGCGGTGACAATAAAGCCTGCCGAGCTGGCAGAAAGGTTAAACGCCCGGGCGATGGTATCGAGCAGAGGTTGAGCGTAGTAGTTACTGGCGACCGCCAGACCCGTTGCCACGGACATTAAAAGAATAAGCGCGGGGCTAAGCCCCTGAGATGTTTTTGTCATGGGTTTCAGAAATCATTAGTTAAGTGATTATTTTTCCGGAAACAATAATAACTAATGATTGTGAAGGATGGGGGATTGTCGGGTGATGGATTGTGCGGTTTAGGGGATGGTGCGGTCTGGTGCCCTCATCCTAACCCTCTCCCTGTGGGAGAGGGAACGATTAAGAGAGCCGGGGTGAGGGGAAAAACTTACTTCTGCGCCTCAAGCGCTTCCTTCACCCAGCCATCAAACTGCTGCTGGTGGGCTTTAATCCAGCCGTCAACGTGGCCCTTCACATCCGCCTCAGACGATTTGCCCGCGTGCATCATCGCATTCTGGGCGTTGATGTCCGCCAGCGGCAGCTTCATTACCGAGAACAGTTTGGCGGCGGCCGGGTTTTTCTCCGCCCAGGCTTTGTTGGCGACGATATGCATCGTATTCACCGGGAAGCCGTAGTTCATGCCGTTCGGCAGTTTGGTGTCGATATCTTTCTGCTCGCCCGGCAGGGAGGAGAACGGCACCTGCAGCCACACCACATCTTTACCCGGCTTCAGCACGTCGCTCACCCAGTACGGGGTCCAGGTGTAATAAATCACCGGTTTACCCTCTTTAAAGCGGGCGATGGTGTCGGCCATCATCGCCGAGTAGTTGCCGTGGCTCACGTCGACGGTTTTCGCCAGACCGTACGCTTTGTTCTGGTGGTTAATCACCGCTTCACAACCCCAGCCCGGCGAGCAGCCCATCATATCGGCTTTGCCGTCGCCGTTAGTGTCGAACAGTTTGGCGATCTTCGGATCTTTTAGCTGCTCAATATTGGTGATGTGGTACTGGTCGGCGGTTTTCTTGTCGATCAGATAACCCTGCGCCGCACCGGTCACGAAGGTGCCTTCACGGTAGAACTTCTTATCACCGCCAGCCGCGGCGTACATATCGTCGTGCAGCGGCTGCCAGTTGACGGCAGTGAAGGTCGCATCACCGGAGGCAATCGAGGTGTAGCCGACGTTGTAATCCACTTCGCTCGGCGTATTGACCGTATAACCCAGCTTCTCCAGCGCGCGGCTGACGATAAGCGTCTGGAAGCTCTCTTCCGAAATGGTGCTCTGCACCGGCTGCACGGTAATGCCTTTACCCGGCAGGTCCGCGGCGAATGCGCTGGTGGAGACAAGGGTGGCAAACGCTGTGGCAAAAAGTACCTTATGTCGCATCGTTGTTCCTTATTTTCTGAATGGGCGGGTGAGTAACCCGACAGGGCCGGTGGTATACCAGCGACGGTTGCCGCGACTGCGTGAATCACGACCGACAGCCTGGGTCAGGCGGTCAAGAATAATGGCGAGGATCACAATGCCCACGCCGCCGACGGTCGCCAGCCCCATATCGAGGCGGCCAATACCGCGCAGTACCATTTGACCCAGCCCGCCAACGGCAATCATCGAGGCGATCACCACCATCGAGAGCGCCAGCATTAGTGTCTGGTTAACCCCCGCCATGATGGTGGGCATTGCCAGCGGGAGCTGAACTTTAAACAGCATCTGCCGCGGGCTGGCACCGAACGAACGGGAGGCCTCAATCAGATCCGCAGGCACCTGGTTAATCCCGAGTATCGTCAGACGAATAATCGGCGGCAGGGCGAAGATAATGGTCACCACCACGCCCGGCACGTTGCCGATACCGAACAGCATCACGATGGGCACCAGATAAACGAACGCTGGCGTGGTTTGCATCGCATCCAGCAGCGGACGAACGATCTTCGCCGCCCGTGGACTGCGCGCCAGCCAGATCCCCGTAGGCAAACCAATGACAATGCAGAAGAGCAGGGCGGTCAGCACCAGTGCCAGGGTGATCATCGCCTGCGACCACGCGCCAATAGCACCAATCGCAATCAACGAGATCAGCGTGGCGATCCCCATGCCTGCGCTACCAAACTGCCAGGCGATCAGCGAGAACAGCACGATCGCCACCGGCGCGGGCATGCCCAGCATCAGCTGCTGGAAGCCATTGAGGATGTAATCCACCGGAACGCGGATCCCCTGGAAGACGGGACGGAAATGGGTAACCACCCAGTCGATCCCCTCCGTTACCCAGCTGTCCAGGGGGATGAGCGTTTTGTGGAACGGATCCATAATATTGAAATGTTCTGGTGCCGGTGCTGGCGCATTATTGAGCCAGTCTGCCGCGCCACCGCCATCGGCAGGTGCTGGCGTGGAACCCCACGCATCGGCAGATTGCGCAGCGCTGTCTGCTGCCTCTGTGGTGCCCCACGGGTTAGATTGATCAGCCATGGTTTGCCCCCTCGCGATCTAAAGCCTGCAGCAACATCCGTTTTGAGATGATGCCGACGTACTGTTGTTCTTCCCCAATAACCGGCACGGCACAGGGTGCCTGGCCGACATGAGAGAGCAACTCGCTGAGCGGCGTTTCGGCATCCACGGCAAGCGGAGCGTCAATTAACGCCGCATCAATTCCCTGGTTTTCGCTGAGCGCGGTTTTGAGAGAATCGATGGAGACAACGCCGACAAATTTATTGCCGCGTTCAACCAGATAACCGTATTCACGGTCTTCGTCCTGCAGAAGCTTAAGGGCAGAGCGCGGACCGAAACCTGGCGTTTTACGAATAATGCCGTTCGGGGTACGACGGGCAATATCTTTGGCGCTAAACACCTGGCTAATATCCACGCCGCGGAAGAAGGTCCGCACATAATCATTTGCCGGATTATTCAGAATTTCATCCGGTGTACCGACCTGCACCACTTCGCCATTTTGCATAATGGCAATGCGGTCGCCAATACGCATGGCTTCATCGAGATCGTGAGAAATAAAGACAATGGTGCGCTGGTGTCTGGCCTGTAATTTTACCAGCTCATCCTGCATCTCGGTGCGAATTAAGGGATCAAGCGCCGAGAAGGCTTCATCCATTAATAAAATATCGGGATTAATGGCTAATGCGCGGGCTAAACCTACACGCTGACGCATGCCGCCGGAAAGCTCATCCGGATACGCATGGGCATAATTTTCCAGCCCCACCTGGCGCAATGCATCAAGCGCTTTTTCCTGACGTTCGCTGGCGGCAACGCCCGCTAATTCCATACCAAAGGCGGTATTATCCAGTACCGTCATATGCGGCATCAGGGCGAACGACTGGAAGACCATCGCAATCTTTTTTCTGCGCACCTCGCGGAGTTCGGCATCTGATATTTGGGCAATGTCTACACCATCAATCAGGACCTGCCCACGGGTGGGTTCAATCAGGCGATTGAGAAGGCGAACCATAGTGGATTTACCCGAACCGGATAACCCCATGATGACAAAAATCTCGCCTTCTTCAATGGCCAGACTGGCGTCTTTAACGCCAAGCGATAGCCCGGTTTTTTCCAGAATTTGCTCTTTCGAAAGGCCTTTTTCAATATATTTGAATGCGCGCTGCGGATGCTCGCCAAATATTTTATAAAGATTCTTCACTTCTAATTTAATTGCCATGCAATAGAGAGTGTCCTGTTATTTGTTTATGTCGATATGATTACCATGGTAAATTGTTAACGGGCATAACCCTAACATACTCAGATTCTGAGGCAACCCTGGGTTTGCTTATGGGTTGAATTTTGCAGTAAGCGAAACGGCTGAATTTCCCATGAGTAAAGGGCTGAGCGCGATCTGAATTTTTGTGAATTTTTTGCTGCGCCATCGGGAGAATTCGCCTGGATCGGAGTGATTCAGGCGAATATGTCGTGGAGATGACAGTGTAGCTGAAGGAGAAATATCCGGAAGGAAATTGGAATATTTATATTTAATTAATGAACGTTAAGGCGCTCATTAAAAATCCCAGTCCTCATCTTCTGTTTCCACCGCTTTACCCATCACATACGATGAGCCGGACCCGGAAAAGAAGTCGTGGTTTTCATCAGCGTTGGGGGAGAGCGCCGCCAGAATTGCCGGGTTCACGTCGGCCATTTCCGGCGGGAACAACGCCTCGTAGCCGAGGTTCATCAGCGCCTTATTGGCGTTGTAACAGAGGAAGGCTTTTACCTCCTCTTCCCAGCCGGTTCCGGCGTAGAGCTCTTCGGTATAGCTCAGTTCGTTATCATAAAGATCCATCAGCAAATCAAGGGCAAATCCTTTTAGCTCCTCGCGTCTGGCATCACTGACTTTCTCCAGCCCTTTCTGGTACTTATAGCCGATGTAATACCCGTGCACCGCTTCATCCCGGATAATGAGGCGAATGAGATCGGCGGTGTTGGTGAGTTTGCCGCGGCTCGACCAGTACATCGGCAGCCAGAAGCCGGAGTAGAAGAGGAATGATTCCAGAAACACGCTGGCGATTTTCTTCTTCAGCGGCTCATCGGCCTGATAATAATCCAGCACCAGGTTGGCCTTGCGCTGCAGTGACTCGCTCTCTTCACTCCAGCTGTAGGCCGCATCCACATCTTTGGTCTGGCACAGCGTCGAGAAGATCGAACTGTAGGAGCGGGCGTGCACCGCTTCCATAAAGCTGATGTTCGACATCACCGCCTCTTCATGCGGCGTCAGCGCATCGGCCATCAGCGCGGGGGCGCCAACGGTATTCTGGATGGTGTCCAGCAGCGTCAGACCGGTAAAGACGCGAATTGTCAGCTGCTGCTCGGCATGACTCAGGGTTTGCCAGGCCGGAATATCGTTAGAAAGCGGCACTTTTTCCGGCAGCCAGAAGTTGCTGGTCAGGCGGTTCCACACCTCCAGGTCCTTATCATCCTGAATGTGGTTCCAGTTAATCGCACTCACGCGTGACAGTTTCATCCTTTCTCCTTACAGCGCGCAGGACACGCAGCCTTCGATTTCGGTGCCTTCCAGCGCAAGCTGGCGCAGGCGAATGTAATAGAGCGTTTTAATGCCTTTCTTCCAGGCATAAATCTGTGCTTTGTTGATATCCCGCGTGGTGGCCGTGTCCGGGAAGAAGAGCGTCAGCGACAGGCCCTGATCCACGTGTCGGGTTGCTTCGGCGTAGGTATCGATGATTTTTTCCGGGCCAATTTCATACGCGTCCTGATACAGCGCCAGGTTTTCATTGGTCATAAACGGGGCGGGGTAGTAGACGCGCCCGGTTTTGCCCTCCTTGCGGATCTCAATTTTCGACACAATCGGGTGAATGCTCGACGTGGCGTGATTGATATAGGAGATAGAGCCGGTGGGCGGCACCGCCTGCAGGTTCTGGTTATAGATGCCGTGGCGCATCACATCGTCACGCAGCTGCTGCCACATTTCGCGCGTGGGCAGAACGATCCCGGCGCGGGCAAATAACGCGCGCACTTTCTCCGTTTTCGGCTGCCAGTCGCCCTCCAGGTACTGACTGAAATATTCCCCGCTGGCATAGCGCGACTGCTCAAAGCCCGCGAAGCGCTGGTTGCGCTCGCGCGCCAGCATCATTGAGGTGTGCAGCGCATGCCAGGTGATGGTGTAAAAATAGAGGTTGGTGAAATCCAGCCCTTCCGGGCTGCCGTAGGCGATGCCTTCCCGCGCCAGATAGCCGTGCAGGTTCATCTGGCCCAGGCCGATGGCGTGCGACGCGGCGTTGCCTGCCTCAATGGACGGCACGCTGCGGATATGACTCATGTCTGATACTGCCGTCAGGCCGCGAACCGCTGTGTCGACCGTACGGCCAAAATCGGGGGAATCCATGGTGTGGGCAATATTCAGCGACCCGAGGTTGCAGGAGATATCTTTGCCGATGTCGGCGTAGTCCAGATTCTCGTCATAAGTGGACGCGCTGTTGACCTGCAAAATCTCCGAACAGAGGTTGCTCATGTTGATGCGCCCGGCAATCGGGTTCGCACGGTTTACCGTGTCTTCATACATGATATACGGGTAGCCGGACTCAAACTGAATTTCGGCAAGCCGCTGGAAGAAATCGCGGGCGTTGATGTATTTTTTGCGAATGCGATCGTCGGCAACCAGCTCGTCGTAAAGCTCGCTTATCGCCACGTCGCCAAACGCTTTGCCGTAAATTCGCTCGATGTCATACGGCGAGAACAGCGCCATGTCGGCATTCTCTTTGGCGAGCTTAAAGGTGATATCCGGGATCACCACGCCTAGCGACAGGGTTTTGATACGGATTTTTTCGTCGGCGTTTTCGCGTTTGGTATCCAGAAAACGCAGAATGTCCGGGTGGTGGGCGTGCAAGTAGACCGCCCCGGCCCCCTGACGCGCGCCAAGCTGGTTGGCGTAGGAGAAGGCATCTTCCAGCATCTTCATCACCGGGATCACGCCGGATGACTGGTTCTCAATGCGCTTAATTGGCGCACCCGCTTCACGCAGGTTAGACAGTAAAAACGCCACGCCGCCGCCGCGTTTGGACAGCTGCAGCGCCGAATTTACCGCGCGGCCAATCGACTCCATATTGTCTTCTATGCGCAGCAGGAAACAGGAGACCAGCTCGCCGCGCTGGGTCTTGCCGCAGTTAAGGAAGGTCGGGGTGGCCGGCTGGAAGCGTCCGGAGAGGATCTCTTCCATCAGCTGTTCAGCCAGGGCTTCATCGCCCTGGGCCAGGGTCAGCGCCACCATAACCACGCGATCCTCAAAGCTTTCAAGGTAGCGTTTGCCGTCAAAGGTTTTCAGGGTGTAGCTGGTGTAATACTTCCAGGCGCCCAGAAACGTCTGGAACCGAAAACCGCTGGCGTGGGCCCGCTCAAATAACCTGACCACAAAGGCGCGGTTGTAACGGGAGAGCACGCGTTCTTCGTAATACCCTTCGTTGACCAGGTAGTCGAGACGCTCATCCTGGCTGGCGAACGTCACGCTGTTTGGACGGACGTGGGCGGCAAAAAAGGCGTCCACGGCGTCATGATCTTTACCAAACTGGATGCGCCCCTCGCGATCGTAGAGGTTAAGCATCGCGTTTAAGGCGTGGTAGTCCGGTGTCGCCTGCATTACGCGTTCTGCGGTTGTCGTTGCCAAAATTCGTTCACTCCTTTACGCACGTTCTCTACGTCCTGCTGTGTCCCCATCAGTTCAAAGCGATAGAGATACGGCACGCCGCATTTTTGAGAGATGACATCCCCGGCGCGACCAAAGGCGTCGCCGAAATTACGATTGCCCGCCGCAATCACGCCGCGAATAAGCGCGCGGTTATGGGGATCGTTGAGAAAGCGGATCACCTGACGCGGTACCGCACCTGCCGTACCGCCGCCGCCATAGCTGGGAACCACCAGAATGTAAGGGGCGTCTACCTGAATACGCTCCCGCTCGTTGAGCGGAATGCGCACCGCAGGCAGCCCGACGCGCTCCATAAAGCGGAGCGTGTTTTCCGAGCTGCTGGAGAAGTAGACCAGCCCACTCATGCCCTTGCGGCCTGCGCGGCGAGGCGGTTAATCATGTCCGGGCGAAAGCCAGACCAGCTGGTTTCCCCGGCCACCACCACTGGCAGCTGGCGAAATCCTTGGGCACGCAGGGTATCGGCAGCCTCGGGCACCAGATCGATATTCACCATCTCAAAGTCCACCCCGCGGCTTTCCATAGCGCGTTTGGTCGCGTGGCACTGAACACAATCGTTACGAGTGTAAATAATAATGCTCATGATTCGTATTTCCATTTAAAATGAGAGAACGGCGCGAAGCATCGCGTCAGGTTGTGTGTGTCTTGCTAAAGGGAATACTAGATGTAGTTGTGCTAAGTTTCAACCATACAAGATATGGGAAATTCAGATTGATGGCGCCCCAATGATGAGCACAGCGGGGCAGGGCAGGCTGCACGGGTTTTTCAGGCTTTCAGGCAAAGAAAAGCCCCGGCGCCAGAGGCAACCGGGGCTGATAACGCGCGCTTACTTACGCAGGCTAAGCAGGGCGCCAACAAAAATACCCACCGCCGCGACCGTACCCAGGGTACATAGCGGTTTTTCACGAACAAAGGTGGTGGCGCAACTTGCCATGTCGCAGGCAGCCTGGGTGGCACGAGAGCGGCCATGCATTCGGGCGCGTGTTTCACGCAGCAGAGACTGAGCCTTACGTTTTGCGGCCTCCGCATCGTCCTTCGCATCGGAGCCCCAGGATTTCAGCACCTCCTCCAGCGTGTCCGCTAATCTGCTGACATCATTACGAATATCCTGAGCGTCGTCGTTAATATCGTTTTGGTTCGGTCTGTTAAACATACGATCCTCCATAATTTTGTCTTCCGGTTTAGTTTAGTTCAGAAATTTAATATCTGAAGCGAGTCACGACTCATCAGGCCGTTTATGGAATATTCTGAAAGCCCTGCTAATGCTGAATACTGTAAGGTTGCCGGGCAGGAAAAGATAACGAGGAAAAGATATGTATTTACGACCGGATGAGGTGGCGCGCGTTCTTGAAAAAGCGGGATTCACCATGGATGAAGTGACGCCAAAAGCGTATGGCTATCGCCGTGGCGAGAATTATGTTTACGTGAATCGTGAAGCCAGAATGGGGCGTACCGCTCTTATTATTCACCCGACGCTGAAAGACAGAAGTCTGTCATTTGCTGAGCCTGCCTCGGATATTAAAACCTGCGATCACTACCAGCAATTTCCGCTCTATTTAGGCGGCGAGACGCACGAGCATTATGGTATTCCGCATGGTTTTAGCTCGCGTATGGCGCTGGAGCGGTTTCTGAAGGGACTGTTTGGCGACGCACAATAATACTGCGACTGGCATACGCCAGTCGCTTCATATCAGGCTTTTGCCTGGCTGTACTGGCTGACCCTGAACAGGCGACGACAGTAGTCGAGGAAATAGCCATACACCGCGCCCATCAACATCGAAATCACGATATTTGAGCTCACCGCTGCGGCAATCTGATGCCAGTCTGCCCCCACCGTCAACAGGATCGCCACATACACCGGCGACTGAAACGTCACATAGGCCAGCACATCTGCCAGGTTTTTCATCCAGCCAGACGGGCTGATGCGGCGGGCGAAGCGCATTACGGCATCACGGTATAAGCCGTAAGGCCAGGCGATAATAATGTTCACCGGGATCGCTACCAGACGCGAAGAAAGTGACTGCTCGAAGGTCATTCCGGAGAGGAATATTTCAATCAGCATGTTCACGACGGAACAGTAGACAACCATCGCGAAAGTATCCGCTACCGCGTGGCGCAGGCGAGATTGCGGTGAGAACATGGCTGAGCTCCTTGAGACGCACAAAAGTAATGATCTTAGTGATTTGGGTTGGTTTGGTTGACGTGTATAGCGTATCCTTCTGGCTTTAAACTAACAACTAGTGTTAAATTTTTATTTATTCGCGTTTTTTCCACAAAATCCTCTAAAGATGATGGTTTTTTGCTCGCTTCGTTATTTTCTTTCTCGTCCTGTTTTTTGATGCGCAAAATCAACAAGTTGCTTGCAATGCGTGGGCGGCGACCGTGCGACACGCAGCGCGCAGCGTACCCTCCTGTGATTTGCCTTAAAACCGACCGTTTATGTTGTTATGAATGTTTATTAAAAGCAGCGCGACAACGCGATATACGGATAATATAAGCGGCGTCTTTAAAAATATTTACAATAATGACAAAAAGCGTCGATGGGTGGATATTATGTTTGAAATGAATTATTCTTCGCTTTGATTTTACGACTCACCACAAAAAAGGTTTTCAAATAATATGTCTTTGACGTTACAGAATCTTAATAATATCCGAACTCTGCGCGCCATGGCGCGTGAATTATCCCTGGACGTTCTTGAGGAAATGCTGGAAAAAGTCAGGGTCGTTGCTGAAGAGAAACGTAGTGAGCAGGCGGAATTAGAGCAACAGCGCGCTGAGCAGCAGGAAAAAATTAATGCTCTGCTGGAACGGATGAAAGCCGATGGTATTTCACCGTCCGATCTGCTGGGTGTAGAGCTGGCGCATGCGGGTAAATCGGCGAAAAAACGTAAGCCGCGTGAAGCAAAATATCGCTTTATTGACCAGAACGGTGAAGAGAAAACGTGGACCGGTCAGGGCCGCACGCCGAAGCCTATTGCCAATGCGCTGGAAAACGGCAAATCACTGGATGATTTTCTGATCTAATGCGTGAGCCGGGCGGAAGACTCCGCCCGGTTGTCTGTTTAGCAGACGCCAAAATCACCGTCTTCGGTGTACAGCGCAACATCCGCTGCTTTCAGGGTATATTTCTCGCCCTGCTCATTGCTGGCCTGAACGGCCACAATGCTATCCCCATTCACTTCGAGCACTTTCAGTTTCGGGCCGCCCTGACGCGGTTGCACATAATCACCGACAGAAAACATAGAACCTCCTCATCGTTTTAGCGATCTTCACTGTAGCCCACGTCACACGCCGGGTACAGCAGGGTTCATCGATTACTGCTTATGAGGTATGTCTGTTCCACGGCATCACCCTGAGCAGTCTTGCCATGCCGCAAAATCCGGTCAGGCCAGCAAACAGAAGCCCGGCCCCGACAAAACCGCTCAGCAGGAAGAAGCCGCTGGAGAGCGTATAGCCCAGCACCACGCCGCACAGAATCAGCAGCCCGGCAGCAATTTGCACCTGACGCATCAGCGGTAGCGGCTGGGATTTATCTTCTACGGTCGGTAGTCCGGCCTGTTTCCAGCCCTGAATACCGCCCTCGACCACGAAGGCCTGAGCAGGCGACGCCGCCAGGGCAAGACGTGCGGCATTGTTTGATGTTCTGGCCCCGGACTGGCAGTGAAAAATCACCGTTTCACCTGCCCCGGCGTTCAGTGCGCCGGGTAAGGTGTCCAGCGGCACGGACTGTGCGGCGGGAATATGCTCGCGGGCATATTCGTCAGGATCGCGAATATCAATCAGCTTTGCGCCGTCATCAATAAGCGCGTTTGCCTGCTGTGGCGTAATCAGAGGAAGAGACATGGTGTTTCCTTACGGTCGTGTTTTATGTAGTAGAGCATTTAAAGAAGGATTTAAGCCAGTGTAAAGAGGGTAAAGGCTGGTAAAAGCGTGCCAGCCGAATGGCAGTTACCCGTAAACTGGCTACGCTTAGAGATGTCTCTTTTATAATTTTCAATTGGTTAGCTTGCACGGAGTCTTTATGGGTTTTTGGCGTGTTGTTTTTACGATTATTCTCCCGCCGCTGGGCGTACTGCTTGGCAAGGGACTGGGCTGGGCGTTTATCCTGAATATCCTTCTGACCATACTGGGCTACTTCCCTGGACTTATCCACGCGTTTTGGGTTCAGACAAGAAACTAGGTGCGCCACAGTAAGTCGCTGTAGATCCCGGTCAGTACGCCCTGCGGGCCGAACTGCTGTTTGATCCAGCGCGTGACCTGGCCGGTCGCCGCATGCTGCGTGGCAAGCAGCATGCGCGAATCCTGACGCGGGTTATTGATGCGTCGTGTCACCAGCAGCCCGTCCGCTACGGCCTCCCGGGCCATGTATTCCGGTAAAAAACCGATCCCTTCCCCCAGAATCTGACACTGGCATTTGGTGTTAAAATCCGGCACCAGAATCGCCTCCTGCCCGTGCAGCAGCCAGCCGACCTTCTTATTAATGGTGTGCGCGGTGTCCTCCACCATGATGTTCGGGTAGAGGCGCAGCTGGCTTTCCGCGATCGGTTCCGGGACAAACGCCAGCGGGTGTTCCGGCGCGATGGCGAATACCCAGCGAATAGCGCCAATCTCCGTGTAATCAATGCCGCCGCCGTCAAGAAGCGTATCCGGCGCGCCAATCGCGATATTGGCCTGGTTATTGATGATTGAGTCCCAGACGCCGTTATAGACCTCCGTGGTGACGGTGATCTGGCAGGTGGGAAACTGCTTTTTCAGCACCTGCAGCAGCCGCGCGGTATGACGTGGGGTATACAAAAGCTGATTGATGCAGATGCGTACCCGCGCCTCGATGCCCTGAGAGATGGTGTCTATCCCACGCCTGATAGCATAGAAATCGTTCAGCAGATCGGTAGCCTTGCGGTAAAAGTAAAAGCCGGACTCGGTCAGCTCGATGCTGCGGGTGTTACGCACAAACAGCACCACGTCCAGCCCGGTCTCCATACGTTTGATGGTGTAACTGATGGCCGACGTGGTCACACCCAGCTCGGCGGCGGCTTTGCTGAAACTGCCAAAACGCGCCGCCGTGGTGAAGGCCAGCAGATTCTCTTCAGTAAAGATGGAATTCATATTACGGCTCCGGGTTACCATCAGTTTTGAACATATTTTAACAGCGGCGCAACAACGCATTTGACGGCGGTCACAGTTCTGATGTTTAGCTACAGGCCTTGTTATGCAAGGCTTCTTTGGTCATAAGCAAAATGCCGTGAATGGCCTGAAAAAACGCTCACCCATAAGAAAAAGGTTGCACAGACGCACGTTTTGGCTGAACCGTTGAATTTAACTCAACAATGAATTGACTGTCGATGAATGATTTTTAAGCGGATTCTTTTCTGAAAGGGCTGTTGCTATTCTCAGGTCATCAGCAACACACCATCGGGAGTCTGTATGTCTGCGAACGAACTTGTGACGGAATTTTTACTGGCGGCAGAGCAGGGTAATGTCGACGCGCTAAAAGCCTGCCTTGAGAAAGGTGTCGATATTAACGCCACCAACCGTCAGAAAAGAACCGCCATTGTTATTGCCAGCCTGAAAAAACATTACCCCTGTGTCGCGTTATTAATTGACGCCGGTGCGGATATAGATAAACAGGACCAGACCTGTTTTAACCCCTTCCTGATCAGCTGCCTGACCAATGATTTAACCCTGCTGCGGCTTGTTCTGCCCGCCAACCCGGATCTGGACCGCCTGACGCGCTTCGGCGGAGTGGGGATTACGCCCGCCAGTGAGAAAGGACATGTGGAGATTGTCCGCGAGCTGCTGGAAAAGACCGATATCAACGTTAATCACACCAACTTCGTCGGCTGGACGCCGCTGCTGGAAGCCATTGTCCTGAATGACGGCGGCCCGAAACAGCAGGCGATCGTGAAGCTGCTGCTGGACCACGGTGCGAATCCGCACATGACCGATAAATACGGTAAAACCCCGCTCGAACTGGCGCGGGAAAAAGGCTACCACGCGATAGCTGATCTGCTGCTGGTGGCGGGCGCGTAATTTATTCGGCCAGCCTGTTTCCGGCTGGCCCCCATTTCAAACGTATTTTTCCGACGTGCATTTTGCACGACGGCGGCCCCCTTTTATCCGCATTCAGGAGAAAATAATGCCCACAAAAATCGTGATTAAAAAGAACACGTATTTTGACTCCGTCTCATTAATGTCCGTTTCCACCAAAGCCAATAAATTGCCGGGCGTTGAGCAGGCCTTTGTAGCGATGGCGACGGAAATGAACAAAGGCGTATTAAAAAATCTCGGGCTGTTAACGCCGGAATTAGAGGATGCGAAAAACGGCGATCTGATGATCGTCATTAAAGGCGACGCGGCCAATGATGAAACCCTGGCGGCGATAGAAGCGTTATTCACCCGAATAGAGAGCGCGAGCACCCATGAAGCACGCTACGCGACTCTGGCCAGTGCGAAAGCCCACCGTCCCGACAGTAACCTGGCGGTGATTTCAGTAAACGGCATGTTTGCGGCACGCGAAGCGCGCAAGGCGCTTGAAAACGATCTCAACGTGATGCTCTTTTCCGATAACGTATCCCTCGACGATGAGCTGGCACTCAAGCAGCTGGCGCATCAGAAAGGGCTGCTGATGATGGGGCCAGACTGCGGCACTGCCATCATCAACGGCGCAGGACTGTGCTTCGCCAACGCCGTACGCCGCGGGTCGATAGGCATTGTCGGGGCGTCCGGCACCGGTAGCCAGGAGCTGAGTGTGCGTATTCATGAATTTGGCGGCGGGGTATCGCAGCTGATTGGCACCGGCGGGCGCGATCTCAGTGAAAAAATCGGTGGTCTGATGATGCTCGACGCCATCGACATGCTGGAGGCCGACGATGCCACCCAGGTCATCGCGCTGATCTCCAAACCGCCAGCGCCAGCGGTGGCAGAAAAGGTGCTGGCGCGTGCCCGGGCCTGTCGCAAACCGGTCATCGCCTGCTTCCTTGGACGCAACGAACCGCCCGCCGATGAAGACGGTCTGCAGTTCGCCCGCGGCACCAAAGAGGCGGCCCTGAAGGCCGTGCTGCTCACCGGTATCAACAAAGCGTCCCTTAACCTGCATCCGCTCAACTGGCCCCTGATTGAAGAGGTGCGCGCCCGTCTCACTCCGCAGCAGAAATACATTCGCGGTCTGTTCTGTGGCGGCACCCTGTGTGATGAAGCGATGTTCGCCGCGCTTGAGAAGTACGACGACGTCTACAGCAACATTCAGCCCGATCCGGCGAAACGCCTGCGCGACATTAACGTCAGCCAGGCTCACACCTTCCTCGATTTTGGGGATGACGATTTCACCAACGGCAAACCGCACCCGATGATCGACCCGACCAACCGCATCAGCCGCCTGCTGCAGGAGGCGCGCGATCCGGAAGTGGGCGTAATTGTGATGGACTTCGTGCTGGGCTTTGGCGCGCATGAGGATCCGGTCGGCGTGATGCTCGATGCCATTAAAGAGGCGCAGGCGATTGCGAAAGCCGATAACCGTCCGCTGGAGATCCTCGGCTACGTGTTGGGCACCGACCAGGATCCTCAGTCGCTGGCGCAGCAGTGTCAGCTTTTGACCGATGCCGGCGTGATCTGGGCCAGCAGCAGTACTAACACCGGATTACTGGCACGCGAATTTGTCTGCAAAGGGGAGAACGCCTGATGACCACCTTATTCAACCAACCGCTGAACGTCATTAACGTCGGTATTGCGCTGTTCAGTGACGATCTTAAAAAACAGCACGTCCCCGTCACCCAACTCGACTGGGCACCGCCGGGGCAGGGCAATATGCAGATCGTCGAAGCGCTCGACCAGCTGGCCGCGGAGCCGCTGGCAGAGAAGATCGCTGCCGCCAACAAGATTGCGCTGGAGCGCATCATTCAGTCCCACCCGGTGCTGGTGGGGTACGACCAGGCGATTAACGTTGTGCCGGGGATGACCCGTACCACCATTCTGCATGCCGGTCCTCCGGTGAGCTGGGAAAATATGTGTGGCGCGATGAAAGGCGCGGTCACCGGCGCGCTGGTGTTTGAAGGGCTGGCGAACGATCTGGAGGAGGCGGCAAGGCTGGCGGCTTCAGGCGACATCACCTTCTCGCCGTGCCACGAGCACGACTGCGTGGGCTCGATGGCTGGCGTCACCTCCGCGTCGATGTTTATGCATATCGTTGAGAACAAAACCTACGGCAACCGCGCCTACACCAACCTCAGCGAGCAGATGGCGAAGATCCTGCGCATGGGCGCCAACGACCAGAGCGTCATTGACCGTCTGAACTGGATGCGCGACGTGCTTGGCCCGATGCTGCGCGACGCCATGAAGATTATCGGCGAAATCGATCTGCGCCTGATGCTGGCTCAGGCGCTGCACATGGGTGACGAATGCCACAACCGCAACAACGCGGGCACCACACTGCTGATCCAGGCGCTGACGCCGGGGGTGATCCAGGCGGGCTATCCGGTGGCGCAGCAGCGCGAGGTATTTGAGTTTGTCGCCAGCAGCGACTACTTCTCCGGCCCGACGTGGATGGCGATGTGTAAGGCCGCGCTGGACGCCGCCCACGGCATTGAGTACAGCACCGTGGTCACCACCATGGCGCGTAACGGTTACGAGTTTGGTCTGCGCATTTCCGGCCTGCCGGGGCAGTGGTTCACCGGCCCGGCGCAGCAGGTGATTGGACCGATGTTCGCAGGTTACAAGCCGGAAGACTCCGGGCTGGATATCGGCGACAGCGCCATCACGGAAACCTACGGTATCGGTGGCTTTGCGATGGCGACGGCCCCGGCGATTGTCGCGCTGGTGGGCGGCACGGTGGAAGAAGCCATCGACTTCTCCCGCCAGATGCGCGAAATCACCCTCGGTGAAAACCCGAACGTCACCATTCCGCTGCTGTCGTTTATGGGCATTCCAACCGCCATCGACATCACCCGAGTCGCAGGCAGCGGCATTCTGCCGGTTATCAATACCGCCATTGCCCACAAAGACGCCGGTATTGGCATGATTGGCGCGGGCATTGTGCACCCGCCGTTTAGCTGTTTTGAAAAGGCGCTGTTGACCTTCCGCGATCGCTACTTTTTATAAGGCAAGCATCCATGAAAAACATGAAACTGGAGTGGAAAAGAGGTGACTGGGCGGCATATTTCGGGTTGATGACCAACAACCTGACCAATTTGCTAACCATGATGGGGTTGCTCATTTTTGTCGTCGGCATCCCGAAGGAGATTGTTTATGGACGCATCGCGCCGGCCTTCGGGCTGGCGGTGCTGGTGGCGAGCGTCTGCTACGCGTGGTTTGGCCTGCAGATGGCGCGCGCCACCGGACGAACGGACGTCACCGCGCTGCCGTCTGGCCCGAGCGCGCCGTCGATTTTTACCGTCACCTTTCTGGTCCTGATGCCGGTCTACCAGCAAACCGGTGACGCGGATTTTGCCATTCAGATCGGTCTGGTGTGGTGCTTTGTCGAGGCGATGATTCTGGCGGGCGGCTCTTTCCTGGGGGAGACCATCCGCAAGATGATCCCGCGTACCGTGCTGCTCTCGTGTCTGTCGGGCCTGGGCCTGCTGTTGCTGGCGATGAACCCGATGCTGCAGGCGTTTGAAGCGCCCACCGTGTCGTTCATTGTGCTGCTGCTGATCTTCATTAACTGGTTCGGCAAAAAACCGATCTTCGCCAGGATCCCGACCGGTCTGCTGTTGTTGATTGCTGGCACGGTGTTAGCGTGGATCTCCGGCCTGCAAAGCCCGGAGGCAATCAAAGCCTCGATGTCCTCTTTCGGCTTTAACCCGCCCGAAGTCCATGTAGAAGGTTTCCTGCAGGGCTTGCCGCACGCGCTGCCGTACCTGGCGTCTGCCGTGCCGCTGGGGCTGGCGAACTACATCTTCGACCTGGAAAACATTGAAAGCGCCCACGCGGCGGGAGACGAGTACCCGACCCGCAAGGTAATGCTGGCGAACGGCCTGGCCTCCATGCTCGGCTGCCTGATGGGCAATCCGTTCCCGGTGACGGTCTATGTGGGTCATGCGGGCTGGAAAGCGATGGGCGCCAGCATCGGCTACACGTTGGCCTCCGGCGTGACCATGTTTATCGTGCCGCTGTTCGGGCTGGGGGCGTTTATGCTCGCCATCATCCCGATGACCGCCATCGTGCCGATCCTGGTGTTTATCGGCGTTGTCACCGCCAACCAGGTGGTGAGGGAAACGCCCAAAGTGGAGGTGCCCGTGATTTTCATCTGCCTGTTCCCGTGGATCGCCAACTGGGCGTTGACCATGATGAACAGCGTGATGGGCGCGGCGGGCACCAGCGCGGCGAAAATCGGCACCGACGTGCTGCACAGTAAAGGGATCTACTACGAGGGGCTGGTGCATCTGGGCAGTGGCGCACCGCTCGCCAGCATGCTGTGGGGCTGCATCGCCATCTTCGCCATTATCAACAAACCGCTGCGCGGGGCCGTTGCCGCCGGCGGTGGCGCGCTGTTGGCGCTGTTTGGCGTGATCCACGCCCCGGTGGTGGGCTTTGCCGAAGGCAGTTCGCTGATGTTTGTGATCGCGTATCTGATGATGGGCGGCATGTTTGTGGTGAAGCATGTGCTGGATATCTCTGTTAATCCCCCTCTCCCTGTGGGAGAGGGCCGGGGTGAGGGCACCAGAACGCACCTTCTAAAGGAAACAAAATGAAAGAGCTTATGGTCGTCGCCATCGGCGGCAACAGCATTATCAAAGATAACGCCAGCCAGTCGGTTGAACATCAGGCGCAGGCGGTAAAGGCGGTGGCAGAGTCGGTGCTGGAGATGCTGGCCTCGGACTATGACATCGTGCTTACCCACGGCAACGGCCCCCAGGTGGGGCTGGATCTCCGCCGCGCCGAAATTGCTCACGAGCGGGAGGGTCTGCCGCTCACGCCGCTGGCAAACTGCGTGGCGGACACCCAGGGCGGGATCGGCTACCTGATCCAGCAGGCGATTAACAACCGCCTGTCTGCGCGCGGTGAGCAAAAAGCGGTCACCGTCGTCACTCAGGTGGAGGTGGATAAAAACGATCCGGGCTTTAGCCACCCGACCAAGCCCATCGGCGCGTTCTTCAGCGAAGCGCAGCGCGATGAACTGCAGCAGGCGCATCCGGACTGGCACTTTGTTGAGGATTCTGGCCGGGGCTATCGTCGCGTGGTGGCGTCGCCGCAGCCGTTACGCATTGTTGAAGCCGATGCCATCAAGACCCTGACGCAAAAAGGCTTTGTGGTGATTGGCGCGGGCGGCGGCGGTATTCCGGTGGTGCGCACGGAGCAGGGCGATTACCAGAGCGTTGACGCGGTGATTGATAAAGATCTCTCCACCGCGCTGCTGGCGCGCGAGATCCGCGCCGACGTGCTGGTGATCACCACCGGGGTCGAAAAAGTGTGCATCCACTTTGGCAAGCCGAACCAGCAGGCGCTGGACACGGTGAGCGTGGCGCAGATGACCCGTTACAAAGACGAGGGCCATTTCCCGGCGGGCAGCATGCTGCCCAAAATCGTCGCCTCGCTGGAATTTTTACGCCATGGCGGCAAGCGCGTGATCATCACCTCGCCAGATTGCCTGCCCGCCGCGCTACGCGGGGAAACCGGTACCCATATTGTTAATGAAGGAAGATAAGATGAGTGAAAATAAAAGCCGCCGTGAATTCATCAGCCAGAGCGGCAAAATGGTCACCGCCTGCGCGCTGTTTGGCGCGACCGGCTCCGTCGCGTATGCTGCCGATTCCGCAAAACCAACCTGCGAGACGGGCAAACCGATGAACATCACCGCTAAACACTACTACCTGGACAACGTGCTGCTGGAGGCCGGATTTAACGTCGACGGCGGCGTGGCGACGAGCACCCGCACCGAGCTGAAAACGCTGGAGATCAAAGACGGGAAAATTGTCGCCCTGCGCGATAACAAAAGTCACGCGGACGCCACCCTGCCGCACTATGACGCAGGCGGCAAGCTGATGCTCCCGGCGATGCGCGATATGCACATTCACCTGGATAAAACCTTCTACGGCGGCCCGTGGCGTTCGCTCAACCGCCCGGCGGGTACAACCATTCAGGATATGATCCGCCTTGAGCAGAAGCTGCTCCCCGAACTCCAGCCTTATACCCAGGAGCGCGCCGAAAAGCTGATCGATTTGATCCAGTCGAAAGGCTCCACCCTCGCCCGCAGCCACTGCAATATTGAGCCAGTCTCGGGCCTGAAGAATCTCGAGAACCTGCAGGCGGTGCTGGCGCGTCGCAAGCCCGGATTTGACTGCGAGATCGTGGCGTTTCCACAGCATGGCCTGCTGCTGTCGAATTCCGAAAAGCTGATGCGCGAGGCGATGCAGGCCGGGGCGCACTACGTGGGCGGGCTGGACCCAACCAACGTTGACGGGGCGATGGAGAAATCTCTCGACACCATGTTCCAGATTGCGCTGGATTACGACAAAGGGGTGGATATTCACCTGCACGAAACCAGCCCGGCGGGCGTGGCGGCGGTGAACTACATGGTCGAAACCGTGGAGAAAACCCCGCAACTGAAGGGCAAACTGACCATCAGCCACGCCTTTGCGCTGGCCACGCTCAACGAGCAGCAGGTGGACGAGATTGCCACCCGCATGGCGGCGCAGCAGGTGACTATCGCCTCCACCGTGCCGATTGGCACCCTGCATATGCCGCTGAAGCAGCTGCGCGATAAAGGCGTGTTTGTCATGACGGGCACCGACAGCGTGATCGACCACTGGTCGCCGTACGGCCTGGGGGACATGCTGGAAAAAGCGAATCTCTACGCCCAGCTCTATATCCGCCCTAATGAGCAGACGCTGTCCCGCGCTTTAGGTATTGCGACCGGTGACGTACTGCCGCTGAACGACAAAGGTGAACGCGTCTGGCCGAAAGCGCAGGACGACGCCAGCTTTGTGCTGGTGGACGCCTCCTGTTCCGCCGAGGCGGTGGCGCGCATTTCACCGCGCACCGCGACCTTCCATAAGGGGAACCTTGTCTGGGGCACGGTGGGTTAATGTGCATTTCTCCCTCTCCCGGTGGGAGAGGGTTGGGGTGAGGGCAACAGGCCGCAGATTTTGTAGGTCGGGTAAGGCGAAGCCGCCACCCGACGTTACAGATGATAACCCGACAGCCGCAGCTCCCGGTCAATCCACTCAACGAACTGCTGGATCTTCCACGCGCGTTCATGCATATGCGGCATTACCAGATGATGTGCGTTAATAGCGATCCCCATCTCATCCGGCAGTACCTGCACCAGTGAGCCATCTTTCAGGTGGTCTGTCGCCATCATTTTGCTCTCAAGGATAAATCCCAGCCCCATGCGCGCCGCTTCAAAGCTCATATAGGAGCGGTCAAAGCTGAGGCTGAAGTTGAGCCAGGGCCTGTCGATATTGTGCCAGGCGAACCATTTTTCCCAGTTCACCAGAGTGCTGGTGGACGAGATGAGTGACTGTTGCAGCAGATCGGTGGGTGTGTTGATGGGGTGTTTTTGCGCATACTCCGGCGAGGCCAGCACCACCAGCGTGTCGTTTTTTATGGTCATCACCCGGTAAGCATCCCAGTCCGGGATACCGTGGCGGATATCAATATCAATATTATCTCTGGCGAATTGCAGATTCTCATAGGAGCAGGTGAGATTGATGGTGATATCGGGATATTCGGCGCGAAACTTACCCAGGCGGCGCAACAGCCATGACAACCCGAAGGTGGGCGAGGAGTGCACCCGAAGCACGGCGTTATCTTTCTCTTTGACGATCTGATCGGTGGCGCGTCCGATGGCGCTCATCGCCGCCGAGACCTCCCGCAGATATTTTTCTCCCGTTGGGGTGAGCTGAACCCCTTTGCCGCTGCGGATGAATAATTTCTTGCCCATCCACGACTCCAGCGACGCGATCTGATGGCTGACCGCAGAGGGGGTGACGTTGAGCTGTTCGGCCGCCTGATGGATGCTCAATGCGTTAGCGACGGCGATGAATGCCTGCAAATTTCTGAGCGAGGGCAGTGATAACGTCTGGCGATCCTGCGCGGACATAGCCTACTCCTGTCATGTTTATTGATAAAAAACATAACATTGAGACGACATGCGGGCAATTTTATCCCGATGTTATTTTTTTGAGCTGTATCGCGAATCAAATTTATCTCAGCAATAAATGAGGTTTATTGAATGGTGTTTCATTCATGAGCCGATATATTGACCTTGAACGTAAAAATAAAACGACTCACGTTGTTCGAATAATGAGGTAAGTTATGTCTCGTATAGAACATGCTGTCCCCTACATAAACACTAAAAAAACCAATTACCGTTTCGTTGTGCTGGCATTAATTTTTATTGTGTATGCCATTAACTATGCTGACCGAACAAATATTGGTGCAGTACTGCCCTTTATCATTGATGAGTTTCATATTAATAATTTCGAAGCCGGTGCCATCGCCAGTATGTTCTTTTTGGGATACGCATTGAGCCAAATTCCAGCGGGCTTTTTTATCGCCAAAAAGGGGATTCGCGGCATGGTGGCGCTGTCGATATTCGGCTTCTCGGCGTTTACCTGGCTGATGGGCACGGCGACCTCGGTTCTTGGGCTGAAGTTTATTCGTCTGGGGCTGGGGTTAACGGAGGGGCCGTGTCCTGTCGGGCTGGCCTCCACCATCAATAACTGGTTTCCACCCAGGGAGAAGGCCACCGCCACCGGCGTCTACATCGCGGCCACCATGTTCGCGCCGATCCTCGTGCCGCCGCTGGCGGTGTGGATCGCCATGACGTGGGGCTGGCGTTGGGTCTTCTTCTCCTTCGCGATCCCCGGTCTGGTCATTGCCGTCCTGTGGTATCTGCTGGTGCGCACCAGACCATCAGAGAGCGCATTCGTCTCTAAAGCCGAACTGGAGACCATTACTGTGGGTCAGGAGACGCCGGACGCCAGACGGGAAAACATCGTGATTTCACCGGGCTTTGCGCGCCTTGACCGCCTGATTCGCGTGCGGGACTTAGCCCCGGTGAGCACGGTAAAAGGGCTGTTTACCTCGAAGAATATCCTCGGCGACTGTTTGGCCTATTTCATGATGGTCAGCGTGCTGTATGGCCTGTTGACGTGGATCCCGCTCTATCTGGTGAAAGAGAAAGGCTTTACGTTTATGAGCATGGGGCTGGTCGCCAGTATGCCGTGCATCGGCGGATTTATCGGGGCGATTTTTGGCGGTTACGTATCCGACAAACTGCTCGGCCGTCGGCGTAAACCGACCATGATGTTTACCGCCATCAGCACCGTGTTAATGATGGTCATCATGCTGAATATTCCGCAAAGCACCGTTGCGGTTTGCGTGGGGCTGTTTTTTGTCGGCCTCTGTCTGAATATCGGCTGGCCTGCTTTTACGGCTTACGGTATGGCCGTTGCGGACAGTAAAACCTATCCGATAGCTGCGTCAATTATCAATAGCGGCGGAAATCTCGGCGGATTTGTTTCCCCGATGCTGGCGGGTTTTCTGCTGGATAAAACAGGAAGTTTTAACTCTGTATTTATTTATTTCGGTGTTTGTGCAGCGATTGGCCTGTTTGTGATTATGTTGCTGGATGAACCGAAATAAAAAATAAATTCCTTTTACCATAGTGGAGTAAATATATGCTACTGAAAGATAAAGTCGCCGTTATTACCGGCGCGGCTTCTGTACGCGGTTTGGGTTTTGCCACGGCTAAATTATATGCCGGGCAGGGTGCGAAGGTAGTGATTATCGATTTAGATGCTGAGGCCAGTCGGGCAGCGGCGGCGAAACTGGGTGAAGAGCATCTGGGCCTTGCGGCGAACGTCAGCAATGAATTACAGGTTAACGCCGCCATTGAGCAGGTGCTGGGAAAATACGGGCGCATCGATATTCTGGTGAATAACGCCGGTATTACTCAGCCGATTAAGCTGATGGATATTAAACGCGAGAATTACGACGCGGTGCTGGACGTCAGCCTGCGCGGCACGCTGCTGATGTCCCAGGCGGTGATCCCCACCATGCGCGCGCAGAAGTCAGGCAGCATTGTCTGCATTTCATCGGTATCAGCACAGCGCGGTGGCGGTATTTTTGGCGGCCCCCACTACAGCGCGGCTAAAGCAGGTGTGCTGGGCCTGGCGAAAGCGATGGCCCGTGAACTGGGGCCGGATAACGTACGCGTAAACTGCATTACACCCGGCCTTATCCAGACGGACATCACCGCAGGCAAGCTGAGCGATGAGATGAAAACCGCCATCCTGGCGGGCATTCCGCTTAACCGCCTCGGCGACGCGCAGGATATTGCCCACGCCGCGCTGTTCCTTGGCAGCGACCTTTCGTCTTACTCCACCGGTATCACGCTCGACGTGAACGGCGGCATGCTGATCCATTAAGGAGACTCGACGATGACGGATACCACAGTTCAACAGGTTGCCGCGGCGGCATGGCGTATTCGCCGCTATGCGCTGCGCATGGGCGAAGTGCAGGGGCAGGGCTACATCGGGCAGGCGCTGGGCTATGCCGACGTACTGGCCACCGCGTTTACCCACGGTATGAACCTCAAGCCGGACGAGCCGGAGTGGGAAGGTCGTGACCGTTTTCTGCTTTCCCACGGTCATTACGCCATTGCCTGTTATGCCGCCCTGATTGAAGCCGGGATCATTCCTGAAGAGGAGCTGGAGACCTACGGCTCGGACGACAGCCGCCTGCCAATGTCCGGTATGGCAACTTACACGCCGGGCATGGAGATCTCCGGTGGTTCGCTGGGGCAGGGGTTAAGTATTGGGGTCGGCATGGCGCTGGGGCTGAAGCACAAGCAGAGCGCGGCATGGGTCGTTAACTCCATGTCGGACGGTGAGCTTGACGAAGGATCAACCTGGGAAGCGGCTATGTCTGCAGCGCACCATGGCCTGTCGAACCTGATCGTGCTGGTGGACATTAACCGCCAGCAGGCAGACGGCAATTCGCACAAGATCCTTGGCTTTGAGCCGCTGGAGGATAAATGGACCTCGTTCGGCTGGTATGTGCAGCGCGTAAATGGCAACGATGTCCCTGCGCTGGTGGCGGCGTTTGATAACGCCAGACGCTATCCGGAAAACCAGCCACGCGTCATTTTGTGCGACACGCTGATGGGCAAAGGTGTGCCTTTCCTCGAACAACGTGACAAGAACCATTTTATTCGCGTGGATGCTGACGAGTGGCAAAAGGCACTCGCCGTGCTGGATGCCAACAAACCTGAAGGAGTGCTGTAATGAGCCAGATAACGGAGAAAAAACCGCGTTTAACCACGTCGGCCATGATTGCCTCTATTGCGGAAGACGGCCAGGAGACGCGCTCTGCACCGTTCGGCCATGCGCTGGTGAAGCTCGCGGAACAGCGCCCGGAAGTTGTCGGTATGACGGCGGATTTGTCGAAATATACCGATCTGCATATCTTTGCCCAGGCGTATCCGGAACGTTTCTTCCAGATGGGGATGGCGGAGCAACTCTTGATGGGCGCGGCCGGGGGAATGGCAAAAGAGGGGTTTATTCCCTTCGCCACGACATATGCGGTCTTTGCCACCCGTCGTGCCTACGATTTTATTCATCAGGTTATCGCCGAAGAGCATCTCAATGTGAAGATATGCGCTGCACTACCGGGGTTAACCACGGGCTACGGTCCGAGCCACCAGGCGACGGAAGATATTGCGATTATGCGAGGTATTCCGGGGATGACCATCATCGATCCCTGCGACGCGATAGACACCGAACAGGCTGTACCGGCGATCGCGGCGCACAATGGGCCGGTGTATATGCGACTGCTGCGCGGCAAGGTGCCGGTGGTGCTGGACCAGTACAATTACCAGTTTACGCTGGGCAAAGCCGCGCTGCTGGAAGAGGGGAGCGACGTTCTGATCATCGCCTCAGGGCTAATGACCATGCGCGCGCTGGAGGCAGCAAAGCAACTGCGTAAGGATAACGTCAGCGTGGCGGTACTGCACTCGCCCACCATTAAACCGCTGGATGAGGAGACCATTCTGGCGCAGGCCGCGAAACCGGGACGGCTGGTTATTGTGGCGGAAAACCACAGCAGCGTTGGCGGGCTGTGTGAGGCCGTCGCGTCGCTGTTAATGCGCAACCGCGTGAACGTGGATTTCGATACCGTCGCATTGCCGGACGCGTTCCTTGATGCGGGGGCGCTGCCAACCCTGCACGACCGCTACGGGATCTCAACCACCGCTATGGTGGAGAAAATCCGAAGCAGGCTCTGATCGTGACGGGGCGAGCGTTCCTCGCCCCTTTCCTGCTTCAGTAACCCACCTTATACACCCGCCCGGTCTGCACCCCTTCCACGCTACGGCGATAGGCTTGCGCCACGGCGGCGGCCGGCACGCTTTCAAAGCCCGGGAAGAAGCCGTCGTACGTTTCGACCGATTCGGTGAGGACCGTCGGGCTTATCAGGTTGATGCGGATCCCGCGCGGCAGCTCGCAGGCGGCAGCGCGAACAAACCCTTCCAGCGCGGCATTCACCGTGGTGGCATTGACGCCCTGCGCGATGGGCTCGTGCGCCACAATCCCGCTAATCAGGGTAATGGAGCCGCCATCGTTCAGGTAGTGCTGGCCGGTCAGCGCCAGACGCACCTGTCCGAGCAGTTTATCCTGTAACCCCTGATTGAAATCGCTGTCTTTCATGGTGGCGAGGGGGCCAAAGTACAACCCGCCGCTGGCGGAGACAATCGCATCCACACGACCGACCTTCTCAAACAGCGCCTGCACGCTCGCCTGTGACGTAATATCCACCTGCTCATCGCCCTGCGTGCGGCCCACGCGGATCACTTCGTGGCGGCGACTGAGCGCCTCCGTTACTGCACGACCGACCGTACCGCTGGCACCAATAATGATGATTTTCATAGCCGACTCCTCATGTTGTGAGCCTGCATTCTTTAATAAATTAAAAGTCGGATAAACTGGGCTAAAGTTAGAAGATTGCTAACCAGAGGTTTGTAATATGGATAAGCTTCGCAGCATGGAAACCTTTATCGCCGTAGTGGAAAGCGGCAGTTTTACCGGGGCGGCCTCCCGGCTGGATATGTCGTCGGTGATGGTGGGGAAGTACATTGCGCTGCTGGAATCCGAGCTTGGCACCCGTCTGCTGGAGCGCAATACGCGACGTCAAAGCCTGACCGACGCCGGGCGGGTCTATTATGACGAGGCGAAGCGGGTGCTGGAGCAGGTGGCCATTGCCGAAAGCGCGGTGGAACGTCTGCGCGCCGCACCGGCGGGCACCCTGCGCGTGACGGCACCTACGTCGTTTGGCGGCTGCGTTATCGCGCCGCTGACCGCCACCTTTCTGCAGCGCTATCCGGCAGTGCGTATCGAACTGGATCTCACTAACCGGATGGTGGATCTGGTGGAAGAGGGGGTCGATCTGGCCATTCGCATTGGTGATATTCGCAATGACGATCTGGTGGCGAAATACCTGTGCCCTTACAACATGGTGATCTGCGCGTCGCCGGATTATCTGGCGCGCCACGGTACGCCGCAAACGCCTGCCGATCTGGTGGACCATCTCTGCCTTTCCCACACGGTATGGACCGCGCGTAACGAATGGCGGTTGCCGGGTGTGGAGGGCGAGGTGCGCTGGAAGCGCGATGCCATTTTACGATGCAACGACGGCTACGGCTTACGCATGGCGGCGCGCGCCGGGGCGGGGCTGCTTCTGCAGCCGGAGGTGCTGGTGGCGGAAGAGCTGGCAAGCGGCAGGCTGGTTCGGGTTCTGGAGCCGTTTACACCCGCGCCGAGGCCGGTGCATTTACTGTGGCGTCAGGATTTACGTCCCCTCCCGAAGCTAACGGAATTTATTGCTCATATTCTGCTAAGATTGGGCACAATATAAAAAAGAAGGTAATCAAAGAATGTCTGCAAACAAACTCGCCAGCAGCGCGCAGGGCCTGCAATCTTCCGCCATCCGTGAATTATTAAAACATAGCAAAATGGCAGGCGTCATTTCGCTGGGTGGGGGTATTCCTAACCCGGCCTTGTTCGATCACGAAGGCCTGAAAATCGCCGCTGATGCCGTACTGTCGCAGCATTTTGGTGAAGCCTTCCAGTATGGTCTGACCGAGGGTGTGCCGGGACTGCGGGAAGAGATTCAGCGCATCTGCGAAGGGCGCGGGATCCGCTGCAAAGCGGATGATGTGGTCGTGACCTCCGGTTCACAACAATCCCTTGACGTGCTGGCGCGCGCGTTAATTAATCCGGGCGATACCGTCGTCGTCGAACGCCCAACCTATCTTGCTGCGCTGCAGGTCTTTGGTCTGGCGCAGGCGAATTTCGAATCCGTTGGCACCGATGGCGACGGCATGAAAGTGGATGAACTCGAAGCCCTGGTGGCAAATAAACCCATCAAAGCGGTTTATATTGTGCCGACATTTGGTAACCCGGGTGGCGTTACGCTGTCTGAGGCGCGCCGTAAACAGCTGGTGGAACTCTCGAAGCGCTATGACTTCGTGATTATCGAAGACGATCCGTACAGTGAAATTAATTACACCGACGAAGTTTTTCGCCCGTTAATTGCCCATGCCAAAGATATCGGCAACGAAGAGAACGTGGTGTATACCTCAACCTTCTCTAAAATTCTCGCGCCGGGCACCCGTGTGGGCTGGGTGCTGGTGCCGGAGTGGTTGAAGCGTGCGGTGGTGAACCTGAAGCAAACCACCGATTTGCACACCAGCACGCTGTCGCAGCTGATGACTTACGAATACCTGAAAACCGGGCGTCTGGCCGGGCAGATCAAAATGATCCGCGAAGCCTATCGTCAGAAGTATCAGACGTTCGCCAACGAACTGGAAGCCGAGCTGGGCGATGTGATGTCGTTCCACAAGCCGAAGGGCGGCATGTTCCTGTGGGCGAATATGAAAAATGGTAGTAATACCACGCGCTGGCTGGAAAAGACGTTAAGTAACGGCGTAGTATTTGTCCCGGGCGAATTTTTCTACTGCAATGAGCCAGACCATTCGACGCTGCGTATGTCGTTTGTCACGCCAACGGATGAAGAGCTGAAAGAGGCGGTTCGTCGCCTGAAAAAATCGCTGTAAAAGACCTGCGCATAATGGCGTTCCTGCCGTTATGCGCAATACGCGTTCAGGGCGGCAGGAGCCGCGATCGTCCATGGTGATCTCCATGTTTGAATTTCTGCTCGGTGTCGTTACGCACACACCCGCCTGGGTGTGGGTGCTGTTTATCTTCCTTATATCCCGCGGCATTAAAGCCCGCAAGCCGGCCACCGTGACGCTGGAGCGGCTTGCTATCATTCCGGGCATTTTTCTTATCTGGGATATTTACGATCTGGTGGTCTATCGCACGCTGACTCCTGCGACTGTTGCATTGTGGACGGCGGGGATCCTTGCCGGTGCGGCACTGGGGTACTTCCTGATTAAGCAGGCGGCTATCACCCGAGCTGAGGCACCGCGCAGCCTCCACCGTCAGGCAGACTACACCGCGCTGCCGTTTATGATGCTGGCGTTCGCGGTGAAGTATGTGCTGGGCGTGATGAGCGCCATCTCTCCCCATACAATGCAGCAACCCGCCATGAGCGCGCTGGCGATTATCTCAGGCGGGGTATTTGCGGGCGTGTTTATCGGAAAATTTGCGCGTTATGTTGAGGTATATAACCGTAGCGTACCTCGCCCGGCGGAGTGACGTTACTCTGTCGCATGGGCCAGCGTGCGATCTGAAGCATCGCCGCTGAGGGCCCGCGTGACTTCATGGATCCGCCAGATTTTCCCTTCACGCAGCGCGGCAAACAGGTAAACCTCGATCTCTGCCTGACGACCGCCAGGATACGTGACCGTCACGATATGCCGGTCAGCCAGAAGTTCGTCATGACAGGCTATCTCCGCCACGGTAAAGGCGATCGTGCGAGTCTGCGAGCTGACGTGGCTCAGGTGCTGGATAAATCCCCGGTAATCAAGCGTGTGACCGTCCGTAACCTGTTGGTAATCGGGCGTAAAGACCTCTGCCGGATCGATATCGCCGTTGAATAAGCGGGTTAACAGGCACGCCATCTTTTCGCGCTGCGCGGCATTGTCGGTGTCGGCTATCAGGGATGTGATTATGCTCATTAAGGGCTCCTTATGTGGTTTAGTCGCCATTATCCTTGACAGCCGAAGACGCAGTTTCTGTAATACGCCGATGAATAACGATTTTCGGTCAAAATGATATGGTCAGTACTGAGACGCTCCTTCATCCTGGCGGGTACCGAACCCCCTGGCACAGCCATCGCGCTGGCCAGCTGTGGCGCATTGCAACGGGTCTGCTGGTGATTGAGTCGCAGCGGGGGCGCTCGGTCGTACCGGCAAAACACATCGGCTGGATCCCGCCTGGCAATCAGCACACCGCCTTTTCTGAAAGCGCGATAGAAGGCAGCGCCATCTATCTTGACCCCGCCTGCTGCGCAAGGCTTCCCGATGTGCCCGCCCTGTTCGAACCCGACGATCTTACCCATGCACTGTTTTCCCGCTTAAGCGTTGCTGAAAGCGAGTACGATCCGCGAAAGCTCACCCTGCTGCTGGATGAGCTTGCCGTGGCACCTCAGGTGCACTTTTCTCTGCCCGTGCCGACGGATCCGCGTCTGAAGGACGTGGTCAGGCATTTGCTGCAGTTTGTCGATGATAATCAGACGGTTGAGAGCCATGCCCGCCAGGCGGGGATGAGCGTGCGTACGTTCAACCGTCGGTTTCGTGCCCAGACCGGAATGAACTTCGTTAACTGGCGGCAACTGGCGCGGGTAATGCAGGCAATGGAGTGGCTGGCCGCGGGGAAGCCGGTGGGATGGATTGCGCTGTCCTGCGGTTATAGCAGCGTCAGCGCATTCATTGAGGTCTTCAGCGCGTGGACCGGTAAAACGCCGGGGCAGTGGGCGCTTAAAGAAGCCCCTTTTGGGCGAAGGTAATGCGCGTGGCGTCGTTGAGATGCGTAATTTTTCCTGGTTATTCATAATTAACGTCCTGTTTATAAATATAAAATAGGTGCGGTATGATGCCCTCACCCCGGCCCTCTCCCACAGGGAGAGGGAGAAAACCACCTCAACCCAGCAACGCGATTCCAGCCTCCGTCCCTGTAAGTGCTCAGGGATAGGCTCCAGCAGCATTGGGCGGAGCAGGGCAAAAGTCGAAGCAAGACGACCGCAGAGGGCTATTTTTCTCGCGGGATTGGTCTCTTCCACCAGCGCTTCGCAATAGCGTTGGCAATTGTCGGCAAGATCGATGAAGTCGGTGTTGCAGTCGAAAGGGGTCGTGAAACGTGCGTTACTGGTGGTCATATGACAGTTTCCATTAAGTGATTAAGACACTGCCAGAGAAATGCCAATTTCCCGGGTGGCAGGACTGAACGGAGTTGGCATTACCGGCCTTAATGGACACCGGCGCGTCTTGCGACGCCCCCGCCCAGCCCACCATTGGAATGTAGCCAGACGCACGGCGCAACAAGAGCTTACGCCGCCATTAAGTTTAACCGGGATGCCAATCCCGACGCCAGATTTTGCTGGCGTGGGAGGAACATACGCCCGAAAAGCCGTTAGAAAAAGTGGGGATGAAGGGATAAGTTACATTCTGCGAGGCTGCTTCAGAAAAAATGGAAAATGAGGAATGCGTTCAAGCCAAAAATGTTTCACCTGATGAGCAAATATTTTCCGCCGCACATAATACTGCCGGTTTATAAAATTAGGAATTTATAAAGGTCTATTTTATCAACATTGCGGTCAAAGTGGCGTATGGTATTTATTCTTAATAAGAATGGCTATGAAGGTGTGTATGGATACCGTCGAGGCGCTTAATGGAACCTACTTCTATAAAGGAATTTGCAACATATCGGCTGGTGAACTGTTTTTCTGGATTTTGTTAGATAAAATTGAAGAGCAGTTTGGCGGCATAGAGGATGCACTAACAATGAGTTGTATCATTTTAGGATTGCCGATATTAAAGACCAGAAATAAGCCCTACGGAACAACAGCAGGAACATCTATAGCATCAAAATATTTACGTCAATATCTCAATGTAGAGTTACCTGTAAGATTACCGACGTTAACTGAAGCGAGCATTGCCACTTTAAAACCTAAGTATGTGACAAATTTGGGGGCCTTTATCGGGAGAGGCCTACCAGTGATTGGCTGGACATTGGTAGCCAGCGATTTGGCTCAAATATGCTATAAGACACTTAAAATGTATAACACGATTGCTCATAAGAAAGACCGGATATGGTAACTGAACAAGAGGTTTTGGCTTTTTTTCAGAATGAATTGCCCGTTATGGGTACATTTACCGGCAAGCTCATACCTTTGCAGTTAGATGATATTTTACAAGACTATGCAGAGGATGATGATTTAGCCATCTGTATGGATAAATTCAGCGAACGATTCAATATTGATATAACGCTGATGAATTACAATGCTTATTACCCATGGTTTCACACATGGTTTTTTCGAAAATGGTTTACGGATAAACCCGTAAAGCAAATTTCTAAGCCTTTAACGGTGAGGATGTTCGCCGAATCTGCGAAAGCGGGAAGATGGTTATATGATTAATAAGGAGGAAAATGATGGCTGTACCGGTCCATTTATGGCTAAAAGATGATGCAGGGAATCTGATTAAGGGGTCATCTGACGTAGAACATAGAGAAGGGAGTATTGAATTACGTGGTTTGACACATAATTTAAGTATCCCGGTTGATGGGACAACAGGAAGACTCACCGGAACACGTCAGCACGCTCCTTTCCTGTTTGAAAAAGAAATTGACAGCGCATCCCCCTATCTTTATCGGGCTGTTGCAACAGGGCAAACTCTCAAATCTGCAGAGGTAAAGTGGTACCACATTAATGATGCAGGGCAGGAAGTTGAATACTTCAATATTTTACTGGAAAGTGTAAAAGTTGTTTCTATTACGCCAATTATGCACGATACACGTAACTGTCCGGGAACAGGGCACATGGAAAGCATTCAACTGCGCTACGAGAAAATCACATGGCGTTATGTTGATGGAAATATTCAATACTCCGATGCCTGGAATGAGCGAGCTACGGTTTGAAGTGCAGCAAACTGCCTCCGCTCTATAAATAGAGTGGAGGCATGTCCTGTTCATCCTGCAAAGATCACCGCTCCCTCAGCGCTTCTTTCGCCCGGTTAAACGGCTTAATCATATAATCCAGCACCGTTTTCTCCCCGGTTTTAATATCCACCGTCGCAATCATCCCCGGCACAATTGAGAAGTGCCTGCCTGCTTTATTCACCAGGTAATCCTGGCTGGTGCGGATAAACACCCGGTAATAGAACACTTCCGGCTTGGCTTCGTCCTGAATGGTGTCCGGGGAAATCGTCTCTACCACCCCGTGCAGCCCGCCGTAAATGGCGTAGTCGTAGGCGGTGATTTTGACCAGCGCTTCCTGGTTCGGATGGATAAAGGCGATATCGCGCGGCGAGAGGCGGGTTTCGATCAGCAGGTGATCGTCCACCGGCACGATCTCCATCAGCTCGCCGTTGGGCGGGATCACGCCGCCGATGGTGGTGACCTTGATGTTTTTCACGATCCCGCGCACTGGCGATTTCACCGTCAGGCGCGTGACGGAATCCTGACGGCCTTTCAGGATCGCCGAGACCATATCCACCTCCGCGTTGGCTTTGGAGAGCGCCTCGCGCGCCTGAACGTAATACTGCGAGCGCACGTCGGTGAGCTTCAGCTCCAGGTCACTTTTCTGCCGCTGCAGGCGCAGCACCTCTACGTGGCTGGCGGCCCCGGTTTTGACCAGCCGCTGGGTGATCGCCAGCTCCTTATTGGCGAGATCTAACGCGGCACGTAGCTCCCGCTGGGTATCCTCAAGCTGCGCGCGGCGGGAGTTATAGAGCCGCGTTTCGTCGGCAATTAACTCCGGCCATTCCTTCAGCGAAGGGGGGAATTTTAGCGGCAGATCGTTCACCTCGGCATACAGGCGCGCGCTGGAGGCCAGCGAGGCGCGATAGCGTGCGGCGCTTTCGCCGACGTTTGATTCTGAACGCGTGGGATCAAGGCGCGCCAGCACCTGTCCGGCCTGCACCTGATCGCCCTCGTGGACGTTCAGCTCGGTGAGGATCCCCCCGTCCAGCGACTGTAAAACCTGCTCGCGCGAGCTGGGGATCACTTTGCCGGTACCGGTTGAGACCTCATCCAGCACGCCAAACCAGGCCCAGATCCCGAGGACGATAAACAGCAGCAGAGAGAGGATCACGATTCGTCGCGCGCCGGTGTAGCCGCTTTCAGAACCGAGCGCATTATCCAGATCGTCCATTGCCGCGGCATCACGCTGACTGATTTTCATTTTTCCACTCCCTTGCGGCGGCTGCCTGCTGTTGTTGCATGCGGCTGTTGTTCAGCGCCTGCGCTTTCGGGGCATCCATCACCAGCATGCCCTCCTTGAGCACCACCACCCGCTCGACCAGTTCCAGCACAGGCACGCGATGGGTGGCGACGATCAGCGTACGGTGGCCGAGCCAGGCGCTCAGACGCTGGATAAACTCCCGTTCGGTATGCTCATCCAGCGAGGCGGTGGGTTCGTCCATCAGGACGATATTCGGGTCGCGCAGCAGCATGCGTGCCAGCAGAATCGACTGCCGCTGGCCGCCGGAGAGCCCCACGCCGTTCTCCATGATCGGATAGTCCAGCCCCTTCGGCAGCTTCTGCACAAAGCTCGCCGCGCCGGTTAACTCCAGTGCGGCGAAAATCTCGTCGTCGGTGGCGCGCGGCATGCCGAGGGTGATGTTTTCCCGCAGGGTGCCGTAAAACAGCCGTGCGTTCTGGGTCATAAAGCCGACGTTGCGCCGGACGTCGGCGACGTCGAGGTGCGGCAGGCTGAGGTTGTCGAGCCGCAGCTCGCCGCCGGCCAGATCCATCCCGCCCGCCATCGCCTGCAGCAGGGTTGATTTGCCCGCGCCGTTACGCCCGAGGATCGCCACTTTCTCACCGGGCTTGATCTCCAGACGGTTGATGCGCAGCGCCATGCGCGGATCCTCCGGGTGATAGCGAAACTGCGCCTGCTCGAACAGGTAGTGACCGCGCAGCACGTCCTGGCGGATCGGCGTCTCCTCGCGCTGGTTCTCGGTAGGTAACTGCATAATGCTGTCCAGCCCCTCTTTTGCCGCTTTCACCTGCTGCCAGCGGGCCAGCACGCCGCACAGCGTCGCCATGGGGGCGATCATGCGCGAGGCCAGCATCGAGGCGGCGACCACCGAACCGGTGGTCAGCGTACCGTCGATCACCATCGGTGCGCCAACCACGATCACGGCGGCGTAAACCAGGCTCTGGATGGTCATCCCCCAGCTGATCAGATTCTGCGTCAGCTCGCGGGTACGCAGGCCGGATTCCGCGGTGATCTGTATATAGCTGTTCCACTGCTGCAAAAAGCGGTTTTCCGCCTGCATCAGCTTGATGTCCTCCAGCCCCTGCACGCTCTCGACCAGCACCGCGTTGCGCAGGGTCGATTCATGGGCGGATTGTTTCGCCAGCTCCGCCAGTTTCTTCTGCAGCAGCAGGCCGGGCAGAACCATGATCACCGCCGCCACCGGGGCGATCCACGCCAGCTGCGGGGCGATAATCGCCAGCACCACCACAAACAGTAAGAAGAAAGGCAGATCGACAATCGTCGAGATGGTGGAGGAGGTGACCATCTCGCGGATCTGCTCCAGCTCGCGCAGCTGGGAGATAAAGCTGCCGGTAGAGCGTGGGATCGCGCTGTTGCGCAGCCGCAGGGCGTGACCGAACACGCGATCCGAAACGCGCAGATCCGAGCGTTTACCCAGCAGATCCATAATGTGCCCGCGCGCCACGCGCAACACGAAGCCAAACAGGGTGGCGATCAGCACCCCGATGGTCAATACATACAGCGTCGGGTAGGACTGGGCGGGGATCACCCGGTCGTACACCTGCATGGAAAAGACAATCCCGGAGAGCGACAGCACGTTAATAAACAGCGCGGCGAGCATCACCCAGCTGTAGGGGCGCAGGTCGCGCATCACCAGCCGGTAGAGCCAGTCCGGGCGGTATTTTGAGATATAGGCGTCCACGCGGCTGTCCTTCAGCGCTGCCAGCGGACGCAGGGCAATAACGTGGCGGATGGCGGGCAGCATCGCCGTCATCGACAAACGGTTGGTGTAGGTCTGGTCGTCAAAGAAGCTGACCTCCAGCGTATCGTCGCCGTCGAAATGTTCGATCACGCCAACCCTGCCGTCGTTTAGCGCCACCACCACCGGCAGACGCCAGCTGTTGATCGACTGCTGGCTGGCGGTAAGCAGCTGAAACGACAGCCCCGCCTCGCGGGCGAGCTGGGTGAGGGCGGGCACCATCGGTTTGCCTTTCAGCCACGGTGCGCCTGCCAGCAGCGCGCCGGGAGAGCAGGCGACGCGGTAGCGCGTGGCAATAAAGCCAAAGGCCTGCGCCCACTGGGCCAGGGCATCATCCGTCATGGGCTCAGCTTGCGGCATATCACGCTCTTTCATGGCTGGATCTCCACGGTCTGGATGGTGCGGTTATCAAGATCGAACGCATGGCGCAGCTGCCCGGTGTTGTAGAGGCAGTTGAGCTGCAGCTGATGCAGCTGGCCAAGGGTCTGTTGCTGGGTGAAACGCGCCTGGTAGACCTCCTGCTCGGCGTTGAGCACATCGAGCAGCGGGCGTGAGCCAAGGTCAAGATACTGCTGCTGATACAGCTCGCGGGTGCGGGCGCTGAGCGCCTCCTGACGACCCTGGATCTGCAGGGTGCTGAGCAGGCTCATCACCTGACTGCGCGCCTCAAGCAGCTTCTGGCGAACCTCAAGGCGGGTGCGCTGAATGGTGGATTGCGCCGCTTCCACGGCGTGTCCGGCAGCGTTACGCCGGGCGGTGAGGCCGCCGCCCTGATAGAGCGGCATTTGCACTTTCACCCACGCGGAGTATTGCGTGCGATCCCGCGTTTCGTTACCCGCATAGCGGTCGTTGAGGTAGTGACGTACTTCCGGCTCCAGCGAGACGGTCGGGGTCATCTGGGCATTGGCGTAGTCAAGGTTGGCCTGCGCAACGTTCGCCTGCGCCCAGGCCGCTAACACCGCTGGCACCAGACGATCGTCCGGTTCGGCGATATCACAGCTGCGGGCCAGCTTTTGCGGAAAATCGTTGCCCACCTCGTTGAGGGTGTTCCAGCCGAGAAAACTCATCAGCGTGGCGCGGGCGCTGTCGAGGCTGGCCTGGTACTGCATGAGCTGGGCGCGGGCCCCTTCGATACGGGCATCGGTCTGCACCACGTCAGAGAGCGAGGTGGCTCCTTCGTCGTTACGCTGGCGGGTCAGCTTGCCAATGGAGGAGAGAGCGTCGAGCTGTTCTTTGGCGGTATCGACCATCTGCTGCCAGGTTTGCACTTCCACCATGGCGATGGCGGTATCGTGGGCGATGGTGTCGATGCTCACCAGCACATTGGCCTGCTGCTGGGCAACCCCGGCGTTTTCGGCACGCACCTGGCTTGCCACCTTGCCAAAGTCGTACAGCATCTGGGAAAGAGAGAGCACCAGCGATGGCGTAAAGCCATTATCGTCGCCGTCATGGGTATAGCCATTGTCCATACCGGCGTTAATTTGCGGGTAGTATTTCGATTTGGCGACGTCCACCTCTTCACTCTGTTGGTAGAGTTTTCCTACCGCTTCACTGATGGCCGGGTGCCAGGTGACGGCGCGGTTGACGGCGTCGCCAAGCTGCAGCGTGCCGGGGGCGGCGTTGCCCGCCACAGGCGCCACGCGGCCATTCAGGGAGGGGAGTTCCTGCGTTTCGCGAAGTTGTCCGGTATTAATCATCGCCGCCGGATTAGCGGAGAGTGCGGGCACAGATATCAGGCAGCACGAGAGCCACCAGTAAGGCATCATCTTTCCCATGTCATGTCCCTAATAAAAAATAAGTACAGCTTTATTGTTTATGCCCGGGCGCAGTGCGCCCGGGTCAGGTACTACAGGTGCTATCAGGTCACGATGTGTTGCTGGTTAACTAACTCGTCGTAGGTGGTCTGGACGTTATCAAGCGTCACGAGCGTGGTATTGGTATAGGTGCTTCCTGTACCGTCACGGTCGATGGCGATCACGGTACTGCCATTGCTGTTCGTCACATGCAGGTAATTACCGAGCGTTGACGCACTGCCGTTCCAGCCCACCAGCAGATCGCCGATGTCAATTTTGTCTCCCTGGGCCAGCGAGAAGTTGGTCCAGTGATCGCCGGCGGTACTGCTGACGTTACCCGCGGTGGCGTTGCCTGCGGTGCTGTTCAGCACCTGATAAATCAGCGTATCGCCGTACGCGGTGCCGGTAATGACATCGTTATGCTCAGAACTGACGAACTGCGGCGCCATATTGATGGGCAGCGTGGCAGTGTCCGTATTGCCGTTGGCATCGGTGAGGGTGTAGTTGAAGACCTCCTTCGACGTGATGGTTGAGAGCGACACCCCGCTGTTGAGGGTGTAGGTGTAGTGGCCGTCTGCGCCAATCGACAGCGTGCCGTAATGGCCCGTGACGTTGACCAGCGTACTGCCGGTGTAAGGATCCAGCGTGGTGGTGGTGCCGTCGAAGCCGGTAATTGTCACGCGGGTATCGACCGACTGCAGCTGATCCATCGCCCCGGCGGAATCCGTACTGTCGAAGATATTGCCGTCAACGGTGTGGCCGCTGGTGGAGTCGAACTGGGTCAGTGAGTAGGTGGTACCGTTCACGCTCGGGGTGATGGTGATATTGCCCACGCTCAGCCCCGGTACGCTGCCGGTATAGCTCAGCGTATAGGTCCCGGCGTTCAGATCCAGACCGGTCAGGGGCACGTCGATACTGCCGCCCAGCAGCGAGCCGCCGCTGAAGGAGCCGGTGCGGATAACACCGTTGGCATCACTGATCGTCCAGTTCACCGTCAGCCCGCCCAGCGCCAGCAGCGACGCGACGTCAAAGTGCAGCGACGCGCTATGCAGGGCGGTGTTCGGATCCACCACAAAGGTCCCGCTTCCGCTGCCCGTGGTGGTACCTAGCAACGAGGTGGTCCAGCTGGCGCTGCCGACGGTGGTGTCAGAGTAGGCCGAGGTATGGTGTACAGACGTGACACTCATCTCGGTGCTGACATCGTTCACCGCATCCATTGCCCGCGCGGTTGGGGTAATGTTGAGCGAGCCCGTATCTTTCGCGCCGTTTGGTGCCGTAATGGTATAGACGAAGGTGTCCGGCGTGCTGATATGGTCCGCCCCCACGCCGGTCCTCAGGGTGTAGGTGTACTGGCCGGACGAATCAATGGTCAGCGTGCCGTATTCTCCCTGAATGTCGGTTGTTCCACTGCTGTTAACCGCCACACCGTTCACTTCCGTCACCACCGTGCCATCCGGCACCGGATCGTTCGCCAGCACATCCCCCGTGGTGCTCTCCCCGATGCTGGAGACGCTGTAGACATGATCCTGCAGCACGCTCAGGGTGTAGGCCGTCAGCGCGGTGATCCCTGCCGCCGTATTGAGCAGGAACAGATACTCCCCGGCAGGCAGGTTCAGCGTCAGCTGCGAGGAGGTGCCGCCCAGCAGCGGCGCACGCAGCCAGCCCGGCTCAACGCGCATCTGCTCGAAGGTCTGGGTCGCGTTGTTGAACTTATAGACGTACAGGTCGAACACCGATGCCAGGGCTACGCCCCCCACGGAGGCCTGAATCGTCATGGTGCGGGTTGTACCTTCCTCCACGCTGTAGATGATCGGGTTGGTCATATCGTCCAGCAGGTTCAGCCCCAGCGTGTTGCCGAGATTGATCCCCACCAGGGTAAAGCCGCTTTGCGACGATGTGCCGTTATCGATGGCCTGGACGGTAGTGTCGAAGGTCAGGGAAGCCGCGTCGTCTACGGCGACAATGCCATTCGCCACGCTGCCCGAACCGAGCGACAGCACAAGGTTCGCCGACGCGCTGACACCGTTATGGGTAATGGTGTAGGTGAAGCTCTCCGTGCGGCCAATCACCGCGGCACTGGTGTCGGTGAGGTTGTAGGTGTAGCTGCCGTCGCGGTTAATGGTCAGCGTACCGTACTGCCCCTGAATCACCGTGCCGTCGGCGTTAACGCTGGTGGTGACCCCCAGCGCGTTGGTCACGGCGGAGACGGTCGTACCTGCCGGAGCGTTATCGCTGCCTGCGGTAGGATCGGTATCCAGGATCACGTTACCGTCCAGGCTGGTGTCGCCCGTTACGGTGCCGGCGCTGGTCTCTTTCACCGCCACATCCAGGCTGGTGTACGAGCCGGTTGCCAGCAGGTTGGTGTTGTAGCTCAGCACGCGATACTGGCCATCAGCGAGCCCGGTCAGGTTCAGCGACACGCCGGTGGCCCCAAGGGTCAGCAGGTCGGCGAACTGCGGTTGTCCGGTATCCACGACGGTGGTCCAGGTATTGTTGACGGTATCGAAACGCTGCACCACCAGCTCCAGGGTGTTGAGCAGCGAAAGCACCGCCCCCGTGGCGTTGGCATTGACCACAATATCCGCACTGCCGCCGCTGCCCACGTTGAACTCAACCTGGGCTGTATCGTTGCCCAGCAGGGTCAGCACGTTGCCTACGGCACCCACCAGCAGGAAGCCATAGTCGCTGTACTGGCTGTTGGTGACGGTGGCGGTGGTACTGAGATCCAGCTCTTCAACGTTATTGCTGGCAGAGAGCGGCACCACCGGCGCAAGGACCGAGCCCGGCTGCGAGGTGTTACCCGCCGCATCGGTGGCCGTGATCTGCAGCGTCTGGCCTTCGGTCTGCTTGTTGAGGAAGGTGTAGCTGTAGGCACCATTACTGTCTGCGGTGGTGGTCACCGTTGAGCCGTCCGCGAGGCGGATGGTGACGGTGCTGCCCGCTTCCGCCTTACCGGTCAATACGCTGCCGTCAGCGTTAAAGGTCCCGGCAGGCGCGGTTGGCGCCGTCACGTCGACGATAACGGTTGTCGAGAGCGAGATCGGGCTGGTACCGGCTGAGTTGGTTGCCGTGGCGGTAAAGGCGTGTGCTCCCTCGCTTAATGCCGGGGTCGTAAAACTCCAGTTACCGCTGGCATCCGCCACTACCGTACCCATCGACACGCCGTTGTTATACAGCGTGACGGTGGCGTTCGGCTGTGCGGTGCCGCTCAGGGTTGGCGTGGTGTCATCGGTGGTTTTACCGTTGGTCAGCCCTCCGGTAACGCTACCGACGTTATCGTCAATGTTGGCGATAACCGGTGCGTTCGGAATATTGGTTGATGGCGCAACCACCGAGGCGCTGACGCCAGCGTTACCGGCCTTATCGGTCGCGTAGACCAGCAGGGCTTCACCGTTGGTCTGCGCCGTGGTGAGGGTAGCGCTAAAGTTGCCGTTACCGTCTGCCGTCGCGGTACCGAGCACCGTACCGTTACCGCTGGTGATGGTGACGGTGCTGCCCGCTTCAGCGGTACCGGTGACCTGGGTTCCGTTAGCGATCACCTGCAGGCTGGTCGGTGCGCCCGGTGCCGTCAGGTCCACCAGGATTGTGGTCACGGTTGATGGCGCGCTGGTATTGCCCGCGGCATCGGTGGCGGTGGCGGTGAAGCTGTGCGAACCTTCCGTCAGCGTGGTGGTGGTTTGCGCCAGCGTCCAGTTGCCGTTGGCATCGGCGGTGACCGTGCCAACCAGCGTGCTACCGTCGTAGATACGCACCGTCGCATTGGCTTCGGCGGTACCGCTCAACGCTGGTCGGGTGTCGTTGGTCGGGTTATTGCCCGTCACCGGCCCGGTAACGCTGCCCACGTCGTCTACAATCGCGCTGATGACCGGAGCGGCTGGCGCGGTGGCATCCACGTTGATCACATACCCGCTGGTGGGTGCGCTGGCGTTGCCCGCCGCATCGGTGGCGGTAAACGTCAGGCTGTGCTGACCATCGCTGAGCGCCGGGGATGGCGTAAAGCTCCAGTTACCGCCGGTGGCGACAACGCTGCCAATCTGCACGCCGTTATCGAAGATTTTCACCGTCGCGCCCGCTTCCGCCGTGCCGGTGAGGGTTGGCTGCGCGTCGTTGGTCAATCCGCCATTGGCGACAGGCGTGGCGGCATTCCCGACGTCATCCACAATGCTGCTCAGCACCGGCTGCGCAGGCGGCGTGGTGTCGATGGTCAGGTTGAAGGTCGCTGACGGCGCGCTGGTGTTACCTGCCGCATCCGTCGCCTGAGCCGTAAAGCTATGTGGACCGGTTGCCAGCGTGGTGGTCAGCAGAATGCTCCAGTTTCCGCTGGCATCCGCGGTACCGGTGCCCACCAGCGTCGTACCTTCATAAATGTTCACCGTGGCAAACGGCTCGCTGGTACCGACGAGACGCGGAATGGTGTCGTCGGTGCTTTGTCCGGAGCTGACAGGGCCGGTGATCGTGCCCACGTCATCAACCGCCTGGCTGATAACCGGCGCGTTCGGCGCGGTGGTATCCACCACCAGCGTAAAGTCAGGCGATGCGGGGCTGACGTTGCCCGCCGCATCGGTGGCCGTGACGGACCAGGTGTGGCTACCATTCGCCAGCGCTGTGGACGGGGTAAAGCTCCACGCGCCGCTGCCGTCAGCCTGGGCGGTGCCGACCTGCTGCCCGTCCTGATAGACAGTGATGGTCGCGTTGGCCGCGGCTGTGCCGCTAAGGGTTGGGGTGGTATCGTCCGTGCTCTGCCCGGAGGAGAGCGGTGTCTGAACGCTGCCCACGTTATCGCTCGCGGTCAAAATGGACGGCGCTGTCGGTGCGGAGGTATCCACCGTCAGGTTAATCGGTGCCGACGTGCTGCCGGTATTGCCTGCAGTATCGGTGGCGTTGAAGGTGATGGCATGTGGCCCTTCGGTGAGCGCGGTACCCGGAGTAAAGGTCCAGTTCCCCTGAGCATTGACGACCGCGGTGCCAATCTCGCTGCCATCAACAATGATGTGCACCGTGGAACCGACTTCGCCCGTGCCGTTGAAGGTGGGTTTTGTGTCGTTGGTGCTGTTGCCGCTGGTGAGCGTCCCGGTGACCGGACCGACATCGTCAATCACGCTGGTGACCACCGGCGCGGAAGGACCTGCGGTATCAACCGTGAAGACGAAGACTGGCGAGTTGGCTGAGACGTTACCGGCGGCATCGCTGGCGTTGATGCGAATGTTATAGCTGCCATCTCCCAGCGCCGGATTAGGGGTAAAGCTCCAGTTGCCGTTGCTGTCTACCGGTGCGGTACCGATCTCCACGCCATTGTTCAGGATGTGGATGGTACTGCCGACGGCGCCTGTCCCGCTGAGCGTTGGCGTGGTGTCATTAGTGACCTGGCCGGTGGTGAGATTACCGACAATCCCGCCCGCCACGTTGTCGCTGACGGTTTCCAGCACGGGGACCGTTGGCGCCGTCAGGTCAACCACCACGCTCCAGGCGTTTGACGACAGGCTGACGTTACCCTGCGGATCGGTGGCCTTGACGGTGAAGCTGTGTGACCCTTCGACGAGGGCGGTCTCAGGCGTAAAGCTCCACGCGCCGGTACCGTCCGCCGTGACGATGCCAATCTGCGTATTGCCATCAAAGATCGTCACCACGCTGTTCGCTTCCGCCGTACCGGAGAGGGTAGGCGTTGCGTCGTTGGTGGTATTGCCGCTGACCACGGTCGTGGCGGTGTTGCCGACATCATCGGTGACGTTAACAATCACCGGGGTGGTGGAGCTGGTGTCAACCACGATGGTGAAGCCTGCCGATGGTGCACTCTGGTTGCCCGCCGGATCGGTCTCACGGATGGTCAGGACGTTATTGCCCTCCGCCAGCGCGGACGGCGTGAAGCTCCAGTTACCCGTCTGGCCGACCACGGTGGTGCCCAGCAGGGTGCCGTTGCTGTAAATGGAGATAGTATCGCCCGCCGTGCCGCTACCGGTCAGGGTTGGGCGGTTGTCATTGGTGGTCTGCCCGTCCGTGAGTGGACCGGTGCCCGGGCCGACATCATCAATAACTGCGCCAATGACAGGCGCGTCAGGGGAGGTGAGATCAACAGTGACGGTCGCCACCGGCGAACGTCCGCTGGTTTCGCCATTCAGCGTGGCGGTGACCTCAAAGGTGTGCGCTCCTTCACCCAGCGGCAGAGTTGGCGTATAGCTCCAGTCGCCGTTTGCATCGGCGGTTACGGTTGGCAGCAGAACCTGCACGCCATCCTGATAGACAGTGATTATGCTGCCTGGCTCTGCTGTCCCGACAAGGGTCGGCGTCGTGTCGTTGGTGGTTTTGTCTTTCACATCGCCCGTAACCGGGGCCGTATCGTCGTTGATGACCGTAATGACGGGCACGTCCGGGAAGTTCGGCTGCGTACCGGTGACGGTATAGGAGGCTTCAGGGCTGAGATTCCCTGCAGCATCCGTGGCGGTGATGGTCAGCGCCGCGCCGTCCTGCTGGGCCGGGCTGAGCGCCACGGAGAAGTTGCCGCCGGAGACCACCCCGGTACCGATCACGTTACCGCTGGCGTCTGTAACGATAATGGTGGCACCCTCTTCGCCGGTACCGGTCAGCGGCGTCCCCTGTGCAGCCACGCTGATATTGTCCGGCGCTGCCGGAAGCACGGTATCCACCGTGACGGCAAGCGGCGCAGAGCTTCCTGAAGCGTTACCCGCCGGGTCGACCGACGAGACGGTGAAGCTGTGTGGGCCTTCCGGCAGTGTGGTGTCGGCGGTCCAGCTCCAGGTCCCATCCGGCTGGACGGTGACCTGGACTGTGGATGGCGTACCGTCCACACTGACAATCACGGTGGAGCCCGGCTCGCCGGTACCGTTGAGGGTTGGCGTACCGTCGCGGGTATAGAGCGTCCCGTTGGTGAGCTGGCTGTCTTCAACGCTGTTGATCAGCGGGATCTCAGGTGCAGTGGTATCGACGGTGACGGTAAAGACTGGGCTGAGTGCGCTGACGTTACCCGCAGCGTCGACTGCCGCAACGGTGATGTTCAGCGGGCCATCCGTCTGCGTGGGCAGGGTGAATGACCATTCGCCGTTAGCCACAACCACGCGTCCAAGCTCGACGCCATTGTTATAGACGATTACCGTTTCACCCGTCACACCGGTTCCGCCGACGGTTGGCGTGGTATCCGTAGTAACACCGCCATTCGGCTCACCGGCGATGGCGCCAATCACCGGGGTATCCGGTGCGAGGGTATCGACGGTGATGGTGATCCCCGTAGAAGGGTCAGAGACGTTACCCGCCTCGTCGGTGGCGGTAGCGGTAAATTCGTGGCTGCCCTCGTCAATAGCGCTTTCAGGACGCCAGCTCCAGTTGCCGTTGCCGTCTACCGTGACGGTACCCACGGCGGCTGGCGTGCCGCCATCAACGCTGTCGTAAATGGTAATCACATCGTTTGGCGTACCGGTGCCACTCAGTACCGGACGCGGATCGTTGATGGTTTCGCCATCGGCAACCGGGCCGGTTATCTGGCTGACGCTGTCGGTAATGACCGGGACCGCGGGCGCGGCCGGCGCGTCGGTGTCGATGGTGATAGTCACCGGCTGGGACGGGGCGCTTTCGTTGCCCGCGCCGTCCTTGTTGGTGACGGTCAGGGTAATGTCATAGGTGCCGTTGGGCAGGTCGGCGGGTGGCGTCCAGCTCCAGTTGCCGTCGCCGTCCACCACGGCGTCACCGATTTTGTCGGTGCCGTTGTAAATCGTCACCGTATCGCCCGGATTACCGGTACCGCTCAGCGTCGGCGTGGTATCACGGGTGGTTTCCCCCGGGTTCAGCGACGTGGGTGCTGAGCCATCCGGGTTTACGGTGATGGCTGGCGTGTCCGGTGTGGCCGGTGCGACGGTATCAATCACCAGCTCGAACGGATCAGAAATCGAGGTATTCCCGGCGGCATCTGTGGCATGGATCGTCAGCGAATGCGGGCCGTCGGTGAGCGGCGTGGTAGGGGTAAAGCTCCAGCCGCCGCTGCCGTCGAGCGTTGCGGTACCGAGCAGCGTGGTGCCGTCATACACGGTGATGACCGTGCCATCCGGGGCGCTCCCCTGAAGTAACGGCTGGGTGTCATCCGTGGTATCGCCGCTGCTGAGCGGGCCTTTAACGTCTCCGGCATCGTCGGTGACGGTTGCCAGCGTCGCGACCGGCGGTGGGGTGGTATCAACGATAAAGGTAAATCCACCGGATACCGGGCTGGTGTTACCGGCGACGTCGGTGGCGATCGCGGTCAGGGTATGCGTGCCGTCGCCAACCGGCGTGGTGGGCGTAAAGGTCCACGCGCCGCTGCTACCGACCACCGCGGTGCCAATATCGACGCCATCCAGACGGATGGTGATCGTTGAGCCGGGTTCACCGGTACCGTTGAGCGTCGGCGTTGCGTCATTGGTGGTGTCGTTGGCACCCACCGGGCCGGTGCCCCCAGGGACATTATCGACAAGCTGGGTGATGGCGGGCGCATCAGGCGCCGTTCCGTCAATGGTAATGGTCCAGGCGTTTGAAACGTTACCGTTGCTTGATGTCGCCGTCAGTACATGGGCACCTTCGGCCAGCGGGGTGGATGGCGTAAAGGTCCACTGGCCAGATGATGGAACAACAACCGTGCCGAGGACGTCGCCGCCGCTATGGATGGTGATGGTCGAGCCTGGCTCCGCCGTGCCGTTCAGGGTAGGGGTGCGGTCATTGGTGATCCCATTCTGGTTGATGGGGCCTGTGACGCCGGGTTGATCATCCACCACAGACAGGATATCGGGTGTCGTGTCCGGTGCGGTGAGGGACGCCGCCGGACTCTGGTTGCCCGCCGCGTCAGTGGCTACCACCGAAAGCTGCTCGCCGTTTGTTTGTGCAGGCGAAAGGGTCGCAACAAAGTTACCGTTGCCGTCAGTGGTGGCGCGGCCAATCACGTCGCCGTTGCTGTTGGTGATGACGATTTTGCTGCCTGGCTCGGCGGTGCCGGTAACCTGGGTTCCCACGGGGTTAATGGCAATAACGGGCAGCGCCGGTGGCGTGGTATCGACGGTAAAGTTTACCGGCTGCGATTCTGCGCTCTGGTTGCCCGCCGCATCGGTTTGTTTAATGGTGATCGAGTGCGGGCCTTCCGCGAGCGGATTGTCTGGCCTGAGACTCCAGGTGCCGTTTGGCAGCACGGTGGTTTGCCCAATCAGCACACCGTTGTCATAGACCTGGATTGTGCCGCCAGGCTCTCCCCGTCCCGCCAGCAGTGGTTCAGAGGAGTCGGTGAACTGGCCTGCGGTAATTGCGCCTTTAATGGCCCCGGTCTCATCGCTCAGTACAATCGCCGTTGGCGTTGCCGGAGGGGTGAGATCCACGGTGAGGGTGAATACCGGAGAGGCGGGTCCGGTGTTGCCAGCGGCATCGGTTGCCCGGACGGTGAACTGGTGGGTGCTTTCACCCAGATTGACCGATGGCGTGAAGGTCCACGTGCCGTTGCTGCCGGTGACCGCCGTGCCAATAGCGACAGAGCCGTCATAGATGGTTACGGTGGAGCCTGGTTCGGCGGTCCCCGAGAGCTGAGGACGCGGATCGTTAGTGCTGCCTCCGCTGCTTACCGTTCCTTTGCCGGGATCAATATCGTCCGTTGCGCTGCTAATGGTGGGCGCGCCGGGCGCAACCGTATCGACAACAAAACTGACGGCAGCGGATGCCGGGCTGGTATTGCCTGCCGCATCGGTCGCGGTTGTGGTAATGGTGTGGCTGCCGTTGGCGAGATCGGTGGTGGGGGTAAAGCTCCAGCTACCTTTAGCATCCACTGTGGTGGTGCCAATCTGCTTGCCGTTATCGTAGAGAGTGATGGTGCTGCCTGGCTCGCCGATACCGCTGAAGGTCGGGCGGGCATCATCGGTGCGCTGGCCGTTTTCCAGCGGGCCCGCTTTGTCGCCGGCATCGTCATTTACCAGCAGGATGTCCGGGGCATCCGGCGCGGTGGTGTCCGGAGCGGTTATGGTCGTGCCCGGGCTGGTATTTCCGGAGGAATCCGTCGCGGTGGCGGTAATTTGTTCGCCGTTAGTCAGCGGCGTCCCCAGGTCGATGGTGAATTTACCGTCGCTGCCGGTTTTACCGGTGCCGATGACGTTGCCGTCGGCGTCTTTCAGCGTGATGGTACTGCCCGGTTCGGCGGTACCGGAGACGGTTTTACCATCCGGCGAGAACTGCAGGCCGGACGGCGCATTCGGCGGAGTGGTATCCGGATCGGAAGGGTTTGTCGGCGTGCCGGGGTTGCTGCCGTTGTCATCATCGTCATCCCCACCGCCGCCACCGCCGGTGCTTGCCGCCGCCGCGATGCCACCCGCAGCGACAATGCCACCCAGTACCCAGGGCCAGATGGCCGCGCCGCCTGCATCACTTCCGGATGCGGCAAGCAGGACGTCAGTGGAGGCAATAGATTCATAGGTGGCCGCCCCGGCGGGGTCCTGAATCCACCACAGCGCCCCCTCACTGTCCTGCAGTACCAGCTGGCTCGCCCCTTGCGCATCGGTGACGAAGAAATTTTTAACGGTAATCACCTCGCCGGAGTGTAGCGTGATCACCAGATCGTTACCGTTGCGGGCGAAGTCAGCGACATTGGCTCGCTCTACCTTAAGCTCAACGATAGAGGAATGGCTCAGCGTAACCTGGGTGCCTTCCGTGGTGGTTTCCACACCCGTAAGTTTCGATATAACAGAGATTTGGCTCATTTAGTGAGTACTCCAGCAGAGTTATCGTTAACGGCGAGCAAGATGAGCCATCTCTGTTAAGGGTAAAGCGCGCCCCCGGCGGAGTAACTGTTATTTAAAACAGCGCTCACCGTATTTATTTTCAGCGCGAACGATGCCCGCCAGAATGCAGAGTGGCAACATCAGAGCGAATCTATTTATTTGAGAAAAACTATCAACAATGTGATTTTGTCTTTTATATAACCTTGTATTTAATAGAGGAATTAATCCGGGACGGTATGAAAATGATATAGTCAGAAAAGTCTGGATATGCAAATTAAGCTTTAGTAAACATGGCGCAAGGATGTGAAGAGGGCATTGCTTTATAGATTTTGTTTATAATTTAAAGTTTGTAAGCCATTGATTATTTGCGATTAATTCATTTTTGATGAGTCGGTTTTTTGTGCGTTTTTGCCGCGGGAAAATAATTGGTAGGTGATAACTTTAATCGTATTCTGGCATTGATTGTTTATGGTTGCTTAATTGCGATTTAAGATAGGGTAATGTTTTTGATGTAAGATATATTATATTTATTCGCATTTTAAAAATATTCTTTTACAGGGTTAAATTTTCTGCTAGCGGGCGATATTTAATAGAATGGTGAGGGGTAAAATACGCCTGACTTTATTTGAAGCAATAAAAAAGGCCGCGCAGGCGGCCTTTTTATCTGTGTGACGGTTACTCAGTGACTTTCTTTTCCAGCTCGCTGGCACCTTCTTTGGTTTTGTTCCAGCCTTTCTCAGCACCTTCTTTGGTGGCGTCCCAACCCTTCTCGGTGCCTTCTTTGGTTTTGTGCCAGACTTTCTGTGAGTCTTCGCTGACCTTGCTGCCAAAGCTTTCGCTTTTACCTTCTGCAGCATGTTTCTGTTTCAGCTTCAGCTCTTCACCTTTGTTCTGCTCTTCGTGCAGTTTTTGCTTCGCTTCGTTGGCGTTAGCGTTCGCCGCGGCGACGGTATCATCAGTTGCATGTGTGGTCGCAGCAAATACTGGAGAAGCCAGCAGAATGGCAGACAATGCGATAATTGTTTTTTTCATAATATCCTCATTTACGTTATCGGTTATGAGCGTGATTCAGCATGTCACAGAGAAAGCGAAGCGGCTTTAGGAAAAAACTGTAAAAGGGTGGAGGCCATGACGGCGCTATTTCATGCGAAAGGCTAACCGAACGTGAGATATCCAATCTCAGCCAGTGCTGCCAGCGTCAGTAGAATAAAAAATACTATGGTGAAGGGTCTGTACATCGCTCTCTCCTTGTTTGCGCAAATTTCATCCGTGTTTTCCTGGTATGCTCCCGCCCGATGTTATTAGGGGCAACGTTATTATCTACAGGGCAGCGAAAATAATCATGGATGCCGCTCACAAGTTGTAAGACGGCATTTTATTCGTCACCGTGATTAAATATTTTCCAGGTCGATACCGCGCGTGTTGGGACCAAAAATACCAATGGTGAGCATAACAATCAGCATACTGATCACAATAAAGGCAATGACCGCCGTTGAGCCGCTATATTGCAGTATCAGACCGATAATTATACTGCTGAAGACGGTGGATAAACGGCTAAAGGAGTAACAAAAGCCGACCGCTCGCGCCCGGATACGGGTGGGGAAAATCTCTGACTGATAGGAGTGGTAGCTGTAAGTCAGCCAGGCATTGGACCAGGTAATAAAAAAGCCGCAGGCAATGAGCAGCAGTGGGTTGCTCTGAAACGCAAACAGCGAACCAAAGATGACCGTGGTCAGACAGGACAACACGATTTGCCATTTATTTTCCATTCGATCGGCATAGCGGCTGCAGATAAGCGCGCCAAGAGGATAGGCCAGCGTGATGAAAAAGGCGTATAACAAACTGTGCGTGACGGATGTCCCGCTGCCGGACAGCAGGGCGGGCAGCCAGTTTCCGAAGCCAAAAAAGCCAATCGCCTGAAAGATATTCATCACCACCAGCATCGCAACCCGGCCACGGTAGCGCGGAGACCAGATATCTTTAAACCTGCCCTTGAGTGAAACCTGTTCGTTGTGCTGCCCGGCGCGGAGAGGGAAATCAGCCTGTTCGCCGCTGCCGCAGCGCTTCTCCATCTCCTGCATGACGGTTCTCACCTCATGAAAGCGCTTTTGCTGCAGCAGCCAGCGCGGAGATTCCGGCAGCCCCTTGCGTACCAGCCAGATAATGATGGACGCCAGCGCGCCAGCGATCACCACGAACCGCCATCCGCTCAGGCCAAACCACATCTGCGGTACCAGCCACCATGACATCAGCGCGACGGCAGGAACCGAGAGAAACTGAATGAAAAAGGCGAAAGCAAAGGCGCGGGTGCGAAGGTGAGCAGGTACCCACTCTGTCAGATAGGTATCAATGGTAACCAGTTCAACGCCGAGGCCGATGCCTACCATAAAACGAAAAAAGATCACCCATTCCGCCTGATGCTGAAACGCCATGACGAGGGAGAACAGCCCGTACCAGAGCAGGGCATACATAAAGGTCGCGCGTCGGCCAATGCGATCAGCATAGGGGCTGAGCAGGCTGGCACCGATAAAAAGCCCCAGAAAAGTTGCGGACGCAAACGCGGCCTGGTCGGCCATACCGAACACGCCCTGCTGGCCGGTGTGGAAGATGCCATCAGCAATGAGACCGGCGCTGATGTAGCCTGTCTGAAACAGATCGTAAAGCTCAAAAAAACCGCCAAGGGACAGCAAGGCGATGAATCGCCAAAGTCCGGCGGAAGCCGGTAAGGCATCGATCCTTGCCGCAAGATCGTCCTCGCGGATGGGGTTTTGTGCCCCCCACTGTGTTCCTGAAACTATGCATTCACTCACGGTTAACCCTCTCGTAACATTCACCCTGAGTCGTTATGCTAGAGGGAAATCAGCGGATTTAAATTTTTAATTCGTATTCAGAAGCAATAAATAAAGCATAAAAAACCAGATATTTTTCTTTTAGTGCGTGGATATTCACCCTCTGAGTTAACCCATTTTTCGAAGAAAATATATTCTTGTTACGCGGTGAAAAATAGCCGTGCGGCGCTGCGGAGTTATTATCGAACCGGGGCAGAACGACAATGCTGGAAAATTTTCACTTGACGATAGCAAGGACTTTTGCCACTAATTATCGGGTGATGTTTGCTGACCTGGTGCAGATTGTAGAATGGAAAAAATCGAGAATTTAATTCCGATGGTGGTTTTCGCGCGTGTCGTCGAAACCCTGAGCTTCACCGAGGCCGCACTCTCTTTGGGAATGTCGAAGTCATCAGTTAGCCGGGATATTTCAACGCTGGAAAAACGTATTGGTGCAATGCTGCTTAAGCGCACCACCCGGAAAATAGAGATTACGGAGCTGGGGCTGAGCTACTATCAGCACTGCTTCAAAATATTGAATGAACTGCGCGCCGCAGAACGCTTTATACGGGATTATTATGAGGAACCAGCGGGGACAATAAAAATACTTGCCCCGGTGACGTTCGGAAAAGAGTATGTTGTGCCAGCATTAAATGCGTACTTAGAACGAAATATTATGGCCAATGTCGATCTCGATTTATCGGATAAAGCGGTGGATATCAAAGAGAGCCAGTACGATCTCTCTATCATTGTGGCGCAGGACACGCCAACCCATGAGCACACCAAATTTTTATGCTCCATCCAGTGGGGGCTTTATGCCACCCCTGACTGTATCGCCCGGATGCGTCCTGTCCTGACGCCGGGCGATCTCCCGGCCCACAACTACATACTGTTTCGCGGTGTGGCGCGTACGGTTTCGCTGCCGTTCAGAAAAGAGAAACAGAAGGTCAATATCGACGTTCATAGCCGCTTCAGAAGCAACAACAGCGTGGCGCTGATCAGCATGGCGCTTTCCGGCCTCGGCATTGCTTACTTGCCCAATTACATTGCGCGAGAAAGTCTCGCCACCGGGAAACTGGTCCGGCTTTTACCCGGCTGGCAGATGGATGAATATAAAGTGTGGCTACTGTCCAAAAATAAAAACACGATGACCTCAGGCATTAAACGCTTTAGCGACGAACTTCAGCAGCTGATCGCCGGGGCCGAGGTCAAAGCAGGCTACTGATATCCAGCTCGCCATGACGCAGGATCGAGACTTTGTCATCCAGCAAAGAGATATGCGTGGTGGCGGTACGGCTGGGGTTTTTGCAGTTGGACGGGACAACCAGATCGACACAGTCTCCCATGTCTTCCCGGGCGAGCGTAAAACTGACAAGATCGCCCTCATCCTGCGGATATCCTGCCGGGATCACCACCAGCGGCCTGCCTAAGCGGCTGATGATGGTTCGCATCTGACTGTTTTTCACGCAGACGACCGGGAGAATATCGCCTGCGCCGGGAAGAAAATCGGCGCGCTGTTTCTTTCGCAGGCTGATTTTAAGGGTGCCGGGCCAGCAGGCCCGGCTGAGCATTTCAATTTTGCTTCTTTGCCACGGGCTGACATCCACCCATTCCCATATGTCCGCCAGTTCGCAGAAGCAAAACGTCATCTCTCTGGTACAGGGCGATCTTTTTAACAGCGTCAGTTTTTCCACGGCATCCGGGCTGTAAGAATCGGCTGCCAGGGCAAAGTGGGTATCGGTAGGGATCAGGATGATCCCGCTATTACGCAATACGGTAATGGCCTTGTCTATAAATGACATGATTATCGATATCCCTGTGACGCGGTTAAACCCAAAAATTAATAGTAATCGCCGTGGCGATAGTCCCAGGTATTAAACTGGGCGGACATGAAATTAATAATTTTATTCACGTCGAGACCTTTGCGAATTAATACCGGACAAGGGGTCACTTTTCTGGCACTACCCTGTTCAGGGACCAGTTTCCCTTCGCTGTCCACCATGGACACCATCACGCCTTGTTCATAGCGACTCTCCTGGGTTTCATCAGGCTGAATAGACTTAACGTACTCGTTGGCACAAATAATTAAGTCTGCACGCGATTCGATGCGTTCCCCAATGAATTCCACCATGCCGCGGTTGCCTTTTCCTGACGGATTCGCCGAGCTGGCAAAAGAGAATTTCTGATGATTTTCCCACAGCTCTTTAGCAATCATTTCGCCGGGTTTGCCAAATTTAATCACGAAGCAGCTGGTTTTTCTGCCGTCCATCATCAGCTCTTTGAGGCCGTTATCGGGTAATCTGGCGATGGCATCTTCTCGCCACGGTAAAATACAGCCCAGTAATACGTCTGCATCCCAGTGGGCCTGATAAAATGCCTCGATTTCCGGGTTCATCTCCGCCAGCGATTTCAGCTGTTCCATACTGCCGCACAATACCACGCCGGGTTTATTACGGTTTCGCTGTTTGGCTTCGAATTTTCTCTCCAGCCCCTCTTTATCTGAGGTCATAATGATATAACCCACTTTCGTAGGGCAAACAATCATTCCGCCTTCAGCCGATAATACGTTAATCGCTTCCGGCTGAACCTGACCATTCCACGCGACTTTCTTATTCATCATTCAATTCTCCCTGCACCGCACTGGTGTCATAAATTTAGGGAAAGGATGTCGTGTAATAAGAGGCTTCGCAATCAGCAGAGAAATTTTCACCGCATTGTTTCAGTGTTGGAACAATATCGCGTTATTCCTGGGCAATATGCCGGGTTGGTTAATTCTGTTACCGGTTTTGCTTTCAATCGGTTACCAATAGAACAACCCACCGGTAAATACCGATTTTCAAACAGAGGTTAACGCTATGAAAATATCTATTGCAGGTTTAAGTGACTACGCTTTTCTCTCCAAAGCGAACGAATATCATAATTTTGGGGGGAATGGCGATAATGTCTCGCCCGCCTTGTCCTGGGAAAATGTCCCGCAGGGAACCAAAAGTTTTGCCGTAACCGCGTACGATCCTGATGCGCCAACGGGCAGCGGTTTCTGGCACTGGGTGGCGTATAACATTCCTGCCAGCCTGACCGGGCTTGCGGCAGGCGCGGGAAATCCGGCGAACACACCCGACATCAAACACGCCAGCTCCGATTTTGGTGCGCCTGGCTACGGCGGTTGCTGCCCGCCAGAGGGGGATATTCCGCACCGCTATATCTTCACCCTGCACGCCCTGAGCTGCGATGACCTGGGCGTGACGCCGGATCTGCCAAACGCGGTGATACGTTTCCTCATCAACATGCATACCCTTGAGAAAGCCAGCGTCGTCACGCTGTATAAGCGTTAATGAGGCGTGCGTGATTAACCGAATCAGAGCGGTTTTCGCCCGGTATAGCCTGCTCAAATGGGGCGTGGCGGGTGGCGTGCTGGTGGCCATTGTTCTGCTGTTTTTTGCGGGAATGGGGGTTTCCAGCAAGGAGGCCTTTATCAATGGCCGAATATCCACGGTGCTCTCCCCGCTGCCGGGACAGCTGGTGCTGGCGAAGAACATCGCGCCGGGACAGGCGGTCCGGGCCCGGCAATCGCTGGGAAATGTGGTCACCACGCAGGCGAACGACCAGATCCCCGGCCTGGTGGCCCAGCGCAGCGCGCTGGAGATCCAGCTTGCTGAACTCGACAAGCAAATTTCGGGGATCGATCAACGACTGCAGGTTTATCAGCAGCAGCGGCAGCAGTACCTCGCCGAGAGCAGGATGCAGCAGCAGTTAGGTGAGAAACAATCGGCTGCCACGTTTGTGCAACTGAAGGAGGAGCTGAGCGCGATTACGGCGCAAACCGCCTTCTCCCGACAGCAGCTTCAGCGCTATGAAAATCTCTACCAGCAGCGTTTCATCAGCCGCATGGAGTATGAAGAGCGTAAGAACAACACGCGGGTGTTGCAGGCCAGCCAGGAGGCGAAAGCGGCCGAGCTCCGTCAGCGTTTACTGGACGTGAATGCCGCCAAATCCGGTCTTCAGCTGACAGGGCCAAGAACGCTGGATGCGCCACAGCAGAATCAGCGCGATATGTCGCTCACAATCGAGAATATGCAGCAGGAGAAGCTACAGCTGATTGCCCGCAAACAGGCGACGACGCAAAGCATTCAGGAAGTCGCTGCGCTCCTTCACTCCCGTCAGCAGGCGGCGCTCAACAGCAGCACGGACGGCGTGATCTGGGACGTGACGGAGGAGAGTGGTGCGAGCGTTCAGAACGGCACCCCGATTGTGCGCATTCTGGATTGCCGTACTCGCTGGGTTGAGGCGTTTTTTGATGAGGCTGACGCCGGCAGTCTGCGCCCGGGGATGGCGGTAACGGTGCGTCTGACCACCGCATCCACCACGCGCTGGAAAGGAACGATAAGAACCCTCCGCGCAGGGAGTGGACGCGTGGCGGTCGGGGAGAGGGACGTACAGCCCCCGCCTGAAATCGCGCGCCGGCAGTTGCCCGTGAAAGTGCTGACTGCACATATCGATATCGACTGGAAAGACGTGCCGGATCCCGCCAGTTTCTGCCTCGCGGGCCGTAGCGTAACCGTCAACATTTAAACAGGAAAAGAGATGCAGCATATACACAATACGGTCGCCGCCCTGAAGCGCGGCGAGGTGGTTCTGGTCCCCACGGACACGAATTACGCCCTGGCGGCAGACCCGTGGAACATTGACGCCTGCCAGAAAATTTACGATCTCAAAAAACGCGAACGACAGAAACCGCTGACGCTTTTCGTCGCGGAACCGGCGCAGGCATGGGATTACATCGCCGTCGATAAGGTCCAGCACCGCGCTGCGCTCGACAAACTGATTGGTGCCATGCCCGGCGCGCTGAATGTGGTGGTTCCGGCATCGGACAATGTGCCGCAGAACCCCTATCTGAAGCCGGACTCCATCTCTCTGGTGTGCAATCATCAGAGCGTGTTGCGAGAGGTGATTGCGCTGTTTGGCCGCCCGCTGGGGATGAGTTCTGCCAATCTTTCCGGCGTGGAGTCTGACTGCCTGATCGACATTGATGCCGCCCGCCAGACGTTTGGCGACCGTGTGGGCTATATTCTGCCCGCAGCCCAGCGTCCGGTGACAACGGTCTCCAGCACCATCGTCTCGTTACTGGAGAAGGAGATTAAAATCCTTCGTGCGGGAGATATGGATATTATGGCGATGCTGGCGTCATGACGACGCGCCGGTTACATCCCGGGTCTGGCAACCATGGCCTGTTCCTGGCCTACCGTATTATTTCCCGTTGCTATTTCCATCTTCCCGTCTTGCTGCTCTATTTCTGGATAATAGACATGGGGATGTACCGGATTATTTTCCTGCTGGCGCTGTATGGATTGACCAGCACCTTCAGCAGCGGCATACCCGGCTGGCTGCTGCGCTTCTTGTCACCCAGACAGACGGTGATTGCAGGCGAACTGATGAAGGCGCTGGGAATGGCGCTGATGCTCTGGAGCACCCGGCAAAGTGAGGTCAGCCTCCCTCTGCTGGTGGTGTCGCAGCTGCTTGGCGGCGCGGGATTTACCATTGCGCTGACCACGGATGCGGCCCTGCTGCGCCAGCTCACCGCAGGCGACCAGCACCGGTTTATGCAGATCCAGACCACGTCGCAAAGCGGGATGTTTATTGCCACCCTGATCGCCGGGTCGCTGGGGAGTATTCTGTTTGACTATAACCCCCAGTGGCCGTTTATCGCCGCCATTGTGGTGAGCGTTATCTCCGCCGGATGCGTGGCGTTGATTCGCGTGCAGGAGGCAGAGCCCGAACCTGCCCGGCCTGTTGAGCGGGTCTCTTTTTCGCCCAGAGGGGACCAGCTCTTCTGGATGCTGTTCTATTCCATTTCACGCGCTTTTACGCTGGCGCCGTTCATCGGCTTCATCCCGTTCTACTTTATTATGGTGAATGTCGACCCGCTGCTTTTCGGTGCCGTGCTGAGCTGCTTTACGCTCTCGTCCTGGGGGGCGATCAAAATAGCCGGGCCGTTTATCGCACGGTTTGGGGTAACGGCGTTACTGGCGACGACAAGCCTTTTTATGACGGCGGCGCTGGGGCTTTTTGCCAGCAATGAATGGCTTGCAGCGAGAGGCATGGACTATTTTGTCTCCGGGCTGCTGGCGTTGGTGCTGCTGGGGTTTGGCTCCGGGACTATCCGGCCCGTCACGCTTGCTAATCTCGATCTCTCTGCCAATACCCCGGATGAACGTATGCGCGTATTCGGGCGCATGGAGCGTGATTTCGGGCTGGCCAATGCTTTTTTACTGGCCGTTGGGGCGTGGCTGCTGGTGAGCCGGGACTTTTCCACGCTGATGCTGATCTTCTGCCTGATCTATATTCTGGTGGTATGCATATCTGCACTGCTTTACTTAAAGAATTTGCGCAGCGGGGAGCACAGTTCCACCTGAGGAACAATTCATACGCAAAATGAAACTAATCTGACGAATAACGGATTCCCGTTGAAAGCCCCTCCTCTGTACGGTGTAATTTCCCCATCAGATAAAGAGGAGAGAAAAATGAATATTCACGAAACTGATGACTATGCGTCGGTAAATATAAAGCCGGGGATGACGTTAACCGAAAAAATAATCGCCAGAGCCAGCAAGAGATCGCATGTTTCACCGGGTGAAGTTCTTTTCGTGAATGTTGATGTATTAATGTCCCACGATCCCTGCACGCCTGGCGTCGCCAGCGTATTTAAAAAAGAATTTGGTGAAGAGGCAAAAGTCTGGAATCCGGATCGCTTTATTATGATCCCTGACCACTTTGTTTATTCCGCCGACCCACAGGCGAATCAAAATATTCGGGTAATGCGGGAATTCGCAAAAGCGCAAAATATTACCCATTTTTATGATGTGGGCACCCCGGACTATAAAGGCGTGTGTCATATAGGCCTGGCGGAAGGGGGACACACCCGCCCGGGAGAGGTGTTGTTGGGGACCGATTCTCACACTGTGACCGCCGGGGCCTTTGGCACCTTCGCCATTGGCGTGGGGATCACCGACGGGGCGTATGCGCTGGGTACGGGGGAGATCCCGTTGATGGTTCCCGCCACCATAAAAGTGAATTACTACGGTAAAAAAGCGAAAAGCGTTCAGGCGAAAGATTTAATTCTGGTGTTAATGAAAGAGCTGGGCGTGGAAGGGGCGACCTATAATGCCATCGAATTTACCGGCAACGTCATCGATGAATTATCGGTCGAAGAGCGAATGACGATGTGCAATATGGTTGTGGAGTGCGGGGCTAAAAACGGCATTATGGTGCCAAACCAGGCCACGCTGGATTACCTGGCGACCAGAACCACCGTCCCGTATTCCGTGGTGGTGCCTGATGAAAACGCGCATTACGTCCGCACGATTAATATTGACGTCTCGGCATTAACCAGCGTGATTGCGCGGCCACACTCCCCGGATAATGTGGTGGCAGTGACAAACCTGGAAAATATTGCCATTTCGCAAGCCTATATTGGCTCCTGCACGGGCGGTAAAACGGATGATTTTATCGCTGCCGCGGAAATACTGTGGCAGCGCAAGGTGGCCATCCCAACCTACGCCGTTCCCGCGACCAAAGAGGTTTTTCATAATCTGATCACCACCCAGGTGAAGGGCCGATCCGTGTATGAAATCCTGACCCGGGCTGGCGTTCAATTATCTTCTGAACCCGGCTGCGCGGCTTGCTGTGGCGGGCCAGCGGACACCTTTGGGAGAGTCAGGGATCCGATAAGCGTGATCTCCACCACCAACCGTAACTTTGTGGGGCGGATGGGAAATAAAGGCGCGATGATTTATCTGGCCTCTCCTTATGCAGTGGCTGCTGCGGCAGTGACCGGTTTTATTACTAATCCAGAACGGTACTTAACTAATGACTATTAATAACGTAATGCGCGGTACAGTTTATGTGTTAGGCGACAATATCGATACCGACCAGATATTAACGGCTGAATATTTGAAAATTAACCCGGCCTCTGCCGAGGGGCGTGAAGAGCTGGCAACGCTCGCCATGTGCGGACTGCCGGAAGGGGCGCTGCCGTTTATTAACCCGCAGACGCAGCGAGCCGGTTATGACTTTATTGTGGCCGGGAAAAATTTCGGCTGTGGCTCATCGCGCGAGCATGCGGTGGTGGCTCTGGGGGCATCCGGCGTGAAGGCCGTCGTCGCCCAGTCGTTCGCCCGCATATTTTTCCGTAACTGTGTATCCACGGGGCAAATCATGCCCGTCACGCTGAATGAAGGCTGTGATATCCGTGCGCTGAAAACGGGGGATACTATTGAAATCGATTTAGACGCTCATCAGATTGGTACTGCTGATGGGATTCTGAAAACCGCTCCGGTAGGGGAACTTGCGAACATTGTCGCCGCCGGTGGCTTGTTCGCTTACGCAAGGCAAACAGGAAAGATTTAATCCAATACAACCATAAGACTCAAAACAAGACGCCTTACTTTCTCAGGGTGCAGCGTCTGTTTTGAGCGTACATAAGGCAATCAAACTATGATCACCCAGCTAGAGTTTAACGATCTTCAAAAAGATGAGCTATCAAAACTTATCAGCCGTGTCACCATCAGCCCTTATACAGACTACAAACTCTTCAAGCAGTCCATCACCGAACTCATCGAAAATGGTCTGGTGCCCACTTTTTTTGTTCAGGCCTGCGAGCGCGTCAGGCAAGAGCGCAAGGATCAAGGCATTAACGCGCATTTATTAAAAAACGTACCACTCGACACCATCATCCCTGAATTTGATCAGTCCAATCCCGTTAACGATAAGTACGCCAAAAAGCTCACCTTTGTAGGAGAGGCTCTGCTGGAGCTGTTCGCTCAGCTCACCGACTCCCCGTTACTGGCCTACCGTACGCGCAACAACGGTGATTTTTTCCATGATGTTTATGCCGACAAAAAATACAGCAACACTCAAACGCAAAAAACGGACGGCGAACTTTATTACCACAACGATCGCACCGCTCACCCGGTACGCGCTGATTTTCTCAGCTTATTAGGCATGCGTTGCAGCGAAGAAAACCTGATTTTTACCGGCTACCTGGACGGTAAAGCGATTCTGGATAATTTGAAAGCTGAATCCCAGGAGTGGTTACGCAAGCCACTTTTTATTACCCCTTTTGATGAATACTCTCGCGACTCGAACGCCAGCCAGATTGATTCTGAGCTGCATCCGATCCTGGAGAATATTCATACTTTCCGTTACTACGACACACGCACAACGTATTCTCCGGATGCGCCAGCAGAGGCGATCAAAGCATTAATTGACCTTAAGGTGGCCATCACCAAAGCGGCAAAAGGCCGCGTTGCAATTAACAAAGGCGACCTGTTCTCCTTCGCCAATCAGGACTCTTTACACAACCGGGAAATCATCCAGGTGAGAGATCCCTACTCAGCGGAAAAACGCTGGCTGCTGAAAACCTACAGCTTCCGTAATCCCGAAGTGATGAATATGTATCACAACTACTTCGATGCCGATCTGCCGGGGTTTGTGGTCGCCGAGTAAGAGTGACCTTGCTGGTATAAAAAAGCCCGCATGCCTGAGGTGTGCGGGCTTTTGTTTTTGCGGGAAGGCCTGTGCTATTAACGTTCTTTGGTTATCATCTCGCTTTATAACTTATGACAAGCCGTTATCAAGCTCAGCGGATAGCCTGTTAAGTTCCTTGCTGATGTGTTTGCGCCGTTGTTTTAACAGTACCCGGGCCGGAATGATGCGCTCGATAATTGTCGGCTTTCTGTTCAAATACGCTGTCACAAGCCGTTTGATGTCTTCCTCTGACCAACCGTCCATCACCGGCGTCGGGTTGTAAAGCAGATTAGCCTGTAGAGCAGGGGCGACTTCCTCATCCACAATTCTGAAGATCTCTTCCCGGTTTAATCCGGATTTTTTCAGCACCTCTGCCATCCATTGATAGTCATACTCCTGGAGTTCGCGCCCGGTAAAAAGTTCTGATAAGGCGTGCCAGACGGGGACGCGGGCGAGCAGTTCTGCGTCAGTTAAGGTGAGTATTCTGTTAAATAGTGGCTTCAACTTATGTTTTCCGGCGTGGGAGTGGCAGAAATCGCTATGTATTTTTTCAGGTCTGACTCCCGTTTAACACCTTTCGGATCGGAAATAAAAGGGAGGCGCAAGCGAGGTGAATCTGATACTTCCACTGTCCAGATATAATCCCCAATAAACCTGAAATTCACGCTATCGTCAGTGATCTGGAGGTCAGCAAAACTTCCTGTCGAGTATTCATTACCTAAACGAACAATTTCTTTAAGCCCGTCATGCACGTCGATAAGGGCAATGGTCAACGATTCCTCGAAAATGACGTCGTCTGTCAGAAACAGGATATAACGCTGGTCATTAACCTGAACCGCGGCTTCCAGTATGTGCCCGGGAACGAGAATACCCGTGCTTTCGCCATTGAGCATGACGTCACACTGAGCCTGGGTTAACTCGTTCGCTTCGCGGGTTAATATCAGAGAGAGTGATTGAACCTGCTGCATCATTAATTTCGGGTATGTTTCCATGTCTGGACTGGAAGCGTTCTGTGACTGTGGATTTGCTAAGAAGAAAACATAAGCTTTTGATGGTTTACTGGCAAACAAATTTGCCTGGCTGTAGAGCCTCCTGAATTAATTACCGGGCAGCAGGTCAGGGGGTTGTGGGGCTAGCCACCTGTTGACGCGGGGTATCTGTTGCTTTAACTGGGTGAACTGCCCGGGTAATTCAGGAATAAACAGGCAGGAGGACACCATAAACTACCGGCAAGTTGGCCGTTTTTTTTACTCAGGTCACGGTATACTGGCTTTGATTATAAAGAGGGGGATTAGCGTGACGATAACTGAAGATGTATTGCTTAGATCGGGCTTCACAAAACAGGAGTTGCAACAGCTTAAATGCCATGCAGCTACTCAACATATAACATTGGAACTTTTGCTCCCTGCGCTTTCAAATCGTTTCAAAGGAATTCTCATTCTTTCAGTTATGCTTATCGTTATGTTCATCCAGGCGGTGTGCTTCGCTTCCCCGGAAAATATCATCTCATTAGGCGTTGCTGTAGTGTTTATTATTGGTATCTTTTGTTGGATGACTCCACTGAAATTAGCTTATAAAGCCTGGCGTTTAAAGACGTAGCATTAATCTTTTATCTTCCTTTTTTCATGGGGCAATTTATAGGTGCAACTAATTTCTCAGGGTTTATGCATTCCGCGCTCTTATCACTGAATGTGATAGTTACATCCATTGGCCTGATTGGCTATATAGGCACTTCAATGCAGTTAGCTGTTGGCGTATTACCCGCCTCTGTATGATGAGACTGAACTAAAATTTAGACTAAACAAATACGCTCAGATTACGGTAAAAGTTCACAATGTAATAAAAATATGGTTAAGTGAATAGCAGCGTTACGTCAGGCTGAAACCAAAATGGATAAGAAAAAATGGATATATATCTGAACCCGAACCGGTCTATTAATTACTATGCTGCCATGGCGCAGATAGAAGCAAACTCTCTGTGGAACATAGCAACGCAGGTTGCCAGCGCACATTTTAAAGATGGGATGACCCGTATCCGGTTTCTTGATGAAATCAAGGCATTTATTAATGTTCAGCGTAACGGTATCCGCCAGGCCAGGAATGATGATGTATGCAAAGAGTGTATCGCGAATTTAAAAGCCGAACGCGACAACCTTAAAGTTCAGGACAGAATGTTACGCACGGGGGAGGCTTATCTTGCCGCTGCCGTAAATCTTTATGAAGATAATGGGAAAATCGTCGGGTACGTGATTAGCGGCGTTGGAATTGTTCTGGGCGGCATTCAGATTGTGGGCGGTGCAATGATGGCGGTTGGTTCAGCCAGCACCGGGAATATCCTCGGTGTAATTGCAGGAGCAACGCTGATCTTTCATGGAACCAGTAATCTAATGGAAAATATTGATAAGCTAACGGGAGTACCAAATCCAGGGAATATTGCTCAGGATGCGTATATGGGCGCTGCAGAGTTTCTCGGGTTTGAGCGTAAGACAGGCATGTTAGCCTGGCAAGGGATGAACATGGTGACATCAATGTATGGAATATTTCGCCCCATGCTCAAGCCTGAAAGTTGGCGGCTGTACGACTGGTTATCGACGGACTTTTACCGCAAAGTTTCAACAATGACACGGCCAGCGCTGGCTATTGAAGTTGGAAAATCAGCCCATAAAATTTATACGATGGGAAAAACGTATAATACCGATGAACAAGAGTTTGTTCGTTAGGCAGAAAGGAGGATTACCCCTCCTTGCGTAAAAATTTCACCGCCTTCCATGAGACAGACAGCGGTGCCATTCCCAATATAAAAAGGGATAAAACGATAATTATTGCGAAATAAATCCAACCATTACCATAATCATTAGTTATAGTTGCATAGGTAGCAAAAAACAGTAAACCAATGACAATGATCCAGGACGTGTAGAAGCGTCGTTTTAGCTCAACTAAAAGTGAATGCAGAGTCCGATCTTTACGTTTCGGATCTTCAAGTACGGCACGCAAAGCCGTAATGTTTTTATCAGTAAACCCGTATGAACGAAGTTTCGCTTCCTGTTGCGCGTCTATCACCCTTCACTCCTGAACGTTGAATGCTCCTGCTTAAATTATATTAAACAATAACAGTTATGTCTGAGCAAAAACAGATTCAACACTCGCTGGAGTGATGAATCACGATATCGTGCCTGCAGTCAGACAAAGCTCATTGCGTGCCCGGCAGTCAGAACATAACTATGCCCTTCATATCTAAGAGATTGCTTTATGGCTAAGCGAGTAAACTCCTCAGGGACAAAACTGTTCCTGCAAAAAATATCTGGCCCTAATATAAAGAGCTCGATACTCTGTAATGCTTTGTCTTTTTTGTGAACAGGAAAAAGTATGCTAAGTACATTACCCGATTTACACAGAAGTTTTGCAGAGCAACTCAAGCTTAAATTTCAGGCTGATTCGCGAATTCACTCTCTTCTCGCTGGCGGCTCGCTTATTCATGGCGGGTTCGATATTTACTCCGATCTCGATTTTGTCGTTGTGGTAGACCCTCTCTGCTATGACGAGATCATGGCGCAGCGTATTGAGTTCGCCGGAACACTGGGGCATCTGCTGCATGCCTTCACCGGCGAACATGTCGGAGAGCCTCGTCTGCTTATATGCCTTTATGGTCCTGAACTCCTCCATGTCGATCTGAAATTTGTCACACTGGAGATGCTCACTCAACGCGTTGAGGAGCCTGCAGTGTTATTTACCCGCGATCACCTGGCTCTGGAACAACAACTGGCAAAATATAGTGCTCAATGGCCTGACATGACGTCGGAGTGGTTTGAGTCCCGAGCATGGATCTGGCTTCATTATGCGGCGGTGAAACTGGGAAGGGGCGAACTCTTTGAAGCGATTGGCATGCTGTCATTCTTTCGCGAGCAAGTGCTGGGACCTATGCTGTGCCGTCGGGCAAATCTACCGCAACGTGGGGTTCGCCGCATTGAATTCCATGGCATTGATCCTGATGGCCTGCTTGCATCCACGCTGGCAACGCACGATCGTGACTCCGTCAGCATTGCCATCAGAAAGGCTATTGACGCTTATATCACTCTGCGGGCTGATGCGCTGCCGAAAAATATCGCAGACGATGCGGCACGATGGGCGGTTCTTGCCATGCTGAAAGCCTGAACCCGGCCTTGAAAGGTTTCGGTCTGGTTCACCCCGGGTTCAGACGACGTTTGCTAAAAAAATGGTCGTCTGAATTTCGGTTGTGACGTTCTTGCTGACTGCTTAGATTCATTTTCAATCTATCGAGAGGATATGGATATGAACTTTGCAGAACTCCACAACCAGCATGAGCCACTTCTTATCGCTAATGTCTGGGATGCCGCCAGTGCTGTAGCAGCGCAAGAAGCAGGTTATCAGGCATTGGGAACGTCCAGCGCAGCAATCGCGTCCACACTGGGATATGAAGACGGGCAGGGAATGCCATTTGATGCGTTATTTTATATGGTCACCCGTATCCAGGCTGTCAGCAAGCTGCCATTGAGCGTTGACATGGAAGCAGGGTATGGTGATTCAGCCGAAGAGATAACAGCCAATCTCAGGCGCCTTGCTCAGACAGGTGTCGCAGGCGTTAACCTTGAAGACAGCAGAGTCATAAACGGGGTGCGTCAGCTTGACGATGCCTCTGCTTTTTCCTGTACCCTGAGGACAGTAAGCGATGCGCTGAGAAGCGAAAATCATAGCCTGTTTCTGAACATCCGGACTGACACTTACCTGCTCGGGCATGTAGATGCGTTGCAGGAGACGATATTACGGGGTCAAAGTTATAAAGCTGCAGGTGCTGACGGCCTTTTTGTTCCCTGTCTGACGTCAGAGAAAGACATCAGCCTCATTGCAGAGGCAACGGCTTTGCCTCTTAATGTCATGTGTATGCCCGACCTTCCGTCGTTCGACAGGCTGAAGCTGGCCGGAGTAAGCCGCATTTCCATGGGCAATTTTGTGCATTCAGCTATGCAGTCAACGCTGACTGATGTCATGCATGCGATCCGATCTCGTCAGACGTTTGAAGGACTTTTTGGTGATGAAAATAACCGATAAGAATTTATGTGATATCTGGTATCAGGCATTACTTGAACGTGCTTCAGAATATACTGGCGTGTTTTTTGTCGGCGTCAAAACCACTGGCGTATTCTGCATTTCGGTATGTCGGGCGCGAAAGCCCAAACGTGAAAATGTCGAATTTTATAAAGATGCCAAATCTGCCCTTGCAGCCGGCTTTCGGCCCTGTAAGGTCTGCAGACCCGCTGAGAATGCGCACAGCGCGCCATTATTTGTTGAACAGGCGCTTGCGCTTGTCAGGCGCGATATTAAATCCCGTGTTGCAGACGCGGAGCTTCGCCAGCATGGAATCAGTCCGGAGCGGGTAAGGCGCTGGTTTCTGCAACATCACGGCATCACTTTTCAGGCTTTCCAGCGAATGCAGCGGGTGAACGTTGCCATGCAGGAGCTCAAAAGCGGACGAACGGCGACTGACGTTGCGCTGGACAACGGCTATGAATCCCTGAGCGGGTTTGGTTATACCTATAAGCGACTTACTGGTGCAGCGCCGACTCAGGCAACCCAGGCGATTGTCATTCACCGTTTTACCACGACGCTTGGGCCGATGTTTGTCTGTGCGACAGAGCGGGGAGTTTGTCTACTGGAGTTTACCGATCGCCGGATGTTAGAAACAGAATTTCGCGATATTCAGCGTTTATTTAACGCCAGAATCGTCACCGGAGAAAACAGCCACACCCGGCAGACAGTAAAAGAGGTCAGCGAGTATTTTGCCGGAACGCGCCGACAGTTTGATCTCTCTGTAGATGCCCCGGGGAGTGATTTTCAACAATCCGTCTGGCGCGAGCTGCGGTCAGTTCCCTATGGACAGACCTCACACTATCAGGCCATCTCACTACGGATGAATAAGCCAAATGCTGTGCGCGCCGTCGCTGCTGCTAATGGTGCAAACCGAATTGCGATTGTGATCCCTTGCCACAGGATAATTGGTAAAGATGGAGCGATGACGGGTTATGGAGGGGGGATTTCTCGAAAAGAATGGCTCATTGAGCATGAGAGAAATAACGTTTAATGGCGTGATGCTCACTTGTAGCCGGAAAATTTTACGGGCTCTGCGGGATAAATTACAAGCTCAGAAAAGCCTGCAGGGCTTTAAGGACTTCATCAGTCGACTCTGGTGATCGGAAATGGGTTGAAGTCTTTGTAATTGATGGGGGAGATGGTTGATTTTGTTTGAGATTTTTTCTTTTTTTCGAAGGGAAGGGAAGGGAAGGGAAGGGAAGGCGCAAAGAGCGCGGAGATTGTCTGGAGTCACCGATATCCGTCAATGCAAATGAACCAAGGTCAGAACCCGATTTCCCAGAAAAGTATACCAGCCGTTAAAGCGAAACCCCGCCTCATATTCATGATTAAGCGTAAGTGTCAGGCTAAAAGTAAACTGCTGCAAGTGGGGATCAATCTCGCGCAATTCAATACTGTGAAAGTCCAGATGCTGTTGAAGATCACGTGGGAAAGCCTTATAGGCACTCTCTTTAGCAGAAAAAAGCAATGGCAGGACGTGGTCCGAAAGCAAATCGCGGGAGTTGGCCAATGTGTCAATTTCCCTGGCAGAAGCTATGCGCTGGCTTATCGTATCGAGAGCTATTTTCGGTGAGAGCGATTCAATATCTATTCCGACCCGGCCATGGTGCATTTTGATAACGGCGGCAGAAGCAAAATCGCGATCGTGAGAAATTGCCCCACAAAAGGAAGAAGGCCATGAGGGTGCGCGATCATCAGCCATCAGCGGCGCACATAGCGAGGAATCGAAATGTTGTAGTAACTTTTGAGCGCCAATCCGTCCAGCAAGATATTCAGCCCGGCGTTGATCTGATGCGTTCGCCAACCGGCGCGGGAGCGGTATATCATAAACTCGGAAAGCATCCTCCAGCACACCATCCAGGGAGAAACGCAATACGGTGAAATGGATGTAATCGGGTAAGACTTTCATTAGTCGTTGTGTTTGATACCAGCAAATTTTCATGGTTATCCTTAGGTTTTCGCATCAAACAGCGACGGAATGGTAAACCATAGAAGCAGCGAAACTCGCCATCGCCAGCGACAGACCGCGATAAAAAAACATTGGCCATAATCGTGATTGCAGCTTGCCTTGCCTGGCTATCCCCTTCCCACAGGCAACCCATATAAAAGAAAGAGGCAATAGCGCGACAAAAACACTCAGCATGGCGGCAGTGAAAGACTGAAGCTCTCTGAAAGCAATTGAAGGAATTATATATGTCGCAAATACGAATGATTTAGGGTTAAACAAAGTGGTAATAAATATGGTTTTCATTCCAATTTTTGTCGGTCGAGACTGTAATGAAAACCCCCAGACTTTAACAGCCAGCCAGGCGACATAGAATGCTGATAATAATTTAATAATACCGAGTAAAAACGTGCCATGTTGAGCTAAGACACTCACAATAACTCCCCAAAAGGTGATTGCACAAAAGTATCCCCCCCATTCGGCAATAATCATTTTTATACTTGGCCTGATACCACTGGCGTACCCTGAGAAAAGGAGAAGAGTATTGGTTGGGCCAGGCATTACAAGCAACAACATGCCAGAACCCATAATTTTAATGCAGTCATTCAGTAACATTTCAACCTCTGATACATTAACAAATGAGAAAAATCAGACTGATAGCCCGCGTTTGAATTCATGTGTCACTTTTGAAGCTATTTTCTTCCTAAAATGTTAATATGCTACAAATTTTATCCTGACAGTGAAGATTAAAAGATGAGTAATGCACAACAGAGCGATCGCTTAAAAAGAACGTACACCAACATTGGTAATAACGTAAAAAAGTTACGAATAGCTCGAAATCTTTCACTTAATGAACTGGCAAAACTTTCCGGCGTCTCCAAAGCTACGCTGTCCACGCTCGAATCGGGCGGTTCTAATCCTCGCGTTGATACACTGGATTCCATCGCCAGCGCACTAAGACTTACGTTAGGCGATTTGCTCGGTAATAATAATGAACGCTATCCCTATATCGAAAAAAATTCTGACTACAAAGGTGATTATTCCCAGGTAATGAAGTTCCGCATCGGCCAGGGCAATATCACAGAAATATGGCATTTACAAATGAAACCGGGTGTGGTAATAAACAGTCCGGCTCATGTTTCAGGGACGCATGAACATATCATCGTTCACCTTGGCACATTACTTCTGAAAATATCTGACAGTGAAAGTATTATTCTTCAACCTGGAGATTTTTATGCCTTCTCAGGTGATGTTAAACATGCCTATATTTGTGCAGATGATGCGGTAAGTGCGACGGTTATAATGTCTTACAGTACACAAGGTTAATTCAGCAGGTTTGCGGCATTACTGTGTTACCCCTCACCTGCCCGCGCTATTTATATATTAAAGACCTTGTTGTTCTGTATAAAATCCATTGTTAGTTCACTAATCTCACGAGCTTGTGTATCTGAAATAAAATGCCCCCCTGAGATCCCCTCCAGCCTGAATGGCTGGAGGGTACATTCTTGCCATCGTTCCGGGGGAAAAAGAAATAAGGGGTCCTCTTTTCCGTAAAATGCTAATACTGGAATATCGTCAAGCGCAGCGCTATCTTCTTCACTGATAGAATTAGCAACCTGCAAATCAGCAGATAGCACCTGCAAAAATTGCTTCAGCAAAACGGGTTCTTTCTGCAGCCAGTCAGGTAATTGCCTGAAATGATTCGCAAAATTAAGTAATGAATGTTTTGCAATTTCACTGGATTCAGTTAAATCAAAAAACTGACGGCAATGGATTGGTTCATTACCAATCACCACGAGCATACTTTTTTGTCGAGCATCATTGAAACGGTATTTTTTTGCCATTACATATGCGACATAGGCGCCGAGACTATGCCCCATAAAAATTATCGGACAATGGCGTGGCAATTGTGGAAAAAAATCCATAATCACCTTATTGATATCTGTTAGTAACGCTTCCTGACGGCGGCGTCCGCGGCCAGGCATTTCAAACTTACTCACATTGAAGTTTGAAAAGTGCTTTTCCAGTACATCAAGAGCGGCAGCGTTCCCTCCGGCATGATGAAACATAGCAATATGTGGCTGCTCATTCATAACGCTTCCCTTCAGCAATACGCCCCAACAGGGCTGCACATATAATGATCCCGCCCCCTATTGCTTGCAGCACACCAAGGGTTTCGCCCATAATGGTGATGGCAAACATAGCTGCAAAGGCCGGTTCGAGAGACAAGATCAACCCGACGCGCGTCGGACTGGTTATTTTAGCGGCATATAATTGCATCAGGAATGCAAATGCCGTTGCCAGCAGACTCAGAAAGAGAATCAAGCCCCATGTCGAAATAGATATTTCAGGTATATAGTGCAACGCAGTGGGTTCGGTCAGCACAATAGTAACCAAGCCGAGGGCCGCGACAACTAGTAATTCAATCAATGTGATATTGATTAGCGAGTAATCCTTACCAGCAGTCTGCCGACCAAACATAAATATCTGAAAACCGCGAATCAATGCAGCCGATAAGATAAGAATATCGCCTTGATTGAACTCAATATTTCCATTGGCCGTAAAGCTCAACATGCCGCCACCTGCAAGGGACATAAAACAGGTGAAATAAATGAATTTGCTTTGTTTTCTCTTGCCGATAAAACGTTCAAAAAAGGGAACTAATACCACCGATAATGCAATCAAGAAACCTGCATTTGCAGCTGAGGTGTGTTTAACACCAAACGTTTCGAATGTTAGGATCGCATAAAGAAGCACACCAAATACGATCCCATTAATCACTTCACCACGAGTGAAGCTGTTTAATCTGACACGAGTGCCAACAAACATGAAGGGAACAGCCAGTGCGAATCTCAGCATTAAAAACAGGGGAACAGTGACCCCTGCCTGGATAATAAGCTGCATCAAGGAATAACTTGCCCCCCATGAGAGGGCAACGGTCAATAATCCCAGATCAATTATCCAAAGTCGGCTGCGTGGAGCCAGAATAGAATAATTAGACATGACATTCCTTTAGCGGGACATGCCCGGCATCATAGCTGATCCGTAGAGTGCCCTTTTTAAACTTTATCGCCTTAATGTTAAATGAGCTAATTTTTGCCAAATCATCAGTGTGTGTCCCGGCACAAGGCATAGCCTCTGATTGGTTAATCTGGCATAGCCGGGTGGTGCCCTCGAACCAACTGCGGATTTCCGCTCCCTTCTGCAGACGCTGGCAAATAATTCGTTCAATTTCAGCCGCCTCCAGGCGATCAGCTGGAATAGCTGAAGCATCAATGGCGCTAAATTCCACACGCGACTCACCGGGGAAATGATGCCCCCGGACAGCCATCCACCCGAACTGGCGCATTTCCCAGTTCAGTAAATGTCCGGCAGTATGCAGTGCTGCATGGTAAGCGCGGGCATCTGCTGATACAACTGATGATACTTTTGTTTCAACCGGCGGCGAAAAAGGAGACTGCGGATAAAGAACCACTAATCCTGATTCCTGTTTTTTTACCACCACCGGTATGTCATTTACCCACCCGAGATCTGCAGGTTGCCCGCCTCCCTGCGGATGAAAAATATTATCCTGCAGGGCAATCCATTGCCCTCCTTCATCAGCACCGGTAGCAATGACATCGCTTAATATATTAAAGCGATAAGTATCCTCCAGATAACACTGATTTTGTTGCATAGCGATAATCCTTATTTTATATGGAAAGGGGAGTAAATGGATTTCCGAGCAGATTATGGGTTGCTATACGATTATTAGTATTACGACTTTGGCCAGCAACAATCACGCAGCCAAATTTATCCAATGGGATATTGCCACCATACTCATGCACATGATCGGTATTGGGATAAATATCAACAAAGCTGGGGGCGTAGCGGGTAGCAAAGCCCATGCGATATATCTTATCAGATATATTAGGATAGGAAGCATGCATTAACGTTGACCAAAAGATGACACATTGACCGGCTTTCATCTCCAACGGGACGGCCTGTTTTTCATCCGGATGCCAGTCAGGATCTATTTGCAGGTCGCGGTAATCATATCCAAAGAATCCACGACTCTTACCCTCCTTTTCAATGTTATTAATAATGTCGCTTTGATATTGCATTGATTTATTTTCATCATAATTCATTTTATGATGGGTGCCTGGCATAATTTCCAGACAACCATTCTCAATGGTTGAATCAGTAAAGGCTGTCCAGACCGTTAAAGTCCCTTTTCCAAACTGATCTTCAGTTTCTCCAGGCCAAAGAATTTGCGGTTTTCCACTGGCGTTAGCAAATGTATCAGCCTGATGCCAGTCAGTACCTTCATCACCGGGGTATTTAGGAAAGAACTCCGTACGCCAGCATAAAACATCATCGCCAAGGATATCAGATACCGGTGCCACAATTTTGGGATTAGTGACATGTTGGCTAAGTTTATTGATATCAAGATGGCGATCGTAATTCGATATATTCGTTGCCGCACCGTACGAGTCTGAAGGGTAAGCAGCATTCGAACGATCTGGTGATTGCCGACGAACGGTACTCCAAATTTCCGCCATTTCTTCCGGAGAATAAATGGTAATTGGGCCGATATAACCATTTTTATGGAAGTTGGCAAGTTCTTCTTCAGACAAATGAATATTATTTGACATGGTAATCTCCAGTGAATGATTGGTTTTATTTAATACTGTAAAATGTTTCGCTAAGCGTGCTGTTATATAGACGTTCCATAGATAGCGTTAGATTGAATTCATTTCGTACTCGTTCATTCAGTGCAATGGCAATCATTGAATGCCCACCAATATCAAGGAAGTTATCTTCCGCGCTGACTGATTTTTCTAAAACATCTTGCAGCCAAACTATATACTGTTGTAATGCAAGTACTTTTACCTGTTCTTTATTGACATCATCTAAATCAACTGCGTTCATAATTTACTCCACAGAAATTTTCAGGTGTTGTTTATCGATTTTTCCATTAATGGTTTTTGGTATAGCATCAAAACCACGATAGCGAATAGGGCGCATATAAAATGGCAATAACTCCTTTGCCAATTTATGTAACTGTTCAATAACATCTGCTTTATTGTCATTTGATGCAAAACAACAAACCAGATGATGACCAAGTGTTTCTGAATGAGACGTTATGACGGAAATGTCGATAATAGATTCAAGCCTTGCAAGCACAGATTCAATCTCGCCAATTTCGATTCGATAACCATTTATTTTTACCTGTTGATCGCAACGCCCCATATAAACCAACTTCCCTGCGGAATTATATTGAACAAGATCTCCTGTGCAATAATACCGCTTGGTAATATTGTTTTTTTCAGCCAAAATAAATTTACCATTGGTCTCATTATTCTGGTTCAGATAACCCGGCGTGACTTGCGAACCACAGAGAAGCAATTCGCCATAGCCTGAACGCAGATCACTTTCATCAAGGGGCCGAATGATGTAATCGAATCCAGGCAATAATTCACCTATTATAGACTCTGTGTGCTCCAGATCATCATTACTGATAATATGCCAACTTGAATGAACAGTCGTTTCGGTAATGCCGTACATATTAACCAGTAAAGGAGACATCAGCCCAAAATGCTGCTGCCATTGTTTGAGCATCTGAAAATTAAGCCTTTCGCCACCAAAAATAATAAACCGTAAAGCCAATGATCCCTTCGGGAATTGACAGAGCCAAGAGGCATTAACGGAAAAAGCACCAGGAGTTTGATTAAGTAAAGTAATTTTTTGATCGTGAACGAGTTGTGCAAGTTTACTAGGGGTTAAACGTGTTTCATTATCTGGAATAACAAGCTTCCCACCATAAGCTAAAACTGACCACATTTCCCATACTGAAAAATCAAAAGCATAGGAATGAAAAAGCACAGTGGAATCATCTTCGTTAAACTTAAACACAGGTTCCGTTGCACGAAAGAGAGCACGCAAATTAGCATGGGTGATCGGAACACCTTTTGGGTTACCTGTCGTGCCCGAAGTATAAATAATATATGCCAATCCTTCCGGAACGGCCATATTCAGTAATGAATCCGCCATAACAGAGACAGACAACATCTGGTATATGCTTTTTGCCTGAAAGCCGGCAAAGTTTGAATGACCGCTCTCATTGATAATCATGCGAGGCTGAGAATCATTCAATATCAGAATATTACGCGCTACTGGCGCATTACGGTCTATTGGTACATAAGCAGCACCAATGAACTGAATCGCCAGAATAGAGGCGATTAACTCAGCACCTGGTGGCAGCTCTATTGCAACCTTGTCACCTGCGTGAACACCTTCATCCTTCAGTGTCTGAATAATCCTGAGCATCCAGTCTCTGAGCTCGCCATAGCTGATCTCATGATCGAGATCTTTAACCGCAACCCTTTGTGGGAATTTCCAGGATACTGCCCAAAAAAGCTCAATCTGAGTTAGCGCATCATGTGCCTGTGAATCAATGATTCTCATACAATACCCTCCTGTTCGGAATAAAAGTACATTAAGCTAAAGAAGTGAACAAATGTTTTTTTATTGTTAATTTTAATTTTTAAATAACTCATTGTAAAATATGAATAAATAAATATTAATCCTGTAGCTATCTCGCGATTATGCAAAGGTGGTGTTCGTTTTAATTTCTTGCCTCAGGCGATTGAACCATTGTTCGCTCGCTTGTAGGTACCTGCATATGAATCATGGCTAAACAAACGTCATGGCGAGATTAAGGCGGGTGGGTGTACTTTGTTCGAGAGGAAAAGGGCTGGTACTAACGAGCCCAGACATGATCTTAATAGTTGAAGACGGTATGATTGCTGGATGAATTGGTTGAGTTTGTTGGGAATTTTAATTTTTTAGCGTTCTGGCAACGCGGTGCAAAACAAGATACAGAATGCTCAAGATCCATACAGATATCATGACCATACACGCAACAAAAAAAATCCTGCAACTCGTTAAAGTTGCAGGATTTTTTAAAGTTCATGATACAACATGAATGAATGTTTGGGCTGGCGTCCCTGTAAATAACTATTCATGACATTGATTTTTATGGTTATTTTAAAATTTAATTATATATATGGTCCTAAAAAGGAACCATAAATCTTAACGGTATGAGTTCTCACGAATAGCCGATTGGCAAATTGTATCAAAAGACAACAAATTTCTCAGTTCAACTCCCTATGGGTAACTGAACTCATAGATAAGGTCCGTTATGCTTTTCATAGGTTGACGAATACGGTAACTTTTCTCAATAGCACGATTCTATCCGCAGTACCAGCATAGGTGGAGAATGGATTTTGAACAATTGGTCACCAGAGCATACAAAAGTCATCAAGAGCTGGTTTAAGATTGATACATATCGCAAATTTGAAGACCTCTCATTGATTCAGTTCTACCATGAGATATGGGCCCGTAAATTGTTCTTTAAGGAGTATCGGGAAGAGTTTGAGAGCAGAGCACTTGCGGGTTACTTCTCAAAAATTTTTAGTGGCAATCCTTTTTTAATTGAAGAAGGACAACTGGGATACATGACTCCTGCCAACAAACTTTTTCAACCTCCCCATTTCTTTCTCACAACTCTTGATCGCCTTGCTGAAACGAGCATTATTGCAATGCAACGTGGAGGTTTTCTTTGGCATGAAGGTGACAATTATTCTATAAACGCAGAGCTTCGAGAAGAATCACTTTCAGACATTATGCCAGATCAGTTTACACGAACGGTCATGTTCGAGATTGATTTGGCAAGTGGCACAGACGAAGAGATTGCAGAGTCGCTTAAAGCTGCATTACCGCAGTGGCGTAAAGTTAAGGGTATTGATGAAAACCCATTGGAATCTGTTCGTTTTGGATACGGAACTATCAAGAAACTCATCAGTTATCGTGTAATACCTATGCTTGATATCCTGGTGTGGGCAGCCGTTAAAAAAATCCGTGTCTCTGACGACAGGTTATCCAGACTACTATATACAGACGATGACGAAGAAAGCGAAATGAGACAGTCCAGCCAAATCAAAGATACCGACAGGCCTTTGGCTCTTAAATCCTGCACAACTGACTTTATCCGACAATTCCATTACTTCATGAACAAAAACAGCCATTTAAAGCAAATGAAAGTCTCTGATGTAATGAAACTATCGGATTAAGATTTAATTGATAACTGTCTGTTTTTTATTATAAAAAATAAACTAAAAGCACTAGTGTAAATGGTGCTTTTTTTTTGCGATTTTTACTTTAAACCGGCCATTTTTACACTTGCTATAAAACAGGGGAATTTCAGCTACTCTCAAGTTCCCTTGTTCTGTACTGCACCAACTTCGAGAAAACCATCCTGCACAGCAGCGAAGAACCTCCGCTTCAGGAGCTTCGCTCCTTTCTTTTCCCAACTGCTCGTATAGTGACTTCACCGCAACGACAAGGGATAACGAAATGAAAAATCAAGCAACCCGCCTCATACGCTTACCAGAAGTTCTAGAACGAACTGGCTACGGAAAAGCCTGGATCTATCGTCTGATCAACGATGGCAAGTTTCCTGCTCCTGTCAAAATTGGAAGTCGTGCAATAGCTTTCGTTGAAAGTGAGATTGATACCTGGATTCAGTCTGTTATCGAAACAAGTCGAAATAATGTTGCTTAATTGAATTTAGGAGAGATTTTATGACTATCGAAGAATTTGTGAATGAAGAAAACCATATGTGTAATCTGGCCAGGAACTTTTCTTTAAAATTTTCGAGCCTGAATCGATTTATAATTTACCCAATAACGAGTTTAATAAAGAAATAATATATTGGCTCAGTCAGTATCTTGTCGGAAATTTGATACAACCTTTAGACGCGATCTCAGAGCTTAATGCTTCCAAACAGATATATGTTTACGATACTTGGTTTTCGCTAATTAAATGCCCTGATGAAATGAAACTCTTGGCGAAGCGGATAATTGAATATTTATTGGATTAAGAAATTCATATGGGAATGTAAAGTTTTGCTGCATATTTTAGATTGAAACGTTAAAGAATAACTTGCATTATTTTTATGACCGTTCTTTTGCAAGGCGGTGAGATGGTTTTAGGTGGGTTGGGTGTGCATAATATTAATAGTGTTAGGACGGTTTAGTATTAAGAAGTAATAATAATAGTCATTGGTGAAAATTATGACGGGATTTTTACCATGACATTTCATATTAATAAGTACAGGAAAGTTAAAATGAATAATTCAATCATAGTACCAGAAGATAAAGATTTTGTATGTGCGTTTGCGACTTCACCGGATAGCTTTTATGAGGCTATTGAATCCTATCGTAATTATGTAGATCTAGTCCAAGAGATAGAGTTCGAGCATGTCTTTCTTTATTTATTGTTTTCTATAGTGGTCAATGGTAGTACAGATGTTACGATTAATGATGAAGTACGAATGTGTATTGAGCAGCTTGTCTATGAAAAAAATAGTATCAGAAAGAATAATGCAGATAAAAAGATGTAAAGGCTGTAATAAATTATCATGGGTACAGACAGCACAAGTCTGTACCTTCTTATTTTAATTCAACAGATAATGATACATGAAAATTATGTGCTTTTGATAGTGGTCATCTGGTTTTTCTATAGTAAACATTATAGGATATAGGATATAGGATATAGGATATAGGATATCCTGAATTTTCATATTATGCTCTTTTTTATTTAAGAAAGCTGAAAAATACAGGATTTAAACGGTGTTGGTATTTAAACTGAGTAGGTATAGTAACACTCGCATCAATCAGTTCTGTGATAGCCTGATAAAATCGAGTGGGTGTAATATGTATCCCTTCTTGCTGTGCTATGGGCGTAACACGATGATAATTAGGTAAACAATGCTCTTATCTGGCTTATACGACGCGATTAATCTAAGCAACCAGAATACATTGTGAATAGTAGTGTTAAGATTATGACTTTCAACTGATGATTGATTATTTTGAAAGTAAGTGGAGAGTCTTTTTTGCATAAAGGTATCGTTTTTTTGTTAATGTTATCACTCGCGTGGAGAAAATTACCACGCTGTAATGTTTTTAAAATGGAATGCCGTCTGCAGGATATCGTCTTCTGGAGTTTTTAACTGATTTTGTTTTACTCCCTGCACGATAAAAGTTAAATGAATTTGCAAAGTCTTCGGTTTCCAGTCTGGATTTCCTGAATTTATCCATCAGATCTTCATTGAAACGACGGGGAATACCTTTTACGCACAAATTAGAATTCAGGTAAACCTGATTGTCTATGGTGTCACGGATCAGTATTTTTCTCTCAAATAATTCTCTGAATGCACGTGAGACGTTAGATTTATTTAGTCCAAGCTCTCTGGCAGTACGAGACTGTGAAAAGTCAGGAATAATATTGCCATAATCAATGGCTGAGAAGAGATAAAGCACAATTCTGAATGCTGTGGGCGTCAAATCCATTCTGGCGAGTGTCGCCATATTACCTTTAAAGATCATTGAGAAATCGTCCCTGAAAGACGTCTTTTTATAGCTGGTTGCTTTAATTTTTATTTCTTCCAGATCTTCGGGCATAACCTCTAATGCTTCTGCAATAATGGATTTTTGTTCTTTAGTTAATACGACACTTGTGATTGACATAATGGCTCCTTTTTTATTGTTATGATTACAGATATGGCATATTTATTTTATTTGTCAACGGCTTTGGTAATTTTATTTTAATTATATTTTATTTGAATTTTTCATCCGTTATTTGGTGGTGGTAATAGGTTGTAGAATTTAAAACAAGGGGTGCTAAATTTAACTATCACCTGTTATGTGATTGATAATTTTTGGTGCTGAAAATAATAACGGCAGATTTTGTATAACTATATAATTTTATTAGGTAATTTTTGATTTTAATCTGCAAGATAAAAGAGTGATAAAGAAATAAGAAACCACAGTTTTGCATTAGATCGATACTCAAGGTCTTGGTGTACCTGATGAAAACACTTTTATCATTGCTTTTCTTAAATAATATCATTTCTTAAGTGAAGCCTGCGCAACTGTGTGTTGCGCCATTGGGCTTCAGAACATTACTAAGTGTTTTCTGTAAGTATAAGTACGCTTCGCGCACGAGTTCATAGAGCTGAGATTAACTGTCATTACAAATACGCTTCGCGCAGAAGTTCATACAATTGGGCTTAGCTGTCAGCACAAATACGCTTCGCGCAAAAAAATCAGGAGGCTGAGTTGATCGGGAAAGCGAACACAAATACATGATTTACCCGTTTGCTGACTACGGCTCACGCCGGGACCCTTCGGAAAAATCCTTTCTACTTCAGCGAATGAGTGCTGCGGGCACTCAACGGCGCTGCCAAGGAAACAAAATTACGGTTTTTCAATTGTTCGGTAAAAATAACTGACATTTATCGGTAGTAGGGGCGTAAGCCAGTGCGTAGCACGCTCTCAAAAAAAATTCCTGTGGGTTTCTTATCTGCAATAGGGAAATAATTCAGATAGTTGAAATATGAAATAGCAATACAATCAGGAAGACACAAAATTATCATAGTAAAAGCTATTGTTATTTATGAAAGAAGGAAAATATATATTAACGGTGAAATATTTGTATTTTACTATTGATTTTAATTTTTAAGATGATAGTACTTAATTATGAAAACAAAAAATGGAGGAAATTATGAGTGCTATTAATGTATTATCTCAGGAGGAAAAATTTATACATGTTGTTGATAAATTTATAACCCATAATCACAGCAGCGTTAATAACAATGCCTTTTATAAAAAACTTTATGTCCTCTTCGCAGGGTATCATCTGAAGTATTTTTATTCACGGGCGCAGTACCGCAATTCATGTTATCACGTCGATAATATTATGCAGATGTTTACAGGAGTCGTTTCGACCCTGAACACAACGCTGCTCAGGAAGCTTGCAAATAGCGACACATTGCTGCATTGCCTGAATTCACTTGTGAATTATATTTCAGGCAATCTGGACGAAGCAGAGCATATTTATGCTGATTTACTGGCCCAATATGAAAAGAAACGCATTACAGGCTCTCTGGCTTATACTCCACCAAGCTCAGTGGTCAGGAAAAGACTGTGACAGCGACAGCGGCGTGGATAGGACATGGGATACTGGAGATAAATGGAGCAGACGTATCCGGCAGGACACCAGATGCAATAGAAAAGGAGGGCCACCCATTCGGTGTCCCACCTGTCGCGATGGCTTTATAGTGGCTCTACTTATCAACGACCTGCCAGCCATCTTCCGTTTTGACAAGGGTTACAGCAGCAGTACGCTTTTCGTTATCGACAATAGCCGTCACATTGCATTTATAGCTTTTATCAGATATTTCTACGCAGTCATGCTTTTTGACTGATTTTAATTCGCGCAGTGCGTCTTTAGGGACATCCTTGCCTGCTATAGATTTCACGAAAGCATTCGTCTGTTCCACGACCTTATTCATGGCCGTGTAAATATCCTGTTCGGAGGGTTCGCTGTTACAGCCGCTCAGCAAAAAGACAGCGGTAACGAGTGTGATAACGGCATAAGTTTTCATAAATAATTCCTTGGCTGTAAGATGAGTTATTGAATCAGACCGGTATTCATTCTGCTTTTATTTTCAGAGAACGACCATTTGTTGACAGTTTCTCCTTTAAATTCGATTTCAAGCGTTTTGGCCTGCGTCTGTGAGCCCCCCGTCAGCAGCCCAACAAGGGGAATAAATGTGGTGGCATCAAACTGATTGTTATCCATCGAATAAATCCATTCCTCATTGCCACTATCAAGTGTGGTTCTGGTTTCGGGCTCACCTAATGCGGTAATTATTTCTGATTTCGTTGTTTTATTTTTGATGATTTTTGACTGCAGACTTTGTGATGTTTCGTTTTTGAGATGTTGATTGCCTGATGTCGAACAGCCAGAAATAAATAAAGCGGAAATAAAAAAAGCAGAAGTAATGAATTTGTTCATAGGTCACTCATATTAATTTTTTATGTTTGCTATGGTGTGAAATTAATATCACCGTATAAAGATAACTCTGTCTGCATAGGTCTTTTTAATTATGCAGATAAGAATAATAACACTGGCAAAAAACGTGATGACTGAGACAGGAGTGCTGCCGGTCAATGAAAATACTAACCAGGCGAGAGCTAATGCCACGAATTGAAAAAGGAATGCAACACTGAGAGGACTTTCACCATAGGCCACTTTTGCATGGCAGCCTTTGCAAATCCGCACGCCGTGCGGGCTTTGTGTAAAGCAGAAGGGGCAGCTAATCGTTTTATTTTCCATCATGACTCCGTGGCCTGATTTAAGGTGATGTATTTTTGAACATTTTCGATGAATGCTCCGATTTAGTAAAATTGCTTGTACCGATCGATGGATCTCTGTTAATAGGTGATGACTATCATAACCAAATTATCGATCTATATAAACGATCAATATTTTGTTGACTATCACTAAAGTATGGACTAAGTAACTTATAGTGCAGGATGGGAGTTATTTTTAACTAATTGTTCTTTAATGGGATTTGTTGTCATGGAATGACACGGTGTCAGAAGATGCAGGTGCAGGATTTGGTGGAAAGGATGTGCAGTGGCATGTAACAGAGACATACCCCTGCGCCTGAGAAGTGCCGCAATATGGCCAAGCAATGCAAGCCACGAATACAGCCGACGCTGGTGGGGTATCTGACGAGCTGTATTGTGCAGTTTGCTCCTGAGTTGAATGACTCTCACTATTTCCTGTTGTCTTTCCAGGCGAATTTTTTCTTCAAGCTGAAGGATTTTCTCCAGAATCGTTTCCCGGTTTGCAACCTGTTCTTCAGGCTCGCATGATGGCACTGGCACTGGCACTGGCACTGGCACTGGCACTGGCACTGGCACTGGCGCAGTTGTAGGTTCTGTGGGCTTCTGCGCATCTTTTAGTAAAGTCAGATGCTCCGGCGTAAAATCAATCAGTGCTTGCAGGGAAGACCAGCCATATTTTTTACCCAATTGAGAGGCTTTAAAGGCAATACCCTGGTACTGAAATGAAAATCCATTCATTTTACCCGTTGTGGCGATATTGGGTTTGCAGCTCACTCCTTCCTGTTCCAGTAAGCGAACAAAGGTTAGTAAATCGGGACGGGGGGTTAATGCATTGTCGATAAGGGCCTGCAACTGTGACTTAGGGCAGGGAGCTGCTGTGCGTTCTGCCATCATCAGTTCATTACGGGAAGGCTTTCTTTTATCCTGGCGGCGACTACCGGTTACACCCGTAGTTTCGGTGAGACCGTGTACTCTCTCCAGCTCACTGATAATCCGTGTACTGACAAGATTTTCATTTTTTCCCAGGTACAGCTTCCCACCAACCATATTAATTCTGTTAGCTATTATATGGATATGCTGCCCATCCGAATCATCGTGCATGATATAGCAGCGAAGATGAGTGTCAGTGAACCCCATTCGGGCCATATAATCGTCAGCGAATGCTGCCCACTGTTTGGTTGACAGACTCTCACCTTTTGGCAGGCGAAGCGAATTATGCCAGACAGGTTTGGCGACATCGGGACGCAGCAGTCGGATACCTTCAAATTCATTTATAAGCTCTGCAGCAGTGCTGCCCGTCATGTTGCCACCGATAACATAAGGCGAGATTTTGTGGTGAGAACCTGATTTCAGGCTGTAGAGAATCACACCAGCGAATTGTTTACCCCTTTTTATTTTCTGCATGCCTTTCATCGTTCTGACTCCAGAAAGGTTGTAGGAATAAGGTGATCGCGAAGAGTTTTTATTTGTCTGCGCAGGGCAAAGAGTTCTGTACGGGTCAGTTCGCTGTCAGGGCTTTTGCTGTCGAGATGGTTCAGCAGGTGGTTTAAATCCTGCGAAAGGTTGCCGAGTTTAACCCATGCTTCACGATTAATTTCAGGCAGAACCGGTGGGAGTTTATTCAGAGATGCTATTCTAAGCCATTCTCCTTTTTTATACTGGCCTCTCTTACTGTCGAGAATAATTAACTCTTCCTCATTTAATCTGACACTGATGCAGTGACTTCGTATTTCATTATCAGGAAGTTTGTCAGTATGGAATTTACCGCGTTTTGATACTCTGGTTATATCATCATCATTACTCATGTCACTGTTCATAGTTATCCTTTTATTGCATGTTTATTACTACAGATAACCGATGAGGTGAATAAGTCAAGTTGTTGTAGGGTAAATATTTTAATTAGCTGGGTTAAAAAAGGTATACCATTTAACAAATAGTATACCCAAGAGGACTTATTAGCTGAGTTATCATGAAATAAAACCTTTCAGACTTAGAAGAGGGGTGTTCACTTCAGAATTTTAAAGTCTTTTCGCACAGGCGCACGAGGGATCTCTGGCTTCATTTCTTTTAACAGATCTTTTTTCTCTCTTCCTGCGATATAAGAAAAAATCTTATCGGAGTCAAAACGCTGTCTGAGTATATCGTCGTCCATTCGGATACCATTTCGAATAAACCATTTCACTCTCTCTATGCCGGTGTAGATACCAATATGCTCATTGCGACGATTATAAAACTGTATGTGCTTGATTTCGATATGTTGTTTTATTTCATTAAAGATTGATCTCATGTCTTTAACATGTAATTCAACTGTACTATGCTCTGCAAGCATGAAATTAACACCATTTTGTTTGAGGGATTTAATAAGCTCTAAAGAGTTATAGGTGATATGTCTGATTAAAACAGGTATGCTATCGATTTTTTCTATATGACGGATAAGAGCACTGACGTTTGATTTGTAATGCCACTTTCCATTGTCTACAGACAAATCGAGTACTGATTTACCATTATGGTCAGTGTGATTAATATTACAGCCTTTTTCTATCCAGTAATCAAAAGTATCCTCGGAGTAGAGATTATACAGAACGGTCTGGCCTTTATTATCGATACTGTGAATATCTACTCCTGAGTTAAAAAGGATCTCCGCGCACTTTATATCATTGCTCTTCGGGTGAAGGCAGGATTGACCTTTATTATTCTTATGCTGAATATTAATGCCTGAATGGATTAACAATTCCAGAATTTTTGGGTTAGTGTTACAGAACAATGCGTTATTACCATAACGGTCTGTGAGGTTTATTTCTATGCCTGCTTCAATCATTGCTTTTACAGCGTCCACATGATTACAAAAGAAAAGAGCATTACGACCATCTTCATTTAATGAATTAATGTCGATTCCTGCTTTGATACAATCATGGACGTTCTCTCTGGTCCAACTGCAAAACAAATTATCTATTGTATACATTGTCATGGCTATTCTCCTTTATTAAGCTGCGAATTTGTTATAAATTTCATTGTTAGCACTATACTCTTTGATTTTGACGATATCGTCATAGATCCGTGAGAATGAAAACCATGAGATCTCTTTAACTTCTCTTTTTTTGTTTTGATAAATGATATTGCACCCGCGAAACTGGAGTGCATTGTTGAAGGCGTCATGGTTTGCGTTTCTGAGAAAATGAACAAATGATTTAATTGTCTCTTTCTTGCTTATGTTGTAAGAGAGAAAAGTATGAATAGAAAAGAGGGTTAAGATATTTCTCTGAGTAATCATATGTCTGGAGAAGTAACAAAAATAAAAATCCTGCTCTTCACTTACTGGTTTTCCGAATACAGAAAATTGTGGGTTATATAATCTATAGAGATCTACATTCTTTTTGGTTTTGGCAAGATAGTTTGTCAGTGTTGGGTAATTGTGTTTTTTCATTTTTATTCTCCTTTATTGTTTTGGTGAAATGAATATATATTACTAAATAAATATAAATCAAATTTATTTTTAATGTTAAAAAATTACGCAAGCGTTTTCTTTTTATTTAATTAAATTAATTTGATGTTTTGTATAATAAAAATAACATTTAGCAAAAAGTGCTATTTATGGTTTAAATGAATTATTGTTTTTACGATTATTGAGGATGGGGGTATTTAAGGGGGGGGTTATTAGGGGGCGCTATCGAAATAGTTTGTTTTATGACAAAAACAACCGGTAACTATCAGGTTTTAGATTGTAATTTTAATGGGAAAGGGCCTTGCGCCCCTTTCCCATTTTATAGACTGCTTAAAACTTCATCTATATTTGTAGAGCGCATATATCTCACAGGATTAATCATCTGTTCTTTAAGCGAGCTAAAATGGCTCTGAGATGTCTGTTAAACCCGTGGCGATTCATAATGAACAAACTGTTGTCCGCAATCAGTGGGTATTTTGTATAGTTCGAGGACAGTCTTGCCCATTAGGAAGCACAATCTTTTCGCGATGCTCCGCAAGTTCATAAACACAAATCGTACCTTCATCTGTATGGACTTGTTCTTTCAAAGGCAGGCTCGCCTCTTGGGCCACAACGGGGTTGGAAACAATGAAGAACAGCGTAAGGATACTTAACGGTCGGACTGCATTCATGACATTACTCCCATGTAGAATATGGTTAACTCACTTCCATCACCGACTGGCGGGGAGTGAGCTTACCAATGATCGGTGGTAGTTCCGTTTCGCGAAGTGGACGGCCTTCAACCAGACTCTTAATGCGTTGTACACATTGGTTCAGCAGGGGCTCCATCGGCCAGGAAATACATGTCAGTTGTGGGTATAACTGTGTGGCCAGCGGAGAGTCTTCAAGGCTGAGCAGTGACACTTCCTGCGGCACGGATATATTGAATTCACGGAACAATCGCATTGCTTCTGCTGCGTAAGCATCGCGTTTTACTACGATTGCGGTGAACTTACTCAGACTGTTTATCAGCGTCAGCAGTGCGCGTTCAACGTCCTCATTGGCTGTTAACACCAGTTGGCGATTAAACGGAAATGAGTAATTTTGCAGTACGTTTCGATAACCTTCCACCATCCGCTTGCTGGTGTCGTCCGTATCATTATCGATAACCAGCGCGATATTGCGGTGGCCTTTACCGATCATATAGCGGCAGGCGCTCTCAGCAGCAAAAGCGAAATCGTAGCCCTGACTTTTCGCGTCTACGACTGGCCGATCAAACGAGATAACGTTATCGGCACTTCCCGGCGGAATAGGGCCAAACACCACAACGGCAGCGCATTGTCGCTGTAGTTCATCCACCGAAGAAGCATGTTCGATGGCGTTATCGACATACTGGACGATCAGTGTTTTGTTGAGCAATTTCATGGCGCGTGCCAGTGCGGGAAGTAAACGTGCACCACTGTTCTCATCACGTGAGGAAAGCACCACGCCGATATAGCTTGATGACTGACTCGCCAGGTTTTGCGCGGCAAAGCTTGGACGGTAATTCAGCTCTTCTACCGCCCGTAAAACCGCTTCACGGCTTTCTTCGCGTACGCCTCGCGTGCCTGTCAGCACGCGGGAAACCGTTGCTCTGGAAACATTGGCTAATCGTGATACATCATCCATCGTTGGCATAGTGTTTTCTGCGTGGTGAGTTTTCATCATCTTAACATAACCCTCCCGAAGAATCGCCACATCACCTGTCGTCAACGTCATGTTTCCCGCGCATTAAGACCAGGAAGCCAGGCCGCGCCGCGTACGCCACTGGCATCGCCAAATCGGGCCGGAACAACGCGCGTGTGGCAGGAATTGGAAAAGATATACGGTACTATTGCGTCCGGAAGCTCATGATAAATTCTGCTGATGTTTGATAGTCCGCCTCCCAGCACAATTACTTGAGGATCCAGAATATTGATGACTGACGCGAGGCTCCGGGCGAACGCGTCAATGAAATGCTGCCAGTGTGCACGAGCCTGCGGGTTTCCTTGTTCGGCGGCTTCGATAATCTTCTGTGATGTCAATTCAGCCGGGAAACGACGGGCAAACCCAGTGCCGGAAATAAAGGTTTCAATACAGTTAATATTACCGCAATAACAAGGCTGCTCAGGACCGTCATACGCTGGTGTATATCCTGGAAGTGGGTTGTGCCCCCATTCACCGGCAATGGCATTCGGGCCTTGTAATAAGCGCTTGTGTACGGCAACCCCACCGCCGCAGCCGGTTCCTATAATCACACCAAAAACGGTATCCGCTTTTGCACCCGCACCGTCCACTGCTTCTGAGAGGGTGAAACAATCGGCATCATTGGCAATCCACACTGGTTGCTGGATACGAGCAGCTACATCGGTTTTGAGATCGTGGCCGTTGAGCACCAGACAATTACAGTTTTTGATTAGCCCGCTTTGCGGGTCAATGGCACCCGGCAACCCGATCCCTACGCTGAATGGCACTGGGCTGATTGAGCGTGATTCCTCAATCAGGCTAACAAGATGCAGCATAAACGTATCATAGCTCTCCTTCTGTGTAGGGCGCCGTTGACGCCAGAGACATTCCCCTTGCGGCGAGAGCAGCACAGCTTCCATTTTTGTGCCGCCAATATCCAGTCCGAGATGGTGCATACAACCCTCTGTAAAAAAAGAGAGGCCAAAGCCTCTCCTGGTTATCGTTATGCCTGTTGCGGGCGGGTGCGGTAGATGTCGATGAGTTCAGTCACCAACTCTTTGGCCAGAATGGACGTCATCAGGTGATCCTGGGCGTGAACCATTACCAGCGTCATTTTGGTTTTTCCTTCGCCTTCATCGGCTTCAATGAGCTGCGTTTGCACCAGATGCGCCTCGCGAGCATAGTGCGTTGCCTCTTTCATTCGTTCATCTGCGGCTTCAAAGTCACCACGTTTGGCGCAACCTAGCGCCTCATAACACAGGCTGCGCGACTGGCCCGCATTGATGATGATGCCCATAACTTGTTCTTCTAATTCCATGTATTACCTCTGATTACATCTGTCAGGCGGACTGCGCCGCATCTTGCGCGTGTTCAACCGCGTTTTCATTCTCTTGCTCAATAAGCTGTTTTTCGTAGGCTTTCAGGAACGGAAGGTACATCGCAGCGGATGTCACCATGCACATAAGACACAAAATGACCGGACTGAAACTCCAGTTGGCGGCCCATGACGCGCCAATAGGAGCCGGTGTAGTCCACGGTGTCATTGAGACCACGCGGCTGACTAAATCGAGATCCAGCGCAAACCAGGCAAGCGTGGCATTAACCATCGGCACTAATACGAATGGCAGGAAAAACAGCGGGTTCATGATGATCGGTGCGCCGAACAAAATGGGTTCATTTATGTTAAAGAGTCCCGGTACCACGCCCATGCGGCCAATGGTGCGTAAATGGATGGCTTTGCTGCGCAGTAAAAGGAAGGCGAGCGGCAGTGTGGAGCCGACGCCGCCGATCAACAGATAATGGTCCCAGAACCCCTGAACGTAGATGTGAGGGATCGCTGAGCCCGCCGCCATTGCTGCCTGGTTAACTGACAGGTTTGCCATCCAGAAGGGGTTCATGATGCCCGTGACGATTAGTGCACCGTGGATCCCGGCGAACCAGAGAACCTGGCACACCAACACAGAGAGCAGTACTGCAGGCAGAGTATCAGAGGCGGCAACCAGTGGTTTCACCAGCGACATGATCGCTTCCGGGATAATCATACCCAGTTGTGATTCGATAAAAAGATTGAGTGGGTGCAGGGTAACGACGACGGCCAGAACCGGTACCAGAATCTCAAACGAGCGTGCCACGCCTGTTGGTACTTCCGGCGGGAGGCGGATCGTAATATTGTTCCGTTTCAGGAAGGCATACAGTTCAGTGGAGTAGATGGCGACCAGAATGGCGGTGAAGATCCCCTGACCGGAAAAATAGGCTGTGGAGATCTGCCCGTCTTTTAGTGGTGCGGCGACCAGTAAAAAGGCCATCAGTGACAGCATTCCGGCGGTCAGCGGATCCAGTTCATGGTGTTTTGCCAGACTTGCGGCGATCCCAACCGAAATAAAGAGCGTCATAATGCCCATACTGAAGTTAAACGGTAGCATCAGCGCATCGCGGTGATCCAGCGAGAATTTCAGCCACGCCTGTGCAAACCCCCAGGTGGTATCAGGCGAAAACGGTGGGAAAATAAACACCAGCATGAACGAGCCCACGATCATAAAGGGCAGAGCAGTAATGAAACCATCACGGATTGAGGTCACATACTTTTGTTGACCGACAGCACCTGCCATCGGTGTGATTTTTTGTTCAATGACGCTGATGAGTTTAGAGTACAGAGAGCTCATGGGATTTCCCTTAATTATTTGTTATCTATCAGGGTGAGTGCGAAATCGAGCACGGCGCCCCCTTTTTGCATGCCGTAGTCCATCATGTTGATCGGCTCGACTCGGATCCCATATTTGTCGGCTTGTTTTTGCAGATCACTCTGCATGTATTTGACCTGTGGGCCCAGTAACACCACCTGGTAGTGGCCAACCTGTTCGGCAAATTCGGCCACGCCAAAGGCCTTGATTTCCGCTTCCATTCCACGCTTTTGGGCTTCCTCAACCATTTTTTTTACCAGCAGACTGGTGGACATCCCGGCAGAGCAACACAACATGATTTTTTTCATAACGACTCCTGTTAACTGATGGCTGGAATATAGCTATCACGGAACAAAACGGAAAGCGCTTTCCATGAATGGATTATCTAATTGTGACCATGATCACCAGAGGGAGGCTTTCACTTTATCGTGATGTGCGCGATCATCGCGGCTATTCAGGAATGACTAAGGTTGAATTATGAACATTCATTTAATGAATGTTGTTGTGGATTTAATAGAGCAACGTTTAACACCTATCGCGAATATAATTACGCGAAATCAGCATATTACGGCGATGCGCGATGGCTTTGCCCTGGCAATGCCTTTTGTGATAGTGGGCAGTCTGATGGTGCCGCTCCTGTTTCCGCCGGTAACCATTTCTAGTTCATCGTTCTTTGGACAACTCTACCAGCAACTGCGTCCAATGTTGTTGCCAACTTTCGAACTGACGCTCGGACTGGTGGCTCTGATTGTGGCCTTTGGTGCCAGCGCCAGTCTCGCCAAACAGTATCAACTCCCGGAAAGGCTCTGCGGATTGACCGGATGCCTCTCGTTTTTGTTGTTTATTGGTTTTCGCGATAATGGGGCTACCAACATTTTTCTGGGAGGAATGGGGCTGTTTACCGCACTGATATCAAGTGTTTATTCCATTGAAATTATTCGTTTTTTCTATAATAGAGGCTGGTGTATCCGCCTGCCGGAAGAAGTGCCTGTGATGACGCGAAACGGCTTCCAGATATTAATTCCGCTACTGGTGATCATGTTATCCATCAGCGTGATGAACGCGCTAATGCTACAGGCTACAGGGCGGATCCTCCCACAGCTGATAAGCGAAGCCCTCCAGCCATTGATTGTTGCCTCGGATACTCTGACCGCGGTACTTATCTCATTGTTTATCTGTAACCTTTTGTGGTTCGTTGGCATCCACGGTGCATTGATTGTCACCGGTATTATGAACCCGTTCTGGTTAACCTATCTGTTTGAAAACCAGCGGGCACTTGCCATGGGCGAAGCTGTACTGCCACATATTTATCTGCAAGGCTTCTGGGATTTTTATCTCCTGATTGGCGGAATTGGTTCCACGCTGCCTCTGGTATTTATGGCGATGCGCAGCCGGTCGCGGCAGCTTAAAAGTGTCGGGAAAATAGGGCTGTTGCCGTCGCTTTTTAATATCAACGAGCCGATATTGTTCGGCTTTCCCATCATTATGAACCCAGTATTTTTGCTGCCATTTATTTTTGTTCCCTTGATAAATGCCTGTATTGCCTGGTATCTCACGCAACTTGGTGTACTTGATCGAGCGGTGGCTATGCTCCCGTGGTCAATGCCTTCTCCACTGGGGGCCGCGTGGTCGGCAAACGGTAGCTGGAAAAATATGTGCATGTGTCTGTTTGCCATTTTCAACGCCTGGATGCTCTACCGCCCCTTCTTTAAAGTTCACGAACGCCAGCTTATGACCCTGGAAAAATAACCCTCCTTCGAGCGGCTTATCTTTGAAATATGGATAAGCCGTTTTTTTGTGATTCATTTCACAAATTTATTCCATCTGAACTCAGAAGTGTGATTTGATCCGGCAAAAGCGGAAAGCGCTTTCCGTTTGTGGATGTACTTTTCCGTCAGGGATCCTTACATTTCCTCTGCGACGTAAAGCAGTGAAAATAAAAAATCTAAGGGAACCTATGAGAAAGTTAATTAAATCAATACCTCTGTCCTTAATCGCCCTTGCGGTACTCAGTGACTATGCCAGCGCAGACGAGAAATATGACTTTGCCCTGCACGGTTATATGCGTTCCGGGATCCTTGCGAACAGTGATGGCAACCGCGTGAACTCCGTAGGCCTGATGCCAGATGGCAAATGGCGACTGGGTAACGAGGAAGATACGAAAATTGAACTGATCCCGACGGTAACGCTGAAGTCGGATTCGGGTGCTGTGGCGCGGATTCAGGCCAACCTGACGCATCAAACTAAGTGTACGGCCGACTGGAACTGTACTGACGATGACGGTAAAGAAACGCAGTTCCGCGAGGGTTTCGCCGAACTAAGCAACCTTGATTTTGCCCCTGGCATGACTTTCTGGGCTGGCAAACGCTACAGCAGTTCTAACACCTCAAGCCACCAGTTTGACTGGGAGTACATTCAGTACAACGGGACTGGCGGTGGTTTCGACAAGATGGATCTTGGCTTTGCACAATTCGATGCCGGGATTTATGCCTTCTCTCCAACTGATGAAACCAAAGCCTATCCGGTTGATCGAGGCGATCAGGGTTATCCAGATGACTATTCTCTTAACCTGTGGTTCAAGAAAATCGGTGGAACCGGGCTGGATCTGGAGTTGATTGGCCATCGCATGAACCGCAATGAAAACCATCCTACGGCGGCGCAGAAAGGTTACGGCGCCACGGCGGTTTATAACTTCGACGGTTTTTACGGCCTGACCGGCGGTTATTCGCGTATTGCCCTGCAATATGGCAAAGGGCTGGCAGCCGCTGATTCACTGGGTAAAAACGGCTGGGGATGGGCGAATCTGGAGGATACGCAGTCCTGGCGTATCGTGCTGGACAACTTAGCCAGCATGGGCGATCTGGAAGTGTCGACTTTCGCGTTCTACCAGAAAGACAAAAACTACCGCTGGTGGACCAGCGATGACGACGGCTGGGGACGCTCAATGTGGGTTGCCGGGATCCGCCCTTACCATCAGATCACCAAAAACTTCGCCATGCAGTATGAGCTGGGTTACGAATATCTCGATGATAAAAACTACATGGGAGCGAACGGTAAAGGAAAAGGCGGTTTGACGAAAATTACCGTAGCGCCAACGCTGACGTTTGATTCGGGTTTCTGGAGCCGCCCTCAACTGCGTTTCTTCGCGACCTATGCGAAATGGGATAAAGGCGTTTCTGATGCACTCGATGGTAGCTACGACTGGGGCACCGGCACAATCAGTGCGGGTGGCTATTCCCGTAGTGGTGAAACCGACACTCTCAATTTTGGTGTACAGGCTGAAGTCTGGTTCTAAGGAGAAGAACAATGCATATCCCGATGAAAAAAATTCTTCTGATTTCTCTGCTGTCGGCGCTGGGCAGCGCTGGAGCAATGGCGGCGGAGCAATCCCATTTTGAACATTTTATTACCCGCGACGGCGCTCAACTAAAAGATGGCGATCAGGTTTTCCGCTTTGCCGGGATCCACGCGCCAGAATTGCACCGAATTGAAGATGACGCGCGCGGAACCTGTAAAGCCGATCCTCGCGGTTGGGGGCAATATTTTAAATGGCCAACCGCTGAAGAGCAGGAGAACTGGATCAAGGCGATGGTGAAAACTGGTGCGAAAGCCCAGCGCGTATATGTACTTTCCGTTCAGCAGGAGAATGATGCTGACTGCGCCCGTGCAACGCATATTCTTGCACCCGCCACGCCAGACGGTATGCCACGGCTGAATGAAACGGCGATGAAAGTCTACGACAACATGATTGCCGAAGCAGACAAGCAGGGACTGCGCTTGATCCTGCCATTTATTGACCACTGGTGGTGGTGGGGGGGCCGTGAACAGCTCGCCGCATTTTATGGTGAAAAGCCGGAAGATTTTTATCGTACCGACAGTAAAACCTACAAAGCTTACCAGGATGTGATTCGTCAGGTTATTACACGCACCAACTCCGTAACCGGGCGTCATTACTATGATGAAAAAGCCATTATGGCTTGGGAAACCGGTAACGAACTGGAAGATACCAACGCGGCATTTCTGACAGAAACGGCGGCATGGATCCGCAAATGGGCACCGCATCAGCTTATTGTTGACGGGACGTACAAGAAGATTAACGACTTCTCGTTGAGCGATCCGAACGTCGATATCATCAGCAACCACTATTACACCAATGCTGACAACAACCATCCCGAACAGGTGCGTAAAGATCTGGAAGCGATTGGCGGTAAAAAAGTGTATCTGGTCGGTGAGTTTGGCCTGCTGGACCATAAAGATCTTAGCAGCATTATGCAGTCCATCGTGCATACCGAGGTGAACGGTGCGAAGGCGGCAGGCGGTTTTATCTGGGGCTTCCGCGGCCATCGTCATGACGGCGGATTCTACTGGCACAAAGAGTATACCGGTCATTACAGCTATCACCTGCCGGGCTTCCCTGTCGAAGGGAAAGCAAATCAGGAAATGGAAGTTGTGGGTCTGGTACGTAATGCGTCTGCGCAAATGGCGGGCCTTGAAAAAGCGCCTGCACTGCCTGTGCCGGAAGCCCCGAAGCTGCGGGCATCTGATTCTCCGTTTGCCATCAACTGGATGGGGGCGCCGGTAGGCCGTACTTACGATATTGAGCGGGCATCCAGTGCGAAAGGACCGTGGGCCGTTGTCGGCCACGACATTTCTGACGGGGTGAATGAATGGGATCCGGCCAAAATGGATCTCTTCCGCGACGACTACCGCAGTCTGCAACTCGGCAAAACCTATTACTACCGCGTGATCGCGAAGAACGAAAGTGGAGACTCTTCTCCGTCAAACGTCATTAGCATTAAGCATTCGCAGAAAAATCTCGCACCGCAAATCACACTGAGTGAGGCGCTGACCACCACAGTGGATAAAGGTGTACAGCTTCACGGAGCCTGGACGGATGACAATCTGCCGGACCGGCAGGTGAAAACTGGCTGGAGTAACGGGGGAAACAAGAACGTTCATTTCTGCGACGCGGGCAAAGACGATACTCGTGCCTGGTTCTCGGCACCTGGAGATTATGTACTGACCTTTACCGCCGATGATGGATTGCTGGAAAGCAGTAAAAAGCTGAACGTTTCTGTTAAAGAAGCGGCGGGCAAAATCCCTGCGGATTACTGCAACTTTGGCGGCGGGGCGATGGATGTAAAACAGGGAAAACTGAACATCGTGAAAAGCAATGAAAATCAGCTTGCTATCGGTGATGACGGTTTCCTTGGCCCATTCGCGAATGAAGGCGACAGTGTGAGCTGGCAAGTGAATGCACCGTGGGCCGGGAAATTTGCCCTGCATGTGAAGTTCAACGCCAAATGGGGCGGTAAGAAAAACTCATTCATGGTGAACAAAGGCACGCCGATTGGCATTGAATTCCCGCAAACCGATGAGAAAGGACAAGACATGATTGTGCCGGTCGTTCTCAACGCTGGGGAGAACACCATCACGTTCGGGAAGTTGTCCGGTGACTGGGGCTATATGTTTATTAAATCCATTGAAGTGACTGCAGAGTAGTTGTTTTGGCTGCGCCCTTTGGGTGCAGCCCTTTTTTTCTCAAAGGAGGCGTTATGACCCGGTATCAATTTCCCGAAGGGTTTTTCTGGGGGGCTGCGGCATCTGGACCGCAAACGGAAGGAGCAGCATGTAAGGCACACCGTTCCATCTGGGACAGCTGGTTTGCTGAGCAGCCGGAGCGGTTCTATCAGCAAATTGGTCCGCAGAGCGTTTGCGAGACCTACAGTAAATTCAAAGATGACGTGAAACGGATGAAGCAAACAGGGTTCAACTCGTTTCGTACCTCCATTCAGTGGTCGCGGTTGATTGATGATTTTGAAACGGGTGCACCGAACGCAGAGGCAGTCCAGTTTTATCATAGCTACTTCGATGAGATGATCGCCAACGGTATCGAGCCGATGATTAATCTTTATCATTTCGATATGCCGGAGGCGTTACAAAAACAGTACGGGGGTTTTGAGTCGTCATACGTAACAGAACTCTTCTCCCGCTTTGCTCGAACAGCGTTTGAACTGTTTGGCCATAAAGTGAAATACTGGATAACCTTTAATGAGCCGATTGTGCCGGTTGAAGGCGGTTATCTCTATGACTTCCATTACCCGTGCAAAAAAGACGGTAAGCTTGCGGCACAGGTTGCGTTCAATATTATGCTGGCCCACGCGAAAGCGGTGCAGGTGTATCGTGAACTGGAACTGCCGGGGGAAATTGGCGTCGTCCTGAACCTGACACCCTCGTATACCCGAAATGACAGCGAGGAGGATAAAAAAGCTGCGTGGTACGCTGATCTGCTTTTTAATCGCAGTTTCCTTGATCCGCTGGTTAAGCATGAGTTCCCAAAGGAGTTGTGTGAAATTCTGGCTATGCACGATTGTCTGCCTGAAATAAAAAAAGCAGATGTAGACTTGATTACCGATTCGCAGGTTGATTTCCTCGGCGTTAATTATTACGTTCCGCGACGGGTTAAAGCACGGGAATGTCCGTATGAGCTCGATTACTTTACGCCAGAATATTATTTCGAGAACTATATTGACCCTGAGGGTCGCTTCAATCCTTATCGCGATAATAACGAAATCTATCCACAGGCGATTTATGATATTGCCAGCAACATTCGCGATAATTACGGCAATATTAAGTGGTATCTGGCTGAAATAGGCATCGCCATGGATGTGCAGTCGGAAGGCCCGGTTCAGGCCGATGGCGTTATTGATGATATGTTCCGCATCGAGTTGATGGAAGAACACCTTGAACAACTCCATCACGCCATTAGCGACGGTGCAAATTGTTTTGGTGTACATCAGTGGACGTTTATCGATAACTGGTCATGGATAAATAGCTTTAAACGTCGATACGGGTTCTGGCGCCTGGATTTGGAAACCGGAGAACGGCAAATAAAACGCAATGCCATCTGGTTTGCTGAACTGGCTGCAAGCAACGGATTTACCCCCGGTACATTTGGAAGGGGCGTTAAATGAAACCTTCTTTTTATCGTCTGAGAAACGGCATTAAAAATTATGCCTGGGGTAGTCGGACGGCTCTAAACACGTTGTTTGGGGTACCTAATCCTGATGAACAACCGCAGGCTGAGATGTGGATGGGCGCGCATCCGGCAGGGTGTTCAGAAATAGAAACCGGGTCAGATTCTGTTTCGCTGCTTGAAGCGATTGCACAATCTCCTGGGACTGTTTTGGGTGCCCGAACGGTGGAGAAATTTGGCCAGCTACCGTTTTTACTGAAAATACTTTCAGCAGAAACAGCGCTTTCCATTCAGGTTCATCCTGATAAACGTCTGGCGGAAGAAGGATATGCACAGCAAGGGAATCGGACCGGAGAAGATTATAACGATGCGAATCACAAACCTGAGCTGGTTTATGCCATCACGCCTTTTATGGCAATGAATGGTTTTCGCCCTTTTCAGGAAACCGTGAATCATTTTCTTCGTCTTAATGCGCCTGAACTGATGCCTGCACTGGCTGAATTCCGTGGAAACCTGACAGGCGAAGGATTTAAACACTTCTTTGTAAGCCTGATGCAGCTTGCTCAGCTTGAAAAAGATAGCGTCCTGAAACAGTTACAGGTGAGCCTCGACAGCGGCGGTTTTACGCATTTGCAGAGTTTTATCACTCGTCTGATGCGTGACTACCCTGGTGATATCGGCATTCTCGCTCCCCTGTTCCTACACTGCATTACGCTTGAGCCAGGCGAAGCCATGTTTTTACGTGCCGGAACGTTACATGCATACGTGCATGGAACTGCTGTCGAAGTGATGGCCTGCTCCGATAATGTACTACGTGCGGGGTTAACACCTAAGAAAATTAATCTTCCTGAACTGGTGAAATGTACAGTCTTTAGGGAAACACAGGAACAGGAACTGAGACTGTCGTCAAATGATACCGGAATTGAACAGCATTATTCTGTACCGGTAGATGATTTTTGTTTTTCAGTTATTGGAAATTGCCAGCAAAAACATGTTGAAGTCGACAGCGCACAAATTCTGCTTGTACTCAGCGGCATCACAACGTTACGTGATACGAGCGGTGATGAAATGACGTTGTTCGCAGGTCAGTCGGTATTTATACCGGCATTTACTGCTTCCTATTCTATTACAAAAAACGAACTATCTTGCTTAGTACGATGCTGAATATCTGCAACTTCATTGGCACACGTTAATCTGAGGTAATATATATAAATCCCGCATGGTGTATGTACGCCAGGCGGGCTTGCCTGGTTACCCGATAACCAAAGATGACCAGGAAGATGAGTTCAACCAGTTTTCTATTTCAACAGAGAAATTGGGCCTTCCACCTCATTAGATGTTCATCCTCGTGCTTCAGTTGAAGCACTTGGCGAGCAGTGACATGCTCCTCATGACTCAAGTGGCTTGTTAAATCATAACTAAAGTTCATTTAGTCCGAGCGGACGTTTGTCTTTAACCCAATCAACTACAGTATTGCTTATTTCTGTCAGCGCTCAAGGCTTGTCATTCACACAACCTTTATTATGAGGTAGTCGTGTAGTGGGACGCTGACAACTTTATCACGCTGTACAGCGCTCCTACTGATTGCCGGACAGGTAATATCGTTGTGTAAGTAGCGCGAGTGGATCAAACCTGTTTATGAGAAAGTAATTATCACAGTCTTTTTTTACTGGCAGCATGTTTTATATTCGGATTAATAACGGTTTTGAGTTCTTTATTTTCCCTCTGTGCAAGGTAGGCAAGGATTTCAGTACGTATGTCCTGTTCTTCAATATCATTAATGTTTACCTTAACATTGTTTCTTATAAACCATTTAATAATTTCCTTGTTTTTTAAACTGACAAGCGGGGTGTCATACCATGAACATAGATTGACATGGCGGAAATCAATGACTTTTTGTGCTTCAGTAATGAATTTTTTAATGTCTTTGTTGGGGTATTTTACTACGCACCGCTCATTAATTTTGTAATCAATATTCTGACTTTGCAATATTTTAATAAGCTCAAGGCAGCCAAAAGTAAGGCGATTAAAAGTTAATGGTCTGGATTTAATAAGGTTAATGAAAGGCGTAAGCACGCTGAGACACTGATCAAGTTGAGAGTTGCTGAATATCATGGTCTGTATGTATTCAAAGACGGTTTCCCCATTGTTATTAACTTGATTTATATCACAGCCATTTTTGATTAAAATGTCTGTAATTGGTTTTTTATAAGGGTGAAAAATTAAGCTGTTCCCATTTCGATCCTGTATGTCAGGATCAAGGCCCGCAGCGAAATAAACATCCAGTAAGTCAGCATCTATGCCGATAATGTTAATGGAATTATGACCATATATCCCTTTGGTTAACATTAATACCTTTCTTAATCAGCAGACGCTTAACGTCAGCCTCACAGACGTAGAAAAGGGCATTTCTTCCATAGCTGTCAGTGTGGTTAATATCAATACCACTGTCGATGAGTTCTCTGGCTGAGCTTTCGTTGGTTGCAAAGAAAAGCGCATTTTTATCTTCAAGTTCAGTATGGTTTATGTTGATTCCATGTTTTACCAGTAACCGGGCAGATTCAGCGTCATTGGTGTAAAAGAGCGCATTTCTGCCCAGCGTGTCTGTATGGCTGATATCAATCCCGTTCTCAGTCAGTACCTTCATAGTTTCTGGGCAGGGTGCATAAAAAAGTGCATTCCTGTTGAACGTGTCAGTATGGTTAATGTTTATTCCGGCACTAATCATTGCTTTCATAAGCTCAGGGTATTTGCAATGAAACAATGCATTCTGGTTCGATGAACTGAGCATATTTATATCCACCCCTACCTTTAATAGTTTTTTGAGTTCTGCGGGCGATTTTATTTTGAAGAGGTTCAGCGTGTTTTTATTTTGTGATTTCTGGTTCATGTTTTATCTCCTTTGTTATAATGTCAAATAACAATAATCAATGAATTTTTGTTTTTCAAATTTATTTTTAATTATTTTAAATGCGAATGATGAAATTCTATTGCATATTAATATGAGAGATAACTTTCTGACATAAAGATAAGAGAGTGATAATTGAAAAATAACGTCTGAATCGATAGCTGTTTGGTATTCGAATCGATTATGATTTGGCATGCGTCTCAGACGGTGGTTTGAAATATGTAATAATGTGGGATCAGCTTAGATGCTGATCCCATATAGTCTGCAGAGGAACGTGCACAGTATTAACGTATCAGCAGAATGAACAGCATTACAGGCATGAGGCACCGGGGCCTGCTTTTCTTTTCTGACCGAAGGGAAGAAAAGCAAGGGCAATCCGGAGAAGCAAGCGCAGCGGCTTCGCAGGGTTAGCCCTTGCTTCTTTTATAATTGGCATTATTCATTCAAGAACAATAGGATCTTCGCTTGTACAAGCGAAGCTATAATAAAAAATCAATTAATTATTTTAAAAGTATTAAACAAGAACCTATTGACATTCGTAAAATAAAAGTTATTTTTAATGTATGCCATAAATAAAAAGTTTTATGTCATAGGTATCCTGCACTATGTGCAGTTAATGTGCCACTTGTCCCATATATGGGAATATTGGAAAGGTTACTTTGTTTTGAAGTAGCCTTTCGTCCTTCAATATTCACGATTACTTATTGCTATTACCAAGTCCAGTCGAATCGAAGAACATCTTTTATCTGAAACGACTCCTAATACCAGGTTAAAGCCACAATATCTCTCGCATAAGTAGACCAAAGAAAAATTATGATATTAACTATGTGATTTTTTTTAGTGTTAAGTTGAATAATTAAATACTGGAGAGTTTTCTGTACACTACTAATTGCTGGTTCATCTGTTCTGCCGCTGATGTTTCTGACTAATCTCCCGGTGACACAGAACTGTCCCTCTCTACCAGCCTTTATTCGACTCAATATCCGGCTGCTGATACGCAGTTATCCCTTCGCATCAATGACTGACTCTTAAACGTAATGCTTTGGTTGCTGGCGTATCTGACAGCTTCTTCGGCGTGAAGGTCGTTGTGTAAGTATACTTCTTGGTTTATTTAGGCTATATAAAACCATGACTATGACTGGCTGTTTTCAGTAAGAGTCTTATCATCCAAAGAATTTATTCTAGAAATTCTTTTTAACTCATTAAGATAATCAACCTCGTTTTCTAAGAACCAATGAAGAACTTTAGAGTTGCCAAGTAATTTATTAATATATGACTGGATTATAACGAATTTCAACATATCTGAACCATACTCGGTTTGAAGTTTTTTTGTTTCTTCCGAAGTTGTTGCCATTTCTTGTTCCAGACGAAGTATGGTTTTTTTATGTCCTTTTTATAGGGAGTGTTTTTCCCTTTATTTACTATCATCGATGACGGTGTTGCATCCAAGATGCTCATTGCAAATTTTTTACTATAATTATCAAAATTAATCATTGTACCGACTGCTTCAATTTGACGAATTGGCTTCATTTTCCTCAAAACGTCAAATGTAGCCTTAGGTATAGGTTTATCAGAAAGTTTCGCAATTACACTTGGATCTATGCCGTTCATCACATTAGCTTTATCTTTTATGGCATCAACAGATATGCCCAAAGCAGCACTAAGTTTTTCAATTGATACTTTTGCCAGAGACTTAATTATCATTCTATGTTCTTCAACTACATTTATATGATTCACTTGTTTGTTAGGAGTGAAAGCATCATCTATGCTCGAAAGTATACATGGAGCTTTTTCTATACCTAAGTCTTTTAAAGCCTCAACCCTTAAATGGCCATCAAGTATCTTAGTGACATCTTTATCTTTGTCATAGAATACTATTATTGGTTCAATAATACCCAAGCTTTCGATAGAGGTAACTATTTGATGATATTTATGGCTTCGCTTTACGTTTTCTAATAATTCCTTAGATGGAATTAACTTATTAGTTTCCAGGTAAATAAAATTTTCGCCAAAACGTATCTGAATCATTTTGATACCTCTTTGTTTACTGGGTTTAATATCTGAGATGGTAGTTCTGAAAGATTCTCTTGTTCAAGTATATTTTGAAAGCTTTTATTCATCATTATGATGTTAAAAATCTCATTTACTATTAGTAGATTGGTTTTTATAAATTTCGAGTTGTTATAAACAGATTTATGTTCAGCGATACTATTTTCATAAAGCTCAATCAACTCCTCTGCAGTCATCCTTTTTGATGGTTTGTGATAATAAAATCCGGCTGCTTTTGCACCTTTATTCCCAACTGTTCTTTGATTTAGAATGTATTTTATCTTTATAATGTCCCGACTTTTTATTAATTTTTTATCATATGCTTCGGTAAGAATATCTTGTGCTTCCTCAGTTTCACATCTTGCAAATTGCACTGCGAGATACAGAGGCAAATTACCCCGTTCGACTGCTGAGAGAAGTTTATGCTCTCCCTTATCAAGAAGCATATTAATACTGCTCACCCAGTTCGATGAATATCCAGTAATCTCACTTATTTCGGAGTCGGAAAGTCCTCTGATTTTCATGTCTTTAATCACCTGTAATAACTCATTAGAACGTGGTCTTCTCCTTGCAATGTTTTCAACTAAACTCATAACGTAAGCATCTTCTTCTGATACATCTCTTATAATTGCTGGAATAATAGTTTCACCTAATGCAACAAGAGCCTCTATTCTCCCTTGACCACAAATTAAAGCATATTTGAAATCGTCTTCATCAATAGCTCTTACGCTTATAGGCTTGCTTAATCCTCTTTTTTTTATGCTTTCCTTTATTTCTTCATGCACTACCTTATTTCTTGTTCGTGGGTTAAGAAATTTTATTTTTGCAATCTCAATTTGAATTATTGGGAATTCATTTTTTTCAGGCAGCATATAGTTCCCTCACTTTCATGCGAGTAATAATTTGTAGAAATTTATCAAGATTATCAAATCTATAGAGATCTAACCGAATGTTGTTTGTTTCCATCATACACATTTTACTATATTCGTTTTCAAACTTTGGTATGATATAAAAATCAAGAGGTGAAATGTTTTGTGAATTCATTCGTATAACAATTGTTATGTCTGCTTTCTGTGAGTTATCAAACCGGACTTTCCATCTAAGTTTACCTGATTTCATATGTATGCATTTAGTAACAAGGACGGAAATTAAAAACTCATCATTGATGTAAAGCATTGTGGAATATTTATACTCGTCTATATGACAGTTACTTTTTAATATTTCGCCCTTAAAATCCTCAATTATTTCTGAGTAAAATGATCTTAGTGCTTCATTTATTTGGAGATAGCTGTAATCATGTTCTGGCTTATAACCAATCAAAGTATATGCTCTTAAAAGACCACCAAATCGGGTTCTATAAACAGAAGATGAAGGGCCTGTATCATCTTCATCAATGATAAAGCCTGATAGTTTTCCATTAGATTCTAATTTTTCTTTTAGCTTTTCTAATAGATCTTCATTAGTCAAATGAATGGATCGGAGCTGAATTATTTCTTGAGCTTTATTATATTTTTTCTTTGAAATAATAGGTTTATATGCCTTGTCACATCTAATCCATTCATGTTTGGGGTTTTTTACAAGCCTACTTTTTAGTTTAGATGAGGTTTTGTTATATATGTTGTTTCCAATATATTTTTCATTTGTCAAAATTTGATGTATTTTTGCACGAGTCCATGATGTTCCATTTTCTGCAGGTATGCTCTGTTCATTTAATCTCTCAGCAATAATGAATTCTGGGACGTTACTATCTATAAAGAGATCATAGATTCTATTTACAATTTTTATTTCATTTTTTGGTCCCGGAATTAATATTACCCTATCTGTTTGAATACTCTTTCTTTTGCGGAAATTCAATATTTCTTTAGCTATGCCATTTTCGTCTACTAAAAGACGTCTCAGCCCATAACCAGCCATACCGCCTTGATGATAACCAAGCTTTATTAAATTTACTTGCCCTATAAATACCTTTTCAGATAAATTCCTGCTGTGATATGCAGCACTTGATCTTTTTATATTCAGTATAACAGAGGACTCTAAAGGGAAATCTTTAGTGGGTATAGGTTCGGAACAATATATAAGATTTACACCATTTCTTTCAAATAGAAAGGAATAATATGCAGCTTCATCACTATTTTGAAAACGACCAAAACGGCTCACATCATAAAATAATACAGCCTGTATATCTATTTTCTTTTGTTCTACATCGCTAAGTAACTGCTGCAATGAATGCCTGCCTACGATACTGACTCCGCTCTTACCTGCATCATTGTAGGTATAAGCGATTTCCATATTGTTCTTTTCAGCATAATCTTTTATATATTCGGACTGATTATGTAAAGAATATTGCTGATGGTCGGTAGACATTCTCAAGTACTGTGCGACCCTAACTCTATGATTTTTTTCATTTCCGCTAGCCATGCACAAAACCTCATGGATGATTCAATACAATGTAGAGGATAAAATTGATCAAATTTTAACCGAATTCAACTGTTTTATCATTGATTAGAGCGAATTTGGTAGATCTTCGAGGTGTATGATAATCGAGAAGAGATGTGAATTATTTAGCTGATATGACCGACAGCTTTCGTTATGTGGCCTCAAGGTACCCATTTGTAAATGGCTATGCTTAGTCCACATAGGTTAATGGTGTGATCCTTAATTCTTCAAATAAATCAAGATAGTTAACCCATCATGGAAGAGTTATGCGGCAATAACTTTGTATTTTTGAGACGAAACATAGTCACTCCACCATTGCATGAGAACCACACGTTCTGTGAGATACTCTGCACGATTGTAGGCTGCAATTATTTCATCTTTTTTCGAATGGGCAAGGGCGGCTTCTAAGACATCAGTTCTAAACTTGCCACACTCCTCAGCAGCCGTTCTAGCGATTGATCGCATACCATGAGCTACAAGCTCACCTCCGAAGCCCATACGGATTATAGCCGCATTAGCTGTTTGTTCATGCATGTGATTGAGTGGAGCTTTGATACTGGGAAAAACCCACTCTCTATGCCCGCTGATGGCTTTCATTGAATCCAAGACTCGCAAAGCTTCTTTGCTCAGTGGGACTTTGTGAGGCTTCTTCATTTTCATAAACTCCGCCGGGATGTTCCACATGCCGGTTTCTATATCAATATCTGACCATCTTGTGCGAACAGCTTCACCAGGGCGAACCCATGTGAGAAGTTGCCACTCAATCAGTAGCCTTGTTTCTAAACGGATAGAAGCATTGTTTAGAGCAACCAGGAAGCGGGGGAGTTCGGAAGGGGGTAATGCTGGCATATTCTGTTTTTTTGGCTTGCTGAACCGTTGCCCCAGGTTGTCAGCCGGATTGAATTCTATGAGTTCTTCTGTTGCTGCATAGCGGAAAATTTCATTCAGGCGGGATATGATGCGGCGAAGTATTTCAAGGACACCTCGTTTTTCTATGGGGTCTAAATGCTGTTTAAGCATTTTAGGGCGAATCTCCTTAATGGGGGTATCACCCAACGTTGGAAAGATATTTCTCTCTAGGCTTCGCCAGATGTCGTTAGCATGATCCTGGGAGATGCCTGACGTTTTGACTTTCTCATCAAGCCACTTCTTGGCTACTGCTTGAAATGTATGTTCCGTTGCATCCTTAAGGGCATTGGCTTTGTGGGTGTTATGAACTTGTGGGTCTATACCATTTGAAAGCAACGACAAGTACTCATCACGTAAAGCTCGTGCCTTCGCAAGTGTAAGGTGAGGATAGGTTCCTAAGCTCACCTTAGTTCGCTTTTTGGTCACAGGCACTGCATATCTGAAATACCAATTTTTCTTTCCTCCCTTCGCTAAGGGGGCGATTCGCAGGAGCAAACCATCGCCGTCAAAAAGGTTAACCTCTTTCTCGGCAGGTTTGGTGCTTTTGATTTCAGTGTCAGTGAGCTTCTTAGCGATTTTTGCCATGTTTGGGACCCTCATGTTTTGGACCCTTTGTGTTGGGTCCCAAAAAGGGTGCCATAACGAGTAGATTCTAGCAATTCTCGGTAGACTACTATAGACGTAAAAAAGCCCGCAAGGCTGGTTCCATGCGGGCTTGATAGACTTCACTGAACTTCAATATATCAAAAATTGGTGGAGCTGGCGGGAGTTGAACCCGCGTCCGAAATTTCTACATCCTCGGTACTACATGCTTAGTTTGTCTTTACATTCGCACGCCAGCTGCGGACAGACACGCCACTAACGAACTAGCCTGATTAGTTTTAACGCTTCAACCCCAGGCAGGGCTTCCACGCGATCTCTTTTGGGTTTGACCTCTCTTTGATCCCCGTCTTAAGAGCGGAAGCTAGGGAGAGAGGGCTCAGAGCAGGTTATTAAGCTGCTAAAGCGTAGTTTTCGTCGTTTGCGACTATTTTTTTGCGGCTTTTAACGAGGCAAACCGCCCCTCGGCATGCACCTTGGGTTTCGCAAATCCCGTCGAATCCAGAATCAGCCCCAATAGTGTTGAACTCAGTATACCAGATTTCACTTCCTGGATACCAGCCCGGAACGCTAACTTATTGAATAGTACAATAAGTATGCAGAATCAACGTCCTGCGTTTTTCATAATGCGCGCTTTGTCGAGCTGCCATTCGCGCTCTTTCAGGTCAGTACGTTTGTCGTGCTGTTTTTTACCTTTGGCAACGCCAACTTTTACTTTGCACCAGGCGTTTTTCCAGTACAGCGACAGCGCGACCACGGTAAAGCCCTCTCGGTTAATGCGCCCGTAGAGGGATTCCAGTTCACGCTTGTTCAGCAGTAGCTTACGGGTACGCGTTGGGTCACACACGTAGTGCGAAGAGGCGACAGTCAGCGGCGTAAAGTTGGCACCGAACAGGAAGGCTTCGCCATCTTTCAGGATGACGTAGCTATCGCCGATGTTGGCTTTCCCGGCGCGCAGCGATTTTACTTCCCAGCCCTGCAGGGCAAGGCCAGCTTCAAATTCTTCTTCAATGAAATACTCATGGCGAGCACGCTTGTTGAGCGCAATGGTCGCCGAGCCTGGTTTATGTGCTTTTTTCTTCGTCATAAGTGTCGTAAAGCCGTCGGTAATCTGATTTCAAAAAGTCACCTCATTGCGTCCTGTGAGGTCTAACGCGCTATCTTAGCACGAGATGAGGCTTAGCGTTTTTTTAACAGGTGATAAATGTTATTATTTGTCCGTTGTGTGACCATGGGAAATGCTATGCCTCAGATTAGCCGTACTGCGCTTGTACCTTACAGCGCGGAACAAATGTATCAGTTAGTGAACGATGTTCAGTCTTATCCAGAATTTATCCCTGGGTGTACCGGGAGCCGCGTTCTGGAGTCTGGCCCGACGCAGATGACGGCGGCGGTGGATGTCTCCAAAGCGGGGATCAGCAAGACGTTCACCACCCGCAATACGCTGACGAACAATCAGAGTATTTTGATGCATCTGGTGGATGGTCCATTCAAGACCCTGATGGGAGGCTGGAAGTTTACGCCGCTGAGCGCTGATGCCTGCCGCATCGAGTTCCATCTGGACTTTGAGTTTACCAATAAGCTGATTGAGCTGGCGTTTGGCCGCATCTTCAAAGAGCTGGCGTCCAATATGGTTCAGGCGTTCACGACCCGCGCCAAAGAGGTCTACAGTGTCGCATAAGATAGCTGTGGAAGTGGTCTACGCGTTGCCGGAGAAGCAGTATCTGCAGCGCGTGACGCTGGAAGAGGGCGCAACCGTTGAGGCGGCTATCCGAGCTTCTGGCATTCTGGAGCTTCGTCGCGATATCGATCTGGCAAAAAATAAAGTCGGCATTTACAGCCGTCCGGTGAAGCTGGGTGATGTGCTGAAAGAGGGCGACCGGGTGGAGATTTATCGCCCGTTGATTGCCGACCCGAAAGAGCTGCGTCGCCAGCGTGCGGAGAAATCAGCTAAGTAGTGCTTTCTTCTCCCGGTGGCGCTGTGCTTACCGGGGCTACGATCCAGTGCGAAATGTCGATACAAAAAAGGTGCTCATTGAGCACCTTTTTGCATTTCTGACGCCGGATTATTTGGTCAGGGCAGGTTTGTTGTCGATGTTGGTCAACACACCGGCGCTGCTGAAGGTCAGCGTCAGGGTCTGCTGGGTCACATCTTCGTGGCCTGGCTGCTGACGGAATACATAGAACCAGGTGTTGGTGCCGAACGGATCGGACATCATCGGGGTTCCCAGTGCATAAGCGACCTGCTGTTGTGTCATCCCTACACGGATTTTAGACACATCGTTAGGGGTAAGGTAGTTCCCCTGGTTGATGTCAGGACGGTAAACCACTTTCTCCAGAGTGGAACAGCCTGCGGTCAACATCAGAAGAACCGCAGCGGCAGCGGTCAGCGTTTTACAGCGCATAGTGATTTGATTCCTTTTCGGGCCCGAGCAGTACGCGGCTCATATGTAATATGCCGATGATAATAGACCTTGCCCCACTTTGAAACCGGTCTGGCGGCGTTTTTGTTGTTCTGTATGACCCTGAGATCCCGAAAAAGTTTATGCCGCCAGCAGTTCTTTCGCATTCGCGAGCGTATTGCGGGTGACTTCGCTGCCTCCCAGCAGACGAGCCAGCTCCTGCAGGCGTGAGCGTTTATCCAGCGGTTTCATGTGCGTTTCGGTCATTTCACCGTCCGTTTCTTTGCTGACGATAAAGTGATGATGACCACAGCCCGCCACCTGCGGCAGATGGGTGACGCACATCACCTGAGTCGATTCACCGAGCTGGCGCAGCAGTTTACCCACTACCGCCGCCGTCGGGCCGCTGATCCCCACATCCACTTCATCGAAAATCAGGGCCGGGGTTTCCATTTTACGGGCGGTGATAACCTGGATCGCCAGAGCAATACGGGAGAGCTCACCGCCGGATGCCACTTTGGAAATAGGCTGTAACGGCTGGCCTGGGTTGGTGGTGACACGGAATTCGATGCGATCCGCGCCTTCCGCCGTCAGGGAGTTCTCTTCGAAGCGGACATCAATCGTGAATATGCCGTGTGGCATCGCCAGCGTATGCATGCTGTCGGTGATGTGCTGGCTGAGTTCCTGAGCATAATGCTGACGAACTTCATGCAGCTTTTTCGCCGTGGTCAGCGCCTGCTGATGGTGCTGGTTTACCGCCAGAGTCAGCGTTTCCAGTGAATCAGCCTGATCGTCAAGTTGCTGCTGTTCATCAAGGAGAGACTGATAGAACGCAGGCAACTCTTCCGGCGTGACGTGGTGCTTGCGCGCCAGCGAAATCTGACGGGAAATGCGCTGTTCCAGCTCAAACAGGCGATTGGGGTCGAGATCCAGACGTTCACAGTAGTGGCGCAGTTCATCACCGGCTTCAGAGATTTGAATCGCCGCCTCTTCCAGCATATCCAGCACGCCGGACAGTTTGCTGTCCATGCCCGCCAGCTCGGTAACAAGCTGACGCACGTTATACAGCTGGCTTTGCAGATTAACGTCTTCGCCATCTGCCAGTAAGGTGAGGGCGTTCTGGCTGGTAGAGAGCAGGTGGCCACTGTTGGCCAGACGCTTGTACTCTTCGTCAATGAGTTCGAACTCACCCGCCTGCGGATTAAACTCGTTCAGCTCTTTGAGCTGATACTCCAGCAGCTCGGCGCGTGCGGCACGCTCCTGGCTTTGCTGCTGGTGCTGAGCCAGCTCGCGACAGCTCTGGTGCCACTGGCGATAGTGTTCTGCCATCAACTGAGTAAGTGCATACTCACCTGCATAGCCATCGAGCAGCGATTTTTGCTGCTCCGGCTTAACCAGCTGCTGATGCGCGTGCTGACCATGGATCTGAATAAGCAACTGACCCAGCTCGCGAAGCTGAGAAAGCGGTACCGCCGTGCCGTTGATAAAACCGCGTGAACGACCGTCGCTGCTGATAACGCGGCGAAGTAAACACTCACGTCCATCTTCAAGCTGGTTTTCTTCGAGCCAGCGCAGAGCCGCAGGGGTGTCTTTCAGGGAGAAGCGAGCGCAGAGGTCAGCACGGTTGGCGCCCATGCGCACCATGTCACCCTCAGCACGCCCGCCAAGGCACAAGCCGAGGGCATCAATGGCAATGGATTTACCCGCACCGGTTTCCCCGGTGATCGCCGTCATGCCGCTGTGGAAATCGATCTCAAGCTCACGAACAATGGCAAAGTTGCTGATGGTCAATTGTGCCAGCATAATTGTTTTCCTGTATGAAAAACCATAACTGTGTTTTCATACAGTATAAACTGGTTTTTTATACAGTAAAGTACTGGATGCAAAATCAGAACAATTTTTTTGACCAGCCAAGCTTCGAGCTTAATGTGTTGAAATAACTGTAATCTTTCGGATGAATAAGGTTCAGGTGATAATCACACCGACGAATCAGTACATCTTCACCTTCCTGAATAGGCAGTGCGATCTGGCTGTCGCAGCTAATCTCCAGGTCATTACGGCGGTGCGAGAAACGTAGCCGGATGGTGCTGCTGCCGTTAATCACCAGCGGGCGGGCAGAGAGGGTGTGCGGGAACATCGGCACCAGCGTAATGGCATCCAGCGAAGGCGTCAGGATTGGTCCTCCCGCGGAAAGCGAATAGGCGGTCGAGCCCGTCGGCGTGGAGATAATCAGCCCGTCAGAGCGCTGGGAGAACGCGAAGATTTCATCGATATACACTTCGAACTCAATCATATGCGCCACTTTTCCGGGGTGAAGTACTACCTCGTTAATGGCGGTGCTGATGCGTTTCTGGCAGTCCTGCTGACACACCTGCGCTTCCAGTAAAAAACGTTTTTCGCTGATGTAATGTCCTTCCAGCACATCGGCCAGCTGCTGCTGCGCGTTGTCCGGGTCGAGGTCGGTCAGAAAACCGAGATTGCCACGGTTGATGCCGATGACTTTTATGTCGTAGCGGGCCAGCGTGCGAGCCGCGCCGAGCATGTTGCCGTCGCCGCCGACCACCACGGCAAGATCCGCCTGCTGTCCAATCTCTGCCAGCGTGCCGGTTTTGACGCTCTTAAGCTGCAGCTCCTGAGCGATCTGCTGCTCAACCATCACTTCATAGCCTTTGCTACACAGCCAGCGATACAACATTTCATGTGTCGTCAATGCCGTAGGGTGACGCGGGTGCCCGACGATCCCAATACACCTGAAATGATTATTCATTTTCTGGAGGTCCTTGTGCCTGATGAATGATGACAATCTCTCTTGTTCCCTTGAATCCAGGAAACTGATCCCCATAATAAGCGAAGTTAGCGAGATGAATGCAGAAAAACGCGGAGAAATTCATGAGTAGTAAAGAACAGAAAACGCCTGAGGGGCAAGCCCCTGAAGAAATTATCACGGAACAGCACGATGAAGTTGAGGCTGTAGAGCCAGACGCATCTGCTGAGCAGGTGGACCCGCGCGATGAAAAAATTGCGAATCTGGAAGCCCAACTGGTAGAAGCACAGAATCGCGAACGCGACAGTGTTCTGCGCATCAAGGCGGAAATGGAAAACCTGCGTCGTCGTACCGAACAGGACGTTGAGAAGGCGCATAAGTTTGCGCTGGAGAAATTCGTCAACGAACTGCTGCCGGTAATCGACAGCCTCGATCGCGCGCTGGAAGTGGCTGATAAAGCGAATCCGGACAACGCGGCAATGATCGAAGGTATCGAACTGACGCTGAAATCCATGCTGGACGTGGTGCGTAAGTTTGGCGTGGAAGTGATTGCCGATACCGACGTCCCGCTGGATCCTAACGTGCACCAGGCGATTGCGATGGTGGAATCAGAAGACGTTGAAGCCGGTAAAGTGCTGGGCGTGATGCAGAAAGGGTATACCCTGAACGGCCGTACCATCCGTGCTGCGATGGTAACCGTGGCGAAAGCGAAAGCGTAATTTGCCGCTCCGTAGTGCCGGGCGGCGGCTTCGCCTTGCCCGGCCTACAACTTTATTCCGCGATACTTTCGCGCAGTGGTTTAACAGGCAGGACCTTCACCTGCTTAATCATATTGTCCTGCACGTCCAGGATATCAATATCATACTGTTCAATGCGCACCCGTGTGCCCGCCGCCGGGATCTCTTCCAGTGCTTCCAGAATCATCCCGTTCATGGTGCGAGCCTCATCTTCCGGCAGATGCCAGTTAAAGGCTTTATTGAGTTCGCGGATGTTCGCGCTGCCGTCAATCAGCACCGAACCGTCGTTTTGCGGCGTGACCTCTTCCGCAAGAGAAGGGGACATGGAGGTGGTAAAGTCTCCAACAATCTCTTCCAGAATATCTTCGACCGTCACCAGCCCCTGAATATCGCCATACTCATCGACCACCAGACCGACTTTCTTTTTGTTACGCTGGAATTTCACCAGCTGCGTGCTGAGCGGCGTTCCTTCCGGCACGTAGTAAATCTCGTCGGCGGCGCGCAGCATCACCTCTTTAGTGAACTCTTTTTTCTCGGTCATCAGGCGATAGGCTTCCCGCACGCGTAGCATACTGATGGCATCGTCCAGGGAGTCGCGATACAGCACAATGCGTCCGTGCGGGGAGTGGGTCAGCTGGCGGACGATGGCCTTCCAGTCGTCGTTAATATCAATCCCGACGATTTCGTTACGCGGCACCATAATGTCGTTAACGCTGACCTTTTCCAGATCCAGCACCGACAGTAGCATGTCCTGATTGCGGCGTGAAATCTGCGAGCGGGATTCGTTCACGATGGTGCGCAGCTCGTCTTTGCTGAGTGCACTGCTGATGGCGACGTCGGCTTTGATACCGACCATGCGCATCAGGATACGGGTGACCATATTCAACAGCCAGACCAGCGGCATCATCAGGATCAGCAGCGGTGCCAGCAGGAAGCTGCTCGGGTAAGCCACTTTTTCCGGGTAAAGCGCAGCGATGGTTTTGGGCAGCACTTCCGCAAACACCAGCACTACAAACGTCAGTACGCCGGTAGCAATCGCGACCCCGGCGTTGCCGTACAGGCGCATCCCGACAATGGTGCCCAGCGCAGAGGCGAGGATATTGACGAGGTTATTACCGATAAGCACCAGGCTTATCAGGCGATCCGGTTTACGGAGCAGTTTTTCAACGCGACGTGCGGCACGGTTACCCTGTTTAGCACGATGACGTAACCGGTAGCGGTTTAAGGTCATCATGCCGGTTTCCGAGCCAGAGAAATAGGCGGAGATGACCACCATGACGATCAGCGTAACGATCAGCGTGGTGGTAGAGATGTGTTCCAGGGGGAACTCCTTTGTTACTTAGCCAGCAAATTGCTGTATGAAGCGACTTCCGAAATAGGCAAGGGTGAGTATGCCCGCACCCGCGACATTGAACCAGACCACGCGACGACCGCGCCAGCCCTCATGATAATGGCCCCATAACAGCACAATATAGACAAACCACGCGATGATGGAGAGCACCGCTTTGTCGATATTCTCCACGCTGAACAGGTTTTTCATATAAAACAGGCCAGTGCAGAGCGTTAAGGTCAATAATACTACGCCGACCTGGGTGATGTGGAACATCTTACGCTCAATGACCATCAGCGGCGGCATCTCATGGTTAAACGCCAGCTTTTTGTTTTTCAACTGGTAGTCAATCCAGGCGAGCTGCATGGCATAGAGCGCGGCAATGATCAGCGTTGCGTAAGAGAACAGCGACAGGCCGATGTGCACCAGCATGCCCGGCGTGGCTTCCAGATGCGTAATGAACTCATTGGGCATAAAGGTAGCTAAGGCCAGATTGATCAGCGCGAAGGCATAAACAATGGGCAGCAACAGCCAGCCACGATTCTTAGAGGCGACAATGGTCATCACCGTACAGATCATCAGGCTGACCAGCGAACCGACGTTCAGCACGCTCAGGTTTTGCACGCTGCCGTCACCGGGAATGATGCGCGATTCCAGCGCAAAAGCGTGACTAATCAGTGCGATCACCGCCGACAGAATAGCCATGCGCCGCCAGCCGCTGTTTTTTTGCAGCAGTCCGGGAATGATCAGCGCAAGGCTGACAGAGTAGGCAACAAGGGCGATCAGTGCGAAAACAGGCATATAGGCATCGACAGTTGTCTTAATAAGAAAGAGAAGCAGTATAACGTTACGTGACGCCTGCTCCAACCGTTGCATAACAACAAAGGCGCCTTCATGTTATACTCCGGCAAAATTCTGTGTATGTGTCGCTCATGGCGGCCCAACGTTTCTACTCAGGCGAGAGACAATGTTTGATAATTTAACCGATCGTTTGTCGCGCACGCTGCGCAACATCAGCGGCCGCGGACGCCTTACCGAAGACAACATCAAGGAAACGCTGCGCGAAGTGCGCATGGCGCTGCTGGAAGCAGACGTCGCGTTGCCGGTTGTTCGTGATTTTATCAACCGCGTTAAAGAGAAGGCGGTTGGTCATGAAGTTAACAAGAGCCTGACCCCGGGTCAGGAGTTCGTCAAAATCGTTCGTAACGAACTGGTTTCGGCGATGGGCGAAGAGAACCAGGTTCTAAACCTGGCGGCTCAGCCTCCGGCCGTCGTGTTGATGGCGGGTCTGCAGGGTGCGGGTAAAACCACCAGCGTCGGTAAGCTGGGTAAATTCCTGCGCGAGAAGCACAAGAAAAAGGTGCTGGTGGTTTCTGCGGACGTTTATCGCCCGGCGGCGATCAAACAGCTGGAGACCCTGGCGCAGCAGGTTGGGGTCGATTTCTTCCCGTCTGACGTGGCCCAGAAGCCAGTCGACATCGTGAACGCGGCGCTGAAAGAGGCGAAGCTGAAGTTCTACGACGTGCTGCTGGTGGATACCGCCGGTCGTCTGCACGTTGATGAAGCGATGATGGACGAAATCAAACAGGTGCATGCTTCTATCAACCCGGTAGAGACCCTGTTTGTGGTTGACGCCATGACCGGTCAGGATGCGGCAAACACCGCGAAAGCGTTCAACGAAGCGCTGCCGTTAACCGGCGTGGTGCTGACCAAAGTGGACGGTGACGCCCGCGGTGGTGCGGCGCTTTCTATTCGTCATATCACCGGTAAGCCGATCAAATTCCTCGGCGTGGGCGAAAAAACCGAAGCGCTGGAGCCGTTCCACCCGGACCGTATTGCCTCCCGTATCCTCGGCATGGGCGACGTGCTGTCGCTGATTGAAGATATTGAGAGCAAAGTTGACCGTGCGCAGGCCGAGAAGCTGGCCAGCAAGCTGAAAAAAGGCGACGGTTTCGATCTGACCGACTTCCTTGAGCAGTTGCGTCAGATGAAAAACATGGGCGGCATGGCAAGCCTGATGGGCAAACTGCCGGGCATGGGCCAGATCCCAGACAACGTAAAAGCGCAGATGGATGACAAGGTGCTGGTGCGTATGGAGGCGATCATCAACTCAATGACCCTCAAAGAGCGCGCTAACCCGGATATCATCAAAGGTTCCCGTAAGCGCCGTATCGCAGCCGGTTGCGGCATGCAGGTGCAGGACGTTAACCGCCTTCTGAAACAGTTCGACGACATGCAGCGCATGATGAAGAAAATGAAGAAAGGCGGCATGGCGAAAATGATGCGTGGCATGAAAGGCATGATGCCACCCGGTTTTCCTGGGCGATAATCGCTTTTGAGATTGCTTTTTGCCCGAAAATGAGTAAAATTTTCGGGCTTTTAATATGACACCCGGGCTCCGTTCCTCGATGGGGCCCGGTTGTTTTATTCACACAAGAGGATGTTATGGTAACTATTCGTTTAGCACGTCACGGCGCTAAAAAGCGTCCGTTCTACCAGGTTGTTGTGACTGACAGCCGTAATGCACGCAACGGTCGCTTCATTGAGCGCGTTGGTTTCTTCAACCCACTGGCCGCTGGCGCAGAAGAAGAAACTCGTCTGGATCTGGATCGTATCGCTCACTGGGTTGGCCAGGGCGCGACTGTTTCCGATCGCGTTGCTACGCTGATCAAAGCAGCAAACAAAGCAGCTTAATCTGTCACGGTGGTCATGATGAGCAATAAAGCACCTGTTGAACCGATTGTATTGGGCAAAATGGGTTCTTGCTACGGTATCCGTGGTTGGCTCAGAGTGTTTTCCTCCACTGAAGACGCTGATAGCATTTTTAATTACCAGCCCTGGTTTATCCAGAAAGGCGGTAAGTGGGAAGAGGTCGAGCTGGAAAGCTGGCGTCACCACAATCAGGACATCATCATCAAGCTGAAAGGCGTTGACGATCGTGATGCCGCGAATGCACTGACTAATTGTGAAATTGTCGTGGATTCGTCGCAGTTGCCGGAGCTCGAAGAAGGCGACTATTACTGGAAAGACCTTATGGGTTGCCAGGTAGTCACTACTGAAGGCTACAGCCTGGGGAAAGTCATCGACATGATGGAAACCGGGTCTAATGACGTTCTCGTCATTAAGGCAAACCTGAAAGATGCATTTGGCATCAAGGAGCGGTTGGTTCCGTTCCTCGATGGACAGGTTATCAAGAAAGTCGATCTCGCTACTCAAACGATTGAAGTAGATTGGGATCCTGGTTTTTAAATTCTCCGGATAAACGGTAAAAGACGGCGCTATGTGGATTGGCATAATTAGCCTGTTTCCTGAAATGTTCCGCGCGATTACCGATTACGGGGTAACTGGCCGGGCAGTAAAGAATGGCCTGCTGAGCATCCAGAGCTGGAGTCCTCGTGACTTCACGCATGACCGGCACCGTACCGTGGACGATCGTCCTTACGGCGGCGGACCGGGGATGTTAATGATGGTGCAACCCTTACGGGACGCCATTCACACAGCAAAAGCCGCGGCAGGTGAAGGCGCAAAGGTGATTTATCTGTCACCTCAGGGACGCAAGCTTGATCAAGCGGGCGTCAGCGAACTGGCGACGAATCAAAAACTGATTCTGGTCTGTGGTCGCTACGAAGGGATAGATGAGCGCGTAATTCAAACCGAGATTGACGAAGAATGGTCTATCGGCGATTACGTTCTCAGCGGTGGTGAGTTACCCGCAATGACGCTGATTGACTCCGTCGCCCGGTTCATTCCGGGAGTACTGGGCCATGAAGCTTCGGCAACGGAAGATTCCTTTGCCGATGGGTTGCTGGACTGTCCACACTATACCCGTCCTGAAGTGTTAGAAAGGATGGAAGTCCCGGCAGTGTTACTGTCAGGAAACCATGCTGAGATACGTCGCTGGCGTTTGAAGCAGTCGCTGGGCCGAACCTGGCTTAGAAGACCTGAACTTCTGGAAAACCTGGCTCTGACTGAAGAGCAAGCAAAGTTGCTGGCCGAGTTCAAAACTGAACACGCGCAACAGCAGCATGAACATGATGGGAATGCGTAATACGCTCCCGAATATCAGTTTACCCAGGATAAGAGATTAAATTATGAGCAACATTATTAAGCAACTTGAACAAGAGCAGATGAAGCAGGACGTACCTTCCTTCCGTCCAGGTGACACCGTGGAAGTGAAAGTATGGGTTGTTGAAGGTTCCAAAAAACGTCTGCAGGCATTCGAGGGCGTGGTTATCGCTATTCGTAACCGCGGTCTGCACTCTGCATTCACTGTTCGTAAAATTTCCAACGGCGAAGGCGTTGAGCGTGTCTTCCAGACTCACTCTCCGGTAGTTGACAGCATTGCTGTTAAACGTCGTGGTGCTGTACGTAAAGCTAAACTGTACTACCTGCGTGAGCGTACTGGTAAGTCTGCTCGTATTAAAGAGCGTCTGAACTAAGATTCGCTTAAGCGACATCCTGTTAGAAAGGGCTGGCCGAAAGGCTGGCCCTTTTTTTATCCCATCGCATCTCTCGTATTAACCCTTTCGTCATAAATCATTTACAATGCTGGCCTCTTCCGTGGAGGGTAAGTGATTAACGTACTGCATCAGCATAACTGGAAACGCGCAGCGGCATTGACCGCGCTGTTTGCGATCCTGCTGATCGTGATCGCACCGCTGATCTCCGTCTCGCTGCAAAAAGATCCCATGAGTGCCATGCCGGGGATGCACCATGACATGAGCATGATGTCGATGGATGAGCACCACGGCGATATGCAGCACAGCATGCCGGTTGACCATGCGGAAGCCTGTGGCTACTGCGTGCTATTAGCCCACGTGCCGGGCATGATACTCGCGCTGATTGTGCTGCTCAGTATCGTGCTGCAAATGCTGCGTGTTAGGACGCCGCGTCAGGCGGTCAGCCACTGGCACTTTTTCCCCTGGCTTTATCCTGATACCCGCGCGCCGCCGCGGCAGTCTGCTTTTTCCCTTTAAAAAATATCGATAACTTTTTGCCTTAAAAAGGAAAAGTATGACTACCTGCACTCCGCGCGCGGCATGGGGAAACCTGCTGCGTCGACTCCATTTCTATGTCGGGCTGTTTGTCGGCCCGTTTATCTTCTTCGCCGCGCTGACCGGTACGCTGTACGTGGCGACACCGCAGCTGGAAAATATTCTGTACCGGCACGCACTCCATACGGATTCCGTGGGGGAACTCCAACCGCTGGCGGAACAGATCGCCGTGGCGGAAAAAAACATCGGCACCGATCTGCGTTTATACGCCGTTCGTCCTGGCCTCGCTGCGGGTGAAACCACCCGGGTGATGTTTGCCGACCCGTCGCTTGGCCCATCGGAGACCCGCGCTATTTTTATCGATCCCGTTACTCTTGCGGTGCGTGGCGATATGACCGTGTATGGCACCAGCGGGATTTTACCGCTACGCCAGACCATTGATTATCTGCATACGTCCCTGATGCTGGGTAACGTTGGTCGGCTCTACAGCGAGCTGGCCGCCTCGTGGATGTGGGTCGCCGCGCTGGGCGGGATTGCGCTGTGGTTTTATACCCGGCCAAAACGTCGGCTCAACAATCGTTTTCAGAACCGGCGTCGCCTGCATGTCACGCTGGGCTGGGTGCTGCTGGGGGGAATGTTGCTGTTTTCTGCGACCGGCCTGACGTGGTCCCAATGGGCGGGCGGCAACGTGGATAAACTGCGCGCGCAGATGAACTGGCTCACGCCGCAGGTGAACACCACGCTTTCGGGTGCGCCCGTCACGATGGATGAGCACGCTGAACACCATGGGCATCATGCTGGTATGATGATGCCCGACATGACGATGGATCTGACCCAGTTCGATGGCGTATTGCACGCTGCCCGCCAGGCCGGGATTGATGCGAATAAACTCGAAATCCGCCCGGCGAAAAGCGCTGACCAGGCGTGGACCGTGACGGAAATTGACCGCAGCTGGCCGACCCAGGTGGATGCCGTTGCGGTGGATCCAAATTCCATGCAAATTCTGGACAGAACCCGCTTTGAGGATTTCCCGTTAATGGCAAAGCTGACCCGCTGGGGTGTGGATTTCCATATGGGGATCTTATTCGGGCTGGTTAACCAGTTACTGCTCGTCGCATTTGGCCTGGCGCTGTGTGTGCTGATTGTCTGGGGATATCGGATGTGGTGGATGCGTCGTCCGGCGCAATCGACGGCGGATCCGCTTCAGACGCTTTGTCAGTGCTGGCTGGCGCTCCCGGGATGGGGAAAAGCCGTCACGGTGGTGGTCAGCGTATTGCTGGGGCTGGCATTGCCGGTGATAGGCGTGAGCCTGGCGCTGTTTATGCTGATTGACTGGCTACGCTGGCGAGCGGCAACTGGCGTGTCGCTCGCACAATCATCCGTTAAATAAGGCTATGGCGTGCTGATGACCACCGCGACCCGACGGTTTTCAGCACGCCCTTGCGCCGTACTGTTGCTGGAAACCGGATATTTTTTTCCTAATCCCTGCGTGGTGAGGTTGCTGCGCGGGATATTGGCGCCTTTGGCCCAGACGTCAGCCACCGCATTGGCACGTTTTAACGACAGCGCTTCATTGTAGCTCTCTTCACCGTAATTATCGGTGTGGCCATCCATACGCGCGTGTTTCAGGCCGGTAGCCGCCAGGCGAGAGGCCATGGAGCGGATCTGCGCTTCACTTTCCGGGCGCAGTCTGGCGTCATTTTTATCAAACAGGATCGTATCTGACAGGCCCAAAGACCAGTCGCCATTCAGTTCGTTAAAACCGTATGACTTCATCGCCGCAATTTGCTCAGGGGTGAATTTACCTTCAGGCGGTGACTGACAACCCGCCAGTACCATTGAAGCGAGAAATAACGGCGCAAAGTATCGCTTTAACATATCGTATCCTTTCTAAGTTATTGCTTTTGTACGCTGGTTTTTATCCTGGTACATGTTGCGGTCGGCTTGCTCCAGTAATGCTTCCACAGAGGCACTTTCCCACGCCAGAGCAAAGCCAATGCTAAGTGACATCGTTGCTGTCTGCCCGTTATGCAGATCGAACGGGCGCATAAACTGCTGCGACAGCGCAGCACAACTCTGTTGAACCTCTGCGGCAGACTGCACGCCGTACAGCACCATCGCAAACTCGTCACCGCCAAGGCGGTATGACTGATGACGCTTATCGCCAAACTCAACCATCCGGCGGGCGACTTCAATCAGGACGCAATCGCCCGCAGCATGTCCCCAGGTATCGTTAATAAACTTGAAATTATCACCGTCGAGGAAGAGCAGGGCAGTGTTGGTTTTTGCGGAGGCGTCGTGCATTAATGCCGCGATGCTGCTACGAAACGCCGCCCGATTGGCGAGGCCGGTGAGAGGATCGTGCATAGCGGTACGCAGTAGCTGAGCGTTTTTCGCCTGCAGCTTAAGCTGCCACTCTTCCATTTCATCCAGCAGACTGTTGAAATCTTCGCCAAACTGGTGGAATTCTTCGATGCGGCCATCCTTCACCCGCCGGGAAAAGTTGCGGTTGGTGCGTACGTCATGCACGACGTCGGTGATGTTTTGCAGCGCCGTGACCATGCCATGATGCAGAGATTGTGTAATCGTAAGCGCGACGGCGGTGGCAAAAAGAATACAGCCGGTAAGAACGGCAAACGACAGCCAGATGAAATGGCTGATGAGATTATCGCGTGCGGTCAGGCGAATTTCGCCGATCGCATTACCGTTATGCATGATGGGCTGCGCGACCGGGTCGGGGAACAGCCAGCGGCTAACCAATGCACCCAGCGTGTCGTTATTCTCTTCCGGGTTCCAGGACCAGTAAGCAAACCGCTTTTTATGCGCGTTAAGAACCTCAGCCACGGCAAACTGGCCCTGTTTACCCAGGGTGGCGAGCGTTTCGTTAGCCGCCAGCGAATCATTAAAGACCAGTGAGGCTTCAAGGCTGTGGCTCATTGTTGCGCCGGTTAATTCGAGATTTTTTTGGGCGTATTGCTTTAATGTCACCACAGAAGCAAAACAGAGCAGGAGCCAAATTAACGTCATGGTGATGATGACGCTTATCATGCTGATTCGTCTCAACGTGCTTTTAAACGTTGGACGTGGCGTTGAAGTGATTTCTTTATCCATGCTGCTTATTCCGTGCCAGCATTAATACATCCGGATTGACGCGTACGCCACTGCGCGTCAATGCATCCAGATTAACGGAAAATCTGACCTGGTTATGATCGATTATCAGGCAGAATGCACTGCCAATAACACATTCCGGATTCTGCTCTGAGATTAATAGCAATGCTCTGCCCTGATATTGACTTATTAATTCAAGTTGTTTTGCAGGCGATTCAGCCCCGAAATAAATAGCATCACACGTCGCGGACAGGGCTTCCTGATCGTTACGTACAATGACGGGAGTATAAGGTAACTCGCTTTGCCCCTCTTCGCTGCTCAGTGCTTGCGTGTAGTGAGACGAGGCATAAACGCAGAGTTTAGGTTGCCCGGAAAGTGACGGCCATCGGGTATAGCTCACAATACCCGATACAATCGAACGTACCGATTTATCGGTTTCTGTGAACGTGGCTGCCGGTGCTGGGCCCACCATAAAGAACAGCATTAGCACCAGAGTGAGTCGGAACAAAGAGATCAAGAATGAATTTCTCACCAGAATCCGCCATACCGCTCTGGAAAATAGATGTCCTTACGAGTTGTCGGCAGAATACCATTGTTTATCAAAGCCGTCATTATGTCAGAAATGTACTGAGTACGACCTAAGCTAAATCCTACAGTTGTATATATTCCGGCGTATAAAAAACGGCTTAATTAAGTCTGCTGGAACGCATACTTTCATCCATTCCTTGTTGCCATGATTCATGCAGTTTTGCTGCGTTTTCAACAGTATCACAACTGGCCGGGAAAGATTTGCCTGCTACTCCCCAGACGTGAATAAAACCTTCCTCACACACTTTTTTCTGTCCGTCGGCGTAGCCACGAAGATATTCACTACGATCAACCTGCGGGTCGTTAAAACTATCGGCCAGCGTCTGATTATCTTTAACCGGCAGACCATTCATGGCGTCTTCTTTACCCGCATCAAACCAGCTGGGACTAGTCCAGTCGGGCTGGAAGGTATAAGGATTGATCTGACAGCCCGATAAAAACAGCGACAACAGCATCAGAGCGATTGAACGCATAGCCATTCTCCTTTTTTCTTCAGCATAGCCTGGCAAAAGAAAATGGTGGTGTAATTTTATGTTTACGATTTTGTCGGCTGATTTTTGCAGTAAAATGGACTTTGTAAAGTAAAGTGTACGTATTTTGGATTGAAATCTTTACTTGTTGTGGTATCGTTGTTTCACCTCTTCGAGGAAAACACCTATCGCAAACGAGCTTTACAGGATCGCCATCATGCAAAAAGACGCGCTGAACAACGTACATATCACTGACGAACAGGTTTTGATTACACCGGATCAACTGAAAGCGGAGTTCCCGCTGAGCGCCGCGCAGGAGGCTCAAATTGAGCACTCGCGCCAGACCATTTCTGACATTATCGCTGGCCGCGATCCGCGTCTGCTGGTGGTATGTGGTCCTTGTTCCATTCACGATCCTGAAACCGCCATTGAGTACGCTCGTCGATTTAAAGCATTAGCGGAGGAGGTCAGCGATAGCCTCTACCTGGTGATGCGCGTCTATTTTGAGAAGCCACGTACCACCGTTGGCTGGAAAGGGTTGATTAACGATCCGCACATGGATGGCTCGTTTGATGTGGAAGCCGGTCTGAAGATTGCGCGTCGCCTGCTGGTTGAGCTGGTCAGCATGGGGCTGCCACTGGCAACCGAAGCGCTGGATCCGAACAGCCCGCAGTACCTGGGCGATCTGTTTAGCTGGTCTGCGATTGGTGCGCGTACCACGGAATCACAAACCCACCGTGAAATGGCGTCTGGTCTGTCGATGCCGGTTGGTTTTAAAAACGGGACCGACGGTAGCCTTGCCACGGCGATCAACGCCATGCGCGCCGCGGCCATGCCGCATCGCTTTGTGGGTATTAACCAGGCGGGCCAGGTTTGTCTCCTGCAGACGCAGGGTAATCCGGACGGTCATGTGATCCTGCGTGGCGGTAAAGCGCCAAACTACAGCCCGGCAGATGTGGCACAGTGTGAAAAAGAGATGGAGCAGGCGGGACTGCGCCCGGCACTGATGGTAGATTGCAGTCATGGTAATTCGAACAAAGATTACCGTCGTCAGCCTGCGGTGGCGGAATCGGTGGTCGCACAAATCAAAGACGGCAACCGTTCTATTATCGGTCTGATGATTGAGAGCAATATTCATGAAGGCAATCAATCATCTGAACAACCGCGCAGCGCAATGAAGTACGGTGTGTCCGTGACGGATGCCTGCATCAGCTGGGAAACCACCGATGCGCTGCTGCGTGAGATCCACAAAGATATAAACGGCCAGCTGGCGACGCGTCTGGCTTAAGAGGTTAGGTATGGTTGCTGAATTGACCGCATTACGCGATCAAATTGATGAAGTGGATAAGGCGCTGCTGGATCTGTTAGCACGCCGTATGGCGCTGGTTGCCGAGGTGGGTGAGGTCAAAAGCAAATATGGCCTGCCGATTTACGTTCCGGAGCGCGAGGCCTCCATGCTGGCTTCCCGTCGTAAAGAGGCCCAGGCGCTGGGCGTCTCGCCGGATTTGATTGAAGATGTCTTGCGTCGTGTGATGCGGGAGTCCTACTCCAGCGAAAACGATAAAGGCTTCAAAACCCTTTGCCCGTCCCTGCGCCCGGTCGTTATTGTGGGCGGTGCGGGTCAGATGGGGCGGCTGTTTGAAAAAATGCTGACCCTGTCTGGCTATCAGGTGCGTATCCTGGAAAAAGAGGACTGGGCAAAAGCGCCGGAGCTGATGAAAGATGCCGGAATGGTCATTGTCAGCGTGCCGATTCACGTGACGGAGCAGATCATTGCGAAGCTTCCTCCGCTACCTGCAGATTGCATCCTGGTGGATTTAGCGTCCGTGAAAAATGGTCCGCTGCAGGCAATGCTGGCTGCGCACACGGGGCCGGTCCTGGGGCTACATCCTATGTTTGGCCCGGACAGCGGCAGCCTGGCGAAACAGGTGGTGGTCTACTGCGATGGTCGTCAGCCGGAAGCCTACCAGTGGTTCCTGGAACAGATTCAGGTTTGGGGCGCGCGGCTGCACCGCATCAGCGCGGTTGAACACGATCAGAACATGGCGTTCATCCAGGCGCTGCGCCACTTTGCGACCTTTGCCTATGGGCTGCATCTGGCGGAAGAGAATGTGCAGCTTGAGCAGTTATTGGCACTCTCTTCGCCTATCTATCGTCTGGAGCTGGCGATGGTAGGGCGTCTGTTTGCTCAGGATCCCCAGCTTTACGCCGACATTATTATGTCGTCTGAGAACAACCTGGCACTAATTAAGCGTTACTACCAGCGATTTGGCGAAGCCATTACGCTGCTGGAGCACGGAGACAAGCAGGCGTTTATCGACAGCTTCCGTAAGGTCGAACACTGGTTTGGCGATTACGCGCAACGTTTCCAGAGCGAGAGCCGCACGCTGTTGCGTCAGGCAAATGACAGTCGCCAGTAATGCGATGATGTATATACTGAAAGCCAGCATTGCTGGCTTTTTTCATTTTGGGGAACTGTCATGGCCGAACCGCAGCTGCTGTTGAACTACACCGGGCATCTGCCCGAATGCCCGACGTGGAGTGCAGAGGAAAATGCGCTCTACTGGGCGGATATTCTTGAAGGTGAGATCCACCGTTATCATTTACCCACGGCGGAACACACCGTGCTCTCTTTCCACGAAGAGGTGGGGTGTTTCGCCCTGCGCGAACGCGGCGGCTTTATCGTCGCGATGCGAAGCGGCATCTGGCTTTCCGATAAACACGGTCTGCTGCAGCGCAAAGTCTGTGATAACCCGTCGAATCCGCAGCTTGCGCGTTTCAATGATGGGGGAACCGATCACCGGGGCCAGTTCTACGCCGGGACCTTCTGGGCACCGGGTGATTACAACGGGGCGCTGCTGATGCGCATTGATAACGATCTGACGCCAAAAGTTATCCAGTGCGACATTCATGGCCACAATGGTCTGGCATTCAGCCCCGACCAGCGGTGGATGTTTACTTCTGATACGCCAAACGGCGTTATCTACCGTACCCCACTGGATGAGCAGGGGGAACCCAGTAAAAGGGAGATATTCCGCCGGTTCAACGACGGCGAAGGGATACCTGACGGTGCCGCGATGGACGTGGAAGGCTGTTACTGGAGTGCGCTGTTTGATGGCTGGCGCATCGCGCGCTTTTCACCTCAGGGAGAGCAACTGGAAGAGTACCGTATGCCGGTCCGTTGCCCAACGATGGTCTGCTTTGGCGGTGACGATATGAAAACGCTGTTTATCACGACCACGCGGGAAAATATGGATGCGCAGGAGGTGGCGCAATATCCCCTTTCCGGCGCTATCTTCACCCTGCCGGTCAGTGTGGCAGGGATGAAGAAAAGCCGGTTTATCGAACGTTAGCTTGGGTCAACCGGTACCACGTTTTCGCTCGGATAACAGCCCAGCACCTTCATTGAACGGGTGATTTCGCTCAGTTCACGCAGGGCTTTCTGCATGGACGGTGATTCCAGGTTGGCCTGAATGTCGAGATAGAACATCTCTTCCCACGGATTGCCGTGAATCGGGCGCGATTCGAGTCGGGTCATGATCAGATTGTGGTTACGCAGTACCAGCAGCGCTTCAACCAGTGCGCCTGCCTGCTGCCCGGTTGCCATCAACAGGGTGGTTTTGGCGGGCACCTGATCAGAGACATTAATGGCTTTGCGTGCCAGCACGATGAAGCGGGTAATGTTTTGCGTCTGGTTTGCCAGGTTACGTTCCAGAACCTGGAGACCATACAGCGCACCGCCCGCCTCGCTGCCCAGCGCCGCGACGGTGGGGGAGTTTGCCTGGGCGACTTTTTCCATCGCCGCGGAGGTGCTTTCGGTGTACTCAATTTTCCAGTTCGGATAACGGTTCAGGAACTGACTGCACTGCTGGAACGGCTGCGGATGGCTGTAGACCGTCTCGATGGTGCTCAAATCGGTTGAGCCAGAGACCAGCACGCAGTGATCGATAGGAATTGTCAGCTCCCCAACCAGCGACAGGCTGGTGTGTTGCAGCAAATCGTACACGTCGTTGATGGCACCGGAACTGGTGTTCTCAATCGGCACGACGGCGTAATCCGCCTGGCCGGTTTCCACCTGATTGAAAATATCGGCGAACTTTGCGCAGCCGCTCTCAATGAACTCTTCAAAATGACGTGCAGCGTACTGGCGGGCAGCCAGATGGGAGTAGGAGCCCTTAGGGCCAAGAAACGCGATGCGGGCAGAGTGCGGGTTGGTTTTATTCAGATGCTGCTGCAACAGCGCTTGCTGGGTCAGAACAGAGTCTTCGATGATGAGCTGGAACAAACGGGTGATGTAATGTGCGTCAAGGTGATGGGCTTTGCCGAGTTGAATCAGACGTTCCAGCAGGTCGCGTTCGCGGTCGATATCACGTACCGGACGGTGGGAGTCCAGTTTGGCTTTACCCACTTCGATGGCGAGCGCGCGGCGTTCAGCCAGAAGTGCCAGTAATTTTTCATCCAGCGCGCTGATTTTTACTCGCAGATCCAGTAACGGGTTTTCCGGTGTCATAGTGTTGTCTGTCTCGTTTTATCGTTATCAATAAAAAAGGCCCCCGGTGTGGGAGGCCTTGTTGTTCGTCTTCGCATTCTTTATCACACGACGAAACGCCTCCCGTTCAGGGGAAGGTAAAAAAGAATGCGAAGAAAAACGGCGTCAGTTTCATGAAATCATCCTGTGGTTGATAACGTTAAAGTACCCGTACTGTTTTCACCCTGTCAATAAAAAACGCGCCCGAAGGCGCGTTGGCGGTAAACTCAATTTAAAGGATTACTCTTCTTCAACTTCTTCCGCGAAGCTGGCGTCTTTCACCGAGGTCGTGGCGCGACGGGCTTCACCTTTGTGCTGCACTTTATTGAGCTGCCGTTCCAGCTTGTTGATCAAATCGTTAATAGCGGTGTACATATCCTCGTGTTTTGCGCTGGCGACCAGATGGCCGTTTGGAGTATTGATAGTTGCGTCAGCGATGAACCCCTGCGGCTCTTTAGACAGGATGATATGTGGATTAATCAAGTGTGTTTGCCATTTATCCAGTTTGGCGAGACGGTCTGCGACGTGCTGGCGAATTGCCGGGGTAATTTCCATTTGTTTGCTGGTAATGTTCATTGTCATAAATTTTACCTCTTGTCTTTCCGTCTTGGTGATTCCAGCATACCTGTCCTAATGTCAAAATGTGTGATTTAGATCACGTTATTTTGTCGGTTTTTGTCAGGGAATCTTTTTTGTGAGGCAGGGCAGGAAGAGGTGAGATTTACCTTGTCGAAGGCAAAAATTGCGGTCATAGTTGATAGGATGTGTTGAAGCTAAACCGCTTCAGCTTTGTCTGAATTGAATAAAAAAACGGCAGCCCGCGGGCTGCCGTTTTGCTTTGACGTCGCTATCAGGTGTTGCTGCTGTTCGCGGCGATGATTTTTGCTACCTTGTCTGCCTGTGCGGTCATCTGCATCTGGCGGTAAGCATTCTCCATCAGCTTCAGGCCGTCGCGGGTCGCCTGCGTATCCGGATAATCACGCAGCATTCCTTCTACACGGTTAACCACGGCAACCCATGCGCCACGGCGGGTGTAGTATTCAGCAACCGAGTATTCGTATTTCGCCAGACGGTCTTTCAGGAACACCAGACGTTTGGTGGCGTCGGTCACGTACTGGCTGTTCGGATAGCCGCGCACCAGTTTGGAAAAGTCGTTGAACGCATCACGCGCATGCTGCGGGTCACGGTCGGAGCGATCCACACCGAAGAAGCCCTGCAGGGCACTGTCATCCAGCGCCATGTTGGTCAGACCGCGCATGTACATTACATAGTCGATGTTAGGATGAGTCGGGTTCAGACGCATGAAACGATCGATGGTTGCCTGAGCCAGCGGCAGATCGGCATTTTTATAGTATGCGTAGATGAGATCTAACTGTACCTGCTGCGAATACGGACCAAATGGATAGCGATTATCCAACGCTTCCAGTTGCGTTATCGCCTGTTTCCAGTTACCGTCCTGCAACTTTTGTTGTGCAGTCGCATAGATTTCATTCGGCGGATTGTCAGGGACCTGTTCATTTGAACCGGAGCAGCCCACCAAAGCCAGGCTCAACGTGGCCGCTGCCACCAGATATTTCATGCGCGTCATGACGTTTTGACTTTCCTCAAATGTTTGTCCGGGAGAAACTCTGTTCCTGCTCCCGATTAAGACCAGCTACAATAGCACACTATATTAAACGGCAAAGCCGTAAAACCCAACGTTAAACGAAGAAGCAGTTTATGGCACAACGAGTAGAACTCACCGCAACAGTCTCCGAAAATCAGCTCGGTCAACGCTTAGATCAAGCTTTGGCCGAATTGTTCCCTGATTATTCGCGTTCACGCATAAAAGAATGGATTCTTGACCAGCGCGTGCTGGTAAACGGTAAAGTCTGGGACAAACCGAAAGAGAAAGTGTTAGGTGGGGAAGCTGTCGCCATCAATGCTGAAATCGAAGAGGAAATCCGCTTCGAGCCACAGGATATCCCACTGGACATCGTCTATGAAGATGATGACATTCTGGTGATTAACAAGCCGCGCGACCTGGTTGTTCATCCGGGAGCGGGGAATCCTGACGGTACGGTACTTAACGCACTGCTCCATTATTATCCGCCGATTGCTGATGTGCCGCGTGCCGGTATCGTGCATCGTCTGGATAAAGACACCACCGGTCTGATGGTGGTGGCAAAGACCGTACCTGCCCAGACTCGCCTGGTGGAATCACTGCAGCTGCGTGAGATCACCCGCGAATATGAAGCCGTGGCTATTGGCCATATGACTGCTGGCGGTACGGTTGATGAGCCGATCAGCCGTCACCCTACCAAACGTACTCATATGTCGGTGCATCCGATGGGTAAACCGGCGGTAACGCACTATCGCATTATGGAACATTTCCGCATTCATACGCGTCTGCGTCTGCGTCTGGAGACCGGTCGTACCCACCAGATCCGCGTTCATATGGCGCACATCACCCATCCGCTGGTGGGGGATCAGGTTTACGGTGGTCGTCCGCGTCCGCCAAAAGGGGCATCGGACGAGTTCATTAGCGTACTGCGCAAGTTTGATCGTCAGGCGCTGCACGCCACCATGCTGCGCCTTTATCACCCTATTTCAGGGATTCAAATGGAATGGCATGCGCCGATCCCGCAGGATATGGTGGAGCTTATTGACGCCATGCGCGCGGATTTTGAAGAACACAAAGATCAAGTGGACTGGTTATGACCAAACTGATTGTTCCGGAATGGCCACTGCCTGAAGGTGTGGCTGCCTGCAGTTCAACCCGCGTTGGCGGGGTAAGTCAGGGGGCGTGGGCGTCTTTGAACCTTGGCGCACACTGCGGCGACAACCTGGAACACGTTGAAGAAAACCGCTCGCGGCTGTTTGCTGCGGGCAACTTACCGTCTAAACCGGTGTGGCTTGAGCAGGTTCACGGTAAAACCGTGCTGAAGTTGACGGGAGAACCCTACGCGTCTAAACGTGCCGATGCCTCCTACAGCGATACGCCGGGAACAGTATGCGCGGTGATGACAGCCGATTGCCTGCCGGTGCTGTTTTGTAACCGTGCGGGTACCGAGGTTGCGGCTGCTCATGCGGGCTGGCGTGGTCTGTGTGAAGGCGTGCTGGAAGAAACCGTCGCCTGCTTCAAAGACGATCCTGCAAATATCATTGCCTGGCTTGGCCCGGCAATTGGTCCTCAGGCATTCGAGGTGGGCCCAGAGGTTCGTGAAGCGTTTATGGCAAAAGATCCGCAAGCCGTTAACGCTTTCGAACCCGTGGGGGAAAAATATCTGGCCGATATTTATCAGCTTGCACGTCAGCGTCTGAATAATGTCAAGGTGACGCAGATCTTCGGCGGTGACCGCTGTACGTTCACCGAAAAGGGTGATTTCTTCTCTTATCGCCGCGACAAGACGACGGGGCGTATGGCAAGTTTTATTTGGCTGATATAACCTAAAGAATCAAGACGATCCGGCACGTGCCGTTTTCTTTTCACATAATTCAGGTCATTAACCTTGAATAATTGAGGGATGACCTCATTTAATCTCCAGTAGCAAATTTGACCTGTTATGGGAGGAGTTATGCGTCTGGATCGTCTTACTAATAAATTCCAGCTTGCTCTCGCCGATGCCCAGTCCCTTGCACTGGGGCACGACAACCAATTCATCGAACCTCTTCATTTAATGAGCGCCTTGCTGAATCAGGAAGGGGGATCGGTACGTCCATTATTAACGTCTGCTGGCATTAATGCTGGCCAGTTACGCACTGCCATCGATCAGGCGCTGAGCCGTTTACCGCAGGTAGAAGGTACCGGCGGCGACGTTCAGCCGTCCCAGGATCTGGTGCGGGTGCTGAACCTTTGCGACAAGCTGGCGCAAAAACGTGGGGACAACTTTATTTCGTCGGAACTGTTTGTTCTGGCGGCGCTTGAATCACGCGGTACCCTGACCGACCTGCTGAAAACTGCCGGCGCAACCACGGCCAATGTGACTCAGGCGATTGAGAAAATGCGTGGGGGTGAAAGCGTGAACGATCAGGGAGCCGAAGACCAACGTCAGGCTTTGAAAAAATTTACGGTCGATCTGACCGAGCGTGCTGAGCAGGGTAAACTTGACCCGGTGATCGGCCGTGATGAAGAAATTCGCCGTACTATTCAGGTTCTGCAGCGCCGTACCAAAAACAACCCGGTGCTGATTGGTGAACCGGGTGTTGGTAAAACCGCCATCGTTGAAGGACTGGCGCAGCGTATTGTAAACGGTGAAGTACCGGAAGGGCTGAAAGGCCGCCGTGTACTGGCGCTGGATATGGGGGCGCTGGTGGCCGGGGCGAAGTATCGCGGTGAATTCGAAGAGCGTCTGAAAGGCGTGCTTAACGATCTGGCTAAACAGGAAGGCAATGTCATTCTGTTTATCGATGAGTTGCACACCATGGTCGGTGCCGGTAAAGCAGACGGCGCGATGGATGCCGGGAACATGCTGAAACCTGCACTGGCACGCGGTGAACTTCACTGTGTGGGTGCCACGACGCTGGACGAGTACCGTCAGTACATTGAAAAAGATGCTGCGCTTGAACGTCGTTTCCAGAAGGTGTTTGTCGCGGAACCAAGCGTGGAAGATACCATCGCGATCCTGCGTGGTCTGAAAGAACGTTATGAGCTGCACCACCATGTGCAGATCACTGACCCGGCGATTGTTGCGGCAGCGACGCTTTCGCATCGTTATATCGCCGACCGTCAGTTACCGGATAAAGCGATCGACCTTATCGATGAGGCCGCATCCAGTATTCGTATGCAGATAGACTCGAAACCGGAAGAGTTGGACAGACTCGACCGTCGTATCATTCAGCTCAAACTGGAACAGCAGGCACTCAAGAAAGAGTCTGATGAAGCCAGTAAAAAACGCCTCGATATGCTCAATGAGGAACTGGACGATAAAGAGCGCCAGTATTCTGAGTTAGAAGAAGAGTGGAAGGCAGAGAAAGCGTCACTCTCTGGCACTCAGACCATTAAGGCTGAACTCGAACAGGCAAAAATTGCCATTGAGCAGGCGCGTCGTGTGGGTGACCTGGCGCGAATGTCAGAGTTGCAGTACGGCAAAATCCCTGAGCTGGAGAAACAGCTTGAGATTGCGACGCAGTCTGAAGGCAAAACGATGCGTCTGTTACGTAACAAAGTAACGGATGCGGAAATTGCTGAGGTGCTGGCGCGCTGGACCGGTATTCCGGTAGCACGCATGATGGAAAGCGAACGCGATAAACTGCTGCGCATGGAGCAGGATCTGCATCAGCGCGTGATTGGCCAGGACGAGGCGGTTGAAGCGGTTTCCAACGCCATCCGTCGTAGCCGCGCCGGATTGTCTGATCCTAATCGTCCGATTGGTTCGTTCCTGTTCCTGGGGCCAACCGGTGTCGGTAAAACCGAGCTGTGTAAAGCGCTGGCTAACTTTATGTTCGACAGCGATGACGCGATGGTGCGTATCGATATGTCCGAGTTTATGGAGAAACACTCCGTTTCACGTCTGGTGGGTGCGCCTCCGGGATATGTCGGTTATGAAGAGGGCGGTTACCTGACTGAAGCGGTACGCCGTCGTCCTTATTCCGTCATCCTGCTGGACGAAGTGGAAAAAGCGCACCCGGATGTGTTCAACATTCTGCTGCAGGTCCTGGATGATGGTCGTCTGACCGACGGGCAGGGGAGAACGGTGGATTTCCGTAATACGGTCGTGATCATGACATCGAACCTGGGTTCCGATTTGATTCAGGAACGTTTCGGTGAACTGGATTACAGCCATATGAAGGATCTGGTTCTGGGTGTGGTTAGCCATAACTTCCGTCCGGAGTTCATCAACCGTATCGATGAAGTGGTGGTATTCCATCCTCTGGGTGAGAAACACATTGCGTCGATTGCACAGATCCAGCTGCAGCGTCTGTACAAACGTCTGGAAGAGCGTGGATATGAAATTCACATCTCTGACGATGCGCTGAAACTGCTGAGCGAAAATGGTTACGATCCGGTTTACGGGGCACGTCCGTTGAAACGTGCTATCCAGCAGCAGATCGAAAACCCGCTGGCGCAGCAGATACTGTCAGGCGAACTGGTTCCGGGCAAAGTTATCCGTCTGGAAGCCAACGACGACCGAATTGTGGCAGTGCAGTAAGTCACAAAACGCAAAAACGAGCCGCTTGCGGCTCGTTTTTGTTTAAAAACCAGGCCAGAATTGAGGACTGGGATGTAATTTGCCTGGAAAGTGAGCAGTCAGTAAATAATTTTCACTTTATCCTTGCAGCTCCAGAATTACTCCCTATAATGCGCCTCCACTGACACGGAACAACGGCACACACGCCGCCGGGTCAGCAGAGAAAAGCAAATTAAACGCTTGACTCTGAAGCGGGAAAGCGTAATATGCACACCCCGCGCCGCAGCGAAAACGAAGCGGCACTGCTCTTTAACAATTTATCAGACAATCTGTGTGGGCACTCAAGGTGACATGGATTCTTAACGTCCTCGGACGAAAAATGAATACCAAGTCTCAACGAGTGAACACGTAATTCATTACGAAGTTTAATTCATTGAGCATCAAACTTTTAAATTGAAGAGTTTGATCATGGCTCAGATTGAACGCTGGCGGCAGGCCTAACACATGCAAGTCGAACGGTAGCACAGAGAGCTTGCTCTCGGGTGACGAGTGGCGGACGGGTGAGTAATGTCTGGGAAACTGCCTGATGGAGGGGGATAACTACTGGAAACGGTAGCTAATACCGCATAATGTCGCAAGACCAAAGAGGGGGACCTTCGGGCCTCTTGCCATCAGATGTGCCCAGATGGGATTAGCTAGTAGGTGGGGTAACGGCTCACCTAGGCGACGATCCCTAGCTGGTCTGAGAGGATGACCAG
>NZ_SCMF01000004.1:0-498507 GCF_004296595.1 Enterobacter sp. A8
TTTGCCTGGCGGCTTTAGCGCGGTGGTCCCACCTGACCCCATGCCGAACTCAGAAGTGAAACGCCGTAGCGCCGATGGTAGTGTGGGGTCTCCCCATGTGAGAGTAGGGAACTGCCAGGCATCAAATAAAAAGAACCCCGTACCGTAAGGTGCGGGGTTTTTTGCTTTGCACGCCAGAAAATATGCCGGATGGCGGCTTCGCCTTATCCGGCCTACAAAACCTGTAGGCCCGGTAAGCGCAGCGCCACCGGGCATGGCAGATCGCACGATCCCACGGTAAAGAGAAACAAGAATACTGAAGAAGGGATTTATAGATGCAGAAAAGCAAAAACCCAGCCATAGGCTGGGTTCTTTAAATAGTGGTGCCCGGACTCGGAATCGAACCAAGGACACGGGGATTTTCAATCCCCTGCTCTACCGACTGAGCTATCCGGGCAACGGAGCGCATTAAACCGCAATCCTGCCCGAGCGTCAACATTATTTAGGGAAAAGCTGTTCAACTGCTTAAGTTTGCGGCAATCTGTCGGTTTATGCGACGAAAGTGCACAAATCTTCCAGACAGAACCCGTTCACTGCAGCAATGCTGATAGTAAGAGGAGGGCAGTATGGCGAACGACTGGCTTGAGCTGCGTCAGCATGCAGAGACGGGCATTGAGACGATTAAAGCGCACTTCGAAGGGCATGCCTACGATCCGCACTGGCACGACAGCTATCTGGTAGGGATCACCCTTTCGGGTACTCAACAGTTTCACTGCCGCCGCGTGCGTCATCGTAGTCAACCGGGGGATGCGTTTTTACTGGAACCGGGTGAGATCCATGATGGTGACGCACCTGTAGAAGGCGGCTTTACCTATCTTACCTTTTATCTGGATGAGCAGTGGCTAACACGTACGCTGCGCGGATTATATGACGCTACGCCTGACAGCTATTCACTGCACTTTTCTCAAACGCTGACGCGCGAGCCACGGCTGGTACGTAGCATCGGTGAGACCTTTGCCACACTGCATAACGCGGAGATGAAAATCGTTCAGCAGAGCGCGATGGATAATCTGCTCTCTCAGATCACCGCCCACTGCCACTGGCGTAAGCGGCTCCCGTCTCAACGGCAAAGCGCTGCCGTCGCGCATCGTGCACGCGATTACCTCTACGCGCATATGGACGAAAACGTCGGGTTGTCGGATCTGGCACGTGAGACGGGAACCGACCGCTTCACGCTGACGCGCTGTTTTAAACGCGAGTTTCACCTGGCACCGCATGCGTGGCTTATTCAGCTACGCCTTGCAAAAGCTCGCCAGTTGCTGGCTCATGGTGAGCTGCCCGTGGATGTGGCATCGGCGGTAGGCTTTGCCGACCAAAGCCACCTTGGACGCTGGTTCCAGCGAGCATACCGTATATCGCCTGCCTATTACCGTCGGCTGTGCACAAACCTTCCAGACGTTTCCAGAAAATAGCGGCACATTGATGGCTCTGATAATAAGGAGCCACCTGTGAGTACAATACCTTTTCTGCTGTTTGCCTTTGTCGCTTCGATAACGCCAGGGCCGACCAATATCCTCATTCTCACCAACAGCCAGCACTTCGGCATCAAAAAAACCGTTCCGGCCATTCTTGGAGGATGCATGGCGGCGAGCATGATTGTGCTGGTTTCAGGTGCCGGTGCAGGGGAAGTGCTTCGCCAGTACCCCCTGATTCGTCAGATGATGAGCTGGGCAGGGGTGTTATGGCTAAGCTGGATGAGCTGGCAGTTATTTAACGCGCCTGCAGCAAACCTCTCTGCGAAGACTCATACCCGGTTTACCGCACAAGCTGCAGCCCTGTTGCAGATCGTAAACCCGAAAACCTGGATGATGGCGCTGGCGGTTGTCAGCCTGTTTGCCCCTGCAAGCGAGCACGCGCTGCGGGATATAGCGCTGATGGCGCTGTGGTTCCTGGCCATCTCGGTGGTGTGTCTGATGTGCTGGGCGTGGCTGGGGAAGGCGTTAAATAAATTCTTTCGCACCACCGTGGCGATGGTGCGATTTCAGCGGCTGATGGCGTTGTGCCTGCTTGTCTCAGCCTGGGCTGGGGTGCTGGCTTAGGTCAACGCGCCGCCCATGCGGCACTGGGCAAAGCGCAGGATGTCCTCTGCCAGGCGGTGAGCGGTATCCACATCGGCCTGGCTACGATTTACCAGCATACGGCTCAGGCAGCCTTCCAGCACCAGCTCCATTTGCTTTGCCACCATTGCCGGATCATCCACTTCAAGCGTTGTCAGCAGTTCGTGGGTGAAGTCGTGCGCCGCCCGTTTTTGCTGATCCGCCAGCTGATGGATCGGATGGCCTGGATCGGGGTAGTAGGTGCAGGCGGCGATAAACAGACAACCCGGATAGCGCTTGTTACTTACACATTCCGTCAGCGCGGTATAGCGCGCCAGCAGCTTCTGTTCGGCGGTCAGTTCTTCATTCAACATCAGCTGCCTGCGCCAGATATCAACCTGCTGGCTGAGGTAGCGCAGGGCATCATAAAGCAGCGCCTCTTTATCAGGCCAGAAGCGCGTAAGCTCATCCAGAGGGTAATCGATACGGTCGGCTACCATCTCAAGCGTGGTGCTGGCGATCCCTTGAATCTCAAGTAATTGCAGGGCTTGTCCCAGTACGTCTTCGCGTTGCACGGTTCTCTCCTCCGTTATTCCCAACGGTTGTCCCGTTTAAAGTGTTGTTTACGGTTGGCGATCGCGCAAATGCGCGCTGAAAGCCGCCGCGTCCATAAACCCGGTTACACGCTGCCCTGGCTGTTCTTCACCCTGTTGATTGAAGAACAGAATGGTCGGCAGCCCGAGCACGTTAAGTTGCTTCAGCAGGGCTTTATCCTGCGCATTGTTGGCGGTCACGTTTGCCTGAAGCAGAACGGTCCCGTTTAGCGCACCTTGCACCTGCGGGTCGCTAAAGGTGTACTTTTCAAACTCTTTGCAGGCAACGCACCAGTCTGCGTAGAGATCGAGCATCACCGGTTTGCCGCGCGCCTGGGCCAGAGCCTGGTTAAGATCATCCACGTTCTTAATCTGGATGAAATTCAGATGCGCCTGGTTCTGAGCCACTGGCGTGCCAAATGCCCAATCCTGAAGTGGACGCACGCTCACCAGCGCAGAGGCGAGCAGGACGATTTGTACCAGACGCATCCACGCGCTTTTTGCCCCCAGACTGACGATAAACGCCCCGGAGAAGAACGCTACGCCGAGCATCGCCCACAGGCGCATCCCCCAGACGTCACCGACAATACGCTCCAGCAGGAAGACCGGCAGCGCCAGAATGACAAAGCCAAATGCGGTTTTCACCGTCTCCATCCACGGCCCGCTCTTCGGCAGCAGGCGGTTGCCAAATACCGTGACCAGGATCAGCGGCAGACCCATCCCAAGCGCGTAGAGGTACAACGTACCGCCGCCAAGCCACATATTACCGCTCTGGGCGATATAGAGCAGAATCGCGCTAAGCGGAGCAGTGGTGCAGGGCGAACAAATCAGCCCGGCGATAGCTCCCATCGCAAACACGCCACCCGCTGAACCCCCCTGTTGGCGGTTGCTGAGCAGCGTTAAGCGGGTTTGCAGGGAGGACGGCAGTTGCAGGGTGAACAGGCCAAACATCGACAAGGCCAGCAGGATAAACACCACCGACAGGCCGATAAGGACATAAGGGTGCTGAAGAGCCGCCTGGAACTGTAAGCCGGCCGCCGCAACCACGAGGCCGAGTGCCGTATAGGTTAACGCCATTCCCTGCACGTAAATAAAGGCAAGCAGTAGCGCGCGGGCGGTGCTAAGACGCTGTTTTCCGCCCAGCACTATCCCGGAGATCAACGGGTACATCGGCAGTACGCATGGTGTGAAGGCGATGCCGATACCAATCAGCAAGGCCCAGAGCGCGGAGAAAGGGAGGTCTGACGCAGGCTCACCTTCACGCTTGACCTCTGCAGGAAGAGGAGCAACGTTGGCGGCAGACGCTTTAACTTCACTAAGCGGAACGACCTTGGTTTCTGGGGGATAGCAGAAGCCTGCATCGGCACAGCCCTGGTAAGTGACGGTGAGCGTAGCGCCTTTGTCTGCCTGTTGCACTGTTACGGGCACGCTTAAGTGCTGGCGATAAATCTCGCTTTTGCCGTAAAACTCATCCTCGTGCCATTCGCCCGCAGGCAGTTGCAGCGCGCCCACGCTTGCCTGAGCGGGTGTGATACTGACCTGCTTACGATACAGGTAATAGCCCTCTTTCACCTGCCAGGTAAGGTTGAGGTCATGCTGGTTTTGCTGGAAATCGAAAACAAATGCCTGCTCGGCAGGAATAAAGTTCGAACGGCCGGGCGCGTCAAACAACCCGGCAAAGACTGACGTGCTGCACAGCAGCAGGATCAGCGTAAGGAAACGTTGAGCCATGAGAGATAATCGTTATCACCGTGGAGCACTGGCAATACCAGCAGTTCCGGAGTGTGGTAAGGATGATGAGATTTGAGGCAGTCAAGAAGCGCCTGCTGGTTTGCCGGGTTGGTTTTGAGCAACATCTGGACTTCATACTCCTGCTCCAGTTTGCCTTCCCAATAATAAAGGGAGGTCGCTCCGGGGAGGAGGGTTACACAGGCAGCCAGTTTTTCGGCCAATACTTTGGCGGCGAGATCCTGGGCGGAAGCTTCATCAGGGGCGGTACACAATACGACAACAGCATCAGGCGTGTTCACAAGTCGACCTCCTCATCACGAAAGTGGTCACTATATCACGCAAGGCGATTGGTCATTAATGAAACGGGCCGCAGAGCGGCCCGATTTTAACTATTTTTACAACCCGAAATGGTTTACAGCACGACGCCGCCGATGATAAAGCCGAGGATCACGCACAGCGTAATCGCGACCACACCCGGGATCAGGAACGCATGGTTAAACACATACTTACCGATGCGGGTTGAACCGGTGTCATCCATTTCAACCGCCGCCAGCAGGGTTGGATAAGTGGGCAGAACGAACAGGGCAGAAACGGCAGCAAACGAGGCAATGGCCGTCAGTGGCGTTACGCCCAGCATCAGAGCCGCAGGCATCAGCGCCTTGGTCGTGGCAGCCTGAGAATAAAGCAGGGTAGCGGCAAAGAACAGTACCACCGCCAGCAGCCATGGGTAGTTGTGCAGCAGGTCACCCGCAACGGTCTGGATATCGCTGATGTGCGCTTTTACGAAGGTATCACCGAGCCATGCCACACCCAGCACGCACACGCAGGCGCTCATACCGGATTTAAAGGTGCTGGCATTCAGCACTTCGCTGGTATCGATTTTACAGGTGATGCTGATCAGGGTTGCGATGGTCAGCATGAATACCACAATCGCTTCGTTACGCGGCAGAACCGGGTTCTGGATGAGGCCTACTGTGTCACTGATGGCCGTCGCGTAGAACATCACCGCCACGATACCGATTAGGAACAGCACCACGGAGCGTTTCGCATGCGGCTTCAGTTTGAAGACCTGGCTACCGCGCAAGCTCACTTCGCCCTTGGCCAGACGTTCCTGATAAACCGGATCGTCTTTCAGTTCAGCGCCGAGGAAGTTACACAGCACGGCGGTGATCATGACTGCAATCAACGTTACCGGAATACAGATCGCCAGCAGCGTCAGATAGCTCACACCCATGGGTTCCAGGATTCCGGCGAAGAACACCACTGCCGCTGAGATAGGCGAGGCGGTAATCGCAATCTGGGATGCCACTACCGCAATAGAGAGCGGGCGAGAGGGACGGATACCCTGTTCTTTCGCCACTTCGGTAATCACCGGCAGCGTGGAAAAGGCAGTGTGACCGGTACCGGCGAGAATGGTCATGAACCAGGTCACCAGCGGGGCAAGGAAGGTAATGTATTTAGGATGACGGCGCAGCATACGCTCCGCCAGACTCACCAGGTAGTCCATACCGCCAGCCACCTGCATGGCGGCGATAGCGGCAATAACTGCCATGATGATTTCGATAACGTCAAACGGGATTGCGCCGGGTTTAATCTGAAAGATAAGGGTAAGAACGAGCACCCCGAGACCGCCGGCAAAACCGATGCCGATACCCCCGAGTCTTGCTCCCAAATAAATCGCCAACAGGACGATGACGAGTTCTGCTCCAAACATAAGGACCTGCCTTGCTTATTAACAAGTTGATATTGAATTGTTGTATTTTGGTAACGCCTAAAAAGAAAAAAGGCACGTCACAAGTGACGTGCCTTTCGGAAGCTTAGCCTGAACGGTTACTGTTCGCTTTCATCGGTGTATCGTTTCGCTTTATATGCCGGGTGCATCAGGTTCTGGGCGGAGAAGATATCGTCCAGCTCGGCTTCGGTCAACAGTCCGCGCTCCAGTACGACTTCACGCACGCTCTTACCGGTTTCGGCGCAAATCTTACCGACGATGTCGCCGTTATGGTGGCCAATGAACGGGTTAAGGTAGGTGACGATCCCGATGGAGTTGTACACGTAGCCTTCGCAGACTTCTTTATTCGCGGTAATGCCGTTGATGCATTTTTCCAGCAGGTTATAGCAGGCGTTAGTCAGGATGTGGATAGATTCGAACATCGCCTGGCCAATCACGGGCTCCATGACGTTCAGCTGCAGCTGACCGGCTTCAGAGGCCATGGTTACGGTCGTATCGTTACCAATAACCTTGAAGCAAACCTGGTTCACCACTTCTGGCACTACCGGGTTCACTTTCGCTGGCATGATGGACGAACCGGCCTGCAGTTCTGGCAGGTTGATTTCGTTCAGGCCAGCGCGTGGGCCGGAAGAGAGCAGACGCAGGTCGTTACAGATTTTGGACAGTTTCACCGCCAGACGTTTCAGGGCGCTGTGTACCATGACGTAGGCGCCGCAGTCGGAGGTGGCTTCAATCAGATCTTCTGCAGGTACGACTGGCAGGTTAGAGACTTCAGCCAGTTTCTGAACCGCCAGCTGCTGATAACCGTCCGGCGTGTTCAGACGTGTACCGATGGCGGTGGCGCCCAGGTTCACTTCCAGCAGCAGCTCGGAAGTGCGCAGCAGGTTTTTGGTTTCTTCATTCAGCAGCACGTTAAACGCGTGGAATTCCTGACCGAGGGTCATTGGCACCGCATCCTGCAACTGGGTACGACCCATTTTCAGAATGTCCTGGAACTCAACCGCTTTGCGCTGGAAACCGTCGCCCAGCTGGTTGATGGCGTCGACCAGTTTCACAACGGAGGCATAAACCGCGATGCGGAAGCCGGTTGGGTAGGCGTCGTTAGTGGACTGACATTTGTTGACGTGATCGTTCGGGTTCAGGTACTGGTATTCACCTTTCTGGTGGCCCATCAGCTCCAGGCCGATATTTGCCAGTACTTCGTTGGTGTTCATGTTGACGGAGGTGCCCGCGCCGCCCTGATAGACGTCAACCGGGAACTGGTCCATGCATTTGCCGTTGTTCAGCACTTCATCGCAGGCCGCGATAATCGCATTTGCCGCGCTTTTAGGAATGGTTTGCAGCTCTTTGTTTGCCAGCGCTGCCGCTTTCTTCACCATCACCATGCCACGGACAAACTCAGGAATGTCGCTGATTTTGCTGTTGCTGATGTAGAAGTTTTCAATCGCTCTCAGAGTGTGGACACCGTAGTAGGCATCCGCTGGAACTTCCCTGGTACCCAACAAGTCTTCTTCGATACGAATGTTGTTTAACATGTGAACCTTCTTTTCAAGCTGCCGATGGATTGTACTAAACACACAGTATTTATGTGGTTTTGAATATTTTCTGACCGACGATTATTCCCTCAATCGGCCAATTGCTCGAGATCATATGCTGATGATAGCGAATTGCCGTAAGCTGGATCACTTATTATCGACCCGATTCCATGATAATTATTAATCTGTGAAATGGGTCACCGCTTTAATATTTCCAAAAAAAATATCCGTGCAAACCGATTGAATTTTAGCTAACCGTCCTCATCTCTTACAGACGCGTGTCGCGAACACATTCAGACAGGGGCCAAAAGGCACCTGCCACACAGGAGATGCCAGTGCGCTGGATACCGTTTATTGCTTTCTTTCTCTATGTTTACATTGAGATTTCGATTTTTATCCAGGTCGCCCATGTGCTGGGCGTCCTGCTGACGCTGATTCTGGTGATTTTCACCTCCGTCATCGGCATGTCGCTGGTGCGTAATCAGGGTTTCAAAAATTTCCTGTTAATGCAGCAGAAGATGGCCGCAGGCGAGAGCCCGGCGGCCGAGATGATCAAAAGCGTATCGCTGATTATTGCCGGTCTGCTGCTGATCCTGCCGGGCTTCTTCACCGACTTCCTCGGTCTGCTGCTGCTGTTGCCGCCGGTGCAAAAACACCTGACTATGAAGCTGCTGCCGCATCTGCGCTTTAGCCGGATGCCGGGTGGCGGGTTCAGCACCGGCCCGGGTGATACGTTTGAAGGGGAATACCAGCGTAAGGATGACCAACACGACCGTTTGGATCATAAAGACGATCGGTAATGTCTTTGCCCGGTGACGCTTCGCTTACCGGGCGCTACTACAGCGCCACCCACAGCCCTGCCAGCATGACGACGGCGTACATACTCTTCCATCCCACCATCATCAGCAACAGCAGGCAAAGCACTCCCCCGACAACGGCCAGTGCTTTATAGCGACCCTTCAACAGACGACAGCCCGCCAGCATGCACAGCAGGTAGATCATAATAAATATGCCGTTGGCATAAATGATCAGTGCATCCAGATTGATCTTAAGCGCGTAAATACACAACGTGCTCACAACGCAACTTCCCAGCACGAGATTCAGCGCATTCAACGGCAGCTGACGCTTAGACAACTGCGCAAGACGGCTCTGCGGTTTATTGCGCGCCTGAGACCACACCAGCCGCGCAAAGCTCTGGATGTAAATATTGAGGCTGGCAAAACAGGCCAGATAGCCAATCACACAGGCCACCCACAGCGCTTTTACGCCAAACAGCTGTACCACGATACCCGGCAGCGAAGCGGCGGCTGCTTTATCTGCGCCAAAGGCGTCGAAGTGCAGCACCAGCACAGTACAGGCCCAGTAAACCGTGCCTGCGACCAACAGGCCAATCATCAGGGCTCGCGGAAAATCGCGCTCGGGATGCTTAAACTCCGACGCCAGATGGGCGAACGCTTCCAGACCGACAAAACACCAGAACATGACTGACAGCGCAGCGAAGAGCTGCGCATGATTGATATCGGTGATGGCCGGGAAGGGGATCTCCTCGACGCGAATATCACCTGCCCACCAGATAGCGGCGATGAGCGCGACAATCAGCACCGCGACGATCGTCTGCAGGTTAGCGCTGGAACTGGCCCCGCGTGAGCCCACCCACCAGACGATAGCCAGCGTACCCAGCTCAGCCAGCAGCAGTGCTTCGTCATGCCAGCCGAAGAGCGCTTGCCCAAAGCCGGTTGCGATATGCAACGCCGCAGGCAGACCAACCGGAATGACGGAAAGGAACAGCCAGCCGGTGACGCGCTCCAGTCGTGGGCCAAACGCCATGCCGACAAAGTGCGCCACGCCGCCCGCGCTGGGAAAATGCCTTCCCAGAATGGCGAACACGATCGCAACCGGGAACACCAGCACAATCAGCACCGGCCACGCCCACAGGCTGTTATTTCCGGCAACCAGCGCTGCCAGTGCGGGTACCGCAAACACCCCTGTTCCTAACAAGGAGGTTGAGAGCAGGCCTACCCCCTGCGCCAGCCCCAACTCCTGCTTGAGTCCACTCATTGACATCGTCCCGCCACCATTCAAAGAGAGCCGATGGTAACACTTTCGCAAATTTTTTTTCGACTCCCCCTTGAAGGGGTAAAAAGCTATCCCCATCTCTCAGGGCACTAGCCGGAAAACCGTGTGCGGCCCGGCGTCATCCATAACTGATAATGACTTTCTCAAAGGAGAGCTATCAATGAGTATTCGTCCGTTACATGATCGTGTGATCGTCAAACGTAAAGAAGTTGAAACCAAGTCTGCTGGCGGCATCGTTCTGACGGGTTCTGCAGCAGCAAAATCAACGCGTGGCGAAATCATCGCTGTCGGTAAGGGCCGCATCCTGGAAAACGGAACTGTGCAGCCACTGGACGTTAAAGTTGGTGACATCGTCATTTTCAACGATGGCTACGGCGTGAAATCCGAGAAGATCGACAATGAAGATGTGTTGATCATGTCCGAGAGCGACATTCTGGCAATTGTTGAAGCGTAATTAACGCACGAAACTGTACGAATTTGAGGAAATAAGAACATGGCAGCTAAAGACGTAAAATTCGGTAACGACGCTCGTGTAAAAATGCTCCGCGGCGTAAACGTACTGGCAGACGCAGTTAAAGTCACCCTGGGCCCGAAAGGCCGTAACGTAGTGCTGGATAAATCCTTCGGCGCGCCAACCATCACCAAAGATGGTGTTTCCGTTGCACGTGAAATCGAGCTGGAAGACAAGTTCGAAAACATGGGCGCGCAGATGGTGAAAGAAGTGGCCTCTAAAGCGAACGACGCTGCGGGCGACGGTACCACCACCGCGACCGTACTGGCGCAGGCAATCATCACTGAAGGTCTGAAAGCCGTTGCTGCGGGCATGAACCCAATGGATCTGAAACGTGGTATCGACAAAGCTGTCGCGTCCGCTGTTGAAGAACTGAAAGCGCTGTCTGTACCATGCTCTGACTCTAAAGCGATTGCTCAGGTAGGTACCATCTCCGCTAACTCCGACGAAACCGTAGGTAAACTGATCGCTGAAGCGATGGACAAAGTCGGTAAAGAAGGCGTGATCACCGTTGAAGACGGTACCGGTCTGGAAGACGAACTGGACGTGGTTGAAGGTATGCAGTTCGACCGCGGTTACCTGTCCCCATACTTCATCAACAAGCCAGAAACTGGCGCTGTTGAGCTGGAAAGCCCATTCATCCTGCTGGCTGATAAGAAAGTTTCCAACATCCGCGAAATGCTGCCAGTGCTGGAAGCCGTTGCGAAAGCAGGCAAGCCACTGGTTATCATCGCTGAAGACGTTGAAGGCGAAGCGCTGGCGACCCTGGTGGTTAACACCATGCGTGGCATCGTGAAAGTGGCTGCGGTTAAAGCACCTGGCTTCGGCGACCGTCGTAAAGCTATGCTGCAGGACATCGCTACCCTGACCGGTGGTACCGTAATCTCTGAAGAGATCGGTATGGAGCTGGAAAAAGCGACCCTGGAAGACCTGGGCCAGGCGAAACGTGTTGTGATCAACAAAGACACCACCACCATCATCGATGGCGTAGGTGAAGAGTCCGCTATTCAGGGCCGTGTTGCTCAGATCCGTAAGCAAATTGAAGAAGCAACGTCTGATTACGACCGTGAAAAACTGCAGGAGCGCGTAGCGAAACTGGCAGGCGGCGTTGCGGTAATCAAAGTCGGTGCGGCTACCGAAGTTGAAATGAAAGAGAAAAAAGCACGCGTTGACGATGCCCTGCACGCGACCCGTGCTGCAGTAGAAGAAGGCGTGGTTGCTGGTGGTGGTGTTGCGCTGGTGCGTGTTGCCGCCAAACTGGCTGGCCTGTCCGGTCAGAACGAAGACCAGAACGTGGGTATCAAAGTTGCGCTGCGCGCGATGGAAGCGCCTCTGCGTCAGATCGTTTCCAACGCCGGTGAAGAGCCATCTGTTGTTACCAACAACGTGAAAGCGGGCGAAGGTAACTACGGTTACAACGCGGCAACAGAAGAATACGGCAACATGATCGACTTCGGTATCCTGGATCCAACTAAAGTGACCCGTTCTGCTCTGCAGTATGCGGCATCTGTAGCTGGCCTGATGATCACTACCGAGTGCATGGTGACCGACCTGCCTAAAGGCGACGCACCTGATTTAGGTGCTGCTGGTGGTATGGGCGGCATGGGTGGTATGGGCGGCATGATGTAATTGCCCCTGCGCCCGGCAGCCATCAGGCGTTGGGCGTATCTACCTCTTAATAAAAAACCCCGGGCATCGCTGTCCGGGGTTTTTTGTTTTAGAACAGCAGTTGCATGACCCACATAGAGAGCAGAGCGTTAATTACGCAGACGCCAATAATATGCGGATAGTATTTAGGGTTTACCCCTGCCGTACCGAGACAGCGGCCGGTGTTTTGCACCGGATTACCCATCAGATAGATAGCCGGAAGCAGTACGGTGGCGTCATGCCCGCTGAGCGACCCTGCCACCACCAGGCTTGCGCAGACGCCCACGCCGCCGCCCATGCTCATCACCGACGCCAGCAACACGGTGGCGGCTTCTCCGGGCAGCCCCCACAGCGCCATAATCGGCTCGCAAACGCGGCCAACGATATCCAGCAATCCTGTTACCTTCAGCGCCTGGATGATCACAAAGGCCATTACGACGTTTGGCAGCAGGCTGGTGGTGGCGATGGTAAAGCCACGGCGAGCGCCGTCGGTAAAGAGATCCATCAGGTTTTTACGCACTTCGGCGGTCATCTTCTCTCTCCTTGATCTGACGGGTTTCCATGTGCGCAATCCATGCTCTGAGAAAATTGGCACCTATAAATTTAAAGACCAGAATCACTGCCAGCGGGGTGATAACCGGCACGGTGATGCTGGTGAACAGCGCCGCGCCGGACGAGAAGTAATTGGTGATAATTGCGCTACCGCTGGTCTGAAAGGTGGCGAAAATCGCTCGTTCCCTGTCGCTGATAACGCCTTCATCGGCGAGCTCTTTGGTCATACCTGCAGCCGCATCGGTGTTTTGCAAATTGGCGATAAGCGCCAGAGAACAAATGCCTGGAATGCCCAGCAACGGTTTCAAAACGGGCGTCATCAATTGCTGTGCCGCCCGCAGCCCGCCCAGCCCTTCAGTCACTGAAATGATGCCCAGCGACAAAATGACAGACGGTGCCAGTTCCAGCGCAAACAGAAAGCCATCTTTTGCGCCGGTACCGCCTGTGCCGCGAAAAGAGACGCTTGCGGCGCCTTCGTCGTTAACCTGACCAAATGTGCCGTTCAGCACGGTGAAATCAAAGACTCGCCACCATTCGGTGGCTTTGGCGAAAAAGCCAGAAAAGAAAATGATGGTTAGAAAGAAAGCGAGATACCCTACCCACGTCACTTTCCCCTGATTCGGGGATACTTCACTCATGTTGCCTCCTGTTTTTATGTTTCCCTGTCACCACACGCGCAAAAAATAAGCCGGTGGCCTGTCACTAAAAACGAAAAAGCATAAAAAAACGATATCCGTGGGGTGATTATCAGAATTCATTTAGGGGAGGCGAAGGCACCATTCGTGCTTGATATCTCGCAGAAACGCACGGAGGTTTTTCTTTTGGTCATCTTTTTAGTATAAGGTTTACACACGGACAACTACTGTCCAGCTTATTGAAAACGAGGAATAACATGCGCGTAAAAGTCTGTGCAGGGATTGTAGGAGCAGCATTGCTGCTGGCGGGTTGTAGCTCCAGCAATGAGCTGACTGCAGCGGGTCAGGGCGTTCGCTTTGTGGAAGATAAGCCGGGTAACGAGTGCCAGTTTTTAGGCACGGCAACCGGTGAGCAAAGCAACTGGATGTCGGGTCAGCACGGCGAAGAGGGCGGCTCTATGCGTGGCGCGGCCAATGCCCTGCGTAACCAGGCCGCGGCGATGGGTGGCAACGTGATTTACGGGGTAAGCAGCCCGACGCAGGGAATGTTATCCAGCTTCGTGCCAACCGCCAGCCAGATGAATGGCCAGGTCTATAAGTGCCCGAACTGATTGCCTTTTTCCCTCTCCCACCGGGAGAGGGTTAGGCTGAGGGAAACTAGCTCTGTCTTAGCTGCAAATCCAGCGGCGTCTTGCTCGGTTCACCGCCAATCTCACGCGCCAGCTTCGGCACCATATAACCTGACACCAGCGTTAACAGTTCACGCACGATCTGCCGGGCTTCTTCATCCGTCACCATGAAATGGGCCGCACCCTGAACGCGATCCAGCACGTGCAGGTAATATGGCATCACTCCCGCATCAAACAGCGCATTGCTGAGGTCCGCCAGCACGCGGGCATTATCATTTACACCGCGCAGCAGCACGCTCTGGTTCAGAAGCGTCACGCCTGCCTTGCGTAAACGCACCATTGCCGCACGAAATGCATCATCAATTTCATTGGCGTGATTGATATGGTTCACCAGCAGCACCTGCAGGCGGGACTGCTCAAGGCGTGAGACCAGTCCGTCAGTGATACGTGCCGGAATAACAATCGGCAGACGGCTGTGTATGCGCAGGCGCTTAATATGCGGAATGGCTTCAAGCTGGGTCAGCAGCCAGTCCAGCTCATGATCTTTCGCCATCAGCGGATCGCCACCGGAAAAAATGATCTCATCCAGCTCAGAATGGGCGGCGATATAGTCCAGCGCGACCTGCCAGTTGCGTTTATTGCCCTGATTTTCGGCATACGGGAAGTGTCGACGGAAGCAATAACGGCAATTTACCGCACAGCCACCTTTCACCAGCAGCAGCGCACGGTTCAGATACTTGTGCAGCAAACCGGGTACCACGCTGTTCTGCTCTTCCAGCGGATCGGTGCTATAGCCCGGTGCCGTAATGAACTCTTCCTGTGCGGTAAGCGTCTGTTTTAATAATGGATCCTCAGGATTGCCTTTCTCCATACGGGCAACAAACGCGCGGGGAACGCGCAGGGCGAAAAGCCGCTTCGCCTCCCGGCCGGCCAGCAAATCGGTATGCTGTTCGAGCTCAAGAAGACGCAGTAATTCATCAGGACTGGTGATTACATCGGCAAGTTGCGATAACCAATCTTCTCTGGACGGGGTGTTTAGGGTTACAATATGCGCCATTTTGTGGCTTAGCTACCAGTTAACAAATTTAGAGGGCCTTATGGCAACGTACTATAGCAACGATTTTCGTGCTGGTCTTAAAATCATGTTGGACGGCGAACCGTATGCGGTTGAAGCCAGCGAATTCGTTAAACCAGGTAAAGGCCAGGCATTTGCACGCGTTAAGCTGCGCCGCCTGCTGACCGGTACCCGTGTCGAAAAAACCTTCAAGTCTACTGACTCCGCTGAAGGCGCTGATGTTGTCGATATGAACCTGACTTACCTGTACAACGACGGTGAGTTTTGGCACTTCATGAACAACGAAACGTTCGAACAGCTGTCTGCTGACGCTAAAGCCATTGGCGATAGCGACAAATGGCTGCTGGATCAGGCAGAGTGCATCGTGACCCTGTGGAACGGCCAGCCTATCGCGGTTACCCCACCGAACTTCGTTGAACTGGAAATCGTTGAAACTGACCCAGGTCTGAAAGGTGACACCGCCGGTACAGGTGGTAAGCCAGCGAAACTGTCTACCGGTGCCGTGGTTAAAGTGCCACTGTTCGTACAGACTGGCGAAGTGATCAAAGTGGATACCCGCTCCGGCGAATACGTATCTCGCGTGAAGTAAGTGTTAAGGCGCAGCGTTGCTGCGCCTGATTTTTGCAGGCAGGGATGATGAAACGCACCGTTAAAATTCTGCTTCTGTTAGCGCTGTCCAGCGCGTTGCTTTCCGGCTGTAATACCACACGTGGAATGGGGGAGGATATCCAGGATCTCGGCCATATCATTTCTCACGCCGCCAGCTAATCCCGTCTAATTTTCCTAAAAATGCTTCCTTTTCCGTCAACTGGCGGGATCTTGTCTATTCTTAAGTTGCTATACACAAAACAACTCTGGCTATAAAAGGAAGATATTATGGTTAAGAAGACAATTGCAGCGATCTTTTCAGTTCTGGTACTTTCTTCAGTATTAACGGCCTGTAATACCACGCGCGGCGTTGGTCAGGACATTTCTGAAGGCGGTAGTGCAATCTCCGGCGCGGCAACAAAAGCTCAGCAGTAATTTAAAAACGGTACGGGCCCGGACGGGTTTCGTACCGTCAGTTTTCTGATTCCTGCAAAGATAAAAACGGGGAAAAGCGCGTATCCATATGCAATTTCATGCGGATATTTCGCTTATAGGTATAGACCGTTTTTCCATTGATACTCAGGTGAGTGGCAATCTTCTGATTGCTTGCGCCATCCATCCACAGCGTCAACACCTTCTCCTCCTGGCGAGTCAACAGGGGGGCTGCGACCGCAGGGATCTCAACGCTTGCGCGAGTCGTCAGGGCGTCGTTGATGACCGTCGCCAGCGTCTCCAGTCCGGCATTTTTGGTAAGCGAAGCCCATATCGGAAATTGGGACAGAAAGCCTGCCATCTCTTTATCTTCCCCCGACTGCAGCAAAATGAAAGGCACTTTTTCACTGGCGTTCAGCAGGGAAGAAAGCTGCTGGAAATGGTGAATGTCCTGCATAAAGCCGTGCAGATCGGCGATAACCACCGACGGATCCCACTGCAGAATATGCTCTCTGGCGAGGATGAGATTATTCAGCCCGGTCACGACGAAGTGCCCGGGAAACAAACCGGAATGATTGAGCCATGCTTCAAACCCCGCGCGGGTGAAGTGACATCGGTCAATCAAAAGAATTTTGAACATAATAGATTCGCAGTCGGCTAGTGGTTTGGCTTCCTGCCATCAGAAAGCACATCATGATAGAGAAGTCGGATGAGTGATAAATGCCTGAACTACGCGCCATACTGAGGCTATTTCTTGCCTTAACAGGTTCAGCACAAAGGGATTGAAAAAAAATCGTTCGTTAACCAAAATAAGTGACCTAATCTATGCCTTACGGGACGACCCGTAAGCGTTTCGTTCACCGGGGACGGCCCCAACTTGCAGTTAAGTTAAGGAGCCTGAAATGTCCTGGATTATTCTTGTTATCGCCGGTCTGCTCGAAGTGGTTTGGGCAATTGGTCTGAAGTACACCCACGGATTTACCCGCCTGACACCCAGCGTGATTACCGTTACCGCCATGATTGTGAGTATTGTGCTGCTCTCCTGGGCGATGCGCTCTTTGCCGGTGGGGACGGCCTATGCTGTCTGGACGGGCATTGGTGCAGTGGGCGCGGCGATTACCGGGATTTTGCTGCTGGGAGAGTCGGCGAGTCTGGCGCGTATCGCCAGCCTCGCGTTGATTGTGTGCGGTATTATTGGGCTGAAACTCAGCGCCCACTAATGCGGTTGTTCTACCCAGATGAGTTTTGACACATCAAACCCTTGCCGGGTCGCAACGTCCAGCATCTGCTGTTTCATCTCTGACGAAATGGTTGGCGTGCGGGAGAGTATCCATAAATAGTCGCGATCCGGCCCGCAGACCAGCGCATGTCGGTACTCTCTGTCGAGGGCGATGACATTGTACCCGCCATAGAACGGGCCAAAGAACGAGACTTTTAGCGCGGCCCGGCGCGGGTCGCCGGTAAAGTACGCTTTTCCCGTCGACTGTTGCCACATCTGCCGATCCGGATTGTATCCACGGTTGATCACCTGAATACCCCCGTCGTCCATCGAACTGTAATGTGCTGTGACTTTCTCTAACCCCCGTTCAAACCGATGGTCGAGCCGGGCGATTTCATACCAGGTTCCGAGGAAACGTTGAGCGTCGAAATTACTTACAACAGTGACGCCGGAGGGAGGGGTAGGGGAACTGCAGGCAACCACTAAAAACGCGGCTGTCACCGCGGCGATAACAGGCAGAATGCGCATAGGAGTTTCCTTACTGTTTTTTGTTAAGTGTAGATGACAGCAGGGAAATTGCGGAAGATTGTGCAGCGTGTTTCGCCGGGTGGCGCTGCGCTTACCCGGCCTACACAACGCGTAAATTTTGTAGGCCGGGTAAGGCGAAGCCACCACCCGGCAAAGGTTTACTGTAGCGTCTCGAGAATACGGTAAGCCGTTTCCACCCGTACCGGGTTCGGATAACTTTTATTTGCGAGCATCACAATACCGATCTGCTTTTCAGGAATAAACGCCACGTAGCTGCCAAACCCACCCGTAGAGCCCGTTTTATGCACCCAGGAGGCTTTTACTGGCGGAGCCGGAGGATTCACTTCTGCGACCGGCAACGGCGCCAGTGCGACCTTATTGTCGCTGCCATCCACCACGGTTTTGGCGTCGACCGGCCAGTTGAGCATCTCCCAGCCTAACCCTTGATACATGGCACCCACGCGCCAGTAGCGAGACTGCGCCAGCGTAATACCCTGCTGCAGAGTGGACTGCGGGAGTGTCTCAGGTGCCATATTGGCCATCACCCAGCTCGCCATATCTTTGACGTTAGATTTCACGCCATAGGCTTCTGCATCCAGCATACCAGGCGAAACGTGGACCGCTTTTCCCTCACGATAACCCCATGCGTAGTGCGGCTCTTCAGCGTGTGGAACGTTTATCCACGTATGGTTGAGTTTCAGGGGCTTAAAGACCCGCTCCGCCATGGCCTGCTCGAAGCGCATGCCGGACGGTTTAACGGCCAGTGAGCCAAACAGGCCGATGCTGGTGTTGGCGTACAGACGCGTGGTACCCGGGGCCCACTTTGGCTGCCAGGACTGGTAGAAACGCAGCAGAGAGGCGTTATCGGTGACATCATCCGGTACCTGCAACGGCAATCCGCCTGCGGTATAGGTTGCCAGGTCTAGCAGGCGAATGCCTTGCCACTGCTTGCCCGTCAATTCAGGCCAATATTTCGTGACCGGGTCGGCCAGCGAAATCTCTTTGCGGGCAATGGCATCGCCACCCAGCACGCCGGTGAAGGTTTTGCTGACGGAGCCCAGCTCAAATAAGGTTTGCGGCGTGACGGGCTTATTCGCCGCAACGTCTGCTTTACCGAAAGTAAAATAGTGTGGCTGGCCCTGATAAATGACGGCCACGGCCATACCGGGTATGGCCTGCGCCTTCATCAGGGGCGTAACGGTACGTTCCACGACGTCTGCCAGCTGTTTTTCTGACATCGGCGCGGCAAAAGCAGAGCAGGCAACGCTGAGCAGCAGCGCGCAGCTTAGGGATTTTTTCATCATCAGTTATCTTCCGTAATAGCGAGTCAAGGGGATGTCCGGGCCCGTCAGACGTTCGTAGTCTGGGTGATTTGACTGAGGCTGACAAACGGTTAAATTTAGCATTAGCTGTTAATTTTTCTAACGGAAGGGACCATGACACGCAGCTATCTCCCTCTTAATTCGCTTCGGGCGTTCGAAGCCGCCGCCAGGCACCTCAGTTTTACTCATGCCGCGATTGAGCTGAATGTGACCCATTCCGCGATTAGCCAGCACGTGAAGGCGCTGGAGCAACACCTTAACTGCCAGCTGTTTGTCCGCGTTTCGCGCGGGTTGATGTTAACCACCGAAGGCGAGAATCTGCTGCCGGTGCTGAATGACTCCTTCGATCGTATCGCAGGCATGCTGGATCGCTTTGCTAACCATCGAGCGCAGGAGAAGCTGAAAATTGGCGTGGTGGGGACCTTTGCCACTGGGGTGTTATTTTCACAGCTGGATGATTTCCGTCGCAGTTATCCGCATATCGATCTTCAGCTTTCCACGCACAACAATCGCGTCGATCCGGCAGCTGAGGGGCTTGATTACACCATTCGCTACGGTGGGGGAGCGTGGCACGGCACGGAGGCGACGTTCCTCTGTTCAGCGCCGCTGGCACCACTTTGCACGCCGGACATTGCAGCCGCGCTGCACACCCCTGCCGATATCCTGAAGTTTACCCTGCTGCGCTCTTACCGGCGCGATGAGTGGACAGCCTGGATGCAGGCCGCCGGAGAAAACCCGCCTTCACCCACGCATCGGGTGATGGTGTTTGATTCGTCGGTCACTATGCTGGAGGCCGCACAGGCAGGCACTGGCATTGCTATCGCCCCTGTCGATATGTTTACCCATCTGCTGAACAGCGAGCGCATTGTGCAGCCGTTTACGACGCAGATTGATCTTGGCAGTTACTGGATAACGCGGCTGCAGTCACGCGCCCAAACCCCGGCAATGCGTGAATTTGCTCAGTGGCTGGTGGGGAAGATGCAGAAATAACAGGCCCGCCGGAGGGCGGGCCTGGTGTGTCAGATAGTGACTACGGCAATCAGTGTTACCACGGTCAGGATAGTTGCCAGACCGTAGAACACCCATTTACCGCTCGGTACGTGGATCTTCAGATCATGCATCGCATGATGGATACGGTGCAGGCCGCACCACAGCGGCAGGACAATCATCAGGAAGATGAATACCCGACCAATAAAACTACCTGCAAATGCCAGGATGCGCTCATAGCTCAGCGCATCACCGGGGAACAGCCCCAGCGGCAGCATAATGCCGACCAGCAGGATAATGACAGGCGCAATGATGGCACTCCACATGCCGCCTGCGCCAAAGAGGCCCCAGAAGACCGGCTCGTCTGAACGTTTTGGATTTGGATTGATCACAATAGTCTCCTTACCAGAACAGTGCGACAAACAGAATGACCACAGAGACCACTGCCGTCACTGCCCAAAGCCCTTTAATGACCGGCTCTGGCCCCATTTTCTCGCCTTTTACGATAATATTCGCCGCTTTTGGCGCCAGTTCAAACCAGGTTTTGGTATGAAGCAGGGCGGCTGCGAGCACAATCAGGTTCAGGATCACGATGATCGGGTTTTGCAGGAACCCGACAAAACTGGCCCAGGTTTCAGGACCATGTTTGAGGGCAAAGACGCCATACATCAGTTCAAGGCTGAACCAGACCGCAGGCACCGCAGTGCCTTCACGCAGCATATAGAAGCGATAAAACGGCAGTTTCTTCCACCAGGTGGACGGCATCGGCCGCACGTAGGCTTTGCGTTTAGTCGTCATCATGCACTCCTTAGCGTGGTTTCAGGGTGGCAATAAGAAAGTCTTTCGAGCTTTCCACTTTACCCTGCTGAATAGCGGCGGCCGGGTCGACGTGCTTCGGACAGACTTCGGAGCAGTAGCCCACAAAAGTACAGCTCCAGACGCCGTTCTGGCTGTTAAGCTGCGGCATACGTTCTTTTTTACCGTGGTCGCGGCTATCCTCGTTGTAGCGGTGCGCCAGCGTGATCGCCGCCGGGCCGATGAACTCAGGGTTCAGGCCAAACTGTGGACACGCGGCGTAGCAAAGACCGCAGTTGATGCACCCGGAGAACTGATGGTATTTCGCCATCTGGGCGGGTGTCTGGGTATTCGGTCCCTGATCCGGCGTGCGCGGGTTGCCAATGATGTACGGCTTAATGGCTTCCAGGCTTTCGATAAAGTGGGTCATATCGACCACCAGATCGCGCTCAATCGGGAAGTTGCCCAGCGCTTCAACCTTGATGCCTTTGGTGTAATCACGCAGGAAGGTTTTACAGGCCAGTTTCGGTACTTTGTTCACCATCATGCCGCAGGAGCCGCAGATGGCCATGCGGCAGGACCAGCGGTAGCTCAGGTCCGGTGCCAGGTTATCCTTGATATAGCCGAGCGCATCCAGCAGAGAGGTTTGCTCGTCATAAGGCACTTCATAGAAAGCGCTGTGTGGCGCGGTGTCCACTTCCGGGTTGTAGCGCACCACTTCAACTTTCAGTGTTTGCATCTCAGCCATTCGCCTTCTCCTTCTTCTCGGCGGCTTCTGCTTCTGCGCCGTAAACGCGTTTAGCCGGTGGCAGCGTTGTGATCTTCACGTCGCTGTAGTCCAGACGAGTGGTGCCATCCGCGTCGCGCCAGGCGAGGGTGTGTTTCAGGAAATTGACGTCGTCACGCTCGGTGCAGCCCTCATCAAGACGCTGATGCGCCCCGCGTGACTCTTTGCGCGCCAGCGCAGAGTGCGCCATACATTCCGCGACGTTCAGGCCGTGACCGAGCTCGATGGTATAAAGCAGGTCGGTGTTGAACACGCTGGAGGTGTCGGTGATGCGCACACGTTTGAAACGCTCCTGCAGTTCCGCCAGCTTATCGACAGTTTTCTGCATCAGCTCTGGTGTACGGTAGATACCGCAGCCCTCTTCCATCGACATGCCCATTTCGTCGCGGATTTTCGACCAGTTTTCGTTGCCTTCCTGGTTGACCAGATCCTTCAGCCGTTTCTCTACGTCAGCGACCTGCGCATCCAGTGCTGCGCCGTTGGCTTCGCCCGCCGTTGCGGCACGCTCCATCGCGCGTTCGCCCGCCATGCGGCCAAAGACAACCAGCTCCGCCAGCGAGTTTGACCCGAGACGGTTGGCACCGTGCAGGCCGACAGAGGAGCATTCGCCGACGGCGAACAACCCTTTGATGCGCGTTTCACACTGCTGGTCGGTTTCGATCCCACCCATGGTGTAATGCGCTGTTGGGCGTACCGGAATCGGCTCTTTCACCGGGTCGACACCCACGTAGGCTTTTGCCAGCTCGCAAATGAACGGCAGACGTTCCAGCAGTTTCTTCTCGCCGAGGTGACGCAGATCGAGGTAGACCACATCGCCACGCGGCGTGGAGATCGTGTTGCCTTTGCGCCACTCATGCCAGAAGGCCTGAGACACTTTGTCGCGCGGGCCGAGCTCCATGTATTTGTTTTTCGGCTCACCGAGCGGCGTTTCCGGGCCCATGCCGTAATCCTGCAGATAACGGTACCCATTCTTGTTGACCAGAATACCGCCTTCGCCGCGGCAACCTTCCGTCATCAGAATGCCGGAACCCGGCAGGCCGGTAGGGTGATACTGGACAAATTCCATATCGCGCAGCGGTACGCCGTGGCTGAGCGCCATGCCCATACCGTCACCGGTGACGATGCCGCCGTTGGTGTTGTAGCGATAAACCCGGCCCGCGCCGCCCGTTGCCATCACTACCGCGTTAGCGCGGATCTGCACGAGCGTGCCTTCCATCATGTTCATCGCCACCAGACCACGCGCGTGACCGTCATCGACCAGAATATCGAGGACAAAATGTTCGTCAAAACGCTGGATTTGTGGGAACTGAAGGGAGGTCTGGAACAGGGTGTGCAGCATGTGGAAGCCGGTCTTATCAGCGGCAAACCAGGTGCGTTCAATTTTCATTCCGCCGAAGCGACGAACGTTGACGCTGCCGTCCGGACGGCGGCTCCACGGGCAGCCCCACTGTTCAAGCTGGGTCATCTCCGTTGGACAGTGATGTACAAAGTAGTCAACGACATCCTGTTCGCAAAGCCAGTCGCCCCCTGCAACCGTGTCGTGGAAATGGTATTCGAAGCTGTCATGATCCTGCGCAACGGCGGCGGATCCTCCTTCTGCGGCAACCGTGTGGCTGCGCATCGGATAGACTTTTGAAATCAGTGCGATTTTAGCGTTGGGATTAGCCTGTGCTGCAGCAATCGCAGCACGTAATCCCGCTCCGCCAGCGCCTATTACGGCAAGATCGGCTTGAAAAGTTTGCACGACATTCCTCCAGATTTTTGTTATTTCGCAACGCGATAAACTAAAGGTAGCCCACCTGTCCGCAAGGACGATTGCGAAAGCGTTTCCACTGCTCCTTTATGGGTAAAGAAGTATAACCGCGCGAACGGCAGGGAAATTTGACGTGTTCGATTTTTTTGCTGTTCTGTGCGGTGATTTATCATCGTGAATGATGAATTTCGTCACGTGATAGTTGCCCTAAATGAAATGCGATTTTTATTGCGCAAAATTTGTCTCTGTCCGTGCTAACGAGTAGACTTCGTGCCCTTGTCTGAAATCGGAGAATTACCCATGAGCGAAACGGCCACCTGGCAGCCGAGCGCATCCATCCCCAATCTGCTGAAACGCGCTGCAATTATGGCGGAGATTCGCCGCTTCTTTGCCGACCGCGGGGTCCTTGAGGTGGAAACGCCGTGCATGAGTCAGGCTACGGTAACGGATATTCATCTGGTGCCGTTTGAAACCCGTTTTGTTGGCCCCGGCCATTCACAGGGCATGAACCTCTGGCTGATGACCAGCCCGGAATACCACATGAAACGCCTGCTGGCGGCAGGATGTGGCCCGGTGTATCAGTTGTGCCGCAGCTTCCGTAATGAAGAGATGGGGCGTCACCATAATCCGGAATTCACCATGCTGGAGTGGTACCGTCCACATTACGATATGTACCGCCTGATGAACGAGGTGGACGATCTGCTGCAGCAGGTTCTCGACTGCTCAGAAGCGGAAACGCTCTCTTATCAGCAGGCTTTCCAGCGTTATCTGGAAATTGATCCACTGTCAGCGGACAAAACCCAGCTGCGCGAAGTCGCGGCAAAACTGGATCTGAGCAACGTGGCGGATACTGAAGAAGATCGCGACACGCTGCTGCAACTGCTCTTCACCTTTGGGGTTGAACCGCAGATTGGCAAAGATCGTCCGACTTTCGTCTACCACTTCCCGGCAAGCCAGGCTTCTCTGGCGCAGATCAGCACTGAAGATCACCGCGTGGCGGAGCGTTTTGAGGTCTATTACAAGGGCATTGAGCTGGCGAATGGCTTCCATGAACTGACCGACGCCCGCGAACAGCAGCAGCGTTTTGAGCAGGATAACCGCAAGCGCGCCGCGCGCGGTCTGCCGCAGCAGCCAATTGATACTAACCTGCTGGAGGCCCTGAAAGCGGGTCTGCCGGATTGTTCTGGCGTGGCGTTGGGTGTGGATCGTCTGGTGATGCTGGCGCTGGGCGCGGAACAGCTGGGTGATGTGATTGCTTTTACCGTCGATCGAGCCTGACGGCAGTACCCCCTCTCCCATGGGAGAGGGGGTACTGGCTGGCTTACAAACTCCCCGCCGGGCGTTTACGCGCCGCAGAGGTTAATGTTTTTCCTGTCTTAAGTCCGTCCAGGCTTTCCAGACGCATCTGGAACGGTGGGAACGGCATATCAATACCGTGCTCACGGAAGCCAGCCAGAATCAGCTGGTGGATCTCATGGCGCAGCGGCATACGGTGCCCCATTTCGGCGGCGTAAATACGCAATTCGAAAATCTGGATACCTTGCTGGAGATCGACCAGGAACACTTCCGGCGCCGGGTTATCAAGGACCAGCGTGCAGCGTTCGGCGGCGGTGTAGAGGATCTGTGTGACCTCTTCACTGTTGGCATCCGAGGGCGCCGGTACCGTCAGCACCACACGCGTGACGGAGTCTGACAGCGACCAGTTGATAAACTGCTCGGTGATAAACGCCTTGTTGGGCACGATGATCTCTTTGCGATCCCAGTCGCTGATCGTGGTGGCGCGGGTGTTGATTTTGGTGATGCTGCCTGTCAGATCGCGGATCGTCACCGTATCGCCAATACGAATCGGTTTTTCAAACAGGATAATCAGGCCGGACACAAAGTTAGCGAAAATCTCCTGCATGCCAAAGCCCAGACCAAACGTCAGCGCGGCAACCAGCCACTGCAATTTAGACCACTCAATACCAATCATGGAGAATCCAACCATCCCGCCAAAGAGCAGAATCAGGTATTTGGTGATGGTGGTAATGGCATAGCCCGTACCGGGGGTTAAATCCAGGTGCTGCAACAGCGCCAGCTCCAGCAGTGCCGGGAAATTACGCACCAGCTGCGTGGTGATGATCAACACCAGAATGGCAATCAGCACCGCACCTAAGGTTATGGGCTCCAGGCTCTCCACACCCTGCACCGTGGACGTCACATCCCACAGCGAGATGTTCTCCAGGAAACCAAACGCGGAGTGGATTTCTGACCACAGGAAGATCACCGACAGCAGCGCAATCAGCATCAGGATGGATCGTACCAGACGCAGAGACTGGGTGCTGATTGCGTCGAGATCCAGCTCAACCTCGTCCGCATCTATCGTGCCTTCGGTGCTGTTGACGTGGTTTGGCTCATCCTCGCCTCGCGCACGCTGGGCGAGGATCTCTGCCCGACGGTGCTTGGCGCGGTCAAACGCCAGACGGCGTCGCTGGATCAACATCCCCCGGCGGATGACGTGATAGATCACCAGCAGCAGGAACCAGATGGCAACGGAGGTTTCCAGTCGCGCCAGCAGTGCCTGCGAGGTCGCCAGGTAACCCACCGCCGCTGCCAGCATGGCAACCAGGGGGGCGCACAGCAGCAGGTTCCAGAGCATGCGGTTGAACATGTTGTCGCCGCTGCCGGTTTTATCCAGATAGAGCGGTATACCAGCCCGTTTCAGGCTGAGCGTGACGATGGCCAGCGCACCGCATATCAACATAAAGCAGAGACGGCCCAGCGAGCCCGAAAACTCCCGGTCATTGAGATTATCAAACATGATCAGCGCCATAATCAGCGGCACAATCAGCCCGATGCTCATCAGGTAGTAACGCATGGCGCGCGCCACGCGGTTACGCGGCCAGCCAAAGTGAGCAATGAACAGACCATTCGGTCGCGCAAACGTGGCGCAAATCATCACTACCCACAGCAGGGGGACGGTAGCGGTCACGCCATCGCCAATGGCGACCGCGAGCGGGTAGGGCCAGGCCTCCCTCAGGCCATAACCGAGCGTCATCCACAGGACCGGCAGCGGCGAGGCGACAAGTATTGACCAAAACACGGTACGCAGCGTCAGCCAGAAGTGATCCTGCGTAACCTTACCCACCCGGGCGCTGGAGCGTTCCAGGAAGCGGGTGAAGTGTCTGCGTGAGTAAATGCTAAAGCCCACCAGAATCAACGCGCCCAGAAGAGGAAAAATGGTCTCTTTGCTGGTGAGCATCATCACGCTGGCTTTTCCAAGCTGGCTAAAGGTATCCAGCGAGATCAAACGGCGCAGATCCTGAACGATCTCGATTGGCCATGAGAAGGTCATTGGGCGCACGTCAGAGGTCCAGAAGAGATAACGGTGCGTTGCCTCGTTCACCTCTTTCAGCGCATCTTCCAGCTGACTGTTGGAGACCTTCAGCTTGGTCAGCTCCAGAATCAGCGTATCCCCGCCCTGTAACAGGGAGTTCAGCAGCTCGCGCTGGGTCCGCAACTGGGCTTCCAGAATACGGTTTTGCTCGCTGGTGAGAGGCTGCCCATCGGCCTGACGGATCTGGCGGATTTGCGGCTGTTTATTGAGAAGGTCTTCATAGTGCAGGCGTTGAACACGCAGCTGCGCCATCTCGGTATCCAGCTGCTGCGGTTTTGGCATCTCCGGCAGGCGTGAAACCTGGGCGCGTAATGCCTCTCCCAGCAGGTTGGACGAGCCCAGCCACTGAGACTGCTCGCGCAGGGTGTTGAGCGCCTGGCGAACCTGAAGGGTTTGATTGGTGGCCTGACGTTGCTGGGACGCCACCAGATCCATACGCTGCGCCTGCTGATTCAGTGCAGCAGAGAGCTCACGGTTAACCTTAAACTGGTCAACGATGCCCGCTGGCAGGTTATCGCTGTTTTCTGCCAGCAGCTCGGTGCTTTCCAGCGCGCGCTCAGCTTCACGCTGGCGCTGGCTGTTAAGTTGATTACGTAAAGCCTGCAGGTAAGCATCGAGCTGTTCGCTCTGCTTTTGCGCCAGTTCGGAGCGCATCCGTGACAGCTCCTGGCGGTTGTTTGCCGAGAGCTGCGCCAGCTCCAGTTCATCGACCAGTGCTTTAAGTCTGGCTGATTCAGCCTGAAGCGACAGATTTTGCGCCTGGTTCTGCGGTGTGTTACCCGTGTGGGTACCGATACGGCGCTCAACCTCGTTGAGCTGACGGCGGGCATCGGTTTGCTGTTGCGGAAGCTGGCTCAGCGAGTCGGCGATTTCACGTGCGCGTTCCTGCTCCTGCTGTGCCAGACGACTCTTTTCCAGAAGCTGACTGCTAACCTGCAGGATCTCCTGATTCAACGCGTCAGAGGTCATGCCAGCAGGCACATCGCGCGGTTCATCGCGCAGACTGCTCAACTGATTGCGCAGCGTTTGCGAGAGTTTGGGGAAGTTGTCGATAACCTGCTGATATTGCTGAGCGCGCTCGAGGGAGCCTTTCCGCTCCTCAAGCGCATTCAGTGCAGACTGGAGCGACTCCACGGTCTCTGGCTGAGCGGGTTTTGCCGCTTTCGCCTGCTCCAGTTCCTGGGTTATCTGTTTTGCGTCGGGGGCTGTCGCTGCGTACGCCCCCATGCTGAGGCACCAGGCCATCAGTAGTACGATAATCGGGCGCACGTCAGCGTTCCTTCTGTTGTTAGCCTTCGTCTTTTTTGTCGTCAACCAGCGGGCTGGCGTCAAGTTCGGCCTTGATCTCTTCTTCCGGGAGCGGTGCAGGCTCTGCGTCCGGCGTCACGAAAGGTTCAGTCGAGACCGCCAGCGGCTGGCCGAGTTTGGTGACTGACAGGCTCTGGAGCTGTTCAGCCAGCTTCACTTTGCCAGGGGCAAAGAGGTTGATAACCGTGGAACCCAGCTTGAAGCGACCCATCTCCTGGCCTTTCAGCAGAGCGACTGCGCCTTCTTCTTCACCGGCAGGCCAGGTCCAGCGTTTGATCACGCCTTCACGTGGTGGGGTGATGGTTCCAGCCCAGACCGTTTCGATGCTGCCGACAATCGTTGCACCCACCAGAATCTGCGCCATTGGGCCAAATTCAGTATCAAACAGGCAGATGACGCGTTCGTTACGCGCGAACAGGTTGGGAACGTTTTGCGCGGTCAGGTGGTTCACGGAGAACAGATCGCCCGGCACGTAGATCATTTCACGCAGGATCCCGTTGCACGGCATGTGCACGCGGTGATAGTCACGCGGAGAGAGATAGGTGGTGGCGAAGGTACCGTTGCGGAACAGATCCGCCATCAGGTAGTTACCCGCCAGCAGCGCTTCCAGGCTGTAGTTGTGGCCTTTTGCCTGCAGGATTTTGTCGTCTTCGATGTTACCCAACTGGCTAATCACGCCATCCGCAGGCATGACCAGCACGTTAGGATCGGTATCAACCGGGCGGACTTCGTCGCGCAGTGGGCGCACGAAGAATTCGTTGAAGGTGCGATAGCTGGCGGTATCTGGCTTCTGCGCCTCTTTCATGTCGACCTTGTAATATTTTACGAAAAGGTCGATGACCAGTTTGGTCAGCCAGCCCGCTCGTTTGCTCGCGCCCCAGCCCGCCAGGCGAGTGAGCCACAGTTTTGGCAGAATGTATTGAAGCGAAAGTTTAAATGCGTTTAACAAGGTAGCCTCCAGGCCATTTTTTGTCGTTCCTGATCCGGCTGTAATCAGCCGGAACCTGAAAAAAGGGGACGATTTTAGCGATGCTTAGCTTAGTTGTCAGTTATCAGAATCAGAAAAGTTTTTACGCGTTTTTACCTGATCCATGCTCTCAAGAATGCGGTGGTAGTTATCAAAGCGGGTCTCCGCAATCTCACCTTTCTCGACCGCTTCGCGGATGGCACAGCCCGGGTCGTTATCATGTTTACAGTCCCGGTATTTGCAAGCCCCTAAATAATCATGGAATTCGACAAATCCGTTGAAGATTTGTTCCGGCTCAAGGTGCCACAAACCGAATTCGCGCACGCCCGGAGAGTCAATCACATCGCCGCCATGCGGGAAGTGGTAGAGACGAGAAGCGGTAGTGGTGTGCTGGCCCAGGCCCGAGACATCAGAGACATCGTTAGTCAGAATTTCTTGCTGGAGACCGAGAAGATTATTCAGCAGGCTGGATTTCCCCACGCCGGACTGACCCGCAAAGATACTGATGCGCCCGGTCAGCGCTTCTTCTAAGGGTTTCAGGCCATCTTTGGTGTAGCTGGAGACCATCAGCACGCGATAACCGATCTTGCGGTAGATATCCATCTGCTCATTCACGAAGTCCATACCTTCATCATCCAGCAGATCGATCTTGTTCAGAACAATGATTGGCTCAACCTGTAACGTTTCGCAGGCAACAAGGTAGCGGTCGATAATATTGAGCGACAGCTCGGGCAAAATCGCCGAGACGATGACGATCTGGTTGATATTGGCGGCAATGGGTTTTACCCCGTCGTAGAAATCGGGACGGGTAAGTACCGACGTGCGCTCGTGAACCGCTTCAACGATACCTTTGACCGTTACGCCTTCCGCCGCCTCTTTACCTGGACGCCAGACAACGCGATCGCCGGTGACCAGCGAACGGATAGTCCGTCGAATATTGCAACGGTGGATCTCACCGTCGGCGGATTCCACGTCGGCATGCATACCGAAACGGCTGATGACGACGCCTTCCGTCGGTTCACCAAACAGGTTGTCGTCGTAATCGACCTTCTCCGAAGTGGTTTTAAGACGGCGCTGGTGATTGGCATTCACGCGGCGCTGCTGCCCTTTGGAGAGTTTATTTTTACTCAATCGCGCTGGCTCCTGGTCGCCCGTAAGGGGCAAAACCTCTATGATACACTCTAATTAATACTAGTTAACCTGCTACAGCCGGTTATGCGAGAAGGGTGGAAAATAACATGAGCGCGGATGAAAACAACCTGATTTGGATCGATCTTGAAATGACCGGGCTGGATCCCGAGCGCGATCGCATTATTGAGATTGCCACGCTGGTTACCGATGCAAACCTGAATATTCTGGCGGAAGGGCCAACCATTGCGGTGCACCAGTCCGACGATCAGCTGGCGTTGATGGATGAGTGGAACGTGCGTACCCACACCGGCAGCGGGCTGGTTGAACGGGTGAAAGCGAGCACGATGGGCGACCGCGAGGCGGAGCTGGCGACGCTTGAGTTTCTGAAACAGTGGGTCCCGGCGGGCAAATCCCCTATCTGCGGTAATAGCATTGGCCAGGATCGTCGTTTCCTGTTTAAGTACATGCCGGAGCTGGAGTCTTACTTCCACTACCGTTATCTGGACGTGAGCACCCTTAAAGAGCTGGCGCGCCGCTGGAAACCCGAAATCCTCGATGGCTTTAAAAAGCAGGGTACGCATCAGGCGATGGACGATATCCGTGAGTCCGTTGCGGAGCTGGCGTACTATCGCGAAAACTTTATTAAGCTGTGATTTTGAGACCTGGCGCCTTGCGTGGCCGGGTTTTTGTCGTTAAATTGTTCAGCTTGCCGATTAAATAAGCATTTGAACTGATTTTCGAAAAAATCGCGTTGAGGGGGGTTGCAGCTAAAAGGATTTCTCGTATAATGCGCCTCCCGTAACGACAGAGAAATACGCGTTACGACAGCAACAAAAGCAGTACAAATTTGCGGGAATAGCTCAGTTGGTAGAGCACGACCTTGCCAAGGTCGGGGTCGCGAGTTCGAGTCTCGTTTCCCGCTCCAAAATTTGAAAAGTATCGCAAGATACGCCAGCACCAGAACACCCAAGCGGGAATAGCTCAGTTGGTAGAGCACGACCTTGCCAAGGTCGGGGTCGCGAGTTCGAGTCTCGTTTCCCGCTCCAAAATTTGAAAGTATCGCAAGATACGCACAGCTTCAGAACACCCAAGCGGGAATAGCTCAGTTGGTAGAGCACGACCTTGCCAAGGTCGGGGTCGCGAGTTCGAGTCTCGTTTCCCGCTCCAAATTCTTCTTGATATCAAAAATATCCACAGCGATAAAATGCGTTGGGGACGTTTTCTATTACTTCCGAAATACTCTTGTAAACAGAGTTATCCACAGATTTTGGGTATGACCGAAACCGTGTGAAAAGTTAGCAGGGTGAATAGTATCTCTGTAACTTGCTGTATATGCTTGAGAAAATTTGATTTAAAAATGTTATTGAGATCACTTGACCTCATCTCCAGCCCTGATGCTGCTTGAGTTTGTAATTTTATTCACAGGCTGTGAATAGTTCACGCATCCCGCGGAAGCCCTTTTTCTATCACCCTCACCAGGCGTTGTTTTTGCGGTGGTTGCACCTCAACCACGCAGGCATTTCGCTTCTCGATTTGCTGCGCAATCGCCCACTCTATGTGTTCATCGAGAAGTGGGTGCTCACCTCTACGGCTCTCAAGCGCCCGGATATTCGCTTCATCCCACGGGGCATTCCCCAGCGCAACGGCGACATTACGCAGCCAGCGCAGATGGCCAATACGGCGAATGGCCGAACCTTCCGTCACTTTCAGGAACCAGGCTTCACTCCAGGCGAACAGTTCAATGAGCTGTGGCGCATGCAGCGCCTTACGCGGGCTAAAATCCTCTTCGTCTGTGAGCTGCGAATAACGGTTCCACGGGCAAATTAACTGGCAGTCGTCGCAGCCGTAGATGCGATTGCCAATAAGTGGTCGGAATTCTTCAGGGATCGCCCCTTCCAGTTCGATGGTGAGGTAAGAGATGCAGCGTCGGGCATCCACCGTATAGGGCTCAACGATAGCGCCCGTCGGGCAGATAGTCATACAGGCCACGCAGCGCCCACAACCTTCTTCTACCGGGCCGTCTACCGGCAGTGGTAAATCAATCAGCAGTTCACCAAGGAAAAAGAACGATCCGGCGTCGCGGCTCAGAATAAGTGAGTGCTTACCAGTCCAGCCAAGCCCGGCTTTTTCAGCGATAGGGCGCTCAAGAACAGGCGCGGAGTCGACAAACGGTCTAAAATTCAGCGAAACACAGTGCTGCTGAATAGTTTCGCCGAGTTTTTTTAGTCGGTTACGCAGAAGCTTATGGTAATCACGCCCCAGGGCATACCGGCTAACGTAACCGAGAGAGGGATTTTTTAACGTACGCGCAAAAGCCGCGTTGGCGGGAAGATAATTCATGCGTACGCTGATAACGCGTAACGTACCCGGCAACAGCTCGTGTGGACGGGCCCGCATCATGCCGTGACGTGCCATCCACTCCATTTCGCCGTGGTATTGTTTATCCAGCCAGGCCTGCAGTTTTGGCTCGCTGGCGGAGAGATCGGTGTCGGTGATCCCCACCTTCTGGAAGCCCAGTTCAGCACCCCACTGTTTTATTTTTTGCGCTAACTGATTGAGATCGAGGGGCTGTGACATGACGGACCATACTGTGAAGAAAAACCCCGCAAGTATACCACATTCCATCTGGCATGCGGATGACCTCAGACGCGCCGAAAAAGAGGCTGCAGACAGTCTTGGCATTACCCTTTATGAGCTCATGCAACGGGCGGGCGAGGCGGCATTCAACATTGCCCGCAGTGCGTATCCGCAATCCGGCCACTGGCTCATTTTATGCGGACACGGCAATAACGGCGGCGATGGTTACGTTGTCGCCCGGCTGGCGGTCGCGGCAGGTCTCCGCGTTACGTTACTGGCGCTGGAGAGCGATAAGCCGCTGCCGGAAGAAGCCAGCGCCGCGCGGGAAGCCTGGCTGAATGCAGGCGGAGTGATTCATGCATCCGATATCGTCTGGCCAGAGGATGTTGATCTGATTGTTGATGGTCTGCTGGGCACCGGGTTACGTAGTGCGCCCCGTGATAACGTAGCCGCTCTGATTGCGCGCGCCAATGCCCATACCGCGCCGGTGGTGGCACTGGATATTCCCTCTGGTCTGTTGGCGGAAACCGGTGCGACGCCAGGAGCGGTGATCCAGGCCGCGCATACCGTCACGTTTATTGCCCTGAAGCCCGGGTTACTCACCGGGAAAGCGAGGGATGTGGTGGGCTCGTTGCACCATAACGCCCTGGGGCTGGAGAGCTGGCTTGCCGGGCAGGAGACACACCTTTCCCGCTTTGATGCTACTCAACTTAGCCACTGGCTGCCGCCGCGTCGGCCAACGTCGCACAAGGGCGACCACGGCAGGCTGGTCATCATTGGCGGCGATCACGGCACGGCCGGCGCTATCCGGATGACGGGGGAAGCTGCGTTGCGTAGCGGCGCGGGGCTGGTCCGGGTGCTGACGCGCAGTGAAAATATCCCGCCCATTATTACGGCCCGACCAGAGCTGATGGTGCATGAGCTTACGCCGCAGACCCTTGAAGAGAGTCTTGAGTGGGCGGATGTGGTGGTGATTGGCCCGGGACTCGGGCAACAGGCCTGGGGTAAGCAGGCGCTGCAAAAGGTCGAGAATTTTCGTAAACCGATGCTCTGGGATGCCGACGCGCTGAACCTTCTGGCAATCAACCCGGATAAGCGTCACAATCGCATCCTGACGCCACACCCCGGCGAAGCCGCGCGGCTGCTTAACTGCAGCGTGGCAGAAATTGAAAGCGATCGCTTACTTTCTGCTCGCCGTCTGGTAAAACGTTACGGAGGTGTTGCCGTTCTCAAAGGGGCGGGAACCGTCATCGCAAGCGATGAGGCACTGGGCATTATTGATGCCGGAAATGCGGGCATGGCGAGTGGCGGAATGGGCGATGTGCTTTCAGGTATCATCGGCGCATTGCTCGGGCAGAAACTTCCCCTTTATGATGCAGCCTGTGCCGGCTGCGTGGCTCATGGTGCGGCGGCTGACAGCCTGGCTGCACGGTGTGGCACACGCGGTATGCTGGCCACCGATCTTTTTTGCACGCTGCGGCGTGTTGTTAACCCGGATGTGATTGACGTAGAAAATGACTAATCGAGCGATTCCTTTACCTGATGAACAAGCCACTTTAGAACTCGGCAAGCGCGTGGCGCAGGCCTGTCAGGGGGCGACTGTCATTTATCTTTATGGTGATTTAGGTGCGGGTAAAACCACCTTCAGCCGGGGTTTTCTGCAGGCGTTAGGCCATAACGGGAATGTGAAAAGCCCAACCTACACGCTGGTAGAACCGTACACTCTTGAAAATCTCATGGTGTATCACTTCGATTTATACCGACTTGCGGATCCTGAGGAGCTGGAATTTATGGGGATCCGTGATTATTTTGCCAATGATGCCATCTGCCTGGTGGAGTGGCCGCAACAAGGTGCGGGTGTGTTGCCTGACCCGGATGTCGAAATTCATTTAGATTACCAGGCACAAGGGCGTGAGGCGCGCATCAGTGCTGTTTCCTCATCAGGCAGTTCCTTACTGGCGCGTTTAGCCGGTTGAGCGTAGGGATGACGGGATGATAAATCGCGTTAAAGGTTGGTTATTGGCTGCCACGGTGCTGCTGTGCGCGCAGGCTGGTGCGGCAAGCCTCTCGGATATTCAGGTGTCGAACGGGGAGAGTCAGGCCCGGATCACGTTCAGTTTTATGGGCGACCCTGAATATGCTTTTTCTCAACCAGACAGCCGAAGCGTGGCGCTGGATATCAAACAGACGGGTGTGATCCAGGGGTTGCCCTTGCAGTTCAGCGGTAACAACCTGGTCAAAAGTATTCGTTCCGGCACGCCAAAAGACAGTCAGTCATTGCGCCTGGTGGTCGATCTGACCGAAAAGGGTAAAACGCGGGCGGTGAAGCAGCAAAACGGCGCGAATTATACGGTGGTCTTTACCATCAATGCCGATGCGCCTCCGCCACCGCCGCCGGTTGTGGCGAAACGGGTGGAAGAGCCGGTTTACACCCCGCGCCCGTCTGAACCTGCGCGTAATCCGTTTAAAACCGACAACGATCGCATCACCGGCGTCACCAGCAGTAATACCGTGACGCGCCCGGCGGCCAGCGCGCGTCGGGTGGTCAGCGGTGATAAAGTGATTATCGCCATTGATGCCGGTCATGGCGGGCAGGATCCGGGTGCAATTGGTCCAGGTGGTACGCGCGAGAAAAACGTGACCATCGCCATTGCCCGTAAGCTACGGACGCTGTTGAACGATGACCCGATGTTTAAAGGCGTATTGACCCGTGACGGCGATTACTTTATCTCCGTGATGGGACGCTCAGACGTGGCGCGTAAGCAAAATGCTAACTTCCTGGTCTCCATTCATGCGGATGCCGCACCAAACCGTAACGCCACGGGGGCATCGGTGTGGGTGCTGTCAAACCGTCGGGCGAACAGTGAAATGGCTAACTGGCTTGAAGAGCATGAGAAGCAGTCCGAACTTTTGGGTGGGGCGGGCGATGTGCTGGCTAACAGCCAGTCTGACCCGTATCTCAGCCAGGCGGTGCTCGATTTACAGTTCGGTCATTCTCAGCGCGTCGGGTATGATGTCGCCACCAACGTACTGAATCAGCTGCAAGGCATCGGGGCATTGCATAAACGCCGTCCGGAGCATGCGAGCCTTGGGGTTCTGCGTTCGCCGGACATTCCATCGATCCTCGTGGAAACGGGCTTTATCAGTAATAACAGCGAAGAGCGTTTGCTGGGCAGCGACAGCTATCAGCAGCAAATTGCCGAAGCGATTTATAACGGTCTGCGTAAATACTTTGAGGCTCATCCGCTGCAGTCTGCGCCGCAGGGCGGTGCAGCCCAGACGGCCAGCGCCGTGCTGCCGGGTGAGATGACCGCGACCAACTAAGGAGAATTCATGCCGATTCAGGTTCTACCGCCGCAGCTTGCGAACCAAATCGCCGCCGGTGAGGTGGTGGAGCGCCCTGCGTCGGTGGTGAAGGAGCTGGTCGAAAACAGTCTTGATGCGGGAGCCACCCGCATCGATATTGATATCGAACGTGGTGGTGCAAAGCTGATTCGCATTCGGGACAACGGGTGCGGTATCAAAAAAGAGGAGCTGGCGCTGGCGCTGGCGCGTCACGCGACCAGTAAAATCGCCTCTCTGGACGACCTGGAAGCGATCATCAGCCTCGGGTTTCGCGGCGAGGCGCTGGCCAGTATCAGCTCGGTTTCCCGTTTAACGCTAACCTCCCGTACGGCCGAACAGCAAGAAGCCTGGCAGGCCTATGCCGAAGGGCGCGATATGGACGTCACGATTAAACCTGCGGCGCATCCTGTTGGCACGACGCTCGAAGTATTGGATCTTTTCTACAACACTCCCGCCCGCCGTAAGTTTATGCGCACCGAGAAGACCGAATTCGGTCATATCGATGAGATTATCCGCCGTATCGCGCTGGCGCGTTTCGATGTCACCATCAACCTCAGCCACAACGGCAAGGTGATGCGTCAGTACCGCGCGGTAGCGGAGGGCGGGCAGAAAGAGCGTCGTCTGGGGGCAATCTGCGGTACGCCGTTTCTGGAACAGGCGCTGGCCATTGAATGGCAGCACGGTGATTTGGCCTTACGCGGTTGGGTTGCCGACCCGAACGCCAGCAGCGCCGCCTTCGCGGAGATCCAGTATTGCTACGTTAACGGCCGCATGATGCGCGACCGTCTGATCAACCACGCCATTCGTCAGGCCTGTGAAGATAAGCTCGGCGCGGATCAGCAGCCTGCGTTTGTGCTTTATCTGGAAATCGACCCGCATCAGGTTGATGTTAACGTCCATCCTGCCAAGCATGAAGTTCGGTTCCATCAGTCGCGGCTGGTGCACGATTTCATCTATCAGGGCGTGCTGAGCGTTTTGCAGCAGCAGGTTGAACCCACGCTGCCGCTGGAAAAAGAAGAGCCCGCTCCGCGTCCAATACCGGAAAACCGTGTTGCGGCGGGGCGTAACCATTTTGCCGAGCCCGCTGTCGCGCGTGAACCGGAAGCGCCACGTTTCTCGTCGGCAGGAAGCGCGCCGCGACCCACCGGCGCGAACTATCCCAACGCTCAGCCCGGCTATCAAAAGCAGCAGGGGGCGTTGTACCGTAAACTGCTGGAAACCCCCGCAGTCACGCGTAAAGAGCACAGTGAGGTACAAGCGCCTTCGCTGGAAGGGCATAGTCAGAGCTTTGGCCGGGTGCTGACGATTATTGCGCCGGATATGGCGTTACTCGAACGCGAGGGCAAGCTCATGCTCCTGGCCCTGCCGGTTGCTGAACGCTGGCTAAAACAGGTGCAACTGACTCCAGGAGAAAACGCGGCTTGTGCGCAACCGCTTTTGATCCCGGTTCGACTAAAAATATCCACTGAAGAAACAAGGGTACTGCAGCGCGCAGAGGCCCAACTGGCGCAGATGGGGATTGAAATGGTACTGGAATCACAGCATGTGACAATTCGCGCAGTGCCTTTACCCTTACGCCAACAAAATTTACAAAACTTGATTCCTGAACTGATAGGCTACCTGGCGCAACAAACAACGTTTGATGCCGCCAACACCGCGCAGTGGATCGCCCGCCATTTGGTCAGCGAACATACACCGTGGAGTATGGCGCAGGCGATTAGCGTGCTGGCAGAGGTGGAACGCCTTTGCCCGCATCTGGTGAAAGCACCGCCGGGTGGATTATTACAACCTGTTGATTTACAAACGGCGATGACTGCCCTTAAAGATGATTGATGTCAGTAAGGCGAGCCTGCCTAAGGCGATTTTTTTGATGGGCCCTACGGCCTCCGGCAAAACGGCGTTAGCCATTGAGCTACGTAAAGTTTTGCCCGTAGAGTTGATTAGTGTCGATTCTGCCCTCATCTACCGAGGAATGGACATCGGCACGGCGAAGCCCGACGCAGCCGAACTGCGCGCGGCTCCGCATCGTTTGCTGGACATTCTCGACCCGGCGCAGGCCTACTCCGCAGCGGATTTTCGCCGCGATGCCTTAGCCGAGATGGCCGAGATAACGGCGGCGGGACGTATACCGCTGTTGGTTGGCGGCACTATGCTCTATTTCAAGGCGTTGCTGGAGGGGCTCTCTCCTCTGCCATCGGCGGACCCTGAAATAAGAGCAAAAATTGAACAGCAGGCGGCAGAGCAGGGATGGGACGTTTTGCATCAGCAACTGGCAGAGATTGACCCGGTTGCCGCAGCAAGGATCCATCCAAATGATCCGCAAAGGCTTTCCCGGGCACTGGAAGTTTTTTTCATTTCGGGTAAAACTTTAACGGAACTGACGCAAACGTCAGGAGACGCTCTGCCGTATCAGGTGCATCAGTTCGCTATCGCCCCGGCGAGCCGTGAACTGCTCCATCAACGAATTGAGCAGCGTTTTCATCAGATGTTGGCTTCAGATTTTGAAGCAGAAGTGCGGGCGTTATTTGCCCGTGGAGATTTGCATACGGACATGCCTTCCGTTCGTTGTGTGGGATACCGCCAGATGTGGTCATATCTTGAAGGCGAGATTTCATATGATGAAATGGTTTATAGAGGTGTTTGCGCCACGAGACAGTTAGCGAAGCGCCAGATCACCTGGTTGCGCGGTTGGGAAGGGGTTCACTGGTTAGACAGCGAAAAACCGCAACAGGCGCTAAACGAAGTGATTGAGGTTATTGGTGATATCGCTCACTGAATGTGTACAATTGAGACGTATCGTGCGCAATTTTTCAGAATCGCAAGGTTCTAAGTACAAAACAAGCATATAAGGAAAAGATAGAATGGCTAAGGGGCAATCTTTACAAGATCCGTTCCTGAACGCATTGCGTCGGGAACGTGTTCCAGTTTCTATTTATTTGGTGAATGGTATTAAGCTGCAAGGTCAGATTGAGTCTTTCGATCAGTTCGTGATCCTGTTGAAAAACACGGTCAGCCAGATGGTCTACAAGCACGCTATTTCTACTGTTGTTCCGTCCCGTCCGGTATCTCATCACAGCAATAACGCTGGCGGCGGCACTGGTAGTAACTACCATCATGGCAGCAACGCGCAGGGTTCTTCTGCTCCTGCGCAGGACAGCGACGAGACCGAATAAGGTTTCGCACTGTTATCCACACGGGGAGCCAGGGATCCTGCGTTCCCCGCTGATATTTTTAGAGGGTTTTACGCTTGTTTGACCGTTATGATGCCGGTGAGCAGGCGGTGCTGGTACACATCTATTTTTCGCAAGACAAAGATATGGAAGACCTCCAGGAGTTTGAATCTCTGGTCTCTTCCGCCGGTGTCGAAGCAATGCAGGTGATTACCGGTAGCCGTAAAGCGCCGCACCCAAAGTATTTTGTTGGTGAAGGTAAAGCAGTAGAAATTGCGGATGCCGTAAAAGCAACCGGTGCGTCAGTCGTGTTGTTTGATCATGCGCTGTCTCCGGCTCAGGAGCGTAACCTGGAAGCGCTTTGCGAATGCCGTGTTATCGATCGCACGGGGTTGATTTTAGATATTTTTGCTCAGCGTGCACGTACCCACGAGGGTAAGCTGCAGGTTGAGCTGGCGCAGCTGCGCCATCTGGCCACGCGTCTTGTACGTGGCTGGACCCACCTTGAACGACAAAAAGGCGGGATTGGTTTGCGCGGTCCGGGTGAAACCCAGCTCGAAACCGACCGCCGTTTGCTGCGCGGCCGTATTACTCAGATCCTCTCTCGTCTGGAAAGAGTCGAGAAACAGCGTGAGCAGGGACGTCGGGCGCGTACGAAAGCCGACATCCCGACGGTGTCGCTGGTGGGATATACCAACGCCGGTAAATCCACCCTGTTTAACCAGATTACCGAGGCCCAGGTCTATGCCGCAGACCAGCTGTTTGCGACCCTGGACCCGACGTTGCGTCGTATCGACGTGGCGGATGTGGGTGAAACCGTGCTGGCGGATACCGTAGGGTTTATCCGCCACCTGCCGCATGATCTGGTGGCCGCGTTTAAAGCCACCCTGCAGGAGACGCGTCAGGCGACCCTGCTGCTGCACGTGATTGATGCTGCAGATGTCCGCGTGCAGGAAAACATCGACGCGGTGAATGTGGTGCTCGAAGAGATCGAGGCCCATGAGATCCCAACGCTGTTGGTGATGAACAAGATCGACATGCTGGATGATTTTGAGCCGCGTATCGATCGTGATGAAGAGAACAAACCAATTCGGGTCTGGCTTTCCGCCCAGACCGGTATTGGCGTGCCACTGCTTTTCCAGGCTTTGACAGAACGTCTTTCCGGTGAGGTAGCCCAGCACACGCTGCGACTGCCACCACAGGAAGGCAGGCTGCGCAGCCGGTTTTATCAGCTTCAGGCGATAGAAAAAGAGTGGATGGAGGATGACGGCAGCGTGGGGATGCAGGTGCGTATGCCGATCGTTGACTGGCGTCGCCTCTGTAAACAAGAACCTGCGCTGGTCGACTATATCGTCTGATCGGAAAGGGGATGCCTGAATAATTCGCCCTTGCATAACAAATATGGAGCATATACATGGCGTGGAATCAGCCCGGTAATAACGGACAGGACCGCGACCCGTGGGGAAGCAGCAATAATCAAGGCGGCAACTCTGGGGGAAATGGCAATAAAGGTGGTCGCGATCAGGGGCCGCCGGATCTGGATGATATCTTCCGCAAGCTAAGCAAGAAGCTTGGTGGGCTTGGTGGAGGAAAAGGGTCTGGCTCGGGTGGCAATTCTACCCAGGGCCCGCGCCCGCAAATGGGTGGTCGCATCGTGGGCATTGTGGCCGCTGCCGTGGTCATCATCTGGGCTGCCAGCGGGTTCTACACCATTAAAGAAGCCGAGCGCGGCGTGGTTACCCGTTTTGGTAAGTTCAGCCATCTGGTTGAGCCGGGCCTGAACTGGAAACCGACCTTCATTGACGACGTCACTGCTGTGAACGTGGAGTCGGTGCGTGAGCTGGCCGCCTCCGGCGTGATGCTGACCTCTGATGAGAACGTAGTGCGCGTTGAGATGAACGTGCAATATCGTGTTACGGACCCAGAACGTTATCTGTTTAGCGTGACCAGTGCCGATGACAGCCTGCGTCAGGCGACCGACAGCGCCTTGCGTGGCGTGATCGGTAAATACACCATGGACCGCATTCTGACTGAAGGTCGTACCGTTATTCGTAGCGATACCCAGCGTGAGCTGGAAGAGACCATTCGTCCGTACAACATGGGTATCACCCTGCTGGACGTCAACTTCCAGGCTGCTCGTCCGCCGGAAGAGGTGAAAGCCGCGTTTGATGACGCGATTGCCGCGCGTGAGAACGAACAGCAGTACATCCGTGAAGCGGAAGCGTACGCCAACGAAGTTCAGCCACGTGCTAACGGTCAGGCGCAGCGTATTCTTGAAGAAGCACGCGCGTATAAGACCCAGACCATCCTGGAAGCGCAGGGTGAAGTGGCACGTTTCGCGAAAATCCTGCCGGAATATAAAGCGGCTCCGGAAATTACCCGCGAGCGTCTCTATATCGAAACCATGGAAAAAGTGCTGAGCCATACACGTAAAGTGCTGGTTAACGACAGCAAAGGTGGAAACCTGATGGTACTGCCGCTGGATCAGATGCTGAAAGGCGGTTCTGCACCGGCAGCAAAAGACAACAGCGGTGCGAATAACCTGCTGCGTCTGCCACCTGCATCGTCCGGTAGCTCCAGCGCAACAACCACGCCTTCTTCGAACGATGGTGACATTATGGACCAACGCCGTGCTAACGCGCAGCGTAACGACTACCAGCGTCAGGGGGAATAAGGATGCGTAAGTCAGTTATTGCGATTATTGTCATCGTACTGGTCGTACTTTATACCTCTATCTTTGTGGTGAAAGAGGGCGAGCGCGGGATTAAGTTCCAGTTCAGCAGCGTCGTCCGTGACAGTGACAAGCGTCCGGTGATTTATGAGCCGGGTCTGCACTTCAAGGTTCCTTTTATCCAGTCAGTGAAGACGCTTGATGCGCGTATCCAGACCATGGATAACCAGGCCGACCGTTTCGTGACTAAAGAGAAGAAAGACCTGATCGTTGACTCTTATATCAAGTGGCGTATCAGTGATTTCAGCCGTTACTTCCTGGCAACGGGCGGCGGTGATGTTTCTCAGGCGGAAGTGCTGTTGAAACGTAAATTCTCTGACCGTCTGCGTTCTGAGATTGGTCGTCTGGATGTGAAAGACATCGTGACCGACTCTCGTGGTCGTCTGACGCTGGAAGTGCGCGATGCGCTGAACTCCGGCACCGCGGGTACGGAAGACGAAGTTGAAACGCCAGCAGCGGACGATGCAATTGCTAAAGCGGCGGAACGTGTTCAGGCTGAAACCAATGGTAAAGTGCCTGTAATCAACCCGAACAGTATGGCTGCGCTGGGTATCGAAGTGGTGGATGTGCGTATTAAGCAGATCAACCTGCCGGCGGAAGTGTCTGAGGCGATCTACAACCGTATGCGCGCCGAGCGTGAAGCGGTAGCCCGTCGTCACCGTTCACAGGGTCAGGAAGAAGCGGAAAAACTGCGTGCGGCCGCGGATTACGAAGTGACCAAGACGCTGGCGGAATCTGAGCGTCAGGGCCGTATCCTGCGTGGTGAAGGTGATGCGGAAGCCGCGAAACTGTTCGCCGATGCGTTTAGCCAGGATCCAGACTTCTACGCCTTTATCCGTAGCCTGCGTGCTTACGAGAATAGCTTCCAGAGCAACCAGGATGTGATGGTGCTCAGCCCGGACAGCGATTTCTTCCGTTATATGAAGACGCCGACTAACGCAACGCGATAAACTCAGTCTCGTTTGAGTATTCAAACCACCGCTCTTAACGGAGCGGTGGTTTTCTTTTATAAGGATTAAAAATGAATTCAACGATCTGGCTGGCACTGGCGCTGGTTTTAGTCCTGGAAGGCCTGGGCCCGATGCTCTATCCGCGCGCCTGGCGTCGCATGATCGCCACCCTGAGCCAGTTGCCGGATAATATTTTGCGCCGATTCGGCGGCGGTCTTGTGGTTGCTGGCATTGTTATCTACTACATGTTGAGGAAAACGATTGGCTGATCAAAAAGTGATCGGTTTTGGCATATTTTGGGGTCAAAAAGTGCTGTATATCTGAAAAAGCGATGGTAGAATCCATTTTTAAGCAAACGGTGATTTTGAAAAAAATGGGTAACAACGTCGTCGTACTGGGCACCCAATGGGGTGACGAAGGTAAAGGGAAGATTGTTGATCTTCTGACTGAACGGGCTAAATATGTTGTACGCTACCAGGGCGGTCACAACGCAGGCCATACTCTCGTAATCAACGGTGAAAAAACCGTCCTCCATCTTATTCCATCAGGCATTCTCCGCGAAAACGTCACCAGCATCATCGGTAACGGCGTAGTGCTGTCTCCGGCTGCGCTGATGAAAGAGATGAAAGGTCTGGAAGACCGTGGTATCCCGGTTCGCGAGCGTCTGCTGCTCTCCGAAGCCTGCCCGCTGATCCTTGATTATCACGTGGCGCTGGACGTTGCGCGTGAAAAAGCGCGTGGCGCGAAAGCGATCGGCACCACCGGTCGTGGTATCGGCCCGGCTTATGAAGACAAAGTGGCTCGTCGCGGTCTGCGCGTGGGCGACCTGTTCGATAAAGCAACCTTCGCTGAAAAACTGAAAGAAGTGATGGAATATCACAACTTCCAGTTGGTGAACTTCTACAAAGCAGACGCTGTTGACTACCAGAAAGTGCTGGATGATGTCATGGCGATTGCAGACATTCTGACCGGCATGGTAGTTGATGTGTCCGATCTGCTGGACCAGGCGCGCAAGCGTGGCGATTTCGTCATGTTCGAAGGTGCGCAGGGTACGCTGCTGGATATCGACCACGGTACCTATCCGTACGTAACCTCCTCTAACACCACCGCAGGTGGCGTGGCGACCGGCTCTGGCCTGGGTCCACGTTATGTGGATTACGTTCTGGGCATCATCAAAGCGTACTCCACTCGCGTAGGTGCGGGTCCATTCCCGACCGAGCTGTTTGATGAAACCGGAGAGTTCCTGTGCAAGCAGGGTAACGAGTTTGGCGCGACCACCGGTCGTCGTCGTCGTACCGGCTGGCTGGATGCAGTGGCTGTGCGTCGTGCAGTGCAGATCAACTCCCTGTCTGGCTTCTGCCTGACCAAACTGGACGTCCTGGACGGCCTGAAAGAGGTGAAAATCTGCGTCGGTTACCGCATGCCAGATGGCCGTGAAGTGACCACCACTCCGCTGGCTGCTGATGACTGGGAAGGTATCGAGCCAATCTACGAAACCATGCCAGGCTGGTCTGAGACCACTTTCGGTGTGAAAGAGCGTAGCGGCCTGCCACAGGCAGCGCTGGATTACATCAAGCGCATTGAAGAACTGACCGAAGTGCCGATCGACATTATCTCTACCGGCCCGGATCGTACTGAAACGATGATCCTGCGCGACCCGTTCGACGCATAATCTTCGTGACTGCTGGCCTGCGGGGAAACCCGTAGGCCGGATAAGCGTAGCGCCATCCGGCGACCGCTCCTGGATATCCGCTTTTTCGCCCCGTCTGTCAAATAAATTAGCCCCTAACTATCTGGCTGGTTTATCATCATTAATGAATATCTCTGCGGTTTTACCGCGTTTTCCCTTTTTTCCTGAGGTTGATGTGCAGTTAACAAGTTTCACCGATTACGGCTTACGCGCGCTAATCTACATGGCGTCGTTACCCGATGGGAAAATGACCAGTATCTCTGAAGTGACAGAGGTCTACGGCGTGTCCCGTAATCATATGGTCAAAATAATCAATCAACTTAGTCGTGCCGGATACGTTGCTGCCGTCCGCGGGAAAAATGGTGGGATCCGTCTCGGTAAACCGGCGCAAAGTATTCGTATTGGGGATGTGGTGCGTGAACTGGAGCCCTTGTCTCTGGTGAACTGCAGCAGTGAGTTCTGCCACATTACCCCCGCTTGTCGCCTGAAACAGGCGCTTTCTCTGGCCGTGCAAAGTTTTCTTAAGGAACTGGATAACTACACGCTGGCCGATTTGGTTGAAGAGAATCAACCGCTTTATAAATTATTGCTGGTGGAATGAAGAAAATTTCCACCGGAGCTGACAACGGAGGAACCGATATGTCACATGATCCTTTCCAGGAACGCGAAGCTGAAAAATACGCGAATCCTATCCCCAGCCGCGAGTTCATCATTGAACACTTAACAAAACGCGAAAAACCCGCCAATCGTGAAGAACTTGCTGTTGAATTAAACATTGAAGGTGAAGAGCAAACTGAAGCCCTTCGCCGCCGCCTGCGCGCCATGGAGCGCGACGGGCAACTGGTCTTTACCCGCCGCCAGTGCTATGCGCTGCCAGAACGCCTCGACCTGTTGAAAGGGACCGTCATTGGTCACCGCGACGGTTACGGTTTTTTGCGCGTAGAGGGCCGCAAAGACGACCTCTACCTCTCATCCGAACAGATGAAGATGTGTATTCACGGCGACCAGATCCTGGCGCAGCCGCTGGGTGCCGATCGTAAAGGCCGTCGCGAAGCACGCGTGGTTCGCGTGCTGGTGCCAAAAAACAGCCAGATCGTTGGCCGCTACTTTACCGATGCCGGTGTAGGCTTTGTGGTACCGGATGACAGCCGTCTGAGCTTCGATATACTGATCCCGCCTGAAGAGGTGATGGGCGCGCGCATGGGCTTTGTGGTAGTAGTGGAGCTTACTCAGCGTCCAACGCGTCGCACCAAAGCGGTAGGTAAAATCGTCGAAGTGCTGGGCGATAACATGGGTACCGGCATGGCTGTTGATATGGCCCTGCGTACGCATGAGATCCCTTACATCTGGCCAAAAGCGGTTGAAGAGCAGATTGTGGGTCTGAAGGAAGAGGTGCCGGAAGAGTCCAAAGCGGGACGCGTGGATCTCCGCAGTTTGCCGCTGGTCACCATTGATGGTGAAGATGCCCGCGACTTCGATGACGCCGTATACTGCGAGAAAAAACGTGGCGGCGGCTGGCGTCTGTGGGTTGCTATCGCCGACGTGAGCTATTACGTTCGTCCCCATACGCCGCTCGATAACGAAGCGCGCAGCCGTGGTACGTCGGTTTACTTCCCGTCTCAGGTGGTACCGATGCTGCCGGAAGTGCTCTCCAACGGCCTCTGTTCCCTGAACCCGCAGGTTGATCGCCTGTGTATGGTTTGCGAGATGACCATCTCCAGTAAAGGTCGCTTAACCGGTTATAAATTCTACGAAGCGGTAATGAGCTCCCATGCGCGTCTGACCTACACCAAGGTCTGGCATATGCTGCAGGGCGATCAGGACCTGCGTGAACAGTATGCGCCGCTGGTGAAGCACATCGAAGAGTTGCATAACCTCTACAAAACGCTGGATCAGGCGCGTGAAGAGCGCGGTGGGATCTCGTTTGAGAGCGAAGAGGCGAAGTTCATTTTCAACGCTGAACGCCGCATTGAGCGTATTGAACAGACCCAGCGTAACGATGCGCATAAGCTGATCGAAGAGTGTATGATCCTGGCGAACATCTCGGCGGCCCGTTTTGTCGAGAAAGCTAAAGAGCCGGCGCTGTTCCGTATCCACGATAAACCGTCGACGGAAGCCATTACCGCGTTCCGCTCCGTACTGGCTGAACTCGGTCTGGAGCTGCCTGGCGGTAACAAGCCAGAGCCGCGCGATTATGCTGAGCTGCTGGAATCCATTGGCGATCGCCCGGATGCAGAAATGCTGCAGACTATGCTGCTGCGCTCCATGAAGCAGGCGATTTACGACCCGGAAAACCGGGGTCACTTCGGTCTGGCGCTGCAGTCTTACGCACACTTTACATCGCCGATCCGCCGTTATCCGGACCTGTCTTTGCACCGTGCGATCAAGTATCTGCTGGCGCAGGAGCAGGGCCATAAAGGGAACACGACTGAAACCGGCGGGTACCACTATTCAATGGAAGAGATGCTGCAGCTTGGCCAGCATTGTTCCATGACCGAACGCCGTGCCGATGAAGCGACGCGCGAAGTCTCTGACTGGCTGAAATGCGACTTTATGCTGGATCAGGTCGGTAACATTTTCAAAGGTGTTATCGCCAGCGTGACCGGGTTTGGTTTCTTTGTTCGCCTTGACGAGCTGTTTATCGACGGTCTGGTGCATGTCTCCAGCCTCGATAACGACTATTACCGTTTCGACCAGGTTGGACAGCGCCTGATTGGTGAATCGGGTGGACAGACCTATCGCCTTGGCGATCGGGTGGAGGTCAAAGTCGAAGCCGTCAACATGGACGAGCGTAAGATTGACTTCAGCCTGATCTCCAGCGAGCGCGCGCCACGTAACGTAGGTAAAACCGCGCGTGAGAAGGCGAAAAAAGGCGGTAACGGCAACGCGAGCGGCAAACGTCGTCAGGCGGGTAAGAAAGTGAACTTCGAGCCAGACAGTGCCTTCCGCGGTGAGAAAAAGCAGAAGCCAAAAGCGGCGAAGAAAGAGGCTCGCAAGGCGAAAAAGCCGTCCGCGAAAACACAAAAAATTGCTGCTGCGACCAAAGCGAAGCGCGCAGCGAAGAAACAGCAGGCGGAGTAAATTCTCCCCTCACCCTGACCCTCTCCCCACTGGGGAGAGGGGGAAATACCTTTTATGAGAATCATCAATGAGTGAAATGATTTACGGCATCCACGCGGTGCAGGCCCTGCTGGAGCGCACACCGGAGCGTTTTCAGGGAGTGTTCATTCTGAAAGGGCGTGAAGACAAACGTCTGATGCCGCTGATCCACGCACTGGAAGCGCAGGGCGTGGTGATCCAGCTGGCCAACCGCCAGTTCCTGGATGAGAAAAGTGAAGGCGCGGTTCACCAGGGGATTATTGCCCGCGTGAAGCCAGGCCGTCAGTATCAGGAAAACGATCTGCCGGATTTGATCGCTGCACTGGATAACCCGTTCTTCCTGATCCTTGATGGCGTGACCGATCCGCACAACCTCGGCGCGTGCCTGCGCAGCGCCGATGCGGCGGGCGTGCACGCGGTGATCGTACCGAAAGATCGTTCTGCACAACTGAACGCAACGGCGAAGAAAGTGGCCTGCGGTGCAGCGGAAAACGTTCCGCTGATCCGCGTCACCAACCTGGCGCGCACCATGCGTATGCTGCAGGAAGAGAATATCTGGATCGTCGGTACCGCCGGTGAAGCGGATCATACCCTGTATCAGAGCAAAATGACCGGCCGTCTGGCGCTGGTAATGGGTGCGGAAGGTGAAGGCATGCGTCGCCTGACGCGTGAGCACTGCGACGAGCTGATCAGCATCCCGATGGCGGGCAGCGTGTCGTCCCTGAACGTTTCTGTTGCAACGGGTATTTGCCTGTTTGAAGCGGTACGTCAGCGCGGCGAATAAACAGCAAGGCCGTCCTGTGGACGGCCTTTTGTGTTTTATCTCTCTCCCGGTGGGTGAGGGCACCAGACGGTGACAACCTTACTCCTCCAACGTCCGCAAATGGTCATCCTTCCTGAGCGTCATCAGCGCCACAATACTCACCACCGCCGTCGCCATGACGTAATATGCCGGAATGTCGAGGTTTCCCGTCTCCTTAATCAACCCGGTAATAATAAGCCCCGCACACCCCGAGAAAATGGCATTCGACAAGGAATACGCCAGACCAAGCCCGGTATAGCGTACACGCGTCGGGAACATCTCTGAGAGCATTGCCGGCCCTGGACCTGCCAGCATGCCCACCAGACCGCCAGCTATCAATACCACGATCGCTTTTACCGCGAGGGTACTGGACTCCGCCTGCAGAATTTTCAGCAGCGGCAGGGCGAGGATCAGCAGTAACGCGGTGGCGATAATCATCACCGTGCGGCGGCCAATCCTGTCGCTCAGGATCCCCGACGGAATAATGGTGAGCGCAAAGCCGACATTCGAAATCACGGCTATCAACAGTGCCTGGTTAAATCCGGTGTGCAGTGCCGATTGCAGATAGGTCGGCATAATCACCAGATAGGTATATCCCGCCGCCGACCAGACCATCACCCGGCCAATTCCCATCACGATCGCTTTAATTGTGGCGACGGCACTGGCCTGCGCGATCAGCGGTTTTTCCTGCTGCTGCACGAAGCTCGGCGTCTCTTCCATACTCACCCGCAACCAGAGCGCCACCACCCCCATAGGCAGGGCCAGGAAAAATGGGATACGCCAGCCCCAGTCATGCAGGGCTTCCGGTGTCAGTAAGGCAGAAAGCAAGGCGACAATACCCGCGCCCGCTAATAGCCCCAGCGCCACCGTGAACGATTGCCATGCGCCATACAGACCACGTTTACCGCGTGGTGCAAATTCCGTCATCAAGGAAACCGCACCACCGTACTCACCCCCCGCGAACAATCCCTGCAGGATGCGCAGCAACGTAACGATCAGCGGCGCAGCGATACCGATGCTGGCATAGACTGGCACAACACCGATGGCGGCGGTGGCGAGCGTCATCAGCACCAGCACAATAATCAGCGTCGGTTTGCGGCCAATCCGGTCGCCGATGCGGCCAAACACCACCGCCCCCAGTGGGCGGAAAAAGAAAGCGATGGCAAACGAGGCGTAGGTGAGGATCAGGCTGGTCAGCCCCGACTCGCCTTCAAGCTGGAAGAAGTTTTTCGCAATCACGGTGGCCAGAAAGCCGTAGACCGCAAACTCATACCACTCGATGAAATTACCAATGGAGCCTGCAATTAACGCACGCTTATGCGCATTCGGTTGCATAACTTTCCTCACTGAAAGGGATAAGAATAAATTATTCAATAAAAGTGAAGTGATGAAATAGTTTATTCTTATGTTCTGTGAGCTATTTCACGAATGATATCAGCGGGATCGCTACCGTGTGACCTTACTCCCATGCAGCGTGCACAGGGTCTGTCCATACTTATCTTCATTGCCACTGAAGGAGGGAGACAGCATGCACTGGCAAACACATACCGTTTTTAACCAACCCGCACCGCTTTCGAACAGCAACCTTTTTCTCTCTGATTGTGCCCTGCGTGACGCGGTGGCCCGCGAAGGCGCGGAGTGGGATAGCGAGTTGCTGGCCAGTATAGGCCAGCAGTTAGGTACGGCGGAGTCGCTGGAGCTTGGCAGGCTGGCGAACGTCAATCCGCCGGAGTTACTTCGCTATGACCCCACCGGTGAGCGGCTGGATGATGTCCGTTTTCACCCCGCCTGGCATCTTCTGATGCAGGGGCTGTGCGCTAACCGGGTGCATAACCTGGCGTGGGAAGAGGAGGCGCGTAAAGGCTCCTTTGTCGCTCGCGCCGCGCGCTTCGTGTTGCATGCTCAGGTTGAGGCCGGAACGCTGTGCCCCGTGACCATGACGTTTGCCGCCACGCCGCTGCTGCAACAGGCGCTCCCTGAACCTTTCCAGAACTGGCTCACGCCGCTACTGAGCGATCGTTATGATCCTCACCTTGCCCCTGGAGCCCAAAAGCGCGGCCTGCTGATCGGCATGGGGATGACGGAAAAACAGGGCGGCTCGGACGTGCTCAGCAACACTACCAAAGCAGAAAAGTGCAGCGACGGCAGCTACCGGCTGGTGGGTCATAAGTGGTTTTTCTCTGTGCCACAAAGCGATGCGCATCTGGTGCTGGCGCAGGCGAAAGGCGGGTTGTCCTGCTTTTTTGTTCCTCGCTTTTTGCCTGACGGGCAGCGCAACGCCGTGCGCCTGGAGCGGCTGAAAGACAAGCTCGGCAACCGCTCTAACGCCAGCAGTGAAGCGGAGTTTCTGGATGCGTCCGGCTGGCTGTTAGGGGAAGAGGGGGAAGGAGTACGACAGATCCTTCGCATGGGCGGGTTAACGCGTTTTGACTGCGCTCTGGGCAGCCATGGGTTGATGCGTCGGGCATTATCCGTGGCGCTGTACCACGCCCATCAGCGGCAGACGTTCGGAAAAAACCTCATCGATCAGCCGCTGATGCGCGACGTCCTGAGCCGCATGGCGCTGGTGCTGGAGGGGCAAACGGCGCTGCTGTTTCGTCTTGCCCGGGCGTGGGATAAACGCGCCTATCCGCAGGAGGCGGCCTGGGCGCGGCTTTTCACACCAGCCGCGAAATTCAGCGTCTGCAAAGCGGGTATCCCGTTTGTGGCAGAGGCGATGGAGGTGTTGGGCGGCATCGGGTACTGTGAGGAGAGTGAACTCCCCCGCCTGTATCGCGAGATGCCGGTGAACAGCATCTGGGAAGGCTCAGGGAACATCATGTGTCTGGATGTTCTGCGCGTTCTGGCGAAGCAGCCGGGTATGTTCGATCTGCTTGCAGAGGATTTTGCGCAGGTGAAAGGTCAGGACAGACACTTCGATCGCAGCTGGCGGCAGCTGCAGCAAAAACTGCGTAAACCGCAGGAGGCGCAGGGGCGGGAGATTGCGCATCAGCTATTCCTGCTGGGCGCCGGAAGCCAGATGCTGCGGCACGCCTCTCCGCCCGTCGCGCAGGCGTGGTGCCGCATGATGCTGGATACCCGTGGCGGCACGCTGATGACAGAGCAGGTTCAAAGCGATCTTCTGCTACGCGCCACGGGCAGGGTAGGCTAGTTTTTAAGCTGGAACAGGCTCACCAGTTGAGTTAGGTGCGACCCTTTCTCGCGCAGTGATTGTGCGGTTTGCTCGCTGCGCGAGACGCGATCGGCGTTGATGTGGGAGGCTTCACCAATATGGGTCATGGCCAGATTCACCTGACGGATCCCCGCCGACTGTTCGCGGGATGCATGGTTAATCTCGGTCACCAGTTGGTTGATGTTATCGATGTGCGCGATGATGGCATCCATCGCCAGACGCGTCTGCTCTGAGAGCGCATGGCCTTCACTCACCTTGTTCAGCGTGTCGCCAATCAGCTGCTCAATCTCTTTCACCGCATTAGCGCTGCGTGCCGCCAGGGCGCGCACTTCCTGCGCGACCACAGCAAACCCTTTTCCGTGTTCGCCGGCGCGTGCTGCTTCAACCGCTGCATTAAGCGCCAGAATGTTAGTCTGGAAAGCAATCGACTCAATCACGCGCGTGATGTCCTCGATGCGCTTTGAGGCGTCGCGAATATCGTCCATGGTGGAGACTGCGTTCGTCACCGTCTCGCCCCCCTGATGCACCGCGCGTGAGGTTTCCCCCACCAGCTGCTGCGTCTGTTCCATATTGGCCGCGTTTTGCTGCACGGTTGCGGCGAGTTGTTCCATACTCGCGGAGGTCTCTTCAACGCTGCTGGCCTGTTTGTTGATCTGCTCTGAGATCTCACCGGTATCAGAGGCCAGGGCGTTAGTGTCCAGATGGATCTCGCCTGCGGCCTCGCGTACCTGCAGGACAATCTTTTGCAGACCGCCGCCGATCCCGTTGATGGCGTCGATAAGCTGGCCAACCTCATCCTGGCGGGTAACGGACAGGCTGGCACGCAGATCGCCTGCCGCATATTGTCGGGCAAGGTGAATGACGTTACGCAGCGGACGCGTCAGCATGCGACGAATGATGATGACAAACAGCGCGGCAAACAGGACTGACAGCGCCACGCCTGCCAGCAGGAAGCGATCCCGCATCGTGGTGACGCTTGAGAGCAGCGCCGATTTATCCACTTCCCCCATAATGGTCCAGTTCCAGCCCGGCAGCGGCGTATAGGCCATTTTCAGTATGCGACCATCCTCACTTGCGCGTTCCAGCGTGCCCGGGGTATTGCTCAGCAACTGCTGCTGGGTGGCGCTGTCCCACTCAGGAAGCTGGCCTTCCCGGTTCGAGTGGAAAAGGAACTGTCCGCGCGTTTTACCGTTGCTGCGATCCAGCACGAAGAAGTGTCCGCTGTCACCTAAACGACGATTGAGGATTTTTTCGCGCATCACGTTCCAGGAGTGGGTGATATCCACACCAACAAAAATGATCCCAATGACCTGGCCTTCTGCGTTTTTGAACGGCTGATACTGGGTGATATAGCGCTTGCCGAACAGCAACGCCAGACCGCGATAGACCTCGCCTTTGGTGACGGCCGCATAGGCCGGGCTGGCAGTGTCCAGAATGGTACCCATTGCCCGATCGCCGTTCTCTTTGCGCAGGGAGGTGGCGACACGGACAAAGTCATTACCGCTGCGCACAAACAGGGTCGAGATTGCCCCTGTACGCGCCAGGAAGTCGTCAGAAAGTGCATTGTTTTCATGCAGGCCTGTTTCACCCCCTTTCAGAAGGGGAACGCTAAGCCCGTTAATGGTCTGGAGTTGACTGCTGTCGACGCTCAAAGGTTGCGGTAAAAAGGTGGTGAACAGCCGGGTATAGCTCTCGACCTCTTCGCTCAGGCTGGTGTTAAACATCTGTACCATATCAACCATACCGGTGGACTGGTTATGCAGGTCTTCTACCGCAAGGGCTTCAAGCTGCTGGCTGGCTTTATGGCTGAGCAGAAAAGTGAAAAGCAGAAACAGCGTGGCGACACTCACGGCGGTAAGAAGCGATAGCTTTGCGCCCAGACCCGCACGGCGAAAAAAGGTGATCATAAATTGCTCATTATTGAAAAGGTATGGCTTTTCAACGGCAGGACAGAGCTAACATTTACTTAAATAATGTAACAAAATGTTATCAAATTGTTTTTAATAGGGTTGAAAGAAGATAAAAAATTTGCAAAAACGAAAAGCCACTAAAAATAAGTGGCTTTTATCGGAGGTGATTAGACGTAGAGAATAGCCTGTACGCGCCAATGATCGCTGCGGTTATCTTCCTGCATCTGAATAATTCGATACCAGGAAGCGCCCTGTTCATCGGCTTTTAGTGCCACGACACGTTCAACATCTTGCGGGCTCCCCGAAATGTTATTGACGGAGATCTGGCCAATTTCATTAAGGCCAGTGACGCAATCAGCACTGGCGAATTCTGCTGACTGTGCAGTCGTGCTCACAAGGCCTACTGAGAGCAACAGAGAGGTCAAAGCAAGAGTTCGTTTCATTGTCAGCTCCATTTCACATTTCTCCGGTATCCGCCGGGCACTCCTTCGCAAATAAACTCACTTCCATTGTCGCGGGCATGGAGTTTATTGTGGACAGGAAAATGTCTATGGACGCAAAGCAGTGTAAATGTCGTTCAAATGAAGATCGTTATTTACGGTACAAAATAGCCTGTGAATACCACTGTCCCGTAATGATGGTTTCATCGATCATAATGATGACGTAATAATCTGCTTTGGCGGCGGCAGCTTGCGCCTTTATTGACTCCTCAGCGTCATCCGGGGATCCGCGAACCAGCGCGGAGACGGTACCCATTCGTTGTAATCCTTCCGTCTGATTACGACGAATCTCCTGCGGATGGTCGGCGACCGGGGGAGCGGGTTGCGGTGTCCCCTGTAGCGCACTACAGCCACTGAGCAGAACCAGCAACAATAAAGTAGCAAACCTGCGCATAACCATATCTCGTTTCCTGATAGCCATAGTGTAGTTGTCTGCGAATTTAGTTTTGGGGGAATGTTCCCGAAGTGTTATCTGGTACGTATATTTCGAATGAAAATATCGTGAAAGCGTAATCCAGTTCTCAACATTATGAATCATTCATCAGCACAGGGTCGACAATGATTGAAATTGAAACTCGCCGCCTCGGCAATCATGAAATATTACACGCTATCCCTGCGGGAAAAAGTGCACACCCGCTGCCTGTTGTAGTTTTTTATCATGGCTTTACTTCATCAAAGCTGGTTTACAGCTATTTTGCGGTGGCGCTGGCGCAGGCCGGTTTTCGGGTAGTGATGCCGGATGCACCCGATCACGGTGCACGTTTTACGGGTGATGAACAGGTGCGACTGGGGCAGTTCTGGCAGATTTTGCACGGTAGCCTTACCGAATTTGCCGGGCTGCGCGATGCGCTTTACCAGGCGGGGCTGGTGGCGGATCAACGGCTGGCGGTGGCCGGCGCATCGATGGGGGGAATGACGGCGCTCGGGATCATGGCTCGTCACCCTGAGGTGACCTCCGTGGCGTGCCTGATGGGCTCGGGCTATTTTACGTCATTGTCAAAAACGCTGTTTCCACCGCAAGACGCGACGGAGATTGATGCGTTGCTGGCCGAATGGGAAGTGACCCGGGCGTTACCGCGTCTCGCCGATCGCCCGTTGCTGTTGTGGCATGGTGACGCGGATGATGTGGTGCCTCCTGGCGAAACCTTCCGTCTCCAGCAGGCACTACAGCGCGAAGGGCTGGACGGCAACCTGACCTGCCTGTGGGAAGCGGGGGTTCGCCACCGTATCACGCCAGCGGCGCTGGACGCGACGGTGGACTTTTTCCGCCAGCATCTTTAAACGCGCAGAATTTTGACGCCCTGATCTTCCAGCTTCTGGAGGATCTCTGGATTGGCATGTTTGCCGGTGATCACCATGTCAATCTGTTCGGCGCGGCTGAACAACATGCCAGCTCGCTCGCCGACTTTGCTGCTGTCGACCAGTACGACGAGCTTGCCCACGACGTTAAGCATATTTTGCTCTGCCATCGCGGTTAACATGTCGGTTTTGTAGAGCCCGTCCGCTGTCAGGCCTTTGCCGCTGGTAAACATCCAGTGCCCGGCATAGAGGCTGTTTTCGCTATCCTGGGGACTGAGGGTAATGGACTGGCTCTTATTATACTGGCCGCCCATGATCACCACGCTTTCATGTTCCTGATCGATAAGATAGTTAGCCAGCGGCAGATAGTTGGTGATGATTTGCACCGGTTTACCGCACATCTCGCGGCCCAGCAGAAATGCCGTGGAGCCGCAGTTGATCACCACGCTCTCACCCGGGTTGACCAGCTGTGATGCGGCTCTGGCAATGCGCACTTTTTCATCGTGGTTTTGCGCCTGATGGATATTCATCGGCGTCCAGCGGGGGCGCTGCTGGCTGATGGCTTCCGCGCCGTTACGGACTTTTTTCAGCTTACCGCTCTCATCCAGCTTGTTGATATCTCGTCGTGCCGTCGCGGGGGAAATCCCTAAACGTTCGATCACTTTCTCGACGGTGATAAACCCTGTTTGCGCCAGGAGTTCCAGTAATATTTGATGCCGTTGCGCTTCCGTCATGAGCTATTCCGATAAGAATTGATTTGAAAAGATGATATTTGAAATAGCGTGAAATTACTAAAATAAATATGAAATCGCCAGACGCAAGGTCTGGCGATGGGGGTTCACAATCAGAGGAATGACTTGAACGGCAGGTCTGGCTCAATGGTGAAGCAATCATCGAAACCGCGTGGGTAGTGATACTCGAGATTGTCTTTGTCCAGCGGCCAGGTGAACTTGCCGCCTACCTGCCAGATAAATGGCTTGAAGCCATACTTCAGACGGTCTTTTTTCATCTCCCACAGTACGCGGATTTCCTGCGGATCGGCCTGGAAGTTTGACCAGATATCGTGGTGGAAAGGAATCACCACTTTGGTGTTCAGTGCTTCTGCCATGCGCAGCATATCGGCGCTGGTCATTTTGTCGGTGATGCCGCGTGGGTTCTCGCCGTAGGAGCCCAGCGCCACGTCAATCTGATGCTCGTTACCATGCTTCGCATAGTAGTTGGAGTAGTGAGAATCACCGCTGTGGTACAGGGAACCGCCAGGGGTTTTAAACAGATAGTTCACTGCTCGCTCATCCATGCCGTCTGGCAGGACGCCTGCGGCTTTCTGGTCAGCAGGCAGGGTGATCAGCGCGGTGCGGTCAAAGGCGTCCAGCGCATGGATTTCAATGTCTTTAATTTTCACCACGTCGCCTGGCTTCATGACGATGCAGCGCTCTTTCGGCACGCCCCAGCCAATCCAGAGATCCACGCAGGTCTGCGGTCCGATAAACGGCACGTCGTCCGCGCAGTTTTGCATCACCGCTGCCGCCACGTTTACATCGATGTGATCGTTATGATCGTGGGTGGAAAGGACGGCGTCGATCTGGCGAATGGCAAAAGGATCAAGAACAAACGGTGTGGTGCGCAGGTTCGGCTGCAATTTTTCTACACCTGCCATGCGCTGCATCTGATGACCTTTTTTCATCAGCGGATTGCCGTGGCTCTGTTTGCCGGTACCGCACCAGAAATCAACGCAAATATTGGCGCCACCCTCGGATTTCAGCCAGATGCCGGTGCAACCCAGCCACCACATTGCAAACGTACCAGGAGCAACCTGTTCCTGCTCAATCTCTTCATTCAGCCAGCTGCCCCATTCCGGGAAGGTGCTCAGAATCCATGATTCACGGGTGATGGTGTTCACTTTACTCATCGTTTTGACTCCTGGTTTAATCAAAAGTAATCATTTGGTGATTTGTTGTGATTAATGCTGGCACTCTTTGAATCGGTTTGCAACGAGTAAATTGAGGAAATTTATCTTCGCCATGTCACAGATAATCCATTTCTACGTTGTTAGAATATCCGCTATCAATGATTAATTGTATGAATTATAAGAAATAATTTATACGTGTGAATCGGTAGTGAAAATCATTACTAACACCATGGAAATAATTTGCGTGATACGTCACAAATAATCAAATGCAATCTTGTGGTGATTATTTGTGATTAATAGAGTGATGGCACCAACCGAACAGGGATTACCCCCTCGTGTTCTCATTTCTGGAGAGAGTTATGGAGATCCTCTACAACGTCTTTACCGTGTTCTTTAATCAGGTAATGACTAACGCCCCGCTTTTGCTGGGTATCGTGACGTGCCTGGGCTACATCCTTCTGCGCAAAAGCGTCAGCGTCATCATCAAAGGCACAATCAAAACCATCATCGGTTTCATGCTGCTGCAGGCGGGTTCAGGCATTCTGACCAGCACGTTTAAGCCTGTGGTTGCGAAGATGTCGGAGGTGTATGGCATCAACGGCGCCATCTCTGACACCTACGCGTCGATGATGGCCACCATTGACCGCATGGGAGATGCCTACAGTTGGGTGGGGTACGCGGTACTGCTCGCGCTGGCGTTGAACATCATTTACGTTCTGCTGCGCCGCATTACCGGCATCCGCACCATCATGCTGACTGGCCACATTATGTTCCAGCAGGCCGGGCTGATTGCGGTGTCTCTCTATATCTTCGGCTACCCCATGTGGACCACGATTATCTGCACCGCCGTGCTGGTATCGCTCTACTGGGGTATCACCTCCAACATGATGTACAAGCCGACGCAGGAGGTCACCGACGGCTGCGGTTTCTCAATCGGCCATCAGCAGCAATTCGCCGCCTGGCTCGCTTACAAGGTCGCACCGTACCTGGGTAAAAAAGAGGACAGCGTGGAAGATCTCAAGCTGCCGGGCTGGCTGAATATCTTCCACGACAACATCGTTTCAACCGCCATTGTGATGACAATCTTCTTCGGCGCCATTCTGCTCTCCTTCGGGATTGATGTAGTACAGGCGATGGCGGGGAAAACGCACTGGACGGTTTATATCCTGCAGACCGGTTTCTCCTTCGCGGTAGCCATTTTCATCATTACCCAGGGCGTCCGTATGTTTGTTGCCGAACTGTCTGAAGCCTTTAATGGGATCTCCCAACGCCTGATTCCTGGTGCGGTGCTGGCCATTGACTGTGCGGCTATCTACAGCTTTGCGCCAAACGCGGTGGTCTGGGGCTTCATGTGGGGCACCATCGGCCAGTTGATTGCGGTAGGCATTCTGGTCGGCTGCGGCTCATCCATTCTGATTATTCCTGGCTTTATCCCCATGTTCTTCTCCAACGCCACCATTGGCGTCTTTGCTAACCACTTTGGCGGCTGGCGCGCGGCGCTCAAGATCTGTCTGGTGATGGGCATGGTGGAGATCTTCGGTTGCGTGTGGGCGGTCAAGCTCACCGGTATGAGCGCCTGGATGGGCATGGCGGACTGGTCAATCCTGGCACCGCCAATGATGCAGGGCTTTGCGTCCGTCGGGCTGGCCTTTATGGCCGTCATCATCCTGATTGCTCTGGCTTATATGTTCTTCGCTGGCCGTTCTCTGCGAGCTGAAGAAGATGCGGAAAAACAAACAGCAGAAGTTTCTGCTCACTAAGGAGTTTCGATTATGACCGTACGTATCCTGGCTGTGTGTGGTAATGGGCAAGGTAGCTCCATGATCATGAAGATGAAAGTGGACCAGTTTTTAACCCAGTCAAACATTGACCACACGGTGAACAGCTGCGCGGTGGGTGAATACAAAAGTGAACTGAACGGCGCCGATATCATCATCGCGTCTACCCATATCGCTGGTGAAATTAGCGTTTCTGGCAACAAGTATGTCGTGGGGGTACGCAATATGCTCTCCCCTGCGGATTTCGGTCCAAAACTGCTGGAAGTGATCAAAGCGCACTTCCCCCAGGACGTGAAGTAAGGACGCCACATGAAACTACGTGATTCGCTGGCAGAGAATAACTCCATCCTTTTACAGGCCGAGGCCAGCACCTGGCAGGAGGCGGTCAAGCTGAGCGTGGATCTGCTGGTTAAGGCTGACGTTGTCGAGCCGCGGTATTACCAGGCCATTCTTGATGGTGTGGCGCAGCATGGTCCTTATTTTGTCATCGCGCCAGGCCTTGCAATGCCGCACGGTCGCCCGGAAGAGGGCGTGAAGAAAACCGGCTTCGCGCTGGTAACGCTGAAAACGCCTTTGGTGTTTAACCATGAAGATAACGACCCGGTCGACATTCTGATCACCATGGCGGCCGTCGATGCCAATACCCATCAGGAGGTTGGCATCATGCAGATCGTTAACCTGTTTGATGACGAAGCGAATTTTGATCGTTTACGCGCCTGCCGCACTGAGCAGGAAGTGCTGGATTTAATTGATAACGCCACAGCGGCGGCAGTTTAAGAAGGAATTGAAAATGTCATTACCAATGTTGCAGGTTGCGCTGGATAACCAGACTTTGTCCGATGCGTATGAAACCACCCGCTTGATTGCGGAAGAGGTGGATATTATCGAAGTTGGCACCATTCTGTGCGTAGGCGAAGGCGTGCGCGCCGTTCGCGATCTGAAAGCGCTCTACCCGCATAAAATCGTGCTGGCCGATGCCAAGATTGCCGATGCAGGCAAAATTCTCTCCCGCATGTGTTTTGAAGCCAATGCCGACTGGGTCACTGTGATCTGCTGTGCAGATATCAACACCGCGAAAGGCGCGCTGGATGTGGCGAAAGAGTTCAACGGCGATGTGCAGATTGAACTGACCGGTTTCTGGACCTGGGAACAGGCCCAGGCGTGGCGCGATGCTGGCATTCAGCAGGTCGTTTATCACCGCAGCCGTGATGCGCAGGCCGCCGGCGTGGCGTGGGGAGACGCGGATATCAGCGCCATTAAACGTCTTGCTGACATGGGCTTTAAAGTGACCGTTACCGGTGGCCTGGCACTGGAAGATCTGCCGCTGTTTAAAGGTATCCCTATTCACGTCTTTATCGCGGGTCGCAGCATTCGTGATGCCGCGTCTCCGGTGGAAGCGGCACGTCAGTTCAAACGTTCAATCGCTCAGCTTTGGGGCTAAGGAGCGGATATGTTGTCTAAACAGGTCCCGCTTGGCATCTATGAAAAGGCACTCCCTGCGGGGGAGTGCTGGCTGGAGCGGCTGAAACTGGCGAAACAGTTGGGCTTCGATTTTGTCGAAATGTCCGTGGATGAGACCGATGAACGTCTTTCTCGCCTCGACTGGAGCCAGGAGCTGCGTCTGGCGCTGGTGAGTGCGGTCGCCGAAACGGGCGTACGCGTGCCGTCCATGTGCCTCAGTGCCCACCGTCGTTTTCCGCTTGGCAGTGAAGATGATACGGTGCGTGCGCAGGGGCTGGAGATCATGTGTAAAGCCATTCGTTTTGCGCAGGATGTGGGTATTCGCGTGATACAGCTTGCCGGGTATGACGTTTACTATCAGGAAGCCAATGACGAAACGCGTCGTCGTTTTCGTGATGGCCTGAAAGAGAGCGTTGAAATGGCTAGCCGCGCGCAGGTGACGCTGGCGATGGAGATCATGGACTATCCGTTAATGAACTCGATCAGCAAGGCGCTGGGCTACGCGCATTACCTGAACAATCCGTGGTTCCAGCTCTATCCTGATATCGGCAACCTGTCGGCGTGGGATAACGACGTACAAATGGAACTGCTGGCGGGGATGGGCCATATCGTCGCGGTTCATGTCAAAGATACGCGTCCTGGGGTATTCAAAAACGTTCCGTTCGGCACCGGGGTGGTGGATTTCGAACGGTGCTTCCAGACGCTCAAACAGGCGGGGTATTGCGGACCTTACCTGATTGAGATGTGGAGCGAAACGTCAGATGACCCGGCAGGTGAAGTGGCTAACGCTCGCGACTGGGTACGGGAACGTATGGCACGGGCCGGCTTACTGGAGGCTGAATATGCTTAAGCTTAAGCAGCAGGTCTTTGACGCTAATATGGATCTCCCGCGCTATGGGCTGGTGACCTTCACCTGGGGAAACGTCAGTGCTATCGACCGAGAGCAGGGACTCGTGGTGATTAAGCCTAGCGGCGTGGCATATGACGCTATGAGCCCTGACGATATGGTAGTGGTTGATCTTGAGGGTAACGTTGTCGACGGCAAATGGCGCCCTTCTTCAGATACAGCCACCCATCTGGCGCTCTACCGGCGTTACCCTTCTCTGGGCGGCGTAGTTCATACGCACTCTACGCATGCCACAGCCTGGGCACAGGCGGGGCGGGCCATTCCGGCTCTGGGAACCACGCATGCGGACTACTTCTTTGGTGACATTCCGTGCACGCGGGCACTCACGCAGACAGAAGTGGAAGGCGAGTACGAGCTCAACACCGGCAACGTCATTATCGAAACGCTGGGTGAGAGCGAACCGCTGCATACGCCGGGCATTGTGGTCTATCAGCACGGTCCGTTCGCCTGGGGAAAAGATGCGCATGACGCTGTCCATAACGCGGTAGTCATGGAGGAGGTGGCACGCATGGCGTGGATCGCTCGCGGCATCAACCCACAGCTTCAGGGCATTGATGATTACCTGATGAACAAGCATTTCATGCGCAAGCACGGTCCAAACGCCTATTACGGGCAGAAGTGAATAAGTGCTCTGGAATACCGAAAACAGTTGTAACCGGTGGTATTTCAGAGCCATTCATAAAAAAAAAAGCCCCCGGGCAGGGGGCAAGTAAAACGATGGCTATATTCTTTTTGTTGGCTTTCCTGGTGCTAGCGTCAAAGCGTTATCGGTAAATATCTGCACTGGCGTGCATGTTGCCGTTGCTGCCGGGCTCACGCATCAGAATAACGTGGTAGTAATTTGCCCCCTGAGCATCGGTTTCTTTATTAAGCGCCTGATCTGCTTCGCTCTCTGTGGCGAAATGGTGATTGATGTAAATAACGCCTAAGCTCTGCACATCATCCATGTTTCTGGCCTGTCGGCTGTCTATCTTGATGGCTGCCATCGCGTTTGCACTGAGCAAAAGCGCAGCCATTACGGCAATTGCGATTTTTTTCATGATATGCGCTCCACGACTGCGTGCTGTGAGACGGTTGTTTGCTCCCCTCCGGTATTTATATGGTCTCTGATTAAAGTGTAATCACTTATCCGGCGAGGATGCGTGACCATTTCTGATGCAGTTGTTCAAAAAAACAACGCTTCCTAGTGTGGTTAATTTTAAATCACCCACTTAGACCAGCTTTGCGGTTTGTGCGAATTATTTGTGCAATCAGCTTGAGTTTCCTGGGGGGCGCAAGTATTATGACGCGTCAATTTTTCAGCCGACCTTTAACACGTTCCTTGCCTCCCCGGGCCTCGGCTGACCCAGACAGGAGGCTGAATAATCCGTAAGGAGCAATTCGATGCGTCATTACGAAATCGTTTTTATGGTCCATCCTGACCAGAGCGAACAGGTTCCGGGTATGATCGAGCGTTACTCTGCTGCCATCACTGGTGCAGAAGGTACGATCCACCGTCTGGAAGACTGGGGCCGCCGTCAGCTGGCTTACCCGATCAACAAACTGCACAAAGCACACTACGTTCTGATGAACGTTGAAGCTCCGCAGGAAGTGATCGATGAGCTGGAAACTACCTTCCGCTTCAACGATGCCGTTATCCGCAGCATGGTTATGCGTACCAAACACGCAGTTACCGAAGCATCTCCGATGGTTAAAGCGAAAGACGAGCGCCGTGAGCGTCGCGATGATTTCGCAAACGAAACCGCAGATGATTCTGATGCTGGGGATTCTGAAGAGTAATTTCTGATGACCAACCGTCTGGCGTTGTCCGGCATCGTATGCAGGGCTCCCCTTCGAAAGGTCAGTCCATCAGGAATTCCGCATTGCCAGTTCGTGCTTGAGCATCGTTCTGTGCAAGAGGAAGCCGGGTTTCACCGGCAGGCGTGGTGCCAAATGCCCGTTATCATTAGCGGACACGAAAACCAGGCCATTACTCACAGTTTAACGGTCGGTAGTGCAGTAATCGTTCAGGGGTTCATCTCTTGCCACAAGGCAAAGAACGGTCTGAGCAAAATGGTTCTGCATGCCGAGCAGATTGATTTGATAGATTCTGGAGACTAGCCATATGGCACGTTATTTCCGTCGTCGCAAGTTCTGCCGTTTCACCGCGGAAGGCGTTCAAGAGATCGACTATAAAGATATCGCAACGCTGAAAAACTACATCACCGAAAGCGGTAAGATTGTCCCAAGCCGTATCACCGGTACTCGTGCAAAATACCAGCGTCAGCTGGCTCGCGCTATCAAACGCGCTCGCTACCTGTCTCTGCTGCCGTACACTGATCGTCATCAGTAATCGGGCACGGTCCATTAATACGACTTTAAGAGGATAAGGTAATGCAAGTTATTCTGCTTGATAAAGTAGCAAACCTGGGCAGCCTGGGTGATCAGGTAAACGTTAAAGCGGGCTACGCTCGTAACTTCCTGGTTCCACAGGGCAAAGCTGTTCCTGCTACCAAGAAAAACGTAGAGTTTTTCGAAGCACGTCGTGCTGAACTGGAAGCCAAACTGGCTGACGTTCTGGCGGCTGCTAACGCTCGCGCTGAAGCAATCAACGCACTGGGCACTGTTACCATCGCTTCCAAAGCTGGCGACGAAGGTAAACTGTTCGGTTCCATCGGTACCCGCGATATCGCTGATGCAGTTTCTGCAGCAGGCGTTAAAGTGGCTAAGAGCGAAGTTCGTCTGCCGAACGGCGTTCTGCGTACCACTGGTGAGCACGAAGTTGACTTCCAGGTTCACAGCGAAGTGTTCGCTAAACTGGTTGTTAACGTTGTAGCTGAGTAATTTTTTACTCTGCTCGCGTCGAAGCGCCGGCCTTGTGCCGGCGTTTTGCTTTTTAAAGCCTGACGAACCTCTCTTTTAGCTTGTATGGTCGCGATTCCTGACGCATTCTCTGATAATAAAATGAAACGCAATTTTATCTTTGAGATTTGCCATGGAAACCGCTCTGTCTACGCCTGTCTTTGCCCGTCGCAATGTGGCCTACGCCTGCGCCACACTCTGCTGTCTGCTCTGGGGTAGCTCTTACCCGGCCATTAAAAGTGGCTATGAACTCTTTCAGATCGCAACCGATGATATCCCGTCAAAAGTCGTCTTTGCCGGATACCGTTTTCTGTTTGCCGGAGCACTGCTGCTGCTGTTTGCGCTGGCACAGCGTAAACCCATCGCCAGGCTCACGCCCACGCAGTTTGGCCAGCTTACGATCCTGGGACTGACGCAGACCACCATTCAGTACACCTTCTTTTATATCGGGCTGGCATACACCACGGGCGTTAATGGCTCGATCATGAACGCCACCGGCACCTTCTTCAGCGTACTGCTGGCGCATTTTATCTACCACAACGACAAGCTCAGCTATAACAAAACGCTGGGCTGTATTCTGGGGTTTGCCGGGGTGATGCTGGTGAATTTCCACAGTGGTATTCGTGATTTCCGCTTTGTCTGGAATGGTGACGGGTTTGTGGTGCTGGCGGCGTTCATCCTCTCCGCCGCCACGCTTTACGGCAAACGGATTTCCCAGACGGTTGATCCCACGGTGATGACCGGCTGGCAGCTGGGCATTGGTGGTCTTGCGCTGGTGGCAGGGGGATATGCAACGGGCGGGACGCTGGAGGTGCATAGCCTCACCGCGGTGGCGGTATTAGGGTATCTGACGTTGCTCTCATCCGTCGCCTTCGCCCTGTGGAGCGCGCTACTGAAAGTGAACCGCGTCAGTATGATTGCCCCGTTCAACTTTGTGATTCCCGTCGCCGGGACGGTACTGTCCGCTATTTTCCTCGGCGAAAACATCCTTGAGATTAAATACGCGATTGCGCTGGTGCTGGTCTGCTCGGGGATCTGGTGGGTGAATAAACGGAGTGCCTGAGAACAAAAGTGCCGGGTGGCGGCTTCGCCTTACCCGGCCTACGCCATTACCGTGCTCTGATAAAACTGCCGTCTGGCTGGCGGGTAAACAGCACCTGTTGGCCATTACCCGTATCAATCGTTAGCCCGGTGACCACGCCGCTGGCATTCTGGCGGATCTGCACCATCTGGCCGTTCTGCAGGTTACTGAGCGGCTTGCCCGCACCTTCAACCTGAGCCATCGCATAGACATCGGTTGGCGGCAGGTTATGGTCGCGGAACAGCTGAGCAAGCGTTTTGCCCGCCTCCACGCGGTAGGAACGCCATTGCTGCTCAATGCCGGTTGGCTGCTGCGTCTGGGGTTCAGACGGGGCTGCGGCCTGCTCCTGCGGCTGTTCTTCCTGAATAGGCTCTGGCTCAACCGGTGCAACCTGTCCCGGATCGTTAGACGGCGTCACAAGCTGTGTCTGCATGGGTTGCGTGTCAGGCCGCGGGCGCGTTTGCGACTGAAGATCCAGTTGCGCATTGCGGGTGACCGGTGCGGTGTCGACATCATCGCCGCCAGAAGGGAGCAGGAAACCGACGATCACCAGCAGCGCGCCTATGATAATCCCTCTGCGATGCAGAGGAGGTAGCGGGTCCATAATGCGAAAATTGTCCGGCGCATGCCAGATTTTCGCCAGGGTAGGTTTCAGTTCAAATCGCCCGGGCATGGCTCTCCTCCTGCTCCGCGTCTTTTTTATCCTGTGCTCCGAAGTATAGTTCGCTAACTGCCTGAACGGCGTAGCAAACCCGACATCCGTGACATCCATTCGGGATTAATCCTGGTTACCTCTATTGTTTCTGTTTCATCGCAGTTTGTCACCTTAACTTCAGACAAAGTTTTACCCATAAGGGCATGGCTGCTATGCTGCCCGCTACTTTAAATGTGATGGAAGGAAAACCCATGACCACCCCGACTTTTGACACTATCGAAGCGCAGGCAAGTTACGGTATCGGCTTGCAGGTAGGACAGCAACTGAGCGAATCCGGCCTGGAAGGTCTGTTACCAGAAGCGCTGGTGGCGGGTATCGCTGACGCGCTGGAAGGCAAACAGCCAGCCGTTCCGGTTGATGTTGTGCACCGTGCGCTGCGTGAAATCCACGAACGTGCGGACGCTGTGCGTCGCGCGCGCTTCGAAGAGATGGCGGCAGAAGGTGTGAAATATCTGGAAGAGAACCGTGAGCGTGAAGGCGTGAACAGCACCGAGTCTGGCCTGCAGTTCCGCGTGATCAACCAGGGCGACGGCGCTATCCCGGCACGCACTGACCACGTTCGCGTACACTACACCGGTAAGCTGATCGACGGTACCGTGTTCGACAGCTCTGTTGCACGCGGCGAACCGGCTGAATTCCCGGTTAACGGCGTTATCGCAGGCTGGATTGAGGCTCTGACCCTGATGCCAGTCGGCTCCAAATGGGAACTGACTATCCCACACAACCTGGCGTACGGTGAGCGTGGCGCTGGCGCGTCCATCCCACCATTCAGCACCCTGGTGTTTGAAGTCGAGCTGCTGGAAATCCTGTAATCGGCTTTTCTTATTTCCTCTCTCCGTCCGGGGAGAGGAAAATAGTGTTAAAACCTATAGTTACGACGGAATCAATATTTTATCTTGCAAACGAAACTGTTGCGTGTATTTTTGTGAGCTGTTTCGCGCTGTATGAGTGATATGACACTCACTTCCAACATATTATTAACATAATATCTAAATCATAGTATTCATCCCGCCGATTCTTACCTAATATCGATAAACCCTTACAAAGGGACCGTCATTTATTTGACGTTTTTAAAGGCCAGAAGAGCCTTAACAACACAGACAGGCATAAACAGGAAAATTACATGGTAGATCAGGTCAAAGTCGCCGCGACAGAAGAGGCGACGTCTGAACAGTCGCTACGGCGCAATCTCACAAACCGTCATATTCAGCTTATCGCCATCGGGGGTGCCATCGGTACCGGGCTGTTTATGGGCTCAGGCAAAACCATCAGTCTTGCCGGGCCGTCGATCATTTTCGTTTATATGATCATCGGTTTTATGCTCTTTTTTGTGATGCGTGCAATGGGTGAATTGCTGCTCTCCAACCTCGAATACAAATCTTTCAGCGATTTTGCTTCCGACCTGCTCGGTCCCTGGGCGGGTTATTTCACCGGCTGGACCTACTGGTTCTGCTGGGTCGTAACCGGCATGGCGGATGTCGTCGCCATTACCGCCTATGCGCAGTTCTGGTTCCCGGGGCTGTCGGACTGGGTCGCCTCGCTGGCGGTGATTATTCTGCTGCTGAGCCTCAACCTCGCCACCGTTAAGATGTTCGGTGAGATGGAGTTCTGGTTCGCGATGATCAAGATTGTCGCTATTGTGGCGCTGATTGTGGTGGGCCTGGTAATGGTGCTGACGCACTTCCAGTCGCCAACTGGCGTACAGGCTTCGTTTACCCATCTGTGGAATGACGGCGGCTGGTTCCCGAAAGGCATCAGCGGCTTCTTTGCCGGCTTCCAGATTGCGGTGTTTGCCTTTGTGGGGATTGAGCTTGTTGGAACCACCGCTGCGGAAACCAAAGACCCGGAAAAATCCCTGCCGCGTGCAATCAACTCCATTCCGGTTCGTATCATCATGTTCTACGTCTTTGCGTTGATCATTATTATGTCCGTAACGCCGTGGAGCTCGGTTGTGCCAAGCAAGAGCCCATTTGTTGAACTGTTCGTGCTGGTGGGACTGCCTGCAGCAGCGAGCCTGATTAACTTCGTGGTGCTGACATCTGCAGCGTCATCGGCGAACAGCGGTGTGTTCTCAACCAGCCGCATGCTGTTTGGCCTGGCGCAGGAAGGCGTTGCGCCGAGCGCGTTCGCGAAGCTCTCTAAGCGTGCTGTTCCGGCGAAAGGGCTGACGTTCTCCTGCATGTGCCTGTTGGGTGGGGTGGTAATGCTCTACGTGAACCCGAGCGTTATCGGTGCGTTCACCATGATCACCACCGTTTCGGCGATCCTGTTTATGTTCGTCTGGACGATCATCCTTTGTTCGTACCTGGTGTATCGTAAACAGCGTCCGCATCTGCATGAGAAATCGATCTATAAGATGCCGCTGGGCAAGCTGATGTGCTGGGTGTGCATGGCGTTCTTCGCGTTCGTTCTGGTTCTGCTGACGCTGGAAGATGACACCCGTCAGGCGCTGATCGTCACGCCGCTGTGGTTCATTGCCCTGGGATTGGGCTGGCTGTTCATTGGTAAGAAACGAATGGCAGGCGTAAGGTAAAAGCAAAACGGCAACTTCGGTTGCCGTTTTTAGTTTTTGCACCCTCTCCCAGTGGGTGAGGGCCGGGGTGAGGGCATCAGGCTTCAGTGGCCTTTTTATTCACCCGCCAATGCACGCGGGAACAGAACGTTATTCTCAAGACTGATGTGTTCCATCAGGTCATCGATCATCTCGTTAATGCCGTTGTACATCGCTTTCCATGTGGTGCAGGCTTCTGTCGGCGGCGTGACGTTATTGGTCGTGTGTTTGATGACTTCCAGCAGTTCACCCGCGTCGTCATGTTCGCTTTCCATCACGCTAATTGGCCCCATCGCCTGGCTGCCCATTCCCTGTTTAATCATCGGGAAGAGGATCTGCTCTTCTTTCATCATATGGCTGGTGAGTTCTTCATGCAGCATGGTCAGGTATTTCGCCAGGCCGCGCGGCACGGAAGGCTTGTCGGCATGAACGCGCTCCACTTTGGTGGCCTGCAGGATCAGCTCCGGCAGTTGTTCGCGGTGGCGATCGTGGTAACGCACGATAATGTGGTCGATGATTTCGGCAAGCGGGGCCGTGCGCCACTCTTTGTCGATGGGTTGCTCTGCCAGCAGGGCCAGCTCCGCTTCAATAACCTCTACATCCAGCTCTTTGCGCGAGGCAGCACGTGCCAGGGTTTGCTTACCGCCGCAGCAGTAATCCATGTCGTATTTACGAAACAGCGCAGAAGCGCGAGGGATGGAGAGCGCCAGCTCGCCGAGTGGTTGGTCGCGGAAGGCCATAGCAGTTACCTCATCATCAAGAATATAAGATGCATATTAAATGCATCTTTAAGGCGGCGCTATAACCCTTTAGAGGCAAGGGTGAAAATGAGATGTAAGTCACAAAAAATTAGCGTGTTTAACTCACTGAATGAATGCAGAAAATAACTTTAGAAACTTTTTTAACGTGGAGAAACAGTAAACAACCCGCCGCGCCTGCCGATATATCCACGTCAGACAAACCTGCATATTACAAAGGCAACGCATGTTTAAACGTATAAAAGTCATTACCCTTTTGATTTCGGTGCTGCTTGTGCTCGGCATCATGCAACTCGTTTCCGCCGGTATCTTTATCAACGCGCTGAATAACGATAAAGACAATTTCACCGTGTCGCAGCTATCCAGCAAGAACGTGGCGGAGTTTACCGATGCATGGATCAGCCTGAACCAGGCGCGCGTCACCCTGAACCGCGGCATGCTGCGTCTGCAAAGCAGCATGGCCTCGCAGATTAACGGCGGACAGCTCAATGAGCTGGTAAACACGGCGAAAAACCTGCTGGCCAATGCCCAGTCTCATTACGACAAATACTATGCTTTGCCGAATACCCCAGGGCTGGATCCCAACCTGGCAAATCGTCTGGAAGAGCAGTACCGCAATTACTCCGCGACGCTGACCCAAATGAACGTTTTGCTCTCTCAGGGCAATCTGGAAGAGATGTTCAAGCAGAATGCAGAGCAGAAACAGACCGCGATGCAAAACGTTTACCGGGAATGGCGTGAAGCCCAGGCCGTGCTTACGGATAAAGGGATCAAAGATAACGAAAGTGATTACAAGCGTATCCTGTGGATCCTCTCTGCGGTTATGCTGCTGGTAATTATCGTGATTATCTCCAGCTGGATTGCCATGCGCCGCGTGCTGCTGTTGCCGCTGCAGGATGTGATAAGCCATATCCGCGCCATTGCCGCTGGTGATTTAACCCAGCCGATCCATGCTGAGGGTAAAAACGAGATGGCCGTGCTGGCGCAAAACGTCCAGGAGATGCAAACCGCGCTGGCAAACACCGTGGGCGTGGTTCGTGAAGGTGCGGATACCATTTACACCGGTGCGGGGGAAATCTCTGCGGGCAGTAACGATCTCTCTTCCCGTACCGAGCAGCAGGCTGCCTCGCTGGAAGAGACGGCTGCCAGTATGGAGCAGCTGACGGCAACGGTGAAACAAAACGCCGACAATGCCCGTCAGGCTTCCCGTCTGGCGCTTGATGCCTCTTCAACGGCGAAGAAGGGCGGTAACGTTGTAGAAGGCGTGGTGCGCACCATGGACGAAATCGCCACCAGTTCCAGCAAAATTGCGCAAATTACCAATGTCATTGACGGTATTGCCTTCCAGACGAACATCCTGGCTCTTAACGCGGCAGTTGAAGCGGCGCGCGCAGGTGAGCAGGGGCGTGGCTTTGCGGTGGTAGCCGGAGAAGTGCGTACGCTTGCTCAGCGCAGCGCCCAGGCGGCGAAAGAGATTAAAGCGCTGATTGATGACTCTGGTGAGCGAGTTAACGCAGGCTCGCAACTGGTGAACGAAGCCGGGGCCACTATGGCGGAGATTGTTAACGCTGTTACTCGCGTCACCGACATTATGGGTGAAATTGCCTCTGCGTCTGATGAGCAGAGCCGCGGGATCGACCAGGTGGGCCAGGCGGTGGCAGAGATGGATCGTGTTACCCAACAGAACGCCTCGCTGGTGGAAGAGTCTGCGGCCGCAGCGGCCGCGCTGGAAGACCAGGCGGCACGCCTGAACGACGCGGTGGCAGTGTTTAAAATTGCCCGCAGCCAGGCAGTGAAGGCGGCTCCGGCGAAAACCTATGCGCCAAAAGCGCAGCCCGTCGCTTCTGCGTCTGAAGCCAACTGGGAAACGTTTTAAAAGCTTGCCCGGAGGCGGCTACGCCTGACCGGGCCTACGTTTTTGCAGGCCCTGCAAACGCCTCATATCTCCGACGCCGGAACGACCATCGGTTTTTCCGGCTTCGCTCTTACCGCCATTACTACACCCATCACCAGCAGCACTATTCCACAGGCCGTTAACAGCGGCGGTACGCTCTGGCGCATCAGGAAGGTGTACAGCAGCCCGGCCAGCGTTTCGAAGACAATCAGCGGCCCTAAGATCACCGTTGGCAGTTTCTGGCTGGCGATATTCCAGCACAGTGCGCCCACCCAGGAACAGAGCACAGCGATAGCGATCATCAGCCCGACAAAGACCCACGGCCGCGGCCCGAAAGGGAGGGCGAAGTCCGGTTGTTGCTGCGCAAACCAGAGGCACGCCCCGGCATAGCCCACCAGCGAGACCGGCAGCGTCACCAGCGCCTGTGCCGTTGCCCACATCATCGGATGTTTATCCGGGTTCTCCCGTAACCATCGCGCATTACGCAGGGCATACCAGGCCCAGCAGGCGACCGAAATAAACGCTAAACCGATCCCCGAGCCGTAACGCCAGACGCTGAAATCAGCGAGCCCGTGGCGAAGCTCGGCAATATTCACACAGACCAGCCCGACGCCCGTGCAGATCAGCGCGGGTACCATTTTTGACCATGCCAGTTTGCCATCGCGCTGGCTGTACAGCAGGTTCGCAAAGACGGGGATAACGACAGGCAGCGTGCCGATAATCATGGTCGATACCGGCGCGCCGGTACGCTGAATGGCGCTCGCCAGGCAGACGTAATAGATAAGGTTGCCCATCATGGTCAGCGCCAGCGCGGTCATCCAGTCCTGGCGGTTGAGCTGGCGTAAACGCGTACGACCGAGCCAGGCCAGCGGCAGGGCAATCAGCCCCAGCGCCAGATAGCGTCCGGTTGACTGCAGGGCCGCCGGATACTCGGGCACAATCAGCGGGCCGACAAAAATCAGCCCCCACATCAGCCCTGCCAGCAGGGCATACAACACGCCACTAATCATTATTCCATCCACATCAATTGACTTTGTACTCAGTGTAGAAGGGGGGATTGCGCGCGTATTGTATGAGATTGCGCATCAGCGCCCGATAACTTGTTTCTGGTAGCGGACGGGCGTAATCCCGTAGCGGCGGGTAAACGCGCGGGTTAAATGCGACTGGTCGGTCAGCCCGGTCGCGGCGGCCACTTCGGCGGCGGGCATGCCGTGCGTAAGGAAGCCTTTGGCGCGCCACAGGCGAATAGCCATCAGCATCTGGTGCGGTGTGACGTGGAAATGGGCTTTAAACTGGCGCTGAAAATGGTAAGGGCTGAGAGAAACCACGTTGGCCAACTCGTCCAGCGTCACGGCGTGCATGTAGTTGTCGTGCAGATACTCGCGTACCCGTTCGAACCGGTGCGCGCCTTCCTTAATTATTGGAGCGTGATGGGCCAACGGCTGGAAGGTCTCAATCAGATCCAGCAGCAGTCCTTTTTGCGCAAGCGGGTCCTGGGTATGCCACAGGCCGTAGATCAGCTGGCCGATTTGCTGCGAACGCAGCGGGTCGTGGCGGGTCACGTCGCTGAACCACCAGTGGCGCAGGCCAGTCACCTCTTCCAGTAAAGCGGGTTCGATGTAGACCATCCGGTAGCGCCAGCCGCCTTCGGTGGCCGATTCACCGGTGTGGATCTCGTCCGGGTTCATGGTGACAACGGATTTTTCAGCGGCCAGGTGCTGAGTACCGCGATAGCGAAAGCGCTCGGCACCGGTTTCGATGGTGCCGATGCCGAAGGCTTCGTGCGTGTGAGGCTCAAAGGCGTAGTCAGCGATATGCGCGTGATAAAGTTCCAGACCCGGCAACTGCGCCAGATGGCGAAAGCGCGCGCTGTCTCTCTCATCGCTAAATTGTTCCGGTACGCCTTGCACGGTGAGCCTCCTCGTGGGTCATCGCTTCATTATCAGAGATGACCCGAGGGGATGCCACAAAAAATAACCAATCCGTAACAATTACAGGATGGCCTTGACGCTCTCCGCCAGAGAGGTCGTTGGTCGCCCAATCAGTTTGCTCAGCGTATGGCTATCGTCAAAGAGCCCGCCTTTAGATGCGCCCACATCAGAGTCCGCCAGCATATCCGCCAGCCCGGCAGGCAGGCCGACACTCTTCAGCGCAGCGGCGAAATCCGCTTCGCTCATGTTTTGATAAACCACAGGTTTACCGCTCTGCTTGCTCAGTTCAGCCGCCAGTTCGCTCAGCGTCCACGCGCTGTCGCCTGCCAGTTCATAGACCTTGCCAGCGTGGCCCTCTTCCGAAACCACTTTTGCCGCCGCCGCCGCGTAATCCGCACGGGTGGCTGAGGCGATTTTGCCTTCATCTGCGGCACCGATAAACACGCCGTGTTCCAGCGCAGGCGGCGCGCTCGCCAGGTAGTTTTCGGTATACCAGCCGTTGCGCAGCAGGGCATAAGGAATGCCGGATGTTGCCAGCGCTTTTTCCGTAGCAACATGCTCAACGTGCAGGCCCAGCGGTGAGTTATCCGCATGCAGCAGGCTGGTGTAGGCGATAAATGTCACGCCAGCTGCTTTGGCAGCGTTGATGACGTTCTGGTGCTGCGTGGCGCGCTGACCCACTTCGCTGGATGAGATCAGCAGCAGTTTCTCCACACCCTTCAGCGCCGTGGTCAACGCGGCCTGGTCGGTGTAATCGCCCTGACGAACCACAATACCCTGCTGGCTCAGGGCTTCCGCTTTCGCCGGGTTACGCACAATGGCGACAATCTGGTTTGCCGGGACGGTTTTTAACAGCTGTTCGATAACGAGGCGGCCAAGCTGGCCGGTAGCGCCGGTAATCGCGATCATGATCAATCTCCTTCGTGTTTGTCTGGTGTTGTGGCACACTAGCACCATAACTAACTTTTAGTAAGTACGTACAAAAAGGTAAGTATTAAATGACGATACCGACACTCAGCGAACAAATGCGCGATGGTAATCTCTTCGCGGAGCAGTGCCCGTCCAGAGAGGTGCTCAAACATGTCACCAGCCGCTGGGGAGTTCTGATCCTGGTGGCGCTACGTGAGGGAACGCATCGCTTCAGCAATCTGCGCCGTAAAATGGGTGGCGTGAGCGAGAAGATGCTGGCCCAGTCGCTGCAGGCACTGGAGCATGACGGTTTTGTCGATCGCGTTTCGTATCCTGTTGTACCGCCGCACGTTGAGTATAGCCTGACGCCGCTTGGCGTAGAGGTGAGCGAGAAAGTGGCCGCGCTGGCGGACTGGATAGAGGTGAATACGCCAAAAGTAATGGCGAACCGGGATGAGCGGGCAGCGTAATAGCCGGGAATGTGCGGTCTGATACCCTCACTCTAACCCTCTCCCACAGGGCTGGGTTCCCCACAAAATAATGCCTGCACGGAGGACCCCCTCTCCCTTGAGGGAGAGGGTTGGGGTGAGGGGGAACATATGGCTGTAGAGGTCATTCCGTTCACTTTATGTTCCTTGCTACTCTGTAACGGCATGACTTGTGAACGTGCCAGGGCGGCTCAGTCGCCACCACCCTGGCGACCCGGGCTCCCGGCGGTAAATCGCCGCTCCGCGGTGCCTTCGGCTTATTCCTTCCGGCTTATCGGGGACGGGCGGATGTAACGTCCCTGTAAAGCCGCCCTCTCGGCGCATCCATGCGCCTCGCCCCGGCCTGCAGGAAACGCCTCAGCGATTTACAGCCGGACCAGGGCGTCGCTATAAGTCATTCATTTTCCTGAAGCAACATTCATCGCTTTCGGTAAAAAATTACTGGGGATCCCTCAGCCCACAGGGAGAGGGAATAAACACCAAAAACGGCAACGTGCGTTGCCGTTTTGCTTTTACTTACTTAAATCCACCTGATAAATGGCGAACCCGATATCATCCGTCGCAACCTTCTTCATAGGATACTGCGCCTTCTCCTTAATAAACGCCGCAGCCTTATCCGACGGAGACGTTTCAATGCGAATATCCAGTGGGGTATCGCTGTGGATCGGGGCCAGACGCCAGTTGTTATCGACCGCCGGATGAATCTCTCCCGCCTTTTTCGACTCAGCGCTGATCCAGGCGGCCAGCACCGAGCGGTTCTCATCCGGGGATGCAAAGGCAATGTGGCTATCGCCGGTGCCGGCAAATTTGCCGCCATACGCGCGATAGTTATTGGTCACCACCAGGAAGGTGGCCGCCGGATCGACAGGCTTGCCCTTGAAGGTCAGGTTTTTGATGCGCTCTGCCTGCGGATTAATGGCCTGACACTCGCCGTCATATTTCGCGGGCTGGGTGACATCAATCTGATAATCCACCCCGTCGATAACGTCGAAGTTATAGGTGCGGAACCCGTCCCAGTTAATCAACGACTGCGGCTTGCTGCTCTTCGGATCGATCTGGTTAAACTGCCCGGCGGAGCATTCCAGCCACTCTTTCACCTCTTTACCCGTAGCTTTAACCACGACCAGCGTGTTCGGGTAGAGATAGAGATCGGCGGCGTTACGGAACGTCAGCTGGCCTTTTTCCACTTCAACATAGCTGGCAGGGTCATTTTTACGTCCGCCCACTTTGAACGGTGCGGCGGCGGAAAGCACCGGCAGGTTGGCTAAGTCCGGATCGCCCTGAACAAAATGTTCGGCATAGGCTTTCTGCGCCATGTTGACCACCTGAACGGTCGGGTCATCCTGTACCAGCGCCAGGTAGCTGTACATGTTGTCGGCGGATTTGCCGATCGGCTTACTGACGAACTCGCGGGTGGCGTCGTGGTCATGTTTGAGCACGTCGAGGAGTTTTTGGTCTTCAGCCGCCAGTGATTTTTTTGCGGCAGCATCGTAAATAGGTCGCGCTTCGGCTTTGGAGCCGGTCACCTTCCAGCTGCCGCTGTCGTTATTGAGTACCAGATCCACCACGCCAAGATGGTCGCCCCACATGCCGGGCATTACCGCCGGCACGCCGTTGAGCGTTCCCTTGTCGATGTCTGCCCCTTTGATGCTGGCAAAATCCTTACCCGGGAAGACCGCATGAGCGTGGCCGAAGAGGATCGCGTCCACGCCCGGCACTTCGCTCAGGTAGTAAACCGAGTTTTCCGCCATCACCTGGTACGGATCGGCAGAGAGGCCCGAGTGGGCGACAACGACCACAACATCCGCCCCTTTTTCACGCATCTCCGGTACGTATTTACGCGCCGTTTCGGTGATGTCGTTAACGGTGACTTTGCCGGTGAGATTGGCTTTATCCCAGGTCATGATCTGGGGCGGTACAAAGCCGATGTAGCCAATTTTCAGCGTCTGCTTTTTACCGTCCTGATCAACAACCTCGGTCTCTTTAATCAGATAAGGGGTGAAAAGCGGCTTTTTGGTCTTAACGTCGATGATATTGGCGTTAACGTACGGGAATTTTGCGCCTGCCAGCGCATCGTGCAGGTATTTCAGACCATAGTTGAATTCGTGGTTACCGAGGTTGCCGACGGTATAATCCAGGGTGTTCATCGCTTTATATACCGGGTGGATCTCGCCTTTTTTCAGCCCCTTTGCCGCCATGTAGTCACCCAGCGGACTCCCCTGAATCAAATCACCGTTGTCGACCAGCACGCTATTTTTCACTTCATCGCGGGCGGCATTGATCAAACTTGCCGTGCGTACCAGTCCGAATTTTTCCGTAGGGGTATCTTTGTAGTAATCGAAGTCCATCATATTGCTGTGCAGGTCGGTGGTTTCCAGAATACGGAGATCGACCGTCGCCGCCTGTACGCTCGCTGCAATCAGCGTTGCCAGGAGCGTTGCGCTAAACTTAATCATCAGAGGAGTCCTTTTTTCGATCCAGGCCACAAAAGAATATGTATCTATCGTTTGTTGCTTACAGAAGTGTGAATCCTGCCAGAAAAAAGGGCGATGAAACCGGAATTGCTTCACAGATAGCGGAATTGTTCACATTACGATATAAATAAAACAAAGAGTTATACCCACTGCGTTAACGAAGAGGTGGAGAATGTTAGATAAAATTTGTCAGCTCGCACGGGATGCGGGCGATGCCATCATGCAGGTGTATGACGGCGCACAACCGATGAACGTTGTCAGCAAGGCGGATGATTCCCCGGTCACGGCGGCGGATATCGCGGCGCATGGCGTGATCATGAAAGGGCTACAGGCACTCACGCCAGAGATCCCCGTGCTTTCCGAAGAAGCGCCGCAGAGCTGGGATGAGCGTCAGCACTGGCAGCGTTACTGGCTGGTCGATCCTCTGGACGGCACCAAAGAGTTTATCAAGCGTAACGGTGAATTCACCGTGAATATCGCCCTGATCGACAAGGGCAAGGCGGTGCTAGGGGTGGTCTACGCGCCAGTGATGAAAGTGATGTACAGCGCCGCAGAAGGCAAGGCCTGGAAGGAAGAGTGTGGTGTCCGCAAGCCGATCCAGGTGCGCGATGCGCGCCCTCCGCTGGTGGTCATCAGCCGCTCGCACAGCGACAGCGAGTTGGAAGAGTACCTGCAACAGTTGGGTGAACATCAGACGACCTCGATTGGCTCCTCGCTGAAATTCTGTCTGGTGGCGGAGGGGCAGGCGCAGCTCTATCCCCGTTTCGGGCCGACGAACATCTGGGACACGGCAGCCGGCCACGCGGTAGCCGCAGCCGCGGGTGCGCATGTTCATGACTGGCAGGGCAAGCCGCTGGACTACACCCCGCGCGAATCATTCCTCAATCCAGGCTTCCGGGTCTCTCTTTACTGAGCCAGCAGCTTGTGCAGCAGATCAACCACCTGCTGCACCTCTTCCTGGGTTAACGCCCCGTCTTTTACCCACTGCACCTGGCCGTTTTTATCCAGCACGATAATCGCGGAACTCTCTTCCTCAAGCTGCCAGGCTTTGCGCGTCACGCCGTTGCTGTCGACAATAAACTGCGACCACGGGTAGAGCTTTTTGTTGCTCTCAAGGCTTGAGCGTACAAACATCCCGGAGCCAGGGATGGCATCGTCGGTGTTCACAATGGTGGTGGTCTGATAGCGGTCATGCGGGAATTTTGCGGCCTTGATCGCTTCCACCAGGTTTGCGTTTTTCTCTTTTGCAGATGTACGACCGGCAATATGTTGTACAACTCTCACTTTGCCCGCGAGCTGCGCGCTATTCCACGGTTTGTAGCTAAACTTATCATTGTCGAGAATCAATTCTCCCCGGTCAGCAATGCCGACTGGCGGTACGCGTTGTCCTTTTTCAATGTTGTGGGCACTCGCCCACAGGGGCAGGAGCAGGCATGCGGCTGCAAGAATGTTACGTAGGGTCATGGTGTTTCCTTATTGTATGCAGGTGATCCGACCACTTGGTCTTACGCTTTTAATCATAAGTGCGATCAATGGGCTTTTCCCGCAATCCCGATGCCAGTTTGCGGGCGAACGCACATATCCATAAAAAAACGACGGCTTATACTGCCTGTAGTCACAGTTTGAAAAGATTATTCTGAATAATTGTAATCAAACGGTAAATAAACTTATGCACACTGGGTAACTACGTAGTTCTGGTCTATAGTCATTGGGCAACAAAATTTGCGCTCAGAACAGTCGGGCCGATTGTGGCGCCGCAAGAGCGTATGATTCGCAGGAGATACAAGAATGAAAATTTTCCAACGCTACAACCCGCTTCAGGTGGCGAAGTACGTGAAGATCCTGTTCCGTGGACGGTTGTATATCAAGGATGTTGGCGCTTTTGAGTTTGATAAGGGCAAGATCCTTGTCCCAAAAGTGAAGGACAAACAGCACTTGTCTGTGATGTCCGAAGTCAACCGTCAGGTTATGCGTCTGCAAACTGAGATGGCTTAACCAACGTGCTATGCAGTAGTTAAAAAAACGGCTCCCGATGGGAGCCGTTGATGTTTGTGGGGGCAGGAACCTTACGCCGACACCTTCTCTTCCGCATCCGGCAGCTTCGGCACCAGCACGGTCGGTTTGTTATCGATACGCGTCACCAGCAGCTGGTCGATGCGGTAGTTATCAATATCCACCACTTCAAACTTGTAGCCGGAGAACTTCACCGAGTCGGTGCGCTTCGGGATTTTACGCAGCATAAACATCATAAAGCCGCCGATGGTCTCGTAGTTGCCTGACTGCGGGAACTCGTCGATATCCAGCACGCGCATCACGTCGTCGATTGGCGTTGCGCCGTCAATCAGCCATGAGTTCTCATCACGCGCCACAATCTGCTCTTCCAGACCCTGGCCGACCAGGTCACCCATCAGCGTGGTCATGACGTCGTTGAGGGTAATGATACCCACCACCAGCGCGTATTCGTTCATGATAACGGCAAAGTCTTCACCGGCGGTTTTGAAACTTTCCAGCGCTTCAGAGAGCGTCAACGTGTCCGGTACAATCAGGGTATTGCGGATCTGCACGCCGCTGTTAAGCGCCAGGCTTTGGTTCGCCAGCACGCGGTTCAGCAGATCTTTGGAGTCCACATAGCCGATGATGTGGTCGATATCTTCATTACAGACCAGGAACTTAGAGTGCGGGTGCTCCGCGACTTTATTCTTCAGGCTCTGCTCGTCTTCATGCAGATCGAACCAAATCACGCTTTCACGGCCCGTCATGGAAGAGGGCACGGTACGGGATTCCAGCTCGAACACATTTTCGATCAGCTCATGCTCTTGCTTGCGCAGCACCCCGGCCAGCGCACCGGCTTCTACCACGGCGTAGATGTCGTCGGAGGTGATGTCATCTTTACGCACCATCGGCAGTTTAAAGATGCGGAAGATGACGTTCGCCAGGCCGTTGAAGAACCACACCAGCGGACGGAACACGAACAGGCAGAAGCGCATCGGGTTGATGATACGCAAAGCCACAGCTTCTGGCGCAATCATACCGATGCGTTTCGGGGTCAGGTCAGCGAACAGGATGAACATCCCGGTGACCAGCGAGAAGGAGAGAATAAAGCTCATCTGCTCGGCAAGTTCGGCGGACATGTACTGCACGAACAGGCTGTAAAAGGCCGGAGAAAACGCTGCATCCCCCACGATACCGCCGAGAATAGCGACCGCGTTCAGGCCAATTTGTACCACGGTGAAGAACGTTCCAGGATTTTCCTGCATCTTCAGGATACGGGAAGCATTGATGTTGCCTTCGTCGGCAAGCAGCTTAAGTTTGATTTTACGGGACGCGGCCAGCGAGATCTCGGATATCGAGAAAAATGCGCTGACGGCTATCAGACAAAGTATTACTAAAATACTGTTTAACATAGTTTATCCGGCTTCTCGCCAGATCCTCGGAAGGGAAGTTGATACCATTTGTGTGGAAACACATTGAACGTCAGCTCGTAGCGTTGAGCTGATTATTTCAGCGGGTAGTATAGCGTAAAGAGATGTAAACCTGCCAGAGGTCACATTTTTGTGTACTAATGGGAACTCTGCGGGGAGCAGGTCACAACAATCATTTTGTTTTCAAGGCGATGCGGTTATAAAATGCACAGAACGTTACCAAAAGGAGTTGGTATGAGCTTTAGCTTACCGGGATTTAACTTGTTTTACCTGTCCAGGGATAACCTTGAACCAGAGAAGTATGAGTTGATTACTCGCCCTTCTGTCACATGGGATTACATCAGACAGGAGTATGAATTCGATGACAGGTATCGTGATCATTTTCATGTCGAAGGGCTCAGGCCACGTCCATCCTGTTCGCGTAGCTACGCTTATCAGAACAATCATTCAAATGGATTCAACACAGAAAGGCGGCTGAGATACCTTGTCTTCAGAGGTGAAGTTGTGATGTTAAACCGTTACGGTTCCCCTGGAGAACTTTTCTATATTGATGAAGAAGGCTGGCTTATCTGCAGGAATTATCATGTGTTTGACATGAACGGGGCTGAACGGATCCTGAGAGAATACAGGAATTCTGTCGGATGCAAGTACTATTGTTCAGGAAAGCCCCGCCCAACTTCGTTTGCTTTATCTTTCTCAGGCGGAATATCAGCACCCGCTTCTGAGCCGACATACCAGACAATTAACAGCAAGGCCGCAGGACGTTTACTGGCGGCTGGAGGTGTTTACAATGGTAACATTGAGGGATTCAGGAAAACGGCTGAGCAGTTAGGTGGAGATGCTGTAAAGGGGTATGATCAAGTTCTGAATGAACAAACGGCTGGTACAGCTATTGCGGCGGCTTCAATTCTGTTAGCGAAACGACCTAATCCACAACTATATGAGGAAATGACAAATTATTTGGGGAAACTCAGAGGGGAACCAAGGATAGTTAATGGAATAACTATTACTGACATTAATTATATTAAAAGAAACTCAGCAGAAGCAGCATTATTAAGAAAAGAGTTCGATAGTACAGTAAGAAGAACGTTTATTAAAGAAATTGCTAATACTCCTGATGCGGTTAATATATTTTCATCGTCACAACTGCTCAGGATGAAGAATGGAAAGTCTCCAGAAGGATGGGATGTTCACCATAAATTTCCATTAGATGATAGTGGTACGAATTCTTTCAACAACTTAGTGTTAATCGAAAAGGAACCATATCATAAAATTTTTACAAACATGCAGAGATCAGCAGCTAAAAATTTAGTTCCCGGGGAAAGTAGAATAACGCCGTGGGCAATTCCTACTGGTTCAATTTACCCACATAAATAACTTCTTGGAATCAAAAGATGAAAATAGATAACATTCTTGCAGAGCTGAAAAGTGAAATGATTAAGTGGGAGTATCCAGTTCAAGACCCAATTGAGAAATCATTTCTTGCTAGCATTTTGAATAGAAAGCCTAATGCAAGTACGATATCTGTGTTAGAAAAATTAGCAGATGAACTTTGTATTTTATTTTCCAGTCAACCCGACTATATTACCTTCTTAGAGTATATGGATGGATTTGAATATGATGGTCTTACTCTATACAGTTTATCTACTCCTGAACCTTTAGTTAAAAACCTGTTTGTAATGAATGATTTTTATAGAGATAATAATGATTTTATAGATCCTGTTCTTGCAGAAAGACTAGTTATTGGTGAAGATAGCATATCATTATTCACCTATGATACTAATTCAAAGTTGTTTGAGATTAGGGACAACATTGCTACAGAAAATGTATTTGGTTCATTTAGTGATTTTAATGACTTTTTAGAAGAAATACTCGACACAGTCAAATAAATACTCCTCCAGTAAATAGCCCCCTATAGGTTTAATTTCATAGGAGGCTTTATGTTTCTAACACACTTTGCTCTATAATATATAATAGATGTGTTTTTAAGAGCATGTGTTTTTTAATTGTTAGTTATTTCATAAAACCAGTAAAGCAAATGCTTAAATTAACGACGAGTGTTATATCGCAATAGAGTTATATTTTTCGTTGGCTTATGCTCCATTTTTTATTTTTAAAAGGTGTATGTTTTAAATTGTAGGAGATTAACAAAAGAGATAGTGTGAAAATTGTAAACTGCTCACCGGTAGTTAGTGAAGTCTGGGATATTGAAACAAAAAAAATCACAACCCATAACAACAATAATATTAAATTAACTGTATCTTGTAATCGAGATATTGAATATGGTTTAGGACGGCGTGATATATGAGTTTTAAAAAGATGACCGCAAAAAAAAGGTTCAAGCATATCTAAATGGTATTCCCAATTTTCTTGCCAGTACTTCCCACTTTGGGACATGCCGCTACTAATCATTGAAACCAGATACCCTAATAAAGAAATAACTGAGGTTGCCATCAGATATTCTGTGCGTTTATCAAATGGGGCATCATAAAAGAGTTTTGCAAATATACCAAGTAGGACAAGTAAAGCACCATTTACAGGCCACATAAAGGTAGCTCTTTTCCAATATAATTCAATTTCAAACTTTCTTGTGTCAAGCGTTTGCTTATACGCCTCATTCAATATAGTTAATTGTTTCTCTGTCGGTGCACTTTGTTTATACACTTCAGTACCCAATATGGCTGCAAAATACTCGATGTTTTCTTGAAAATGTTTGTTTTCGCAAGGATATTTGTTTTCTTTTGCATTATGAACCATAGTTAACCCTCTCATCCCTTAGTAATCTATACAGAATAGCAATATAGTTATGACACGAAAACTAATGTTTGAATACCCAAAAATTTTGTAGGTTAAGGGTGAGAGTGCCCCTTAAGTAATAAAATCAATTATTAATAGCGGCCTTTGTGTTTATTTATTGTGCTATGTGTGGTTAAAATTACAGTCGCATCAATGTGATAACAACTGTATCTTCTAAATATATCTTCAAGCGGCCTCAAAGGGGGGCTTGTTGTTCGTTTTCATTAAAATCACCTGGCTTTAGTACAAGACTTAATCGAAGCCAGCCTGTCTATTATCTAAAAGATGTAAACCTGCCAGAGGTCACATTTTGCGGCGAAAAGAGGCCGGGCAGGCGGGGAACCGGCCCGGCGAGACGCGCTATTTTGCGGCCGATAACCCGACGTTGTTCACTGCACGACGGGCAGCATCGCCTCCCCACACCTGATCGTACTCATAGCCTGTGAGCTGTTTTATCACCACACGAGTATTGGCATCGCAGTCGCGGTAATCACCGCCCAGCTTACGGCGGGCAATCTCCTTGAGAAGCAGCTTATGCGTGTCGCGGGTGAGCTTGAATTTATAGGTAGTGAAGAAGCTCACCGCCAGCAGGGCTGCCGTCGCGAAGATCATCAGGCCTATAATCGCCCCCAGCGCGCTTTCAGGCTGTGCGCCGCCGCCCTTCACAAAGCCGGACTCCTGCAGGACCAGGCCAATAATCATGATGGCGATCGCCACGGTGCTTTTGCGGGTCAGGACCATCACCCCGGCAAAAATCCCTTCGCGGCGCTGCTGCGTCACCATCTCGTCAATATCAGGAATGAAGCTGTAGATATTCCACGGTATGTAATAGAGGCCTGCTCGGGTGGCGCCCAGCAGGATAAAGACCGCCGTGAACAGCAGCGTGGGCACCTGGGTTTTGGTCAGGTAGACCGTAAACAGGAACATCAGCACGAAGAATATCCCGCCGTAAGAGAGGCGCAAAGCGGCAGAAGGGGAGACATTCAGCCTGTTAAGCAACAGCATAAATCCATATGTGCCAGGTACCGAGGCGAAAGCCGCAATGCTCAGCCAGCCGGAGACGGCTGCCGCGTCCTGGCTCAGACAATACACGACATAATAGGTAAAGACCGAACCGAATACGTCCATCGCCGTAAATGAAAAGATATAAATAATAATATGCAGGCGGAACGCGCGAATACGGAAAGAGGAAAAGAGATCCAGCACCAGATATTTCAGGTGATTAATTAATCCGCTGCTGCGCTGTTTATCCACTTTAAACGTGGATGGCTGTTGCACATCTTTCGCTTCCCAGGTGGTATACCAGGTAATAAATACCGCAATACAGAATACGCAGGAGAATATCAGCCCGGTAAGAGTATAGGTAAACGGATTATCTTTCCCCGTGAACTGCATAATGACGCCGGGAACGGAAACCGCAAGAAAGCCGCCGAGCTGAGAGCAGATCATGCGCACGCCGGAGAGACGGCTGCGCTCTTCATACCGGTTAGTCATTTCAGCGGCCAGGGTTTCCCAGGGCACCAGCACCATCGCCGACAAGAGCTCAATAGAGAGGTAAGTGCCCAAGTAATACCAGTAACCCATGTCCGTAAGCCACAGCAGGGCATACAGAAACATTAAGGGCGAACTGAGTAATAAAAAGAAGCGGCGACGGCCAAATTTACGCCCGAGCCAGGTATCACCGAAATTATCCGTGATATAACCCATAATCGGGCTTAATAACGCATCAATGACGCAAGCAATAGCAAATATCGAACCCGCTTCGACAACAGAGAGCCCGCAATAGGTGGTGTAAAAAAATAAAAGCCAGGTGCCGATAATGGCGAAAGCGCCTCCGCCAAACAGATCGGTTATACCGTAGCCGAGCGCCACGCCATAACCCACTCTACGTTCAGTTGGTTTGACCATAATAATATCCAGTGTAGGGTAATGATTAACCCGATCTGTCGGGTCGTTTTTTATTTACTGCTGGAATACAAATTACGTTCTATTAATTGATTTCTATCCATTGCCTTAATTGAGATGAACGATAAATAGCCTCCACAAGGGTGAGTGATTTCCCGGCTTCACGGATATCGGTGTAATCCGTGTAACCGGGGTGGGTGATAGCCTGATAAAAACGACGGATCGCCTGCTGGTGGCCCAGCCCCCAGTAGCTTTTGACCGAACCGTCCGGGGAGTCGTCGCAGGTGAGCCTGACGCGCTCGCCCGGCGTCACGCGCCAGAGCGTGTTGTTGTTCAGCAGCAACGAGCCCTGCTCGCAGTGGATCTCCATCAGAAGCGGGGAATCGGTGGTATTGCAGTTGCTGGCGTAAAACAGGCCGCGCGCGCCGTTAGCAAAGTGCAGCGTGGCCATCGCGCTGTCTTCACCTTCCGTCACGTCCGCCAGTTCACCGCTATCCACCACGCCTTTCACACGCGTCACGCCGCCGGCGAACCACTGCATCAGGTCGAGGGTATGAATGGCCTGGTTGATCAGCAGGCTACCCCCTTCCGTAGCCAGTCGCCCACGCCACGGACTTTGGGTGTAGTACGCGCCCGAGCGTGCCCACGTCAGTACCGCTTTGATACTGAGCATTTTTCCCAGCTCGCCTTCGTCCAGCGTCTGGCGAATGCGCAGGCTGGTGGGGTTGAGCCGGTTCTGATAACACACGCCGAGCAGACCCGTAGCCTGGTCAGCGGCGCGGGTGATATCCACCAGTTCGCTGCTGTTCATGCCCACCGGTTTTTCGCAGAACACATGCTTTCCGGCGGCGAGGGCCGCCAGAATCATGCTTTTATGCTCAAAGTGCGGCGTGCAGATATGGACCACATCGATGGCATCATCCAGCAGCATCTCCCGGTAATCCTGATAGAAGCGGCACTGATAGCCCAGTGCCAGCTTCAGCCCTTTGACGCTGTCGATATCTGCCAGCGCACGCAGCGCAACGTTGGGGAGCTGGCGCAGCGCATTCACGTGGCAACCGTGAATCGCTCCGGCGCCGATCACCGCCGTGTTCAGGAGCTTCATTGTCGCCTCCCGTTATGCCGTTGCGTTGGCCAGCATCTGTGCCTTCACGCAGAGCTCCGCCGCCTTAAAGGCGTGAGCCTGGGTCATGGCATGTTCAGTACGATGCAAACAATCGAGGATCAGCTCGCCAAAGAACGGGAATCCGACCTGGCCGGCGACCGGATAACGGAACTCCCCCTCGTTATTGACGAGATACACCACGTCCTGTTCACCACGGGTGAGATCGACATATTTGCGGATCTCGATATAGCCTTCGGTGCCCAGCAGCGTCAGGCGGCCATCGCCCCAGGTCGAGAGCCCGTCAGGGGTAAACCAGTCGCAGCGGAAATAGCCGCTGGCGCCGTTTTCCCCTTTCAGCATGGCATCGCCAAAATCTTCGAAGGCGGGGTACTGGGGGTGTTTAACGTTCCGTACCTGGCTTGCCACCACGGAGGCGTCGCTGTTGCCGGTGTAAAACAGGAACTGCTCAATCTGATGGCTGCCGATATCGCACAGAATGCCGCCGAAATAGCGCCGATCGTAGAACCAGTCCGGGCGGCCGGTCCCTTCCCGGTGCGGGCCCGTCCCCAGCGTTTGTACGACGCGGCCAATGGCCCCTTGCTGCACCAGCTGTCCGGCAAAGACCGCGCTCTCAACATGCAGACGTTCGCTGTAATACACGGCGTATTTTCGGCCCGTCTTTTCCACCATGGCTTTGGCATCTGCCAGTTGTTCAAGGGTGGTAAGGGGGGCTTTATCGGTGAAGTAGTCTTTGCCTGCGGCCATCGCTTTTAACCCCAGCGCACAGCGCTCGGCGGGAATGGCGGCGCCAGCTACCAGACGCACCTCATCGTCGGCGAGTATGACATCCAGGGAGTCAGCAACCCTGGCCTGCGGATACTGCTGAATGAATTTATCCACTTTTGCCGGATCGGGGTCGTAGACCCATTTCAGCGTGGCGCCCGCTTCAATCAGGCCGTTACTCATGCCGTAGATATGGCCGTGGTCGAGCGCGGCAGCGGCAAAGACAAACTCTCCTTCCCTGACAACGGGCTGAGGTTTACCCACTGGCGCGTAGTTCATGCCGTCATTTTTGTTCATGGTGTTACTCCTTCATCCAGATCTTTGCCCAAGGGAATTGCACCGACTTCGCTGAAGTTGGCGACGCTTGCGGATTTTTCATAAAAACGGGGGGCGAGGGCGTTGGTCCCGCCGGTACGGTAAAACGGATCGTCGCGTTGAATCGGCAGCGAAACCACGCAGCGGGTGATGGCGGATTTATAAATCGCGGTTATCAGCTCCAGTGAGCGTTTGCCCTGCAGACCATCCACTAACGGCACCGTGCCGTGCTCGATGGCATACAGCAGGTCGTTAATCTGCCCGGTGTGCAGCGTCCATTCGAGCTTCGGCGTCTCGTGAAAAACGGCGTTAAGCTGCGCTTCCCGTTGCCGGTCCCGATCCTCCTGGGGGAAGCCGTTATCAGCGCTGACGCTGGCAAAGGCCTGCCACGGTGCGGAGATGCGCGCCTTTTCACCCTGGATAATGATTTTCTGATCTTCGCCGTGGTGCACGACCGAGGCGGTTAGCTGAGTGAGTGCGCCGCTGGGGTATTTAAATATTGCCGCGCTGAGATCTTCGACTTCAGCGTTGTCGTGCGCCACGTTGGTCATCATAGCCACCACTTCAGACGGGAAACCCAGCATCCACTGAATGGCGTCGATGTGGTGAACAGCGTGGTTAAGGGTGCAGCCGCCGCCCTCTTTTTCCCAGGTGCCGCGCCACCACAGGTCGTAGTAGCAGTGTCCGCGCCACCAGAACGAGTCCACCTGGGCATGGCACACCTTGCCAGCAAGGCCCGAATCCAGCGCCGCTTTTAAACGCCAGAAGGCATCGGTAAAGCGGTTTTGAGCGATGATGGCGAGCAATTTACCGCTGGCCTGTTGCGCGGCGATGATGGCGTCGCACTCCTCCAGCGAGGCGGCCATCGGTTTTTCGCACAGCACATGGCAACCCGCATTGAGGGCATTAATGCTTATCTCTGCATGAACGTAGGGCGGCGTGCAGACGTCGACGATATCGATATCTGGCTCTGACGCCAGCATCTGCTCGTGGCTTTCATACACGCGTGCGTCCGTCAGGTTGTAGCGTGCTTTTTTCTCGTGGGCTTTTTCCGGGTAGATATCGACCAGCGCGACGATCCGGCAGCGTTGGCCAAACTGCAAATAACCCTGAATATGGTTATGCGAGATATTTCCTGTTCCCACGATGGCGACATTTAACATCGTTTCTTCTCCTGAGTTACCAGGTGCCGGAGGCATCCAGCGTGACGCTGGCGGTCTCTTTAGCCACTGAGGTGCTGATACGCTGTTGAAGCAAGCGCAGATACTGTTTCTCGTTGAGCGGGAGGTCGACCCAGTCGTCGGTCCAGGTGGAGAGGTGCATGGCGTTGGAGAGCGTTAACCCGTGGATCCCTTCCAGCCCCGGGGCAATGAGCGGCTCGCCGCGCAGGATGGCGCCGCAGAAATTGGCGGTAATAACGTGGTGTTCGCTGCATTCCGGGCCGACGGGAAGCGTGACCTCCCAGCATTCCGGTTCACCAAAGCCGTTTTGCCAGCGGGCGTTGAAGGCGGTTTCAGATTCCCGCAGCCGCCAGTAGCGCAGTTTCCCTTCTTCGACGACCACCTTGCCGCGATCGCCGACGATCTCCAGCCGGTTGGTCCCCGGCGTTTCAGCCACGGTCGTGATAAATACGCCCGTCGCACCGTTGGCGTACTCGGCGTAGGCGGTGACCTCATCTTCCACTTCAATGTCGCGATGCTTACCAAACTGGCAAAACGCGCGCAGACGGATCGGCATACCAACCAGCCACTGCCAGAGATCGAGCTGATGTGGGTCCTGATTGAGCAGTACGCCACCGCCTTCTCCTTTCCAGGTGGCGCGCCAGCCGCCGGAGTTGTAGTAGCTCTGCGAGCGATACCAGTTGGTAATGATCCAGTTGGAGCGGCGGATCTCACCCAGCTCGCCGCTGTCGATCAGATCTTTCACCTTCTGGTAGAGCGGATTCGGGCGCTGGTTGTACATGATGCCGAACACCACATCGCAGGTCCGGGCACAGGCGTTCATTTCCTGCACCTGCGCCGTATATACGCCGGCCGGTTTTTCGCAGAGCGTGTGGATGCCGTGGCGCATTGCCAGCATTGACAAACGCGGATGCTCGTAGTGCGGCGTTGCGACAATCACCGCGTCGATAAGCCCGCTCTGAAGCATCTCCTGCGCATCGCTGAAAAGGGGGAGGGAGCCGACCAGCTGGCGAATGGCCGGATGCTTTTCCGGTGCATTATCACAAACCGCCGCCAGGCATGCGTTACTGACCGTACCCGCCAGTAAATAACGCGCGTGGACCGTACCGATATTACCTATTCCGATAATGCCAAAACGTACCTTCTCCATGTCACACCTTAATTTCAGTTGAAATGAGGGATGACCGGAAAATAGGAAAGGGGAGCCGCAGCGACAATGTGTTTTTGTGAGAATACTCGCAAGCTGTTTAAGTAATCTCCAGGGTCTCTGAAATTTGGTTTTAAAATCAAAGCGCTGTTTCTGCAAATATTTGCAAAAACTGATTGAGAGCGAGGTCACACTATGCCGGGCAGATTAAAAATGGAGGAGATTGCGACCCTGACGGGGTATTCCGTCAGCACGGTTTCGCGGGTATTAAGCGGCAAGTCTTATGCCAGCGATAAAGCCCGTGACGCGATCGTTCGCACCGCGCGCGAATTAGGTGTTCTGGAGGCAATGGCAAGCGGAAGGCTGTTAATTAACGGTATCGCTGTCTTTGCCCCGGAAAGAACCTTTCAGGGGCGTGGAGACATTTTTTATCTGGAAGTGACCAAAGGCATTGCTGAAGCGTGCGCCCCGCATAACGTGTGGGTCAGTTGCTGCGGATTAGAAGAGCAGCACGCCGACGTGAAATTGTTTATGGAAAAGGCCAGCCATAAGAATATCAACGCAATAATAATTATTGGGACTGATGATTCCACCATCTTTAAACTGGCGAGCACGCTGAATAAGCCCTGCGTATTGATTAACTCCGTTGATCGTGATCGGGTGCTGGACGCCGTATCACCCGATCACCGGGCGATTGGTTTCACCGCCATGCAGTACCTTTTTGAGCAGGGGCACCGCCGTGTGCTCACGCTCACCTGCCTGCGGCGTGAGACGCTGTATGCGCGTCTGGACGGCATTAAAGAGGCGTACCGCCATTTTCACGTGGCCTTTGATCCCCAGCGTGATTTGCTGGTGACGGAGTGGTTTACGGCAGAGGAGGCCGAGCGGGCGCTGGATGCATGGCTGTTAAGTCATGACAGATCGCAGTGGCCAGAGGTGATTTTCCCGAACAGTACCAGCATGACGGAGGGAGTGATCAGGGCGTTAACGCGCCACGGGCTGCGCATTCCGGAAGACATTTCGCTCATTACGACCGATTTTGCATGGAATTTAGCGCACCGTCTGGAAAAACCGATCACAGGCGTCACGGTGCCCTGCCGTGAGCTGGGGATTGAGGCCGTACACCTGCTGCAAACGCGGCTCAACCGACCTCAGGCGCCGGTCTATAACCTGCTGTTGCAGGGCAAAGTCATGGATTACGGCTCAGTCAGTAATGCCACGCGCCACGCGGCTCGCGTGGCGCTGGATCAGTAATCAGGCAAGCTGAGGCGGCAGGCACACGCCGATGCCACCAATTCCGCAGTAGCCGTACGGATTTTTGTGCAGATACTGCTGGTGGTCGTCCTCGGCATAGTAGAACGGTTTCGCGGTGGTGATTTCCGTTGTCACCTCGCGCGTATCACCTGCGTCGCGCATGGCCTGCTGGAAACGCTCCTTACTGGCGAGTGCGGCGGCTTCCTGCTCAGGCGTGAGCGGATAAATCGCCGAACGATACTGGGTGCCATGGTCATTACCCTGACGCATACCCTGCGCCGGGTCGTGGTTTTCCCAGAACACCTGCAGCAGCTGTTCATAGCTGATGACGGACGGGTCGTATACCACGCGTACGGCTTCAGCATGGCCGGTCTCGCCGGAGCAGACTTCGCGGTAGGTGGGGTTTGGCGTATATCCGCCCGTGTAGCCCGCCGCGGTGCTGTAGACGCCAGGCAACTGCCAGTAGAGGCGTTCCACGCCCCAGAAGCAGCCCATGGCAAACAGGGCGATTTCCATGCCTTCAGGTACGTTGGTCATGGAATGGCCATTCACGGCGTGTAAGGTTGCGACTGGCATAGGGGTGTTGCGTCCCGGTAATGCATCTGCTTGTGAAACCAGATGCTTTTTGTCGAATAAACTCACGATGGGGCCTCCCGGGGTGCGATGTTTCGGTTAAGGTTGTCACGAAGCGTTTAATTGAACACAATAAATGCGCTGAATGAGTCTAGATTTAATCATAAGAAATATTTGGGTGTTACACCCTTTTTCAACCCGAGAATTGGGTTTTTTGGCTAACAGGCCGTATTTTGCCGCGGAGCGGCACTTCATTTGCTTCCAGGGTGGAAACAGGGATATTCAGGAGAGAACGTGACAAAAATCCGCCAGTTATGTTTGGTCAGTGTCTTGCTGACAAGCGGGGTTGCCAGCGCGGCGAATGTCCGTTTGCAGGTTGAGGGGTTATCCGGGGCGCTGGAAAAAAACGTGCGTGCACAGCTGTCGACGATTGAAAGTGACGAAGTGACGCCGGACCGGCGTTTTCGTGCACGCGTGGATGACGCGATACGCGAAGGGCTAAAAGCCCTGGGATATTACGAACCCACCATCGATTTCGATCTCCGCCCACCGCCAAAAAAGGGGCGGCAGGTGCTTATTGCCCGCGTCTCGCCGGGTGAGCCGGTGCTGATAGGCGGCACCAATGTGGTGTTACGCGGCGGCGCGCGTACCGATCGCGATTATCTGGATCTGCTCAGTACGCGGCCTAAAATCGGTACCGTACTGAATCACGGTGATTACGACAGTTTCAAAAAATCGCTGACGAGCGTCTCCTTACGAAAGGGCTACTTCGACAGCCAGTTCAATAAAAGCCAGCTGGGCATTGCGCTGGGCAGACGCCAGGCTTTCTGGGATATCGACTATGACAGCGGCGAACGCTACCGCTTTGGCGACGTGACGTTCGAAGGCTCGCAAATTCGTGAAGAGTACCTGCAAAACCTCGTGCCGTTCAAAAAGGGTGACTACTACCATTCACGCGATCTGGCCGAGCTGAACCGCCGCCTGTCGGCAACCGGGTGGTTTAATTCGGTGGTCGTTGCGCCGGAGTTTGAAAAGGCCCGCAAAACCAAGGTATTACCGCTGCACGGTGTGGTGTCGCCACGCACCGAAAACACCATTGAGACCGGGGCTGGCTATTCAACGGACGTGGGGCCGCGCGTGAGGGCGACCTGGAAAAAGCCGTGGATGAACTCGTACGGCCATAGCCTGACCACCAGTGCCAGTATCTCAGCCCCGGAGCAACAGCTCGACTTCAGCTACAAAATTCCGCTGCTGAAGAACCCGCTTGAGCAGTATTACCTGGTCCAGGGGGGCTTTAAGCGTACCGATCTGAACGATACCGAGTCGGATTCCACCACGCTTGCCGTATCCCGATTCTGGGATCTCTCCAGCGGCTGGCAGCGCGCCATTAACCTGCGCTGGAGTCTTGACCACTTTACCCAGGCCAACGTCACCAACACCACCATGCTGCTCTATCCGGGGGTGATGATCAGCCGTACCCGCTCACGCGGCGGCCTGATGCCGACCTGGGGCGATTCCCAGCGTTACTCTATCGATTACTCCAACACCATGTGGGGTTCCGATGTGGATTTCTCGGTGATTCAGGCGCAAAACGTCTGGATCCGCACGCTGTATGACAAACACCGCTTTGTGATGCGCGGGAACCTCGGCTGGATTGAAACCGGCGACTTCGACAAAGTCCCGCCCGACCTGCGCTTCTTCGCCGGGGGCGACCGCAGTATCCGCGGCTACAAATACAAATCCATCGCGCCTAAAGATGATGACGGCAAGCTGATCGGGGCCTCCAAGCTGGCGACCGGCTCGCTGGAGTACCAGTACAACGTCAGCGGAAAATGGTGGGGCGCCATGTTTGTGGACGGCGGCGAAGCGGTGAGCGATATCCGCCGCAGTGATTTCAAAACCGGCGCGGGCGTGGGCGTGCGCTGGCAGTCGCCCGTCGGGCCCATCAAGCTCGACTTCGCTGTGCCGGTGGGTGACAAAGAAGAACACGGTTTACAGTTTTACATCGGTCTGGGGCCTGAATTATGAGTTTATGGAAGAAGATAAGCCTCGGAGTACTGATTTTTATCGTGCTGCTGCTCGGTACGGTGGCGTTTCTGGTGGGCACGACAACCGGCCTGCATCTGCTGTTTAACGCGGCGAACCGCTGGGTACCCGGGCTGGAAATCGGCCAGGTGACGGGCGGCTGGCGCGATCTACGTCTGAAGAATATTCGCTACGAGCAGCCTGGCGTTGCGGTCAACGCGGGCGAGTTTCACCTTGCCGTCAGGCTGGGTTGCCTGCGGGACAGTAAGCTCTGCGTCAACGACCTGTCGCTAAAAGATGTGAACGTGGCGATTGATTCGGAGAAAATGCCGAAATCAGCGCCGGTTGAAGAAGAGGACAGCGGCCCGCTGAATCTCTCGACGCCGTACCCGATTGCGTTTTATCGGGTGGCGCTGGACAACGTCAATGTCAAAATCGATGACACCACCGTATCGGTGATGGATTTCACCTCCGGCCTGCGCTGGCAGGAGAAAAACCTCACCCTGACGCCAACCACCCTGCAGGGATTGCTGATCGTGCTGCCGAAGGTGGCGGACGTGGCGCAAGAGGAGATCGTCGAGCCGAAGATCCAGAACCCACAGCCGGAAGAGAAACCGCTGGGTGAAACGCTGAAAGATCTGTTCTCGAAGCCCGTCCTGCCGGAGATGACGGACGTGCACCTGCCGCTGAACCTGAATATCGAAGCGTTCAAGGGCGAGCAGTTGCGTCTGACTGGCGACACCGATCTCACGGTCTATAACATGTTGCTGAAGGTCAGCAGCATCGACGGCAACATGAAGCTCGACGCGCTGGATATCGACACCAACCAGGGCTCTGTCAATGCTTCGGGTCATGCCCTGCTGCGTGACAACTGGCCGGTGGATATTACCCTGAACAGCGCGCTCAATATCGACCCGCTGAAAGGCGAAAAAGTGAAGGTTAAGGTGGGCGGCGCACTACGCGACAAGCTGGATGTCGGGGTGAATCTCTCCGGCCCGGTGGACATGGTTCTGCGCGCGCAAACCCAGCTGGCGGAAGCCGGACTGCCACTTAACCTTGAGGTGGTCAGCAAGCAGCTGTACTGGCCGTTCACCGGCGAAAAACAGTTCCAGGCCGATGACCTGAAGCTGAAGCTGAGCGGCAAGATGACCGATTACACGCTGTCGTTCCGTACCGCCGTGAAGGGCCAGGACGTGCCACCCGCCACGATCACGCTGGATGCAAAAGGGAATGAACAGCAGGTTAATCTCGACAAACTGACCGTTGCGGCGCTGGAAGGCAAAACCGAGCTGACCGCGCTGCTCGACTGGCAGCAGGCGATCAGCTGGCGCGGTGAGCTGAAGCTCTCGGGGATTAACACGGCGAAAGAGGTGCCGGACTGGCCGTCAAAACTGGACGGTCTTATCAAAACCCGCGGCAGCCTGTACGGCGGCACGTGGCAGATGGATGTCCCGGAAATCAAGCTCACCGGTAACGTGAAGCAGAACAAGGTTAACGTAGAAGGTTCGCTCAAAGGCAACAGCTACCTGCAGTGGGTGATCCCGGGTCTGCACGTGGCGCTGGGCCGCAACACGGCGGATATCAAAGGCGAGCTGGGGGTGAAAGATCTGAACCTCGACGCCACTATCGATGCGCCGAATCTGGATAACGCCCTTCCGGGGCTTGGCGGCACGGCGAAGGGGCTGCTTAAGGTGCGCGGCACGGTGGATGCACCGCAGTTGCTGGCGGATATCACGGCCAGTAACCTGCGCTGGCAGGAGCTGTCCATCGCCCGTGTGCGCGTTGACGGGGATGTGAAATCCACCGATCAGATCGGCGGTAACCTGAACCTGCGCGTGGAGCGCATTTCTCAGCCGGACGTGAACATTAATCTGGTGACCCTGGACGCCAAAGGCAACGAGAAGCAGCACGATCTCCAGCTGCGCGTGCAGGGCGAGCCGGTTTCCGGGCAGCTTCACCTGACGGGGAGCTTCGACCGCAAGGCGGAGCGCTGGAAAGGGACGCTCGACAACACCCGTTTCAACACCCCGGTAGGGCCACTGGTGCTGTCACGCGCTATTGCCCTGGACTACCGCAATGCCGAACAAAAGATCAGCATTGGCCCACACTGCTGGACCAACCCGAATGCGGAGCTGTGCGTGCCGCAGACCATCGACGCGGGAGCGGAAGGGCGCGCGCAGATCACCCTCAATCGTTTTGATCTGGCGATGTTAAAACCGTTCATGCCGGATACCACTCAGGCGAGCGGCGTCTTTAGCGGGAAGGCTGATGTGGCCTGGGACACCACCAAAGAGGGGCTGCCACAGGGCAGCGTGACGCTTTCTGGCCGCAACGTGAAGGTGACACAGGATGTCAACAACGCGCCGCTGCCGGTGGCGTTTGATACCCTGAACCTGAGCGCCGATCTGCACAACAACCGGGCCGAGCTGGGGTGGCTTATCCGCCTGACCAATAATGGCCAGTTCGACGGTAAGGTGCAGATTACCGACCCACAAGGGCGACGTAATCTGGGCGGGAACGTCTCTATTCGCAACTTCAACCTGGCGATGGTTAACCCGATTTTCTCGCGCGGTGAAAAAGCGGCGGGGATGCTCAACGCGAACCTGCGGCTGGCGGGCAACGCGCAAAGCCCGCAGCTGTTCGGCCAGATGCAGCTAAACGGTGTGGATATCGACGGCAACTTTATGCCGTTCGATATGCAGCCAAGCCAGATTACGATGAACTTCAACGGGATGAGCTCAACGCTGAACGGTTCGGTGTTGACCCAGCAGGGGCAAATCAACCTCAGCGGTGACGCCGACTGGAGCCAGCTTGATAACTGGCGCGCCCGTATCGCCGCGAAAGGCAGCAAGGTGAGGATCACCGTACCGCCGATGGTACGCCTGGATGTCTCGCCGGATATCGTCTTTGAAGCAACGCCGAGCCTCTTTACCCTCGACGGGAACGTGGACGTGCCGTGGGCGCGCATCGTGGTTCACGAGGTGCCGGAAAGCGCGGTGGGCGTCTCCAGTGATGAAGTGATGCTCGACGATAACCTCAAGCCGATTAATCAGCAAAGCGCGGGCATTCCGATCAACAGCAATCTTACCGTGCATGTGGGGAATAACGTTCGTCTGAACGCGTTTGGGCTGAAGGCACGCCTGACGGGTGACCTGAAAGTGGCGCAGGACAGACAGGGGCTTGGCCTGAACGGGCAGATCAACATTCCTGAAGGGCGCTTCCATGCTTATGGTCAGGATTTGATAGTGCGTAAAGGTGAACTGCTGTTCTCCGGTCCGCCGGATCAGCCGCTGCTCAACATTGAAGCGATTCGTAACCCGGAAGCGACAGAAAACGACGTGATTGCGGGCGTGCGCGTCACCGGTTCGGCCGATGAACCGAAGGCGGAGATCTTCTCCGACCCTGCGATGTCCCAGCAGGAAGCACTCTCTTACCTGCTGCGTGGTCAGGGCCTGGATAGCGGCCAAAGCGACAGTGCAGCGATGACCTCAATGTTAGTGGGTCTGGGGGTTGCACAAAGTGGTCAGGTTGTGGGTAAAATCGGTGAGACGTTCGGCGTAAGCAATCTGGCGCTGGACACCCAGGGCGTGGGTGACTCCTCGCAGGTGGTGGTCAGCGGCTATGTATTGCCGGGTCTGCAGGTAAAATATGGCGTGGGGATCTTTGACTCGCTGGCAACTCTCACGTTACGCTATCGCCTGATGCCTAAGCTATATCTGGAAGCAGTGTCCGGCGTAGACCAGGCACTTGATCTGCTCTATCAGTTTGAGTTTTAGCAATGCGAATATTTGTCTACGGCAGTTTACGAACCAAGCAAGGCAACAGTCACTGGATGACCAATGCCCTGTTGCTTGGGAATTACAATATCGAAAACTACCAGTTGTACAGCCTGGGCCACTATCCAGGCGCGGTTCCCGGCGAAGGAACAGTACACGGTGAAGTTTATCGTATTGATAACGCGACACTTGCCGAACTTGATGCCTTGCGCACCAGGGGCGGTGAATACGCGCGCCAGTTGATCCAGACGCCGTACGGAAGTGCGTGGATGTACGTCTACCAGCGTCCGGTCGAAGGGTTAACGCGGATTGTAAGCGGTAACTGGTTAGACAGAGACCAGTACTGAAAAAACAACGCCACCGTGAGGTGGCGTTGTTTTTTGTGCCTTCAACTCTCTTCTGTATCCCGGCGACGGGTTAAAAACAGAGGAACAAACAGCATGATGTACGGGGCAATAAGCCATAACAGGCACAAAGCGCGTGAACGGCCATAGTAGTTTATGCACCGCGTATTGCTTGAAATGACGGGCAGGATAAACAGTAAAAACAGCAGAATCGCATAATCACTTCGATAAGGGATCCATAAGTACCCCAAAAACCAGGCAAGCTGGAATGCCAGGATGCAGAGATACTGCCATTTACTGTCTTTGCCGTAACAGTCAAACGCCTTTATGTAGCCCATCTTTATGCTTTGAAGAAAGAAACTTAGCATGCATAACGCTCACGATCGCGACGGTCAGGAGTATTCTGGTTTTTCAATGGCAAAAAAAAGCCCCGACCAGCGGGGCTTTATCGATGTGCGGTAAGAATTACTTCTTAGCAGCGCGTTCGAAAGAGGCGATGATTTCTGCTTTCGCCGCTTCTGCGTTGTCCCAGCCGTCAACTTTAACCCACTTGCCTTTTTCGAGGTCTTTGTAGTGCTCGAAGAAGTGAGTGATCTGCGCTTTCAGCAGTTCTGGCAGGTCGTTCACATCTTTGATGTGATCGTACTCTTTGCTCAGCTTGGTGTGCGGTACCGCAACCAGTTTCGCATCTTCGCCGGATTCGTCGGTCATTTTCAGCACGCCAACTGGGCGGCAGCGAATGACTGCGCCTGGCTGCAGTGGGTATGGCGTTGGAACCAGCACGTCAACCGGGTCACCGTCCAGAGACAGGGTGTGGTTGATGTAACCGTAGTTGCATGGATAGAACATCGCGGTAGACATGAAACGGTCTACAAACAGCGCACCGCTCTCTTTGTCCACTTCGTATTTGATAGGATCTGCGTTAGCCGGGATTTCGATAACAACGTAGATGTCTTCTGGCAGTTCTTTACCCGCAGGGACGTTGAGTAAGCTCATGTCTGTGTCCTTTAAAATGGATGGTAAACAAGTGGCAGGTATTATAGCCAACTGGCGCTGAATGTCTCCGCCTGTTTTCGTCTTCTCAACGCGTTCGTCTCACTTTTCAGACCGATTCCATGGCAGAAAAATCCATAAACTCAGCCGCATTTTTCATGGAGAAATGAAAGCGATTACAAACTTGTGATTAACGTTTTATTCACTTTTCTGAAGTGTGATGTAACGCAATTCGTTACATATTTCATTGGCTATAGTCATTTCGCAGAACATCTTTTAACCAACAATAACTCACCCTACGAGGACGTTCATATGTGGAAGCGCTTACTTCTTGTCACAGCAGTTTCGGCAGCCATGTCGTCTATGGCGATGGCCGCACCTTTAACCGTAGGATTTTCGCAGGTCGGCTCTGAATCAGGCTGGCGTGCGGCAGAAACCAACGTTGCGAAAAGCGAGGCCCAGAAACGCGGCATCACGCTGAAGATCGCCGATGGTCAGCAAAAACAGGAAAACCAGATTAAAGCCGTGCGTTCGTTTATTGCGCAGGGTGTGGATGCCATCTTTATTGCGCCCGTTGTGGCGACCGGCTGGGAGCCAGTCCTGAAGGAAGCGAAAGATGCTGAGATCCCGGTCTTCCTGCTCGATCGTTCCATCGATGTAAAAGACAAATCTCTCTATATGACCACCGTGACCGCCAACAACGTTCTTGAAGGGCAATTAATTGGTGACTGGCTGGTGAAACAGGTGGATGGCAAGCCGTGTAACGTCGTTGAGCTGCAGGGTACGGTCGGCGCGAGCGTGGCCATCGACCGTAAGAAGGGGTTTGCTGAGGCCATCGCCAAAGCGCCAAACATTAAAATTATCCGTTCTCAGTCCGGCGACTTTACCCGCAGTAAAGGTAAAGAGGTCATGGAGAGCTTTATCAAAGCTGAAAACAACGGCAAGAACATCTGCATGGTTTACGCCCACAACGATGACATGGTGATCGGGGCGATTCAGGCCATTAAAGAAGCGGGCCTGAAACCGGGCAAAGATATTCTCACCGGCTCTATCGACGGCGTGCCGGACATCTACAAAGCGATGATCGACGGCGAAGCCAACGCCAGCGTGGAGCTCACGCCAAACATGGCCGGTCCGGCATTCGATGCGCTGGAGAAATTCAAGAAGGACGGCACGATGCCTGAGAAGGTGACGGTCACCAAATCTACCCTCTACCTGCCGGATACCGCGAAAGAAGAGTTAGAGAAGAAGAAAAATATGGGCTACTAAGCTCAGCCCCCTCACCCTAGCCCTCTCCCCGGAGGGGAGAGGGAAAAGGGCAGTTTGGGCAGAAAATTAAAGACTGGCACGAATAGTCCCCTCTCCCCTCCGGGGAGAGGGTCAGGGTGAGGGGGAAAACCATGACCACTGAACAACACCAGGAAATCCTCCGCACAGAGGGCTTGAGTAAATTCTTCCCCGGCGTAAAAGCGCTGGATAACGTTGATTTTAGCCTGCGACGCGGCGAGATCATGGCGTTGCTGGGCGAGAACGGTGCGGGGAAATCGACGCTGATTAAAGCCCTGACCGGGGTTTATCACGCCGATCGCGGCACCATCTGGCTGGAAGGTAACGCCATATCACCCAAAAATACCGCCCATGCGCAGCAGTTGGGGATCGGGACGGTGTACCAGGAGGTGAACCTGCTGCCGAACATGTCGGTCGCGGATAACCTGTTTATTGGCCGGGAGCCACGACGCTTTGGCCTGCTGCGCCGCAAGGAGATGGAAGCGCGGGCGACAAAACTGATGGCGTCTTACGGCTTCTCTCTCGACGTACGCGAGCCGCTGAACCGTTTTTCCGTCGCCATGCAGCAGATTGTCGCCATTTGTCGCGCTATCGACCTCTCGGCAAAAGTGCTGATCCTTGATGAGCCCACCGCCAGCCTCGATACCCAGGAAGTGGAGATGCTCTTTACCCTGATGCGCCAGCTGCGCAATCAGGGCGTGAGCCTGATCTTCGTCACCCATTTCCTCGATCAGGTGTATGAGGTGAGCGATCGCATTACGGTGCTGCGCAACGGCAGTTTTGTCGGCTGCCGCGAAACCCGCGAGCTGCCGCAGATTGAACTGGTCAAAATGATGCTCGGCCGCGAGCTGGAGTCCAATGCGCTCCAGCGTGCCGGCCGTACGCTGCTGAGTGAGAAACCGGTCGCCGCGTTCAGTGATTTCGGCAAGAAAGGGGTCATCTCGCCGTTTAACCTGGAGGTGCGCCCCGGTGAAATTGTCGGTCTGGCGGGCCTGTTAGGCTCGGGCCGTACCGAAACCGCCGAGGTGATCTTCGGGATCAAGCCTGCAGACAGCGGCACCGCGCTGATCAAAGGTAAACCGCAAACCCTGCGCTCGCCACATCAGGCCTCCTGTCTGGGTGTGGGCTTCTGCCCGGAAGACAGAAAAACGGATGGCATTATTGCCGCCGCCTCGGTGCGGGAAAATATCATTCTGGCCTTACAGGCGCAGCGCGGCTGGCTGCGGCCGATCCCACGGAAAGAGCAAAACGCCATTGCCGAGCGCTTTATTCGCCAGCTCGGTATCCGTACCCCGAGCGCAGAACAGCCGATAGAGTTCCTCTCCGGGGGCAACCAGCAGAAGGTACTGCTTTCCCGCTGGCTACTGACCAAACCTCAGTTCCTGATCCTCGATGAACCGACCCGCGGCATTGACGTGGGGGCGCACGCCGAAATTATCCGCCTTATTGAAACCCTGTGCGCGGACGGGCTGGCGCTGCTGGTCATCTCGTCTGAACTGGAGGAGCTGGTGGGCTATGCCGATCGCGTCATCATCATGCGCGATCGCAAGCAGGTGGCAGAGATCCCGCTGGATAAACTGTCCGTTCCGGCAATCATGAATGCCATCGCGGCGTAAGGAGTGAATCGTGATGTCTCGTTCGCTTTCGCAAACTGGCGAAACAAAACGCCGCTTCAACTGGCCGACCGGCACGCCGCAAATCGCCGCGCTGCTGGTGGTGTTGCTGGTCGATAGCCTGGTCGCACCGCATTTCTTCCAGATAATCGTGCAGGATGGCCGCCTGTTCGGCAGCCCGATCGATATTTTAAACCGCGCCGCGCCGGTGGCGCTGCTCGCCATTGGTATGACGCTGGTGATCGCCACCGGCGGGATCGACCTTTCTGTTGGCGCGGTGATGGCCATTGCCGGGGCGACGGCAGCATCAATGACCGTCGCCGGGCACAGCCTGCCAGTGGTGCTGCTGGCGGCGTTGGGCACCGGCGTGCTGGCCGGACTGTGGAACGGCATTCTGGTGGCGGTGCTCAAAATCCAGCCGTTTGTTGCCACGCTGATATTGATGGTGGCCGGGCGCGGTGTCGCACAGCTCATCACCTCGGGGCAGATTGTTACCTTCAACTCGCCGAACCTGGCGTGGCTCGGGAGCGGCAAGCTGCTCTTTTTCCCCACGCCGGTGATTATTGCGCTGGTGACGCTGGTGGTGTTCTGGATCTTTACCCGCAAAACGGCGCTGGGCATGTTCATTGAAGCGGTCGGGATCAACATCCGTGCGGCGCGCAACGCCGGGGTCAATACGCGGCTGATGGTGATGCTCACGTACGTATTGAGCGGCGTGTGTGCTGCCATCGCCGGGGTGATCGTCGCGGCAGATATTCGTGGGGCTGATGCTAACAACGCCGGGTTATGGCTGGAGCTGGATGCGATCCTGGCGGTGGTTATTGGCGGCGGATCGCTGATGGGCGGGCGCTTTAACCTGCTGCTCTCGGTAATTGGTGCGCTGATTATTCAGGGGATGAACACCGGGATCCTGCTTTCCGGGTTCCAGCCGGAACTCAACCAGGTGGTGAAAGCGGTGGTCGTGCTCTGCGTGCTGATCGTCCAGTCACCGCGCTTTGTCAGCATCATTAAGGGGATCCGTGGCCATGATAAAACGTAATTTACCGTTAATGATCACGCTGGGCGTGTTTGTGCTGGGCTATCTCTACTGCCTGACCCAGTTCCCGGGGTTCGCCTCGACGCGTGTGATTTGTAACATTCTGACGGATAACGCCTTTTTAGGCATCATCGCGGTCGGCATGACCTTTGTGATCCTCTCCGGGGGGATTGATCTCTCCGTCGGATCGGTGATCGCCTTTACCGGTGTGTTCCTTGCCAAAGCGATCGGTTTCTGGGGCATCTCGCCGCTGGTGGCGTTTCCGCTGGTGCTGGTGATGGGCTGTGCGTTTGGTGCCTTTATGGGGCTTCTGATTGACGCGCTCAAGATCCCGGCCTTTATCATTACGCTTGCCGGGATGTTCTTCCTGCGCGGCGTGAGTTATCTGGTGTCTGAGGAGTCGATCCCGATCAACCATCCGGTGTACGACACGCTCTCCAGCCTGGCGTGGAAAATCCCCGGCGGGGGCCGCCTGAGCGCGATGGGGCTGCTGATGCTGGGCGTGGTGGTCATTGGTATCTTCCTTGCTCATCGCACCCGGTTTGGTAATCAGGTCTACGCTATTGGCGGCAACGCGACCTCGGCCAATCTGATGGGGATCTCCACCCGCAGCACCACCATCCGCATCTATATGCTCTCCACCGGGCTGGCGACGCTGGCGGGGATTGTCTTCTCCATTTACACCCAGGCGGGTTACGCGCTGGCCGGGGTTGGCGTTGAACTGGATGCGATTGCCTCTGTGGTGATTGGCGGCACGCTGCTCAGCGGCGGGGTGGGGACGGTGCTGGGAACACTGTTTGGCGTGGCAATCCAGGGGCTGATCCAGACCTATATCAACTTTGACGGCACGCTCAGCTCCTGGTGGACGAAAATCGCCATCGGCATTTTACTGTTTATTTTTATTGCCCTGCAGCGCGGTCTGACGGTGCTCTGGGAGAACCGCCAGAGCTCGCCTGTTACCCGCGTGAACACATCAGTAACAGAGCGATAACATGCTGAATTTGCTTAAAGTCTAAACATTTTCCGGTAGCGGCCGATACTCTTTTTTTATGCCCAGAAATATCTCGCTACCGGAAATAACATCATGCTTAAAACGCTATCGATTCGTACCGGCTTGCTCTCTTTACTGGCCGTTATGACCCTTCTGCTGCTGATTGTCAGCGGCATTGGCATTTATGCCCTCACACAGAGTTCTTCGTCACTTCAGCGCATCAACCACCTTCAGGGTGAGCAGATGGTGCAGCTCAATTCTGGCTATACGCTGATCCTTCGTGCGCGCAACGAGGCGGGCCAGGCCGTCAGAATGATGGAAATTGGTCTGCTGGACGATGCCGCGAAATCGGTGAAAAGCATTAATCAGGAGATCGCCCTGGCGCAAAAAACGCTGAAAGGCGTGATCGACGCAGGCGTGGCCGATCCCCAGGGACAGCAGTTGCTGGATAAGGTGGCGGCCAGTCTGGCGGCCTATAACCAACAGGGGATCAACCCAATGCTGAAAGCGCTGAACGAACAGAGCGCAGACAGCTATTACGATCTGCTGGAGAGTAAGCTCATTCCGGTAGCAAAGCAGTTTGATAACGATATGCAGGCGTTCCAGATGTGGAGCGACGCGCGCGGGAAAGCGGAAGTCAGCGCCGTGCAGTCGAGCAAAACGCGGGTTCTGGTCCTGATCGTTGTCGCGGCGCTGCTGACGGCAGGCATCATTGTGCTGGCCTGGCTGGTGCTGCGCCACATGCTGCTCAAGCCGCTCTCGGCGTCGATTGCGCAGCTGGAAAACGTCGCCGCGGGGGATTTAACCCACACGCTGAATGCCCCGGCGAGCCAGGAGTTCAACCGTCTGAACGCTGCCATCGAAGGCATGCGCCAGTCGCTGATGCACTCGGTGCTGCGGGTCCGCGATGCCAGCTCGCAAATTGATACCGGCAGCCGCGAGCTGACGGCGGGAAACAGGGATCTTGCCGAACGCACGGAGTCCACCGCGACCTCGCTGGAGCAGACCGCCGCCAGCATGGAAGAGATCACTGCCACGGTGAAACTCAACGCGGATAACGCCGAGCAGGCGCACCAGCTGGCGAAATCTGTCTCGGATACTGCCGATCACGGCAGCGAAATGGTCTGCTATGTAATTGAGAAAATGCGCGATATCTCCGGCAGCTCGGCGCGCATTGCCGACATTCTGAGCGTTATTGACGGCATTGCCTTCCAGACCAACATTCTGGCGCTGAACGCCTCCGTGGAAGCGGCGCGTGCGGGCGAGCAGGGGCGCGGTTTTGCCGTCGTTGCGGGCGAGGTGCGCAATCTTGCCAGCCGCAGCGCCGATGCGGCAAAAGAGATCCGTTCACTTATCAGCGACTCGCAGACTCACGTTAATGAGGGCAGCGAGCTGGCGCAGCAGGCGGGCGAAACGATGGATGAGATCGCAACCGAAGTGCTGCGCATGACCAAACTGATGCGCGAAATTGCCACCGCGTCTCAGGAACAGAGCCGTGGCATTGAACAGGTGAATATTGCGGTAAATCAGATGGATGAAACCGCGCAGCAGAATGCGGCGCTGGTACAGCAATCCTCTGCCGCGACGCGCTCGCTGGAAGAGCAGTCGCGCCAGCTGATGGAAGCCATGTCATCATTTAAACTGACGACGCAGAGTGTCGCATAATATTCCCCGACCCTGGTACATTCTGTACCAGGGTATTATTCTCGGACGAATTAATCGCGCTAATATTATCGTGAATATTACCGAGTAATATTTCCAGCTGGTGGGTTAAGGTTAACGCTTTTTCCGTCGGTTCAAGATATAACCCTTTACGGATAAATAGCGGTTCAGCAAAAAGCTGGCTAAAGCGCTTCAACGCCAGGCTCACGGCCGGGCGTGACATCTCCAGCCGGACAGAGGCCTTCGCCATGCTGCCGCAGCGGACCACTTCAATAAAGACAGGAATAAGATTTAAATCGATGCCGGTATTGGCACGGGAATAATTTTTCGTCACGGGTACGCTCCAGGAAATATCTGTCAAACTGTTATGGAAATAATGCAGGAGCGAATCTGAATATTAAAGCGCGTTTTTTATAAACACTTATACGGTAAATTATATAAATGTATTGGGGAGCCAGAGCGGCTCCCCGGGAGAGGGATTACGCGTCCGGATACTCACGGATAAAACGTTCAACGTCTTCAACCATATGGTTGTTGCCGACGAAGAAGGAACGACGCTGGTGCAGACTTTCTGGCACGATGTCCAGAATGCGCTCTTTACCATCGCTCGCCTTGCCGCCCGCCTGTTCCGCCAGGAACGCCATCGGGTTGCATTCATACAGCAGACGCAGCTTCCCGTCCGGGTGGCTGGCGGTGCTTGGGTAGAGGTAAATGCCGCCTTTCAGCAGGTTACGGTGGAAATCCGCAACCAGGGAACCGATATAGCGGGAGGTGTAAGGGCGCTGCGTCGCTTTATCTTCTTCCTGGCAGAATTTAATGTACTTCTTCACGCCAGTCGGGAACTTGATGTAGTTACCTTCGTTGATGGAGTAGGTGTTTCCCTTCTCCGGGAAGCGCATACGTTCCTGACACAGGCAGAATACGCCCAGCGACGGATCGTAAGTAAAGGCATGAACGCCACAGCCGGTGGTGTAGACCAGCATGGTGGAGGAGCCATACACGACATAACCGGCAGCAACCTGCTGACTGCCAGGCTGCAGGAAATCTTCTTCTGTCACCGGCGTGCCAACAGGCGTGACGCGGCGGTAGATGGAGAAAATGGTACCGACAGAAACGTTAACGTCGATGTTGGAGGAGCCGTCCAGCGGATCCATCAGAACAACGTATTTCGCGTGTTCACACCCTTCGAATACGACAATTTCATCTTCTTCTTCAGAGGCGATACCCGCAACGATGTCGCGCGCGCGCAGTGCAGCTTTCAGTTTTTCATTTGCGAACAGATCGAGTTTCTGCTGAACCTCGCCCTGAACGTTCTCGGCACCGCTGGCACCCAGGATATCGACCAGACCGGCCTTGTTGATATCACGGTGGATGATCTTAGCGCCCAGCTTTATTGCCGACAGCAAAGCAGTGAGTTCACCGGTAGCATGAGAGAACTCGTGCTGCTTTTCGACAATAAATTCACCTAACGTTTTCATAACACTTTCCCTGCATCTTTGTGAGTAGAGCGATTGTATGTTCACTAAAACGACTAATGCCCAACAATCTTAACAAATATTCAAATAGTAGCGCAGAGGTGAATCGCGCCAGCAATATACGGATTTACCTGAAATGCGTTTCACACCCGCTAACATGTGAGTAAAATGTGCGCCACATTGAAGAAGGATAGTGACGTATGCGCATTCATATATTGGGGATTTGTGGCACTTTCATGGGCGGACTGGCAATGCTGGCGCGCTCGCTGGGCCATGAAGTGACAGGTTCGGACGCCAATGTGTATCCGCCGATGAGCACGCTCCTGGAAAAACAGGGCATCTCTCTGATTCAGGGTTATGATGCCAGCCAGCTGGATCCCGCGCCGGATCTGGTGATCATTGGCAACGCCATGACGCGAGGTAATCCGTGCGTTGAGGCGGTACTGGAACGCAATATTCCGTTCATGTCTGGTCCACAGTGGCTGCATGATTTCGTCCTGCGCGACCGTTGGGTTGTTGCTGTGGCCGGTACGCATGGTAAAACCACCACCGCCGGTATGGCGACCTGGATCCTTGAAGCCTGTGGTTACAAGCCTGGCTTTGTCATTGGCGGCGTTCCGGGCAATTTCGACGTGTCTGCGCGTCTGGGGGAGAGCCCGTTCTTTGTGATCGAAGCCGATGAGTACGACTGTGCGTTCTTCGACAAGCGCTCCAAGTTTGTACACTACTGCCCGCGCACGCTGATCCTCAACAACCTTGAGTTCGATCATGCGGATATCTTTGACGATCTGAAAGCCATTCAGAAACAGTTCCACCACCTGGTGCGCATCGTTCCGGGTCAGGGCCGTATCATCCTGCCGGAGAACGACATCAATCTTAAGCAGACCATGGCGATGGGCTGCTGGAGCGAGCAGGAGCTGGTGGGTGAGCAGGGCCACTGGCAGGCGAAAAAACTCAACGTGGATGCCTCGGAGTGGGAAGTGTGGCTCGACGGCGAGAAAGTGGGTGAGGTGAAGTGGGGCCTGGTTGGCGAACACAACATGCATAACGGCCTGATGGCAATCGCTGCCGCACGCCATGTGGGTGTTCAGCCTGCGGACGCGGCGAATGCGCTGGGTTCATTTATCAATGCCCGTCGCCGTCTGGAGCTGCGCGGTGAAGCCCACGGCGTAACCGTGTATGACGATTTCGCGCACCACCCAACCGCTATTCTGGCGACGCTTGCAGCGTTACGCGGCAAGGTCGGCGGTACCGCGCGCATTCTGGCGGTGCTGGAGCCACGCTCTAACACCATGAAAATGGGCATCTGCAAAGACGATCTCGCGCCATCCTTAGGGCGTGCCGACGAGGTCTTCCTGCTGCAGCCGCAGCATATTCCGTGGCAGGTAGCTGAAGTGGCCGATGCCTGCATTCAGCCTGCGCACTGGAGTGCGGATGTTGATGCTCTGGCGGATATGGTGGTGAAAGCCGCTCAGCCGGGTGACCATATCCTGGTGATGAGTAACGGCGGTTTTGGTGGGATCCATCAGAAGCTGCTGGACGGTCTGGCGAAAAAGGCTGAGGCCGCAGAGTAAAAAAAAAGCCCGGTGGCGCTAGCGCTTACCGGGCCTACTCATTGCACGACCTTGTAGGCCGGATAAGGCGTTTACGCCGCCATCCGGCGCAAAACCGCACGGATTACTCTTCGTTCTCAGACAGCTCGCGCAGATACTGGAAAATCAGACGCGCGGACTTCGGCGGCTTATTCCCTTCTTTCTCTTTCTTCGCGTTGCGGATCAGTGAACGCAGCTGCTGGCGGTCGGCATCCGGCCACAGGTTCAATACTTCCGGTACCGCATCATCACCCTGTTCAATCAGACGGTCGCGGATCTGCTCCAGCTTGTGGAACAGCGCAACCTGCTGGTTGTGGCGGTTTTTCAGTTTATCCAGCGCCTGGCGGATCGGATCGACGTCGCGCTGACGCAGCATTTTACCGATAAGCTGAAGCTGGCGACGACGGCCTTCTTTTTTGATTTTCTGTGCCAGTTCAATGGCATCACGCAGATCCTGGTCGAGCGGGATCTTATCCAGCGCGTTTTTACCCAGTTCCACCATTTCTGCGCCAAGCTGTTTTAACTCTTCGGCGTCGCGTTTAATTTCACTTTTACTGACCCAGATGATCTCATCATCTTCGTCTTCGATGTCATCACCGGGAACGTCGTCGAGCCAGTCTTCGGGCTGCTTAGTCATGTCAGGCTCCTTAAAAAAAGAGGCTAATGTTACCAGTTAAGACGCGCACTGAAAAACGGTTCTCTGTTAGACTTCAGTTAACTCTCTCTTACAGTATGGCATTTGCGATGAAAGTAACCTCACAAGTTGAAGCGCAGCGTAAAATTCTGGAAGAAGCCGTCTCCACCGCGCTGACGCTCGCTTCAGGTAAATCAGATGGCGCCGAAGTGGCGGTCAGCAAAACCACCGGCATTAGCGTGAGCACCCGCTATGGCGAAGTGGAGAATGTAGAATTCAACAGCGATGGCGCACTGGGGATCACGGTCTATCACCAGAACCGCAAAGGCAGCGCGTCGTCTACCGATCTCAGCCCCGATGCCATTGCCCGTACCGTGCAGGCGGCGCTGGATATTGCGCGTTACACCTCACCGGATCCTTATGCTGGCGTTGCGGATAAAGATCTGCTGGCGTTTGATGCCCCGGATCTCGATCTTTTCCACCCGGCGGAAGTTACCCCGGACGAAGCCATTGAGCTGGCCGCACGTGCCGAACAGGCGTCTTTGCAGGCGGATAAACGCATCACCAATACCGAAGGCGGCAGCTTCAACAGCCACTACGGCATCAAAGTCTTCGGCAACAGCCACGGAATGCTGCAGGGCTATTGCTCAACCCGTCACTCGCTCTCAAGCTGCGTGATCGCCGAAGAAAACGGCGATATGGAGCGGGATTATGCTTACACCATCGGCCGCGCGCTGGGGGATTTGCAGTCTCCGGAGTGGGTGGGCAAAGCGTGTGCTGAACGCACGCTGTCTCGCCTGTCACCGCGTAAGCTCTCCACCATGAAAGCCCCGGTTATTTTTGCCAATGAAGTGGCGACCGGCCTGTTTGGCCATCTGGTGGGCGCTATCGCGGGCGGCTCAGTTTACCGTAAATCGACCTTCCTGCTCGACTCACTGGGCAAACAGATCCTGCCGGAATGGCTGACCATTGAAGAGCACCCGCACCTGCTGAAAGGGCTGGCCTCCACGCCGTTCGACAGCGAAGGCGTGCGCACGGAACGCCGCGATATCGTTAAAGACGGCATTCTGACCCAGTGGCTGCTGACCAACTACTCCGCGCGCAAGCTGGGGCTGAAAAGCACCGGACATGCGGGGGGCATCCATAACTGGCGCATTGCCGGACAGGGCCTGAACTTCGAGCAGATGCTGAAAGAGATGGGCACCGGCCTGGTGGTGACAGAACTGATGGGCCAGGGCGTGAGCGGCATTACCGGAGACTACTCTCGCGGTGCGGCAGGCTTCTGGGTCGAAAACGGCGAGATTCAGTATCCGGTGAGCGAAATTACCATCGCCGGCAACCTGAAGGACATGTGGCGCAATATCGTTACGGTCGGTAACGATATTGAAACACGTAGCAATATACAGTGTGGTTCTGTATTACTGCCGGAAATGAAAATCGCCGGCCAGTAATACCCGAAAAGCGTTTTAATAATAAAAAAGGAAGTGAGCAATGCGTAAACACCTGTTAGCGATCGTCGCGGCTTCAACGCTGGTTCTTGGCTCTTCTGCGTTTGCTGCCGATCTCGAAGACAACATGGACATCCTCAGTCAAAACCTGAAGGTCGTTCAGAAAACGGACAATGCGGCAGAAATGAAAAGCGCATTGACCAAAATGCGTGAAGCGGCGCTGGACGCGCAAAAAGCGACGCCGCCAAAGCTGGAAAGCAAAGCGGCAGACAGCGCAGAGATGAAGGACTATCGCCACGGCTTTGACGTGCTGGTCGGTCAGATTGACGGCGCGCTGAAGCTCGCTAACGAAGGCAAAGTGAAGGAAGCCCAGGCGGCAGCCGACCAGTTTGTCGCGACGCGTAACACGTATCACAAAAAGTATCGTTAATTGGGTGCCTGAGCTGTACGTCCTTTCCCGTATGCGGGGGCGCAGTTAGCGCCCCCGCATCTTTGCTCCCTACTGGCCGGAGCGACACTCCATCCGCGCTGTCACTTCAAGCGAACCGTTTCGAAAACGGATCTCGCACAGTGTTTTCCTCGTCACCAGCGTTAAGATGATTATTGTCAAAGCAATAATCATCAAAACCCGGATAATTGGGGATTGGCGTTTCATGGATGCCTCCTTGCTTTAAAGCGGGCGAGGTAGCGAACTCCACGGTCCGACGTGTCGTTTCGAGCCCCCGCCCTGATTTTTTATCAGGCGGGGCTTTCCACTTTCCGTCCCATGCCTGAGACGGTCAGTCTCAAGCACCCGCCGCCACTCTAGCGAATCCCCATAAGAAAACCTTATCCACGTCACATTTCTACGAGTCGGCTCGTAATCTTTTCCGCTTCGCTCTTGCCATATTTGCCGTCAGATAACGTGATATTCATCACGTAAATACAGCGATTTATCCAGATTCAGCCTATTTATGTGGCACAGATCACTGCTGCGGCTCGCCTTTCCACTTCGAAGTGGAAAACAACTCGCTACAAACCCGCCATCGCCAACGTTAGTTTTATTCCAGAGCCATTAACGGGGTAAGACCAGTGAGTAACGGAGCGGTAATGAACGACGTTGGGGATCAGGCGGAGCAAACAGAAAAGCTCGCGAACACCATGCTGCAGCAGGTTTATGCCCTGCTGGCCCGGCACAACATCATCCCCAATGCAGTACAGGAACAGATGCTCACCTCCCATGTCCGCGCGATGGCGCACCGGTCCGTGACCGGCGAGCCGCTGCCGGAAGTGGAGGCAGAGCTGTTCGACGAAATTTCACCGGATTCAATGCGGCTCGCCCGTGAAGTGGTAGCGCAGTTTGGCAACCTTCCTGATGAAGAAGCCTGGCTGCTCTCCGTTCACTTTGAAGTCGCGAAAGACAACCTTTAAGGAGCAACACATGGAACAGATTACAGTCGTGATTGGCGATCGCCTGGGTAAAGGCCAGAAAGTGGCTGCCGGTGTGGAAAAAGCGGGTGGACGTGCGGTTGTCGTGCCGGGTATGGCGGCAGATATGAAACTCGGCGACGTCATGAAAGCGGAAAACGCCACCTTCGGCATCTCCTTCTGCGGCAGCGGCGGCGCGGGTGCCATCACGGCGCAAACCAAATATGGCTACAAAGCGAAATACGGCATGCGCTCCGTAGATGAGGGGGTGACCGCCATCAACGAAGGCTGCAACGTGCTGGGCTTTGGCTTTATGGATAAAGAAGAGCTGGGCGAGCGTCTGGTGCAGGCGTGGCAGAAGAAGCACGGCGCATAAGCATGAAAGAACAGTTCACAACCACGGTGAGAGTGAAGGGGAAGGGCGACGCCAAAGCGCGCGCCTTTGCCGACGCACTCAACCACGTTCAGGCCGCGGTGATGAAAGCCTCACCGCATATCTTACTGCGTATTGAGCCACAGGATGTGCAGGTCGTTCAGGCGCAAGAAGCGGTGCGTAAAGAAGCGTTTCTGTTCTTCTTTTTGCGCCGGGAAAGACGCACCTACAGCGTGGAGCTGGATGTGACCGTCAACGTGACCGCCATCAATCTCGACCAGGTGGATTTCGTCACGCAACGCTGATTATTCATAAAAGGGCAGACTGATGTTCTTAATTATATTAATAAAATCGCTCATCATTGGCGGCCTGGTAGGCGTCGGTGTTGGAGCCGGGGCTGCACGCATGTTTCATGCGCCTACCACTCAGGGTATGGGCGCGTTTCGTACGTTGGGGGAACTGAACTCCTGCGAAGGGGATCCGGCTTCTCACTTCTCCTTTGGGTTAGGCTTCTTCTTTAACGCCTGGGCCTCTTCCGTGGCCGCAGGTGCCTTCACACAGGACGTAGACCACCGCATCATCCCAAACTGGGGTGCTGCAGCCTTGATGATCAAAAACCGTAACGTCGGCGAAACGCTGCACGATCCCCGCAAGATGGCGATTGCCTGCGGCATCATCGGCATGATTGTTGTCACCTTCCTTAACCTGACTGCCTCGTCTGTTCCGGCCGCACTGCAGGTCACCGCCGTGAAGGTGCTGGTACCGGCGGCAAACCTGCTGGTGAACACCGTGATGCCGGTGATCTTCTGGCTGGCGGCCATCGACGCGGGTAAAAAATCCGGCTTCTGGGCGACCATCTTCGGCGGCGCAGCGCAGCTGATTATGGGTAACGCCGTACCGGGCCTGGTACTGGGGATCCTGATCGGTAAAGGCGTGGAAGAGAGCGGCTGGAACCACGTCACCAAAGTGATGATGGCGGCCATCGTTCTGCTCTTCGTGCTGAGCGGCTTCTTCCGCGGCTTCGACATGAAGATGATTGAATCCTTCCATCTGACCGTGCCGAACTGGCTCGACATGATCCACAACTCGCTCAGCGGTAAATAACAGGAGCCTCTACATGGAACAGAATAAAGGTTTTTGGTATGCCGACTGGTCGTTCCCGATCTTCGTTGGCCTGCTCTCCTCCGGCGTGTTTGCCGGGACGCACATGTACTACCTTTACGGCATCGGCGCGTTTAACGAAGTGGCCTTCGTGGCGATGCTGAAGGCGGGAATTGATACCGGCGTATACGGCGCAGTGGCGGCGTTCGGCGCAAGCTTCCTGTTCGCCCGTATTATCGAAGGATCGCTGGTAGGGATCCTCGACATCGGCGGGGCTATCCAGACCGGCGTGGGTCTGGGTGTGCCAGCACTGCTGCTGGGCGCGGGGATCATGTTCCCGGTGACCAACTTCATTGCCTCGCTGATTACCGGCCTGGTGATTGGTCTGGCGATCGGCTACGTCATCATCCTGGCGCGTAAGTTCACCATCAACCAGAGCAACTCCACCTACGGGGCGGACGTGATGATGGGCGCGGGCAATGCCTCCGGTCGTTTTCTGGGGCCGTTGATTATCCTCAGCGCCATGACCGCTTCTATTCCGATTGGCGTCGGTTCCCTGCTGGGCGCGCTGCTGTTCTACATCTGGCAGAAGCCGATCACCGGCGGTGCCATCCTTGGCGCCATGATTTTAGGCTGGTTGTTCCCGGTCGCCCTTTAATACCTGCGGGCGCGCTGGCGCCCGCCTTATCAGGAGAACCCCATGTTTGATTTACTCCTGCGCCGTGCGCGCCTTAGCGACGATACCCTGACCGATATCGCCATTCTGGACGGGAAAATTGCCGCAACAGGCGACATAGACGCTCCCGCCCGCAAAACGGTGGAGCTGAACGGTGACGTGTTCGTCAGCGCAGGCTGGATCGACTCCCACGTCCACTGCTACCCGAACTCCCCTATTTACCACGACGAACCGGACAGCGTGGGTATCGCTACCGGCGTCACCACCGTGGTGGATGCGGGCAGTACCGGTGCCGACGACGTGGACGATTTCTACGAAATCACCCGCAAAGCCTCAACCGAGGTCTTTGCCCTGCTGAATATCTCCCGCGTGGGGCTGATTGCCCAGAACGAGCTGGCCAATATGGCGAATATTGATGCCGATGCCGTGAAGCAGGCGGTGAAACGCCACCCTGACTTTATCGTCGGGCTGAAAGCGCGCATGAGCAGCAGCGTGGTGGGTGAAAACGGTATTACGCCGCTGGAGCGTGCGAAAGCCATTCAGAAAGAGAACGGCGACCTGCCGCTGATGGTGCACATCGGCAATAACCCGCCTAACCTCGACGAAATTGCCGAGCTGCTGAGCTCGGGCGACATCATTACCCACTGCTACAACGGCAAACCAAACCGCATTCTGACGCCCTCTGGCGAGCTGCGCGCCTCCATCACCTCCGCCCTGAAACGCGGTGTGCGGCTGGACGTAGGCCACGGTACGGCGAGCTTCAGCTTTGAAGTGGCGAAACGCGCTATCGCGATGGGCATTCTGCCGCACACCATCAGCTCGGATATCTACTGCCGCAACCGCATCAACGGCCCGGTGGGCTCGCTTTCGAGCGTGATGTCGAAATTCCTCGCCATCGGCATGTCATTGCCGCAGGTGATTGACTGCGTCACCGCCAACGCCGCCGACGGCCTGCGCCTGACGCGCAAAGGGCGTATCGAACCCGGCCTCGACGCCGACCTGACGCTGTTCACCCTTAAGCGCCAGCCGACGGTGCTGACGGATGCTGAAAACGACAGCCTGCAGGCTGAACACATTCTGGTGCCGCTTGCCGCGATCCGCGCGGGCAAGGGCTACATGACCGAACAAGGGAGCACGGAACATGCCTTCGATTTATGAGAAGTACAACTTAAAGCAGGTCATCAACACCTCCGGCCGCATGACGGCGCTGGGTGTCTCCACGCCACGCCCGGAAGTGGTGCAGGCGGCGATGGACGGCATGAATCACTATTTCGAGATGAAAGATCTGGTCAATAAAACCGGGGAATACATCGCGAAGCTGCTGGATGTGGAGGGCGCGACGGTGGTCTCCTGCGCATCCGCGGGCATCGCCCAGTCCGTGGCGGCAGTGCTGGTGAAAGACAGCGACTGGCTGCTGGAAAACCTGCACGTCACTCCAGTTGAGAACAACGAAATCGTGCTGCCGAAAGGGCACAACGTTAACTTTGGCGCGCCGGTGGGCACCATGGTGGCGCTGGGCGGCGGCAAGCTGGTGGAAGCGGGCTACGCTAACGAATGCTCAGCCGAGCAGCTGGCGGCGGCCATCACCCCGCGCACCGCGGCGATCCTTTACATCAAATCGCACCACTGCGTGCAGAAAAGCATGCTCAGCGTTGAGCAGGCGGCGGTCGTGGCGCGCAAACACGATCTGCCCCTGATCGTCGATGCTGCAGCGGAAGAAGATCTGCATACCTATTACCGCTCAGGCGCCGACCTGGTGATCTACAGCGGCGCGAAAGCGATCGAAGGGCCCACCAGCGGCCTGGTGATCGGCAAGACCCAGTACGTTGAGTGGGTGAAGCGCCAGACGGCGGGCATTGGCCGCGCCATGAAGGTGGGTAAAGAGGGCATCCTCGGCCTGACCTGCGCCATCGAACACTACCTGACGGCAACCAAAGAGAGTGGGGCGGAGATGGTGGCAAAAATGACGCCGTTTATCGACGCGCTCAACACCCTGAATGGCGTTACCGCGCGCGTGGTCTGGGACAGCGCCGGTCGCGATATCGCGCGTACCGAGATTAAGTTTGACGAAGCCGTAACCGGCATCGGCACCGGCGAGCTGGTGAATGCCCTGAAGCAGGGCGAATACGCCATTTATTTCCGCGGCTACAAGGCCAACGAAGGGATTATCGAAGCGGACGTGCGCAGCGTGAACGCTGACCAGCTGAACATTGTGTACCGCCGCATAAGCGAAGTGTTAGGACAGGAGAAAAAGGCATGAAACTGACCCCCAATTTTTACCGTGACCGCGTCTGCCTGAACGTGCTGGCAGGCTCAAAAGCGAACGCCAGCGCCATTTACGAGGCGGCAGAAGGTCACGTGCTGGTGGGCGTGCTCTCCAAAAATTACCCGGACGTGGCCAGTGCGGTTGCCGATATGCGCGAGTACGCGGCGCTGATTGATAACGCGCTCTCGGTAGGCCTGGGGGCGGGTGACCCGAACCAGTCGGCGATGGTGAGCGAAATCTCCCGTCAGGTGCAGCCGCAGCACGTTAACCAGGTTTTCACCGGTGTAGCCACCAGCCGTGCGCTGCTGGGGCAGAATGATTCGGTGGTCAACGGTCTGGTCTCCCCGACCGGCACCGTCGGGATGGTAAAAATCTCCACCGGCCCGCTGAGCAGCGCGGCACCGGACGGCATTGTGCCGGTTGAAACGGCGATCGCCCTGCTGAAAGACTTTGGCGGCAGTTCGATTAAGTACTTCCCGATGGGGGGCCTGAAGTGCCGTGACGAATACCAGGCCGTGGCGGAAGCCTGCGCCCGTCACGACTTCTGGCTGGAGCCGACCGGGGGTATCGATCTGGAAAACTACGAGGCGATTCTGCAGATCGCCCTGGACGCGGGCGTGAGCAAAATCATTCCGCATATTTATAGTTCGATTATCGATAAAGCCAGCGGCGATACGCGTCCGGAAGATGTGCGTACGCTGCTTGCGATGACGAAGAAGCTGGTGAAGTAAAACAAAACCTTACCCCTCACCCCAGCCCTCTCCCCAAAGGGGAGAGGGTGTAATCGTCCCCTCTCCCCTTTGGGGAGAGGGTTAGGGGGGAACACACCGCACAAACCTGAAGGAGCCACCATGCACACCCGTACCCTGCTTGTCGCTTCACTCTCTTTACTGGCTAACGCCGCTATCGCCCAGCCGCAGTACGCCTGGGTCGGCACCTATAACCCCAACGGGGAAGGGCTGTACCGCTTTACCGTCGACCCGAGCACCGGTGCGCTCGGCGATAAAACGCTGGTGAGTCAGCTGCCGAACGCCGCGCAGCTGGCCGTCTCGCACGATGGCAAAACGCTGTATCTGGCAAGCGAAGTGGAGCAGGGCGTGGTGCAGGCGCTGCGGATAGATGATAACGGCGAGCTGAGCGAGCTGAATCAGGTCTCCTCCGGCGGTGCGGGGCCGGTGTATCTTTCGCTCACGCCGAACGGTCAGCATCTGCTGGTGGCGAACTACGTAAGCGGATCGATCGCAGTGCTGCCGATCAAAGCCGATGGCAGCCTGGGTGACGCCACGGATCGGCACCAGGATCAGGGTGAGCCAGGCGCTGCGAAACCGGAGGCGGCAGCAGAAGGCAGTTTTGCCATCAGCGATCATAATGGTCCTCATGCGCACATGATCGCCGCCGATCCGAGCGGGAAATATGTGTTTTCCACCGATCTGGGGTTGGATCGTATCGATCAGTACCGCTTTGACGATCGAGCCGGCAAGCTGACGCCGAACGATCCGCCGTTTATCAGCGCCTCCTCAAAAGGGGCCGGGCCGCGGCACTTTGTCTTTACGCCGAAGGGGGATGCGCTGTGGCTGATTAACGAAGAGGCGTCTACGCTCACCCATTATACGCTGGACAGCAACGGCAGGCTGAAAGAGGGCAAAACGCTCTCCGTGCTGCCAGAAGGTTACAAAGGCACCAGTTTTGCGGCCGGACTGGCGCTGAGTGCAGATGGTAAACAGCTGTACGTGGCTAACCGTTTGCATAACAGCATCGGGCACTTTACCGTAACAGCGGAGGGCACGCTGACGCATCACGACGATGTCTGGACGCGTGGCGACTACCCGCGCACCCTGACGCTCGATAAACAGGGGCGCTGGCTGTACGTCATGAACCAGCGCAGCGACAACATTACCCGTTTCCGCGTCGGTCAGGACGGCAAGCTAAGCTTTGAGTCAGACTACACCCCGGTCGGCAGCCCATCCCAGATGGTCATTTCACCCTGAGCAGTAAGAGGACAACGACGTGCGATTTCCGAACCAACGTTTAGCGCAACTTTTCGATCTGTTGCAAAACGAGACGCTGCCGCAGGACGAGCTGGCGCAGCGGCTGTCGGTCTCCACGCGAACCGTCCGGGCGGATATTTCCGCCCTGAACGCGCTGCTGGCAAGCCACGGCGCGCAGTTTATTCTCAGCCGCGGCAATGGCTACCAGCTCAAAATTGACGATGCGGTACGTTATCAGCAGCTACAGGCTTCCCATCCGCGCGCGCTGCGCATTCCCCGTACCGGGCCGGAGCGCGTGCATTATCTGGTGGTGCGTTTTCTCACCTCGGCGTTTTCACTCAAGCTGGAAGACCTGGCCGATGAGTGGTTCGTCAGCCGCGCCACGCTGCAGAGCGACATGGTGGAGGTGCGGGAGTGGTTCCACCGCTACAACCTGACGCTGGAAACGCGTCCACGCCATGGCATGAAGCTGTTTGGCCGTGAGATGGCGACCCGCGCCTGTCTGACCGATCTGCTCTGGGAGCTGGCCCAGCAGGACAGCCTGAATCCGCTGGTGACCGACGTGGCGCTCAATGCCGGAGTAGCAGAGCAGATGGTGCCCGTACTGCACGAGGCGCTGACGCGGCATCACATCCGCCTGACCGACGAAGGCGAGCTGTTCCTGCGACTCTACTGCGCGGTGTCGGTTCGCCGCATCAGCGAGGGGTACCCGCTGCCGGAATTCCACGCTGAAGATGTGGAAGAGAACGTGCGTGACGCGGCGAAAGATATCGCGGTGACCATCCAGCAACTCGCGGGCAAAGCGCTTTCCCCTTCGGAAGAGAGCTGGCTGTGCGTGCATATCGCCGCGCGGCAGATCCAGGATATCGCGCCGAGTGCCATTAATGCGGATGACGACGAAGCGCTGGTCAACTACATCCTGCGCTATATCAACACCCACTATAACTACAACCTGCTCAGCGACGAGCAGCTGCATGCGGATCTGCTTACCCATATCAAAACCATGATCACCCGCGTGCGGTATCAAATCATGATCCCGAATCCGCTGCTGGATAACATCAAGCAGCACTATCCGATGGCGTGGGATATGACGCTGGCGGCAGTCTCAAGCTGGGGCAAATACACGCCGTATGTGATCAGCGAAAACGAGATTGGCTTCCTGGTGCTGCATATTGGCGTCGGGCTGGAGCGCCACTATAACATTGGCTACCAGCGCCAGCCGCGCGTGCTGCTGGTGTGCGATGCCGGTAATGCCATGGTACGCATGATTGAGGCGGTGCTGCAGCGCAAATACCCGCAGATTGAGGTCACACGCACGCTTACGCTTCGCGAGTACGAGCAGACGGAATCCATTAGCGAAGACTTTGTGATCTCGACTGCCCGCGTCAGTGAAAAGTCTAAGCCGGTGGTGATGATCGCCCCGTTCCCGACGGACTACCAGCTGGAGCAGATTGGCAAGCTGGTGCTGGTGGACAGAACCCGTCCGTGGATGCTGGATAAATACTTCGACGCTGCGCATTTCCGTATTCTCAACGCCCCTGTGGACCAGCAAACGCTGTTCCGCGAACTCTGCGTCCAGCTTGAAGAGGAGGGCTTTGTGGGGGCTGAGTTCCTCGACTCGGTCGTTGAGCGTGAAGCCATCGTCAGCACCATGCTCGGCGACGGCATCGCGCTGCCGCACTCCCTTGGCCTGCTGGCACAGAAAACGGTGGTCTATACCGTGCTCACCCCGCACGGCGTCCAGTGGGGCGACGAAACCGCCCACGTTATCTTCCTGCTCGCCATCAGCAAAAGCGAATACGAAGAGGCGATGGCGATCTACGATATTTTCGTCACCTTCCTGCGCGAACGTGCGATGTCACGGCTCTGTAGCTGCGGAGATTTTGCCGAGTTTAAGGCGGTGGCGATGGAGAGTTTGAGCCGGTTTTGAGAGGCGTTATCCAGAATTCGATGTAATGCGAATGTAATGCTAAACTGCATTACACATTCGATTCGCCTGGAGGCATAATGGCTACGCTTAACGTCCGTCTGGATGACAAACTCAAAAACGAGGCTTATGCCGTGCTGGAAAAACTCAATATCACCCCAACAGAAGCCGTGCGACTCCTGTTTCAGTACGTTGCGGAGACGGGGCGCATGCCGGTGAAAACGGTCACGATTAGCGACAGCGAAGATGCGCTGATACAGACAGTCCGGGAGCGACTGGCTAATCCGCAAAAGGGAATTAAGGTTAGTCTGGATGACTTATGAACTGGAATTTGACCCGAGGGCGTTAAAGGAGTGGAGCAAGCTGGGGGAGACTGTAAAAAAGCAGTTCAAGAAGAAACTTGCCGGGGTGTTGGTAAACCCCCGGATCGAATCAGCCCGTCTGCATAATCTGCCTGATTGCTACAAAATAAAACTCAGATCCCAGGGTTACCGTTTGGTCTATCAGGTTCAGGACAACGTGGTAACGGTAGTTGTCATCGCCATTGGGAAAAGAGAGAAATCAGCCGTATATCACGATGCTAACAAACGGCTATAGCGTTCAGCGCAAATGATGCACAACCTGGTTACTGCTGCCGCGCCAGATAAGCGCCGGGTCTTTTAAATCCTGTACAAATTTGCCGTCGACCAGCACGTTAATCAGATCCACCACTTCCCTTTGCTGCGCGTTCAGCTCGTCCAGCTTATAGCCCGTCCAGACCCAGATATCTTTTCCTGCGCACTCGCGGCGAATGCGTTTCACCAGCTTCAGGATCTCCGGCACGTTTTGCGGATGCAGCGGATCGCCGCCGGAGAGCGAAATCCCCTGGCGTTTGATGCGGGTGTCGTTGAGGTCGTTAATGATCCGGTCTTCCACCTCGGCAGTAAACGGCATGCCGGAATTGAGCCGCCAGGTGCTTTTGTTGTAGCAGCCAGGGCATTCGTGCACGCAGCCTGAGACAAAAAGAGTGCAGCGGGTGCCGGGGCCGTTAACGATGTCGACGGGGTAGTACTGGTGATATCGCATAGAAATGTCCAGAGAATGTATGCGCGCTGATGCCCTCACCCCGGCCCTCTCCCACGAGGAGAGGGGGAAGAGTTCCCTCTCCCTTGAGGGAGAGGGCTAGGGTGAGGGGGAGTACACGGAACTTACCCGATCTGCCCATTCCCTAAATGCTTCACGCGGCGTTTCACCTCTTCCTGCTTACCGGCGTTGAACGGACGCGCATCCGGGCTGCCAAGATAGCCGCACACGCGGCGGGTTACCGATACGCGGGCCGCATCGTGGTTGCCGCATTTCGGGCAGGTAAAGCCTTTACTGGTACACTCAAACTCGCCGGTAAAGCCGCACTCGTAGCACTCGTCGATAGGCGTGTTGGTGCCGTAATACGGCACGTGCTGATAGCTGTAATCCCACACGTCTTCCAGCGCTTTAAGGTTGTGCTGGATGTTCGGGTATTCGCCGTAGCAGATAAAGCCGCCGCTGGCGATAGGGGGATAGGCCGCTTCAAAGTCAATTTTGTCGTACGGGTTAACCTTTTTCTCCACGTCCAGGTGGAAGCTGTTGGTGTAGTAACCTTTATCAGTCACCCCTTCCACAATACCGAACTCGGCGGTGTCCAGACGGCAGAAACGGTCACACAGGTTTTCGCTCGGCGTACTGTACAGGCTAAAGCCGTAACCGGTCTCTTCTTTCCACTGGTCAACGGCATCGCGCAGGCGCTGAACAATGGCGATGCCTTTCTCGCGCAGCGCGTCGCTGTCATACATATGCGTGTTGCCAAACAGGGCGTTGATGGTTTCGTGAATGCCGATATAGCCCAGCGAGATCGACGCACGACCGTTTTTGAAGATCTCAGACACGTCGTCGTCCGCTTTCAGACGCACGCCGCAGGCCCCTTCCATATAGAGGATCGGTGCCACGCGTGCCTTGACCCCTTCCAGACGGGCGATGCGGGTCATCAGCGCTTTACGCGCCAGCTGTAAACGCTCATCCAGCAGCGCCCAGAAGGCGTCTTCATTACCTTTGGCTTCCAGCGCGATGCGCGGCAGGTTCAGGCTGATCACGCCTAGGTTGTTGCGGCCGTCATGCACCTGCTCACCATTTTCGTCCTCATACACGCCGAGGAAGCTGCGACATCCCATCGGGGTTTTAAACGAACCGGTGACTTTCACCACCTGGTCGTAGTTCAGAATGTCCGGATACATACGCTTGCTCGCGCACTCCAGCGCCAGCTGTTTAATGTCGTAGTTCGGGTCACCAAACTTATGGTTCAGGCCGTCGCGGATGGCGAATACCAGTTTCGGGAACACCGCCGTTTTGCGGTTTTTGCCAAGACCGGAGATACGGTTACGCAGAATGGACTGCTGAATCAGACGCGATTCCCAGCTGGTTCCCAGACCAAAGCCGAACGTGACAAACGGCGTCTGACCATTCGCGGTATGCAGCGTGTTCACCTCGTACTCCAGCGACTGGAACGCGTCATAGCACTCTTTCTCGGTGCGGGAATGGGCGTAGCCGTCGGCATCGGGGATCTGCCACTCTTCCGCCGTTTTACGGTGCTTCTTAAAGCTTGCAGTAACAAATGGGGCCAGCACTTCATCAATGCGGTTAATGGTGGTGCCGCCGTAAATGTGGCTCGCGACCTGGGCGATAATCTGCGCCGTGACGGCCGTCGCCGTGGAGATAGACTTCGGCGGCTCAATCTCGGCGTTACCCATTTTAAAACCGTGGGTCAGCATGCCTTTGAGGTCGATCAGCATGCAGTTAAACATCGGGAAGAACGGCGAGTAGTCGAGATCGTGGTAGTGGATCTCACCGCGCTCGTGCGCCGATACCACGTCGCGCGGCAACAGATGCTGACGGGCGTAGTGTTTAGCCACGATACCGGCCAGCAGATCGCGCTGGGTCGGGATCACCTTGCTGTCTTTATTGGCGTTTTCATTGAGCAGGGCGGAGTTGGTCTGCTCGACCAGACCCCGGATTTCCTGATTCAGGCGGCCGCGCTTTTCACGCTGGACGTCGCGGTCGTGGCGGTACTCAATGTATGCGCGCGCTAACTGCTTGTAAGGACCAGACATCAGCTGGTTCTCAACCGCAGTCTGGATCTCGCTGATATCCACCTGGCTGCGTTCGTTCATCTGGCGGCTAACGACGTCTGCGACGGTGGCGCAGTAATCTGCGTCATCGACTCCCGCTGCTTTAGCTGCACGCAGAATGGCTTCCTGAATGCGCTCTGATTTAAACGGCACTTTACAGCCATCACGTTTCATCACATGCGGTGTCATGATCACTCCATTTTAAAAACAGGTTATCCACAGAGGTGGGGAAGTATGCACCGGGTGGATTATCAGCCAGCCCAATGACTTCCCGCGTTCCCGACCCTTGTTATCCACAATCCCGGAGAGCGGAGTCGCCGTGTTGTTGTTGGAATAGTAGACGATAAATACAAGATGTTGGGTCGGCCAGCATTTTAAGTGCTACATATAGTGATTTGCATCAAACATGTTTGCGATTTTTTTGATTCAGAACAAAGTAAAAAGACGAGAGTACAAACGGCGGGCGCTGGAGCGAATGTAAATCCGCAAAGGAAAAATCTGATTAATTATTCAACAAAAACAGTAAAGTAAGCCGGGCGCTGCTATTACGCCCGGCGGGAGATTACGCCTGTAGCCACCAGACGGCTTCAAACGGACGTAGCGTGGCGGTGTGTGGGGCCGGGTAGTTACTCATGACGGCCTGCCACTCACCGCTGAGAACATCAGATTCCCATTCATGAGACTGATGGCTGAGGTTAGCCACCACCACCAGGGTTTTCCCCTGCCACTGGCGGCGATAACACCACAGGAACGGATGTTCCGGCAGCAGATCCTGATAATCGCCCCACGTCAGCACCGGCAGGGTTTTGCGCAGGCGAATCAGCGACTGGTAGGTATAAAACACCGAATCGGGATCGTCCAGCGCCGCGCGGGCGTTCACCGTCTCGTAGTTGTCGCAGACGCCAATCCACGGCTCACCTTCGGTAAAACCCGCATTGTGCGAGGCATCCCACTGCATCGGTGTGCGCCCGTTATCGCGCGACTTACTCGCCAGAATCGCCAGGAGTTCGTTCGGATCGCGGCCGTTAGCCCGCAGTTCGGCGAACATGTTCAGGCTTTCCACGTCGCGGTAATCGGTGATACGGCTGAAGTGCGGGTTGGTCATGCCAAGCTCTTCACCCTGATAGATATACGGCGTGCCCTGCATCCCGTGCAGCACCATGCCCAGCATCTTCGCCGCCGGTACGCGGTATTCGCCTTCATCGCCAAAGCGCGACACAATACGCGGCTGATCGTGGTTACACCAGAACAGCGCGTTCCACGCTTTGTTATGCATCCCCTGCTGCCAGTGGTAGAAGAGGGTTTTCAGCGCCACGAAATCCGGTTTTGCCAGCGTCCATTTTTCGCCGCCGGGGTAATCCACCTTCAGATGATGGAAGTTAAAGGTCATCGACAGCTCGCGCCCGTCGAGAGACGCATACTGCTGGCAGTTCTCCAGAGAGGTGGAGGACATCTCGCCCACCGTCATCAGATTACGCGGCGTAAAGACGTCGCGGCTCATCTCCTGGAGATATTCATGAATGCGCGGCCCATCGGTGTAGAAGCGGCGACCGTCGCCAATATCGTCATTCGGGAAAGCCTGGTCTTTCGAAATCAGGTTAATCACATCCAGACGCAGGCCGTCCACGCCGCGATCGGCCCAGAACTCGCACACCTTTTTCAGTTCAGCGCGCACGGCCGGATTCTCCCAGTTGAGATCCGCCTGCTCCGGGGCGAAGAGGTGCAGATAATACTGCTCGCTCTCGGCGTGCCAGCGCCAGGCGCTGCCGCCGAATTTGGAGCGCCAGTTGTTGGGAAGCTGCTCCGGCGTGCCGTCGCGCCAGATATAAAACTGGCGGTACGGGCTGGCTTTATTCAGTGATTCACGGAACCAGGCGTGCTGGGTTGACGTGTGGTTAAACACCATATCCAGCACGATGCGAATGCCGCGTTCATGCGCCTGGGCGACCAGCTCGTCAAAGTCATCCAGCGTGCCGTACGCCGGGTCGATGGCGGTGTAATTCGCCACGTCGTAGCCGTTATCCACCTGCGGGGAGATGTAAAACGGCGTCAGCCAGATGGCGTCAATACCGAGGGTTTTCAGGTAGTCCAGCCGCTGCGTCACGCCGCGCAAATCGCCGGTGCCGCTGCCGGTCGTGTCCTGAAAACTTTTTGGGTAAATCTGATAGATGACTCCGTTCTGCCACCAGTGAGGAAGGGTATTCATAGTGCGTTCCTGCAAATGCGAAGGGGCGCAACTGCGCCCCGAAAGATGAAGTTAAACAATCTGCAGCGCGCCCTGACGGAACTTACGCTGGTAAACCACGGTGGTGAGCGCCATAGGGACGATGATCGCGATGGCCATCGCCAGGGCAAACACCTGCCAGAAGGCGGGCTGAATGGAGAGAATACCCGGCAGGCCACCAACGCCGATGCCGTTTGCCATCACGCCGTTGAGACCACACACCAGACCCGCCAGACCCGAGCCGATCATGGCGCAGAGCATCGGGAAGCGGTATTTCAGGTTGATACCGTACATCGCCGGTTCGGTGACCCCGAGATACGCGGAGATGGCGGCCGGAACGGAAATTTCACGCTCGTTATGCTTACGGCTGACCAGAATAATGCCCGTTACGGCAGATGCCTGAGCGATGTTAGACAGCGCGATAATCGGCCAGACCGGCGTGCCGCCAAGGCTCTGGATCATCTGCATATCAATCGCCAGCGTGGTCTGGTGTACGCCGGTGATCACCAGCGGGGCGTACAGGAAGCCGAACAGCGCGGCACCAATCGGCGCGAAGCTGCCGGTCATCAGGTGACGGACGGCAAAGGCCACACCGTCGCCGATCATGCGGCCAAACGGACCGATAAAGGCGTGCGCCAGGAACACCGCCAGGATCAGCGAGCAGACCGGCACCACCACCAGATAGAGGTAATCTGGCACGATGCGTTTCAGGCGCGTTTCAATAAAGCCCAGCGCCAGACCCGCCAGCAATGCCGGGATAACCTGCGCCTGATAACCCACTTTGGCGATGGTGAACAGGCCAAAGTTCCACACTTCCGGCGCCTGCTGACCAAGTAAGTAAGCGTTCATTAACTGCGGAGAGACCAGCGTTACGCCGAGCACGATACCCAGAATCGGGGTACCGCCCATTTTACGCACGGCGGACCAGCAAATCCCCACCGGCAGATAGAAGAAGATCGCTTCGCCAATCAGCCACAGGAAGTCGTAAATGGTTTTCAGCGCCGGGTACATCTGCGCCAGGGTTTTGCCGTCGCTCATCGGCACATCACCGATGACGTTACGGAAGCCTAAAATTAAGCCCCCGCTGATCAGCGCTGGCAGCAGCGGGAAGAAGATCTCTGCGAAGTGGGAGATAAGCTGCTCGTGCCATTTCATATTCTGGCGCGCGGCCTTTTTGGCCTGCTCTTTATCTGCCGCGTTGTGCCCGGTAGTGGCGAGCAGAGCCTGATAGTAATCGCCCACTTCGGTACCAATAACCACCTGGAACTGCCCGGCGTTGGTGAAGCAGCCTTTCACCATCGAAAGCGCTTCAATCGCTTTCGGATTGGCTTTGGCCGGATCGTTCAGCACGAAGCGCAGGCGGGTAATACAATGGCTGACCGTCGCGATGTTTTCGCGACCGCCCACCAGGACGATCAGCTGATCGATATCTGCTTGTTTGACTTTACTCATCATGAAACCTCATGACAGATGGGAGGGGTGTAATGACCTGAGCGCAAGCCTACTCCTTCAGCGGGACGGCGAAAATGGGAACGTTCCCGAAATCGGGCGAAGATCACAATAAACCGATTTATGGTGGTTATGAAAGATGGACGGGAATGACGATTTGGCGGGGTTCTGCGCGCCCGTTGATCTGCTCAATCAGCTGTGCGGCCGCCTGACGGCCGGACTCGGCGTAGCCCGGATCGACGGTGATGATCTCCGGGTGCAGGAACTTCATCAGCGGGGTACTGCCTACGCTGGCAACCTGCAGCTCGTCGATGCGCTGTTCCTGTAAATATTTGCTCGCACCCAGCGCCAGGGTGTCGGTCGCGCACACCAGCGCGGTGGTCTGCGGGGTCAGCACGCTGGCGACCTGCTCATAGCCCTGCTTCATGCCAAGCCCGGGCAGGGAGGCCACGGCAGAGAGGTTGTGCTTTTTGCAAAACGCCAGATAGGCTTCGTGACGGCGTTTGCCGGTGGTGACGTCCGAGTGCGGTACGCCAAGATAGCTGATATGACGATGGCCTTTTTCGTACAGGCGCTGCATCAGGGTAATAATCGCCCCTTCATCGTCATAGCAGACGGACGCAAATCCGTGGGCATCGCGTGCCAGCAAGACCAGCGAGGGTTGCCAGGGTTTGAGCATCTCCTCTTTAATGCCGGTAAAGCCAAACAGGACCACCCCGTCGATGTTGCGTCGCGCCAGCATCCCCAGATGCTCTTCCACCAGCTGTGGTGAGAACTGGCTCTCCATCATGATTGGATCGTAACCCTGCTCATAGAAGGCGGGCAGCATGGTTTGTACGGCGAGGTTTTCAGAGAGGGAATCCAGACGCGAGACAATAATGGCGACCACTTTATCGCTCTGTCCGCGCATGGCGCGTGCGGAACGGGAAGGGGAAAACCCGTGCTGATTCATCACCGCCTCGACGCGCTCGCGCGTGCGTTCGCTGACACCGCTCTCGTTATTCAGCACGCGCGACACGGTGGATTTCCCCACGCCGCTTAAACGCGCAATGTCTTTAATCGTAAGGCGGTTTTGCATGCTGTATTCCCTGTAACAACGATAACGGTGTCAAATGAGCCTAATGCTATAGCGCTAATTCGCTATGGGCAAAGTCTGGTTTACGTTCGGTTTATTTGAGGGTGGGTATAATACCGCCCGACGCGCCGCTTAGGGTACGGTTAAATCCTTATACTGCGCGGCGTACCCCTTATTTTTACTTACCGGAGGCGACATGGATCCCGATCCCACACCTCTCCTGACCAGGAGAACCCCTTCTTTCCGGTAAGCCAGCCTTGTGCTGTCTCACTGGTGATGTGAGGCAGCAACGTTCTGAACGTTCCTGCTTGAAAATTTAAGTGCCTGTCAGGTACGGCTTTGCCACGCCTGCAGGAATGACTGCGTCCGCCCTGGCGGATGCGGGGGAATGACTATGTTTAAAAATATCAACCGGCAGCTGCAGGCGCTGCTGAGCCGCCACCTGCCACACCGTCTGGTTCAGCGCGATCCGCTGCCAAACGGCAAAAATTTCTCCGGCGCCACTATTCCCGCCAGCCTGACCGAGCGTTGCCTTAACGTGGCGGCGATGGATGAGAACGAAGTCTGGCGCGCCTTTAACGGACACCCGGAAGGGCTGAATGCGGCTGAAGTGCAAAAAATCCGGGCCGTGCATGGCGATAATCTTATCCCGGCGCAAAAGCCAGCGCCGTGGTGGGTGCATCTGTGGATCTGCTACCGCAACCCCTTCAACCTGCTACTGACGGTGCTGGGCATTATCTCTTATGCCACTGAAGATCTGTTTGCCGCAGGCGTTATCGCCCTGATGGTGGGGATCTCCACGCTGCTGAACTTTATTCAGGAAGCGCGCTCTACCAAAGCGGCGGATGCCCTGAAGGCGATGGTCAGCAACACCGCGACCGTGTCGCGAGTCATTAACGATCTGGGTGAAAACGCCTGGGTCGAACTGCCCATCGACCAGCTGGTGCCGGGCGATCTGGTGAAGCTCGCCGCCGGGGATATGATCCCGGCGGATTTACGCATCATCCAGGCGCGCGATCTGTTCGTGGCCCAGGCCTCGCTCACCGGGGAGTCCCTGCCGGTGGAAAAGGTGGCGCGAACTCGCGATCCGCAGCAGATGAACCCGCTTGAGTGCGACACCCTGTGCTTTATGGGCACCACGGTGGTCAGCGGCACGGCGCAGGCGATTGTCACCGCCACCGGCGGCAATACCTGGTTTGGCCAGCTTGCCGGACGTGTGACAGAGCAGGAGAGCGAGCCGAACGCGTTCCAGAAAGGGATTGGCCGCGTCAGCATGCTGCTGATCCGCTTTATGATGGTGATGACGCCGATTGTGCTGCTGATCAACGGCTACACCAAAGGCGACTGGTGGGAAGCCGCGCTGTTTGCGCTCTCCGTGGCGGTTGGCTTAACGCCGGAAATGCTGCCGATGATTGTCACCTCCACCCTGGCGCGCGGGGCGGTGAAGTTGTCAAAACAGAAGGTAATCGTCAAACACCTCGACGCCATTCAGAACTTTGGCGCGATGGACATTCTCTGCACCGACAAAACCGGCACGCTGACGCAGGATAAAATCGTGCTGGAGAACCACACCGATATCGCCGGTAAAACCAGCGAACGCGTGCTGCACAGCGCCTGGCTGAACAGCCACTACCAGACCGGGCTGAAAAATCTGCTCGATGTTGCGGTGCTGGAAGGGGTGGATGAAGAGTCTGCCCGCTCACTCTCTGGCCGCTGGCAGAAGGTGGATGAGATCCCGTTCGATTTTGAGCGCCGCCGGATGTCGGTGGTGGTCAGCGAGCAGCCGGATGTGCACCAGCTGATCTGCAAAGGCGCGTTGCAGGAGATCCTCAATGTTTCCACCCAGGTGCATTACAACGGCGACATCGTGCCGCTGGACGACACCATGCTGCGCCGCATCAAACGCGTCACGGATAACCTGAACCGTCAGGGGCTGCGGGTGGTGGCGGTGGCGAGCAAATTCCTGCCTGCACGCGAGGGAGACTATCAGCGTATCGACGAATCCGATCTGATCCTAGAGGGTTATATCGCATTCCTCGATCCGCCGAAAGAGACCACCGCTCCGGCGCTGAAAGCGCTGAAGGCCAGCGGGATCACCGTGAAAATCCTTACCGGCGACAGCGAGCTGGTGGCCGCCAAAGTGTGCCACGAAGTGGGGCTGGACGCGGGTGACGTGGTGGTAGGCAGCGATATCGAACACCTCAGTGACGACGAGCTGGCTCAGCTTGCCCGGCACACCACGCTGTTTGCCCGCCTGACGCCGATGCATAAAGAGCGTATCGTCACCCTGCTGCGTCGGGAAGGGCACGTGGTGGGCTTTATGGGCGACGGCATCAACGATGCGCCCGCGCTGCGTGCGGCGGATATCGGTATCTCCGTGGACGGGGCGGTGGACATCGCCCGCGAAGCGGCAGACATCATCCTGCTGGAAAAGAGCCTGATGGTGCTGGAAGAGGGCGTGATCGAAGGGCGTCGGACTTTTGCCAACATGCTGAAATACATCAAAATGACCGCCAGCTCCAACTTCGGTAACGTCTTCAGCGTGCTGGTAGCGAGCGCGTTTCTGCCGTTCCTGCCGATGCTGCCGCTGCATCTGCTGATCCAGAACCTGATGTACGATGTCTCTCAGGTGGCGATCCCGTTTGATAACGTCGATGACGAGCAGATCCAGAAGCCGCAGCGCTGGAACCCGGCGGATCTGGGGCGTTTTATGCTCTTCTTTGGCCCGATCAGCTCCATCTTTGACATCCTGACCTTCTGCCTGATGTGGTTTGTGTTCCACGCCAATACACCGGAACATCAGACCCTGTTCCAGTCTGGCTGGTTCGTGGTGGGGCTGCTGTCGCAAACGCTGATTGTGCATATGATCCGCACCCGTCGTATTCCGTTCATCCAGAGCCGAGCCGCCTGGCCGCTGATTGTGATGACGGGGATTGTGATGGCGCTCGGCATTGCGCTGCCGTTCTCACCGTTGGCCAGCTACCTGCAGCTGCAGGCCTTACCGCTGAGCTACTTCCCGTGGCTGGTGGCGATCCTCGCGGGCTATATGGTGCTGACGCAGATGGTGAAAGGGTTTTACGCGCGTCGGTATGGTTGGCAGTAAGTTATGTTAGCCGGGTGGCGGCTTCGCCTTACCCGGCCTACTACCCGAAACGTAGGCCCGGTAAGCGCAGCGCCACCGGGCAATAGCTTTTCTCTCAAATTCAACAACCTGTGATCTCCGTCGGCGCATTCGCTTGACGACAAATTGAGCGCATGTTAACAGAATGTTTTGCCTTTATACCCTAAATAATTCGAGTTGCATGAAGGCGGCAAGGGAGTGAATCCCCGGGAGCTTACATAAGTAAGTGACCGGGGTGAACGAGTGCAGCCAACGCACAGGCAACTTGAAGTATGACGGGGATATTTGGCCCGTCAGATAAGGAACATTCATGTTACGGTACAGCCTCTTAACCGCCGGGCTGCTGCTCGGCGCGTCAGCGTTTGCCGCCCCGGCAGGCGATCTTCCCCTGATGCCCTGGCCTGCGAAGGTTGAACGCCCGACCACTCAGGGCGCGCTGGTGCTTAATAATCAACTCTCCGTAAGCGTCAGCGGAGACGATCTCGGTGACGCCGTTAACCGCCTGCGCCAGCGCATTGCCCTGCAAACCGGCTGGACGCTGCAGCCGCAGGCCGACAAACCCGAAAAACCGACCATCCGCATTGCCATCGCCAAAAAAGTGAAGCCGCAGCCGCTGCCGGACAGCGACGAAAGCTACAGGCTGACGGTGGATGCCAACGGGGTGGATATCTCCGCCAATACCCGTTTCGGCGCGCTGCGTGCCATGGAAACGCTGCTCCAGCTAGTGCAAAACGGCGCGGAAAACACCTCTGTACCGTGGGTGACCATTGAAGATTCCCCGCGCTTCCCGTGGCGCGGGCTGCTGCTGGACTCGGCGCGCCACTTTATCCCGCTGGCGGATATCAAACGCCAGATCGACGGTATGGCCGCGGCAAAACTCAACGTGCTGCACTGGCATTTAACCGACGATCAGGGCTGGCGTTTCAGCTCAAAGCGCTATCCTAAGCTGACCCAGCTTGCCAGCGACGGGCTGTTCTACACGCCAGAGCAGATGCGCGAGATTGTCCGCTATGCTGCCGAGCGCGGTATCCGCGTGGTGCCGGAGATCGATATGCCAGGCCACGCCTCGGCCATTGCCGTGGCCTACCCGGCGCTGATGAGCGCGCCGGGGCCGTACGAAATGGAGCGCCACTGGGGAGTCTTAAAGCCGGTGCTGGATCCGACCAAAGAGGCCACTTACGCCTTTGCTGACACGATGGTCAGCGAACTGGCGGCGATCTTCCCCGATCCTTATCTGCACATCGGTGGCGATGAGGTGGACGACAGCCAGTGGAAAGCGAATCCGGCCATTCAGCAGTTTATGCGCGACCACAAGCTGGCGGACAGCCACGCGCTGCAGGCGTATTTCAACCGCAAGCTGGAAACGATCCTTGAAAAACACCACCGGCAGATGGTGGGCTGGGATGAGATCTACCATCCCGATCTGCCCAAAAGCATTCTGATCCAGTCCTGGCAGGGGCAGGATGCGCTGGGACAGGTGGCGCAGAACGGCTACAAAGGGATCCTCTCGACGGGCTTCTATCTCGATCAGCCGCAGTCCACCGCTTACCACTACCGCAATGAGATCGTGCCGCAGGCTTTAAACGGCGTGGACGTGATTGCCGACACCGACAGCGCCCAGAGCTGGGCCTTCTCCATGCCGCGTCTGAAAGGCAAGCCGGTCGAAGGCAGCTTTACGCTGGTGAAAGGGGAGTCCGGCTGGCGCGGATTTATTGATTTTGCCGGCAAGTCCCGCCGCGCGGTGGATAACATTGCGTGGCGCGATGACAATCAGGTGACGTTTACCGTTGATACCTGGATGGGCGAAACGCGCCCGGTGGTGTCGGTTGATAACGATAAGCTCACGGGTTATTTCCTGGTGGGGAATGTCCGCTACCCGATCAGCGGCACGCGTCTTGATGAGGTCCCTAAAGGCACTCCGCCGGTGGTACCAGATATCGCGCATCAGGTTAATCTGCTTGGCGGAGAAGCCGCGCTGTGGGCGGAAAACGTGGTGGCACCGGTGCTGGATATCCGTCTGTGGCCGCGTACCTTTGCGGTGGCGGAGCGGTTATGGTCCGCGCAGGATGTTACCGATGTCGACAACATGTACACCCGCCTGCAGGCGATGGACAGCTGGTCGACGGTCTCGGTCGGGCTGCAGCAGCACACCCAGCAGCAGGTGCAATTCACGCGCCTTGCCGGGAATGCCGATACGCTGCCGCTGCAAATCCTCGCCCAGGCGGTGGAGCCTGCGCAGTATTACACTCGTCAGCATCTCAAATTCCAGGCCGGAAACTACCATCAGTTTGAGCCGCTCAACCGCTTCGCGGATGCGCTGAACGCCGAAAGCGCCACCGTGCGCCAGATGAACAAATGGGTCGACCGTCTGGTGAGCGACGCCGAGGATACCGAAAGTGCCGACGCGCTGCGCCATGTGTTTAACCGCTGGCAGAGCAATACCAGCGACGCGCTGGCACTGAGTGAAAACAGCTATCAGCTGAAGGCGATCAAGCCGGTGATTCAGGAGGTGGATAAGCTGGCCTCGATTGGCCTGAGGCTCACCGATCTGGTGGCGCGTCAGGGCACGCTGGACGATAAAGAGATCGCCTCAATTCAGAGCGAGCTGGATAACGCGGCGAAGGTTCAGGACGAAGTGGTGATTGCGGCGGTGTACCCGCTGGAGACGCTGCTGCGCGCGACGCGGAATCAGTAGACAACCCTTACCCCTCACCCCAACCCCTCTCCCCAAAGGGGCGAGGGGCTCGATCGGTTCCCTCTCCCCTTTGGGGAGAGGGTTAGGGTGAGGGGACTAGTGCTTAAGCACCCACGCCTCTTTCCAGTGTGAACCTGTGCCCGGCTCAAACTGGGTCGCATACTTGCTCCACTGCACGCAGTAACCGCTGTACGGGAAAGGCTTACACTGGTAGGTCTTACCGTCTTTTGGCTGCAGCACCACGGTGCCTGCTTTGTACGACGCGATGTTATCCGGGAAGATGTAATCATGCTGACTGGTGCTGTTGTCCGCCGCGGCTTCCTCTTCCAGCATCAGGTTCAGCACATCCTGCGCAAACAGCGTGCCGTCTTTATTGGTGGCGTAGTACTTCAGCATGTGGTGACCCGTCTCAACGCCGGTCAGCGTCAGGGTGACGTCCTGATTCACGTTATTCATCTCCTGCTTCAGATACCCTTTTTCCGCCCCGTGATGGTTCATGACGTGGGCTTCGAAATTGACGTTACCGTGAGTATTCACATGGAAGGTGACGGTCGCATTGCCGTTCTCGATTTTGCTGTAGTGCAAATTGCTGACGGCGATGGTTTCATTGACCTCTGCCTTCTGCTCTTCGTACGAAATCGCAACGGACTGCAGGGCGCTGCCCTCTTTGACGAAGACGCTGTTCGCGCCATGGACCGGGCTAATCTCGCCGCCCTCATCCTTCACGCCGACGCGAATGTCCTGGTGCGCGGTGTTAATTTTCTGCGCCAGATCGTACGACCACTGGTTGGCATCCCCCTGCGCGGCCGTGGCGATCGTTATTTCCGTGCGCAAGGACGTCACTTCACCGTGCGCATCGAAGAAGCGGGCAATGACCTTATCGCCGACGTTCAGGTTATTTCCCGCAATCTGGTCGCTGAGGACCTTGCTCCACTCTGATTCGATGCTGGCACCGTCATCCGGGGTAACATTGCCGCCGTTACCAAAATCAACGTCAATGGCCTGGTAGAAACTGTTTGAGGTATCCGCTATTTCCCAGACGCCATAAATCACCTGGTAACCCGTTCGCGCAGGTACATTACAGGTCATGGCTTTGCGCATCGCGGGGGCCTGGCCATTTCCATTCAAGGTACAGAACGGGGTTAATTCAAACTGATCGCGGGTCAGGGGTTTATTCGGATCCCAGTTTTGTTTGGTGATGTAGTAACGCCAGTTGGTGGTTTTGTGCGGCGCGGTGTGATACCAGACAAACTCATGTGGGCCGGCAGTCATGGGGCTTTTCGTCCACGCGTTCAGGCTCTGTTTATCCAGCTGGGAGTAATTCGCAATTCCCGCGCTGGCAAGCTGGCCGTCTGGCGGCATCGCACCGCCCGGGAAGCCGGAGGTTTTCTCCACGCTCTGCGGTTCATACTGAACGGAGCCACAGTCAATGTTTTGACCGAGCTTGCACATATAAGCGCGGCTGGCAGGAGACTCAATATATCCGTGCGCTAAAGCGGATGAGGCAACGGTCAGGGTCGCCATCGCAAGGGCAATCTTTGATAATTTCATTGTTAGTCCATTAATAATAAATACGCAGGGTGATGTTATTAATGGCGGGTGGGGAAGGTCATGCTGTGGTGAGAGGAAAAATAACCAAAAAAAATGGACAGCCGAAGCCGCCCATTCTCTGCTACTATCAATCAGCGACGTACGGCAATCGCTTCGATTTCAATTTTCACGTCTTTTGGCAGACGAGCCACTTCCACGCAGGAGCGCGCCGGGAAAGAGGCGTTATGCTCGGTGAAGAACGCTTCATAAGTGGCGTTAACGGTGGCGAAATCGTTCAGATCTTTCACGAAAACGGTGGTTTTCACGATGTCGCCCACTTTCAGGCCTGCGGATTCCACAATCGCCTGCAGGTTTTCCAGCGACTGACGTGCCTGCGCCGCTACGTCGGCTGGCACTTCACCGGTCTTCGGGTTCACCGGGATCTGGCCAGAGGTAATAATCATGCTACCCAGATCAACGCCCTGAACGTATGGGCCGATAGCCGCTGGTGCATTTTCCGTCGCGAGTACTTTGGTCATGATTTCTCCAGAATAACAGCTGATTTAAGAGTCCCGGCCATTATAGGGAGGCCGGGATCCTTTACCAACCTCAATTAGTTGGCCAGCACCACATAATGAGAAAACTCTTTTTCGCAGTATTTGCATTTGAGTGCGATGTCATCGGCGCGTTTTTTCACTGCGAAGCTGGAGGAGACCGGCTCCGCGTGGCTGATGCAGTTGCTGTTCGGGCAAACCAGCACGCTCTCAATCCGCTCCGGCAGGCTTGGGCGTGATTTGCCCACCACGTCGTAATTGTCGATGCGGTTAACGGTGGCGTCCGGCGCGTACAGCGACAGCTGGTTAACCTGCTCGTCGGTCAGGAAAGTATTCTCGATCTTGATCAGGTCCTTGCGGCCCATTTCGCCTGACGGCAGGTTCAGGCCAATGGTGATGCGCTGGTCGGTTTCGGTCAGTTTGAACAGCGTCAGCAGCTTAAAGCCGACCTGCGCAGGGATGTGGTCAATCACGGTGCCACGTTTGATGGCTTCAACCTGGAGTTTGTTATCGTGTGTCATTGTCGTTTCCCCTTACAGAGCCAATTCGCGATTCAGAACCAGTGCCAGTAACGCCTGGCGGGCGAAGATGCCGTTTCCGGCCTGCTGGAAGTACCAGGCGTGCGGCGTTTTATCCACGTCTGTGGTGATCTCATCGATGCGCGGCAGCGGGTGCAGCACCTTCATGTTGTCGCGCGCACCCTCGAGGTCGCTGGCGCGCAGCACAAACTGCGCCTTCACGTTGGCGTACTCGGACGGATCCAGACGCTCTTTCTGCACACGGGTCATATACAGAATATCCACGTTGCCCATCACCTCTTCGATGCTGGCGTGCAGGCTCCACGGAATGCCTTTTTCATCCAGCATGTCGAGAATGTACTGCGGCATCGCCAGCGCGTCCGGGGCGATGAAGAAGAAGCGGTTGCCGTTGAATTTCGCCAGCGCCTGGGTCAGGGAGTGAACCGTGCGGCCATATTTCAGGTCACCTACCATGGCGATGTTCAGGTTTTCCAGACGGCCCTGGGTCTCCTGAATGGTGAACAGATCCAGCAGGGTCTGCGTCGGATGCTGGTTGGCACCGTCACCGGCGTTCAGCACCGGAATACCGCCGGAGAACTCGGTCGCCAGACGGGCCGCGCCCTCCTGCGGGTGACGCATTACAATCGCGTCAACGTAGGTGCTGATCACTGAAATCGTATCCGCCAGGGTTTCGCCTTTTTTACCCAGCGACGTGTTGCTGCTGTCTGAGAAGCCCACCACGCTCGCGCCCAGGCGGTGCATGGAGGTTTCAAAGGAGAGGCGCGTGCGGGTCGAGGCTTCAAAGAAGCAGCTCGCAATCACCTTGTGCTTCAGCAGCTCCGGTTGCGGATTGGCCTTCAGTTTTGCCGCGGTTTCCAGAACCAGTTCCAGCTCTTCGCGGCTGAGGTCGTTTATGGAAATGATGTGTTTTTGATAAAGCGGATTCATGTTTATCTCCTGACGCCGGGCAAAAAAAAGCCCCTCAAATGAGGGGCTCTGGGAATAGGTTTAGCAACGGGAAGAAAAACGGCAGGCCAGCGTCTGATTTCAGACGCGGTAAGACGTTATGTCGAACACGCTTGACCATGCTTCCTCCCGGCAAATTGTCGGGCATTATACGCACCCCGATGTCCGGATCAAGCAATTTAATGCACGCTTTACTCAATGCAAACGGTTCTATGTGAATATTAATGCGTTCTGAGTAAATAATTAATTTGCTTATGCACCAGCGCGGTACGCTTCACCACCCGGGGGGCGACCCAGACAATACTGCTTCCGGCAACCACGCCTAAAATTTCCGGTAACTGGTGATAATCCAGAATGCGCGCCACCGCGCGGCCATATCCGGCCACGGTATGAATAAGGATAAATTCGCTATTATGCTCCACGCTGACCACCATTTCGGAAACGGTACGTGCGGCGTCGGGGGCAGGGCGCAGAAGAGGATTCAACGAATAAATCTTTAGCCCTTTGGCATTTCGAATTTTTATGACACCAAGCAACTTGAGCAGACGTGAAACGGTGGACTGGCTGATGGTCTCAAAACCACGCTCCTGCAAATCGCGGCGAATCTCTTCCTGGGAGAGATAGCTCTTTTCTGCGATCAGGCGCTGACAGACCGTCAGCTGTAGCTGTTCTTTTGGAGAGTAATCACCATATTCCGTCATAACTATTTCCCATGTAAGTGGCTGAAACAAAACGCCCGGTGGCGCTACGCTTACCGGGCCTACAACGTCAAAACATCACAATACTGCCCCCAGGCTTAACGCCACCATGATCACCACCGTGAGTATCCCCAGCAGCGGCGCCACCCATTTCAGGTAGCGCACATAGGGCACGCGGGCGATAGCCAGCCCGCCCATAACCACCGCGGAGGTGGGCGTCACCAGGTTAACGATACCGGAGGCTGACTGGTAAGCCGTGACTACCAGGTCGCGGTTGACGTTAGCGAAATCGGCAAGCGGTGCCATGATCGGCATCGTCAGAACGGCCAGGCCGGATGAAGAAGGCACAAGAAACGACAGCACCACCTCCAGCCAGTACATCACGTTGATAAACGCCACCGTGGATAACCCGCTGACCAGCCCTTCCGCGCTGTGCAAAATGGTGTGGGTAATCATGCCCTTATCCATGATGACTACGATACCGCGGGCGATGCCGATAATCAGCGCGACGCCCAGCAAATCTCGTGCGCCGTTAATAAACGTTGAGGTCAGCTCCTCTTCGCTCATGCGGGCGATAAGCCCCACGATAATGGCGCTGGCGAGAAACACCGCCGAGATCTCCGCCATCCACCAGCCCAGCACCGCCACGCCGTAAATCATCACCGCGAAGGCGAGGGCGAAAATGACCAGGATGATTTTGCGCACCGGGGTAAATTCCAGCGTCTGTGCGTCTTTGTTACCGAGGAAATGGGCGCGGTTCTCTTCCTGTTTGTCTGCAACGATGGAGAGAGACGGATCCTGGCGCACCTTACGGGCGTAACGCATTACCCACGCCACGCAGATGATCCAGCCGATGACCAGCAGCGCCACGCGCAGGGCGATCCCGTTGGTGAAGGGGATCCCGGCGGCGTTGGCGGCGATCACCGTGGCGAAGGGGTTGATGGTAGAGCCGAGCGTGCCGATCCCCGCGCCGAGCAACACGGTGGAGGCCGCAACAACCGGATCAAAACGGGCGGCCAGCATCACCGGCACCAGCAGGGTGTAGAACGGCAGTGACTCTTCGGCCATGCCGTAGATGGTGCCGCCTGCGGCGAACAGCGCCATCAGGATCGGGATCATCCACTCTTCACGCCCGCGTAATCGCGTGGTGACGCGCTCGATCCCGGCGTCGATCGCCCCGGTTTTGGTGACGATCCCGAGAAATCCCCCGATGATCAGGATAAACAGCGCTACGTCGATCGCCCCGGCCTGGCCGGACTCCGGATCGTACAGCCCGGCAATGGGAGCCATCAGTACGGAAACCAGCCCCTGCGGGTGGGCCGCCACGTGCGCGTAGGTCCCGGCAACCGGCACGTCCTTGCCGAGCGCCTCGTTCATTGCCATATGGTACTGTCCGGCCGGAATAATCCACGTCAGCACGGCCACGACGGCAATCAGAAAAAAGAGAATGGTGTAAGCGGAGGGAAACTTAAACTTGCCCATGATGTTCTCCTGAACCCCGGCGCACCCCGTGGCGCGCCGGGCGGTGATTAGTCGCCGAGTGTCGCCACCATGACGGCTTTTATGGTGTGCATACGGTTTTCTGCTTCGTCGAAGACAATAGAGTTTGGTGATTCAAAGACCTCTTCCGTCACCTCCAGCCCTTTCAGGCCGTAGGCCATCTCAATTTCGCGGCCCACTTTGGTGTGTTCGTTGTGAAACGCCGGCAGGCAGTGCATAAACTTGACGTTCGGGTTGCCGGTGGCCTTCATCACCTGCGCATTGATTTGATACGGCTTCATCAGGCTGACGCGCTCGGCCCAGGCTTCCTTCGGCTCGCCCATGGAGACCCACACGTCGGTGTAGAGGAAATCGGCCCCCTGCACGCCTTCTTCTACGTCGTCGGTAAGGGTGATGCGTGCGCCCGTTTCTTTTGCGATGGCGCGGCACTGCTCAACCAGCCCCGCTTCCGGCCAGAAGGACTTTGGTGCCACCAGGCGGATATCCATTCCCATCTTGGCCGCACCGACCATCAGCGAGTTGCCCATGTTGTTGCGCGCGTCGCCCAGATAGGCAAAGCTCAGCTCCGGCAGGGTTTTGCCCGGCGAGTGCTCCAGCATGGTCATCAGATCGGCGAGGATTTGAGTGGGGTGGAACTCGTCAGTCAGGCCGTTCCATACCGGCACGCCCGCGTACTCGCCCAGCTCTTCGACGATGGCCTGGCCGTAGCCGCGATACTCGATGCCGTCATACATGCGGCCCAGCACGCGGGCGGTGTCTTTCATCGACTCTTTATGGCCAATCTGCGAGCCGCTTGGGCCGAGGTAGGTGACCTGCGCGCCCTGGTCAAATGCGCCCACTTCAAAGGCGCAGCGGGTGCGGGTGGAGGTTTTTTCAAAAATCAGGGCGATGTTTTTCCCGACCAGGGTTTGCTTCTCACGTCCGGCTTTTTTGGCGGCCTTCAGTTCGATGGCGAGGTCGATCAGGTACTGGATCTCCGCCGGGGTATAGTCCAGCAGTTTGAGGAAGTTGCGGTTTTTCAGGTTGATGGTCATGTGGGAAATCCTTTTTAAAATTTTGCTGTCTGGTGCCCTCACCCCGGCCCTCTCCCACGGGGAGAGGGAGAGTCGGGTGAGGGGGAAGTTATTCAGTTACGAATCAACGTGCCTTTCTCGCCCGCGAGGATCTCCGCGCCGTCGGCCAGCGCGCCGATCCCGGCAATCCCGTTGCAGGCCTCAACAAACTCGCGGCAGGCGGCCACTTTCGGCCCCATTGAACCGGCGTCGAACGCCATGCCCTTGAGCAGTTCCGGCGTCACCTGTGCCAGCGGACGCTGGGTTGGTTTGCCCCAGTCGAGGTACACCGCGTCGGCATCGGTGAGGATCAGCAGGGCATCCGCCTCAATCTGGCGCGCCAGCAGGGCGGCGGAGAGATCTTTGTCGATCACCGCCTCAATGCCGTGATAGCCATTGGCGTTTTCCACCACCGGCACGCCGCCACCGCCGTTGCAAATCACCAGGTGGTCGCGCTGGATCAGCGCCGCGATGGCATCGTTCTCAACGATGCGTTTCGGCTGCGGAGAGGGCACCACGCGGCGGAAGTAGCTGCCGTCGGCCTTGAACACCCAGCCTTTCTCTGCCTGTAGCGTTTTTGCCTGGGCTTCGCTGTAGACCGGGCCGATGTACTTGGTCGGGTTGCTGAAGGCCGGGTCGGCGGCGTCCACCTCCACCTGGGTGAGCAGGACGCTCACCTCGCGCTGGGGCAGGCTGTTTTTCAGCGCCTGCTGGAGCATGTAGCCGATCATCCCCTGGCTTTCGGCGCCGAGAACGTCCAGCGGGTAGGGGGCGACTTTGTCGTAGGCGCTGTTCTGCAGCGCCAGCAGCCCGACCTGCGGCCCGTTGCCGTGCACCAGCACCACGCGCCACTGCTCCGTCAGCCCGGCGATGGTACGGGCCGCGAGATCGATGTTTTTACGCTGGATCTCGGCTTCTAGCGGTTCGCCGCGTTTGAGCAATGCGTTGCCGCCCAGGGCCACAACCAGAGTGGGTTTTCGTTCCATAGTGGCTCCTTAAATTCCGTCGCGTTCCAGTGGGCAGCTCATGCAGCGCGCGCCGCCGCGACCGCGTCCCAGCTCGTCGCCCGGGATAGGCAGCACGGTGATCCCCGCTTTGTCGTATTTCTCGTTGGTCCAGACGTTGCGCTCGTAGCCGATCACCACGCCCGGGCGGATGGTGAGCACGTTGTTGGCGTCGTTCCACTGCTCGCGCTCGGCTTCAAAGGCGTCGCCGCCAGTGGTGATCAGGCGTACCTGATTAATGCCGAGCGCTTTCTCGATGGCGTGCAGCAGGTCGGTTTCCTGGGTGCGCAGCAGGCCGCCGCGTCCGTCCGGGGTGAGCGTCCAGCACTGGGCGTCTTTACGCACCACTTCCGGGTAGACGGAGAAGGTGTCCACGTCGATGTGGGTCATGACGGTGTCGAGGTGCATGCAGGAGCGGTGTTTTGGCAGCTCAACGGCAATCACGCGCTCGGCCTGGCGATGTTTAAACAGGCTGTTAGCGAGGAACTCCACGCCCTGCGGGGTGGTGCGTTCAGACATGCCAATTAATACCGCGCCGCGGCCAATCACTAATACGTCGCCGCCCTCCAGGGTGGCGTGGTCATAATTAATATTCTCGTCGCCGAAATACTTAATAAATTCGCCATCGGCGAATGCCGGGTGCCAGCGATATATGGCTCGCAGGTTATTGGTTTCACGCTGGCGGGCCGGTTTGGCCATCGGGTTAATGGAGACGCCGTTATAAATCCAGCACGAGGTATCGCGGGTAAATAAATGGTTTGGCAGCGGCTTCATAATAAAATCATTCGCCGTGTGGGTATCCACCACCATATTTTTAATCGCCGCCGGAATTTCACCGTAGGTTAATCCGCCGCTCAGTCTGCGCGCCAGTTCCCGGTGCGGCATATCTGCCAGCCAGCCGCGCACGTCGCTGGCAAAGGTTGGGCCGAGACGGTAGTCGGAGATTTGCGTCTCCAGCAGCCAGGCTTTCGCCTCTGCAATATCAAGCGTTTGAGTGAGAAGGTCGGTCAACAGCAGGACTTCCACACCCTGCTCGCGCAGCGTGTTTGCGAAAATGTCATGCTCCTCACCCGCCCGCTCAACCGAGAGCACATCATCAAATAACAGCTCCTGACAGTTTGATGGCGTTAAGCGCTTAAGACTTAAATTAGGGCGGTGCAGCATCACGCTACGCAATTGACCAATTTCAGAACCGACATAATGCTTTTCCATAATTATTCCTTTAACTGTTTTTCAGAATAAAAAGGGCATGCGCCATATTCGTGTAATGATATGGCGGCTAAGCTCAATTGATTTCGTGGTCAATAGTAGGCGCTTAAATAAACCGTATTGTGATGTTGCTCACGTGAAATTAGGTATTGAGTAGTTTGTTTTCATTTGCATGATTCGCATCAGATAATGATTAATTTGATATTATTAGCCGGTGAATAGCTAAGCAGGATCCGTTGGCATTATTTGAGGTTGTTATTATTTTGTAGAATTTAATGTTTTGACATATTTGATTATGCTATTGATTTTAAATGATTTTATTTGATGTGCGGAATGACTATGCACAATAGCCAATTAACTATTTTTGACTTAAGAAAAATCAATAAATAATTATGGAATTTAATAGCAAATAATCAAAATGATAAAGTGTGAAGCTGGCGCGAGTTTTATGATGAAGGCAGTACAATCAGTGAGTTAGCGACACGGCATCGTCACGACGCGCTGAGGTTATGCATAACAACTGCATAAATGCCTGTGAGGGATTAACAGCAGATTAACACCTTTCCCGATAAACATGCGTTCGCGCAACTCTCCGCGAAAAAGGGCTGGTATGGCAGTTTGAATTCTCATATAAAAGATGAAAATGAAACGGTGTTTTATTATGAGGGTTTAATTATGATTATCGGCAACATCCACCATCTGCAAGCCTGGCTACCGGAACCCCTGCGTCTGGCCATCGAGCATGTTAAAGCCCACGTCACCGACGCCACCCCGTCGGGCAAACATGACATCAACGGCAACAACCTGTTTTATCTGGTCTCCGAAGACATGACCCAGCCGTTTGCCGAGCGCCGCGCGGAGTACCATGCGCGCTATCTGGACATTCAGATTGTGCTCAAAGGGCAGGAAGGGATGACGTTCAGTACCTTGCCACACGGCACGCCGGACACCGACTGGCTGGCGGATAAAGACATCGCGTTCCTGCCGGAGGGCGAGCAGGAGAAAACCGTGGTGCTGAGCGAAGGGGATTTCGTGGTGTTCTGGCCGGGTGAAGTACATAAGCCGCTGTGCGCGGTGGGGGCGCCTGCTAAGGTCAGGAAAGTGGTTGTTAAGATGTTGGTGGGGTAATTTTCCCTCACCCTGACCCTCTCCCACAGGGAGAGGGTGTAAAAGTTCCCTCTCCCTGTGGGAGAGGGTCAGGGTGAGGGCATCAGACCGCACCCACGCATAATGTGATCCAGCTTAAACTTCCCACACTCCCTCCTCATCTCTCATTTACCTGCGCTTTTTCTGCGTCATAGTATGATCGTTAAATTAATGAACGCTGTTCTATAATGTAGAACAAAATGATTCAGCAAGGAGCTCTCATGCCGCAGTCCGCGTTGTTCACGGGAATCATTCCCCCTGTCTCCACCATTTTTACCGCCGATGGCCAGCTTGATAAGCCGGGCACCGCCGCGCTGATCGACGATCTGATCGCGGCAGGCGTTGACGGCCTGTTCTTCCTGGGCAGCGGCGGTGAGTTCTCCCAGCTCAGCGCCGAAGAGCGTAAAACCATTGCCCGCTTTGCTATCGATCACGTCGATCGTCGTGTGCCGGTGCTGATCGGCACCGGTGGCACCAACGCCCGGGAAACCATTGAACTGAGCCAGCACGCCCAGCAGGCGGGGGCGGACGGTATCGTGGTGATCAACCCCTACTACTGGAAGGTGTCTGAAGCGAACCTGATCCGCTATTTCGAGCAGGTGGCCGACAGCGTCACGCTGCCGGTGATCCTCTATAACTTCCCGGCGCTGACCGGGCAGGATCTGACGCCGGCGCTGGTGAAAACCCTGGCCGACTCGCGCAGCAACATCGTCGGCATTAAAGACACCATTGACTCCGTGGCCCATCTGCGCAGCATGATCCACACCGTCAAAGCCGCCCATCCGCACTTCACCGTGCTGTGCGGCTACGACGATCATCTGTTTAATACCCTGCTGCTCGGCGGCGATGGGGCGATCTCGGCCAGCGGCAACTTTGCTCCGCAGGTGTCGGTGAATCTTCTGAAAGCCTGGCGGGATAAAGACGTGGCGAAAGCGGCTGAGTATCATCAGACCTTACTGCAAATACCGCAGATGTATCAGCTGGATACGCCGTTTGTGAACGTCATTAAAGAGGCGATTGTGCTCTGCGGCCGCCCGATTTCCACGCACGTGCTGCCGCCCGCCTTTGCGCTGGACGAGCCGCGTAAGGCGCAGCTGAAAACCCTGCTGCAACAGCTCAAGCTCTGCTGAGCCGGACGATAACCATGACCATCGAGAAAATTTACACCCCGCAGGATGATGCGTTTTATGCCGTCATCACCCATGCGGCGGGGCCGCAGGGCGCGCTGCCGCTGACTCCGCAGATGCTGATGGAATCCCCCAGCGGCAACCTGTTCGGCATGACCCAGAACGCCGGGATGGGCTGGGACGCCAACAAGCTGACCGGCAAAGAGGTGCTGATTATTGGCACCCAGGGCGGCATCCGCGCCGGGGACGGACGACCGGTTGCGCTGGGCTACCACACCGGGCACTGGGAGATCGGCATGCAGATGCAGGCCGCGGCGAAGGAGATCACCCGCAACGGCGGGATCCCGTTTGCGGCCTTCGTCAGCGATCCGTGCGACGGCCGTTCTCAGGGCACGCACGGCATGTTTGATTCCCTGCCGTACCGCAACGATGCGGCGATTGTGTTTCGTCGTCTGATTCGCTCCCTGCCGACGCGCCGGGCGGTCATTGGCGTGGCGACCTGCGATAAAGGGCTGCCTGCCACCATGATTGCGCTGGCCTCGATGCACAATCTGCCGACCATTCTGGTGCCGGGCGGGGCGACGCTGCCGCCGACCGTGGGGGAAGACGCGGGCAAGGTGCAGACCATCGGCGCGCGCTTTGCTAACCACGAACTGTCATTGCAGGAGGCCGCCGAGCTGGGCTGTCGCGCCTGCGCCTCGCCGGGCGGCGGGTGTCAGTTCCTCGGCACGGCGGGCACCTCGCAGGTGGTGGCGGAAGCGCTAGGTCTGGCGCTTCCGCACTCCGCGCTGGCGCCGTCCGGGCAGGCGGTGTGGCTGGAAATTGCCCGCCAGTCGGCGCGGGCGGTGAGCGAGCTGGATAACCGCGGCATCACCACGCGCGATATCCTCACCGATAAAGCCATCGAAAACGCCATGGTGATCCACGCGGCGTTCGGCGGCTCCACCAATTTACTGCTGCACATCCCGGCCATCGCCCACGCGGCGGGCTGCACTATTCCGGACGTAGAACACTGGACACGCGTCAACCGCAGGGTGCCGCGCCTGGTCAGCGTGCTGCCCAACGGCCCGGACTATCACCCGACCGTGCGCGCCTTCCTTGCGGGTGGCGTGCCGGAGGTGATGCTCCACCTGCGCGATCTCGGCCTGCTGCATCTGGATGCCATGACCGTCACCGGCCAGACGGTGGGCGAAAACCTCGACTGGTGGCAGGCGTCCGAGCGCCGGAAGCGCTTTCGCCAGTGCCTGAGCGAGCAGGATGGCGTGGATCCGGATGATGTGATCCTCCCGCCGGAGAAGGCAAAAGCGAGAGGGCTGACCTCGACGGTCTGCTTCCCGACGGGCAACATCGCGCCGGAAGGCTCGGTGATCAAGGCCACGGCCATTGACCCGTCGGTGGTGGGTGACGATGGCGTTTACCGTCATACGGGCCGGGCAAGGGTATTTGTCTCGGAAGCTCAGGCCATTAAGGCCATCAAGCAGGAAGAGATTAAACAGGGCGATATCATGGTGGTGATCGGCGGTGGGCCGTCCGGTACCGGCATGGAAGAGACCTACCAGCTCACCTCTGCGCTGAAGCATATCTCGTGGGGCAAGACGGTGTCGTTAATCACCGATGCGCGCTTCTCGGGGGTGTCGACGGGCGCCTGCTTCGGCCACGTGTCGCCGGAAGCGCTGGCGGGCGGGCCTATTGGCAAGCTGCGCGACAACGACATCATTGAGATTGCCGTGGATCGCCTGACCCTGACGGGCAGCGTCAACTTTATCGGCACCACAGAAAACCCGCTGACGCCGGAAGAGGGCGCGCGCGAGCTGGCAGTAAGACAGACGCCCCCGGACCTGCACCCTCACGACTTTTTGCCGGACGATACCCGCCTGTGGGCGGCATTGCAGTCGGTGAGCGGCGGCACCTGGAAAGGCTGTATTTATGACACCGATAAAATTATCGAGGTAATTAACGCCGGCAAAAAAGTACTCGGACTTTAATTATTTTCTGAGCGATACCGTCTACGGGAAATATCCCGTGGACGGTTTTCGCGTATCTTAAATTTATCAATTTAAACAATGCGTTGCGATATATCGGTGGCGTCACAAAAGCAAAATATCGTAATTCGGAAATAAGATATGACCATTGCTGGTTAATTGAACAGCTCATTACACTCCATTAACACGATGTTGTGAAATCAGCATACGAAAATAAAGGTGCGATGATGATGCAATTAACCATGAAAGATAAAATTGGCTACGGGCTGGGTGACACCGCCTGCGGCTTTGTCTGGCAGGCCACCATGTTCCTGCTGGCCTACTTTTATACCGACGTGTTTGGCCTGTCGGCGGGCATTATGGGCACGCTGTTTTTGGTCTCCCGCGTGCTCGACGCCGTGACCGACCCGCTGATGGGGCTGCTGGTGGACCGCACCCGCACGCGCTACGGCCAGTTCCGCCCGTTCCTGCTGTGGGGGGCGATCCCGTTTGGCATCGTCTGCATGCTGACCTTCTACACGCCGGATTTCTCTGCGCAGGGCAAAATCATCTACGCCTGCGTAACCTACATTCTGCTGACCCTGGTCTACACCTTCGTTAACGTGCCGTACTGCGCCATGCCGGGCGTCATTACCGCCGACCCGAAAGAGCGTCACGCCCTGCAGTCGTGGCGTTTCTTCCTGGCGGCGGCGGGCTCGCTTGCCATTAGCGGCATCGCGCTGCCGCTGGTGAGCATCATCGGCAAAGGGGACGAGCAGGTGGGCTATTTCGGCGCCATGTGTGTGCTGGGGCTGACCGGCGTGGTGCTGCTCTACGTCTGCTTCTATACCACCAAAGAGCGCTACACCTTTGAGGTGCAGCCGGGCTCGTCGGTGGCGAAAGACCTTAAGCTGCTGCTGGGCAACGGCCAGTGGCGGATCATGTGCGCGTTCAAGATGATGGCGACCTGCTCTAACGTGGTACGCGGCGGGGCCACGCTCTACTTCGTCAAATACGTGATGGATCACCCGGAGATGGCGACCCAGTTTTTACTCTACGGCAGCCTCGCCACCATGTTTGGCTCGCTCTGCTCCTCCCGTCTGCTGGGCCGCTTTGACCGGGTAAAAGCGTTCAAGTGGATCATCGTCGCCTACTCGCTGATCAGCCTGCTGATTTTCGTCACCCCGGCGGAGCATATCGCCCTGATTTTCGCCCTCAACATCCTGTTCCTGTTCGTCTTTAACACCACCACGCCGCTGCAGTGGCTGATGGCCTCTGACGTGGTGGATTACGAAGAAAGCCGCAGCGGGCGACGCCTCGACGGGCTGGTGTTCTCCACCTATCTGTTCAGCCTGAAGATTGGCCTGGCGATTGGCGGGGCGGTGGTGGGCTGGATCCTGGCGTACGTCAACTACTCCGCCAGCAGCAGCGTGCAGCCGGTTGAGGTGCTGACCACCATCAAAATTCTGTTCTGCGTGGTGCCGGTGGTGCTCTACGTGGGCATGTTCATCATGCTGTCGTTCTATAAGCTCACCGATGCCCGCGTGGAGGCCATCAGCCAGCAGCTGATCAAGCACCGCGCGGCGCAGGGCGAGGCCGTTCCTGACGCTGCGACAGCCGCATCCCATTAACCGGAGGCAATATGGAAATCACCAACCCAATACTCACCGGCTTCAACCCGGATCCGTCTTTATGCCGTCAGGGCGAGGACTACTACATCGCCACTTCGACCTTCGAGTGGTTCCCGAGCGTGCGCATCTATCACTCCCGTGACCTGAAAAACTGGTCGCTGGTCAGCACCCCGCTGGACCGCGTGTCGATGCTGGACATGAAGGGCAACCCGGACTCCGGCGGCATCTGGGCACCGTGCCTGAGCTATGCCGACGGCAAATTCTGGCTGCTCTATACCGACGTGAAGATTGTCGATTCGCCGTGGAAAAATGGCCGCAACTTCCTCGTCACTGCGCCGTCCATCGAGGGGCCGTGGAGCGATCCGATCCCGATGGGCAACGGCGGGTTTGACCCATCCCTGTTCCACGACGATGGCCGTAAATACTACCTCTACCGTCCGTGGGGGCCGCGCCACCACAGCAACCCGCACAACACCATTGTGATGCAGGAGTTTGACCCGCAGACCGGCACCCTCTCGTGCGAGCGCAAAACCCTGTTTACCGGCACGCCGCTCTGCTACACCGAAGGCGCTCACCTGTATCGCCACGCGGGATGGTACTACCTGATGGTCGCCGAAGGCGGCACCAGCTACGAGCACGCGGTTGTGGTGCTGCGTTCAAAAACCATCGACGGGCCGTACGAGCTGCACCCGGAGGTGACGATGATGACCAGCTGGCACCTGCCGGAGAACCCGCTGCAGAAGAGCGGCCACGGCTCGCTGCTGCAAACCCACACCGGGGAGTGGTACATGGCCTACCTCACCAGCCGCCCGCTGCGCCTGCCCGGCGTGCCGCTGCTGGCCTCCGGCGGACGCGGCTACTGTCCGCTGGGCCGCGAGACCGGTATCGCCCGCATTGAATGGCGCGACGGCTGGCCATACGTGGAAGGCGGCAAGCACGCGCAACTAGCCGTAAAAGGCCCGCAGGTGGCGGAACAGCCTGCATCCGTTCAGGGCAACTGGCGGGAGGACTTTGACGGCAGCACGCTTGACCCGGAACTGCAGACCCTGCGCATCCCGTTCGACGACACCCTCGGCTCGCTCACCGCGCGCCCCGGCTATTTACGTCTCTACGGCAACGACTCGCTCAACTCGACCTTTACCCAGTCGACCGTGGCGCGCCGCTGGCAGCACTTCGCCTTCCGCTCCGAAACGCGGATGCAGTTCTCGCCGGTTCACTTCCAGCAGAGCGCGGGGCTGACCTGCTACTACAACAGTAAAAACTGGAGCTACTGCTTTGTGGACTACGAGGAGGGGCAGGGGAGAACCATCAAGGTTATTCAGCTCGACCACAACGTGCCGTCATGGCCGCTGCATGAGCAGCCGATTCCGGTGCCGGAGAGTGCGGAGAGCGTCTGGCTGCGGGTGGATGTGGATACGCTGGTCTACCGCTACAGCTACTCGTTCGACGGCGAGACGTGGCACACCGTGCCGGTAACGTATGAGGCGTGGAAGCTATCGGACGACTACATTGGCGGGCGCGGTTTCTTCACCGGCGCGTTTGTGGGGCTGCACTGCGAGGACATCAGCGGCGACGGCTGCCACGCGGACTTCGACTACTTCACCTACGAGCCGGCATAACGGCTCAGGCCGGGTAGCCCAGCGCGCGTGAAAGCTGGAGCCCGGCCTGCTGAAGCTGCTCGCGGAAATTAGCCAGCCCGGCATCGTCCACGCGCGAGGTCAGCGTCGACAGGCTCAGGGCGGCAATCACGCGGGATTCATGGTTCCACACCGGCACCGCCACGCAGCGCACCCCCTGCTCGTTCTCTTCGCTATCCAGGGCATAGCCCTGCTCGCGGGTCTGCGCCAGAGCGGCCATTAATGCTTCGCGAGAGGCGAGGGTGGAAGGGGTATAGGTGGTGTACTGATAGCCCTCAAGCAGGGCGTTCAGCTCGGTCTCGCCCAGCCAGGCAATCAACACCTTGCCGATGGCGGTGGCGTGAACCGGCAGGCGGCGGCCAATGCGCGAATAGGCGATGGCGGCCAGCTTGCCTTCAATCTTCTCGATATAAACCCCTTCACGCCCGTCGAGGATCCCCAGATGGGTGGTCTGCCCGGTCCGTTGGGACAGCTCCGTCAGCCAGCCTTTCGCCTTCTGCCGAATATCGATGGAGCCCACGACGAAATGACCGCGCTCAACCAGCTTCATGCCGAGGCGATATTTGCCGTTCTCCGGGTTCTGATCGATATAGCCGTGAAGCTGAAGAGTTTTCAGCAGCGAGTGGAGGGTACTCTTGCTCAGCCCCATCAGTTTGCTGATGTCGGTGATCTTAAGCTCGGTGGCCTGCTCATTGAACAGGTCGAGGATCTGCAACGCACGTTCAACAGACTGAATAATCGGCATAATGCTGGTATGTCCACGCTGGAATTAAGGCGAAAACGTACCTTTTTCGGGGTGAAAAATCAATGAAATGGCGCCGGTTTGCTCCCTCTCCCCGTGCAAGGTAAAAGCAAAAACGACAACCCTGTTGTCGTTTTTTAGTGTTTTCCCCCTCTCCCCGTGGGAGAGGGCCGGGGTGAGGGCACCAGACCGCAGAGGACCCAATCAACCCCCAAGCGTCGCCACCATCACCGCCTTAATCGTATGCATCCGGTTTTCCGCCTGGTCAAACACGATGCTCGCCGCCGACTCAAACACCTCGTCCGTCACTTCCATCCCGCCGTGCAGGTCGAACTCTTTCGCCATCTGCTTGCCGAGCGTGGTCTGGTCGTCATGGAACGCCGGCAGACAGTGCAGGAACTTCACGTTCGGGTTGCCGGTGAGCGCCATCATCTGCGCGTTCACCTGATACCCGCGCAGCAGCGCAATCCGCTCCGCCCACTTCTCTTTGGCTTCGCCCATCGACACCCACACATCGGTATAGATAAAGTCTGCGCCCTTCACGCCCGCCGCCACGTCTTCCGTCAGGGTGATTTTGCCGCCGTGCTTCTCTGCCAGCGCGCTGCACTCCGCCACCAGGCTCTCTTCCGGCCAGCAGGCTTTCGGGGCCACCAGGCGCAGATCCAGCCCGGTCAGCGCCGCCGCTTCCAGCATCGAGTTGCCCATGTTGTTGCGCGCATCGCCCGCGTAGACCAGCGTCATCTCGTTAAACGCCTTGCCCGGCAGGTGCTCCTGCATGGTCAGCAGATCCGCCAGCAGCTGCGTTGGGTGGAACTCGTTGGTCAGCCCGTTCCACACCGGCACGCCCGCGTACTGCGCCAGCGTCTCGACCACTTCCTGGCCGTGACCGCGATACTGAATGCCGTCGTACATCCGCCCCAGCACGCGCGCGGTGTCCTTAATTGACTCTTTATGCCCAATCTGGCTGCCGCTCGGCCCTAAATACGTGACGCGCGCGCCTTGGTCAAATGCGGCAACTTCGAAAGAGCATCGTGTACGGGTTGAGTCTTTTTCGAAGATGAGCGCGATGTTTTTACCGGTAAGCTTCTGTACTTCCTTGCCATTTTTTTTATCGGCTTTGAGCTGTGCGGCAAGGGTCAGCAGAGAAGTAAACTGTGCAGGGGTAAAGTCGAGCAATTTCAGAAAGTGTTTCTTGTACAGATCAGACATTTTATCCTCACATGGCGAACGCCACTTATTGAATTAAAATTCACTTTATATGTGTAATTATTCATTTGCAACCCCGTTTAACAAATCTTTCTCACAAAGGTGGAGGCAAACACGTCCGTGTGTGAAAATAGAAGTATCTGCCGCACTTTAAAGAGGAATGAGCCATGGCAAACCCGGAACACCTAGAAGAACAACGCGAAGAGACGCGTCTGATTATTGAAGAGCTGCTGGAAGACGGTAGCGATCCGGACGCGCTGTACACCATCGAGCACCATTTCTCTGCGGATGATTTCGACGCGCTGGAAAAAATGGCGGTGGAAGCTTTTAAACTGGGTTACGAAGTGACCGAGCCGGAAGAGCTGGAAGTGGAAGAGGGCGACACCGTCATCTGCTGCGACATCCTGAGCGAAGGCGCGTTGAAGGCCGAGTTGATCGACGCGCAGGTAGAACAGCTGATGAACCTGGCCGAGAAGTTTGACGTGGAGTACGACGGCTGGGGAACCTACTTCGAAGATCCGAACGGTGAAGACGGCGAAGAGGGCGACGACGAAGATTACGTCGACGAAGACGACGACGGCGTGCGTCACTAAGCGTTTCAGGCGGTGGCGCACGCCACCGCTTTTTCAAGGCAGAACCATGGATTACCCGCAGATACTCGCCCCTGTACTTAACTTCCTCCAGTGCCCGACCCCGCAAGCATGGATTGATAAAGCCCGCGACCCGGCGAACCTGCCTCTGCTGCTCACCGACCACATGGTGTGCGAGCTCAAGGCCGCCCAGACCGCGCTATTACTCGTGCGTAAATACGTCGCCGACGAAAGCGGTGCCGACGCGCTGCTCGACTGGCTCAAACCCTACGAACAGTTCACCTTCCGCGACGGCCCGGAGCCGGACTTCATCGCCCTGCACAGGCAGATTGGCAAAAGCGTGATGCCCAAAACCGACGACCCGTGGGGCCAGGCGCTCATCGACAGCATGGTGCTGCTGATTAAAGAGGAGCTGCACCACTTCTGGCAGGTGCGCGAGGCGATGCTGGCCCGCGACATTCCGTACGTCAAAATCACCGCCAGCCGCTATGCCAAAGGGATGCTCAAGGAAGTGCGCACCCACGAACCGCTGACGCTGATCGACAAACTCATCTGCGGCGCCTATATCGAAGCCCGCTCCTGCGAACGCTTCGCCGCGATGGCCCCGTTCCTCGACGACGACCTGCAGAAGTTCTATCTCTCGCTGCTGCGCTCGGAAGCGCGCCATTATCAGGACTACCTGACGCTAGCCCAGCAGGTGAGCGACGATGATATCTCACCGCGCATAAAGCTTTTTGGCGAAATTGAAGCCACACTTATCTCGACACCGGATAACGAGTTTCGCTTCCACAGCGGCGTGCCGGTGTAAACCGGCATAACTCAAGGATAAGGATGCGAGATGAATAAAACGTGGACCCGTATTGTGATTGTCGTCATTGCGGCTGCCGCCGTGGCGTTCTGGGTGTTTTTCGACAGGCAGCGCGCCCCGGAACGGCAGATGGATAACGCCCTCAACGCGATGCCCGCCTGGCAGGTGATTAAGGAGCAGGAGCCCGCGCTGCATCAGCGTATCCTCGACCAGATGGCCGCCCTGCAAAAAGCGGGCGAGCCGGAGCAGCAGATTATCGACACCATCCAGCCGCAGATCCTGCATCTGCAGATGACGCGCCTGCAAAACGCCCCGGACGCCAACGTGGTGAACTACATGACCATCAACATGGAGCAGACCGCCGCCATCCAGAAGGTGAGCGACGACGCCTGCTTCCGCTTCCTCTACCCGATGGTGAAGGGCGGCATCAACCCGATGCGCATGCTGGATAAAGACCTGATGGCGCGGCGCATGCAGGCCGATGCGGACATGATGCGCGCGGCCTACGGCAAAAATCGCCACACCGTGACCCAGGCCGAGCGTGAGGCGGCTGTCGAGGATGTGCGGCCGATTATGAAGGCGCTTACCGATAAGTACGGCGAGGACATCCAGCTGCTGCAGATGTCGGAGAAGGCGGTGGGCAAAGAGAAGCTCTCCTGCGATATGGTGCAGGAGATGTGGGCGAAGGTGCTGGCGCTGCCGGAGCAGAAGGCGGCGAGGGTGATTCGGCTGGCGGTGTCTGAGCTGGACTAACGAAGGGCGCTGGTTTTTTGGGCACTTAGCGCGGGTTTCGCGCGTCGTCGCTTGCATGGCGGCGCGCGACAGGTATAATCCACAACGTTTCCGCATCCCCTTCAGTGCCGAAGTGGCGAAATCGGTAGACGCAGTTGATTCAAAATCAACCGTAGAAATACGTGCCGGTTCGAGTCCGGCCTTCGGCACCATTAGTACTTCCAAGAACATCCGAGAAAGTCCATCAAATCCTTTAAAATCAAAGCTTGCAGCGATTTTTACGTCCTTAGTTGTCCGAGGTAGTCCGTTGAAATCCGGATGTCATTGGGGGCATAATTGGGGGCATCTTAACTTCGATAAGAAATGTGCCCCCAGATGAAGCTCAACGCCAGACAGGTCGAGACCGCAAAACCAAAAGATAAAACCTACAAATTGGCCGATGGCGGCGGTTTGTATCTTGAGGTTTCGGCCAAGGGTTCTAAATACTGGCGCATGAAATACAGACGCCCCTCTGACAAAAAAGAGGATCGCCTTGCCTTTGGTGTTTGGCCTACTGTAACGCTTGCTCAGGCAAGAGCAAAGCGTGACGAGGCTAAAAAGCTCTTAGTGCAGGGTATTGACCCAAAAGCCGAACAGAAAGAAGCTCAGGCTGAGAGTTCGGGGGCATACACTTTCGAAACAATTGCTCGTGAATGGCATGCCAGCAACAAGCGCTGGAGTGAAGACCATCGATCGCGCGTTCTTCGCTATCTTGAGCTTTATATCTTCCCCCACATCGGCTCGTCCGATATTCGCCAGCTCAAAACCAGCCACCTGTTAGCCCCGATTAAAAAAGTTGATGCCAGTGGTAAACACGACGTCGCTCAGCGCCTGCAACAGCGTGTTACGGCCATTATGCGTTATGCCGTACAGAACGATTACATCGACTCTAATCCAGCCATTGACATGGCCGGTGCGTTATCTACAACCAAAGCACGACACTATCCAGCTTTACCATCTAGCCGCTTCCCTGAGTTTCTTGCACGTCTTGCTGCATATCGTGGCCGCGTAATGACACGGATCGCGGTCGAGCTTTCCTTACTAACTTTTGTGCGTTCCAGTGAATTACGTTTCGCGCGTTGGGATGAGTTTGACTTCGATAAATCTCTCTGGCGTGTACCTGCAAAACGAGAAGAGATTAAAGGCGTGCGTTACTCGTACCGAGGGATGAAGATGAAAGAGGAGCATATCGTTCCTCTCAGTCGACAGGCGATGGTTTTGTTAGAGAAGCTTAAGCAGATTAGTGGCGATAAAGAGCTGCTGTTCCCAGGAGATCATGACGCAACTAAGGTTATGAGTGAAAACACGGTAAACAGTGCATTGCGTGCAATGGGATATGACACGAAGACTGAGGTCTGTGGTCATGGGTTCAGAACGATGGCGCGTGGTGCATTGGGGGAGTCAGGGCTATGGAGTGATGATGCTATTGAGCGTCAGTTGAGCCATTCGGAGCGCAACAATGTACGTGCTGCATATATTCACACTTCTGAGCATTTGGATGAACGTCGAATGATGGTTCAGTGGTGGGCTGATTATTTAGATAAAATTAAAGTTATTTACATGACACCTTATGAGTTTGCTAAATAATTAAGTGTTAAGAAATTATCCCCCCTTCTAACGATTAGAAGAGGGGAGGGCGATCAAGCAGTTACAATCCTTCTGTAACGCTGGCTAAATGCATCTCTACCACCTTCCATAATATCACAAATGGTTTGCCTTACATCTCGGTCTTGTAAACCGCCTAATGATAGGAAATCAGTTGTACCAGTTTGTTGGCTTAGAGATACAACTAACTCTGAATCGCCATTAACAACAATGTTTGGATTGTGCGTTATGATGATTATTTGTCTTTTATTTTTACTTTCCTTTATCTTTCTTACTATTAACTCATATACTAATTGATTGTCTAAATCATCCTCTGGCTGGTCTAAAATGATAGGGTCATCGCCATAAGACAGTAAAAATGCCAATACTGTTGCTGCTTTCTGACCCGCTGAACCCTGTGATAGATCCTTGAATCTTCTCCCATCATTATATTTTACGGTTATTGCATCATTAGGGAACCAGCAAATTAAGGAGGTTATAACCTCATCAATTAAATCATTCTTGAAGTCAATAAATCTCTTGCTTAATTTTACATCAAATATAGAGTTACTGCTCTTATCAAAGAAGCAATTTTTTAACTGCTCAATTTTTTTTATTATCTCATCCATGTTCTCAGATAATTCTCTGATTTGGTTTGTTAATATGTTTAGAAATCCGTTTTCATCTTCATTATAAATTTCATTGCTAAAGGTCGAGTCTTTTTTATCAATAGCACTTCTGAAGCTACTTTCTAAGAATTGATTATCGGCGCAAAAATCCACATTAATCTTAAAATTAGCATTCTCATCGTTAATTGCTACCAAGAATTTCCTTCTTCTTGAAGTAAGTTCTTTTCGTAATTCAATTAAACGCTTATAGCTTGCAGTTGTTTCTGCTTTTTTAATATCAATGTTTTTTTCATCGATAGCTATTTTGGCTAATCTCTCAGTCAATTGCTTTCTAGAGTTAATTAAAGATTCATACTCATTTGGATTGTTAACACCATTTGCTTTAAGTGAAGATACCAAATTTGCATATTGGGTTTGATTAAAGATCATTGTTTTTTTGAGGTCGCATAGTTGGTACCAGCTACTAAAGCTTTCAATTTCTTCAATCAAAGAGGTTGCGCTATCTGTTGCAGCCTTTATAGCTTCTTCAACCTTTATTTGAATTTCTAATAATCTATCTTGTACTTCAATCTCATGAGTGCTACTGAAAAGTAAAGAGTCTGTATTAAAAGTGTCAGGTTTATTATTCGAAATATTTTTTATTAATTGTTTGAAGAAGTCAATATTCCTTGATGATATAAGTTTTACAATACCATCTTGGTTAATTGATTTTTGGTAATTGGCTAATATAGCGGCATGACTAGATTTTTCAATTGATGCGATTTTTTGATTTACATCATTCAATTGTCCTGTTAGCACTGTTTTTGTGGCTATATTACTTCTAAGTTCTTTTGTTTCCCTTCTTAATTGAGACAGTATATTAACTTCATTTTCCCATGAATATTGCCACTCATTGAAGTTAACTATATTTGATTCATCTATAAGGTTCAAAAGATAATTAGGAGATCTTGATATCTCGTATATTTGTTTTTGGCTAAATATTTTAACAGGGAATCGCGAGGATACTTCACCTTCTTCCGGTATTAGAGTTTCATCATCGAAGCGATTAATTGAAACATTTTGGTCTGAAAATGACCAATGTAAGAGGTATTTGTTATCTCCTTTTAAATATTCAATCTGTATATTACTATCGTCAAGGAATACTCCATCATCTTCTCGATTCTTAGCTTTTTTTGCGAGTTTTTGATAGGCTGCATACATCTCTTGATTAGAGGGGAGTTGTTCAAGTTCTCGCTCCCTGCCTAATGCGGTTCTAATAAATTCTAAAATAGTTGATTTACCGCTTCCCCTGCCACCAATTATGCAGTTTAGCCAAGGGTGAAAGTCGATCGAGAATTCATTATTGCGTCCACAATATTTAGTTTTGTTAATCTTTATTTTTGTAATTCTATTTTCGGCGTAGATATTTGGTGAATCTGGGAAATTATCAGACCTTTTTAATGAGTCGGCGCCATCAAATAATGCAAGTCTTAATCCATCTATTGAAGGAATACCCATTTTTACCCATGTAAATGCCCTGCCAACTGTATCAGGATGATGAGAGTCAGAACCAATTACTTCAGGTAAATCGGTTTTCAAAGATATATATCCTTTCAACGGGCTTGTGCCGGGTTGATTAGCTTCATACTCTTTGTGCGTTCTAATTACCTCAACGGCGGATGCATTAGTTAATATCTGTCGTAGCGTAGAGCCTGAAGCGTGTACTCTACATAGGCCGCTAGCTTTGTCAATATGAGCAGGTATTGCAACTCCTCCACGCTCAATAATCAGATCGATGACCTCTTGAGGACTACATTGTGTAACGGCATCACTATCTCCTTCAGAACCAGTGTATTTTGCTGCGCCTATTATTTGTGAAATAAAACTTGTAGTTCTATTTGGGTCAAAAATCCCTAAAATATGTATATTGCCATGAGCTGTTATTTCTACTGAAGGAAAAATATAAATTGAGTGTCCTTCCTCTCTTAATTTTGTGGACTCAATCTTTAATTGATCAATCCATGCTCCTGAGTTATGGTCGGTTACTGCTATACATTCTATTCCTTTATTTACATAGTCTAATAACCAATTTCTCGGTGTCATATTCTTTTTTATTTCATGATCACCCTTGCCATAGTCCATTGAGGCTGGTGTGTGAGTATGGAAATCAAATTTCCACCATTTTGAACCTATTTGCTGCATGAGAAACTCCTTTTAAAGGTTTTTAAAAAGTTCTATGTTTAAGATAGCTTTTATACAGTGGCTTATTTTACTCTTATTTTGTCGCATTGCCCCCTACCAGATATTTATATATGAAGTGGTATCTTGCGCGCAATGCTCTCCCCGCCACGCCTGCCCGCTTAAGGGGGCGCTTTTAATGCAGGTGCATGACCGGCCTCAGGGCGCGCCAGTGCTGGCGCTGGCCGGGGTTCCAGTATCGGTAAAACGCATGCAAAACCATGCACCTTATGCATGCATGGCTTTTTTAGGGGAAAAAGGCGGGATTTTCGTGAATTTTTGAAAGGACTACTGTGCGGCCAGCTCTGCGCGTCGGCGGGTGTAATTCAGGTTCTGTGCGGGTGTGAATTTTTCACGATTATCATCGCGCGAGGCCGCGTCAGGCCTGAATTCGATGGCCGTTAAAATGTCATTATCCTGCGCCGAATAATTAATTTTTTCACCGGCGGCCAGCCAGACCTGCAGCGCCTCACGCAGATAGTCGAGTGAGTGCTGCATGGCGCAGCGCTGAATGGCGGAATGCTGCCCGGAATAATTCATCAGCTCCGGGGCAAGGGCGGCGGTCAGCTCCGCGCCGTGCGCCTGCATAAAATCATTCAGCCGGTTACGGATGCTGATTCGCTGCACCTCCTCATGCGAGCGGATATAACGCCCGGCAGCCTGATTTATTTCCCACTTTTTCACATCGATAATTTCGCGCAGGGTTTGCAGGCTCCGGCCGCTGTGGCCGTTACCGGCAAGCTGTTCACGGTACGCCTGTTCGGCCTGCTTCAGTTCATCCCGGCGTTGCATCCAGGCGGATTTATTTGCCTGACAGGCCTCAAAGGCTTTCTGTAGCGTCAGTGTGGTCACGTATGTCTCTCCTGATGTCTGACCGTGCTCACGCACCGGCACGGTTAACGGTGGCCGCCGGTGCGGGTACAGGGATAACCGGCTCAGTAACCGGTGACCCGATGACCGCCCGCGCACTGCTCCAGACACAGCAGAACTCCGACGAGGCGCTCAGTATCAAGCGCGATGCTGACCCGACGTTTGATTTCTGCGGTTATCTGGAAATGCTGCCGCAGACCAACGGGATGTTTATGGGTAATGCCAGCATCGTCCCGCGCAATTACCGTAAATATCTCTATCACGCGTATCTGGCCTATATGGAGGCCAACGGATACAGGAACGTGCTCAGCCTGAAAATGTTCGGGCTGGGGCTGCCCATGATGCTGAAAGAGTACGGCCTGAATTATGAGAAGCGGCACACAAAGCAGGGGATACAGACCAATCTGTCGCTGAAAGAGGAAAGCTACGGCGACTGGCTGCCGAAATGCGACGAACCTGCAGCGACTTAACCAGCTCCAGACCGGCAACAGCCGGTCTTTTTCTTTCCGACCATTGTCATAAGATGAACACTCCACTGTTCACCCATCACCGTATATTCACCCTATATCACTTTGAAATTATTGATAAAAAAGAAAAGGTGAACAGTGTGAACAGTAAAATGCAAAAAAACTTTTTTGTGGCATTGAGTCCCGGTTAGGATCCGGATTTCGGATCCTAACCGAATAGGGCGTTAATCTTGAATTTGGTAGCAATATCAAATAGCTAAGTTTGATATGTTCAAAAAAATCGTTGGGGGCACAAAAGGGGGCATATTACTTATGATTGTTGTGAATGTTATTGTATTTCAGTTGCTTAAGTTGTGATTTGAGTCCGGCCTTCGCACCAAGTCACTAAACTCCTTACAATACAGCTAGTTAGTCAATATAACTCGTCTCTTTTGCCTATAAAAAATGCTCTGTTATGTTCCTTGAAAAAGCCGCTGTGGTTGATAGTGGTAATTGGGTGTTAACTCATAGCGGCGTGTAGTTCCAGGCGTCAAACATGTACCGATTGAACACTGACTGAACTTGAATGCTATGACGTTGCAGGGAATAAATAGATTTATGGTGGTGTTCGTACCTGCACACGAAATGCAGGCTCTGCCAGCGATTCGGCCTCGCTCCTTCGGGTACATGGTCATCCTGATAAACTTCACTATCTGACACTCCCTGGTGAAGTCGCCTAACGTCTCCGCGCGTTATCTTACCACCAACGGGCATTAGGCTTGTATTGTCTAAAATCAGTGAGGAGGGGGCAAGGCTAGATCTCTCCAGCCTTTGACGGTCATCTCACTTTCTTGAAGATGAGCAGGATCAGAGGGACGCAAATCACGAAACCGTAAATTGCCGCATCAAAAACACCGCTTGTAGCTTGGGCAAGTGAATCAACAGCCTGGTAATACTCTTTTAATGGAACAGGATTTGAGACAAGAGACTGATTTTCAGAGAAAACCGCGAATGCTTGTGAGGCGACAAACAGACCGAAGAAGTAACCCAAGCTGACAATGCAAATCCCTCCCCATCGGAGAATGGTTTTAGTCCTATTCGTCAACGTCATAAGATCCACCTAATACACCGCCAAAAGTACCGCTGGAATACTGTGATAATGAATCGCCTGTAGCCGCTGCTTCGGCGGCAATGTGCTGAACTTTACCCTTTGGTGACTCCTGGTAGCGCGGCAAATTGTCCTTGTTGGGGTACATTTTTTTAAACTCGGTTGTCATTTCAACAACTGTCATTGATGAGAAGTCAGAACTATTTGACTCAAGATAACGCTGCAATGAGACAGGAATTGTGAAATCTTCTGCGGATTCGATAGGAATCTGCGTCGTAGTAGATGTGTAGTTGTGCTCGAATACCCTTGAACCAGCATACTTAATCCCTTCAACAGAGTGAGTGGTACAGTTGTTTCCTGTTACGTCGTACTCATCAATTGTACGGCCTCTGCGTTGGGTTGTTTCTTTCATTTCCGATGTGCGAACCGCTGGTTCACCCTTATTCCATAGATCTTCAAAGAACTGCCTTGTTTTTGTCGGATCAGCATCATTTATTCGAAACGCTCTTGCGCCCATCCGGTACAGCTCTGCTCTATAGTAAACCCTCGCATCTTCACCTTGCAGAAAGTTTAAAATTCCGTCACCAGTTAAATTCCCTGGGCCTGTTCTGCCGTAGCGACCATAGGTATAGAGATAAATCGAATTGTCTTGATGTACGGATACAAAGGCGTGTCCTGCGTCAGTGGTTTCAGTCCAGATGTAAACGCCGTTCAATAGCGGGTTATCTTCGGGTTTGCAGGTGCCAGCAAATCTGTTTTGCTTCTTCGCTGCCTGTGCGTGCTGCACTGGCTCTACAGGCGCTATCGCCCAGGAAGGGATATTCACCTCAACGGTGCCAGGCGCGATAAGAAAATTAGTACCCTGTGGACAACCGCAGAGGATTTCAGCACCATCCACGGCGACTGCGACGCTATTTGAGCAGCGAGGATCACCGCTCACAATTACCCCCACTTTCCCGCATTTCGGGCAAGGAGTGGTCTTATCGCCGATGTAAAGTTTCCACAAGCCCATAACAGACATGCCGGGGCGGGCGGCAATACATCGTGCCCCTGTAGAGGTTTTATCTCCGTGTAGACCAACGTTCTTACCGTGAACTGTGCAGCCTCTGTTAACCGATGCCATAGTGACCGCCTTATTTCAGAAAGTTTTCTGGCAACGATTCCCCTGCCCGGACTACCCTTCTTCCGGCATTTTGTGGGCAGCTGATAATTTCATCGCCGTTATCCAGCAAGCTACCAACAAGGGCAATAGATTCGCCTGGTGTGTTTCCCGCACCATTGGAGATCTTCGCGGACGTTCCATCTGGGTAACGCACTTCATCGCCAACTCGAGACACGTTTAGTATTGTGCCGTCATCAAGTTTGATCTGCCGTCCGTTATATTCACTGAAAACTTTCCCCCCATTACGTGTCAAGCTGCCCTCTGTAGCGATCAGATAAGCAGCTGTAACTGGATGAGCGAGATTGGAGGCGTTTTGTTTTTCGATGAGAGAACGGGCTTCATCGTTCATTCCGGCGAGTTGTTCGGCTGTAAATGGTGATTCGTCAAAAGCTGCCAGCATTTCTGGTGTAAGTTCGTTGGTGTACTGCTTCATAGGTCCCTCTACTTGCTATGGAAATAATTCGAATGGCTATTTTACAAACAATAGCCACACAAACAACAGGTATTAGACTTAAGCGAAACTGTGTTGCGTAACAACCCGTAAAGGGGGTTAGTCCTCCTTGAATGTCCTGGTGTATTTGCATAGTTCGGACGGTCTGATCGTCACTGTCTCCTTAAGGTTGGCGTTGCTGTAGATATACACCTTCGCGTTGTCTGTCCCCTGTTCGTCTGTCAGGGTTAATGTGATCACTGCGTGGGCGTGGTCTGACAGTAGAGCCAGCGGCACAACAAGCGTAAGAAGAAATAAAAGACGCACGTTACTCCTGCCGTCGCATGAATACGAAAAGGGAACATATAGTTCTGCTTAACCTACAAGCTAGGTTGTTATCTGAATAGTTTGAGAAAATAATTTATGATAAAAAGCTCCTCTTTAAGCCGATCGTGACGCAATGAAGGGCATGAGTGAACACATTGTAAATAGTGTTTTAAAACCTTGAGATAGGAAACATAACAAAAATTAGTGCGCATGGATTTAGAACGATGAAATGCGGAAAGTCTGTTGATTCAGGATTATGAAGCGATGAAGCATCAGCTAAATCAGTCGGAGCGTAAAATATGTGCGCTGCATATATATCCATGCACCTCAACATCTGGATAACAATAAGTTGTTGTGTCGAGGGTAAGCTGATTATCTTGATTGGATTGCCTGATTCACCTGATGGTTTTGTAAAAGGCTAAATACATAGTATTTTCATCTGAAAATGTTTTTTGTCCTATCATAATATATTGATTTTTTGCTTAGCGCAGGATTGATTTTTAAATATATCACATATTATCCTTAAATACATTATTCAGCATTGACATTAGTTTGTTTTTGCTGTAATGAATAATTGTCATGGTCAAGGAATTAATGGCAATGAAACAGAGATTATCCATATTTTTAGTCAAAAAGGGTATCGTTGACCACAATCATATTCTAGATCTTGATAGAATGAAGCGGGCGATACCATTAGATATACCTGATACTGAGTCATTTATATACATTCATCAGCCTAGGCAGGCGAAATACCCTGACTGGGTTAATTATATAATTGGCTCTCAAAGTAATGTGACCTATGAGGATTTTTCTAAGTGTCAGAGTGAAAGTGCTGTAATAGTCTTATCTTTCAATGGATATCTCTTTCTCATGACTTTTGGTGGTGCCATCATAAAGTAAAAAAAGACAGTATAGAAAGAGATTTTGGATTAAGAGTAACATTGAGTTCAGTAGATCCTGATAAGCTAAAGAGTCTTGATAAGAGTAATTATCAGGACTCACCCTTAAACACCAGGAATCAATCAGCAAAAGAAGTCGATATATCCTCACTTAATATAGATTCCGAATTGGAAATTTTATCTACATTAACTGGAAAGTCTAATGTTGAAATATTTGGTGAAATTGTTACTGGGAAAGATTCTCTGACTATTATTCCGCCGTTAGGCATTAATTCCATACGAAGCATTCTAGAAGAAGCTCTGGCGAGATTCAAAAGTAAGTTGCCTAAAGAATTTGAATGGATTGATAATATTAGCAAAGTAAAAGATAAAATGCTTTGTGATGTACTTGAACTTGAGCTTAATGAACGCTTGATCGATGATAATAAAAATGACAACTTTTGGATAGGTGAGCCTGAATTAGTTGATTGGTCCTTACAAATCGGATATGTCATTGGACGTGTTTCTTCGAGGGCACCAATACATCAAACATTATCTTTTGATATTCTCAAGGATTATATCAGTTCTACAGGTCAAATTTTAAGTTGTGATTCGTTAAAACGAATTAATATACATATTATTAAAGAGAATGAAACTACCTATGACTCTTGGTCGGCATATAATTGCTTATATGCGGAAGTTACAAGTAATGATGAGCTTTATATTCTTAGGAACGGTACTTGGTATACAGTTAATATCGACTTTGTTGCATCAGTTGACAGAGCACTAAAAAATCTCATGCCTTATGACATAGAGCTGCCTCTTTACAATCATGAGCGAGAAGAACAATATAATGAATTTGTTTGTGAAAGCCTTGAAGATGGTCTTGTTTTGGATAAAAAACTAATCTATCATGGCGGAAAGGGGAGTAAGTTTGAATTTGCGGATATTTTGCGTAAAGGGAGTGAGTTTATTCATGTTAAATATTATAGAAGCTCTAGTACATTAAGTCATTTATTTGCACAAGCCTATGTTTCCTTGGAGCTATTCGTAAGCGATCCGGAATTTCGCACTAAATTAAATAAATTACTTCCAGATGAAATTAAACTTAAGGATGTTAATAAGAGACCAGATACTCAAAAGTTCGTGGTTATTTATGCAATTGCTATTAATCGACCCATACCAAATAAACTACCATTGTTTTCTAAGATAACTTTAAAAAACACGGTAAGATCTCTGGAAAATTTGGGCTTTACAATTAAAATAGCACAAGTAAAAGTTGTTCCTATTCTTGAGAAGCTCAAGAAGTTTAAGTCTAAGTAAATCTTTTTTAACATTGAAAATAAAATTTGTAGTAATAAGTATTATATATTGCTAAATTATTTCTCTATTTTATTTCTCTTGGTGTTTTATTATTTTCAACGACTTATGATTCGAGTGGGTTTTTTAATGGAGGAAAAATACTTGGTCAATAGCGCGCAATGCTACCGCGTAAGGTGGCCCTCATAATACAGGTGCATGAACGGCATCAGGGGATGTTACTAATGACGCTGATAAGGAATTCGGTGAACGGTCTACAGCGTGTCTATGGGGTAAATCAGTTTCTGTTTGGGTGTGAATTTTTAGGTTGATCATCAAGCGTGGCCGTGTAAGACCTGCATCCTGGGGCCGTTAATTTCTCTTTATCATGACACCATAATTAATTTTTCTCGACGGCCAACCAGTACTTTAGCGCTTTGTACAGATAATCATTTCTAGCATTAGAACCTCTGAAAAGGTGCCATTATCATGAGGGTTATCTGACTGAACTGCGGAAAAACCTGGGGGGGGATTGGCTCCTTGATTTTTCAGAGAAATATACCAATCCTCTTGCACATAAAAATGAAATGATTGCGCTTATAAATATTAATACAATTATTAATTTATTCCCTTGAACTGAAATTGATAATTTGAAATATGATAGAATCCAACTTGGGATTACATATAGAAATATAGCGGATAATGCGAAGCCAGCTATCATTCCCGTTTTAGCTAGTTCGATACGTTCATTTTTAGTTAAACCGGGTACTACTTCTGCCTGACATCCCAGGCAAACAAATTTTCCTAGCCCCACAACGGTTCCGCAAAAAGGGCAAATCCATCCATCTTCTTGATTATCATGGTAATGTGATTCATTAATGGTTGCTTCTTTTTTGGGGAGCCGTTTAACTTCGCATTCTGCTTCAAATTCGGCTTGAGCTTTCCATCCATATAAACGTTGCACTGGATAATTTAAATAATCCGTATCAATGAAATGAGCACAATTTTGGCATAACCAAATACCATTTTCTGCTGACCGCCGTTGTTCAGGTGTCAGTGATGGGTCAAATCTTGCACCACCTGGAGAAGCGGCAGTAATATGAGCTGCAACGCCAGTCTTAGTTGATTTCTCTGGATGCGCATTAGGTCCAGAAGTTAGCACTCTACAATCAGGATTTGAACATCTGTTTCCAGCCCTGTCTTGTATTGCTCTTTTGGTTCTATCGATAAACACATCGCTCATTATCCCCTCCATTTTGATACCAAAGACAAATATGTATATCAGCATAATGACACTATCATTAAAGATAACCGATCGGCAATGTATTACGATTATTGAAGGTTTTAATCGTTACCGTTTGCAAAGTAAGGCTCTCAACACGCCTTACTTTGCAGTGTTACGGTATTTAAAAGAGCTTTGCATGTCTCTTTTACAACTTATTTCTTGTGTCCCATTGCGTGAAATAGCGCTTCAATTTTTCCACAGTAAAACGCCATTTGGGAGTCGTTGGCTTGCAGACCGTGTTTTGGTTGCCAAAGAAACCTACCTCATTCACCGCTTCGAGTTCGGATCGGGTTTCCAGCCATTCCACAGGTACAAAATATTCTGATTTGTCGGGATCGTCTGCATTCTGGCGATACAGATCGCTGTATTTAAGAACATCTATTGCAGGCATTTCGCCGTGTTCCGTTTTGATCGTAAAGCTGCTGGCTGGTTCAACTGCGCTCTGAACAATACCAACTCCAACGTAACCCGTTGCTGGGATTTTTACCCAAACGCGGTCGCCCGGCTGAAGCTGTTTTAAAGTCTGACTATACCAGCTTCCACCACCCGCACTGATAAAGCCATATCGACGTGCCTCTTCCCAGACGCGGCTTTGCGGATCGCCGAACGAGACATAAAACTCGCCATTCCAGGGTTCCTTAGCATTGGCACTTGTTCCGGCAGTGGCCTGCGTGGCATTGCTTTGCGTTTCGCTCGGATCGATAAGCCAGGCACGACTTAAGAGCTGTTCGTCACCGTGCTGGAACACTTTAAAGAACAGAACGTTAATCGAGATGCCATTCTTGCTCAGATAATCGACAATACGCTCGGTGGAGGGATCCAGCTCCGCCGCCACGATAATGATTTGATGCGACTGATTGAGCGACTCTTCTTCCAGTTCGGTATTAAAGCGTTGCTTAAATGCCGAGCCTAGATTTCCGCCACCAGAAAATTTTTCATAAATCTGCGACAGGCGATCGGCGGTTAAATCATCCACCCAAGAAGCGTAATCTAGCGCCTGCGCGACTACTTCACGCGGTGTGCGGTCACGCTTAAGCTCAATCAGGATCAGCGAGGCATCCGGCGCAATCGCCAGCAGATCGATACGCCCTTTATCGAGCGTATTTTCCTGATGGCCGATGATCATCCACTGATCAGAGAGGATAGTGGGGTCGTTTAAAATCATCTTCTCCAGCAGTTGCTCGCTGGCGAGTTTGCTGATGGTTAGCGGTTGGGGATTTTCCCCTATCCGCCAGATTGTATGATGTACCGGCATCGTCTGTTCCTTAATTTAATGCAGCTTCTGTGAGCGCGTCTGCCAGATGGAGCTGGGTTTGCTGGGCGGATTGCAGGCGGGATTTAAAGTCCACACAAAGTTGAATAAGCTTATCGGTTAACAAGATTATTTTGTCTTGTTCCCTTTGAGACAGTAAAGGGATCAGAGTTATTTCAAGCTGTTTAGTCGAAATGTGAGGCACACCATTGCTTCTGCCTGGGTCGATGGAGTTAATAAAATAATTAGATTCCAGCCATTTACTCAAGAAATCACTGCGAATAACATTCCCTATACTGTTAAATTTAGCCACTCGCTGTAATAAAAGACAAGGCAAATCACACTCACGTACGAATGCATACTTCAATCCAGTATTAATAATTGGTCTATCCAGAGATATTAGAACATCTCCTAAGTTCAGGCTGAATCCTTCAAACTCTGAGAACATTGACAAAGGTATATTAACCGAATCATTCCAATTAATATTACCATGAGAAATATTTGTATTTCTTACCAATCGAATCCCATTATCGCTAAACCATTCACTTTTAAATGCATATCCATTTTTGAAATTAAATAATGAACCCAACCGGCACCACTCCCACCCCTTCGGCAACTCAAATGGTTTTTCATCCTCACTAATTGGTGGCAACGGTTTTTGCTTTTTAATTTTTCCTTCTTTCACCAGTTGCGCTTTTTCCTGCTCAATCCGTTTAAGTAGTTCAGAAGCCGGTTCGTCGTTAGGATCCTGCGGCACCAGTTTACCCATTACAGCCAATTGCAGTATGGTTTGCTTAAGCGCCTCGATACTCGCTTCGGTGGTAAACAGCGTGTCGAAATGCTGGCTGATTCGCTCCCAGTTTTCGGTGAGCTCTTCAGCATCTTGGCTCTCGGTCAGCGTCGCCAAAAGTGTTTCAACCAGATGTTGATGGGCTTCCAGACTGGTGAAAGATTGCTGTTCCAGTTGGTCGCAGAGGGACATTAATTCATCTGCTATTCCAACAATTTTTAGTTGCTCATTCAGTGGTGGAAGAGGCAACAAAACCTTAGATACTACCGCACCTGACACTTCTTTGAATGTCGTCCCGCTTGCCATTTCATCTATTTTCTTCGCAGCACTCAATAGAAAATAATATATATACTCTGCACTTTCTTTGATATACGGTACGCAAGATTTAAAGCCTTGATTCGTTGATAGCTCATTATTTGAAATCGCTACATAACCAATCGGTGCTCGGCTGGAAAAAAGCACAGTGCCTTTCGGCATTAGTTTTGCTGATGAATTAGAAAGACCATCGATTGTAATATCTCTGGCGCCGGAAGATATATACTTACCCTTGAGTCCGTTTAGGTCAGCGGGAGTTAACCATTTAATCCCCCGAGAACTCCAATAGTGTGGGTTATTAGATGGCGGCGTTCCTCCACCAACAATTTCACCTATTGTTGCCAAAGTTACCCACTCCCACCCGATCGGCAACTCAAACGGCTTCTCATCCTCGCTAATTTCCGGCAGCGGCTTCTGCTTTTTAATCTTCCCCTGCTTTACCAGCTCCGCTTTCTCAGCAGCAATACGTTTTAACAACTCAGACGCCGGTTCATCATTAGGATCCTGCGGCACCAGTTTTCCACGTACCGCCAGCTCCAGAATCAGCTCGCGCAGTTTCTTAATACCATGGAGGTCGATTTTACTGTTACTGCCGCGCCCGGCGGTGGAGCGGGTTTGCAGCGCAGAAGACCAGATATCAATATGGTCGGTAATAAGCTTCTCAACGGTCATCAGTTCGCCCCCTTATTACCTGCCAGCGCGGCACCGAGGATGTCGCGTAGCTGATTACGCAGTTCGCTGATTTCCACCTGCTGTTTCAGGTATTGCGCCAGCAGCTCATCCGGATCGTGGCTGATGGTTTCACCCTGGTACGGGTTCTTGATATCAAGGTTGAAGTTGCGGGTGATGATGTCGCCGATGTCGACTTTCCACGCCTGATCGTTCTCTTCACGGCTGGCAAAACCATCGGCCTCATTGCCCCACCAGTCGATTTCCGCCTGGAACTCTTCAAACTTCATCGGCTTGGTTTTGCTGTAGTTCTTCACGCCGTCCGGGTACGGATGTTCGTAGAACCACACTTGTTTGGTTGGTTGACCTTTAGTGAAGAACAGAATATTGGTTTTGATGCCGGTGTAGGGGTTAAACACGCCGTTCGGCAAACGCACGATGGTGTGCAGATTGCACTCTTCGGTGAGCAGCTTTTTGATTTTGGTTTTTACACCTTCACCAAACAGCGTACCGTCTGGCAATACTACCGCCGCGCGGCCTTTGTCTGCCAGTACTTCGATAATCAGTTGCAAGAACAAGTCAGCGGTTTCGCGGGTCTGCATCTCTGCCGGGAAGTTTTTCTCAATGCCGTCTTCTTCAGTGCCGCCAAACGGTGGGTTGGTGACAATCACATCAACCTGCTCATCCCAGGAAGAGAGAGGCTTGTTGAGCGTGTTGTCATGGCGTATTTGCACCGGTACTTCAATGCCATGCAGCAGCATATTGGTGGTACACAGCAAATGCGGAAGCTGCTTTTTCTCTACGCCATAGATCTGCTTTTGCAGCGTTTTATGATCTTCGGTGGTTTTGACGTAATTGTCTTTCACATGGTCGAACGCGCAGGCAAGAAAGCCGCCGGTACCACATGCCGGATCCATAATCGACTCGCCCAGTTTCGGATCAATACGGTTGACCATAAAACGCGTCACCGCACGCGGGGTATAGAACTCACCCGCATTTCCGGCGCTTTGCAGGTCGCGCAGGATCTGCTCGTAGATATCGCCAAACAGATGGCGCTCCTGGCTGCTGCTGAAGTCGATTTCGTTGAGCTTGTTGATCACCTGACGCAGCAGCGTACCGTTTTTCATGTAGTTGTAGGCATCGCTGAACGCCTGTTTGACCACAAAACCACGCGGGTTTTTATCGATCGGCGCGGTGAGGTTTTTCAACGTTGGGAAGAGGTCGTCGTTCACAAATTCCAGTAACGCATCACCGGTGATACCTTCGCTGTTCGCCGCCCAGCTACGCCATAAGTAGCGCTGAGGAATCGGGAACTGGTAGTCGTCCTGCTCCAGTTCCAGCTCTTCTTCCTGGGTATCAAAAATCTTCAAAAATAGCAGCCATGAAAGCTGCCCCAGACGCTGGGCATCGCCGTCCACACCGGCGTCTTTACGCATAATGTCCTGAAGAGATTTAATGACTGAACTAATCGACATGTTTTCTTTCCATACTTAAAAAGGATGCCACCGGTCGCAGTTGCGGCCAGTGGCAATAAATTTACGTGTTATCAGGCTGAGCGCGGCGGAAGCTGGTAGATTTCGTTTTCCAGTTCGTTAACGGCTTGCTCATACGCCTTTTTGTCGCCAAAGCGGGTTTTGATGATCTCAATTGGGCGACCCAGTGCATCGAACGGCTTCAGTTTTAGCACCTGAACATCCTCGATTTCCTGCACGCCTTCATCGGCGTATTTGTCCAGCAGGGTATTGAGAACCTGCTGAGCCGGTTCGGCGTATTTCGTAAAATAGTTACGCTTACGTACGTTGGCCGCGCGCTCCTGACGGGTTAACGGTGGCTGACCGTACACCACATGGCAGAGCAAATCAAACGGGTCGAGATCTTTACCCACCTCTTCGGCCAGCACATCCCACAGAATTCCCAGCTGTGCCAGTTCTTCAATAATCGCCTGCTTGCGAGGTGCCTCCTGCCATTTGCGCACGAAGCTATCCAGCGAGGCGTACTCGCTGTCTTTCAGCATCGTTTTGCGGGTGTAATCCTGGAAGGATTCAGTGACCAACTTGCCGTCAGAATCGTAATACTGAACGCGCTTCGCCAGTACTTTCACCGCCACGCCATTCACATAGAATTTGCGGACTTTGTCTGCATCATCGCTATGAAATTCACCGTTTCCGGAATGGTTGTCGCGGTTAACGTGATACTCAGCAGCGTCTTCTCGCACTTCACTGGCAGGTTTATCGACATCATCATTAAGGGTTTCTTCTTCCAGCCGCTCATTGAAGTTGGAACTTTCATTGGAGATATCGTCGGGTTTTACCACCAGTACTTTTTCCGGCAAACCGTCAAAGCGTGGGTCGGCAAACAGCTCGGTCGCTTTTTTGAAGTCGAGTATGGTGAACCACAGCTTGCCGTGCTTTTCGTTGATACGTGTGCCGCGCCCGATGATCTGTTTAAATTTAGTCATCGACTGGATGTTCTGATCCAGTACGACCAGCTTGCAGGTCTGCGCATCAACGCCGGTTGTCATCAGCTCTGATGTTGTCGCGATAACGGGGTAGGCTTTCTTAGGATTAATAAAGTTATCGAGTTGCGCCTTGCCGATGTCATCGTCGCCGGTGATTTTCATCACGTACTTTTCGTTCTTCAACACCTGCTCAGGGTTGAGCACCACCAGCGCGTGGCGCATGCGGTCGGCGTGATCGATGTCGTTGCAGAAAACAATGGTTTTATCCATCGGATTGGTGCGTTTCAGGTAATCGGTGATGGTCTGCGCTACCAGCATGGTGCGTTCATCAATGACCAGTTTGCGATCAAAATCTTTCAGATTGTAGATTCGGTCTTCAATCTCTTCGCCGTATTTATCCAGCTGGCCTTTGACGGGCCGCCAGCCCTGAACATCAACATCGATGTCAACACGCACGACTTTATAGGGGGCGAGAAAACCGTCTTCAATGCCCTCTTTGAGAGAATAGGTGTAAACCGGCTCACCGAAGTAGTCGATATTGGAGACGTCTTCCGTTTCTTTTGGCGTCGCAGTCAGGCCAACCTGTGTGGCGCTGCCGAAATATTCCAGAATCTCTCGCCAGGCTGAATCTTCAGACGCGCTGCCACGGTGGCATTCGTCAATCACAATCAGGTCGAAGAAATTTGGATCTACCTGTTTATAGGCTTTCTGATGTTCTTCCGGTCCGGTAATAGCCTGGTATAACGCAAGATGGACCTCGTACGCCGGATCAATGGTACGTCCGGTCACTTTGGTCATTGCTGTACCGAAAGGCTGGAAATCATTGTTCTTGGTTTGATCGACAAGGATATTGCGGTCAGCGAGGAAAAGGATGCGTTTTTTGTTTTTGGCCTTCCAGAGCCGCCAGATAATCTGGAATGCGGTATACGTTTTACCCGTACCGGTTGCCATGACCAGCAGAATGCGATGCTTTCCAGCCGACACGGCATCTACCGTTCGGTTGATCGCCTGCATCTGATAGTAACGAGGAGATTTGCCGCTGCCGTCGTCGAAATAATCCTGGCTGATAACCGGCAACTGCTCCTGAGTGAATCCTTTCCAGACACAGTATTTTTGCCAGAGCTGCTCAGGCGTCGGGAAGTCACTGAGGGCAATTTCGGATTCGAGCTGCTGCGGGTTGGTTTTATCGTGGAAGATGAAACCATCACCATTGGAGGCAAACACAAAAGGCACATCAAGCAAGCTGGCGTAGTCCAGACCCTGCTGCATTCCTTTGCTGATGGCGTGCTTATTGGCCTTGGCTTCGATCACTGCCAACGGCAAGTTCGGCTTGTGGTACAGCACGATATCGGCAGATTTCACTTTGATACGTGAGGCCAGTTTGCCACGCACTACAATTTTGCCATCACGCAGTTTTACTTCCTGACGAACTTGTGACATGACATCCCAGCCTGCGGTCTTGACGGCAGGCAGGATATATTTGGTGATAATGTCTGTTTCCGTCAGATGAGTTTTGTTTTCGCCAACCATAGCAGAGCTCTCAACGAAATAGGATTAGCTCTGATTTTACACAGATTAATGTATCAGGTAATGAGCTGATCAGGTGTTTTGGGGAACAACTGGCAAAATTAAGGTGGATAATTCGAACTATTAGTATTCTTCACGTTCAAGAACTTACTACATGTTTGTTACTAACAATTTATTGCGATCCCGCTCGCAACGTGGACAATACTTAATCATATGAAGGATTTATATCAGCGAAATCAATAATTTCATTTAAGTCACGGGATGGGGAATGGACAGTAACACTCAGGGATTCACTTCATACTGGCGTAATACCTTAGCTGACGCCGAGTCTGGAAAAGGGGCATTTGAGCGCAAAGATGAAGAGTCATTTACTCAGTGGATGAATGTCGATCGGGGCAGGTTGGATGAAGAGATCGTGCAAGCGTTCTTCGAGGGCGAAGACGAGCAGGTTAAGACCGTCGAGGTAATGTTACGACCGCAGGTATGGATCCGCCTGTTAAAGCATGGCAAGGAACGGACGGCAGGCGCACCAGGTATAGTTACGCCTCTGGTTACTTCCGCACTGATGAACCGAGAGGGCTTTTTGTTCCCCGCATCTCCTGCAACCATTCCCCGTGATCTGCTTGAACCTCTCCCTAAAGGCACCTTTTCTATTGGTGAGATGACAGAATATGACAGGTACAAAACCACACATGATTCGGTCACTTTTGGTCCCGAAGATGAGGATGAACAGCGCGAGGAAACAGACGAACAGCAGGCGGAACGATATGCTCGCTATAAGCAGTTGTGGCAAACGTACCTGAAAGAGACAAATGAACTTTTAAAAAGTGTGGCCGGGAAATGGCTCGATTCACCAGAGCAATATGAGCCGGCTGGATATGGCTATGTGATTAAAGCCAATCAGTCTGGCGGCGCCAGCATTCATATTCTGCCCATGTACGATCATTTACTGTCGTGCAAAAAAGAGGTGCCATTACTGGCACGCTTTGCCTCAACGGATAAATCTCCTGTTGAGCCGCTCCTTGCCAGTAATGCCATGTTCACTGAGCGTCTGGGCCATTCTGGCGACAAATTTCCTCTGGCTGTCGCACAGCGCGATGCCCTGAGCCATTATCTCACTCAGCAGCCGGGCGATATTCTTGCCGTCAACGGTCCTCCGGGAACCGGAAAAACCACACTGGTGCTCTCTATCATTTCCACGGAGTGGGCGAGGGCGGCGCTTAACAAAACTGAACCGCCAGTAGTGATTGCGACTTCAACCAACAACCAGGCGGTTACCAACATTATTGAGGCGTTCGGAAAAGATTTTGCTACCGGCAGCGGGCCTATGGCCGGACGTTGGTTACCTGATGTAAAAAGCTTTGGCGCTTACTTCCCGTCTTCAAGCCGAAAAGCCGAGGCAGCAAAAAAATACCAGACGGAAGACTTTTTTAACCGCGTTGAATCCCTTGAATATGTAGAAGATGCCCGGTTCTTTTTCCTTGAAAAGGCAAGCGCAGCATTTCCGACTGTGGAATGCCATTCACCTGAACAGGTTGTGGATCTCTTGCATCAGCGTTTAGTTGAACTCTCTGCAGAGCTTGAGCAAATCGAGCCTGCGTGGGACGCCCTGAACGCCATCCGCGAGGAGCGGAGCGCCGTCAGCGACGATCTCGAACAGTATATTGAGGATAAAAGAACGTCACTGCTCAATAGCACAAATGAAATCTCGCTATTAACGCAGGGTAAAAAACAGTGGGAACAATATCGCGCCGGTGAGTCGTTCATGTTCGCTCTCTTCTCCTGGCTTCCCGCCGTGCGTACTAAGCGTCACTATCAAATGAAGCTGTTTTTAGAGGCTACGTTTGGCGAAAGAATGACAGCATTCCAGGGCGCTCTGCCCGATGGAATTGATGCCTTTATCAATGGCCTGATTGAACAAGCGCGTAAAGAGCAGGCCGGGTATCAGCAGCAAATGGATCTTGCTGAGGACATTTCCCGACGTGAAAGCGAAGCAGCTATGCGCTGGCACCATATTACTCACTCACTGGGGAATCCGGGCGAAACAGAGTTAAGTCTGCACGAAGCCGATGAGCTTGCCGATACACAGCTCCGTTTCCCAATGTTTTTGCTGGCGACGCATTACTGGGAAGGTCGGTGGCTGATGGATATGGCTGCCATAGATAATATTCAAAAGGAAAAAGGTCGTACTGGTGCGAAAAGTACAAAGGCCCGCTGGCAGCGTAGAATGAAGCTAACCCCCTGTGTAGTCATGACGTGCTTCATGTTTCCTTACCATATGAAAACCAGCGAATTTGTCGGCGGCAATAAGAAATTCGACGATAACTATTTATATAACTTTGCCGATTTACTAATTGTCGACGAAGCGGGGCAGGTGCTTCCTGAGGTTGCCGCAGCCTCCTTCGCACTGGCGAAGAAAGCCCTGGTGATTGGTGACACAGAACAGATTGCGCCTATCTGGAATAGCTTGCCCGGTATTGATATCGGCAACATGGTTGAGGAGAATATCCTTCCTGGTGGTACCCAAGAAGAACTTACCGAATCTTATGCCCTGGTGTGTGACTCAGGAAAGAGTGCTGCATCTGGCAGTGTCATGAAGATCGCCCAGTTTAACTCGCGCTATCAATATGATCCGGACTTTGCGCGGGGGATGTATCTGTACGAACACCGTCGCTGTTTCGATAACATCATTGGCTACTGTAACACCCTCTGCTATCACGGTAAGTTGCAGCCCAAACGAGGGGAAGAAAAAGAGACAATATTTCCTGCAATGGGATATCTGCATATTGATGGTAAAGGTATGCAGGCCAGTGGAGGAAGCCGTTATAACGCCTTTGAAGCTGAGACGATAGCTGCGTGGCTAGCGGCGCACAAAGAGGAAATCGAACGTCATTATGGCGAACCTCTACATAAAGTAGTGGGGGTTGTTACCCCATTTTCGGCACAAGTCAGTACGATTAAATCGTCATTACGTAAGCTGGATATTAATTGTAGTGGCGATGAAAATTCGCTGACAGTCGGTACTGTCCATTCATTGCAGGGGGCGGAAAGGGCGATTGTGCTTTTCTCCCCTGTATATTCGAAGCATGAAGATGGCAGTTTTATTGACAGCGACAGCAGCATGCTGAACGTCGCCGTTTCGCGTGCGAAAGATAGCTTCATGGTCTTTGGCGATATGGATCTGTTTGAGATCCAACCCGGATCGTCACCACGGGGACTGCTGGCAAAATATCTTTTTGCGTCCACTGAAAATGCATTGCAGTTTGAGTTTCAGGAGCGCCAGGATTTAAGTACTTCGCAAACGCAGATTTCAACCCTGCACGGGGTGGAGCAACATGATGCGTTTCTGAACCAGACTTTTGACGCTATTAATCAGAGTATTACTATCGTTTCACCGTGGCTCACCTGGCAAAAGCTGGAACAGACAGGTTTTCTGGCGTCGATGTCTCAGGCGCGCGCCCGTGGCATTGATATCACTGTAGTAACGGATAAAACGTTTAATACAGAGCATGCAGATTTTGAAAAGCGGAAAGAGAAACATCAGCGCCTGAATGAAGCCCTGGAAAGGTTGAATGAAATTGGCATCATGACGAAGTTGGTCAACCGTGTTCACAGTAAGATTGTGATTGGCGATGAGGGACTACTCTGCGTTGGTTCCTTTAACTGGTTTAGCGCCGCGCGAGAGGAAAGATACCAGCGCTATGACACATCGATGGTCTATCGCGGTGATAGCTTAAAATCTGAGATCAAAACGATTTATTCCAGCCTTGAGCAGCGGCAGTTATAAAACTGTGGTAAGTGCCTGAACACACCGATACGTTATTGGGTGTTCAGGCCTGACGCTCTGACAGATTTTTGCCGTGTACTGCTCGTGGAGATGTAAGTATGAGCAGCATAAGAAAGATAAAGGCTGGAGGACTATTCGACGTGTTCGACGGAGAAATTGTCTATACAGAAGCGTCGGAATGTTCTCTCACTGGGAAATCAGGCGTGGCCAGCGCACTGAAGACATCAACAGAATCATGCTGGCGATGATGAAAACCGCATCGAGATAATCCGTGTCGATTAGCACCGCCTGATGATCAAGCGGCGGTTTTTCGTAATATCCCATTCAGCCATTTCTCATCCCTGTCCGGGCGGTTATCCTGAGTCGCCCACAGCGAAGCTATCTCCATCCCCGGAACCGTCTTCAGCAACTCCCGCAATCCCTCTTCATCCAGATCCGTAAACCGTCGTTCACCCTGCACCCGCTCACCGTTGCCATACTTAAAGGATACATACCAGACGCCGCCAGGCTTAAGCGCATCCGCAAGCTTTTGCATCACCGCAGGTAACCCAGAAGAGGGGACATGCAGCAAAGAGGCACAACACCAGATCCCATCGTACTGCGCTTTAGCGTCGATCTCTGAAAATGTCATCAGCTGTACAGGTAACCCGGTATGTTGCCTTGCCAGTTCCACCATCGCGGAAGAGGCATCAAAAGCATCCACCTGATAACCCATCTCATGAAAGGCTTTTGCGTCCCGGCCTGAACCACAGCCCGCATCCAGAACCCTGGCACCGTGAGGCAGATGTTGCGTGAAGGCCTCGTAGAGCGTGGTCATATCGACATTGACCGTGCCATCGAAGAAATCCTGCGCGTGGTTCTGGTAGTAGTGAAGTGTCATTAAAACGTTGCCTCGCCTTCCGCGTTGGGTTTCCAGGTATGGATAAGCTTGTCCAGCGCGGCCTGCCAGTTACGCTGAAGAAAGTTTTTCCGTGCTTCAGGACGTTGCCCTGTCTGTAGAACAATCGTCTCATGTAACGGCAGTTTGCTCTGAATAAAATACTCATTGCGGGTGTGTAACCGCTGCAGGAGCCTGAGCTCGGGAATGCGTGCCGACTTGCCTTCGACGCCACGGTTACAGCACCGGCAGGCCAGCACTAAGTTCCACACGCCGTTAATATTGCTCACTTCTTGGCGGGCAGCCCAGGGAATAAAGTGGTCGACGTCCGCCAGTTCTGCGTCTCCCGGTACCAGGCTGATGGGTTTGAAGCAATAAAAACACCGTCCTTTCTGGTATCCATTCAGGCTGTCGCGACAGCTGGTGATGTCTACGCGACGCGCGTTCACCCTCGTGAACAACAGCTGATTATCTTCGTCGAACTCTACGCCCACAAGGTTACGCGATATCCCCATCGACCAGGCCTGTTCTACCAGGTTCCAGCGGGCATTGGTTTCAAAGGCGAGGTTTTTATACTGCAGGCGTTCGCCCAGTAAATAGAAGTTGTCCGTCAGGCGGATCCCATTGTGGGTTTTGCGCTCATCAAGGAAAAAACGTTTATCGATTTCGCCCTGGTTCACGTAGTGAAAGGCATCGATCACGTTGTTAAAGCCGAGGCGCACCGTTGCTTCAATGAGTTGGGCATGGGTGATTTCACCTCGGTTGAACTTCAGGCAGGTTTCCAGAAATTGGCTGCTGCGGGAGGTGATCTGTTTTGGCGCATGTTTCAGGTGCTCGCAAAGATAACGGCTGAACGGCACGGCAAGCTGGTCGAGCGTAATCAAATCGCTGCCCGTCTTATCCACTTCATACAACGCTGACGCCAGCGCAAATTTGTAAGATGCGACGTTCCTTCCAAAGAGAATCACTCCACGCCAGTAGTTCTCAAGCGTCGGATCGGCCTGATAAAATTCCATCGATGAAGTCCTGTTACGGTTGGCTGGGCAGGGCGTTACTAAAGCCTGTAACAGGATCACATAACAAAACCAGAGTGATGTAAATCGTTAATCTATCGGTTTGATGAATTTTTGAGAGATATGTGAGAAAGGTGTGGAGGCAACCGATGCGGCATTAGCGCCAGGTTTGCGAACGAACAGATATCTGGAGGAGGTGAGTTGAAGTGATTTCCAGCCGAAGTGTTGTCATTTCTCGAATTAAAATCTTATTTCCTGAATCCCCCTCGCAAATTCCAAATTTACCCCACACCAAACCGCTGTATTTATATTCAGCCCTGTATAATAAGCACCAGAAATTACGCCGAACGGCAAAGGAAGTATTAAAGAATATTTAACGAGGAATTCGCGATATGAAGGTGCTGCAACACCCCCATACCGCTAACCACAACCAACTATCGAGGAGTTGAAAATGGCTGCGACGAATTTTAAGCCAGAGTTTACCGTTTGCATAACAGAATCAGACGCTTTCACCGGCATGATTAAAAACCACGAGCTGGTACGCAAAAACAGCGCCCGCCGTCTGCACGGCAACCCGCCCAATGCGGCGCCCATCCACCCTCGCGCGGAAACGCTGCAGGACAGTGCAGCCTGCTGCGAACTGTATGCACGCATAGACATGAAATACCTTCTCCTGGGCGGGGACTGGTTAACCCGTGCAGGCTTTATCAACGGCATGCCGGTGAAAATCCGCGCCATGAAAGACTGCATCGTGATTACGCCACAGCATACAAGAGAATTATGGGGATGTCTGGAAGGGATGAGTGTGGTGAATATAAATAAACAGAAAGTCGCACAGTGGTTAAAAACATTTCCGGGTGCGTTGAATGATACGGGGGATATACCGGTGATAAAGCGTGGGAATGGGCAGACGAAAGCGTAACGTTTAGAGAAAATATTTTTTTGCCCGTCATGCTGACAGGCAAGGAATGCTCTTCGGTAAATGCTGCTAACAGTTCCGGTCCGGGCATCCTGCTACGATGGATGAATCTGCACCTTATTCAGTTGGGTGTCCAACTGTTGAGGTGCTATTCATTGATATGAGGGGGGCATGATTGCCCGGATTTTTCTGCATTGCAAAACATGGGTCGATCCTATATTTGTGATTAACTTCACACTTCTCAATTTTTAATCGCCCTTTTCACGTCCAGTCCAGAAATGGACAAAAGTATTACGCTTTACATCGCACTTGTGCATGGCGTCTGGCGGTGCGGCGATATTTCAGAATTTTTCATTGGCTTAATTTGTTGAGATATTTCTTTAATTGACGCAAAAACTTCAGCGCGTTGAAGTAGGTTAATTTTTGTTCGGTTTTGCTAATTTAATTACCTGGCAACTATGTTTTACCTCTTCTTTGGATAGTTATTCTGGGAATTAACGAAAACCTGGAGGATTTTACATGTTTGTTGGCGCTCCTTGTTCTTATTGTTTTCGGATTAATCCTGCCTTTTGAAGGAATATTCTTAAGAATTTTCCTGTTGAAAAACAAAGATCTGCGTATTTGATTTTGTTCGGCCATTTACCCTATTATCCGCGTGTAAAGAAATGTAGTCAGGAAACTTTCACACAGTGGTGATAAGAGGGATTTATGAGCGAGAAAAGCTTCCAGAATGAGATTCCGAAGGCGCGCGTTAATTTAAAACTGGATTTACATACCGGGGGAGCCCAGAAGAAAGTTGAATTGCCGCTTAAATTGCTGGTGACTGGCGATTTCAGTAATGGTGCAGAACAAAGACCGTTATCAGAGCGTGAAAAAATCGATATAAATAAAAATAACTTTAATGCAGTGCTTTCCGAATATTCCCCAAAAGTGAATCTCACCGTTGAAAATACACTGGCGGGTGATGGCAGCGAAGAGAATATCAGCCTGACATTTCGCGACATCAAAGATTTTACGCCAGAAGAGGTCGCGCGCCAGATCCCCCAACTGAAGGCCATGCTCGCCATGCGCAATTTGCTTCGCGATTTGAAAGCGAATCTGCTGGATAACCAGAGCTTCCGAAAAGAGCTGGAAAAAATCCTGCTTGACCCGGCGCTCAGCCGCGAACTGCGCGATGAATTGTCTGCTCTGGCACCGAAACAGCCGTAACGGTCGCAATGAATTAACGGATTAATGAGGAAATGCTGATGTCTGTACAAAATCAAAATGCCGTTACGGGCGAAAGTGTTGTGCTGGAACGCCCGCAGACGGGCGGTGTTTATGCTTCCCTGTTTGAGAAAATCAATCTCAGCCCGGTTTCTGAACTGAGCGCGCTGGATATCTGGCAGGATGCGCAGGCCATGTCTGATGCGAGCGCTGACGAGCGTCTGACTGCCGGAATGCAGGTGTTCCTGGAATGCCTGAGTAAATCAGGTGCAAAAGTTGAGAAGCTGGATAAGACCCTGATTGACCACCATATTGCCACGCTGGACTACCAGATTAGCCGCCAGCTGGATGCCGTGATGCACAACCCGGAGTTTCAACGGGTTGAGGGGCTGTGGCGTGGTCTAAAGCACCTGGTGGACAACACCGATTATCGCCAGAACGTCAAAACCGAAATCCTCGACGTCTCCAAAGAAGACCTGCGCCAGGATTTTGAAGACTCTCCGGAAATTATCCAGAGCGGACTGTATACACACACCTATATCGCAGAATACGACACCCCGGGCGGTGAACCGATCGGGGCGGTGATCTCCGCGTATGAATTCGACGCCAGCCCGCAGGATGTGGCGCTGATGCGCAATATCTCCAAAGTATCGGCGTCAGCGCATATGCCGTTTATTGGCTCTGCCGGGCCGAAATTTTTCCTCAAGGAAAATATGGAGCAGGTGGCTGACTTCCGCTTTCGACCAGTTGGCTGCTCCGGGGCTAGAGCAGCCGTTACCGGTGCCGTCTGAAAGCACCATGGATTGCCTGTCTCATGCCATAAGCAACCGCACGGATGCGCTGGGCTGGAAACTCCCCCTGTACGTCTGGTCCCTGCACCCACGTGCCGGTAAGCCGGAACCCAACCTTCACCTCCCGCAACGTCGCCTGCGTCACCCCTTGCGCCCGTTCGGTCCCGCGCTTCAGCATCGCCATCAACTCGCCCCTGTCACGCATAAACATCGCCCTCCGCTCCCGCATCGGCGCAATCAGCTCCTGCAAACACCCCTCCAGCTCGTTCTTGCACACCCGGTCGCCCAGCCCGCCCGCCTGATAGTGCGCCTTCATCGCCGCCACTTTGTCCTTGTCCGGATGAAACGCGTCGAGATACGTAAACACCACGTTCCCCTCAATCTGCCCCGGGTCGCTCACCTTCAGGTGGTTCGGGTCGGTGTACATGGCGCTTACCGCGCGATGGATGGTCTCTTCACTGGCCGAAAGGTGCAGCGTGTTGCCCAGCGATTTCGACATCTTGGCGCTGCCGTCGATGCCGGGCAGGCGGCTGGTGTCGCTCAGCATCGCCTTGCAGTGGCGCAGCACCGGGGCGGGCAGCAGGCTGTTCATCTTGTGCACAATCTCGTTGGTCTGCTCAATCATCGGCAGCTGGTCGTCGCCGACGGGCACGCACTCGGCCTTAAACGCGGTGATGTCCGCCGCTTGGCTGATGGGATAGGCCATAAACCCGACCGGCAGCGAGCGGGCGAAGCCCTTCTGCACAATCTCGTTTTTCACCGTCGGGTTACGCTCCACGCGCGCGACGGTGACGATGTTCATGTACAGCATCGTCAGCTCGGCGAGGGCGGGCAGGGCGGACTGCAGGCAGATCGTGGTCAGGTTCGGGTCGATGCCGGCGGCGAGATAGTCGGCCAGCACTTCGGGGATGTTGTCGCGGATCTTCTGCGGGTTGCTGCCGTTGTCGGTCAGCCCCTGCAGGTCGGCAATCAGCACAAACTGGTTGTGCGTCTGCTGCAGCGCCACGCGCTGGCGCAGCGATCCGACGAAGTGGCCAAGGTGCAGCGGGCCGGTTGGACGGTCGCCGGTGAGGATGGTTTGCGGGTTCATAAAGACTCCTTAACGTTGTAATGCCGAAAGGGGTCTGAGATGTGTGAAAGCCGCCTTTCGGCGGCTATCTGAAAATGGGGAAAACTACTCCGTGCCGCCTTTAAGAAGGCAGCCACCAGCGGTTTACGGTGAGCACGGCGTGGTTTATGTTCATGCTTTTACCGTATCACGTCCGGCGCAAAAAACAAAAGGGCACGTCATGCTGCAATCACTCAACCACCTGACCCTCGCGGTCAGCGACCTGCAAAAAAGCGTCACCTTCTGGCACGAGCTGCTGGGGTTAGCGCTGCATGCCCGCTGGAATACCGGGGCCTATCTCACCTGCGGCGATCTGTGGGTCTGCCTGTCGTACGACGAGGCGCGCCAGTATGTGCCGCCGCAGGAGAGCGACTACACCCATTACGCGTTTACCGTGGCGGAAGAGGATTTTGAACCGTTCTCGCAAAGGCTGGAGCAGGCGGGCGTCACCGTCTGGAAGCAGAACAAAAGCGAGGGGGCGTCGTTCTATTTTCTCGACCCGGACGGGCACAAGCTGGAGCTGCACGTGGGCAGCCTCGCCGCGCGGCTGGCGGCGTGTCGCGAGAAGCCCTATGCGGGCATGGTGTTTACCTCAGACGGGGCTTGAGGCGCGTACCTTCAGCCTGCCCGCCAGCGTCACGTGCGTGGCGGCATCTTCCTGATTACACAGGTACTCCACCGCCAGCCGTCCCAGCTCGCTGTAGGGCAGCTGGATACTGGTCAGCGGCGGGGTGAGCTGCTCGGAAATCTTCTGGTCGTCGTAGCCCGCCAGCAGCATGTCCTGCGGGATGCGCACGCCGTTCACCGCCAGCGCCTGATAGCAGCCAATCGCCAGCCAGTCGCTGGCGCAGAAGATGGCGTCCGGGCGCTCGGCCAGTTCCAGCAGGGAAGCTGTCGCGGTAAAGGATTCGCTGAACTGCCAGTTGGTCTGGCGCACCAGGCTGTCGTCGCACGCGAGTCCGGCCTGCTGCAGCGCCGCCTGGTAGCCTGCCAGACGCTGGCGCGAGGCCTCCATCCAGCTCTCGCCGGTGATGTGGGCGATGCGCGTGGCCCCGCAGGCTATGAGGTGTTTAGTCACCTGGAAGGCGTTGGCGTAGTCGTCCGGGATAAACGACGGCAGCAGCGGCGAGCCGGGGTCGCGCTGGTTAAGCAGCACCAGCGGGATGCGGGTGCAGTCCTGGAACGCCGTCATGTCCACCAGCGTGGTGACCGGAGAGGCGAGAATAATCCCGATGCAGTTGCGCTTCTCCAGCTGGCGGATGATGTTCAACGCCAGCTCGATGTCGTCGCCGTAGTCGTAGACGGTGAGCAGGGTCTCGTTGCGCCACGCCGCTTCCCGCGCCTGGCTGATGGCGTCGATAAACGGGTCGAAGCTCTGCATGGAGCTCACCAGCAGGGCGATCTCTTCCTGGTTGCGCGGGGCGTGAACGGCGGGGAGGCGGTCATAGCCGAGCTCGGTAGCGACGCCAATCACCCGCTGGCGGGTGTCGTCGCTGAGCTTGATGTTGCGGGACTGGTTAAGCACCAGCGATACCGTCGCCTGCGACACGCCCGCCGCCCGCGCAATATCGTTCATCGTCACTTTCGTTTTTCGCTTCATCCGTCCTCTCCCTTTCGCGACTTTGCATCATACCCTAACCGCACGCTTTAGCGCCGTCGATCACGTTTCTCATTCATCGAAGCGTGAACTTTGTGAGGGCCGTCGCTTTTCTAAACGCCGTAATTTGCGCATTTATCCCGCAACTAATATTTATTAGCTAAATATTATCAGTAAGAGGACGCGTAATGAAAGAGCAGTGGAGCAGGGAGCAGGCACAGGCGTGGTATCAGCAAAAAGGCTGGCTGTGCGGGTTTAACTACCTGCCGTCGACGGCGGTGAACTGGACCGATATCTGGCAGGAAGAGACCTTCGATGCCGCCACCATCGAGCGCGAGCTGGGCTGGGCGGCGGAGGCGGGTTATAACACCCTGCGCATCAACCTGCCGTTTATTGTCTGGGAGCACGACCGCGACGGGCTGATGGCGCGCATTGACCGCTTTTTGACGATTGCTGACGGTCGCGGCTTCAGCACCATGCTGACCCTGATGGACGACTGCGGCTTCTCCGGCGACGAGCCGTACCTCGGCCCGCAAAAGCCGCCGGTGCCGGGCAAGCACAACAGCCAGGCGGCGGCGAGCCCGGGGCGCGACAAGGTGTGCGATCCTGACTGCTGGCCGCAGATTGAGCGCTATATCCGCGACGTTGTCCGCCAGTTCCGCGACGATAAGCGCGTGCTGCTGTGGGATCTCTATAACGAGCCGGGCAACCGCGGCATTTTCGCGACGGGCACGCAGGAGGTGCAGTACGACGCGAAGCTGGAGACCTGCGCGCATGAGTTGATGAAGCTGGCGTTCCAGTGGGTGCGTGAAGAAGACCCGACCCAGCCGCTCACCGTCTGCGCGTGGCGTCTGCCGCCGGAAGAGGAGGGCGAGACGTTCTTCCAGCATCCGCTGGACCAGACCGCACTGGCGCTCTCGGACGTGGTGAGCTTCCACGCCTACACCCACACCGGCCGTATGACGGCGATTATTCAGCAACTGCAACAGCTTGGTCGGCCGCTGTTCTGCACCGAATGGCTGGCGCGCCACGTGGGCAGCACCATTGAGGAGCAGCTTCCGCTGATGTACGCGGCGAAGGTCGCGCCGTACCAGTGGGGGCTGGTGCGCGGCAAAACCCAGACGTGGCTGCCGTGGCCGGTGGTGATGACGGAGTCCACGGACTACTGCCGCCTCTGGTTCCACGACGTGTTCGAGGAGAACGGCATTCCGTTCTCACGCCGTGAAATCGCATTAATGCAGCAGCTGCGCAAGATCGCCCCGCAGGCGCAGGGCTAATAATATTGACCCGGCGGCCGACCGCCGGGCAACCAGGCAGGCATATAACAATGGCAATGACAATGAAAATACCGTCTCGCGAGTTGTGGTCTTATTTTGGCTATGGTTTAGGTCAGTGTTTTAGCTTTGGTTTAGTGGGTTCGTTTATTAACTATTTTTACACCGACGTGCTGGGGATCTCGGCGCTGGCGGCCAGTACCATCTTCCTGATTGCCCGCGCGTGGGACGCGGTTCACGATCCGCTGTTTGCCAGCATTATGGACACCATTAACAGCCGGTTCGGTAAGTTTCGCCACTTTTTGCTGATCGCGCCGCTGCTGATCACCGGCGTCACGCTGCTGTCGTTCTATAAAATCGAAGCGGACATGACCACCAAAATCCTCTACGCCGGGGTGACGTATATCCTGTGGGGGACGCTGTATGCCATCTCCGATACCCCGTTCTGGTCGATGTCGTCGGTGATGACCAACGACTCCGCCCAGCGCACCCGCGCGGTGACGGCGGCGATGCTTGGGGTGAACGCGGGCATTGCCTGCGCCAACATCTTCTTCCCGAAGCTGGCGGCGTTCTTCGCCCAGTACAGCAATGACAAAGGCTACTTTATGGCGGCGCTGGTGATGATGCTGGTGGGCCTGCCGCTGATGCTTAACGGCTTTATGCAGATCAAAGAGCGCGTGCCGCCGAGCCCGGAAAAGGTGACCATCCGCGACACCTTCCACAACCTGCGCCAGAACAAGCCGCTGTTTATTGTGCTGCTGTCGTTCTTTTTCTGCGTGTTCCACAACGTGGCGGGCGGTCTCTATATCTACTTCTTTATCAATAACCTGGGCGACGGCGGCCTGCAGATGGCGATTGGCGTGATGGGGATTGTGGCGGCGGTGCTGTGCCTGGTGGCCCCGATGCTGACGCGCCGGATGCAGAAGCGGAAGCTGTTTATGATCCTCTGCGGGCTGGACGTGGCGGTGCGCGTGGTGATGTGGTTCATCGGGTATCAGCAGGTGACGATGCTGTTCATTCTGCTCGGCCTGAGCACGCTGTTCGTGATGATGACCAATATCCTCACCTCGTCGATGATTGCCGACACCATCGAGTACGCGGAGTATCACACCCACAAACGTTGCGCGGCGATCACCTTCTCCGGGCAGACCTTTACCGGCAAGATGTCGGTGGCGGTAGGCGGCGGGCTCATCGGCGTGTTTCTGACGATGATCGGCTACGTGCCGCAGGCGCAGATCCAGAGCGAAGGCGTGCTGTCCGGGCTGTTCTTCGGGATTTGCCTGCTGCCGGCGATTGGGTCGCTGATCCGCATGGGCTTTATGTCGCGCTTTACCTTTACCGAGGAGAAGCATGCGGAGATTTGTCGGCTGCTGGCGGAGCGCAGGCATCATATAGAAAATAGCGGTTCGGAGAATAAGCGGCTGGAGCGCCCGGCACCGGCGAACTAATCCAGGTGGGCGCCTGTCATGCAGGCGTCCACTTCAGAACTTAATTCACGTCAGCTATCCCACAGCAATCTTGGGCTAATTTCAATAATTGCTGAGTCATTGTGACGGCATCTGCTGCTAAATCAACGGTGGCAAAGTGGATTTTATGCCCCTGTACCTCAACGAATTCGGAGAGCATTACGTCGACGGCTGGATGAAGTAATAATCCAGCCGAACGGAGAGATAGCGGGTCTGTTCGGTTCTCCTGCGTGCGCAGATAAGTATACATCTGGTAGATATAACCGCTGCGCAAGCTCTGATCGCGATACCAGCCTTTAATCAGAATGTTATTGAATTTAGTGTCGATGATGATGCGCTGTGCAGGTTGCCTGTGCTCAAGAATGATGTCCGAGTTCATGGTTGGGAAAATACTTTCGCTCCCTGCACTATGAGACGTTAATCTCCATTTCAACTCTTTTCCGGCAGCGACTGTCCAGTCTTTTTTGGGAAGATGGACGTGATAGAAACCCGCCATACTTTTCTCGAACAGCTTACGCATCCAGTAAGGGTCATCAGACGGCGTTGGCAACAGTTTTTGCCCCGCAGTTTGGGTTGGTAGCCATAATTCAAATGCCAGCTGCGCGGCATCGACCATGGCTTTATCCGCCGCATCGTGGCGACCAAAGCGCGTGATTGACGGCAGTTCACCTTTGCTGGGCATAGCGCCCTCGATACCTCTACGACGCAAATTGACTGCCATTGCGCGACATTGCGCAGCCAGCGCGCCGTCGCTGAGCAGTGGAACAAGGTGCTCTAGCGCAGAGCGAACATAGCGATTTCGTGGTGTATCCAGCGTCATTTCCTGAAACAGACACGCTACCTGTGCCCGCTCAAGCAATTGTCGACTGGTTGTACGCAGAACATCAATGCGTCCTCTTACCCTGTTAAGCGTGGCGCGGCGTGTTTGGTATCCCACACTTAACTGCCTTAACAGCCGCTGTTCCACTTCGTGAAGCAGGATTCTGGCTACCAGCGCCGGGATCTCCTCCGGGTTGTTTTCAGCGGCAACCATGCTGCGCCCGTGGTGGCGAAACAGACTGGAGGCGTACAGCATCAATAGCCAGATGTTGCGCAAAGGAATGCGCGATACAGCTGCCCGAGCCTGCGTATCGCCACGTTCAGCAAGATCGGTCATACGCTGAGAAGTCCCTTTCTGGCATCCAGGACTTTCTCCGGCGCATCGAACCAGTATTCGGCAAGTAAAGGGCAGATTTCGGTTTCGACAACCTGCTCGTACCAGGCCATCCCGTCGTCAATTTTCAACCCCGTGGGTGGGGTAAAATAGCTATGCCCGATACAAAACTGTGGCCCTAGCGCCGCGTCCCTGGACAATTTTTCATTTAACGCGGTTAATTGGGATTCTATAAGGGCTAATGTTTCCAGGCTCACATTAAACCGTTGGTTAACCCACTTTTTCCACGTGTCGTTGAATTCGGGCTTAAGATCAATAAACGCAAAGCGGCGCCGTAATGCCAGGTCTAGCAGGGCAAGCGAGCGGTCAGCGATATTCATCGTCCCGATGATGTACAGGTTTTCAGGAATGTAGGTTTTTTCGTCCATATCCGATCGGTATGAGAGCTCAAGCGCCTCATTCGGTGTGCGTTTATCCGCCTCCATCAGCGTCAGCGTTTCGCCGAAAATTTGCGCAGGATTGCCCCGGTTAATCTCTTCAATGATGACCACGTATTTAGTCGTCGGATCGTTTATTGCTCTGTCTATCGCATGGAGAAAAGGCCCGTCTACCAGTGCTAAACGTCCTTCATTATTAGGACGCCAGCCGCGAATAAAATCTTCGTAGGAGAGGGTAGGGTGGAACTGCACCGCGCTGATGCGCTTAGAGGTTTCCTCGCCCATCAGGCAATACGCCAGGCGGCGAGCAAGCCAGGTTTTACCGGTTCCCGGCGGGCCCTGCAGGATCAGGTTTTTTTTGGCCTGTAAACGCTGAAGGATGAGTTGGATTTTATCCTCTTCTAAAAAGCAGCCTTCGTCGATCAAATTGCTTATCGCGTAAGGCTTGTAAGAGATTTCAGCGGGCACGTTCTCTTCAACCGTTTCCTCGGTGATGCTCTGCAATTCACCTTTATCGAAGTTGAGATATTCATAGTTACCGGGGGTCTGAAACTCCAGTTCATCATCATCACGTAGTTTTTGCAGATAATATGAAATGGACGATTCAACCGTATTGTTATTGGGATAATCCGCCTTAATCTCCTCCAGATAAGCCTCTTTTAACTCCCTCAAGGAGAAGTATGGGTTGTCTTTTTTCAGGCACAGTAGTTTGATTTTATTAAGCAAATACGCTTTCCATGTCAGCCGCTCGACCTCATCATTTGACTGATGTAAATCGATATTCCATGCCGCCAGGGAGAGTTCAGGGAAGGAGTGAACCGGATAGTTTGGCTGGGTAAAGGCCTTTTTGAGCGCCAGCGCTACGGTCTGATAGTTGTGTCCACTGCAGCGCCCTTTGGCACCTTTTTTAATGATTTTAATATTCAGGACTTTCTGAATGTAGTACTGAGACTGGCTATCCAGCGTAGGATAGAACCAGGGGCGTAGCCAGTACAATCCCATCGTCAGGTTCCAGCCAACATTGCGCACGTTAGATGCGGCGTCATAAGACAAGAGGAAGTCCGTGGGATCGGCGTTTGGGGTGTCGGCGAAGGAGATTGCCTGAGAAAACATTTCCCACAGCGTATCGATGTCTTCTGGCTTACGTGATTTCTCATAGCCAAAGAACCATGACTTCTGATTGTTCAGCAGCGGAATACCGTCGAACGATTCAGGAACCGGTTCGCGAACGCCTATCAGTTTTGCCAGGCTGGCTGCGATATTTCTTCGGTTGGTAACGGTAAGTGAGCGATTAAACAAGCCCATAGTGGTGAAAGGACAAATGTCTTTCAAAGGATGGGGAGCGCCATTAGCGGGCTTGTCTTGCAGGTGTGACATACTGCCAATCTCAGCAGCAATGCGGTGAATGCCCGCCACCAACTCCTCTCTTCGATTTCGCCAGGTCAGTAGCTGAGAGGCAAATGTCTGATAAAAGTCTGCCCATGCGAATCTGACGTCTTGCTCAACTGCGTCCATATGCTCTCCAGTAAAATTTCAGGCTTCTGTAACCTGGCGACTGAATTTTACGGGATTGTAAGCCTTAGTGAATAACTACCTAAAACAGTGATCTATAAGGGCATGCCATAACGACATGCCCTCAGACCATCTTACAGCGACTTCACAAACGCCAGCAGATCTTCGTTGAGCTGATCCTGGTGGGTCAGCGCGAAGCCGTGCGGCGCGTTGTCGTACACCTTCAGCGTGGCGTTTTTGATCATCTCTGCCGCCAGCTTGCCGGTGCTTTCAAACGGCACGATCTGGTCGTTGCTGCCGTGGATCACCAGCGTCGGCACGTCGATTTTCGCCATATCCGGGCGGAAGTCGGTTTCGCCGAACGCGGTCACGCAGTCGATGGTGCCCTTCAGTGACGCCAGCAGGGCGATGTTCAGCGTCTGGGTCAGGGCACCGGCAGAGACGGTCTGCCCGGCATTGATGCCGTAGAACGGGGTGGCGAAGTCGCTGATGAACTGGGCGCGATCCTTACGCAGGCCGTCGCGAATGCCGTCGAACACGCTCTGATCTACACCCTGCGGGAAGGTATCTGATTTACCGAAGATCGGCGTGACCGCGCCCAACAGCGCCAGACCGGCCACGCGTGCGCTGCCGTAGTTATTGATGTAGCGGGTCACATCGCCGCCGCCCATGGAGAAGCCCACCAGCGTCACGTCCTGCAGGTCCAGGGTGGTAATCAGGTCGTTGATATCGGACGCAAAGGTGTCGTAGTCGTAGCCGTTCCACGGCTGATCCGAGCGGCCAAAGCCGCGACGGTCAAAGGCGATGGCGCGGAATCCGCGCTCGGCCAGGTAGTTCAACTGGCTGTCCCACATGTCGCCGTCCAGCGGCCAGCCGTGGCTGAAGAGAACCGGTTTACCCGCGCCGCAATCTTTGTAGTAAATCTGCGTGCCGTCTTTTGCCTTAAACGTTGCCATAGTGTGTTCCTGTACAGGTGATGGTTATGGTTATACCGGCGCGACCAGGTAGCGAATAGCCGGTGATGTTGTGCCCTGATGAAAAGCCAGAACGCGGCTCTGCAGCAGGAGGTCATTCATGGTGTGGCGCTCCTGCTGGCGCAGATGCTCAATCCAGGAGCCCATCAGGAAGGTCTCGATAAACAGTCCGGGGCGTTCGATATCCTCGTACACCGCCCAGCTCATCGCTCCGGCGCGGCGGCGCACCCGGCGCAGCTCGTGCACTGCCTGCAAAAACGCTTTCGCGTTGTGCGGGTCGATGATGTACTCGTGCGACACCAGCACCGGGCCGCGCTCGTTGGGCAGGTCGATCTCCACGCCGTCCAGCGGCTGGCCGCTGAGGTCGAGATTTAAATCAGGATCTTTCTCCAGCTTCCAGCGGAACACCGTCGCGCTCGCCAGCACCATTCCCAGCGTGGCGACCACCAGCGAAGTCGGGGTGCCAAACTGCGAAGCGATCTGTCCCCAGAGGGCGCTGCCGGCGGTCATCGAGCCGAAGAACACCGTCAGGTAGACCGCCAGCGCGCGGGCTTTCACCCAGCGTGCCGCACTGCGCTGCGCGCCGAGATTGAGGGTGGAAAGCACCGCAATCCACGCGAAGCCGGTGAAAAACTCAAACAGGTTCAGCAGCCAGAAGTGGCGTACGAACGCCAGCGCCAGCATGGTAAGAGCAAACGTCAGGCTGGCGGCCACCATCAGGCGGTCGGCGTTCAGCCGCTGGCGCAGTCGCGGCAGCAGGATGGCCCCGGCGATCGCCCCCAGGCCAATGCACGCCAGCATCACGCCGTAGCCCGCCGGGCCTAAACCCAGCTCGCGGCGCGCCACCAGCGGCAGCAGGGCCCAGCCCGCGCTGCCAAAAACGAAGAAGGCCACCGTGCGCACCAGCACGTTGCGCAGCACCGGCGCGGCGTGTACGTAACGGATGCCAGAGCGCACCGCCGAGAAGAAGTGCTCCGGCGGCAGACGCTGCACTGTCGGTGCGGGACGCCAGCGCCACAGCACCCACGCCACGCCGACCACGGAGAGCGCGTTCAGGGCAAACACCATCCACGGCCCGGCCAGTGACAGCAGAAAACCGCCCAGCGCAGGGCCAATCGCCCGGCTGATGTTCACCCCGAGCGAGTTGAGCGCCACGGCGGCACCCAGCTCCGGCTTGCTCACCAGGTCGGGCACCACCGCCTGGAACGGCGGCGAGCTCATCGCCGCCCCCACGCTCAGCAGAAACGTCGTCACCAGCAGAACCGCAGGCGTGACGTGGCCGGTGAAGGAGAGCACCGCCAGCCCGGCGGCGGCGATGAACACCCACAGCTGGGAGAAGAGCAGGTATTTACGTCGGTCGACGATGTCCGCCATCACCCCGGACGGCAGGGCGAAGAGGAACATTGGCAGGCTGCTGGCCGCCTGTACCAGCGCGATATCCAGCGGATCGGCGCTCAGGCTCAGCATGCTCCAGTTAATACCGACGTCGCTCATCCATGAGCCGACGTTAGAGACCACCGTGGCGATCCACAGCATGCGGAATACCGGCTGGCTCAGTGGCTGCCAGGGCGAAACCGTCGGTGCGGGCGTCGTCTCGACGTGGGCGTCACGAACGTCGTTAACCTGGGTCATGCAAATTTCTCCGTTACCTTACGCTGCAGCCGCCACTGGCCCGGCCCGGTCAGGGCAAGGGTGGTGAAGATAATCAGCAGCAGCCAGCCAAACTGCCCTTCGGCAATCGACCAGTTCGGGTGTACCGCCAGCATCGCCACCAGCAGCACGGCAATAATCGGCAGGCACGCCAGGCGGGTGTAGACGCCCGCAATGATAAACAGCGGGCAGATCACCTCGGCGACAATCGCCGGGATCAGGCTCGCCCAGGGCCCGAAGCCGAACGGATCTTCAATGCGCGTCAGCTCTTCGCTGAAGTGCAGCACCTTCGGCAGGCCGTGCACGTACAGCAACAGCAGGCTGCCGGTCAGGCGCAGGAAAAACAGCCCCAGGTCGACCCGGGGCGGAGCAAAGGTGTTTTTCATCAGAATGCAAAGCAGCTGCAGCCCAGCGCCCCCCAGAATGCGTTATCGTCCGACACCGGTATCTCTGACGTGCGCGCAAAATCATGCTGGTGGCTGTGCACCCCGCACGGGCCGCTGCAGTGGTGGACGGCGTTCATACCCACGCGTGTGGCCTGCGGCGGCGCGCTGCGGTAGTGGCCCGGCACCTTCACCACCGGGGACCACTCAGGCAGGACCGGAATGGCAGGCGGGGCCAGCGGGCCAAAGCTGCCTGCGGCGTAGACGATATCGCCGTTGACCACCGTCAGGACGGATTCGATGCCCTTGATCTCCTCTTCCGGCACGCGGAAGTAGTCTTTGCTCAGCACCGCCAGGTCGGCGAGCTGGCCGACTTTGATCTGCCCCTTCTGGTTTTGTTCGCTGGAGAACCATGCGCTGCCCTGGGTCCAGAGCATCAGGGCGGTGTCGCGATCCAGACGGGCGCTGTGATCGTACATCTGCATCCCGCCGACGGTACGGCCAGAGACCAGCCAGTAGAGGGCGGTCCACGGGTTGTAGCTCGCCACGCGGGTGGCATCGGTGCCTAAGCCCACCGGTACGCCGGTCTCCAACATTTTTGCCACCGGTGGCGTATGGCGGGTGGCTTCAATGCCGTAACGCTCGGCAAAGTATTCGCCCTGGAAGGCCATACGGTGCTGCACGGCAATGCCGCCGCCGAGCGCTTTGATGCGGTCGATGTTGGCCTGGGTGACAGTCTCCGCATGGTCGAAGAACCAGTGCAGGCCGTTAAACGGAATATCGCGGTTAACTTTTTCGAACACGTCCAGCATGCGGCTGATGGACTCGTTGTAGGTGGCGTGCAGGCGGAACGGCCAGCGGTGCTCTACCAGATGGCGCACCACGCGCTCCAGCTCATCCTCCATGCCCGGCGCGAGATCCGGGCGTGGTTCGAGAAAATCTTCAAAATCGGCGGCGGAGAAGACCAGCATCTCGCCCGCGCCGTTATGGCGGAAGAAGTCGCTGCCCTGGCCCGGCGTGAGCATGTCGGTCCATTTCTCAAAGTCTTCCAGCTCGTGGCCCGGACGCTGGGTAAAGAGGTTGTAGGCGATGCGGACGGTCATCTGCTTCTTCTCGTGCAGCTCGGCAATCACCTCGTAATCTTCCGGGTAGTTCTGGAAGCCGCCGCCCGCGTCGATGGCGCTGGTCAGCCCCAGACGGTTCAGCTCGCGCATAAACTGGCGGGTGGAGTTAACCTGCTGCTCCAGCGGCAGCTTCGGCCCTTTGGCCAGCGTGGCGTAGAGGATCATGGCGTTCGGACGGGCGATCAGCATCCCGGTCGGGTTGCCGTTGGCGTCGCGCTGGATCTCGCCGCCCGGCGGGTTTGGCGTGTCTTTGGTGTAGCCAACCACCTTCAGCGCGGCGCGGTTGAGCAGGGCGCGGTCGTAGAGGTGCAGGATAAAGACCGGGGTGTCCGGCGCGGCGTCGTTGATTTCGTCCAGGGTTGGCATGCGGCGTTCGGCAAACTGGAACTCGCTCCAGCCGCCCACCACGCGCACCCACTGTGGCGATGGCGTGCGCAGGGCTTGTTCTTTCAGCATCCGCAGGGCATCGGCCAGAGACGGCACGCCTTCCCAGCGCAGCTCGAGGTTGTAGTTCAGCCCGCCGCGAATGAGGTGCAGGTGGGAGTCGTTCAGGCCGGGGATGGCGGTGTGGCCTTTTAAATCCACCACTTTAGTGCCGTCGCAGTGGTGTTGCATCACCTCGGCGACGGTACCCACTTCCAGAAATTTTCCGTCGCGCACGGCGACGGCTTCCGCCACAGGATTCTCGCGATCGACGGTGTGAAACTGGCCGTTAACCAGAATGAGATCGGCTTTTCCAAGGGTAACCATAACTGCTCCTGACTGAGAGGGGAATGGTCAGGATTATGGGAACCGGTTTCGGCAAAGATCCAGTTATACAATAGGATAGGTATACCAAAGTATAACTATACCTAAGGTTAACTATACGAAGAGATAATTACGCACAGGCGCAGAAGGCCGCAGGATGGGGGCGACTTTATCGGCGTGGCACTCACGGCGATTTCACCCTTAACCACTGGAAAATGCTATGACCTCTTCAAAGCTCGAAGTATTAACCCCTGCGAACTGTCAGATTATTTTCATCGACCATCAGCCACAGATGGCGTTTGGCGTGCAGTCTATTGACCGCCAGGTGCTGAAAAACAACACCGTGGCGCTGGCGAAAGCGGCCAAAGTGTTCAACATCCCGACCATCATCACCACCGTAGAGACTGAAAGCTTCTCCGGTAACACCTACCCGGAGCTGCTGGACGTGTTCCCGGGCCAGGACATTCTGGAGCGTACCTCCATGAACTCCTGGGATGACCAGAAGGTGCGCGACGCGCTGAAAGCCAACGGCAAGAAGAAGGTGGTGGTTGCCGGTCTGTGGACCGAAGTGTGCAACAACAGCTTTGCCCTGTGCGCAATGCTGGAAGGTGACTACGAAATTTATATGGTGGCGGACGCGTCCGGCGGTACCACCAAAGAAGCCCACGACTTCGCCATGCAGCGCATGATCCAGGCGGGCGTGATCCCGGTGACCTGGCAGCAGGTGATGCTGGAGTGGCAGCGCGACTGGGCGCGTAAAGAGACCTACACCGCGGTGATGGATATCGTGCGCGAGCACTCCGGCGCGTACGGCATGGGCGTGGATTACGCTTACACCATGGTGCACAAAGCGCCGTCTCGCCAGAAGAGCGAGCACCGTACCTTAGCGCCGGTCCCGGCCCGCTAAGTCCCGGCGGCAGGCTGGTCCCTCATCCGGCCTGCCACTGACTGCTTTCTGGAGTTCTCTATGAGTACAGGGTTGATATCCCTTGCGGCAGGCGTGTTGATCGGCCTGATGTATGCCGCGCTGAAGGTACGCTCCCCCGCGCCGCCCGCGCTGGCGCTGATTGGCCTGCTGGGGATGCTGGCCGGGGAGCAGGCGACGCGCCATCTGTTAGCCCGCGACAGCGTGGTGAGCGTTCCGGCAGTGGTTCACCATCCGGCAGGAGAGTCATCATGAAGGCCTGGATAATTTCGCTGGTGTGCGGCGTGCTGGCTGGGGTAATTTACGCTCTGCTCAACGTCCACTCTCCGGCACCGCCGGTTGTCGCCCTGCTTGGCCTGTTTGGTATGCTGGTGGGCGAACAGCTGATCCCGGTGGGACGTCGCATACTGAATCGCGAACCGCTGACTCTGGCCTGGTTTCGTCACGAGTGTGTGCCGAAAATCAGCGGCACGGCGCCTCCCGCGCCCGTGAAGGAAAACCGCGACGTTTAATGATTTTTTGAGGAATAACAGCATGACGCTGCCGTGGCGCATTGCCATCATTGATGACGAACGTTCTGTCCGCAGCGGGCTGAGTAACCTCCTGGAGTCGGAAGGGTATGCGACCGACACGTTTGATTCGGCAGAGGTGTTTCTGAGCCACCCGTTCGCCCTGTCCGGCGCGGCGCTGGTGATCACCGATATCAAGCTGCGGGGCATGAACGGCCTGGAGCTGTTTGAAAAGCTGCGGCTGCTGGCTGCCCCGCCTCCCCCCGTGCTCTTTATCTCCGGTCATGCTGATGAAAATATGCAGCGGTACGCTCTTGATTTGGGCGCCGCTGCATTTTTGCGTAAGCCTATTAACATCGATATTCTGCTGGATCATATTCAGCGGGAGCTGGCCCGCCGACAATAAGGATCGCGGATGAACGAAAACGAGCTGCCTGCATTCTGGCCCGCCCAGGGAAATCTCCATGATGGGCGGGTTTTTGTCCTTAAAGAGGATGTCATTTTTACCGTGCTGGCGCAGGAGGGCGGGATCTCCTGGATGAATGCCCGACATCCTCATTCTGGCGGCTCCTTTATCATTGCCACCGCGGTCAGCGACGAAGAAGAAGAGCGGGCCACCCGGCTGCTCAAAAATGAGTTTGCGTTGCGCGATCACCTGCAGGACAGCTGGGCCATTCGCGCCGTGGCCTCCACCCAGTACCGGGGGCGTTTTGCACTGGTGTACGCGCCATTTTCGTTTGAGCTGCTGGCGCGACGCGCGGGCAGGGCGATCTCGGGGATCGCCCGGTTTATCGAGCTGGCGATCCAGATCTGCACGCCGCTGCGTCAGATGCACCTGCAAAACCTGATCCACGGTGATATCAAGCCCGGCAATATCTTTGTTCATCACGATTCAACCTGCCGTCTGGGCAGCTTTGGCCTGTCATGTAGCATCTCCGGGGCCTTTTCCCAGACCCGGCTGGCCGTCTCTGGCGGTACGCCCGCCTATATGTCCCCGGAGCACACCACCCGCACACAGCGGGCCGTCGATTGCCGCAGCGATCTCTACAGCCTGGGCATTGTGCTTTATGAGCTCCTGACCGGACGCCTGCCGTTTGAGCTCGGCGAGAACGAGCAGACCAACTGGGCGCATTACCACATTGCCTCTGAGCCGCTCTCTCCCGCCGTGTTGCGCCCGGATGTGCCCGACATGCTGTCGACCATCATCCTCAAGCTGCTGGAGAAGCAACCCGATAACCGCTACCAGACCGTCGACGGGCTGATTGCCGATCTTCGACGCTGTCAGGCGACGTTAACCTCCGAAGGCGAGATCGTCGCCTTTACGCCAGGCCAGCAGGACCGGACGCCGGCGATCCATCTGGCGGACTCCCTGTTTGCGGCGCATCCGCAGGCAAACGACGTCATCGCCGCGTTTGAGCGGGTGGGGCAAAACATTGTGCCGGAGCTGGTGACGATCGGCGGGCCGTCGGGGATCGGTAAATCCTCGATTATCGCCACGGCGCTAAAAACGTTGCAGCAGCGCAGGGTGCTGCTGGCGGTGGGCAAGGTCGATCAGTTTTCGCCGACGTTACCCTACGGCGTATTAAGCTCGGCGTTTCGCACCCTGACGCTGCACCTGCTCGGGCTGCCTGCGGAAGAGGTGGCGAAGTGGAAAATCCGCCTCTCGCGCGCCCTGGAAGGATATGAAGAGCTGGCCGTCAGCCTGGTGCCCGAGCTGGGGTTGCTGCTGGAGAGTAAACCTCGCTTCTCGGCAGATACATTTTCCATTGATGCCCGGGCCCGCTTCAGCCATATGGTGCTGGCGCTGGTTAAAACCTTTGCCTCGCAGGGCTGTCCGCTGGTCTTGCTGCTTGACGATCTGCAGTGGAGCGACGCCGCCAGCCTGCAAACGTTGAAGCACCTGCTGGCGACCTGCGGTGCCATTCCGCTATTGCTGGTGGTGGCGCACCGGGACATCGCCTCGTTGTCCGATCCCGCGTTACAGCAGCAGCTCGCGAGCCTGCCGGCGTCGGCGCAACACGCCATCGAGATTATCCCGCAGCCGCTGACGGTGAAGGCGGTAGCACGCTGGCTGGGCACGCTGTTTCGCGTGCGCAGCGCCACAACAACCGACCTCGCCACGCTTATCCACGAAAAAACCGGCGGCAACCCGCTGTTCGTGCATGAGTTTTTCCGCCGCATTGTTGATGACGGGCTGGTGGTGCATAACAAGTATCAGGACAAATGGCAGTACGATCTGCAGGCGATCCGCGCCCGGCATTACACCGAAAATGTCGTCACCCTGGTGCTGGAAAAGCTTGAAGAGATGCCCGACGAGACGCGTCGTCTGCTGGGCAGCATTGCCTGTCTTGGCGGCACGGGCGAGCTGGAGATGTTGTGCCGCGTGGTCGGGATGTCGGTGGCGGAAATCCGTTATGCGCTGCACCCGGCGGTGATGGCGCAGCTGATTGTGCTGACGGAAAAAGCGTATGCCTTTACCCACGACAGGGTGCAGGAGGCTGCTTTCGCACTGCTGGATCAGCGTGAGAGGAGCCACCTGCACCTGACCACCGCCAGCCTGCTGGCCGAGGCCGCGCGTCAGGCGGCGGGGAACGAACTGCTGTTCCGCGCCGTGCACCACGTGACGGCCGCGCTGGACAGCATTCAGCCCGCGCCGCAGCGCCAGATGTTCCGCGAGCTCAGCCTGCTGGCCGCACGGCGGGCGAAGCGCACCGGCGATTATCATTCGGCCCTGAGCTACATTCAGACCGCCAGAGCGCTGGGCAATGCCGGGGCGGTGTCTGACTTTATGCTCGACATCGAAGAGGCGGGCTGTGAATTTGCGCTCGGCCACCTGGAGCGAACCCGCGAGCTGTGTGACGCGATCCTCGGCTGCCCCGGCGGGCTGACTGAAAAAGCGCTGGCGGCTAACCTGCTGGTGGAAGTCTACATTCGCCAGTCCGACAGCCGTCTGGCGCTGGAGGCGGCGCTGTGCTGGCTGGGGATTTTTGGTATCCAGATCAGCCACTACCCGGAAGACGTCGAGTGCGACGAAGCCTGGAAACACTTCTGCAACCGCGTGGGAGACGCGCCGCAACAGCATTTTGTCCAGCTCTCGCAGATGGACAACCCGCAAACCGAAGCGGTGATGAACCTGCTGTATAGCGCCAGCATTTGCGCCAGCTTTATCTGCCCGCGCCTGCACTTTTTGCTGCTCTGTCGCATGATGCACCTGACCCTCGACCACGGTATCACCGGCGCCTCCACCACGGCGATGGCCTGGTTTGGGGTATTGATTGGCCAACGCTACGCCGAGTATCGCCTTGGTTTCCAGTACGGCACGCTGGCCCGCGAGCTGGTAAACCGTCACGGCTACGATGCCTTTGAAGCCAAAACCCTGCTGCCGCTCGATCAGCTCAGCGTCTGGACCCAGCCGCTGTCGTTCACCATCGAGTGCGCCAAGGCCTGCTTTACCGCCGCCGTCACTCACGGTGATATGACGGTGGCCTGCTTTGCAGCCTGCCATCAGGTGATCAACTTCCTCTCGCGGGGCGATCATCTGGACGGGGTGCTGACCAGCATCGATCGCGGTCTGGCCTTTGTCCGTAAAACCCACTTCCAGGACATCGAAACGATTTTGATGCTCCAGCGCGGCTACGTTGAGTTTCTGCGTACGCCGGTCATCGGCACCTGGAGCGCCGCGCAGGTGCTGCCTGAAGCGATGCTGCCAGCGGCGCCTGAGCAGGCCCCGGAGCAGACCTCGACCATGCTGTTCTGGTACTGGCTGTACCGTGGGATGGCGCACTTTACCTGCGGGGAGTATGCCGCCGCGCAGGCGGAGCTGGAGCAGGCGGGCTGGTTCGCGTGGTCTGCGCCTGGCCACATTCACCTGCTGGATTACCATCTCTACAGCGCCCTGTCGCTTTCCAGACAGCTGACGCCGGAGACCTTCTCGGCGAATCACCGTCGCAGCATTCACGCCCACTACGACAAAATCGCCCTCTGGGCGCGGATTAATCCGGGCACGTTTGCCGACAAAGAGGCGCTGATTTACGCCGAAATCGTGCGTCTGGACGGGATGAACAGCATTGCGCTTGAGCAGTATGAGAAGGCGGTGCGCCTCTCGCGGGAGGGCGGTTTCAATCCGCTGAACGCGCTGGCCCACGAGCTGGCAGGGCGCTTTGCCCTTGCCTGCGGCTATCCGACCGCCTCGGACGCCCACTTCCGCGGGGCGATCGCCGCCTGGGGCCGCGCCGGTGCACAGGCAAAAGTGCGCCAGCTTGAGCAGGATTTCCCGCATCTCCTGAGCTCCGCCCAGGCCAGCGCGTACGACACGGTGGCTTTCGCGCAGAATGAAGTGATTCGCGATCTGCAAAGCGTGATCAAGGCGTCACGCGCGCTGTCTGAAGAAATTAACCTTGAGCGGTTGATTGAAAACCTGATGACGCTGCTGCTTGAACGGGCCGGGGCGCAGCGCGGTCTGCTGCTGCGCGTGAGCGACAACCATATCCCGGAGATCGAGGCCAGCGCGTGGACCAGTACCGACGGCGTGCGGGTGCGGATCCTGAAAGAGGTCCCGATGGCGACCGATATGCCGCTGTCGGTGCTGGCGGCGGTGATCCGCACCGGGCAGGAGATCCGCACCGGCAAGCCGGAAGAGTTTCACCCCTTCAGCCAGGATCCTTATCTCGTGACCTCGGGGGCGGCCGTGATGTGCGTCCCGATGTTCAAACAGGCGCGTCTGGTGGGCGTGCTCTACCTGGAAAATCGCCTGATGCCGGAGGTCTTTACCGCCGAGCACTCCCGCGTGGTGAGCCTGCTGGGGGCGCAGGCGGCGGTCTCGCTGGAGACGGCGCGCCTGTATGCCGAGCTGCTGGCGGAAAACATCCAGCGTCGTCGCGTGGAGAAAGAGCTGCGATCCAGCCAGACCTCGCTGATGCTGGGCGAGCAGATCAGCCACACCGGCAGCTGGCGCTGGGAGCTGGAGCAGGATCTGATGTTTATCTCCGAGGAGTACGCCCGAATCCTCGGCCTGCCTGAACAGCAAAAGAAGATCTCCATGGCGGAGTTTTTGACCTTTGTGCATCAGGATGATTACGCCCGGATCAGTACCATCGTCACCCAAAGCGTACGCGAAGGGCTCTCCATGCGGGCGGAGTTCCGCATTAACCGCACCGATGGCTCAATCCGCTATATTCTCGGGATTGGCGATCCGGTGGGCGTGGGCAGCGAGGTGAACGAGTATTACGGCATCATCACCGACATTACCAGCCAGCGGGCGGCGGAAGATGCGATGCGGGTGGCGCAGGCAGATCTGGCGCGCGTTTCCCGGGCGACCACCGTCGGGCAATTGACCTCTTCCATCGCTCATGAGATCAACCAGCCGCTGATGTCGATCGTCTCCAACGCCGGGGCGAGCCTGCGCTGGCTCAACCGGGAGCCAGCCCGGCTGGATAAAGTGCGTGAAGGGCTGGAGGAGATCGCCGCTGAAGGGGCGCGGGCGGGGGAGATCATCCGCAGCATTCAGTCCCTGACGCGCAAGCAGGATCCGACCTTCTCACGCATCGATCTGCACTACCTGGTCCACCATATCATCGCGCTGTCGCGCAGCGAGCTTGAGCAGCGACACATTAGCGTCGATTACCTTTTGCAGGCACAGGATAGCTTTATCACTGGCGACAGCGTGCAGATCCAGCAGGTGCTGCTCAACCTGGTGATGAACGCGGTAGAGGCGATGGCCGAGGTGAAAGATCGCTCTTGCACCATCACCATCAGCACCAGCAATGCAGAAGGGAGAGTGCTGGTGGAGATAGCCGATACCGGCAGCGGCATAGAGCCTGAGCGGCTGGAGAAGATTTTTGACTCGTTCTATTCCACTAAAGCGCAGGGCATGGGGATGGGGCTGACCATCAGCGCCAGCATCATTGAGCGGCACTGCGGAAAACTGAGCGCGCGCCGCCGGGAGCCGCACGGCACCGTCTTTGCTTTTGCGCTGCCGCTTGCGGCACAGGAAGGGTAACGGCTATTCCGTTGGCAGACTTTTGCTCAGGCGTTCCACGACCCTGACCAGCTCTGCCACGGAGCGCACCTGCATCTTCTCCATCACGCGGCGGCGATGGACTTTCACCGTGATTTCGCTCACCCCAAGCTCGGCGGCGATCTGCTTGTTCAGCAGGCCGCTTATCGCCAGCTGGAGCACTTCATGTTCGCGCGGGGTAAGAGACATATGGCGCTGCTTCAGGGCGTAGTGCTCTTTGTTACGCACGGCGTTGTTTTCCGCCAGCCGGAGTGCGGATTCAATGGCGTCGATAAGCGCGGCGGATTCAACCGGTTTGGTCAGAAACTCGTAGGCCCCGCCTTTGATGGCGCGAACCGACATCGGGATGGTGCCGTGGCCGGTGAGGAAAATAATCGGGATCTCACGCCCGCTGTCCCTGAGGGCATCAGCCACCTCAAAACCGGAGATGGTGGGCATTTGCATATCGAGGATCACGCACGAAGGCAGATCCTCGAAGCGGTGCTGAAGAAATGCTTCTGCCGATGAAAAGCCGATAGCGTTCAGGTCTGCCGATTCCAGTAGCCCGGTCACGGACTGCCTGACGGCGTCATCGTCATCAACCACATACACAATGTGTTCCATTCACCGCCCCGGTGCTGATTTAAAGGTCGAGGATGCAAACCGTCCCTTCGGTTACGTAAGAGACTGTTTATGCTGACTTTCATCTTAACACATTAAATATCATTATCATTTAACAATATGATAACCATATGAAGTATAGCGAGCCGGAGCAGGGGCGGTGAAGGAACGAAACGCTGTTTTTATGCACCGACAAGCTCAATGCGATTGCCGTCCGGGTCCGCGATTATCGCTTCATAGAAGCCGTCCCCGGTCATACGCGGGGCGCTAAGCAGCGTGCCGTTTGCCCTGGCCTGTGCCGCCATGCTGTCCACCTGTGCTTTTCCGCCGACGTTGATGGCGATATGCGCCCAGCCGATAAATTCAGGGTGGGCAGGCGCGTCGGGCAGGTCCGGAATGGTCATCAGCTCAATCGTCCGCCCCTCATCAAGGGTAATAAAATGGGATTCAAAACCCGGACGATTTTTACTGACGTAGCGTGCGTTGCTGCGGCCATTAAACACCGTTTCCCAGAACTGAACCTGGGCGTTAAGGCTGCGGGTCCAGAGTACGACATGTGCAATATTCATTGTAACCCTCGTTGTTTGTGTTGCGCGGTTATGCAACATTATGCGCATTGATACTCGATTAGAATTTTTAAAGGACTTTCAATGCTCGATTATGCAGCTTTTCCTGAACAGCGACAAGCGCGGATCCGCCAGATCCTTCAGAAGAGCGGAAGGGTGGTCTGTACCGAGCTGGCGAGCCAGATGAACGTATCCGAGCACACTATTCGCCGTGATTTACATGAACTTAGCAAAGAGGGCTATTGCAAAAAGGTCTACGGCGGCGCGGTGCTTCAGCTTCCGGATGCGGGTAATTTTTTAAGCCGCGAGCAGAAAATAAGTGCAGAAAAGCACACAATCGCGCAGAAAGCAGCAACGCTGGTTCAGGCGGGCGGGTGCATTTTTATCGACGCGGGGACAACAAACCTGGCGCTGGCGAAAGCGCTCCCGGCGGATCTCAACGTCACGGTGGTGACCAACTCCCCGGCCATCGCCACGGAACTGCTGCGCCATCCCCTGTGCGAGGTGATCATCACCGGCGGGCAGATCCAGCGGGCATCCGGCGGGTCGGTGGGCGCCACGGCCGCGGGTCAGATCCAGGGCATTATCTTCGATCAGGCCTTTATTGGCGGCTGCGCGATGGATCCGCAGATGGGACTCACCGGCTTTGACTTTGCCGACTGCGAATTCAAAAAGGCGGTTATCGCCCAGAGCAACCAGACCATCGTGGCCCTGACGGCAGACAAACTTCCCGGTGTGGCGCGCTTTGTGGTGTCGACGTGCCAGGACATTGATGTGCTGGTGGTAGAAGAGGCGCTGGAACAGGGCGTTGTCGACGCGTTTGCGGCCCAGGACATTCGCATTGTGTGCGCCTGAGGACTTTCACGGGTAAAACAGGCTACACTCTGGTTTTGAGCGCTAAATGCTGAGGACATAACAATGCACTACACACTGAAAGACGGCGATAAGGATAAAGCGGAAGGGACACAGAGCGCACTGCAGCAGAAGCTGCTGGAATCCCGCTCGATTGTTATCTCCGGTGAAATCAACCAGGCGCTGGCAGAGAAAGTCATCACCCAGCTGATCCTGCTGCAAAGCGTGAGCAACGATCCGATCAAACTTTACATCAACAGCCAGGGCGGTCACGTGGAAGCCGGTGATACCATTCACGACTTCATCAAGTTCATCCGCCCGGATGTACACGTGATCGGTACCGGCTGGGTGGCGAGCGCCGGGATCACCATCTTCCTGGCGGCGAAAAAAGAGCATCGCTACTCGCTGCCAAACACCCGCTTTATGATCCACCAGCCGCTGGGCGGCGTGCGCGGTCAGGCGACGGATATTGAGATTGAAGCGCGCGAGATCATCCGCATGCTGGACCGGGTAAACAAACTGATCGCCGACGCCACCGGCCAGCCGCTGGAAAAAGTGAAAAAAGACACCGACCGCAACTTCTGGATGTCTCCGGCCGAAGCGCTGGATTACGGCATTGTGGGTAAACTGATTACCCATTATGACGATCTGAAGCTGGATTAAGTTTTTAACGCCGTGTACGTGTCGGGTGGCGGCTACGCCTTACCCGACCTACGCGTGCTGGTTTGACCCATGACAAGTTCCCCCTCTGCCTTCTTGCCTATAATCGCGCCTGTTTCCCCTCTCACTGGTGCTATCCATGGCGTATCAACTGAACCTGAACTGGCCGGAATTTCTTGAGAAATACTGGCAAAAAAAACCCGTTGTGCTGAAAAATGCCTTCCCGAATTTTGTCGACCCGATTACCCCGGACGAGCTGGCAGGCCTGGCGATGGAGCCGGAGGTCGATAGCCGTCTGGTGAGCCATTTCAACGGCAAATGGCAGGCCAGCAATGGTCCGTTTGAGCACTTTGACGGCCTGGGTGAAACCGGCTGGTCGCTGCTGGCGCAGGCGGTGAACCACTGGCACATGCCGGCGGCGGAGCTGGTGCGCCCGTTCCGCGTGCTGCCGGACTGGCGTCTGGATGATCTCATGATCTCCTTCTCCGTGCCGGGCGGCGGCGTGGGCCCGCATATCGATCAGTACGATGTGTTCATCATTCAGGGGATGGGCAGCCGTCGCTGGCGCGTGGGTGACAAGCTGCCGATGCGTCAGTTCTGCCCACATCCGGCGCTGCTGCACGTGGATCCGTTTGAACCGATCATCGACGAAGATCTGGCGCCGGGCGATATTCTCTACATTCCACCTGGATTCCCGCACGACGGCTTCACCCATGAAACCGCGCTGAACTACTCTGTGGGTTTCCGGGGGCCAAACGGCCGCGATCTGATCAGCAGCTTTGCCGATTACGCGCTGGAAAACGATCTGGGTGGGGAGCATTACAGCGATCCGGATCTGACCTGCCGCGAACACCCTGGGCGCATTGAGCAGTACGAGCTCGATCGCATTCGCCAGATGATGATCGACATGATCGGTAAGCCGGATGATTTCACAAAATGGTTCGGCAGCTTTGTCTCCACGCCGCGTCACGAGCTGGATATCGCCGCCGCCGAGCCGCCGTATGCGCCCGAGGAGGTGCTGGACGCGCTGCAGGGCGGAGAGAGATTGTCTCGCCTGAGCGGCCTGCGCGTGCTGAATATCAACGGCAGTTTCTTTATCAACAGTGAACAGCTCGAGACAGTCGACGCGAAGGCGGCGGACGCGCTGTGCCGCTACACTGAGCTGGGCCAGGCCGAGCTGGGCGATGCGCTGAACAACCCGGCGTTTGTCGAGGAGCTCACCGGGCTGATTAACCAGGGGTACTGGTACTTCGACGAGTAGTGCGGCCTGTTGCCCGGTGGCGCTGCGCTTACCGGGCCTACAACGGCGGTTTTCTCCCTCTCCCTGTGGGAGAGGGCCGGGGTGAGGGCATCAGGCCGCACTAGCCCTCCTCCATCGCAATCACAATCGCTTCACCCATCTTCTTCAATGCCTCGCGATGCTTATCCGTCGGCGGTAATGCCACGTTAATCCGCAGGCAGTTGCGGTACTTTCCGGGCGCGGAAAACAGCGACCCGGCCGCGGCCTGGATCTTCAACCGGCACAGCTGCTTGCTGACGCACACCATGTCGACCTTCTCCGGTAGCTCCACCCACAGCAAAAAACTGCCCTGCGGGCGCGTCACGCATATGTCTGCCGGAAAATATTGCCGTACCCAGCAGGTATAGGTTTCCATATTCTGCTGATAAATCTGGCGCATACGGCGCACGTGGCGATGATAATGGCCGTCGCGGATAAACGCCGCCACCGCCATCTGCGTGCCCGGCACGTTAAACCCGCCCGCGGCGTATTTCATGTGCATCACCCGGTCGTAGTAGCGTCCCGGCACAATCCAGCCGACGCGTAACCCTGGCGCCACGGTTTTGGTAAACGAGCTGCAGAGGATCACGCGGCCATCAATATCCATGGAGTGAATGGTTCGCGGGCGCGGGTATTCCGCCGCCAGCTCGCCGTAGATATCATCCTCGACGATCACGATATCGTGCCGCTGGGCCAGGGCCAGCACCTGCTTCTTACGCGACTCCGGCATGATAAACCCAAGCGGATTATTGCAGTTGGGCACCAGGATGACCGCTTTGATGGGCCACTGCTCCAGCGCCAGCTCTAAAGCCTCAATGCTGATCCCGGTTTGCGAATCGGTCGGAATTTCTATCGCCTTGATGTCAAACCCGCGCAGCATCTGCATGGTGCCGTGGAACGACGGCGACTCCACCGCCACAATGTCTCCTGGTTTACAGACCGACAGCAGGGCGATGGAGAGCGCGCCGTGGCAGCCGTTGGTGATCACAATCTCGTTCGCCGCCACGGTGGAGCCCCCGTCGAGCATCAGCCGGGCGATCTGCTCGCGCAGCTCAAGGCGCCCGTCGAGTACGTCATAGCTCAGCATTTCGGCGGGGTTGTGCTGTGCGATGCGGCTCATCTCACGCCACAGGGGCTTCAGGCTCGGCTGGTTAACGTCTGGCGAACCGCCGCCAAAGGAGATCATCTCTTTGTCGGCGCGGGCATCCAGCAGCATCATCACCTCATCCCACTGGGTGACGTCCACCGGGCGCTGCACCGGGCGCGTCATGGCCGGCACCGGCGGCTGGGCCTTGCGCTTAGACACAAAATAGCCGGAGCGCGGCTGGGGAGTGATGAGCTGCAGGTTTTCGAGGATCTGATAGGCCTGCTGTATGGTGCTGATGCTCACGCCATGCTCCTGGCTCAGCGCGCGTACCGACGGCAGACGTTCACCGCTGCGATACAGCCCTTGTTCAATGCGTTCTGCCAGTAGATTGGCCAGATGTTGGTAGCGCGTCATGCTGTATCCTTTGTTGTCACCATACAGATTACAAAACCAGTACAGATTGCCGCAAAAAACGGCATGCAGATACCGTTTTAGCGGATCTGTATGTTAAACAAAAGTTGTTTTTGAGTCTGTATTGCTAAAGCCGTTTTCCACGATCATAGCCCCACTGACACGGTGAGGAGAGCATCATGGAATTCTACGAAAATCGTTCAAAACGTCCGTTTATCGCGTTTGTGTGGGTAGCGAAAACGCTGCGTAACTGGTATCGCGTCAACCGTACCCGCCGCATTCTGAGCCAGATGAGCGACGAGCAGCTCAAGGACGTTGGGTTGTCGCGGTATGATGTGTGAGACACGTCGCCGCCGGGTGGCGGCTGCGCCTTACCCGGCCTACTCGATCCCGTAGGCCCGGTAAGCGTAGCGCCACCGGGCGATGTTTAGCTCAACAGCGCAAGCGTCTGCCGCTTCGGTCTTTCCAGCAAATCCACCGCCTCCTGATATGACCGCACGTTGTTATAGCCCATCACCAGCCCGTAGCGTTTGCCCGACCCGCGATACCACTCTGAAAGGGCATTCACCTGCAGCTGCTGCGCTTGCCAGCAGCACGCCACCTCCCGATCGTTGCTGCCTTTCGCCAGAAACGCCACGATATGCATTCCGCCGTCGTTCTGCTCGGTGAAAAACAGATCGCCATATACCTCACGCAGGGCGGCAATCATCCACTCCCGGCGGGTCTGGTACAGCGCGCGCATCTTCTTGAGATGACGGAAAAAATGGCCCTCGTTGAGAAAGGTGGTGAGGATTTTTTGCGTCAATACCGGCTGGCCGCTGGCGACGATGTCCGCGCAGTCGGTAAATGCCTCAACCGTGCTGGCGGGCATCACGATGTAGCCCATGCGTAAGGAGGGCATAATGGTTTTACTGAAAGTGCCCATAAAGATCACCCGATCATGGCGATCGAGGCTTTTCAGCGACGGCAGCACCTTGCGGGTATAGTGAAATTCCCCGTCGTAATCATCTTCAATAATCCACGCCCCGTTCTGGCTCGCCCAGTCGAGAAGCTGCTGTTTACGCGGCAGAGAGAGCGTTACCGCCAGTGGGCTCTGGTGAGAGGGCGTCACGATAGCAAAACGGGCGTCGCGGTGATGATGCAACAGATACTCCGTGTCGATGCCGCAGCGATCGACCGGCACGGTGTGCAGACGTGGCACAATCCGCTTAAGCAGCTGCTGGCCCATAAAATAGCCCGGATCTTCAAACACCACTTTGTCGCTGCGGCTGGCGAGCGTATCGAGGATCAGGCGCAGACTGCCGCTGTAGCCGCTGGTGATCAACACCTGTTCGGCGGTACACGAGAGCCCGCGGGAGATATTCAGATAGCGGGCGATAGCCTGGCGCAGGGGATACCAGCCCAGCACCGGCGGGTTGAGCATCTCTTCCGGCCGCATCGAGCGCGTCGCCTGGCCTGCCAGCAGTAACCATTTTTTATAGGGGAAGCTGTCGAGGGAGGGAATGCCGGGGCGCAGAAAACCCGCTCGTTCACGCTGGCTGATAAGCGATGCCGGGAGTGTACCGGTGGTGTGATCCGCTGGAGCCGGCGTCGCGGGCAGCAAGAGATCGGGATTGACCCGCGTGCCGCGTGCGCCCTGGCTCACCAGGTACCCTTCGCCGATTAAAATAGCATACGCCGTTTCGACGGTTTTGCGCGCTACCTTGAGCTCTTCGGCCAGTACGCGAATGGCGGGCACCTTATCGCCAGGCTTCAGCACGCCGCGCGTAATGTTGTCGCGATAGCGGGTGTAAATGTCGTGATAGCCCGGCTTCATGTCCTACCTCATTTTATGTTTTTTGTATCTTTTTACTATGTCATGACCCGCGTAGATTGTCCTCATCGCATGACACATACCGTGTAAATAAGAGGAAAGACAATGAGCACTCGCGTAAACCACCATAAAGTCACTCCAGCCCTTGCCAACGCGCTGTCCGCCCTGAGCATGGAAGTGGCGAAAACCTCCATCGACCCGGCGCTGAAGCACCTGATCGACATTCGCGTTTCCCAGCTGAACGGCTGTACCTTCTGTCTGGATATGCACTCCAAAGAGGCCAAAATTGCCGGGGAGCGCGAACTGCGCCTTTACCACCTGGCGGCCTGGCGCGAATCTCCGCTGTTCAGCGCTCGCGAGAAAGCGGCGCTGGCCTTCGCCGAAGCGTTGACCCAGATTGGCGTTCACGGGGTGAGCGACGCGCTGTACCGTAGCGTGGCGGAACACTTTTCTGACGTGGAGATTTCAGAGCTGAACTTCGCCATCGTGGCGATCAACGCCTGGAACCGTTTAGGCATTACCTCGCGCATGGCCCCCGGCTCGCTGGACGCAGCTTACGGACTGAACAAGGCTAACCTGGAATAATCCCGCGCTCGCGGATCATCGCCACCAGCGCCCGCAACCCCGGCGGGACGTGGCGATGGCCTGGATAGTAAAGACGCAGCCCGGCAAACGGCTGCGTCCAGTCGTTTAACACGCTCACCAGTTCCCCGCTTTTCAGCTCGTCACGGATATAGAGTTCCGGCAAAAAGCCAATCCCCAGCCCTGCTTTGACCGCGCGGATCGAGGCAAAAAGATCGGATGTCGCAAAACGCGGCGGCACGGCCAGCGCATACTGGACTCCCCGACGGGCCAGCTCCCAGCGGTAGATCCCACCGTGGGCCATGCGCATCCCGATCCCCTGATGCAACAGCAGATCCTCCGGCGTTTGCGGGATACCGTGGCGGGCAAAATAGTCCGGTGTGGCGGTCACGAGCTGGCGGATCTCTCCGGTCAGCGGTACGGCGATCATGTCCTGCGGAACCGCCTCTTCAAGGCGGATCCCGGCGTCGTAGCCTTCGGCGACGATATCGATCATTCGCGCCTCGCTCACCGTTTCCACGCGCATTTTCGGGTAGCGGATCATAAAGTCGATCAGCAGCTGGTCCAGAAACAGGGAGCCAATATTGTTCGGCACGTTCAGGCGCAGGGTGCCTGCGGGTTCACCGGTGTCGCTGTTGATCTCTTCCCCGGCCTGACGAATTTCCTGCAGCGCCGGACCGATGCGCGCCACATAACGCTGCCCGGCGTCGGTGAGCGCCACGCTGCGGGTAGTGCGGTTAAAAAGACGCGTCTCGAGGCGGCTCTCCAGCCCGGCGATGGCGTTACTCACCGCCGTGGCGGACATACCCAGCTCCTGGGCGGCACCGCGAAAGCTGCCGCGTCGTACCACCGCCATCACCACTTCCAGCTCTGTCAAACCTGAACGATGCATAGATTATCCTGAAAATCGAAACAACCCTTGCAGCATAGCGTGGATTATCGCAACGGAGTAGTCGTGCCAGACTGTGTCCACACAGCCTGAGGAGGTTTATATGCACCACATCGAACAGATTTTTATCAACGGCGAATTTGTTACCCCGCACGGCACCGAGCGTTTTGATTTATACAACCCGGCGACGGCACAGGTCATAGGGCAGGTGCGTCTGGCAGATGAGGTCGACGCTGAACGCGCCATTGCGGCCGCCAAAGCGGCGTTTCCGGCGTGGTCGCAAACCACAAAACAGGAACGGATTGCTGCGTTAACACGTATGCATGCCGCTGTTGCCGCCCGTCATGATCAGCTGCTGGAGGCGATAATCGAAGAGTACGGCGCACCGGCTGCGCGCTCGGCGTGGATGGCCAGTTATCCGGCCGATGTCATTGCCCAGGCGATTGAGGCCCTGGAGGGGTTTGAATTCGCATTTTCAGCGGGGGCGGCATCGGTGCAGATGACGCCGCTAGGCGTAGCGGGCCTGATCACGCCGTGGAACAGCGATGCGGGGTTTATCTGCGGCAAACTGGCGGCGGCGCTCGCGGCGGGCTGCACGGCGGTGATCAAACCCAGCGAAATGAGCGCCCTGCAAACGCAGATTATTACCGAGGCGCTGCGTGATGCCGCATTGCCAGCGGGCGTGTTTAATATCATCACCGGGCGCGGCGAGACGGTGGGGGAGACCATTGGCCGCCACCCGGACGTGGCGAAAATCTCGTTTACGGGGTCGACGAATACCGGCAAAGCGATCCTGCGTAACGCAGCGGAGGGTTTTAAGCGCGTCACGCTGGAGTTAGGCGGTAAATCGCCGACGATTTTGCTGGATGATGTCGATCTTGCACGGGCGATCCCGCTGGTGATTCAGGCCGGGTTTATGAACAGCGGGCAGGCGTGCGTGGCCGGCACGCGTATTCTGGTGCCGCAGTCGCGCAAGGCCGAGATGGAAATCGCCCTGGCGCAGGCGGTGGCGGCGGTGAAATCCGGCGACCCGCGCGAAAGCGCGACAGAGATTGGCCCAATGGTCAGCGAAAAGCAGTGGCTGCGGGTGCAGGGATATATTCGCAAAGGGCTCGACGAAGGCGCGCGACTGCTGGCGGGCGGCGAAGGGCGACCGGACCGGACGCGGGACGGCTGGTTTGTGCGCCCGACGCTGTTTACTGATGTGAACAACCAGATGACCATCGCGCGTGAGGAAATTTTTGGCCCGGTGCTGTGCATTATTCCTTATCAGGACGAGGCGGAGGCTGTCGCGATTGCCAACGATACCGAGTACGGCCTGAGCGCGATGGTGCTGGGGCGTGATACCGGGCGTGCGCGTCGCGTGGCGCAGCAGATTGTTTCCGGGCGCGTGCTGGTGAACACCCTCGCGCATGAGCCAAAAGCCCCGTTTGGCGGGTTTAAACACTCCGGCGTGGGACGTGAGATGGGCGAATGGGGAATTGGGGCGTTTATGGAGCCGAAGTCGATTGTGGGTTAAACCCATTACGTGTTACTCACGCCCGGTTCGCGGGGCGTGAGAAACAGGCTTAATCTGCAAACAGTCTTTCAATGGTTTTAGTCGGCAGGAAGAGAGTATTTTCATTCTCTGCCTGAAGGGCGATAAACCCCAGTTTAAGGTAAAAGTTTTTGGCGCTGTCGTTCAGCGCTTCTACGAATATCCCGTGGATACCCACGGCAAAAGACGCCAGGTAGACCGTTTTCAGAGCATGGGTGACCAGCAACTCCCCCAATCCTTGCCCCTGGAAGCGTTTATCTATCGCCAGGCGGCCCAGCGTGACGCTGGGAACATTTTTGTAAGGCACTCGCTTCTGCTGGGTTTTAGAAGGAAGGTACGCCTTTTCAAAGCAGCTCCCGGACAGCGTGTAATAACCCAACACCCGCGGCTTTTCCCCGGATGCGACAAGAACGTAACCCCGCAAAAATTTCCCACGATGCTGGCGTTTCAGGTGTGCCGTCAGAAAGGTGTTTAGGCTCTCTTCTCCGCAATCGAAATGGCTTAGATCATACTCAACGTCATCTGAAAAAATCCCTATTTTCATGTTATTCACGTATCACTCCAGATCCTGGAGACGCCTGGCTGCTCGCTTCAGTCGTTCATTTGGTGTTGGCGGGTTACTGATCGCATCCATCACCTGGTTCCAGGATGCCTCGTTGAGGATCAGGCGGCGGTGCTGTTCAATCACTTCTGCTGCGCGTTCGGAGGCCGTACTTACCATGAATTGTGAAATTGACTGGTTCGTCATTGCCGCTGCTTCTTCGATCAGGCTTTTGTCGTCTTCGGTTAAGCGTAGATCGATACGCTGTTTCTTTAGTGCTGACATGATTCGCTCTTCATCGTTACCTGGGGTTAATGCCCCGGTTGCATAGTAATATTATGTACGGAATCTTACCGTACATAAATCATATGTCTGTCATCATCGGATTTCAACGGGAAATTGAGCGCAGCGCCATCCGGCACAACACTTCGCTCCATACCGAAGCATCCTTGTCATCTGTCCTGCATTCTCTTCACACCATCACAACGGAGAGACCTTCATGATCGCAGTCATTTTCGAAGCCAAAGCCGCGCCGGCGCATCAGGCGCGGTACCTGCAGCTCGCGGCCGAACTTAAACCCCTGCTGGCGGATAATGACGGTTTTATCGATATCGAACGTTTCCAGAGCCTGACCACCGACGGCAAAATTCTCTCGCTCTCCTGGTGGCGGGACGAAGAAGCTATCCGCAACTGGAAGCAGAACGTTTTTCATCAGGCCGCGCAGGCCGAGGGGCGGGAGTCGATTTTTACGTACTACCGCATTCGGGTGGCACAGCTGGTGCGGGAATACAGCGCCGAAAACGGAGGGCACGCGGATGTATGATGTTCATGTGATTTTTAACGATACGCCGGGTGAACTGGCACGCTTTGGTCAGCTGTTGGGCAGTAAAGGGATTGGGCTGGAAGGCGGTGGTGTATTCGGCGTTGAGGCACATTTTCTGGTGGAAGACGGCGAAAAAGCCCGCCATGTTCTGCTTGAGGCCGGATTTAACCTGAAAGCGGTTCGTCGGCCCATCATCAGAAAACTGAGGCAGGAACGCCCCGGCGAGCTGGGGGAGATAGCTGCTGCACTGGCGGCTCGCGGGGTGTCTATTCTTACCCAGTACAGCGACCACGCGAATCACCTCATTCTGCTGACGGATAATGATAAGCTGGCCGCAGCAATCACCGAACCCTGGGCAACCTATGTTAAAGACGAGCTTACCGCCAGATAACAGCGCAGCGCTGGAGCAGGCCATTGCCGCAGTAGCAGCCGCAATGGCCGATCCGTCGCGCGTGAAAATGCTTTGTGCGCTGATGGACGGGCGAGCGTGGACGGCCACCGAGCTGAGTGCGGCGGCGGATGTGGCGCCGTCTACCGCCAGCGGGCACCTTGCGCGGCTGCTGGACGGAAAGCTCATTACCTGCCTGTCGCAGGGGCGCCATCGCTATTATCGCCTGGCAGGGTATGACGTAGCGGAGCTGGTGGAGCAGATGATGGGGCTGTCGTGGCACCGCATTTCTCCGCCGGAAACCAGCGCGCCAAAAGCCCTGCGTGAAGCCCGCACCTGCTACGACCATCTGGCGGGCGCGGTGGCGGTGCAGATCTACGATTTCATGCAGGCCGAAAGTTGGCTGGAGCCAGACGGTTCAGCATTGACGCTGTATGGCCGGGAGCAGTTTCTGAAACTCGGTATCCCGTTAAGCACCCATCCCCGGCGAAAGGCCTGTTGCGCCTGTCTGGACTGGAGCGAGCGGCGGTTTCATCTGGGCGGTGAAGCCGGTGCGGCGCTGCTCATGCATCTGGAAAGCAAGGGCTGGATCCAGCGGGTGGCAGGGTATCGGGAAGTGGTGCTTACGGCTTCGGGGAAGGGCGCCATTACCCGACATTTTAGCCGCTAAACTCCGCTGCGGGCTGTACCCTCTCCCGCCGGGAGAGGATTCCCCAGTAATTTTTTAACCATAAGCGATAACGCTGCTCTCAGAATGACTGAGAGCATTCAGCGATGCCCTGGTCCGGCTGTAAATCGCTGAGGCGTTTCCTGCAGGCCGGGGCGAGGCGCATGGATGCGCCGAGAGGGCGGCTTTACAGGGACGTTACATCCGCCCGTCCCCGATAAGCCGGAAGGAATAAGCCGAAGGCACCGCGAAGCGGCGATTTACCGCCGGGAGCCCGGGTCGCCAGGGCGGCGGCGATTGAGCCGCCCTGGCACGTTCACGGGTCATGTTGTTACAGAGTAGCAAGGAACATAAAGTGAACGGAATGACCTCCACAGCCGTATGTTCCCCCTCACCCCAACCCTCTCCCTCAAGGGAGAGGGGGGTCCTCCGTGCAGGCATTATTGTATGGGGAACCCTCAGCCCGCCGGGAGAGGGAGACATCGTTTCGCAATTCCTGCTCTTTCGTCTCGCGTTTCTTGATACTTACCCTGATAACTATTATCTTGACGACGTGTTTAGAGAGGTTCCCCCCATGAGTGAAGAACAACTGTTTTGCCGCAGGCCGATGGGCATGCGGATGGCGATGATTGTGCGCCAGTGGCGCGCCGTTATTGACGACGCCATTCTCGATACCGGGTTAACCCAGTCGAGCTGGACGGTAATGATGCAGCTTCATCAACTGGGGGATAACGTCTCGGTGAGTGAGCTGGCGGAGGTGCAGGGCATTGAACTGCCGCCGCTGATGCGCACCCTGACACAGCTGGAAAAGCAGGGATACCTGCTGCGCACCGTATCGCCTTATGACAAGCGCATCCGGCTTCTGACGCTGACGCCTGAGGGAAAAGCCATCCTAAAAAGGCTCACCCAGGTGATTGAGACGTACCAGACGCGCGTATCGCAAAACATCGCGCCTGAGCATATCGAAATTTTCAGCGCCACCTTGAATCAAATCGCCTGCAATTTGCGGACAATCCGCGAAGAAGATAACAAGACCGAAAAATAATGACTCCTGAACAAAAGTTTGCCCGCTGGGTAAGGGTGAGTATTGCCTCTTTCCTGCTGATGTTTGTCTACTTTGTCGTCGCTGATATCTGGATCCCGCTGACGCCGGACTCCACCGTCATGCGCGTGGTGACGCCGGTTTCTCCGCGCGTCTCCGGGTATGTGTCGGCCGTGCACGTACACAACAACAGCCAGGTGAAGCGGGGCGACCTGCTGTTTGAGCTGGATGACACGCCGTTTCGCAATAAAGTGGAAGCGGCGCAAATCGCGCTTGAGCAGGCACGCCTGTCCAATGAACAGCTGGATGCGCAGATCGCCGCCGCCCAGGCCAGCCTGAAAACCGCCGTGCTGACCGCGCGTAACGACAAAGTGACCTTTGACCGCTACCAGAAGCTGAGCACGTTACAGAACGTCTCGCAGGCGGATCTGGATAAGGTCCGTACCACCTGGCAGAGCAGCGAGCAGTCCGTGAGCTCGATTCAGGCGAACATCCATAACCTGCGCATCCAGCGCGGCGAGCGGGAAGAGCACCGCAACGTGACGCTGCAAAAATACCGTAACGCGCTGGATGAGGCGGAGCTGAACCTCGGCTGGACGAAGGTTTACGCCCAGGCGGATGGTACGGTCAGCAACCTGCAGTTGAGCCCCGGGTTTTATGCCTCGTCCGGCTCGGCGGCGCTGGCGCTGGTGAATAATCAGACCGATATTGTGGCCGATTTTCGTGAGAAGAGTCTGCGCCATACCCATCAGGGGACCGATGCCGCCGTGGTATTTGACGCCTTTCCGGGACAGGTTTTCCGCGCCCACGTGACCAGCAGCGATGCGGGGATCCTTGCCGGACAGGAGGCGGTGAGCGGCGAACTGTCCGCGCCGGAAACCTCCAACCGTTGGGTGCGCGACGCTCAGCGAATGCGCATTCACGTGGCGCTGGATGAGACGCTGCCGAAACCGCTCCCGACCGGCGCTCGTGCCACCGTGCAGCTCTACAACAGCGAAGGGCCGTTTGCGCGCTTCTTCTCCGGGATGCAAATCCACCTGGTGAGCCTGCTCCACTATGTCTATTAGCACGCTGGCGCGGGTCTTTACCCCGCACGGCAACATCGTCTATACGGCCAATGACTTTCGCCAGACCCTGCGCATCGTCTTTGCCGGGATGATCGCGCTGAGTATTTCAAGTTTCTATAACACCAGCTACGGCGTGTTATATGTGGTCTACCCCATCATGCTGCTGTCGCTGGTGCCGGTCTTTAACCGCCATGTGGCGAAGCAGTTTATCTTCAGCGCATCGCTAAACTGCGTCGAAATGGTGATTATTATCGGCTATCTGTCCCAGTGGCCGGTGATCATGACGCTGGTAGTTTTTGCCCTGTATGTCATGCGTTTTCGCTTTATGAGTAAGGGGCCGCTGTTCCTGTTCGGGTCGATGGGCGTGGTGTGCCAGAGCGTGATGCTCAACTTTATGAGCTATCCCACCACCGACTGGCACACGCTGCTGTTTTCCAACATTGAAGCGAGTGTGATGGCGGTATGCCTGAGCGCGCTGATGAACTACCTCCTGCCGGACGTTGAACCGCGCAAGCCGCCGCCGCTGATCGAGAAAGATGATGCCCGCGTGCGGCACGAGTCTCTGCTCTCCGGCACCGTTGCGACGATGATTTTTGTCATCTTCCAGATAAGCGATTTGAGCGATTCGCTTTCGGCGCTGATGGCCGGTGTGTTGATTCTGTTCCCGATGCACTATCGCGGCGCGGTGATGAGCTCTATCTGGCGCGTGGCTGGCGTGGTGCTGGGCTGTCTCTATATTCTGGTGGTGCAGCTTATCCTCTACGATCACAGCAGCCACATGCTACTGATGATGCCGCTTATCGGCCTCGGGCTGGCGTTTGGTGCGCGTCTGCATGTGATGGAGAAGGTGGGAGCCGGCGTTGGGTTTGCCAGCATCACCACCATCGGGATTATGTTCGGTCAGAACATGCACCCGGACAGCGACCTGGTGTTCAGCGATCTCTACCGCATCACCTCGGTGACCTTTTCTCTGGTGGCGACGCTGACGATGGTGTTTCTGGTGCACTTGATCCTCAATCGCTTTGAGGCGACGCGCTACGTCATTGCACCACCCAAAACGGAGTAATGTGCAAGCACGGCGGGCAGTTGCGAAAGTAAAAACAGGATCAGGCCAATCGTCCCGCCCACCAGGGTGCCGTTGACGCGGATAAACTGCAGATCTTTGCCGATGTTAAGCTCGATCTGGCGGGACATATCTTTGGCGTCCCAGCTTTTTACCGTGTCGCTGATATGACGGGTGAGAAACGCCGCGAAATCCGGTGCTACGCGGTGCGCCGCCTGCTCGAGGTGCTCATTGAGCGATGCCCGCAGGCTGTCGTCACCGAGCAGCGTTTCGCCAAACCACTGCCCGGCGTTGGCGATGCGCTGCTTCACGCGGGAATCCTCACGTTGCATATCCGCCTTCAGCCATTGGCGCAGGTCAGCCCACATCTCACCCAGATAGCGGTTAAACGCGTCGTCGTTCTTCAGGTAATGCTTGATGTTCTCTGCCTTTGCGGCCATCTCCGGATCGTTTTTCAGGTTGTCGATAAGCTTCAGCGTGGCGCGGTCGAACGCCTGGCGGATCTGGTGGGTGCGGTCATGACTAACGTCGTCCAGCAGGGTATTCACCGCGTTCGACACCATCTCCGCGCTCTGATCGCCCAGCCACTCGGTGGGCAGCACCATCGCCTTGCGCGGATGCTCGGTCTTAAGCCAGTGGACGATCTGGTCTGAAATGAATTCCCGCGTGCTGTCGCGTTGAATCAGGGTGATCAGGCGGTTGATGATGGCGTCCAGCAGTACCTGATGGCGGTTGTTTTTGGTCATGCTCTCCAGCATCACTGCGCTGGTTTCGGTGAAATCGACCTTGTCGATGGCCTTATGCACCGCGCGTTTGAGCAGGCGCTGAATACGCCCGTCGTCGGTCAGCTCAAGAAAACCACCCATCACCTGAATCAGATGCTGTCCGACACGCTGGGCATTGTCGGGCTTGCTAAACCAGGTGCCAATCATCTGCGCCGGCTCATAACGGCGGATCAGCGCCACCAGCGACTGGGTGTCGAGAAACTTCTCCTGCACGAACTGGCCGAGATTATCGCCAATCCGGTCTTTATTGCGCGGGATAATCGCCGTATGGCGCGAGATAAACGGAATGGGCACCCGGCGAAACAGCGCGACGACCGCAAACCAGTCCGCCAGCGCACCAACCATCGCCGCCTCGGCAATGGCCTTCACGCCGCGCACCCAGAAGGTTTGCGGCAGAAACAGGGTAGTGATAAACGCCGCGACGGCAATCAGCAGCAGCGACAGCGCCAGCAGCTTGGCGCGTTTGAGTTCAGCAATTTTTTCCATGGGTTAAGGATAGAGGGAGACGGGGGGAAAGTGCAAAGACGGGAGCGTTACACCATCTTCGCTTCTGGAATCTGCATTCCGAAATTAAACACCGCTTTTGCTTAATGGGTTTAATCCTTGCGCAGTTTGTATATGCTTTTTTGTATATACAATCAGGGAAGGGTACACTATGCCAACGGAGTATGAGTGGGATAGCGATAAGGCGAAAAGTAACCAGCAAAAACATGGCATACGCTTTGAGGATGCGGTTCTGGTTTTCGACGATCCTTATCATTTGTCTGTTCAGGATCGCTATGAGAACGGTGAGTTTCGCTGGCAAACCATCGGCCTTGTGCAAGGCGTCATTGTTATCCTGGTCGCACATACGGTACGTTTCGAAAGCGGAGGCGAAATTATTCGTATCATTAGCGCACGTAAGGCGGACCGTAAAGAGAGGAACCGTTATGAGCATCGTTAAACATAAACGAGGTAGTTCGCCTGAGGTTAGCGCTCGTCGTGACGCTGAGCTAAAAGCATTAGCTGAAAAACCAGAAGCAGAAATCGATTACAGCGATATTCCTGCCACGGACGATAAACAGTGGTCCGGGGCGGTGCGAGGGAAGTTCTATCGGCCACTTAAAACGCAGGCATCTGTACGCATTGACGCCGACGTGATGGAGTGGCTGAAACGGCCTGGAAAGGGTTACCAGACGCGGCTAAACGCCATATTGCGTGAAGCGATGCTGCGCGATCAAAACAAAAAATAGACCACGGGCAGCGTTGGGCTGCCCCTTATTTCAGCTTATCAGCTCCAGCAGTCGCCACAGTACCCACCCGCCAAACCCCATTAGTACAACCCCCGCCGCCCGCTCAATTAGCCACAGCGAACGGCTGAGCCTCTGTTGCACCGCGGGCAGCCCCATCAGTGATACCAGCGCCAGATCCCACACCAGCACTACCATCACCATCCAGACGCCGCAGGTCGCCTGCTGAAGCAGCGTGACGTTTGGCCCCAGTAGCGCCGTCATCAGCGCCAGATAGAACAGGGCGTTCTTTGGATTTAATAACGCCGAGCCGAGCCCCAGCAGGATCTGTTTACGCAGTGAGGGGAAGCGCTGGTGGGTTTCATTCAGCGCCAGCGCTTGCGGGCGGCTGCGCACCAGATGCGAGCCGATCCACAGCAGATACAGCGCCCCGCAAAGCTCGATAAGGGTAAACAGCCACGTAAACTGGCGCAGCGCGCTCCAGCCGATAATCACCAGCAGGATATACAACCCGTTGCCCGCGGCGATGCCGAGGCACAGCCCGGCGCTGCCGCGGACCCGGTAGCGCGCCGCGTAGCCCACCAGCAGGAAGAAATCCGGGCCCGGGCTTAACAGGGCGACAAAATGCGCCAGCGCCAGAGCGAGAAAAGCGGAAGGGAATAACAGTTCCATAGCAACCTCTGTGTAAAAAACCGAGGTCAGACTACGGCGATGCAAACGCTATTTATTGTCCAATATTGATCGGCCCGTGGCGTACTGGCGCGGCGTGGCGGCGGTATAGCTCACAAAGGTCTTATGAAAATGGCTCTGATCGGCAAACCCGCTCTGGTAGCCGACATCGGCAATATCATCCCCGGCGCGGAGCCGCGCTTTGGCGTATTCCACGCGGGAGATGTTGAGAAAGCTGCCCGGCGTCAGGCCAGTGTCCTGCCTGAAGGTGCGGATCAGCGTCTCTTTGCGCAGCGAGAAGCGGTGGGCAAGGTCGTCGAGTGACGGCGGGCTGGTTAAATCGGCAAGAAACGCCTGCTGAATGTGCTGGCTGGTTGAGCGTAATTCACCCGTGCGGCTGGCGCAGCGCGGAAGGGCAGAAATCAGCATGTTCAGGGAATTAGCCGACATGTTCTCAACAACGTTCTGGTAAAGAGCAAACAACGTGCTGTCGCGTATGACCTGTTCTGCCAGGGGATAATCCGTGTCGATATAGAGCATGTGATAGCTGCGGGGCTGGCCCGCAACGGGGTTGCAGCTGTGCGGCACATGCGCCGGGATCACGATGAGATCGCCGGGGTGGAGGATGTACTGCGTGTCATTGCACCGGCAGCAGGTCTGGCCTTCCACTATCGCGCCAATCGAGAGTTGAGGGTGACAATGACGTTTATACGCCACGGTACTCTGCCACGTGCTGCGCAGCTCAAGGCCCGGAAGGCGGTTAAAGGTCTGGCGGATGTGTCGGGTATGGGTCATAGGCGCTCCTGTCAGGAACATTTTTATACCATGCCCTGGCCTTACTAAGAACCTTCCGGATATACCCAACTTTACGTCCATCACCCGTCATGTTGTCTACCCTTACTACCCTAAGCGGTAAAACATGGAGATTCGATATGGCTTATCAGACAGTAAATCCTGCCACCAACCAGCTCATCAAAGAATATCCCTCTCATACCGACGCGGATATCGAAGCGGCGCTGAAAGCGGCCGACGCCCTTTACCATTCGCAGTGGGCGAAAGGCGACATTGAACAGCGCCTGCCGGTGCTGCATAAGCTTGCTGACCTGATCGACGAACGCACCGAGGAGCTGGCTAAAATTGCCAGTCAGGAGATGGGTAAGCTCATCGAACAAAGCCGCGGTGAGGTGAAGCTGTGCGCGCAAATCGCCCGCTACTATGCCGATAACGCGAAGCAGTTCCTGGCCCCGGTGAAGTACCCGTCTGAACTCGGAGAAGCGTGGGTGGAGCATCACCCCATCGGCGTGCTGATGGCCGTGGAACCGTGGAATTTCCCGTATTATCAGCTGATGCGTGTTCTGGCACCTAACCTGGCGGCGGGTAACCCGGTGCTGGCTAAACATGCCAGCATCGTGCCGCACTGTGCCGAAACCTTTGCTCATCTGGTGCGTGAGGCAGGGGCGCCGGAAGGGGCATGGACCAATCTCTTTATCTCGTCTGAGCAGGTGGCGAACATCATCGCTGACGACCGCGTACAGGGGGCCGCCCTAACCGGCTCTGAGAAAGCGGGCAGCGTGGTGGCCGCGCAGGCGGCGAAGCACATCAAGAAATCCACCCTTGAGCTGGGCGGTAACGACGTTTTCGTGGTGCTGGACGATGCGGATCTTGATAAAGCGGTGAAGACAGGCGTGAACGCGCGACTTAACAACGCCGGTCAGGTCTGTACCGCAGCGAAGCGCTTTATCCTGCATGAGAAAATTGCCGATGCCTTCCTGAGCAAATTCACCGACGCCTTTAAGCAGGTGAAAATTGGCGACCCGCTGGATGAAAGCACCACGCTTGGACCACTGTCGTCTCAAGATGCGCTCGAAACGCTGACAAAACAGGTCAACGAGGCGGTGAAAAAGGGCGCGACGTTACACTATGGTGGTAAACCGGTGCAGCGCGACGGGAGCTTCTTTGAGCCGACGATCCTGACGAATATCTCCCGCGACAACCCGGCGTACTTCGAGGAGTTCTTCGGCCCGGTGGCGCAGATATATGTGGTGAAAAACGATGACGAGGCGGTCGCCCTGGCGAACGACTCTCACTACGGACTGGGCGGTGCGGTGTTCAGTCAGGATATTGAACGCGCGAAGAAAATGGCGTCACGGATTGATACCGGCATGGTGTATATCAACTGGCTCACCGATACCGCACCGGAGCTGCCGTTTGGCGGCGTGAAACGCTCCGGTTACGGACGCGAGCTGTCGGATCTGGGGATCAAAGAGTTTGTGAACCAGAAGCTGGTGGTGGTGCGTAAGTAAGCGGCAATAAAAAACCTGCCAGTAGGCAGGTTTTTTAGAGATTATTGCACTTCAATTTTATCCCAGCCGCTTTTGAACATGCAGCTGTCTACGAGGGTCGCCCTGCGATCCTCATTGGCGTCTTCAACCGTGTAGCTCGTGGAAATATCCTTTTTCTTGTTCTTCAGATCCGTTTTTTCCGAGTCCGAACCGGTTACGACGTTATCCGGGGGCAGATCAATCAGCGCCTGCGCTTCACATTCCGTGAGCTTTTTGTTCATTTCAGCGTCGCTGACGCCCGGTTTCACCCATTTGTACTGGACGCAGCCGGTGAGCAGAAGCGTGAGGCTCAGAACGCAAAGCGCGGTAATGCGGTGTTTCATCAGAAGGTGACTCCACCGCCAACATACGCACCGTCAATCAGGGTGTGGCCTGGACGACCGTCTTTACCATCAACGCTCACGTGGCGGTAACCCACTTTCAGGGTCACAGGTGTAACTGGCGTCCAGCTTACGCCGCCGTTGGCTTCAACGTAGTTTTTCACGCTGTTGTTCATCCCTTCTGGTGCCACGTAGCCTTCACCATACAGATGAATGCTGTCGGTCAGGGCAACGTTTACGCCGCCACCGATCGGGAACGCCACGCCGTTATCGCCTTTTTTCGGGCCGATATAGATAGCTTTTGCACCCGCGTTCAGCATGACCGGGCCAAGACCCAGGTTATAACCTGCACCCACACCGCCGGTCTGCGTACCGTCATCGGTGTTTTTCAGCCAGTTGCTTTCCACATACAGACCGGATGAGGATTTACCCATCTCAAGATTGAGGTTGGTGAAGTTTTTACCCTGCTCAACGCTGCCACCCAGAGCCAGTGCAGAACCCGATACAGCAGTCAACGCAGTCAGCAGAAGGATATTCAGTTTTTTCATCTCATATGCCTCGTCATCAATTTAATCTGGGCGCACCTTAACAAGCGATGTTAATGACTGCAAATGTGATGAAAGTCGCCGTTTTATGCTGGTTTTGTTAATTTTTTAATTTGGTGGTGTTGCGAGAGTGTTGGGTTGAGAGGTCGTCAACGGGTAATGATTTGGCGTTTAGAAAGTGTTTATTTTTTTAGCTAAACATAATCTGAACGAGAGCAGAAAGAGTGGTTCGCAGCGAATTAATTGGGTTTCTAATAATTTCCAGAAATGTTTCCGCTGTTACAGATAACAACAGAGCTTTACATTTCTTTGGCGCTCCGGCCCGCGCAATGTTGCCATTCGATGTCATTTTCCTGACACGTTTCTTCTTTACGGTGTGAGCTTCACTTTATGGAAGCTAACAATATGAAAAGAAAAATTATTCCTGTGCTAATCGGTTGTGTGCTCTCTTTCTCTGCCCTCGCGGCGCAGCCTACGGCTGAGCGCTATGTCGTCAGTTTTCCAGAAGGCACACACGTGAACTACACCGGCGCGTTTGCCAGTGCATTCCCGAACGGGCTTCCGGTTGGGATTGGTTCTGGCCTGCTGTTCACCGGGAAACAGGGCGATGCCCTGACCTTCGCCACCATTACCGATCGCGGTCCGAACGCGGATTCACCGAAAGTGGGTAAAAACGAAGCCAAAATTTTCGTTACGCCAGATTTCGCGCCGCTGCTGATGACGATTCGTGTACAAAACGGCAAAGCGGAGGCCATTGATGCCCGTCCTCTCCATGACGATAAAGGCGCGATCAACGGTCTGCCGCTGGAAAGCGACGTGATTGGATCCACCAATGAAGTGGCCTTCAGCGACACGTTAAAGAGGCTGAAGGGGGATAATCGCGGGCTGGATACGGAAGGGATCACCCCGGACGGTAAAGGCGGTTACTGGCTGTGCGATGAGTATGGCCCGTTCCTGATTAACATCGACAGTAAAGGGAAAATCCTGGCGATCCACGGTCCGCAGGCGGCGGAAGGGGAAAAAGCAATTGCGGGCGGTTTGCCAAATATCCTCAAATGGCGTCAGGCGAACCGCGGCTTTGAAGGCCTCACCCGTATGCCGGACGGGCGTATTATTGCCGCCGTGCAAAGTACGCTGGATATCGACGGTAAGAGCAAGAAAAAGGCGCTGTTTACGCGTCTGGTGAGCTTTGACCCGGCAAGCGGGAAAACCGCGATGTACGGTTATCCCATCGACAGCGCGGCCTACAGCAAAAAAAGCGACGCTAAAATCGGCGACATCGTGGCGCTCGATAACCAGCACATCCTGCTGATCGAACAGGGAAGTGATAAAAACGACGGAATGCGTAACCTGATTTACAAGGTCGATCTCAGTAAGGTGAGCGATTTGTCAGGTTTCGACAAGCCGGGCGAATATCCGGAGTTTGATGATGAGAAAACCCTGGCACAGCGCGGCATTACCCTTGCGCAGAAAACGCAGGTTGTTGATCTGCGCGCCCTGGGCTGGCAGCAGGAAAAGGCTGAAGGGCTGGCGCTGATCGACAGCAAAACGCTGGCGGTGGCGAACGATAACGACTTTGGCGTGAAGGTGGCGATGCAACATCCGGTCGAGGGCAAGAAGCTCAAGGATTATCGGGTGAACGCGGAAGGAAAGCTGACGCTGGATGATAAGCCGGTTGAAACGACCCTCAGCGTGAAGCCGCTGGAGAAACCGGCGTCTGACAGTGAGTTGTGGATTGTGACGCTGCCGGAGGCGGTGAAATAAGGTTTACCCCTCACCCTAACCCTCTCCCACCGGGAGAGGGGATGCTGGGCGGTTATCTCTTCAGCCCCGCAAATGCCGCCCGAATTTCCTCTTCCGGCAGCTGGATGCCAATAAACACCATCACGCTGCGCGGTGTCTCGTCGCCCCAGGGTCTGTCCCAGTCCGCGCTGTACAGCCGCTGTACGCCCTGGAACAGCAGGCGGTTTGGTTCGCCGTCGATCCACAGCATGCCTTTGTAGCGCAGCAGCTTATCCGCAAACGACAGCAGCAGGTTCTCCATCACGCAGGAGACCTCGCTGATGTCTACCGGGTAATCCAGCTCCACCACAATCGACGCTACGTCGTTCTGCTTATCCGCCATAAAGTGAAAACGCGGTTTTGAGGTGACATGCTCTTCCAGCATAAAACCGTTGGTGTTGAACAGCTGAGACAGGTCGATATCGCCGTGCGTCACGGTGTATACCGGCGCGCGGGCGTTGATGCGTGCCAGGCGCTCGCGCAGTTTAACGCTCTCGCCCGCCACGTCGGTTTTGGTCAGCAGGATGCGGTCGGCGTAGCCCACCTGAGACTGGGCGATGGTGAACTGGTTCATCTGATCGTCGGCGTGAACCGCGTCGACCAGGGCAATCACGCCGTCCAGCAGGTAGCGCTGGCAAAGGATGTCATGCGAGAAAAAGGTCTGAATAATCGGGCCGGGGTCGGCCATGCCGGTGCATTCAATCACCAGGCGGTCGAAGTGGATGTCCCCACGATCGCGGCTGTCGAGCAGGTCCAGCAGGGCATCTTCCAGTTCGTTAGAGCGGGTACAGCAGATGCAGCCGTTGGTCAGGGTTTTGATCTGCGTGGCGCGATCGCCAATCAGCTGGTCGTCAACGGAGACTTCGCCGAACTCGTTTTCGATCACGGCGATTTTGAAACCGTGCTGTGCGTTGAGAATGTGGCGCAGCAGGGTGGTTTTACCGGCGCCGAGGAAACCGGTCAACAGGGTGACGGCAATCGGGGTCATGGTCTCTCCTTTAGCAGCAGCGGACGCCGCCTTCTCCACTTCCGCCGTAGCGCGCTTCCTGACGCTCGCGGAAGAATTCAGTGTAGGTCATGTAGGGCTTATCCGGGTGGTTGGTTTTCATATGCTCAACGTAGTTGTCATAGTCCGGAATGCCAATCAGCATTTTCGCTGCCTGACCGAGGTATTTTTTTGCTTCGCCTAAGTTACCAAACATTGTGGATTCCAGACAGGAAAAGCCCCTCACCCTAACCCTCTCCCCATAGGGGAGAGGGAACTTTTACACCCTCTCCCCTATGGGGAGAGGGCTGGGGTGAGGGGTATTAGTAGATTAATGGTGCGAAGAGGTCTTCACGCCGCCTTCCGGTACCGGCACGTACGGGGTCTCTTTGTCCGTACGACCTTCAGCGTTACGCACTTTCATCCAGGTTTTGATGCCGTAGAAGATAATGCTGTACACCACCACCAGGAACAGAATGCTCAGACCCGCGTTGGTGTAGTTGTTCACCACGATATGGTTCATGTTGGCAATCTGCTGGGCGGTGAGATCCGCGCCACCGGCGGCAATTTTCGCTTTGTACTGGTTAGCCATGTAGAAGAAGCCTTCCAGCTGCGGGTTGCTGCTGAACAGTTTCAGACCCAGCGCCCAGGTGGTGCAGAGCAGCAGCCACAGCGCAGGCACCACGGTGACCCAGATGTATTTGGTGCGTTTCATCTTCACCAGTACCACGGTGCCGAGCACCAGGGCAACGGCTGCCAGCATCTGGTTAGAGATACCGAACAGCGGCCACAGGCTCTTCACGCCGCCGAGTGGGTCAACAACGCCCTGGTACAGCAGGTAACCCCACAGGCCAACGCAGCCCGCAGTACCCAGCACACCCGCCACCAGCGAGTCGGTTTTCTTCAGGAACGGCACGAAGTTACCCAACAGATCCTGCAGCATAAAGCGGCCTGCACGGGTACCGGCGTCCAGCGCGGTGAGGATGAACAGCGCTTCGAACAGAATACCGAAGTGGTACCAGAAGCCCATGTCCGCCCATGGCAGCACTTTGTGGAACACGTGTGCAATACCTACCGCCAGCGTCGGTGCGCCACCGGCGCGGTTCAGCACGGACGGTTCGCCGATGTCTTTCGCGGTCTGCATGATCTGCTCAGGCGAAATCACAAAGCCCCAGGAGCTGACGGTCGCCGCCGCGTGGGCGCTGGCGTCCTTCAACTGCGCCATAATCAGCGCCGCGTTGTCACCGCCCATCTCATGCAGGTTTGGCATGGTGATGCCCAGGCCTGCCGGCGGGGTGTTCATCGCGAAGTAAAGACCCGGTTCGATGATAGACGCAGCCACCAGCGCCATGATCGCCACGAAGGATTCCATCAGCATGGCACCGTAACCGATGAAACGCGCGTCGGTTTCGTTGGCCATCAGCTTCGGCGTGGTGCCGGAGGAGATCAGCGCGTGGAAGCCAGAAACGGCACCACAGGCGATGGTGATAAACAGGAACGGGAACAGGGCGCCTTTCCACAGCGGACCGGTACCGTCAATGTACTGGGTCACCGCCGGCATTTTCAGTTCAGGGTTGATGATCACAATACCGATCGCCAGCCCGACGATGACGCCGATTTTCAGGAAGGTCGCCAGATAGTCACGCGGAGCCAGAATCAGCCATACCGGCAGAAGGGCAGAGATAAACGCGTAACCAATCAGGGCAAAGGTGATGGTGGTGTCTTTGAAGGTCAGCGCCGGACCCCAGTACGGGTCGTGCGCAATCACACCGCCGAAGTAGATAGAGGCAACCAGCAGCACGATACCAATGACCGACACCTCGCCGACACGGCCAGGGCGCAGGAAGCGCATGTAGATCCCCATGAACAGCGCAATCGGCACGGTAGAGCAGACGGTAAAGACGCCCCACGGACTTTCAGCCAGCGCTTTCACCACGATTAATGCCAGCACCGCGAGGATGATGATCATAATCAGGAAGCAGCCGAAGAGGGCGATGGTACCCGGCACGCGGCCCATCTCTTCTTTGATCATCTCACCCAGCGACGAACCGTTACGGCGCGAGGAGATAAACAGCACCATAAAGTCCTGCACTGCACCCGCCAGCACTACACCAGCGAGCAGCCACAGGGTACCCGGCAGGTAGCCCATCTGCGCGGCCAGTACCGGGCCGACCAGCGGGCCAGCGCCTGCAATGGCGGCAAAGTGGTGACCAAACAGCACATAGCGGTTGGTTGGCACGTAGTTCAGGCCGTCATTGTTAATGACCGCCGGGGTGGCACGCGTCGGGTCGAGTTTCATGACCTTCTGCGCGATGTATAAGCTGTAGTAGCGATAAGCCACAAGGTAGACGGAAACCGACGCGACCACGATCCACAGGGCGCTTACGTGTTCGCCCCGGCGTAATGCGACAACCGCCAGACAGAAAGCGCCGAGGATCCCGAGTAAGGCCCAGGGCACGTGCTTCAGTAGTTTTTTAGTATCCATAGTAAGACCTGGTTTTTTATGTAAAGAAAAAAGGGTCAGGGTTCGTTGTGAGGAGGTATTGAGTAATGCTGGAGCGATCGTGCCAGAAGCTTGCGCGCGTAAAGGGGAGAAAATGGGTGAGTGGTTGAAAGTGCCTGGTGAGCGGTCAAAGGGGGCGGCGAGTGGTTCAGGCTCGCCGCCAGCGGGAGAAATAATGTGATACAGATCACCCGGTTACCGTGGCTGCGCTCCCCGCCAGGTAGCCTTCCAGCGTTTTAACCAGCTTTTCCTTAAGCCAGGCTGGCTCCAGGATCTGAATGTTGGGTAACCAGTAGAACAGCAGCGGCAGGATCTGGTTTTCATGTGCTGCCTGACAGCGCAGCGTCACGCCGTCGTGTTGCTCCTCCAGCAGCTCTTGTGCCGGGAGGAGATCGCGGCGCAGGAAGTAGTGTGAAATATTATCCTTAATAAATATTTTCACCTCGAAAGTATCTTCCGATACCCACGGATCGAGGTTTTTTTCCAACAGCCCGATCACATTTTCGTCCGGCGTAAAGGTGCGTTTCTGAATATCAAGCCAGCGAATCTGACTCAATGAGAAGGATTTTAACCGGCTATTTTCGGTAGCTTGTAAATACCATATATTTTTTTTGTTAATGAGTTTATAGGGGTTAATCAGCCGGGTTTTGCCTTTATAAACGATCTGGCAAACATTACAGTTTTTAATCGATTTTTCAATGTTGGATAAATGGCGACGAATATCACGTTCCGCCGTGTGCTCCGCCTCGTTGGCGAGAATAAGAATATGATTTTCGTCAACGCGGTTTTCGAGTTTCTCCCAAAACTCCGCGTTTCTTTCGGGGAAAAAGCTATCAGCATTCAGGAAGTTAGCAAGGGTATGGTGTAATCCTTGTCCGCCGGGCGATTGCGCGGAATGGATCAGCCGATATAGCCCGTTTCCGGTATGTTCCACAATCGGGGAGAGCGCATTTAAATCCCGGTAGACGGTACGCTCGGTAATATTAAATTTCTCCATCAGCGCGCTGCGGTTTATCACACCGTTTAAATGTAGCTCAAGGAGAATATCGACCAGACGTTCAGCCGAGCGGCTCCGCGTCGTTTTAGCCATAAGGTCTTCCTGTATATTAGGGTATGCGCTGAATGATGCGGATAGCACTGACACAGCGTGTCAGTATTCAGGCACAGAAAATTTCTCTTATGGCTATATAACGGCGTGATTTAGCGGAAACCTTAGGAATTTTTGCAGAAAGGCGCGCTGGCCTCAGGAGGGCCAGCGCGAGAGGGGATCACACGGCTGCTTCCGGCTCCATCATTACCGGGTGGAAACGGCGTTTGAAATAGATCAGGCCGTGGCCCTCTTCACTGAGGATGATATTTTTAATTTCAACAAGATAAACCAGATGCGTGCCGATGGTTTGCACCTGACTTATCTCGCCTTCCAGGCTTGCCAGCGCCCCTTTCAGCACCGGTTGCGCCAGCGGACCTTTCTGCCAGCAGGAGAGGGTAAAGCGCTCCTCCATGGCCATCCCGGTCATACCGGCGAAGTGGCGAGCCATGATCTCCTGCTCGTGGTTGAGCACATTCACGCACAGTTTGCCGTTGCCCTGAAACACCGGGTTCATGGCGCTGTTGGCGTTGATACAGACCATAATCGACGGCGGGGAATCCGTTACCGAGCAGACGGCAGTGGCGGTGATCCCGCAGCGTCCGGCATCGCCCGCCGTGGTGATGACATTCACCGCGGCCGACAGGCTGGCCATGGCGTCGCGAAAACGCAGGCGTTGTTCATCTGAATGCATTGAAACCTCCCGCTGCGTTATTTCAGCAGCTTGTCCAGCATGTTGATATCGCTGTTGTTGTGCAGGTGTGGCACCGTCCAGCCGTGTTGGTCGTACTCAGACATGCAGCGGTCGACCATCGCCATCATTTTGTCCATGTTGCCGGAGCTTTGCGCCTGGCGCAGACACTGCAGGCGAATTTCGTCCTGGCTGCCGGAGTAGTTGATCTCATACAGCTCGTGACGGCCGCCAAATTCGCTGCCGATGGCATCCCACATCAGCTTCAAAATCTTGATGCGTTCGACGTGATCCATGCCGTTGGAGCCGCGCACGTACTTCGCCAGATACTGATCGATCTGCGGGTTGTTCAGATCCCGTGCGCTGGATGGCAGGTAGATCAGCCCGCTAGTGACGTTGCGTTCGATGATGTTTTTAATCTTCGCGTAGGCCATTGGCGCCATCACGCGATAGGTTTGCAGCGCCGCGTGATCCGGCAGGTACGCACCGTTCACCCACGGCGTGGCTTCGGAACACATGGAGTCGCTCAGCGCCCAGAACATATTGCGCCAGGCGACCACTTCGCCGAGATCTGCCTGCACGCCGCGGAACTCCAGGGTGCCGGTACACTCCAGCGATTTTTTCAGCAGGGCGGTGATGAAGTCGAGCTTCACCGCCAGACGCACGCAGGCCTGCAGCGGGTACATGCGGGCAAAACCGCCTTCCATAGTCCAGCGACGGCAGCGGTCGAAATCGCGGTAGATCAGCACGTTTTCCCATGGGATCAGTACATTATCCATCACCAGGATCGCGTCGTTCTCATCAAAACGGCTGGAGAGCGGGTAGTCGTACGGCGAGCCGGTAGCGCCAGCCACCATCTCGTAGGAGGCGCGGGAGATCAGCTTCACCCCTTCGGCGTCCATTGGCGCGACGAACATCAGCGCAAAGTCCGGGTTTTCGCCCATCACCTGCGCGGAGCCAAAGCCGATCATGTTGTAGTGGGTCAGCGCCGAGTTGGTGGCAACCACTTTGGCACCGCTGACGATGATCCCGGCGTCGGTCTCTTTTTCCAGCTTGATATAGACGTCTTTCACCTCGTCCGCCGGTTTGTGGCGGTCGATAGGCGGGTTGACGATAGCGTGGTTAAAGTACAGGCCGGTTTCCTGAATGCGGGTATACCAGTTACGGGCATTTTGCTCGAACTGGCCGTAGAAGGCCGGGTTCGCGCCAAGCGCGCAGCCGAACGCGGCTTTGTAGTCCGGCGTGCGACCCATCCAACCGTAGCTCAGGCGAGACCACTCGGCGATGGCGTCTCGCTGCTGACGCAGGTCGTCGGCGCTTTTCGCCACGCGGAAGAACTTATGGGTGTAACCGCCGCTGCCGGTGTCGGTGCCCCAGCACAGCGTGTCCTGCATGTCCGGTTTGTGCAGCGCGTCGTACATCTGCGCGATGGAGGCCGCCGCATTGCGAAACGCCGGATGGGTGGTGACGTCTTTAACGCGCTCGCCGTAGATATAAATCTCGCGGCCATCCTGCAGGCTTTTTAAATACTCTTCGCCGGTTAACGGGCGTTTGGTATCAGCGCGGAACTCTTCAGGCTTCATAGGGACCTCGTATCGGAATTGGTTTGTTAAATTTATGTTTTGTTTTTGTTGTTTAATTGAAGCGTGAGAGGGGCGGAACGTGAAGGGACGATTGGGACAACGGCAGGTACTTTTCGGGTGAGATGTGGTTTTGTGATCTGTGCGGCTTTTAGGCGGGTGGCGCTACGCTTACCCGCCCTACGGACCGTAGCCCCGGTAAGCGTAGCGCCACCGGGGGATTACGACACCGGTACTTTCTGCGCCCGATACGCGCTGGGCGAGCAACCCGTCAGGCGATTGAAAAAGCGGGCAAAATAGGCCGGATCCTTAAAGCCCAACTGCCACGCAATCTCGCTGACCGTACTGTCGGAAAAGAGCAACAGCCGTCTGGCTTCGCGCAGCTGGCGGTCGAAGATCAGCCGCTTCGGCGGACGGTTGGCGAAGCGGCGGCAGATATCGGTCAGGCGGGATTCGGTCAGGTGGAGTTCACAGGCGTAGTCCGGCACCGTCCAGTGCTGATGATAGTGGGTGTCAATCAACTGGGTAAAGCGCTGGAACAGTTTTAACTCACCGCGCATGCCGCCTGAAGCGTGGTCGTCGAGCCTGGCGTTACGCAGCAGCAGGGTAAAGACCGCCTGCGCGAGCAGCACCAGGGTATGCTCGCGCCCAGGAAGTTGCCCGGTGGATTCCCTGGCAATCAGCTGCCAGTAGTGCCTGAGCGCCGCCAGCTCGTCGGGCTTATCGGCCAGCGACAGGCAGATCCCCGGCAGGCCAAACGCTTCTCGTGTGCCGGGGTAGAGCACCTCCAGCAGCGGCCAGATGAGATCCTCGCGTACCGTCAGAACGTGGCCATCGCTGTCGGATTCGGTGATAAACGCGTGTGGCACCGACGGCGGGGTAATGACGAACAGCGGAGCCTGCACCGAGTAGCGATGATCGTCGAGCTGGAGTTCTATCTGCCCGGTATCAAGAAAGTGCATCTGAAAATACTGGTCGTGACGATGCGCCTGCATGTCGCGGCCAAAAAAGGCCGCCATGCGGGCGAACGACTGATAGTGCACATCGTCGGTGCCCAGACTTTCGTCGTACTCTTTGCTGATATCGATATTGGCGACGGGGCTCTGGCACATAGCTCCTCCTCAGTGGATCTTCTGTGCCGCCATCCCCGGATCGCGCCCGAGGCTTTCCTGGCGGGTCATTGGGATCCGCGTCAGCACCAGCGCGCCCACCACCAGCAGCCCGGCGACGAACCACAGCCCGGAGCTGAAGCTGCCGGTGGCATCACGCAGAGTGCCGATCAGCAGCGGGCTGACGGCGGATCCGACGTTGCCGATAGCGTTGATCACCGCCAGCGCCACCGCACGGGACTGCAGGCTAATAACCTGATCCGGCGTGGTCCAGAATATCGCCATGGCGGTAAACGATCCGGTTGAGGCCATGATGATGCCAAGCAGCTGGATCAGGCTGTGATCGGTGGCCGAGGCCAGCATCCATCCCGCCGCCGCGAAGAGATACGGCAGGATGGTGTGCTTTTTTCGCTCTTTCAGCCTGTCAGAGCGACGGCTCCACCAGATCATGCCGAGGATGGTGCAAAACTGCGGGATCGCCGCCAGCAGGCCGATCACAATGTTGCTGCTGCCGGTGTTGAAGCTTTGCAGGATCTGCGGCGTCCAGATGTTGATCGCACTCAGCGTGTTCGTCAGGCAGAAATAGGCCAGCGTATAGAGCAGTACCGCCGGGGTCAGGACTTCACGCAGCGTTGAACGCGGCGTGGCGGCATGCGCCACCGCCAGCTCTTGCTCACGGGCGATCATGGTTTTCAGCGTTTGCTTTTCTTCATCATCCAGCCAGCTGGCCTGATCCGGGGTGTCGTTAAGGTAGAACCAGGTCACCACGCCGAGCACCACCGACGGCAACCCTTCCAGCAGGAACAGCCACTGCCAGCCTTTCAGATTCCACAGCCCGTCCATCGCCAGGATGTAGCCGGAAAGAATAGAGCCGAGCATCATGGTTACCGGCATGGCAATCATAAACAGTGCGTTGGCGCGGGCGCGGTGATAGGCCGGGAACCACCAGGTGAGATAGACCAAAATCCCCGGCAGGAAGCCAGCCTCGGCAATGCCCACCAGCATGCGCAGCACATAGAGCGTTTCCGGGCTGGTGGCGAACATGGTGCAGGTGGACGCGATCCCCCACACCACCATGATCCCGGCGATCCAGCGCCGGGCGCCGATCTTCGCCAGCATGATGTTGCTCGGGATCCCGCACAGCACGTAGGTGACGTAAAAGAGCGTCGCGGCCAGGCCAAACATCGTGGAGGTGAGGCCCAGATCTTTGCCCATCGTCAGCCCGGCAAAGCCGATGTTGATGCGATCGAGAAACGAGAAGACAAACAGGATAAAGAGAAACACGATCAAACGACGGAACAGCTTATTTATAACGCGATGTTCAACAGCTTTATTATCTTGCAGGGTAGAGGTCGTCATGGTGCGCTCCAGATCTTACGTTTAGTAGACGGATTTATTGTTATTAACTGACGTAACCGGGTGATCGATAAAACGTGCCGCCAGCGCTTCGGCGCTGCGGGCGAGCAGGGTGGTGTCGACGCCGACGGCGACAAACAACGCACCGAGTTCGAGATAGCGTTTTGCCAGCTGCTCGTTGGCCATCAGGATGCCGGGCGCTTTGCCGGCGCTCAGGATCTGCGCGATCGCCTGTTCAATGGCCGCCTGCACTTCCGGGTGCTGAGGATTACCGGCAAAGCCCATGTCGGCGCTCAGATCCGCCGGGCCGATAAACACCCCGTCGACGCCGTCCACATCCAGGATCTGCGGCAGGTTTTTTAGCGCCTCGCGGGTTTCGATTTGCACCAGCACGCACATGGCGTCGTTGGCCTGGTGCAGGTAGTCCGGGATGCGGTTCCAGCGCGAGGCCCGCGCCAGGGCGCTGCCCACGCCGCGAATACCCGCAGGCGGATAGCGCGTGGAACGGACCGCCAGACGGGCTTCTTCGGCGTTTTGTACCATCGGTACCAGCAGGGTTTGCGCGCCCACATCCAGCAGCTGTTTGATCTGCACCGGATCGTTCCACGACGGGCGTACCACCGGCTGGCTCGGATAAGGGGCGATGGCCTGCAGCTGGGTTAAGACGGTCTGCACGGTGTTCGGTGCGTGCTCGCCGTCAATCAGCAGCCAGTCGAAACCAGCCCCCGCCAGCAGTTCGGCGCTGTAGCTGCTGGTCAGCCCCAGCCATAAACCAATCTGCGGCTTTCCGGCTTTCAGCGCCGTTTTGAATGCGTTTTGCATGGTTATCTCCTAGACAAAGCGGCAGCTGATGGAGCCGATGTTGCCGTAGTCCACGTGGAAGGTATCGCCTTTGCTGGCCGCGACCGGACGGGTAAACGAACCGCCGAGGATGATCTGCCCTGGCTCAAGCTGCACGTCGTACCGCGCAAGCTTGTTAGCCAGCCACGCCACGCCGTTAGCCGGGTGGTTGAGCACGCCCGCGGCGACGCCGGTCTCTTCGATCACGCCGTTGCGATAGAGCAGGGCGGAGATCCAGCGCAGATCCAGCTCGTCGGGCTTAATCGGACGGCCGCCGAGGATCACGCCCGCGTTGGCGGCGTTATCGGAGATGGTGTCGAACACCTTGCGCGGGCGCTGGGTTTCCGGGTCAATGTTGTGGCAGCGGGCATCGATCAGCTCCAGCGCGGGGATCACGTAATCTGTGGCGTTGTAGACGTCGAAGATCGTGCAGTTCGGTCCGCGCAGCGGTTTTGCCAGCACGAAGGCTAGCTCCACCTCAATGCGCGGGACGATAAAGCGATCGACGGGGATGTCGCTGCCGTCGTGGAAGAACATATCGTCCAGCAGCGCACCGTAGTCCGGCTCGCTGATCTGCGAGCTGGCCTGCATCGCTTTTGAGGTGAGGCCGATCTTGTGGCCTTTCAGCACGCGGCCTTCGGCGATTTTCAGGTTCACCCATTCGCGCTGGACGGCGTAGGCGTCTTCAATCGTGATCTCCGGGTACTCCAGCGAGATCGCGCGGATCTGCTCCCGGGACTGCTCCGCCTGATGCAGGCGGTGGGCGATCAGGGTATGGGTGTGTTTGTCGAGCATGGCGATATCCTGTTTTATGTTTGTTTTCTCCCTCTCCCAGTGGGAAAGGGACGGGGTGAGGGCATCGGGCCGCAGAGATTTCCCCTCACCCTAACCCTCTCCCAAAGGGAGAGGGGACGGTATTACGTAAACAACGCGTGTACGTTGTTTTGTTTGTAATTGAGCGTCGGGTGCAGTTCGTCGAGCTCAAACGACAGCGCCAGATAGCGGCTCGCCATGAGGTTGGCAAAATGCGCTTTGATCAGCGCAAACAGCATCTCCCCCACGGCCTCGCGGCTCTCCAGGCTGCGTCCGGAGCCAATCTTCAGCGTCATATGCACAAAGGCGTAATCCTGCTTGCCGTCCGCCATCTGCCAGGTATCCAGCCAGTGGGCACGGCTGCGGATACCGCCGATGGGGAAAATACCGGTGGCGGCCAGCGCCTCGTTCACTTTGGCGAACAGCCCCGGCAGGTCGGCCTGCTCGCGGATGTTGTCGGTACATTCAGCGATAAAATGCGGCATGGTGGCTCCTTACGCGGGCAGCGGGAAAACGGCGTTAACCTGGCCGGTACCGGAGCTGGCGAACAGCTCGGTGAGGAATTCAACCTTGCCGTCGTATTTGTCCCAGCCGAGCATACCCAGCAGCATCACCGTGTCGTGCATGTTGCCCTCGCCGTAGCAGTAATCGGCGTACTCCGGCAGCATGCTGCAGAACTCTTTGAACTGGCCTTCGCGCCATAGCTTCACCACCCGTTCGTCCATCTGGCGGTCGAACTCGCGGGTGTAGCTGTTCATCCCTTCTTCCGCACGCTGGTCGTCGATAAAGCGGTGCGACAGTGAGCCGCTGGCGAGCACCGCCACGGTGCCGTCATACTTTTCGATGGCGCTGACGATGGCCTCGCCCAGCCTGCGGCTGTCGGCGAAGTCGTGAACCGTGCAGAACGCCGAGATGGAGACCACTTTGAAGTGCTTATCCGCGTTCATGTAGCGCATCGGCACCAGCGTGCCGTACTCCAGCTTCAGGCTCGGGATGTTATGCGCTTTGGCGCGCACGCCAAGCTTGACCGCCTCGTCGGCGATCAGCTGCCCGAGCTCCGGGTTGCCGTCGTAGTCGTAGGTCATGTCGCGGATAAAGTGCGGCAGCTCGTTACTGGTGTAGACGCCTGAAAAATGGTCCGCACAGTTGATGTGATAGGCGCTGTTCACCAGCCAGTGGGTGTCGAAGACGATGATGGTGTCGACGCCCAGCTCGCGGCAGCGCTTGCCGATCTCTTTGTGCCCGTCGATGGCCCCCTGACGGCAGCCGTGGTTTTTACCCGGCAGCTCAGAGAGATACATTGACGGTACGTGCGTGATTTTTGCCGCTAACGCTAACTTTCCCATTTTAGATCCCCCATTTTGGAATCGGATGGTCGCCCATGGAGATGCAGACGTTCTTCATCTCCGCGAACACCTCAAAGCTGTACTCGCCGCCTTCGCGCCCGGTGCCGGAGGCCTTCACGCCGCCAAACGGCTGGCGCAGATCGCGCACGTTCTGGGTATTCACGAACACCATGCCCGCTTCGATATTGCGCGCCAGACGCAGCACTTTGCTGACGTCCTGGGTCCAGATGTACGACGCCAGGCCGTACTCCACGTCGTTGGCCAGGCGTAGCCCTTCCGCTTCATCCTTGAACGGCAGCAGGCATGCTACCGGGCCGAAGATCTCCTCCTGCGCCACGCGCATGCGGTTGTCGACATCCGCCAGCACCGTCGGGCGCAGGAAGTTACCGCCTTTCAGGTGCGCAGGCAGGTCGGCCGGTTTGTCCGGGCCGCCCGCCAGCAGGGTCGCGCCCTCCTCAATGCCCAGGCGGATATAGCCGGAGACTTTCTCCCAGTGCTGTTGGCTAATCAGTGCGCCAATCTGGGTGTTCGGATCGGTCGGATCGCCCACGCGCAGGCGGTTGGCGCGCTCGGCGAAGCGTTTGACGAATTCCGGGTAGATGCTCTGCTGGATGAAAATGCGCGAGCCCGCGGTGCAGCGCTCGCCGTTGATGGAGAAGATGGTGAACAGGGCGGCGTCCAGCGCGCGCTCAATGTCGGCATCTTCAAAAATCAGCACCGGGGATTTGCCGCCCAGCTCCATGGAGTATTTCTTCAGCCCGGCGTTTTTCATGATATTGCGCCCGGTGGCGGTGCCGCCGGTGAAGGAGACGGCCCGCACGTCGTGATGGCGCACCAGCGCATCGCCTGCCGTGGCGCCGTAGCCCTGCACCACGTTCAGCACGCCCGCCGGAATCCCCGCCTCCAGCGCCAGTTCGCCCAGACGGTCGGCGGTCAGCGGCGAGAGTTCAGACATCTTCAGCACGGCGGTATTCCCCAGCGCCAGACAAGGGGCGACCTTCCAGGTAGCGGTCATAAACGGCACGTTCCACGGCGACACCAGCGCGCAGACGCCCACCGGCTGCACCAGGGTGTAGTTCAGCATCTTGTCGTCAACCGGGTAGGTTTTGCCGTTCATCTGCTGGCACACTTCGGCGAAGAACTCAAAGTTGTGCGAGGCGCGCGGGATAAGCACGTTTTTGGTCTGGTGGATGGGCAGGCCGGTGTCGGCGGTTTCCATCGCGGCAATGTCCGGCACGTTCTGATCAATCAGATCGCCCAGGCGACGCATCAGACGCGCACGCTCTTTCATCGGCAGGTTGGCCCACTTTGGGAAAGCCTCTTTTGCTGCCGCCACGGCCTGATGGATTTCCGCTTCCCCGCCGGCGGCGACTTCTGCCAGCACCTCGCCGGAGGCCGGGTTGGTGGTGTGGAAGTAGTCGCTTCCCGCCACGTTTTTGCCGTTGATCCAGTGGTTAATCTTTTTCATTTTACCGTCTCCTCACTCACAATCCGGTTTACCAGGCGACCCACGCCTTCCACTTCCACCACCACTTCATCCCCCGGTACCACGTCGGACAGTCCTTTTGGCGTGCCGGTGGCGATCATGTCGCCCGGCTGCAGAGTCATGAATTCGCTCAGGTATGCAATCAGGTATGGGATGCTGAAGATCAGATCCGCCGTGGTCCCTTCCTGACGTAATTCACCGTTGACGAAGGTGCGCAGGGTTAAGTTATGCGGATCGGGAATGGCTGCTTTTGGCACGATGTTGGGGCTGATGGGGGTTAACCCGTCGCGGCTTTTGACCCGCAGATTCGGGCGGTAGTAATTTTCGAGATAGTCGCGAATGGCGTAGTCGTTACAGACCGTGTAGCCCGCAACAAAATCCATCGCCTCGGCTTCACTGACCTTACGCGCGGTTTTGCCGATGACCACCACCAGCTCCGCCTCGTAGTGCATGTACTCAACGTTGTCCGGGCGTACCGAGGTCTGGTTGTCGCCGTTGAAGGTATTGGGCGCTTTGATAAACACCAGCGGCTCGGTCGGTGGCGTGAATGCCAACTCGCTGGCGTGATCGGCGTAGTTCAGGCCGAGGGCGAACAGCGTGGGGTGAGGGTGCGCGCCCTGAGCCATCGCCACGTCGCGTTCATCCACCACCGGGTTTTCCAGTGCCGGGAACCCTTCCGCCAGAATGCGTACCCGATCGCCCGGGCGGATCTCGACGCGGCTTTGCGGTGTGCCGAGCAAGATCGCATCGCCCGGATTCAGGGTCGCGAACTCGCTCAGGGCGCTCAGCAGTTCGGCGGCGTTGCGCTGTAGCCCGGCGGTGTTCCAGTGGTCCGCTTCGCGGCCGTTGATTTCGGTGATGATAGTCAGGTTATCCACGTTGTCGACGGCGACCAGCTCACCCAGCGGACAAAACCCGTCCCGGCATTTGGCTTTGATTGCCGGGCGATAAAAGCTCTCTTCCGGCAGGCTTACCTCGTTGGCCAGCGCGTATCCGGCGATGTAGGCCGCCGCATCCTCGACGCGAACTTTGCTGGCCGTTTTGCCCACCACCAGCGCGACGGTTGCGCCGCTCAGCACCGTCTCACCCTGCGGGAACGGGATGGGTTCACCTGCGCGGATCACCGTGTTGTGTGGCTTGATAAACCACACCGCGGTTTTTGGCGGGGTGTTGTAGGGGGCTTTTTCAAACGCCTCAGCCCAGGCGTCGCGCTGGCTTTGGTGGTTCAGCGCCACGGCAAAAACGGTACCTTTCATTGACATACTCCTCAGGCCGGAACGCCGGTGTTGATTTTGTTAATATATTAATGATCTGGTTTTATGCTTTTGCTGATTATTTCGCAATCAGAAGTGAAATATTTGTGATATGAATAACAATAAATTTACATTTTCGTTTGAAATGATATATTTATCATCGTGTTAATAAAGTGCTGTTGTTTCTGTTAGACTTTTCGATGGTCAAAAAGCGGTTGATTAGAACAGCGATTTTGAATTGTTTACTTGTTAACAATAAGCGGGAGTGGCTATGCATGATTCTTTAACTATCGCCCTGTTGCAGGCGCGGGAAGCGGCAATGTCCTACTTCCGACCAATTGTGAAGCGGCATAACCTGACCGAGCAGCAGTGGCGCATTGTGCGAGTGCTGGCTGAACATCCCTCGATGGATTTTCACGATCTGGCGTTTCGGACCTGCATATTGCGCCCGAGCCTGACGGGCATTCTGACGCGCATGGAGCGCGACGGTCTGGTGCTGCGCTTAAAACCGGTCAATGACCAGCGCAAACTGTACGTGTCGCTGACCAAAGAGGGCAACGCGCTGTACGAGCACGCTCAGGCGCAGGTGGAAGAGGCGTACCAGCAAATAGAGGCGGAATATACGCCGGAGAAGATGAAACAGCTGACGGCGCTGCTTGAGGAGTTTATCGCGCTGGGAAACCGCCATAACGCAGCGCGTGACGAAGAGTAAAAACCACAAATTAAAGGATGATTTTCGTAAAGTTTTCCCTTTCCAGGCCGAAAATTCTGTATCTGTCTGAAGGAAGAGAAAACATGTTAAACCGTATCAAGATTGTCACCAGCTTAATGCTGGTTCTAGCGATATTTGGCCTTTTACAACTGACCTCCGGTGGCCTTTTCTTCAATGCCCTGAAGCATGACAAAGAGAATTTCACCGTCCTGCAAACCATTCGCCAGCAACAATCCACGCTGAACGCCAGCTGGGTGGCGTTGCTGCAAACCCGTAACACCCTGAACCGCGCGGGCATCCGCTACATGATGGATCAGAACAATATCGGCAGCGGCGCGACCGTGAACGATCTGATGCAAATTGCCTCTGTGTCACTGAAACAGGCGGAAAAAAACTGGGCCGCCTACGAAGCCCTGCCGCGCGATCCGCGTCAGAGCGACGCTGAAGCGATGGAAATTAAGCGTAACTACGATATTTATCACGGCGCGCTGGCGGAGCTGATTCAACTGCTGGGGGCAGGCAAAATTAACGCTTTCTTCGATCAGCCTACCCAGAGCTATCAGGATGGTTTTGAGAAGCAGTATGTGAACTACCTGCTGCAGAACGACAAGCTGTATCAGATGGCGGTGGAAAACAGCAACAGCTCTTACAGCCAGGCGATCTGGGTGCTGATCAGCGTGCTGATCGTTGTGCTGGTGGTCATCGTGGGCGTGTGGCTGGGTATCAAGCAGGCGCTGATCTCTCCGCTGACCCGTCTCATCGACAACATCCGCCATATCGCCAGCGGCGATCTGGTGAAGCGCATTGAAGTGGAAGGCGCTAACGAGATGGGTGAACTGGCCGACTCGCTGCGTCATATGCAGAGCGAACTGGTGCGTACCGTTGGTGACGTGCGTAACGGCGCAAACGCCATCTACAGCGGCGCGAGCGAAATCGCGATGGGCAATAACGATCTCTCTTCCCGTACTGAACAGCAGGCCGCTTCCCTGGAAGAGACCGCTGCCAGCATGGAGCAGTTGACGGCGACCGTGAAGCAGAACGCCGAAAATGCCCGCCAGGCGAGCAACCTGGCGCTGAGTGCGTCTGAAACCGCACAGAAGGGCGGGAAAGTGGTGGATAACGTGGTGCAAACCATGCGCGACATCGCGGGCAGTTCGCAGAAAATCGCCGATATTATCAGCGTGATTGACGGTATTGCCTTCCAGACCAACATTCTGGCACTGAACGCGGCGGTTGAAGCTGCACGTGCGGGTGAGCAGGGTCGCGGATTCGCCGTCGTGGCAGGTGAAGTACGTAACCTGGCCCAGCGCAGTGCCCAGGCTGCCCGTGAGATCAAGAGCCTGATTGAAGACTCCGTCGGTCGTGTGGAAGTGGGCTCAACGCTGGTGGAAAGCGCCGGTGAAACGATGGGTGAAATCGTTAATGCGGTGACCCGCGTGACCGATATCATGGGCGAAATCGCCTCTGCCTCTGATGAGCAGAGCCGCGGTATCGATCAGGTTGGTCTGGCGGTGGCGGAGATGGATCGCGTGACTCAGCAGAACGCCTCGCTGGTGGAAGAGTCTGCTGCTGCCGCTGCGGCGCTGGAAGAGCAGGCGAGCCGCCTGACGCAGGCCGTCGCGGTGTTCCGTATTCAGCAGGAGCAGATGAAAGCACGTGAGTTTGCCGCAGCCAAAAGCGTTGCTGCACCGGTGGTGATGCGTAAACCGGCGACCGCGGATGCGGGCGATAACTGGGAAACCTTCTAACGCCGTATGTGGTGCCGGGTGGCGGCTACGCCTTACCCGGCCTACGCAATGACGGTGCGCCGTCGGACGATATTACAGAGGCAGGCGCATGGCACAGCGAGCGTCATACGCTAAACCGTGCGCCATCTCTTCTTCGCGTTTTTCACGCAGTTCAGGCGTCAGCGTCGTTATCATTTCAAACCCCAGCCGCGCATAGAACGGCGCATTCCACGGCACGTCCCGGAAGGTTGTCAGCGTCAGCGATGCCAGCCCCCTTTTGCGGGCCTGGTCAGCGACACAGGCGATGAGCCGTCGGCCGATCCCTTTTCCCTGCCAGTCCAGATGCACCGAAAGCTCCACGATGAACAGCGACGAAACGTGCAATTCTGCGAGGATAAAACCGACCGGCTGGTCGTTGGCCAGCGCCAGCCAGCTCAGTCCGCGTTCGGCGTAGTCGAGATGCTGCTCAGCGGAAATGACCTCGCCCTCTGCAAGCCAGGCGAGTTCCGGGTAATCCCGGAAACGCTCGCCCGCTGCGCGTTCTATGGCGGGCAGGGCGGTGACGTCACCGGGGCGTGTTGGGCGAACGGTGATGTTAAGGCCGACACGCATTAGCCTGCGTTACCCACGATTTTAATTTCGACCATGCCAATCCCGAGCTCGCGCGGTGAGTGGCCGAGAATATTGCCTTCATTGGTGGATTGCGGCTCTGGCGGCACAATCACCAGGGTATTACTCCGTGAAGGATTATCGAAATGCAGCGTGGTGGTGCTGACTTCGTTGCCAAGGGTCAGCGTCTGCTCGCTGTCGCCCACCCGTACCGGAACAGGGCGGTTAGCATTAGCGCCATACGCTTTGGCGGTGATCACCAGGTCGAATTTCTGCGGCAAGGGGTGGGCATACTCAATTTTTACTTCATTGCCCAGCTGTGCGTTGGACCAGCGACCCCAGGACTCCGGACGAGAGATACCGCTGAACTGTTTAACCTCTTCCGGCGCACCGGCGACGTTGAAGATAAAGCTGTCGGCTTTATAGCGAATATCGTTGTCGACGATTTTCAGCATATCAATGTTGCGCTGATAGCGGGCGGTATCGATAACCGTATCCCTGAAGGCGGTTTTGCCCTTCCATACTGGCTTGTCCACGTGCTGCACGGTTTGCTCCCCGCCAAGCTGCCCCTGAGAGACGCACCAGTCCGTCGACAGCGCCAGCGGCGGCGACCAGAGCTGGCCCATTTTGTAGCACTTATCGACCCAGACAAAGTTATCTCGCGGGGCAAACTCCGCCAGCTGGAAGCGCAGCGGCGCCGAGTATTCGCTTTCAGGCAGCGGCTCAACGCGGTTATCCGACACGCGCAGCAGCAGCGGCAGCCGGAAGTGGCTGCCTGAGAAGGCGATCGTTTTTTTATCCTGATCGATAGTGAAGTCTTTCATCTCTTTCGGGAAGTTCCACAGACGAATGATATCCGGCTTCCAGGCGAGGATTTTTTCCTTCATGTTGAGGAACACTTCGGACAGCGATTGTCCCGACAGCGTGCTGCGGCCCAGGCCAATAAAGTTGTCACCGCCAAGGATATCCAGCACCGTGGCGCCGTTATCCATCGAATTTCGTTTGGTGGCGATCACCTCCTGCTGCGGTTTGTCGCCGCGCAGAACGAAGAACAGGTTGCTGCGATCCTGTTTGTTCAGCTGATCCCACGCGCTGTTTTTCATCGCCAGATGGTCTGAAGAGACCACGATCACCGTGTTTTTGAACCAGGGTGAGGTTTTGATTTTCTGAACAAGGGCGGCGATATGTTCCTGGCTACAGGTGACGGCGCTGAAGGATTTATTATCTTTGCCGTCAATGTCGTAGCGTTTGCGCTTGCAGGTGCGCGAGACGAAACCGTCAGGATGGTGAGTATCTACCGTCAGGGCAAAGAGGGAGAAGCGTTTCCCGGCGCGGGACAGTTCTTCGAATTTTTTCCAGGTCTCCTCCAGTACGGTATCGTCGTAGAAGCCCCAGTCGTTGCGGTAAGTGGGATCGGCGACGGTCGTTTTTAACTCTTCTGAGCCGTACAAATGATCAAACCCGTGTGATTTCAGGAACACATCTTTCCCGGCAAAGCGCAGGTTGGCCCCCTGGACAAAATAGTTCTCGTAACCGGAGTTTTTCAGGATGTCGCCCAGGCAGATATTCTGCGGGAAGAAGCTCGACATTGAAGCTGAGGCGTTGCCTTCAAAGGGGGCAAACAGAGGAATGCCGCACTGGGAGGCGACCATTCCGGCAATGGTGTAGTCGGTGCCGGGCAGCTGCATGGTGTGACTGAAGTCGAGGCCTTCGTTTTTCAGCGCGCCCAGATCCGGCGTCAGGTTCGGGAAGGCGTCGTTATCGAAATAGGTCCTCTCCAGACTCTCGCCGTAGATGTACACCAGATTAAGCTTCGGGTTGGCTATCGTTTTCGATGGCTCTTTATAGTACGCCACGAAATCCGGGTCACCGTCGCGCGACTGGGATTTCACCAGCTCGGTGATCTGATGAAATGCCGGGCTGGCATCCACGGAGGCCAGCGCAAGGAAAAGCGCCAGCAGGCTGTAGCCATGATGGTGCGGAAGATGACGGCGGCGGCGCAGCACCCAGGCGAGCGCGCCAAAAATGGTCACCAGCGCCAGCACCAGGCCCAGACCGGGGAGAATATACTTACCCACGCCTGCGCCCGTCAGGCTATTGGTCAGGGTGTAGACCACCGCATCGTTTATCCCGTCTCCGGTAAAGTAATCGCTGGCGTAGAGCGTAATGTTTAAAACAATAAAAATGCCGAGCACCACCAGCGTGGCGATAAACCACCAGGTGTTACGGCCAGCTTTCCAGGCGTAAACGCCGATGGAGGCCAGAAAAAGGGCAAGGGACATTAACTCTGACAACAGCATATCCTCATGACGCCAGATGCTTCGCTGGCTAATTGATTATTTTTTGGGTAATACAATGTAATGGTGATGTCGCTAAGCTGCAATTTTAGTGTCACGAAAGTGTGCCGTTGTTAGGAATTGGTTTAGAAAATCGTTTTTTTGAAGGCGGTCGCATCCTGTTGTACGGATGCTGAGACGAGGGCAGAAGGGGAAAATGCCGGTTTCACGCCGCGTTGCAAGACTAACGTATTAAACGCGGCGTGTTGTGGCAGGAAATGGGGCCAATCAGGAGATGAAATTAACGCCTTGTTTCAGCACCAGATCGCAGGCTTTGGTTTTCACCTGTTTCGCCAGAGATGAGTTGCCAAGGGTGCTCAGATTCAGCTGCTGACCATTTTGCGCGTTCAGCAGACCCTGAATGCCGTCCATGTAGTTGGTGTCGGCTTTCTGCTCCTGGGTGTCCAGACCCAGCTTACCGAGCACCTGGTTTTTCACATTTTGCGCATCAGTCACGGAAGCCAGCTTTTGCTTCGCACAGTATTCCAGGATGCCTGCTGCGTTGTTCATGGTGCCGGCACTCAGACTCTGGGAGCTATTGCCCAGCAGGCTGGTGAGGGAAGAGGCTGACAGCCCGCCCTGAGTGCTGCCGCTCTCTTTGGTGAGTTCGCTGGCGGCGCTGGAGAGGGACTCCTGCCATGACGCGGCATGGGCCATGCCGGTGACCAGCAGGGCGCCTAAAAGTGTGCTGAAAAGAATCTGTTTTTTCATAATGGCTTTCTCAAAAAGGTCCGTTTTGGGCCGGAAGGGGTCCAGTATATACCTCCGCTCCGGCGGCGATTCATGGAACTGTCTTAATACTCTTTACCGGTGACGCGGCTGCGATAGCTTTCCCAGTCAAAGATGACGTAGAGGCTGTTGCCCAGCTTCATGCGATCCATCACGCGCTCGCCCAGTAAGCGGGTCATCTCGTCGATATTGTGGTTGGTCAGCATGCCGGTGGGACGCTTGGAAGAAGAGCGGCGATCGACAATCTGGTTAATGATCACCTTTTCATAGCGGGATTCGGTTTGAACACCAATCTCGTCAATAACCAGCAAATCCACATTGCTCAGATCGTTAAGCAGCTGCTCTTCGCTGGTTTCACGGTTGCTGAAGGTATCTTTCATGGCAGACATGATATCGGCCACGGTAATGATTAACACCGATTTCCCGCGCAGAAGCAGTTCGTTGCAGATGGCGGCGGCCAGGTGGTTTTTACCGGTACCGGGCTTACCGCTGAAGATAAAGCTGGCGATGTTGCCGTCGAATTCGTCCACGTACTGCCGGGCGGCGGCCAGGGCGTTCATCTGCCCGTGGGTCTCAATTTTATAGTTATCGAATGAGCAGTTCTGATGCAGGGGGCGAATACCGGAGCGGTTAAAGGTACGCTGCATTTTCATCGCCCGGTTTTCACGGGCGAGGGCGGCAGCGCGGATCTCACCCTGTTCTTTTTGCCACGCCAGAAGTTCTTCACCCGTTGTGAAGGCAGGCTTCACATTGGCTGGCATCATCTTTTGCAGTCGTTTCATCAGGTCGCCGACGTTTTTCATTTCGCACCTCGGAATCCATTAGGGATCTGTTTATCCGGTTCTGAAAAAGCGTTGATATCGCGTTTTGGCTGGCCGTTATTGCTGGCGCGGTTAATTTGCAGATGGCGGGCGAGCTTTTGCTGCCACTGAATGTGGGTAAAGACTTTGCCTTCTGCCTGCCACCAGGCAATAAAGGCGGCAAGCTCCTCAGGGGTAGCCGGTTGCGTCAGCGCAATGCCCCACAATGCCGCCTGCCGCTGAAAATCCACATCCGGATGCCAGCCCGCGTACAGGGCAAATTTCCCCATCGGTACCGTGACGGGGGCGTTACCCGGCTCTTCAAAGAACTGGTTATCGAGCGTGACGTCACTTGCCGGGCGCGACAACCGCGCTTCTATCTCCAGAAGCTGCGCCAGACGCTCCGGGGTGAGGGCGTAAAACGCCGGGGCGTTGTCGGCCAACACTGCAAGCGTGCCGCCTTCGGCGTGCGTCAACACACCGCGGGGATCGCGCATAAAGGCATCAATACCAGCAATGCTGGTGGTCAGAATTCTGGAGGACATAACGCTTTCTCTACTGATTACTACGGGCGTGATATGGGCTTATGGTAGCACAGAGAGGATGAGGGAATGGAGGGGATTTCCCCGGTGGCGCTGCGCTTACCGGGGCTACAGTCGTAGGCCTGATAAGCGCAGCGCCATCAGGCATTTATCACGCGATGATATTCAGGGTCACGTCGATGTTGCCGCGGGTCGCGTTAGAGTACGGGCACACAATGTGCGCCGCATCCACCAGTTTTTTGGCTTCTGCAGGATCCATGCCTTCAACGTGAATGTTCAGTTTGGCTTCGATACCAAAACCGGTTGGCAGTGGACCAATGCCCACTTCACCTTCAATGAAGGCCTCTTTTGGCAGCGTAAATTTGTCGCGCGCAGCCACAAATTTCATCGCCCCCAGGAAACAGGCAGAGTAGCCGGCAGCAAACAGCTGTTCAGGGTTGGTCACTTCGCCCCCCATGCCGCCCATCTCTTTTGGCACACCCAGTTTGACGTCCAGGACGCCATCGGAAGAGGTTGCGCGGCCGTCACGGCCTCCGGTCGCTTTTGCTTTGGCAGTGTAGACAACTTTTTCTAAAGACATGGCAGGTTCCTCATCTTACGTTGGTGTGTGCTATTAAATAGCACACGATGTATTTGGGTAAATAAATACGCGTAAAGTATAGCCTTACGCGTGATGTAACTGATGTCGCAAAAGTTCAAGCTGCTGCTTGAGTGCCAGCATGGTGTCAGTGTCACATTGCGCTGCGCATCCCACCGCGTGAGGGATCCCGGAGGCCTGCTGCTGCAGCTCACGTCCCGCATCGCTCAGCGTGACGGCAACCTGGCGTTCGTCTTTACGCGAACGCTGACGGTTGATCAGCCCGGCGCTTTCCAGACGCTTCAACAGCGGCGTCAGGGTGGCAGAGTCAAGAAACAGCCGCTCACCGATGTCCGACACCGTAATGTCATCCTGCTCCCACAGTACCAGCATCACCAGGTATTGCGGGTAGGTCAGGTTAAGCGGCGCCAGCAGTTGCCGGTACAGCTTGTTAAGCGCCAGGTTTGCCGAATAGAGGGCAAAACAGAGCTGGTTATCCAGCAGAAGCGCGTTGGTGGTGTCGTTCGTTTTTGCGTTCATGAGTTGAATATAGATAGTGCGCGATATAATTGCAAGCAATTTTATGGACAGGTATAACGAAGCGCCACCTGAACGGCCATTTTCCGGTAGTGCTGGCGCTGAGACTGCTCGTCTGCTCCCTCTTCAAACAGCAGCGTAAAGGTGTAGCTGTTGGCAACATAGTGGAAGCTGAAGCTGCTGATCAGGCGGTGAAGATCCCGCGGGTCAACAGACTGGCTGAACAGCTGCTTTTCTTTTCCGCGCCGCAGGATATCGTCGAGCAGATCGAGCGCGCTGCGGTTGACCTGGCGCAGGTAGCTGGATTGCTGCATAAAGCGACCACGCTGCATGTTCTCCATGCAGATAATACGAATGTAATCCGGGTGGTCTGCGTGGTAGTCAAAGGTGGCTTCCACCAGGTGCACCAGCGCTTCAACCGGCGGTATGTCTGCAAGGCTGAGCGCTTTTTCACTGGCGCGGATCCGGGTGTAGACGTACTCAAGAACGAGAAGGTAAAGATTTTCTTTGTTCTTAAAATGGTAAACCACCATCCGTTTAGTGGTGCCTGCTTTCTCTGCGATCTGCTCCATGCGGGCGCCGTTCAACCCATATTCGGCAAAAAGGGCGATAGCGCTCTGAAAGATTTTTTCCTTCAGGCTGGATTCTTCACTGTGCTCCGGGAGTTCGCTGCCAGGGTTTGCCACATCCTTTCCTTATCGTCACTAAACGGAATAGAAAGATTATCCCCATGGCAGCGAAATAACACAAACATCAAACGCGCGGGCGTTTGCGGTAAAGCCACAGTCCCGGGATCGACAACCCGATCGAGAGTGCGCCAACAATAGATGAGGCCTTAAGAAAGTTGCTCAGAAGCAGGATCATTTGTGGCTCGGTGTAGCCAAAGTGGCTGATTTTTACCGCTGAAATCATGGCCGTATAGGCTGAAATGCCGGGGAACATCGGGATGACGGCCGCGACGGTGAACACCTTAGGGTGCGCCAGATACCAGCGCGACCACTGAATACCAATGCTGCCGACCAGCATGGAGGCCATAAAAGTTGACCACTCGATGTTAAAACCAGCGGTCATCATGATCATTCTCGAGCCATGACCGATGGCGCCCAGCAGCGCACACCATGGCAAAGCGCGCTGCGGGACGTTGAAGACCATCGCAAAGCCGACGGCGGGAATGGCGGCCAGGATCATGTCCTGCATCAGTGCCAGCAGAAACGTTATCACGCCCATCCGCGTAACCCCCACAGCGTCATGGCCATCACTACGCCGATACAGGTTGCCAGCGTAAGCAGGCTGGCAATCGCCCAGCGCGCCAGACCGGTATTGATGTGCCCTTTAAACATATCGGCAACGGCGTTAATCAGCGGGAAGCCCGGAACCAGCAGGAGCACGCTGGCGGCCATGGCGATGGTGGGTGTGTTGGCAAACTGTGGCAGGCGCAGCAGCAGCCCCGACACCGTGGTGGCAACAAACGCGGTGATGCAGAAGTTAATTTGTGGGTGCAACTGCCGGTGCGTCAGTACCTGGCGTACATACATGGCGATGCTGCTGGCGCAGAAGGTCACGAACGCGCCGTCCCAGCCCCCTTTATTGAGCTTACAAAAACAGGCGCACGATAACCCCACCATCAACACCACCAGCCAGCGCGGATAACGTAGGGGTTTAATTTGGTTGAACCGTTTTTCTATCTCTTTCAGGTCGAGTAGCTTATGTTCAGCCAGAATGACGATGTGCTGCACTTCGGTTACCACATGCATATTAATGCCGCGGTCGTGGTTTTTACGGGTAGAGGTGAGGCACTGGCCATCTTTGATGGTGGTCAGCACGATAGCGTTCGATGAAATCGCGCTTTCGACGCTATCCATCCCCAATGCCAGCCCCAGACGCGTCGAAAGCTCCTCGACCAGGGCGCTTTCCGCCCCGTGCTGGAGCAGGAAAAGTCCGCACTGAATACACAGCCGCGTGGTGGCACGCTGCATCGATATTTCTGCCTGCATGTAGTGTCCCGAAGTGTTGGTGAGTCGCTTGCCTGTTGGCCCCTGATGCTTACTTTTAGCACAGAGTGCGGTATCCCTTGCTCTGGGTCAGATCAAGATTCCTGCAAACAGTTGCAGCCCGGTTCGCGAAAGAGAATGAGGTTTAAATATAAATGCGATGAATTTATATGAGTAGAAATATAGAATATTTATATTAAGTTATTCTTATTTTATATTTTCATTATTTTAATGCTCTTGCAATTAAATTTAATTGCGCTTTGTGAGATATTAGCGTTGTTTTAGGCCTTTCTTAAGCTAAGAACATATCTCATCTTCTGCTTGTATTAATCAGTCTACACTCAGGGACGAAAAAACATAAATCTTGATGCGTTTAGACGCTACTCATCAAATGAAAAATGGACACGGAGGGTCTATGTTGTCATTGAATGGTAAACATGGCGTAGTTATTAGCAGGGTACCCGTTATGCAAAACGGGTTAGGCAGCGTTATGGCAAACCATTTCCCAGAATTTGAATTGACTTATTGTCGTTCGCTGCAGGAGTTAACGTTACTTCAGCTTCGCCGGGCTAATGTCATTATTGCTGATATTTCAGGTGAATACAGGAAACCCCGGGGAACGTTAGAAGAATATTACAACTTACTGAACCAATACCGGGATATTCACTGGATTTTTATGGTCTCTCGTCCCCTTTATCCCATTGCAGTGGAACTGCTTATGCGCCCGGAAAGCACGTTGCTTTCTGAAATGGAACCGATTGAAGGCGTGATTAATGCTATTCGTGCAGGTAGCGAGCGGGCGGAGCGGATAAGCCAGACGTTATTGTCTCCTGAACCCGCCGAGGCGGAAACCGAAGACGAACCGTTTGTTGCGCTGACCCACTCTGAACGCAAAGTGTTACGCCTGCTAGGTAAGGGCTGGGGAATTAACCAAATTGCTACCTTGCTCAAGAAGAGCAACAAAACGATCAGTGCGCAGAAAAACAGTGCGATGCGACGGTTGTCGCTGCGCAGCAATGCCGATATGTACGCCTGGATTAACAGTGCACAGGGAATGAGAGAGCTGAGTTTAATGTCAGCCTATGGAGAGTATGAGGAATGGAAAAAACCGATACACCAGGACATATCGCTGTCATCGAAAATTGCACAATGAGTGCCGTTGGGCTGCAGCATCTTTTTGCGATGCCGATGCTCAGCCATTATCGACTGCACCTCTTCAGTCAGTTCGAAAGCTTTAAAAAGGCGCTGACCAACATCTCTTTTTTCTCGGTGATCTATTCGCTCTCGGATGCGCGTGAAGAGCGTCGTAACTGCCTGGCTTCCCTGCGGGATCTCGCTTTCACCCATAGCGATATTCAGCGAATTGTACTTGCGTCTGATGACATGGAAGCGCGCCTGATAAGCCATCTGTCGCCTTCTCGTCTGCATGGCATTGTGAGTAAATCGGTACCGCTGAGCCACCTGCAGGAGGAGCTGGTGGTGCTATTGAGAGAGACGCATCATATCAATGACAATATGCTAAGCCACTGGTATGTCAATCAAAACAGATTGTTAAGCCCAACGGAGCGGGCGATATTGCGGTATATGTCTTTCGGGTTTTCCATTCCTGAAATCGCGACACAACTTGAACGCAATATTAAAACCATCCGCGCGCACAAGTTTAATGCGATGGTGAAACTGGGGGTGAATTCTGACGTAGGGTTGCTTGATGCGGCGGATATTCTTACCCATCTTCCGGCAAGAGACATGCGCTGTTCGGTGTCGGGCTCGCCGGCATTTTTATAATCGGTGATTTTTTGATACGCCAGATACATTCTGGCACATCAATTAAATGCATACATCGACCCACTTTGCGGACGTCAGCTCAGCCATCCGGTCTGGAGAAATGCGTACGGCGCTGTGGATGGCACCTGCAGCGGGCAGCACTTCCGCGTACTGTTTTAACGAAATATCGCAGTAAACAGAAAGTGGGTTTTCCAGCCCGAACGGACAGACTCCCCCGACGGGATGGCCTGTAATCGTCACCACTTCATCACTACTGAGCATGCGCGCTTTTGCACCAAAGGTATCTTTCAGTTTTTTGTTGTCCAGACGCGCATCGCCTTTCGCCACTACCAGAATCACCTCATTTTTTACTTTTAGCGATAACGTCTTGGCGATTTGTCCCGGCTCAACGCGATGAGCGGCAGCAGCCAGCGCAACGGTCGCGGTACTCTGACTCAGTTCAATGATTTCTATATCCGGCGCGTTGTCGGCAAAAAACTGCTGTACAGACTGCAAACTCATTGTTTCCTCCTGACAAATATCCTGCGTAATCTGTCATAAGAATTTATCTGCTGTAAATATCTCTTAAGTAACAAATATCCTACATGGCCGATTTCTGGATCGCCTTCACATTCACAGAAACCGGTTACAGTAACCGGTTGCAGAGCGTGAATCAGAGATTAATACTGAGGACGTAACGTCCCCTGTATCCAATAATAAGAGCACATTATGAAACCATTCCGTCTGAGCAGTACCGCTGGTACACGAGCCAGCAAGGTTGTGAAGCTGATTTATGGAACAACGTGTGGCGTGAAAGCGCCCGTATCGAACGTCTGACAGGAGATCTGCTATGTCTGCCAACCATGCTGCGTTTAATCTGATATTCCGTTTCGTTGAAAATTACGTCAGTCCCATTGCCGGGCGGATCTCTTCCCAGCGTCATGTTATGGCTATCCGCGACGGGTTTATCTCCGCGATGCCCTTCATGATTGTCGGTTCATTTTTGTTAGTGTTTGCTTACCCACCGTTTTCGCCAGACACCACCTGGGGCTTCGCGCGCGCCTGGCTGGACATGGCAAAGCAATTTGAAGGCCAGATCCTGACGCCGTTCGATATGACGATGGGCATTATGTCCATTTATATTTGTGCGGCCATTGCCTATAACCTCGGCAAACACTATGTGAAATCGCATCAGTTAGATCCGTTCATGTGCGCCATGCTGTCGCTGATGGCGTTTCTGTTGGTGGCTGCACCTAAGACCAAAGGCACGCTGCCCGTAGACAGCCTGGGAGGCACGGGGATCTTTACTGCGATTCTGGTAGCAATCTACTGCGTTGAGATGATGCGTTTCCTCAAAGCGCACAATATCGGTATCCGTCTGCCGGACCAGGTTCCTCCGATGATCAAAAACTCCTTTGATCTGCTGATCCCGGTGCTGGTGGTTGTACTGACGCTCTATCCGCTGAGTTTGTTGATTCAGTCTCAGTTTGGCATGCTGATCCCGCAGGCCATTATGTCAATCTTCAAACCGCTGGTTTCCGCTGCGGATTCTCTGCCTGCCATCCTGCTGGCGGTGTTGATTGGTCATTTACTGTGGTTCGCAGGGATCCACGGGGCGGCAATTGTCTCCGGGATGCTGCAGATGTTCTGGCTGACCAATCTCGGGGCTAACCAGACCGCCCTGGCGGCAAGCCAGCCTCTTCCCCATATCTTTATGGAAGCGTTCTGGACGTTCTTTATCGTGATTGGGGGCTCGGGGGCGACAATGGGGCTGGTGTTCTGCTACCTGCGCAGCCGTTCAGCGCATCTGCGCTCAATCGGACGTCTGAGCGTGGTGCCGAGCATCTTTAACATCAACGAACCGGTCATCTTTGGTACGCCGATCGTCATGAACCCGGTGTTCTTTATTCCGTTCCTGCTGGCGCCGATGGTCAACGCCGTGCTGGCCTGGGCGGCAATGAAGTTTGATTTGATAAGCCGCGTGATCTCTGTTGTGCCATGGACAGCACCCGCGCCTGTGGGTGCCGCATGGGCGCTGGGCTGGGATTTCCGCGCGGCCATTCTGGTAGTGGTGCTTGCGTGTGTCTCCGCCATCATCTACTTCCCGTTCTTTAAAGTGTACGAGAAGCAGCTGCTGGAGCAGGAAGCGGAAGAAGCGCAGCGTAATGCTGAAGCGGAAAATCAGCAGGTGGCCTAGGTAAAAGCAAAACGGCAACATAAGTTGCCGTTTTTAGTGTTTGTTCCCTCTCCCTGTGGGAGAGGGGCAGGGTGAGGGCATCAGGCCGGGTACGACTACTTCAGCGTACAATCCCCGCACTGCTGAATGTCCGGCAGGCGATAGCGCTGGCAGCAAGTGCGGCGCACCAGAAGCCCGTCACGCGGCACCACGGTACGGAATAACGGGTTATCGCGGCCATCCGCAAGCTGTTTCGTAAAGAACAAGGACTGACGCAGGGCATCCACCTTCTCATCACCGAGCAGGGGCTTCATTTCCGTCAAATACCAGTGGATTAAATAGCCGGTATTACTCCAGATAAGCTTCCCATTGATCTCACCTGTCTCTTCCAGAGCATTCACCACCGGCATAAGGGCGCGGGTCACGAGCCGCTCCATCCGCTGCGTGGCAGAAAGATGCATGGCCGTTGGGTCTTCGTGAAGATCGATCCAGAAGCAGGCCGCACGCCCCGTCTCGTGGAACTCAACGTGAAAATACTCCGGGGAGAGATCCAGCATGGTCTCCTGGGTGAGCAATGCCAGCATGAGCGGAGGCGCCATCAGGCCGATGTACCATTGCGCCCAGAGAGAGAGCAGGGGCTTATTTTCCCGCGTAAGGGTGGGTTGATTGCGATAGATATGGTCAGAATAGGTTGCCAGCAGCGACTGGCGTTTTGCCGGCTGCTGCCACTGTGCCAGTGTCATGGCGTGGTGCGGATGCGGCTCATCCAGTTTGATAAAGTCCAGCAGATGGGCTCGGGTTGCCGCTATCTTTTCGCGTATGGCTTCCGCAAGCGAAGAGTCTCCCGTGGTGAGACGGGCTCGCCAGAGGAGGGGTTCAACAGTCTGTACGGTATGAGTGGCCATAATAGATAGAAATCTAAATGATAATGATTGCCAATCCTAACTATTGCTCATACCGATGGCAAGACTTTTGTCCTGGAGAGAGAATGCTGTGCTTAAACCGCCTGTAGCTCTTCGCTGAGCAGAATGTTATTCCGCCCAAGATGCTTTGCTTCGTAGAGGGCTTTATCTGCTTTTTCCAGCGCGCCTTCTGCGTCTTCATTCTCAAAAATGGCAATACCAATGCTGATGGTGACGTTAGTCGCGACGCGCTCATTGAACATGTGGGGGATTTTTAAGTCGTACACTTTCTGACGAATGCGCTCTGCCGTCTGGCGGGCATGTTCCAGCGAGATGTTCGTCAGCAGTACCATAAACTCTTCCCCGCCAAACCGCGCAACAATATCCCGCGAGCGTACGGCATCACGAATGGCTGCCGAGACACGGATTAACGCCTGGTCACCCATCATATGGCCGTAGTGGTCGTTATAGGCCTTGAAGTGATCGATATCCATTAGCAGGACAAAATGTTCGCCGTTTTCTACCGCAGGCAGATTCTCCAGTCGGCTTTGCAAGCCGCGACGGTTATACAGGCCGGTAAGTGGATCCATCATGCTGAGATCGGTCAGGGTTTCTCGTTCTTCCAGTAACCGGGAGAGGAGCTCCTGAGCGAAGCGATCGTTACGTCTTTGTAGTACGTGGTGAACGCCGATAGCTACGACCGGAAGAATGAAAGAGTAGATCATTCTCAACCAGTGTTCAGAGGGGCTTAACCACAGGCAGACAATAAATGCGGGTAATGAGTGGAGCGTAAACGCTTTGATATTAATGGCGAATGCCAGCGAACCGATAAAAAGCACCGTTAATAGCGCCATGATCAAATATGTCGCCCGATCGTGCGTAATTAGCGAAAATTTTGAGGCGATTTGCCAGGCCCATAAAATACCGAATATCGCTGAAACCACAGGAATATTTATCTTGCGGGTACACTTTTGCCAGTGCCAGAGCAGCAATCCGGTGCTGAGCGTAAAAATAGCCAGCAGGGGGAAAGATAACAGCTGAACAGAATAGAGCGGATTTGTTACCGAGAACACCGCTGAGGTTGCGTTCAAAAATAAAAATAAACGTAACGATAATTGATATTTGCTGTTGACCAAAGACCGCCAGGATTGTGATGTCATAGTAGTGCGTTTTTATTAAAATTTAATTAAAACAGATAAATGGGTGTTGTTTCGCAATAATGGAAGCAAAAAAAATCAACGAGTAATTATCAGAGAAACTTTATGAGTAGTTAACAGGTGGGCAATTTATCACCTTAAACAATGCCTGTCATTACGGGAAAGGTAAACGGCCACGGTTTTTAATTATCGGTGCTGACAAATGATAATGCTTGTCATATGATATTGGTTATCATTATCGATTCGAAAGGGCAAACCATGTTGAACCGGGTGTTAGGAAGTGGTTGGGGGGTATTACTGCCGGGAGCCATCCTCGGCGGTCTGATGTTTGCCGATCTCTCCATTGAACTCTGGAAAGCCATCATCGTGTCAGGGTTGCTGATGTCCTCAGCCATGATCTGGCATAAGCAATTACGGCACTTTGTTTTGTTGCCATCATGCGTCGCGCTGGTCAGTGGAATTCTGGTGATACTGATGAGTTTGAAATAACAGGGAATAATATGAAGGACTTCAGAGGGGATGCAAGATAATTGGTGCGAGGGGGGGGACTTGAACCCCCACGTCCGTAAGGACACTAACACCTGAAGCTAGCGCGTCTACCAATTCCGCCACCTTCGCACAGTTATCTTACTTTTTGATATCGCCTCGTTGGTGCGAGGGGGGGGACTTGAACCCCCACGTCCGTAAGAACACTAACACCTGAAGCTAGCGCGTCTACCAATTCCGCCACCTTCGCCCAGTGCGAGCAATATCAACGTGATTTATGGTGCGAGGGGGGGGACTTGAACCCCCACGTCCGTAAGGACACTAACACCTGAAGCTAGCGCGTCTACCAATTCCGCCACCTTCGCATACCATCGATACTGTAAAAGTATCGTAACCACGGAGGCGCATTCTAGATGTTTTGAGCTTTACGTCAATAGAAAAATGCGCGCGTTGTTTTGATTGCTGCAAAAATGGCCGGAGGGGGATGGCCCTTCTCCGGCAAACAATACCCGTGGACTACTTTTTAGCCTGGCGCGTCATCACGGTACGGTAGACCTTAAAACGGCCTGTTTGCGCGATAACTTCATGGAAGCCGAAGGTTTCATCCAGCACTTTTGGGTACGGCAGAAACGCGTTGGCGACGATCCTCAGTTCCCCCCCGCTGTTCAGGTGACGTACAGCGCCACGGATCAGCGTTTGCGCTGCTTCAAGGCTGGTTTCGATGCCATCGTGGAACGGCGGATTTGAAATAATCATGTCGAACCGACCGGTAACGTCCGAGAAGACGTTGCTGGCGAAGACATCCCCTTCGAAGCCGTTTGCGGCAAGCGTCGCACGGCTGGCTTCAACTGCTGGCGCGCTGACGTCACAGAGCGTCAGGCGGACTTTTGGTGAGTGGCTTGCCAGCACCGTGGCCAGTACCCCTGCACCGCAGCCTACGTCCAGCACTTTGCCTTTGGTGTGCGGCGTCAGCGTGGAGAGCAGCAGCTTACTGCCCACGTCCAGCCCGTCACGGCTGAAAACGCCCGGCAGGGTTTTAATGGTCAGGCCATCAAGCTGATACGCATCCCAGTATGTCCCGGCATCAAAGGAAGGCTGGTTTTCCAGACGACCATGATACAGGCCGCAGCGACGGGCGCTGTCGACTTTATTGAGCGGGGCGTACGCTTCCAGCATCTGCTCTGCGCTTCGCACGCCGCTGCGGTTCTCACCGACCACGAAAATATCGCACCCGACCGGCAGCAGAGAGAGCAGATTCATCAGCTGGAACTGCGCTTCCGGTTTGTTCTTCGGCCAGTAGTAGATCAGCGTGTCGCAGTCAGCAACATCACTCTGTTCCGCCACCAGGCTAAAGCGTGCGCGCTCGCCCATCTGGCGGCTCAGCACCTGCCAGTGGTGGTAGTATTGGGTATGGGCACGGCTTTCAGCACAGTCGAAACGCGCGGGCAGGTCATCCTGCATATCTCCGGCAAACAGAATACGGCTTTCTTCGAAATCATCACTGTGACGCAGCAAGACTTCACTTGCCGGGGTAAATGCAGACATGAATTGTTCCTCAATAAACTCAGGCGGGGATTATAGTAGGTAGATGGCGCACTTTCGACACATTTGCTATATTTGCGCGCCTGAGAGACAGGAGTTTTCGCTATGACATCCCGACGTGACTGGCAGTTGCAGCAGCTGGGTATCACCCAGTGGGCCTTGCGTCGCCCGACGGCGTTGCAGGGGGAAATCGCCATCGCCATCCCTGCGCACGTGCGTCTGGTGATGGTGGCGGAAGAACTGCCTGCCCTGAATGATGCCCTGATTGGTGATGTCCTTCGCAGCCTGAAGCTGACGGCCGACCAGGTTTTACAGCTGACGCCGGACAGGGTCGCCATGCTTCCTCCTGACAGCCATTGCAACTGCTGGCGAATGGGCGAGACAAACGACATATCCCTTTCCGGGAGCCAGATCAGCTCCCCCGTGCTGGAAGAGCTGAAAGCCAACCCAAAAGCGCGAAGCGCGCTATGGCAACAAATCTGCGAATATGAACACGATTTCTTCCCTCACGACGCCTGATCTGCCTGCGGCGTATGCGATTGAAACACGCGCCCATGCGTTTCCGTGGAGCGAAAAGACACTCGCCAGCAATCAGGGCGAACGGTATCTGAATTACCGCCTGGACGTTGACGGCACCCTGGCCGCATTTGCGATAACCCAGGTCGTTCTGGATGAGGCCACGCTGTTTAATATCGCGGTGGATCCCGCGTTTCAGCGCCGTGGGCTGGGAAGAGAACTGCTTACGCATCTCATTCGTGAGCTCGAAACCCGTGACGTTTTCACCCTGTGGCTGGAGGTGCGCGCGTCAAATGTCGCCGCCATCGCGCTCTATGAAAGCTTAGGCTTTAACGAGGCGACAATTCGCCGTAACTACTACCCGACCGCAGAGGGACGTGAAGACGCCATTATTATGGCTCTGCCGATTGGATAACGAAAAATAAGGTTGTAACGATGAAATGGGACTGGATTTTCTTTGACGCCGACGAAACGCTCTTTACGTTCGATTCGTTCGGTGGTCTACAGCGGATGTTTTTGGACTATAGCGTGACCTTCACCGCTGAAGATTTTCAGGACTATCAGGCGGTGAATAAACCGCTGTGGGTGGATTACCAGAACGGTGCCATCACCGCGTTACAACTGCAGCACCAGCGTTTCGATGTCTGGGCCGAACGGTTAAATGTGAGTCCAGGCGCGTTAAACGAGGCATTCCTCAATGCGATGGCCGATATCTGCGCCCCGCTGCCGGGGGCGGTTTCCCTGCTTGATTCGCTGAAAGGCAAGGTCAAACTGGGGATCATCACCAACGGTTTTACCGCGCTGCAGCAGATTCGCCTTGAGCGCACGGGCCTGCGCGATCATTTCGACGCGCTGGTGATCTCAGAAGAGGTGGGCGTGCCGAAGCCGGATCCACGTATTTTTGATTATGCACTGGCGCAAGCCGGCAACCCCGATCGCGACCGTGTGCTGATGGTGGGTGATACCGCGGAGTCGGATATTCTGGGCGGCATGAATTCTGGTCTGTCGACCGTCTGGTTGAATGCGCATGGCCGCATGAAGCCAGAAGGTATTGAGCCAACCTGGACCGTAACGTCGTTGAACGAACTGGAGCAGCTCCTGTGTAAACAATGATTGCCTGCCCCCCATTGATGGGTAAAATAGCCGCATTTTTCGTATTCCATGATGCGCGGCCTGCTGTCGCGCTTATATAAGAAGATTTGATTATGACGTTGTCTCCTTATCTGCAAGAGGTGGCCAAACGCCGCACTTTTGCCATTATCTCGCACCCGGATGCCGGTAAAACCACCATCACCGAGAAGGTGCTGCTGTTCGGACAGGCCATCCAGACCGCCGGTACCGTAAAGGGCCGTGGCTCCAGCCAGCACGCAAAATCTGACTGGATGGAGATGGAAAAACAGCGTGGTATTTCGATTACCACCTCCGTGATGCAGTTCCCGTATCACGACTGCCTGGTGAACCTGCTGGACACCCCAGGCCACGAAGACTTCTCCGAAGATACCTACCGTACGCTGACGGCGGTGGACTGCTGCCTGATGGTGATCGACGCCGCAAAAGGTGTAGAAGACCGTACCCGTAAGCTGATGGAAGTGACCCGTCTGCGCGATACGCCAATCCTCACCTTTATGAACAAACTCGACCGTGACATCCGTGATCCGATGGAGCTGATGGATGAAGTGGAAAACGAGCTGAAGATTGCCTGTGCGCCCATCACCTGGCCAATTGGCTGCGGTAAATTGTTCAAAGGGGTTTACCACCTTTATAAAGACGAAACCTATCTGTATCAGACAGGTAAAGGCCACACCATTCAGGAAGTGCGCATCGTGAAAGGTCTGGATAACCCGGATCTGGACGCCGCGGTGGGTGACGAGCTGGCTGCACAGCTGCGTGACGAGCTGGAGCTGGTGAAAGGGGCATCTCATGAGTTCGATAAAGAGCTGTTCCTGAGCGGCGAAATTACCCCGGTCTTCTTTGGTACCGCTCTGGGTAACTTCGGCGTCGACCATATGCTCGACGGTCTGGTGGAGTGGGCGCCGCAGCCGATGCCACGTAAAACCGACACCCGTGAAGTGGAAGCGAAAGAAGAGAAGTTCACCGGCTTCGTCTTTAAAATTCAGGCTAATATGGACCCGAAACACCGTGACCGCGTGGCCTTTATGCGCGTGGTGTCCGGCAAGTATGAAAAGGGTATGAAGCTGCGTCAGGTGCGTATCGGTAAAGATGTGGTGATCTCCGACGCGCTGACCTTCATGGCGGGCGACCGTTCGCACGTGGAAGAAGCGTATCCGGGTGACATTATCGGTCTGCATAACCATGGCACCATCCAGATCGGCGATACCTTCACGCAGGGCGAAATGATGAAGTTCACCGGGATTCCGAACTTCGCGCCAGAGCTGTTCCGCCGCATTCGCCTGAAAGATCCGCTGAAGCAGAAACAGTTGCTGAAAGGGCTGGTGCAGCTTTCCGAAGAGGGTGCTGTGCAGGTCTTCCGTCCAATCGCGAATAACGATCTGATCGTGGGTGCGGTGGGTGTGCTGCAGTTCGACGTGGTGGTTGCGCGTCTGAAGAGCGAATACAACGTGGAAGCGATTTACGAATCGGTCAACGTGGCGACCGCGCGCTGGGTTGAATGTGCTGACGTGAAGAAATTCGAAGAGTTCAAGCGTAAGAACGAAGTTCAGCTGGCGCTGGATGGCGGTGATAATCTGACCTATATCGCCCCAACCATGGTTAACCTGAATCTGACGCAGGAACGTTATCCTGACGTACAGTTCCGCAAAACGCGCGAACACTAATCCCCTCTCAGAGCACGGCAGCCGCCGTGCTCTTCTTTATTTCCTGTCTTATTAGTCCCTTGCGGAATGTTCTTAATTCATCGCATTTTCGCGCTTTTTGCTCGTTTTTTGCCCGAAACTGAAAGCACCTCTGTGAGAGTGATCTATATTTAACTCAGTGTTTAGCTCCGGGCGTGGATGAATAAACTGTTCAATGCATGACTTTAGGTTCTCCATTTTGCCCGTGTGTCTATTCGCAATATATAAAACTACTAAGGAAGTATGTAGCCCGAATAACGGGCAAAACACAGGAATACATCGATGAATATGACAAGACTGAAGATTTCTAAAACTCTGCTGGCGGTGACATTGGGTAGCGTTCTGGTAAGCGGCTCCGCTCTGGCGGAATCCAGCACCATGGATAAAGCGCAAAACACCGCTAATACCGCAGGGGAAAAAATCGATAGCTCTATGAATAAAGTCGGTAATTTCATGGATGACAGCTCAATCACAGCAAAAGTGAAAGCCGCGCTGGTAGATGATGAAGCTATCAAGAGCACCGATATTTCCGTAAAAACCGAGCAAAAAGTTGTCACCCTGAGTGGCTTTGTTGAAAGCCAGGCCCAGGCCGAACAGGCGGTCAAAGTGGCGAAGGGAGTTGAAGGCGTTGCGTCTGTAAGTGACAAACTGCACGTCCGTGACAGCAAAAACGCGTCGGTGAAAGGCTATGCAGGCGATGCCGCTACGACCAGCGAAATCAAAGCTAAACTGTTAGCTGACGACATCGTGCCATCGCGTAAAGTCAAAGTGGAAACCACCGACGGTGTGGTTCAGCTTTCCGGTACGGTAGATTCTCAGGCGCAAATTGACCGCGCCGAATCCATTGCGAAAGCGATTGATGGTGTGAAAAGCGTTAAAAACGATCTGAAAACGAAGTAAACCTGCACGATTCGCCCGACAGGCCAGCCCTGCGGGCGAAATAAAAATGACTCTGGAAAAACGCCGGTGAGTGACCTGAGCGCTCATATTTAGCGGCCGACATTAACTATGGTAAAGGAGAGGCTTATGTTTCGTTGGGGCATTATATTTCTGGTTATCGCGTTAATTGCCGCCGCTTTGGGCTTTGGCGGACTGGCGGGTACAGCGGCCTGGGCAGCTAAAATTGTCTTCGTTGTCGGTATCATCCTGTTCCTGGTGAGCCTGTTTACGGGACGCAGACGTCCGTAGCAAACGCAATATTCCTTAAACAAAAAAAAGCCAGTCGTGATGACTGGCTTTTTCTTATTTGCGTTGCTGGTCGGGTGCGTTACTGTGGAGAGAGAAAATAATCAAAACAGGAAAGCAGAGGTGGGGCAACGAATTCCCGTTACGCTCGGCAATATTACGCCGCTGACGTTAAAACCGTTTCGTGCTGGTCAACTTGCGCTGGTTTGCGAGGGGGGCGGGCAGCGCGGCATTTTTACCGCCGGCGTGCTGGATGAATTTATGCGCGCGCAATTCAACCCGTTTGACCTTTACTTCGGCACGTCTGCCGGGGCGCAGAACCTGTCTGCCTATGTCTGTAACCAGCCTGGCTACGCGCGAAAAGTCATTATGCGCTACACCACGGCGAAAGAATTTTTTAACCCGGTGCGCTTCGTGCGGGGCGGCAACCTGATCGATCTCGACTGGCTGCTGGAATCCACCTCCAGCCAGATGCCGCTGGCGATGGATACCGCCGCACGCCTGTTTGATAGCGGCAAAGCGTTCTGGATGTGCGCCAGCCGGGGCGATGATTATTCCCCGGGCTATTTCTCTCCGCAAAAAGAGAACTGGCTGGATATCATCCGTGCCTCCAGCGCCATTCCCGGTTTTTATCGGACCGGCGCGCTGCTGGACGGCATCAGCTATCTCGACGGCGGCATCAGTGACGCGGTGCCGGTGCAGGAAGCGGCCCGGCGGGGGGCAAAAACCATTGTGGTGATCCGCACTGTGCCGTCGCAAATGTACTACACGCCGCAGTGGTTTAAACGGATGGAGCGCTGGTTGGGCGACAGCAGTTTGCAGCCGCTGGTGAATATCGCGAAGCAGCATGAAACCACCTACGGCGCGATGCAACGCTTTATCGAAAAACCGCCGGGTAAGCTGCGTATTTTTGAAATTTATCCGCCGAAACCGCTGGTCAGTATGGCGCTCGGCAGCCGTGTTCCCGCGCTGCGTGCAGATTATAAAACGGGGCGACTGTGCGGACGCTACTTCCTGGCGACGGTTGGAAAAATGCTGGCAGAGCAACCGCCGCTGCACCGGCACAAACACATTATTACGCCGCCTGCGATTGTGGCTAACGATCCGCTGACCGTGCCGCTGGTGGATGTCCCGCAGGCGAATGACGCTTTACTGGATAACGAGGATCTGGCGTGACGCACCGTTTTGTTGATACCCACTGCCACTTTGATTTTCCGCCGTTTACGGGGGACGAGACGCAGAGCATTGAGCGCGCCGCTCAGGCGGGTATCCACGCGATGATTGTGCCTGCAATCGAAGTGGACAGATTCGAGCGCGTGCTTGATCTCGCCCGCCGCCATGATGCGCTGTATGCCGCACTGGGTCTGCATCCTATAGTGATAGAACACCATCTGGACGAACATCTCGACGTACTGGATGCGGCGCTGCAAACCCGCGAAAACAAACTGGTCGCGATGGGTGAGATCGGCCTCGATCTCTATCGCGATAATCCGCAGTTTGAACGCCAGCAGACGATCCTTGATGCCCAGCTCAGGCTGGCAAAGCGTCACGATCTGCCGGTGATCCTCCACTCACGACGTACGCACGACAAACTGGCGATGCACCTGAAACGCATCGATCTGCCGCGAAAAGGAGTGGTGCACGGTTTCTCCGGTAGCTTGCAGCAGGCGCAGCGTTTTATTGAACTGGGCTATAAGATTGGCGTGGGCGGTACCATTACCTATCCCCGGGCCAGCAAAACACGCGACGTAATGGCACAGTTGCCGCTGTCTGCTCTGTTACTGGAAACGGATGCTCCTGATATGCCATTAAACGGTTTTCAGGGACAGCCGAACCGCCCGGAACAGGCGGCACGCGTGTTTACCACGCTGTGTGAACTGCGTGAGGAGCCGGAAACGGAGATTGCAGATGCGCTGCTGGAAAATACCCGCGCGCTGTTTGGCATCACGCTATAGGTAAAGTGCCGGGCGGATCACCGTGATGTGCTGTTTTTCGAGCGCCAGCGCCAGCGGCTCGATGTCCTCCGGTGTAGCGCTGCGCCATGACGCCGCCTCGCCGTAAACCCCGTGCGCGTGAAACGCGTTAATGCGTACCGGCACATTCCCCAGCCCGAGGATAAATGTTGTCAGGGGCTTAAGATGCTCCAGATAATCGCACTGCTCAGGGATCATCAGTAAACGCAGTTCCGTCAGCCGCTGATGCTGCGCCAGCCAGCGAATGCTTTGCTTAATCTGCGGGTTTTCGCGTCCGGTCAGCACGCGGTGATGTTCGTTTCCCCACGCCTTGAGATCCACCATCGCGCCATCCAGTACCGGCAGCAGTCTTTGCCAGCCGGTTTCCCCCAGCAGACCGTTACTGTCCACCAGACACGTAAGGTGGCGCAGGGCGGGATCCGTTTTGATCGCCGTGAACAGGGCGATCAAAAACGGCAACTGGGTAGTGGCTTCGCCGCCGCTCACGGTAACCCCTTCAATAAAAGGGGCGGCTTTACGGACCTGCGCGAGGATCTCTTCCACGCTCAGGTGCTGCGCCATTGGCGTTGCCTGCTGCTGGCACAGATGCAGGCAGGTATCGCACTGCTGGCACCGACTCTCCTGCCACCAGACGCGCCCGGCCTGAATGTTCAGTGCATCGTGCGGGCAGTGGGGCACGCAGTCGCCGCAGTCGTTGCAGCGCCCGATGGTCCACGGGTTGTGGCAGGTTTTACAGCGCAGGTTACAGCCCTGCAGGAAGAGGGCCAGGCGGCTGCCCGGCCCGTCCACGCAGGAGAAGGGGATAACCTGACTAACTAAAGCGCATCTGCTGTTCATGGCTGACCACGCGCGGCTGACGTTCCAGAATGCGGGTATTGCGTGCGGCTTCTTCGCCAAGCCAGGTGGTATTGGTGCGCGATCCGGCTTCGCGATACTGTGCCAGATCCGACAGCCGCACCATATAGCCGGTCACGCGCACCAGATCGTTACCGGCTACGTTGGCGGTAAATTCCCGCATACCGGCCTTAAACGCCCCCAGGCACAGCTGCACGACCGCCTGCGGATTGCGTTTTACCGTCTCATCCAGCGTTAGAATGTCGCTGATCCCGGCGGAGTAGTGCGGGTGATGCGGCGCCACGGCCAGCAGATGAGTGATGGGATCCGGCTCGTCGCCGTACGGCAGACGCGCACCCGGAGTGGTACCGACATCTGAACTTATTCCCGACTGTGCATGGAGCATCGCACGCTGTTTCCAGCCGTATTTCACCGGCGTGTTTTCCACAAACGCCGCCAGCTGCTCGCTGATGCGATAGCCCAGCGCGTTGGCCTGCTCGCTCATCCCGTAACGGCCGTCGATACCCGCTTTTTCGCAAAGCGTATTCACTGCCTCTGCCATGCCGTACATGCCAAACATCGGTACAAAGCGATCGGCATCAATCAGCCCCTCTTTCACCAGGAAGCTATTCTCAAAGAAGCCGGATTGTTGATAGAGAAACGCGCAGCGGGCATCAATGATGGCCATTTGTTGCTGGCAGTAGTGCGGCAACATACGCGTGAAGAAATCGTCGGGTGACGCGCTGTGTTCAGCAATCGCCCGCAGATTGAGGCGGACCAGCGTACTGCCGCCGCCCGCCAGCGGCAGCGAGTTGTAACAGCTCACGATGCCATAGCGGCCTTTTGTGAAAATTTTATCATTCACCGGGCCATGGGAAATATGCGGTTTGCTGCATTCACAGATATTTTTTGCCACCTCAAGCAGGAGATCGTCCGGCGTCACGTCCGGGTCATAAATAAACGTCAGATTCGGTGCAGCCTGCTTCAATTCTGCATCGGCACGCAAAATGGCGCGGGTGATGGGGGTATCTGCCGGACCGATGTTGACGTGCGTAAAGGCGTCCGGCAACGTTCTGTCGAGATAGCGCCAGAAACGTTTTATTCGGCTATCGATCGCTTCTTGTGTTAGAATTCTAACATAGGGTTGCAGTAAGGCATCAAGGTGACCGAGATAGACCGGCATTGATGTTACTGAAGGCACATGATGGTAGAGAATGGTTAACAGCGAGAGCGCGTCATCCAGATCTTTCGCCCCCTCCAGCTCCAGCCATTCTGAACCTTTAGCCAGAAACGTTGCGTAATCCGGCAGAACATAACGGGGTTTATAGGGCGCGTGGCCTTCAAACATGTCGCAGATAAATCCCTTGTCCAGCGCGGCACGAGCCGCCTCAGGAAGTGCCGGATAAGGCAGATTGTTTTCCGCTTCCAGCGCCAGAAAATGACGTTTCTGTTCCGGGGTTAACACCGGGCTTGTCACAATGTGCTGGCAACGTTGTTGCAGGGCGTCGGGGCTGGCGTGGGGCATGTTCGCTTCCTTGATTGTTCTGCGGATGATGAACGGATTGTAGGAAGCCATCCTGTCAGGGCTTTTGATCTGACGAGGGGAATCGCTGCATTCGTCAGCAGTTCACGCATAAAATTTTGAATCAGATCTCATTACAGTAATGCAAATTTGTACGTAGTTTTCATTAACTGTGATGAATGTCGAAGTGTGAATGCGGGTGGATGTTAGAATACTCACAGACCCGCAAGGTAAAATTGATACGGCACCGCCGTTGGAGAATGTTATGACCGATTTAACTGCAAGCAGCCTGCGCGCGTTGAAACTGATGGACCTGACCACCCTGAACGATGACGACACCAATGAAAAAGTCATCGCCCTGTGTCATCAGGCGAAAACGCCAGTGGGCAACACTGCCGCTGTCTGCATCTATCCGCGCTTTATCCCGATTGCCCGCAAAACGCTGAAAGAGCAGGGTACCCCGGACGTGCGCATTGCAACCGTAACTAACTTCCCGCACGGCAACGACGATATCGAGATCGCGCTGGCGGAAACCCGCGCGGCGATTGCCTACGGCGCAGACGAAGTTGACGTGGTATTCCCGTACCGTGCGCTGATCGCGGGCAACGAGCAGGTGGGCTTTGACCTGGTGAAAGCCTGTAAAGACGCCTGCGCGGCGGCAAACGTGCTGCTGAAAGTGATCATCGAAACCGGCGAACTGAAAGAAGAAGCGCTGATTCGTAAAGCGTCCGAAATCTCCATCAAAGCCGGTGCGGATTTCATTAAAACCTCTACCGGTAAAGTGCCGGTGAATGCGACCCCGGAAAGCGCGCGCATCATGATGGAAGTGATCCGCGATATGGGCGTGTCCAAAACTGTGGGCTTTAAACCGGCGGGCGGTGTGCGTACTGCGGAAGACGCGCAGCAGTTCCTGGCGATTGCCGACGAGCTGTTCGGCGAAGAGTGGGCGGACTCACGTCACTACCGCTTCGGCGCGTCCAGCCTGCTGGCAAGCCTGCTGAAAGCGCTGGGTCATGGCGACGGTAAGAGCGCCAGCAGCTATTAAGTTTGAATTGCCGGGTGGCGCTACGCTTACCCGGCCTACAGGATCGTGGTCGGGTATATCGTACCCGCCATCATTCACCCGATTCCTCATGGGGGTTACCGTGTTTCTCGCACAAGAAATTATTCGTAAAAAACGTGATGGTCATGCATTAAGCGACGAAGAGATCCGCTTCTTTATCAACGGCATTCGAGATAACACCATCTCAGAAGGGCAGATTGCAGCCCTGGCGATGACCATCTTCTTCCACGATATGTCGATGCCTGAGCGTGTCTCGTTGACCATGGCGATGCGAGATTCAGGAACCGTACTGGACTGGAAGAGCCTCAACCTCAACGGCCCGATTGTCGACAAACACTCCACCGGCGGCGTAGGCGATGTAACGTCTCTGATGCTCGGCCCCATGGTGGCGGCCTGCGGCGGTTATATCCCGATGATCTCCGGGCGCGGCCTGGGACACACCGGCGGTACGCTCGACAAACTGGAAGCCATTCCGGGCTTCGATATCTTCCCGGATGACAACCGCTTCCGCGAAATTATTAAAGACGTTGGCGTGGCGATCATCGGCCAGACCAGCTCGCTTGCCCCGGCAGACAAGCGCTTCTACGCAACCCGCGATATCACCGCAACCGTTGACTCCATCCCGCTGATCACCGCCTCTATTCTGGCGAAGAAACTGGCAGAAGGGCTGGACGCGCTGGTAATGGACGTAAAAGTGGGCAGCGGCGCGTTTATGCCAACCTATGAACTCTCTGCTCAGCTTGCTGAAGCGATCGTTGGCGTTGCCAACGGCGCAGGCGTGCGCACCACCGCACTGCTGACGGACATGAATCAGGTGCTGGCCTCCAGCGCCGGTAACGCCGTCGAAGTGCGCGAAGCCGTTCAGTTCCTGACAGGCGAATACCGCAACCCACGACTGTTCGACGTGACCATGGCGCTGTGCGTCGAGATGCTGATTTCAGGCAAACTGGCGAAAGACGACGCTGAAGCGCGCGCGAAGCTGCAGGCGGTGCTGGATAACGGCAAAGCGGCAGAGATCTTTGGCCGCATGGTTGCGGCGCAAAAAGGCCCGACCGACTTCGTGGAAAACTACGCGAAATACCTGCCGACCGCGACGCTCAGCAAAGCCGTTTATGCCGATAGCGAAGGTTTTGTCTCTGCTATGGACACCCGTGCACTGGGTATGGCGGTGGTCTCGATGGGCGGCGGCCGTCGTCAGGCATCGGACACCATTGATTACAGCGTTGGCTTTACCGATATGGCCCGTCTGGGCGACAGCGTTGACGGAGAACGTCCGCTGGCGGTGATCCACGCCAAAGACGAAGCCAGCTGGCAGGAGGCGGCGAAGGCGGTGAAAGCGGCTATTACGCTTGCGGATAAAGCACCAGAAAGCTCGCCTTCGGTCTATCGTCGTATCACCGAATAGCGGTATACTGATCTGATCAATCATTTTTAGCACTACGTACGGAGAACAATTATGAAACGTGCATTTATTATGGTGCTGGACTCATTCGGCATCGGCGCAACCGAAGATGCAGAACGTTTTGGTGACGTGGGTTCCGATACCATGGGTCACATCGCGGAAGCCTGTGCGAAAGGCGAAGCGGACAACGGTCGTAAAGGCCCTCTGACTCTGCCCAATCTGACCCGCCTCGGTCTGGTGAAAGCGCACGAAGGTTCTACCGGTAAAATCGCTGCCGGTATGGACGGCAACGCGGAAGTGGTGGGCGCTTACGCCTGGGCGCATGAGCTCTCTTCCGGTAAAGACACCCCGTCTGGACACTGGGAAATCGCCGGTGTGCCGGTTCTGTTTGACTGGGGCTATTTCTCCGATCACGAGAACAGCTTCCCGCAGGAACTGCTTGATAAGCTGGTGAAACGCGCCAACCTGCCGGGCTACCTCGGTAACTGCCACTCTTCCGGTACTGTGATTCTGGATCAGCTCGGCGAAGAGCACATGAAAACCGGTAAGCCGATTTTCTACACCTCAGCTGACTCCGTATTCCAGATTGCCTGCCACGAAGAGACGTTTGGCCTGGATAAACTGTACGAGCTGTGCGAAATCGCCCGTGAAGAGCTGACCGAAGGCGGCTACAACATTGGTCGTGTTATCGCGCGTCCGTTTATCGGCGACAAAGCGGGTAACTTCCAGCGTACCGGTAACCGTCACGACCTGGCCGTTGAGCCACCGGCACCTACCGTGCTGCAGAAACTGGTTGATGAGAAAGGCGGCCATGTGGTTTCCGTGGGTAAAATCGCCGATATCTACGCTAACTGCGGTATTACCAAAAAGGTGAAAGCCACTGGCCTGGATGCGCTGTTTGACGCGACCGTCAAAGAGATGAAAGAAGCGGGTGATAACACCATCGTCTTCACCAACTTCGTCGACTTCGACTCCTCCTGGGGCCACCGTCGCGACGTGGCGGGTTATGCGGCCGGCCTGGAGCTGTTCGACCGTCGTCTGCCAGAGCTGATGGAGCTGGTGGGTGAAGATGACATTCTGATCCTGACCGCTGACCACGGCTGTGACCCAACCTGGACCGGTACTGACCACACTCGTGAGCACATTCCGGTGCTGGTGTATGGCCCGAAAGTGAAACCGGGCTCGCTGGGGCACCGTGAAACCTTCGCGGACATCGGCCAGACGATTGCGAAATATTTTGGCACGTCTGACATGGAATATGGCAAGGCGATGTTCTGAGTTATGTTGGGTGCGGCCTGATGCCCTCACCCCAACCCTCTCCCACGGGGAGAGGGCGAATTTACAATGAAAAGGAACTGAAGATGGCAACTCCTCACATTAACGCAGAAATGGGTGATTTCGCTGACGTCGTATTGATGCCGGGCGACCCGCTGCGCGCGAAACACATTGCAGAAACTTTCCTGGAAGACGTGCGTGAAGTGAACAACGTTCGCGGCATGCTGGGCTTCACCGGAACGTACAAAGGCCGCAAAATCTCCGTGATGGGCCACGGTATGGGTATTCCATCCTGCTCCATCTACACCAAAGAGCTGATCACCGACTTCGGCGTGAAGAAAATCATCCGTGTTGGCTCCTGCGGCGCGGTGCGCATGGACGTTAAACTGCGTGACGTGGTGATTGGTATGGGTGCCTGCACCGATTCCAAAGTCAACCGTATGCGTTTCAAAGATCACGACTTCGCGGCGATTGCTGACTTCGGCATGGTGCGTAACGCGGTTGACGCGGCTAAAGCGCTGGGCGTTGATGCTCGCGTGGGTAATCTGTTCTCTGCGGATCTGTTCTATGCGCCGGACGGCGGCGAGATGTTCGACGTGATGGAAAAATACGGCATCCTGGGCGTGGAAATGGAAGCGGCGGGCATCTACGGCGTCGCGGCTGAGTTCGGTGCGAAAGCGCTGACCATCTGCACCGTCTCTGACCACATCCGTACCCACGAGCAGACCACGGCTGCTGAGCGTCAGACCACCTTCAACGACATGATCAAAATCGCGCTGGAATCCGTTCTGCTGGGCGATAAAGAGTAATTCTGTCTCTTCCGACCCTCTCCCTGTGGGAGAGGGTTGGGGTGAGAGCACCAGGTCGCACCTAGCGCACGGCCCGTGCAATCCACGCTGACAACTCCCTCAGCTCATTTTCCTGCTCCGGGAAATCCCCGATCAACGCATCGCATTCCTGCTGCAGCATATCCGCCCGATACAAACAGCCCTGCAAACGAGCCGCCAGCGCCTCTAACGGCGCCGGGTTAAGGCTGTCCGTAAACACCTGCGTGCGGGTGATATGACCTTTCTCTACGTCAAAGTGCAGCTCCACGCCGCCCCAGGTAAAGCGTTCGTCCAGCAGATGCGAAAAGGCAGGCGCCTGGCCAAAGTTCCACTCCCAGCTGCTCTGGCGGGCAAAGGTCTCGGCGAAATTGGGCAGATCCGGGGTTTTATCCGGGGAGATCACCTCTGCCTCTACGCGCTCACCGTAATGGGCAAAGAAGGCTTCCTGGATCGCCTCGCAGATTTGCGCGTGAGTGATGTCCGGCAGAAGCTCAACCAGGTTGGCCACGCGCCCCCGCACGGAAGTGATCCCTTTGGCCTGCAGTTTTTTCTTGTCGGGATTCAGGTAGTTCGCCAGACGGCTGAGATCGGCGTTAAGAAGAAGGGTGCCGTGGTGGAAGCCGCGATCCAGTGTTTCGCGATAGGCTGAGCCTGACACTTTGCGATCTCCATCGGGCGTTTTGACCACCAGATCGTTACGCCCGGAGGCTTCTGCCGTCACGCCGAGCGAATTGAGCGCGTTGAGGACAATGGACGTTGAGATGGTCTTGTCGTATTCCGGCTTACCTGCCATAAAGGTAAAGCAGGTATTGCCCAGATCGTGGAATACCGCACCACCGCCGCTGCTGCGGCGCGCCAGACGGACGTTGTCCTCTTCCATACGCCGGGTGTTACACTCTTTCCACGGATTCTGCGCGCGGCCAATGACCACCGTGTCGGCGTTGCGCCAGAGAAACAGCACGCGTTGGGTGGCGGGCATCTGGCGGAAGATGCACTCTTCCACTGCAAGATTAAACCACGGATCGTAAGAGTCAGAGAGCAGCAGGCGTAACGTCGTCATGGCAGAGTTCCTTTTCCGAATCATCAGCCTACTTTATCACTAATCTTTCTTTTCGCTCTCTTCGTCTTCAGGAACGGATTTGCTGGCGGTCAGCAGGAAGGGTGACTGCTGCCAGCGGGTGCGCTTGCCCTGCAGCAAGGTGCGGGCCAGTACCACGCCAATGGCGAGGGAGAGCAGGAGCATCAGACGGAGTATATTGGTGGTGTTATCCACCTGTTTGGCTTCCGTGGGCAGGGTATGGGTGTCGAGCGTCAGGCGCAGATACCCCAGCGGACCATTTTTGCCCTGAATAGGTTCGACGATCTGTTGGTTAAAGTAGCCCCCGGCTTTTTTACCGTCCAGCGCCAGCCTGTCGCGTACGTCGACATGCTCGCCCGCGCGGGCAATCAGATCGCCTTTTTCATCGTAGACACCGGCATCCAGGATACGGCTGTTCTCGGTTAACTGACGCAAAACCTGGCTGATGCGTTTGTCATCCGGCGTTTCGGTACGCATAGCGGGCGCGACGTTAAGCGTAACCTGACGCGCCAGCGTGCGGGCCAGCTCCTCAAACTGCGGATTCCGTTGCCGTTGATGATTCTGGCTAAACCACGACGCCCCTTGCATCAGCACCACTAACAGGGCGAGACAGAAAAGGACGATCACGGCACGATGAAGCCGGAATTTCAGTTTTGCGCGAGCCATATTCCACCTGCTGAAAATTTACGGCTTAATGTTGCCAGAAGTGATGGTTACAGGGTAGCCTCATGCGTTATTTTCCCTCTGGAACCTTCCGGCGCGAACGAAATTACAGGAGCTTCAATGCCGAACATTACCTGGTGCGACCTGCCAACGGATGTCTCTTTATGGCCAGGATTGCCGCTCTCTTTAAGTGGCGATGAGGTGATGCCTCTGGATTACCACGCTGGCCGTAGCGGCTGGCTGCTGTACGGACGCGGCCTGGATAAGCAACGCCTTACCCAATATCAAACTAAACTGGGTGCGGCGATGGTGATTGTCGCCGCCTGGTGTGTGGAAGATTATCAGGTCATTCGCCTGGCCGGTTCCCTGACGCAGCGCGCGACGCGTCTGGCACACGACGCCGGGCTGGACGTTGCCCCGCTGGGTAAAATCCCCCATCTGAAAACGCCGGGTCTGCTGGTGATGGATATGGACTCTACCGCCATCCAGATTGAGTGTATCGATGAGATTGCCAAACTGGCGGGCAGCGGCGAGCTGGTGGCGGAAGTGACCGAGCGCGCGATGCGCGGCGAGCTGGATTTTACTGCCAGCCTGAGACAGCGCGTGGCGACCCTCAAAGGGGCCGATGCCAATATCCTGCGTCAGGTGCGCGATGAACTGCCGCTGATGCCCGGGCTGACGCAACTGGTGCTGAAGCTCCAGTCGCTGGGCTGGAAAGTGGCAATCGCTTCCGGTGGCTTTACCTTCTTCGCGGATTACCTGCGGGAAAAACTGCATCTGACCACCGTGGTCGCCAACGAGCTGGAGATCATGGACGGTAAGCTGACCGGGCAGGTGCTCGGCGATATCGTGGATGCGCAGTATAAAGCCAATACGCTGAGCCGACTGGCCGAGAAATATGAAATTCCGGTTGCCCAGACCGTTGCCATTGGCGATGGCGCAAACGATCTGCCGATGATCAAAGTTGCCGGTCTTGGCATTGCCTACCATGCCAAGCCAAAAGTGAATGAAAAGACGGAAGTGACAATCCGTCACGCTGACCTGATGGGTGTATTCTGCATCCTCTCCGGCAGCCTGAATCAGAAATAACGGTATGCGATTGTAGGCCGGGTAAGCGTTAGCGCCACCCGGCGTGCAGGCCGCACTGAAATAACGAGGTAAACCGTGGCTAAAGCCCCAAAACGCGCATTTGTCTGTAATGAATGTGGTGCGGATTATCCGCGCTGGCAGGGGCAATGCAGCGCCTGTCATGCCTGGAACACCATCACCGAAGTGCGTGGTGTGGCGGCTTCGCCGAGCGTGGCCCGCAATGAACGCCTGAGCGGCTATGCGGGTAATGCCGGTGTGGCAAAAGTCCAAAAACTGTCAGAAATCAGTCTGGAAGCGTTGCCGCGCTTCTCCACCGGCTTCAAAGAATTTGACCGCGTGCTTGGCGGCGGCGTGGTGCCGGGCAGTGCGATCCTAATCGGCGGTAACCCGGGGGCGGGTAAATCGACCCTGCTGCTGCAAACGCTCTGCAAGCTCGCCGAGCAGATGAAAACCCTGTACGTCACTGGCGAAGAGTCCCTGCAGCAGGTGGCGATGCGAGCACACCGTCTGGGGTTACCTACCGGCAATCTGAATATGCTGTCAGAAACCAGCATTGAGCAGATCTGCATGATTGCCGAAGAAGAGCAGCCGAAACTGATGGTGATCGACTCCATCCAGGTGATGCACATGGCGGATATTCAGTCCTCGCCGGGCAGCGTGGCGCAGGTGCGTGAGACCGCCGCGTATCTGACGCGTTTTGCCAAAACCCGCGGCGTGGCGATTGTGATGGTCGGCCACGTTACCAAAGACGGTTCCCTGGCGGGGCCAAAAGTGCTTGAGCACTGTATCGACTGCTCCGTGATGCTCGACGGCGACGCGGACTCCCGCTTCCGTACCCTGCGCAGCCACAAAAACCGCTTTGGTGCGGTGAATGAACTGGGCGTATTTGCCATGACCGAGCAGGGGCTGCGCGAAGTCAGCAACCCGTCGGCCATCTTCCTGAGCCGGGGAGATGAAGTCACCTCCGGCAGTTCGGTGATGGTGCTGTGGGAGGGGACGCGCCCGCTGCTCGTTGAAATTCAGGCGCTGGTGGATCACTCGATGATGGGTAACCCGCGGCGCGTGGCGGTCGGTCTGGAACAGAACCGTCTGGCGATCCTGCTGGCGGTGCTACACCGTCATGGTGGCCTGCAAATGGCCGATCAGGATGTCTTCGTCAACGTGGTCGGGGGCGTGAAAGTTTCAGAGACCAGTGCCGATCTGGCGCTGCTGCTGGCGATGGTCTCCAGTCTGCGCGACAGACCGCTGCCGCAGGATTTGGTGGTCTTCGGCGAAGTGGGGCTGGCCGGGGAGATCCGCCCGGTGCCCAGCGGCCAGGAGCGCATCTCCGAGGCGGCGAAACATGGCTTCCGCCGGGCGATTGTGCCGGCGGCCAACGTGCCGAAGAAGATCCCCGAAGGGATGCAGGTCTTTGGCGTTAAAAAACTCGCAGATGCGTTAAATGTCTTTGACGACTTATAATTACGTATTCGATTTTGCAGGAGGCACCGTAATTTATGTCATCATTTGACTACATCAAGACCGCAATCCGTCAGAAAGGCTGCACGCTACAGCAGGTGGCTGACGCCAGCGGCATGACGAAAGGCTATCTTAGCCAGTTGCTGAACGCCAAAATCAAAAGCCCCAGCGCGCAAAAGCTGGAAGCGTTACATCGCTTTCTGGGGCTTGAATTCCCGCGTATGCAAAAGAACATCGGCGTGGTGTTTGGCAAGTTTTACCCGCTGCATACCGGCCATATCTACCTGATCCAGCGCGCCTGTAGCCAGGTCGACGAACTGCACATCATCATGGGTTACGATGAAACCCGTGACCGTCAGCTGTTTGAAGACAGCGCCATGTCGCAGCAGCCGACGGTGCCGGATCGCCTGCGCTGGCTGCTTCAGACCTTCAAATATCAGAAAAACATTCGCATTCATGCCTTTAACGAAGAGGGCATGGAGCCGTATCCACACGGCTGGGACGTGTGGAGCAACGGCATTAAAGCGTTTATGGAAGAGAAGGGCATTGCGCCCAACTGGATCTACACCTCTGAAGAGTCCGACGCACCGCAGTTCCGCGAGCATCTGGGCATTGAAACGGTGCTGATCGATCCTAAGCGTACATTCATGAACATCAGCGGGGCGCAGATCCGCGAAAACCCGTTCCGCTACTGGGATTACATCCCGACCGAAGTGAAGCCGTTCTTTGTGCGCACAGTTGCGATTCTGGGCGGTGAATCCAGCGGGAAATCGACGCTGGTCAACAAGCTGGCAAATATCTTCAATACTACCAGCGCGTGGGAATACGGACGTGATTATGTCTTTTCCCATCTGGGGGGAGACGAGATGGCGCTGCAGTATTCTGATTACGATAAAATCGCGCTAGGCCATGCTCAGTACATTGATTTCGCGGTGAAATACGCCAACAAAGTGGCCTTCATCGACACCGATTTTGTCACCACACAAGCCTTCTGTAAGAAGTATGAAGGACGCGAGCACCCGTTCGTACAGGCGCTGATCGATGAATATCGCTTCGACCTGGTGATCCTGCTGGAAAACAACACGCCGTGGGTCGCCGACGGGATGCGCAGCCTCGGTAGCTCAGTGGACAGGAAAGAGTTCCAGACGATGCTGGTGGAGATGCTTCATGAGAACAACGTGGAGTTTGTCCACGTTGAAGCGTCGGATTACGACACCCGTTTCCTGCGCTGCGTCGAGCTGGTGAAGGAGATGATGGGGGAGCAGGGGTAAAGTCACAGGTTTGCCCCTCACCCTAACCCTCTCCCCCATGGGGAGAGGGCAGGGTGAGGGGGAATTATCCACTCAGAACGCAACCACCACCTTCCCGCGCATATGCCCGTCCAGCACTTTGCGGTGGGCCTCGGTAATGCTTTCCACGCTCAGCCCGTGCAGCGTTTCGCTGAGCGAGCTCTCCACTACGCCGTTATCCACCAGCTTTGCCACCTCGTTTAAGATCTCGCCCTGACGCCCCATATCGGCAGTCTGGTACATGCTGCGGGTATACATGAATTCCCAGTGCAGGGCGGCGGATTTGGATTTCAGCTTGTCCTGGTTCAGCGGGTGCGCATTTTCGACGATGGAGCAGATGTGTCCCTGCGGCGCAATCAGTTCGCTGACCGCGTCCCAGTGGCCATCGGTATCATTGAGGATGAAAATATAATCCACAAAGGTGATGCCCTGTTTGGCCAGTTCACCTTGCAGATCGCGATAATTCACCACCAGATCCGCGCCGCGATCGCGACACCACTGGGCTGAGTCTTCCCGCGACGCGGTGGCGATGACCCTGACCTTGCTGTTGTGCTTCGCAAACGGGATCGCAAGGGAGCCTACGCCGCCGGCACCGCCGATGATCAGCAGCGTTTTGTCCGACCCGGCATCCTGAATATTCAGGCGCTCAAACAGCCCTTCCCAGGCGGTGAGCGCGGTCAGCGGCAATGCGGCAGCGGCATCCCAGCCAAGGCTTGTCGGTTTGTGTCCGACAATACGCGCATCAATCAGCTGGTGCGTGGCATTACTGCCCGGACGGGTAATGTCGCCGGCGTACCACACTTCGTCGCCCGGTTTGAAACCGGTGACGCTTGTCCCCACCGCTTTGACGACACCGCTGGCATCCCAGCCGAGAATGCGTGGCGCCTGCAGGCCGTTTTTAACAAGACTCGCATGCACTTTAGTATCGACCGGGTTGATGGAAACGGCTTTTACTTCCACCAGCAGATCGTGTTCACCGGGCTGTGGCATCGGTTGGGTGATCTCAATAAAAGCTGCGGGATTTTCAGGATTAACGGCAATGGCTTTAACAGACATGATTAACTCCTCAATGGAATGCGTTTTGTTGAGGCTAGTCTATTAAGTGGTCATGCGCATGATAAGATGGACAATCAAGAACGGAGTGTTCGTATGGGGTGAACAATCATGTTTAAACAGCTGCAGGATATGGCGCTGTTTGCGCTGGTGGCGGAGATGGGGAGTTTTACCGCCGCAGCGCAGAAAGCAGACCTGCCGAAATCCAGCGTTAGCCAGCGGATTAGCCAGCTTGAGCAGCAGGTGGGGATCCGCCTGCTGAACCGCACCACGCGCAGGCTGAATCTGACCTTTGCGGGGGAGCACTATCTGGTGCATTGTCGCGAGATGCTGGCGGCCAGTGAAAGGGCGGAGTATGCCATTCAGCGGCTGCGTGAAAACCCCAGCGGACGGCTTCGCATCACCTGCCCGGCGGGCATTGGCGCGACGTTACTGGCACACCTGAATGCCGAGTTTCAGCTCCGCTATCCTGACGTTTCACTGGATGTCTCTATTTCTGACGATGTGCTCGATCTGGTGGAGTCTGGCTTTGACGTGGCGCTGCGTACCGGTAAACCGCAGGACTCCTCGCTGATTGGCCGCATGATTGGCCACTGCCCGCGCTATATGCTGGCCTCACCGGAATACCTGGCACGCCGGGAGCCGCTGTATCATCCCCGCCAGCTGGTGGATCACCGCTGTATTACCCACAAGGCCTGGTCTGAATGGCTCCTGCAAAGCGAGAGTGAGGATTACCGCTATCTGCCGGACAATGCGCATATGACGGATAATCTTGTGTATGCTCGTGAGTGCGCGGTAGCTGGTGCGGGAATCACACTCTTACCCGCTTTTTTGCTGGAAGATAAAATTGAAAAAGGGGCGCTGGTGCAGGTGCTACCGGAGTGGAACGTTGAAGGAAACGATCTCTGGCTCGCCTATCCGAGCCGTAAGCTCAATTCGCCTGCGCTGATGAGCTATATCGACTTTGCGATGCAGTTTGATGAGGTGAAGCGGTTTTACGTGGGTGGGTGATTATGTGCGGCCTGTTGCCCTCACCCTGACCCTCTCCCACGGGGAGAGGGCACAAAGATAAAAAAACGGCAACCGAAGTTGCCGTTTTACTTTTATTTCGCAATACGCTTGTACTTAATACGCTTCGGCTCCAGTGCGTCTGCGCCCAGCGTGCGTTTCTTGTACTCTTCGTATTCGGTGAAGTTACCTTCGAAGAACTCTACCTTACCTTCGTCCTGGTAATCCAGAATGTGGGTGGCGATACGGTCAAGGAACCAACGGTCGTGCGAGATAACCATGGCACAGCCCGGGAACTCCAGCAGGGCGTTTTCCAGCGCGCGCAGGGTTTCGATGTCGAGGTCGTTGGTTGGTTCATCGAGCAGCAGTACGTTACCGCCAACCTGCAGCAGCTTCGCCAGATGCAGACGACCACGCTCACCACCAGACAACTCGCCGACGCGTTTACCCTGATCGGTACCTTTGAAGTTAAAGCGGCCCACGTAGGCACGGCTTGGCATCTCGGTGTTGCCGATACGCATGATATCCAGCCCGCCGGACACTTCTTCCCACACGGTTTTGCTGTTATCCATTGCGTCACGGAACTGGTCAACGGACGCCAGTTTCACCGTTTCACCCAGGGTGATAGAACCGCTGTCTGGCTGCTCCTGACCGGACATCATACGGAACAGGGTGGATTTACCCGCGCCGTTCGGACCGATGATACCGACGATGGCACCCTTCGGTACGGAGAAGGAGAGATCGTCGATCAGCACGCGGTCACCGTAAGATTTACGCAGGTTGCTGACTTCGACCACTTTATCCCCCAGACGCGCGCCAGGTGGAATAAACAGTTCGTTGGTTTCGTTACGTTTCTGGTATTCGGTGTTGTTCAGCTCTTCGAAGCGTGCCAGACGGGCTTTGCCCTTAGACTGACGGCCCTTCGTGCCCTGACGTACCCATTCCAGCTCTTTCTCAATAGACTTACGGCGTGCTGCTTCAGCAGACGCTTCCTGCGCCAGACGCTGATCTTTCTGCTCCAGCCAGGAAGAGTAGTTGCCTTCCCATGGGATACCCTCGCCGCGGTCCAGCTCCAGGATCCAGCCCGCCACGTTGTCGAGGAAGTAACGGTCGTGGGTGATCGCCACCACGGTACCTTCGAAGTCGTGCAGGAAGCGTTCCAGCCACGCCACGGATTCCGCATCCAGGTGGTTAGTGGGTTCGTCGAGCAGCAGCATGTCTGGTTTTTCCAGCAGCAGACGGCACAGCGCCACGCGGCGACGCTCACCACCGGAGAGGTTGGCGATTTTCGCATCCCAGTCCGGCAGACGCAGAGCGTCAGCGGCGCGCTCCAGCTGCACGTTCAGGTTGTGACCGTCGTGCGCCTGGATAATCTCTTCAAATTTGCCTTGCTGAGCGGCCAGTTTATCGAAGTCCGCATCTGGCTCGGCGTATTTGGCATACACTTCATCCAGACCTTTCAGCGCGTTAACCACTTCGGATACCGCTTCTTCAACCGATTCACGAACGGTGTGTTCAGGGTTCAGCTGAGGTTCCTGCGGCAGGTAGCCAATTTTGATGCCTGGCTGCGGACGGGCTTCACCTTCGATGTCTGTATCGATGCCGGCCATGATGCGCAGCAGGGTGGACTTACCGGCACCGTTGAGGCCCAGAACACCGATTTTTGCGCCCGGGAAGAAGCTCAGCGAGATATTTTTAAGAATATGACGTTTCGGCGGTACCACTTTGCCGACACGATGCATGGTATAAACGAATTGAGCCACGTTGGACTTCGCCTCTTTTATCGTGATGAAAAGGAATTTCAGCCTCGAAGTGTAGCCTTTTTCCCGCCCTAATCCCAGCCAGGAACGTCGGGAGTGTTAAAACGCGCAGGAAAGGTAAAAAAGTGTCCTTAACGTGGCGCGTTCCGGGATGCCTGGTTAGCATAAGTTAATTAGACTTTGACGTGGCAAGACGCTGCAATTGACGAAAAAACAATGAGGAAGAGCTTGTGGAAAAAGCCAAACGGGTGGTCTGGCGTCTGCTGGCGGCCAGCGTATGCGTAATGGCGGTAAGCCAGGCGGTGCATGCCGATTCACTGGATGAACAACGTAACCGCTACGCCCAGATTAAACAGGCGTGGGACAACAAACAGATGGATACTGTGCAGGCGTTGATGCCGACGCTGAAAGACTATCCTCTCTATCCCTATCTGGAGTATCGCCAGATTACTGACGATCTCATGAATCAACCCACGGTCACCGTGAATAATTTCATTCAGGCGAACCCGACCCTGCCGCCCGCCCGGAACCTGCAGTCTCGTTTTGTAAACGAGCTGGCGCGTCGTGAAGACTGGCGCGGACTGCTGGCGTTCAGCCCGGAAAAACCGAACACCACGGAAGCCCAGTGTAACTATTACTATGCAAAATGGGCCACCGGTCAGCAGGAGGAAGCCTGGGCCGGGGCAAAAGAGCTGTGGCTGACCGGGAAAAGCCAGCCTAACGCCTGTGATTCGCTCTTTGGTGCCTGGCGTGCTTCCGGTAAACAGGATCCGCTGGCTTACCTTGAACGTATCCGTCTGGCGATGAAAGCCGGAAACACGCGTCTGGTGATGGCTCTGGCGGGACAAATGCCGTCGGATTACCAGACCATTTCCACGGCCGTGATGTCGCTGGCTAACGATCCCAACAGCGTTCTGACCTTTGCCCGCAGCACGGGAGCGACCGATTTTACCCGACAGATGGCGGCGGTGGCCTTTGCCAGCGTGGCGCGTGACGATGTCGAAAACGCGCGGCTGATGATCCCGCAGCTGGTGCAGGCACAGCAGCTCAATGAAGAGCAAACCCAGGAACTGCGCGACATCGTGGCGTGGAGACTGATGGGCTCGGACGTAACCGACGAACAGGCCCGCTGGCGGGACGATGCCATTATGCGCTCCAACTCCACGTCGCTGGTGGAACGTCGCGTGCGCATGGCGCTGGGGACGGGCGATCGTAAAGGCCTCAATACCTGGCTTGCGCGTCTGCCGATGGAAGCCAAAGAGAAAGACGAATGGCGCTACTGGCAGGCGGATCTGCTGATGGAGCGGGGACGCGATGACGAAGCCAAAGAGATCCTCCACACGCTGATGCAGCAGCGAGGCTTCTATCCAATGGTGGCCGCGCAGCGTCTGGGTGAGGAGTACACCTTCCGCATTGATAAAGCGCCGGGTAACGCCAGCCCGGCGTTGACCCAGGGGCCGGAAATGGCGCGCGTGCGCGAGCTGATGTACTGGAATATGGACAACACCGCCCGTAGCGAGTGGGCGAATCTGGTCACCAGCCGCACTACGGATGAGAAAGCCCAGCTTGCCCGTTACGCCTTTGATAACCACTGGTGGGATCTGAGCGTTCAGGCGACGATCGCCGGTAAGCTGTGGGATCATCTCGAAGAACGTTTCCCGCTGGCCTACAAAGATCTGTTCGATCGCTACACCAGCGGTAAAGATATTCCGCAAAGCTATGCCATGGCGATTGCCCGTCAGGAGAGCGCCTGGAACCCGAAAGTCCGTTCCCCGGTAGGGGCCAGCGGCCTGATGCAGATTATGCCGGGCACGGCGACGCATACGGTGAAGATGTTTAATATCCCGGGATACAGCAGTCCATCACAGCTGCTGGATCCGGATACCAACATCAACATTGGTACCAGCTATCTGCAGTACGTCTATCAGCAGTTTGGTAACAACCGCATTTTCGCCTCTGCGGCGTATAACGCGGGCCCAGGGCGTGTGCGTACCTGGCTGGGTAACAGCGCCGGACGCATCGACGCCGTGGCGTTTGTCGAGAGCATTCCGTTCTCAGAAACGCGCGGCTACGTGAAGAACGTGCTGGCGTATGATGCCTATTACCGTTACTTCATGGGGCAAAAAGATACCCTGATGAGCGATGCGGAGTGGCAGAGACGTTACTGATTGGGATGGGTTGTGTTATGCTGTACTCGTTAATGAGTACAACAGGCGGCATAACATGACCCAGCATTCCCCGTATTCCTCGGCACTGGCCGAACAACGTCATCAGGAGTGGCTTCGTTTTGTGGAGTTGCTCCGCCAGTCTTACGACCAGGATCTGCATTTACCCCTGCTGCAACTGATGCTGACGCCGGACGAGCGTGAGGCGTTGGGCACGCGCGTGCGGATCATCGAAGAGTTACTGCGCGGTGAGATGAGCCAGCGTGAGCTCAAAAACGAGCTGGGCGCGGGGATCGCGACGATCACCCGCGGTTCAAACAGCCTGAAGTCTGCGCCGGTTGAGCTGCGTCAGTGGCTGGAAGCGGTATTGCTGAAAAACGCCGGATGACGGCTGCGCCTTATCCGGCCTACACGTTCAACGATAAATGGCGTTATGGAACGGGCTTAACGCCAGGATCACTGCCTGATGGTAAACGCTTGAGCGCGTAAGCGCGCCAGCAGTAAAGACGCCAATCGCTCCTTCTTTACGGCCTATTTCATCAATGCCGGTGTATTGCGACATCACTGGCCCGAGCGCTTCGCCTGCGCGCACTTTTTCCAGAATGATGTCCGGCAGCGGCAGGGTGGCCGAGCGTGCTTCACCGCGCTGTTCACGGCTTTCGATAACCACCCAGCTAAACGTCGCGCCTTCGTCAATTCCCGCTTCAATGGCGACCCAGAAGTCGGCATCGGGTGCGGCCGCTTTCGCATTTAACACGCGATTTCGTGCGCCAGCGCGCGTTTCTTCGCTGCCAAACGGCTGTTCAGGAACGCCACTCTCGACGCCGACGGCATCAATATGGCAGGATCCTTCGCCGAAAATCTCTTCAAATGCCCTTAGAATTGCCTGAATTTTGGCAGGATTGGTGGTAGCAGAGACAACATGGTGCATAATTAAGCTCGATTCAAAAAAACTCATCGCAGTATAACGGAAAAAAAGCATGTTACAGGTATACCTTGTTCGCCACGGTGAAACGCAGTGGAACGCCGAGCGACGTATTCAAGGCCAGTCCGACAGTCCTCTCACTGAAAAGGGTGTGCAGCAAGCGTGGCAGGTGGCAGAACGTGCCAGAACGCTGGGCATTACCCATGTCATCACCAGCGATCTAGGTCGCACGCAGCAGACGGCGCGCATTATTGCTGATGCCTGTGGTTGTGATGTGCTGCTTGAACCGCGCCTGCGCGAGCTGGATATGGGGGTGCTCGAAAAACGCCATATCGATACGCTGACGGAAACGGAAGAGGGCTGGCGCCGCACGCTGGTTAACGGTACCGAAGATGGCCGTATCCCTGAGGGCGAATCCATGCAGGAGCTGAGCGTGCGTGTGCATGCTGCGCTGGCGGAATGCCTGAAGCTGCCCGCCGGAAGCCGTCCACTGCTGGTGAGTCACGGGATTGCGCTGGGATGTCTGGTCAGCACCATTCTGGGGTTACCGGCCTATGCGGAGCGCCGTTTGCGTCTGCGCAACTGCTCTATTTCCCGTATTGATTATCAGGAAAGCGCGTGGCTGGCGTCGGGTTGGGTCGTTGAGATGGCAGGGGACATTTCGCATCTTGATGCCCCTGCACTGGATGAACTGCAGCGTTAACGACGGATCGGGATTAAGAATTCCATCCGCAGATTAATGGGGCCTTCTTCCGGTTTCGCATCGCTTGCCGGGTAGTAGCGCTCAATATCCTGACCTTTACGGCGATTCAGGTTCAGCATAGGCATGCATGTTCCGTAAACGGTCAGGATGAATTCCTGTACGCCCGTTCCCAGCCCTTCGTAGGAGAACATCACGTACTCTCCGCCTTCCAGCACGACCGGTTTAGAGCCCTGAATATAGCCATTGGCCATCTCCGGCGTTAACGCGGTGGTGTAGAACACCTCCTGCTCGTCGTCTTTTTCCTGGCTTGGATGCGTTTCGTTGAGACCATACAGGATAGGCGGGATCGCCGGGGCATGGCTCAGGAAGTCGCGCCAGAACTGAACGCGCATTTGATGGCGGAACTCAGAAATCTGCTCCAGAGAACAGGTGTAGCTCTGTGTCGTACCGATCAAATGGGTTTCCGGCAGGGTAATGATTTCGTACTTCGGCATGGCGAACTCGCCCAGACGCAGCGGCGGACGCATACCGTATGAGCTCCAGTCAGGTGAACGGCGATAGAGTGCTGGCGTCAACGAGAACTGTTTTTTAAAAGCTCGGGTGAATGTTTGTTGCGAGTCGAAACGATACTGCAGGGCAATATCAAGAATGGGCCGCGCGGTCAGGCGTAAGGCCACCGCAGATTTAGATAAACGACGTGCGCGAATATAGGCACCGATAGCATGACCGGTGACATCCTTGAACATCCTTTGCAGATGCCACTTGGAATAGCCTGCTTTAGCCGCCACATTATCCAGTGACAAAGGCTGGTCAAGATGACCTTCCAGCCAGGTTAGCAGGTCGCGAATAATTCCAGCCTGATCCATATACTATCCTCATCCTTAAAACAGCAGGTGCCTGATAACAGGTTAGCGGATAATAGCATTTTTTGATGTTTTAGCATTCAGTGTTTTTTTTGCTCATTAATGCTTTTTGTCCTGCGTTTTGGGTGAATATATTCTAATCCTGTGATCTTGCTACATTTTTGTCTAACGTGTTGAATAATCGCTCAACGTAATATTAAGAAATGGTAACAATATGAAATATAAGACATTGCTCTTAACAGCCTTACTGCTGATAGCGGGCCGCGCGGCGCAGGCGGAACAGATTGGTTCTGTCGATACCGTGTTTAAAATGTTTGGGCCGGACCACAAAATTGTGGTGGAGGCGTTTGACGATCCGGATGTAAAAAACGTCACCTGCTACGTTAGCCGGGCAAAAACCGGGGGGATAAAAGGCGGTCTGGGGCTGGCCGAGGATACATCCGATGCGGCCATCTCCTGCCAGCAGGTCGGGCCGGTTGAACTGAGCGAGAAAATCAAAAACGGCAAAGCGCAGGGGGATGTGGTGTTCCAGAAACGGACGTCGCTGGTCTTCAAAAAGCTGCAGGTGGTGCGTTTTTACGATGCTAAACGTAACACCCTGGCCTACCTTGCCTACTCCGACAAAGTAGTAGAAGGCTCACCGAAAAACGCGATTAGCGCGGTGCCGATTATGCCGTGGCGGGAATAAAAAAAACGGCGCTTTCGCGCCGTTTTTTATGGTGCTGACTGCGGGATCACTCCTGCAGGTCACCGCAGAAACGATAGCCTTCGCCGTGAATTGTGGCGATGATTTCCGGCGTATCTGGCGTAGATTCGAAATGTTTACGAATACGACGGATGGTCACGTCTACAGTACGGTCGTGTGGCTTCAGCTCACGGCCGGTCATTTTCTTCAGCAGTTCTGCACGGGACTGAATTTTGCCCGGGTTTTCACAGAAGTGCAGCATCGCGCGGAATTCACTGCGCGGCAGTTTATACTGCTCACCGTTCGGGCTGATCAGTGAACGGCTATTGATATCGAGTTCCCAGCCGTTGAATTTGTAGCTGTCTACGCTACGACGCTCTTCGCTGACGGTGCCCAGGTTCATGGTGCGGGACAGCAGGTTGCGTGCACGAATGGTTAACTCGCGTGGGTTAAACGGTTTGGTGATGTAGTCATCCGCACCGATTTCCAGGCCAAGGATCTTATCAACTTCGTTATCACGGCCTGTCAGGAACATTAATGCGACGTTCGCCTGTTCACGCAGTTCGCGCGCCAGCAGAAGGCCGTTTTTACCTGGCAGATTGATATCCATAATGACCAGGTTGATATCATTTTCAGAAAGGATCTGATGCATCTCTGCGCCATCGGTCGCTTCAAAGACATCGTAGCCTTCTGCTTCGAAAATGCTCTTCAACGTGTTGCGTGTTACCAACTCGTCTTCAACGATAAGAATGTGCGGGGTCTGCATGTTTGCTACCTAAATTGCCAACTAAATCGAAACAGGAAGTACAAAAGTCCCTGACCTGCCTGATGCATGTCGCAAATTAACATGACCGGGCTAACGTGACTAAAGTACGTAATTGCGTTCTTGATGCACTTTCCATCAACGTCAACAACATCATTAGCTTGGTCGTGGGTACTTTCCCTTTGGACCCGACAGTGTCAAAAACGGCTGTCATCCTAACCATTTTAACAGCAACATAACAGGCTAAGTGACACCTGACACCCAATAAAACTACGCTTCGTTGACATATATCAAGTTCAATTGTAGCACGTTAACAGTTTGATGAAATCATCATAGCTAAATGCTAGCCTTTGTCACAATTTTTCAATAAACCAACTAGTTGCGGATCTTGATTGATAAACGTTACGAATCCAACTTAAATCGCGTATTCACCCTGTCATTATCATTATAAAACATAAGGATAATCAGGTTCTGTTAACATTCTAAATGATTGTTCAGCTACAAAATAGTTTAGCGCTTTTAATTTGTTATGAAACGCTATTTCGGTGATTTGTGTTGCAAAATTGTAAATTCGCGCCGCGTAATATGTTGACGCGCATCACATTAATCCCCGCTAACTGATTAAAAAGAGAGCATAAATGCATCTGTCGATTGTACTGGTCGCGCCAGCCAGAGCTGAAAATATAGGCGCTGCGGCGCGTGCCATGAAGACCATGGGGTTCACCGATTTGCGTATTGTGGACAGCGCTGCTCACCTGGAGCCCGCGGCGCGTTGGGTGGCGCACGGGTCGGGCGATATTCTTGATAATATAACCACTTACGACACGCTCGCCGACGCGCTGCAAGATATTTCGTTTACCGTTGCGACCACGGCGCGCAGTCGGGCGAAGTTCCACTATTACGCCACGCCAGCGGAACTGGTACCGATGATGAGCGAGAAAAGCCAGTGGCTGGAAAAAGCGGCGCTGGTGTTTGGGCGGGAAGATTCAGGATTAACAAACGACGAACTGGCGCTCGCGGATGTGCTGACGGGGGCTCCGATGGTCGCGGATTATCCGTCCCTGAATTTAGGTCAGGCGGTGATGGTCTATTGCTATCAATTAGCGTCCTTAATACAAATTCCCCAACCGCAAGCGGTGGGTACCGACGAAAACCAACTGGCCGCGCTGCGTACGCGCGTTGACAACCTGCTGATGCAACTTGGCGTGGCGGATGACCAAAAAATGGCTGACTGGCTGCAGCAGCGTCTTGGGCGTCTGGAGCAGCGCGATACGGCAATGCTGCACCGTTTGCTGCACGATATCGAAAAAAAATTATCCGAGTAAAATGCTGCCATAAGTTTTTACTATGGCGTAAGCGTCTGACGTTAAGGGTTGCCTCTGGCGGAATCGGATGAAAATAAATCTGCACGCAGCGGGACGTAAGAATGCACTGAATTGTGATCAAATTAAAAATTCATTGACTTAAGGTGCCCGATCCTTTAACCCTAAAAGAATACAGCACAGACAGATAATAATGACAGAGTACACAACATCCATGAAACGCATCAGCATCACCACCATTACCACAACCATCATCATTACCACAGGTAACGATGCGGGCTGACGCGTACAGGAAAAACAGAAAAAAGCCCGCACCTGAACAGTGCGGGCTTTTTTTTCGGCTAAAGGAAACGAGGTAGAACCATGCGAGTGTTGAAGTTCGGCGGTACATCAGTGGCAAATGCAGAACGCTTTCTGCGTGTTGCCGATATCCTGGAGAGCAACGCCAGGCAGGGACAGGTCGCGACCGTTCTCTCTGCGCCGGCAAAAATCACTAACCACCTGGTGGCGATGATTGAAAAGACCATTGGCGGTCAGGATGCACTTCCGAACATTAGTGATGCCGAGCGTATCTTCGCCGAGCTGCTGCAGGGGCTGGCGGAGGCACAGCCAGGTTTCCCGCTCGTACAGCTGAAAGCCTTCGTAGAACAAGAATTTGCCCAGATTAAACATGTGCTGCACGGTATCAGCCTGCTGGGTCAGTGCCCGGACAGCATCAACGCGGCGTTAATTTGCCGCGGTGAGAAACTCTCTATCGCCATCATGGCGGGCCTGCTGGAAGCGCGCGGGCATCACGTCACGGTGATTGATCCGGTTGAAAAACTGCTGGCGGTGGGCCACTACCTCGAATCCACCGTTGATATTGCTGAATCAACCCGCCGCATCGCTGCGAGCAAAATTCCTTCTGACCATATGATCCTGATGGCGGGCTTCACCGCCGGCAATGAAAAGGGTGAACTGGTGGTGCTGGGCCGTAACGGCTCTGATTACTCTGCTGCTGTGCTGGCCGCCTGTTTACGCGCGGACTGTTGCGAGATCTGGACTGACGTTGACGGCGTATACACCTGCGACCCGCGCCAGGTACCGGACGCCAGGCTGCTGAAGTCGATGTCTTACCAGGAGGCGATGGAGCTTTCCTACTTCGGCGCGAAAGTGCTTCACCCTCGTACCATCTCCCCCATTGCCCAGTTCCAGATCCCTTGCCTGATTAAAAATACCGGTAACCCGCAAGCGCCTGGCACGCTGATTGGCGCCAGCACCGACGAAGATGGCCTGCCGGTGAAAGGCATCTCCAACCTCAACAACATGGCAATGTTCAGCGTCTCCGGGCCTGGTATGAAAGGGATGGTTGGCATGGCGGCGCGCGTGTTTGCCGCAATGTCACGCAATGGGATCTCTGTGGTGCTGATCACCCAGTCCTCATCGGAATACAGCATCAGCTTCTGCGTGCCGCAGGGTGACTGTCTGCGCGCCCGTCGTGCGCTGGAAGAAGAGTTCTATCTGGAGCTGAAAGAAGAGCTGCTGGAGCCATTATCCATTCAGGAACGTCTTGCGGTTATCTCCGTGGTTGGCGACGGTATGCGCACGCTGCGCGGTATCTCCGCCAAGTTCTTTGCCGCGCTGGCGCGCGCCAATATTAATATCGTGGCCATTGCCCAGGGCTCATCCGAGCGTTCTATTTCGGTGGTGGTTGATAACGATGACGCGACTACCGGCGTACGCGTGGTTCATCAGATGCTGTTCAACACCGATCAGGTGATTGAGCTGTTCCTGATTGGCGTGGGCGGCGTTGGCGGTGCGCTGCTGGAGCAGGTGAAGCGTCAGCAGGAGTGGCTGAAGAAGAAGCATATCGATCTGCGCGTCTGCGGGATCGCCAACTCAAAAGCGCTGTTGACCAACGTTCACGGGCTGAACCTGGAAAACTGGCAGGCCGAGTTGAACGAGGCAAAAGAGCCGTTCAACCTTGGGCGTCTGATCCGTCTGGTGAAAGAGTATCACCTGCTGAACCCGGTGATTGTCGATTGTACGTCGAACCAGGCGGTTGCCGATCAGTACGCGGACTTCCTGCGCGAAGGCTTCCACGTGGTCACGCCGAACAAAAAGGCCAACACCTCGTCGATGGATTACTATCACCAGCTGCGTCTGGCGGCGAGCAAATCGCGTCGCAAGTTCCTGTACGACACCAATGTGGGGGCGGGCCTGCCGGTTATCGAAAACCTGCAGAACCTGCTGAACGCGGGCGACGAACTGCAACGTTTCTCCGGCATTCTCTCCGGCTCGCTGTCCTTTATTTTCGGTAAGCTGGATGAAGGGATGAGCCTCTCAGAAGCAACCCGCGCCGCGCGTGAACTGGGCTACACCGAGCCGGATCCGCGTGACGATCTCTCCGGTATGGACGTGGCGCGCAAACTGCTTATTCTGGCGCGCGAAACGGGCCGTGAACTGGAGCTTTCCGATATCGTGATAGAACCCGTGCTGCCGGCTGAATTTGACAGCAGCGGTGACGTCAGCGCCTTTATGGATAATTTACCGCAGCTGGATGACGCTTTTGCCGCACGCGTGGCGAAAGCCCGTGATGAAGGTAAGGTATTGCGCTATGTTGGCAACATTGAAGAAGATGGCGTGTGCCGGGTGAAGATTGCCGAAGTCGATGGCAACGATCCGCTGTACAAAGTCAAAAACGGCGAAAACGCCCTGGCGTTTTACAGCCACTATTATCAGCCATTGCCGCTGGTGCTTCGCGGCTATGGCGCAGGGAACGATGTTACGGCGGCGGGTGTGTTTGCCGATCTGCTGCGTACCCTGTCATGGAAGTTAGGAGTTTAACATGGTCAAAGTTTATGCCCCGGCTTCCAGCGCCAATATGAGCGTAGGGTTTGATGTGCTGGGTGCGGCGGTGACGCCGGTGGACGGTTCACTATTGGGCGATACGGTCACGGTGGAAGCAGCAGAAAGCTTCAGCCTGAATAACGTGGGACGTTTTGCCAGCAAGCTGCCGTCCGAACCGCGCGAGAATATTGTCTATCAGTGCTGGGAGCGTTTCTGTCAGGAGATCGGGAAAAACGTGCCGGTCGCCATGACGCTGGAAAAAAGTATGCCGATTGGCTCTGGCCTGGGGTCAAGTGCCTGCTCTGTTGTGGCCGCGCTGGTGGCGATGAATGAGCACTGCGGCAAACCCCTGAACAATAGCCGTCTGCTGGGGTTAATGGGTGAGCTGGAAGGCCGCATCTCTGGCAGTATCCACTACGATAACGTCGCGCCGTGTTTCCTCGGCGGTATGCAGTTGATGATCGAAGAAAATGGCATCATCAGCCAGCAGGTGCCAGGGTTTGATGAGTGGCTGTGGGTACTGGCCTACCCGGGTATCAAAGTTTCTACTGCGGAAGCGCGTGCGATCCTGCCTGCGCAGTATCGTCGTCAGGACTGCATCGCCCACGGACGTCACCTGGCAGGCTTTATTCACGCCTGTTATACCCGTCAGCCACAGCTGGCGGCGAAATTGATGAAAGATGTGATTGCCGAACCGTATCGTACGAAGTTGCTGCCTGGCTTTAATGAGGCGCGACAGGCATCGCTTGATATTGGCGCGCAGGCGTGCGGCATCTCCGGCTCCGGCCCGACGCTGTTCGCCCTGTGCGATAAGCCAGACACCGCGCAGCGCGTGGCGGACTGGCTCTCTAAACACTACCTGCAAAATCAGGAAGGCTTTGTTCATATTTGCCGTCTGGACACGGCTGGCGCACGAGTACTGGGATAACGAATGAAACTCTACAATCTGAAAGATCATAACGAGCAGGTCAGCTTCGCGCAGGCGGTGACTCAGGGACTGGGCAAAAATCAGGGGCTGTTCTTCCCTCACGATCTCCCTGAATTCCAGCTGACCGACATTGATGAGCTGTTGAAGCAGGACTTTGTCACTCGCAGCACAAAAATTTTGTCTGCGTTTATCGGCGACGAAATCCCGCAGGAGTTGCTGGAAGAGCGCGTACGTGCGGCGTTCGCCTTCCCGGCACCGGTTCAGCAGGTTGAGCCGGATGTGGGCTGTCTGGAGCTGTTCCACGGCCCAACCCTGGCGTTTAAAGACTTCGGCGGCCGCTTTATGGCGCAGATGCTTACCCACATCAGCGGCGACAAGCCGGTCACCATTCTGACCGCCACCTCCGGGGATACCGGTGCCGCCGTGGCGCATGCTTTTTACGGTCTGAAGAACGTCCGCGTGGTGATCCTCTATCCGAAAGGCAAGATCAGCCCGCTCCAGGAAAAACTGTTCTGCACCCTCGGCGGCAACATTGAAACCGTGGCGGTAGATGGCGACTTCGATGCCTGTCAGGCGCTGGTGAAACAGGCCTTCGACGATGAAGAGCTGAAAGCCGCGCTGGGGCTCAACTCTGCTAACTCCATTAACATCAGCCGCCTGCTGGCGCAGATTTGCTACTACTTCGAAGCGGTTGCCCAACTGCCGCAAGAGGCGCGTAATCAGCTGGTGGTTTCGGTACCGAGCGGAAACTTTGGCGACCTGACCGCGGGCCTGCTGGCGAAATCACTCGGGCTGCCGGTGAAACGCTTTATTGCGGCGACTAACGCCAACGACACCGTGCCACGCTTCCTGAAAGACGGTAAATGGGCGCCGAACGCGACCCAGGCGACGCTCTCTAACGCGATGGACGTGTCACAGCCAAACAACTGGCCGCGCGTGGAAGAGCTGTTCCGCCGTAAAGTGTGGCGTCTGGGCGATCTGGGCTATGCGGCGGTCACCGATGAAACCACCAAAAGCACTATGCGTGAGCTGAAAGCGGTGGGGTATACCTCTGAACCGCATGCGGCGATTGCTTACCGTGCGCTGCGCGACCAGCTTAATCCTGGCGAGTATGGCCTGTTCCTGGGGACGGCGCATCCGGCAAAATTCAAAGAGAGCGTGGAAGAGATTCTGGGTGAAACGCTGCCGCTGCCGAAAGAGCTGGCGGATCGCGCTGACCTGCCGCTGCTCTCTCATGAGCTGCCGGCGGATTTTGCCGCGCTGCGTAAGCTGATGATGACTCGAGCGTGATTTTTTGCCCGGTGGCGCTGCGCTTACCGGGCCTGCAACAATCTCAATCGTAGGCCGGGTAAGCGAAGCATCACCCGGCTTTTTTGTGAAGAAAATAAGGAGAAAAATAGCAGGGAAAAAGCAGAAATTCCCAATAAATGCGGTCACTTAGCGTTTAGGATTGCAGAGAATAACATCCCCGGTTCCCCTCACGTAATCTCCTTACATCGGCCCACGTTGGGTAAGAATCATAAGGAGTCACCGATGTCTAAACTGAAACCTGCGCTGATTGCGCTTTCACTGATGCTGGTCGCTCCCATGGCGGTACAGGCATCCGAAATCACCCTGGTTCCGGCGGTCAAACTGCAGATTGGCGATCGGGATAATAACGGCCATTACTGGGACGGCGGCCGCTGGCGCGACCATGACTGGTGGAAGGCGCATTATGAGTGGCGCGATAACCACTGGCGTCCACATGATGAGCATCGCGATCATGACGATCGTCATGACCACCGCCACGACGATCACCGACCAGGCCCGGACTGGAAGCATCACTAATACAAACCCCGCCAGCAGGCGGGGTTGTTTTTTTACTGTTCGTGACGCTTAAATACCAGTTCCCCTTTCCCTGACGCTTCCTCGTCAAAGAAATACCCCTCGCTGTTGAATCCGGTGAGCTGCTCTGGCTTCGTCAGGCGGTTTTGAATGATGTAGCGGCTCATCAGGCCACGCGCTTTTTTGGCATAGAAGCTGATGACCTTAAACTTGCCGTTTTTCTCATCAAGGAAGACCGGTTTAATAATTTCCGCATCGAGCTTCTTCGGCTTCACCGATTTGAAGTATTCATCGGAGGCGAGGTTAATCACCACGTTATCCCCCTGCGCGTGCAGGGCTGCGTTCAGCTTATCGGTGATAATGTCGCCCCAGAAATGGTACAGATCTTTGCCTTTGGCGTTTTCCAGGCGGATGCCCATCTCCAGACGATAGGGCTGCATCAGATCCAGCGGGCGCAGCACGCCGTACAGGCCTGAAAGCATACGCAGATGCTGCTGGGCAAAATCGAAATCGGCTTCGCTGAACTCTTCTGCCTGCAGGCCGGTATAGACATCGCCCTTGAAGGCCAGAAGCGCCTGGCGCGCATTCGCAGGAGTAAAGTCAGGATGCCACTCATGGAAGCGGGTCGCGTTGAGATCGGCGAGCTTATCACTGATGCTCATCAGCGAGGCGATTTGCGGCGCGGAGAGCTTACGCGCCTCGTGAATCAGCTGTTGCGAGTAGTCCAGCAGTTCAGGCTGGGTATAACGCTCGGTCGCGAGCGGGCTCTGGTAGTCGAGCGTTTTTGCAGGTGAAATCAGAATCAGCATATCCAGTCCTTGCAGGAAATTTAAGGCGACTTTAGCAAAAAATCGCCCTGAATTGATCGATAGCTGTTATTGCCGCGGCAAATCATCCCACGTGCCGGGCGCAATCTGCGACTTGATTTCGGGATAGCGCGAGGCGTCAAACACCGGCGGAACCCCCAGCTTGCGCTGGCGAAGGTAGTCCCGGGCGATGAGGGTGACTACGGGCGAGAGCAGCAAAATCGCCGTCAGGTTGGTGATCGCCATCAGCGCCATAATCACGTCCGCCAGTTGCCAGACCACCGGCATGCTGAGCAGAGAACCCACGATGACCATCAGCAACATGCCCAGGCGCAACAGGTTGAGCATGGGGCGAGAGTTGAGCTTCAGGAAAATGAGGTTGTTCTCGGCGTAAAGGTAATTGACGACCATCGAGCTGAAGGCGAACAACAGCAGAATGAGCGAAACAAATCCCGCTCCCCAGCCACCGGTAAGGTTCACCAGCGCCTGCTGAAGAAGCTGTATCCCGCCGGCTTCCGATGAGTGAGAGATCGGGCCTGCCAGCAGCAAGATCATGGCGCTGGAGGAGCAGATAATAATCGTGTCCGTGAAGACGCCAATCATTTGCACAATGCCTTGCGCGGCCGGGTGAGGGGGCCAGGAAGCGGCCGCCGCCGCGGCATTGGGGGTAGACCCCATTCCGGCTTCGTTAGAGAACATACCGCGTTGAAAACCCGCCATCAGCGCCTGGCTAAAGGTATAGCCCAGCGCACCCGAAGCCGCTTCACGCCAGCCAAAGGCGCTGCTGAAAATGGTCGCAATCACATCCGGCACCTGGTCGATATGCAACGCAGCGACCAGCAGGCTGGCCGCAACCCAGAGCAAGGCCATAATGGGAACCAGCCACTGCATCAGGCGGGCTGTACCCTTAAGACCGGTAGAGATGGTCAGCAGTATGCAGAGGGCTAACCCCGCGCCGGTGAGCCATTCCGGACAGGCGAAGGCATAGCGCAGGGCATGGGCGACAGAATTTGCCTGGACGGTGTTGAAAATCAGGCCATAAGCGACGAGTAAGAAAAGCGAGAACAGCACGCCCATCCAGCGCATCCCTAAGCCGCGCGCCATGTACCAGGCAGGGCCACCGCGAAACTGGCCATGATGATCTTTTTCTTTGTAGAGCTGGGCGAGAGAGCATTCGGCAAAGGAAGTTGCCATGCCGATAATTGCCGTCACCCACATCCAGAAAACCGCCCCCGGCCCACCGGCGCTGATAGCCAGCGCGACCCCCGCCAGGTTACCGCTGCCAAGCCGTGCCGCAAGGCTGGTGCACAGCGCCTGGAACGAGGTTAATCCACCGGGTTGTGGCGTGACGCTGTTTTTCAGACTTCTGCCAAATTTGCGGATATAACGAAACTGGATAAAACCGCTGCGTAACGTAAACCATATACCTGCTGCCAGAAGCAGGTATATCATTATCGAACCCCAGAGCACTTCGTTAATAAAGAAAAAGAAATCAGGCATTAACGTCCCTCATGTTGATGCCAGGATAAGGATGTAAGCGCTACCACATATTGGGCGTACTGTTACGTAGCTACCTCTTAATATTCCGAGTTTATCATACATTGCCTAAGCGCACTGTCTGCGGTTGCGCTACCCCTCTGTCGTGTTATCATCAGGGCAGACCGGTTACATCCCCCTAACAAGTAAACCTGTCATTTTTCCGCTGCAGGCATGCTGTCGGTAGCGTGAATTATCCAGGGCACGTTAAAAGAGAAACACTATCATGACGGATAAATTGACCTCCCTTCGTCAGTTCACCACTGTCGTAGCTGACACCGGAGATATCGCGGCAATGAAGCTGTACCAGCCGCAGGATGCCACAACTAACCCTTCTCTGATCCTTAACGCCGCGCAGATCCCTGAGTATCGCAAACTGATTGACGACGCTGTGACCTGGGCGAAAGCACAGAGCAACGACCGCGCGCAGCAGGTTGTGGATGCCACTGATAAACTGGCAGTGAACATCGGTCTGGAGATCCTTAAACTGGTTCCTGGCCGCATCTCTACCGAAGTGGATGCGCGTCTCTCCTACGACACCGAAGCGTCTATCGCGAAAGCCAAACGTCTGATCAAAATGTATAACGATGCGGGTATCAGCAATGACCGTATCCTGATCAAACTGGCTTCTACCTGGCAGGGTATCCGCGCTGCTGAACAGCTGGAAAAAGACGGTATCAACTGTAACCTGACGCTGCTGTTCTCCTTCGCGCAGGCGCGTGCATGTGCGGAAGCGGGCGTATACCTGATTTCTCCGTTCGTGGGTCGTATTCTGGACTGGTACAAAGCCAATACCGACAAGAAAGAGTACGCCGCGTCTGAAGATCCAGGCGTGATTTCCGTGACTGAAATCTACGAATACTACAAACAGCACGGTTATGAGACCGTTGTTATGGGCGCAAGCTTCCGTAACGTCGGCGAAATCATCGAACTGGCTGGCTGTGACCGCCTGACCATCGCACCAGCGCTGCTGAAAGAGCTGGCTGAGAGCGAAGGTACCATTGAGCGTAAACTGTCTTACACCGGTGAAGTGAAAGCGCGTCCAGAGCGTATCACTGAATCCGAGTTCCTGTGGCAGCACAACCAGGATCCAATGGCGGTAGACAAACTGGCTGACGGTATCCGTAAGTTTGCTATTGACCAGGAAAAACTGGAAAAAATGATCGGCGATCTGCTGTAATCATTCTGCGTGACCGGGCTCCCGGTCACGCGACTTCTTTCGTACTCTGTCTGAAATTCCCCTCTGCGTGTATCATTCCCTTTAATCAGTACTTTTTGAATGGAATGGATATGAATACCTTACGCATCGGCTTAGTGTCGATTTCTGACCGCGCCTCAAGCGGTGTTTATCAGGATAAAGGCATCCCTGCTCTTGAAGAGTGGCTGGGTAGCGCGCTGACCACCCCGTTTGAAATCCAGACCCGCCTGATCCCGGACGAACAGCCGATCATCGAGCAGACGTTGTGTGAGCTGGTGGATGAGATGAGCTGCCACCTGGTGCTGACCACCGGCGGAACCGGTCCTGCACGTCGTGATGTGACACCAGATGCTACGCTTGCTATAGCTGACCGTGAAATGCCGGGCTTCGGTGAACAGATGCGCCAGATTAGCCTGTACTTTGTTCCAACGGCGATCCTCTCCCGTCAGGTGGGGGTGATTCGCAAGCAGGCGCTGATCCTGAATCTGCCGGGCCAGCCTAAGTCGATCAAAGAGACGCTGGAAGGGTTAAAAGCGGATGACGGCAGCGTGATCGTCCATGGGATCTTTGCAAGTGTACCGTATTGTATACAGCTGCTGGACGGGCCGTATGTCGAAACCGATGACAAAGTAGTAGCAGCATTTCGTCCTAAAAGCGCACACCGCGAAACAATCTCCTGAAAATAATCATTATGTGACATTAGCTGAAGCTGCTGTGGTGTGCTAAAAGTTTTACGGTATAGTAATTTTTTCTTTACGATAGCTGTAATAATAATTCCACAACACACGCTAAATGGTTCGCTATGTCACATAACACCCGACCTCTGAATCGACAGGACTACAAAACTCTTACGCTCGCGGCCCTGGGCGGCGCGCTGGAGTTTTACGATTTCATCATCTTTGTTTTCTTTGCCGCTGTGGTGGGGGAGTTGTTCTTCCCGGCGGATATCCCGGAATGGCTGCGTCAGGTGCAAACCTTCGGTATTTTTGCTGCTGGGTATCTGGCGCGTCCTCTTGGGGGGATTGTGATGGCGCACTTTGGCGATCTTGTCGGGCGCAAAAAGATGTTTACCCTCAGTATCCTGCTGATGGCCGTGCCGACGTTGGCCATTGGTCTGCTGCCAACCTACGCCTCGATGGGCATTCTCGCCCCGTTATTGTTGCTGCTGATGCGTATTCTTCAGGGGGCGGCCATCGGCGGTGAAGTGCCGGGGGCGTGGGTGTTTGTCGCGGAGCATGTTCCGGCGCGCCGCATTGGTATCGCCTGCGGAACCTTAACCGCGGGGCTAACGGTGGGGATTTTGCTCGGTTCCGTGGTCGCGACAATTGTGAATACCAGCATGACGCAACAGGCCGTACACGACTGGGGCTGGCGTCTGCCGTTCCTGCTGGGCGGGGCGTTTGGCCTGGTGGCGATGTACCTGCGCCGTTGGCTCCAGGAAACACCGATTTTCCTCGAAATGCAGCAGCGCAAAGCGCTGGCACAAGAGTTGCCCGTTAAAGCCGTCGTGGTGCGTCATAAAAAAGCGGTGGTGGTGTCGATGCTGCTTACCTGGTTGCTCTCGGCAGGCATTGTGGTGGTGATTTTGATGTCGCCGGTCTGGCTGCAAAAGCAGTACGGCTTTGCCCCGGCGGTGACCTTACAGGCGAACAGTATCGCCACGGTTATGCTCTGCTTCGGCTGCCTGGCCGCCGGGCTGGCTGCGGATCGTTTCGGTGCCAGCGTAACCTTTATCGTTGGCAGCCTGTTACTGGCGGGCTCAAGCTGGGCGTTTTACCATCTGGCCGGGAGTCATCCTGAACAGCTGTTCCTTTTATACGGCGTGGTAGGGCTGTGCGTTGGCGTGGTGGGGGCGGTGCCTTATGTGATGGTTCGGGCCTTCCCGCCAGAAGTCCGCTTCACCGGGATCTCATTCTCATACAATGTTTCATATGCCATCTTCGGTGGACTGACGCCGATTGCGGTTACGGTATTGATGGGCGTGTCACCGCTGGCACCTGCCTGGTATGTGCTGGCGTTGTCGCTGATGGGGCTGGTGTTGGGGATTTGGCTTCGCCAGATGGGAGAATGTCGTGCCCGCGAGGCGGACACGACAGAGGGATCAGTGTTTTTCACCAATCGGTAAAATGGTGCGGTCAAACTGCTCGTTCAGCACTTCACCCATTGCCAGGTAGATAGCGCTTGCGCCGCAAACCAGACCAATCCAGCCTGCAACGTGAACGATGCCTTCGTTGTCCACCAGATGACCAATCGCCAGCAGGGCGAACAGCACGGTCAGGCTCAGGAAGACAAACTGCAGTGCGCGGTTACCCTTGAGGGTGCCAAAGAACATGAACAGGGTGAAGACACCCCACAGGCCCAGGTAAACGCCCAGGAAATGGGCGTTTGCCGCCTCTGCCAGGCCCATTTTAGGCATCAGCAGAATGGCGACCAGGGTCAGCCAGAAGGAACCGTAAGAGGTAAAGGCGGTTAAGCCGAAGGTATTGCCTTTCTTATATTCCAGCAGGCCCGCGAAGATTTGCGCGATACCGCCGTAAAAAATGCCCATCGCCAGGATAATGCCGTCCATCGGGAACATCCCGATGTTGTGCAGGTTCAGCAGAATGGTGGTCATGCCAAAACCCATCAGGCCCAGCGGAGCCGGATTAGCCAACTTAGTGTTGCCCATAAGTCCTCAAAAAATCATCATTAATATGGTGAAATGGTTAAACCCGCGACAGTACTCCCTGAAGGGGCGCGGCATCATAATGGGCGCAAACGATGCCGTCTATGATCTCGTCAGGGTGAAATTAAAATTTTTTTTATCCTTCCCCCCTTGATGGATGACGTTGCGACCCCATCTTGTAAGCAACCGCAGTGTGTGGACCTGAAAAAAATCAAATCTGGGCAGTTGAAAAAGCACGTTCTGCCCTTATTACAGGTACACAACCACATGTTGACTGAATTTTTAGTGGAGACGTTTAGATGGGTAAAATTATTGGTATCGACCTGGGTACTACCAACTCTTGTGTAGCGATTATGGATGGCACTACTGCACGTGTGCTGGAGAACGCCGAGGGCGATCGCACCACGCCTTCTATCATTGCCTATACCCAGGATGGTGAAACTCTGGTTGGTCAGCCGGCTAAACGTCAGGCAGTGACGAACCCGCAAAACACCCTGTTTGCGATTAAACGCCTGATTGGCCGCCGCTTCCAGGACGAAGAAGTTCAGCGTGACGTTTCTATCATGCCTTACAAAATCATCGCAGCAGATAACGGCGATGCATGGCTTGATGTGAAAGGCACCAAAACAGCACCACCTCAGATCTCTGCTGAAGTGCTGAAAAAAATGAAGAAAACCGCAGAAGATTACCTGGGTGAGCCGGTAACTGAAGCAGTTATCACCGTTCCTGCGTACTTCAACGATGCTCAGCGTCAGGCAACCAAAGATGCTGGCCGTATCGCAGGTCTGGAAGTAAAACGTATCATCAACGAACCAACCGCTGCTGCTCTGGCTTACGGTCTGGATAAAGAAGTTGGCAACCGTACTATCGCGGTTTACGACCTGGGTGGTGGTACCTTCGATATCTCTATTATCGAAATTGACGAAGTAGACGGCGAAAAAACCTTCGAAGTTCTGGCAACCAACGGTGATACGCACCTGGGTGGTGAAGACTTCGATACCCGTCTGATCAACTATCTCGTTGACGAATTTAAGAAAGATCAGGGCATTGACCTGCGTAACGACCCGCTGGCTATGCAGCGCCTGAAAGAAGCCGCTGAGAAAGCGAAGATCGAACTCTCTTCCGCTCAGCAGACCGACGTGAACCTGCCGTACATTACTGCAGACGCGACCGGTCCTAAGCACATGAACATCAAAGTGACCCGTGCAAAACTGGAAAGCCTGGTAGAAGACCTGGTGAACCGTTCTATCGAGCCACTGAAAGTTGCACTGCAGGATGCTGGCCTGTCCGTGTCTGATATCAACGACGTTATCCTCGTTGGTGGCCAGACCCGTATGCCAATGGTTCAGAAGAAAGTGGCTGAATTCTTTGGTAAAGAACCACGTAAAGACGTTAACCCGGATGAAGCAGTGGCAATTGGTGCTGCGGTTCAGGGCGGCGTGTTGACCGGTGATGTTAAAGACGTTCTGCTGCTGGACGTTACCCCACTGTCTCTGGGTATCGAGACCATGGGTGGCGTAATGACGGCGCTGATCAGCAAAAACACCACCATCCCAACCAAGCACAGCCAGGTGTTCTCTACCGCCGAAGATAACCAGTCTGCGGTAACCATCCATGTGCTGCAGGGTGAGCGTAAGCGTGCGTCTGATAACAAATCTCTGGGTCAGTTCAACCTGGATGGTATTAACCCGGCACCACGCGGCATGCCGCAGATCGAAGTGACCTTCGATATCGATGCTGACGGTATTCTGCACGTTTCCGCGAAAGACAAAAACAGCGGTAAAGAGCAGAAAATCACCATTAAGGCCTCTTCCGGTCTGAACGAGGAAGAGATCCAGAAAATGGTTCGTGAAGCGGAAGCCAACGCGGAATCTGACCGTAAGTTCGAAGAACTGGTTCAGACCCGTAACCAGGGTGACCATCTGCTGCACAGCACCCGTAAGCAGGTTGAAGAAGCAGGCGATAAACTGCCAGCGGAAGACAAAACTGCTATCGAAGCTGCACTGAGCGCGCTGGAAACGTCTCTGAAAGGCGAAGACAAAGCGGATATCGAAGCGAAGATGCAGGAGCTGGCACAGGCTTCTCAGAAGCTGATGGAAATCGCTCAGCAGCAGCATGCCCAGCAGCAGGCAGGCGCTGACGCTTCAGCGAACAACGCGAAAGACGACGACGTTGTCGACGCTGAGTTCGAAGAAGTTAAAGACAAAAAATAATCGCCCTGATGCAGGGTAATTAATCGGCACGGGCGTAGGAGAACTCTCCACGCCCGTGCTCGCATGTTAAGGGGCTTAAAAAAACCAATGGCAAAGCAAGACTATTACGAGATTTTAGGCGTTCCGAAAACTGCGGAAGAGCGTGAAATCAAAAAGGCGTATAAGCGCCTGGCCATGAAATTCCACCCGGATCGCAACCAGGGTGACAAAGAGGCTGAAGCTAAATTTAAAGAGATCAAAGAAGCCTACGAAGTCCTGACCGATGCACAAAAACGTGCGGCCTATGACCAGTACGGTCACGCAGCCTTTGAACAGGGCGGCATGGGTGGCGGTGGATTCGGTGGCGGCGGCTTTGGCGGCGGCGCTGATTTCAGCGATATCTTTGGCGACGTTTTCGGCGATATCTTCGGTGGTGGCCGCGGTCGTCAACGCGCAGCGCGTGGTGCGGATCTGCGCTACAACATGGAGCTGACGCTGGAAGAGGCCGTTCGCGGTGTCACCAAAGAGATCCGTATCCCGACGCTGGAAGAGTGTGACGTTTGCCATGGCAGCGGTGCGAAAGCGGGTACGCAGCCACAAACCTGTCCAACCTGTCACGGTTCCGGTCAGGTGCAGATGCGTCAGGGCTTCTTCGCCGTCCAGCAGGCGTGTCCGCACTGTCATGGTCGTGGGACGCTGATTAAAGATCCATGCACCAAATGCCACGGCCACGGTCGCGTTGAGAAAACCAAAACCCTGTCCGTTAAAATCCCGGCTGGCGTAGATACGGGTGACCGCATCCGTCTGGCAGGTGAAGGCGAAGCAGGTGAGCACGGCGCACCAGCAGGCGATCTGTACGTTCAGGTGCAGGTGAAACAGCACGCTATCTTTGAGCGTGAAGGCAACAACCTCTACTGTGAAGTCCCGATCAACTTTGCTATGGCAGCGCTCGGTGGCGAAATTGAAGTGCCTACACTGGATGGGCGCGTGAACCTGAAAATCCCAGGCGAAACGCAGACCGGTAAGCTGTTCCGCATGCGCGGTAAAGGCGTGAAATCCGTTCGCGGTGGTGCGCAGGGCGACCTGCTGTGCCGCGTGGTGGTTGAAACCCCGGTTGGCCTGAACGACAAGCAGAAACAGCTGTTAAAAGAGCTGCAGGAAAGCTTTGGCGGCCCGACGGGTGAGAAAAACAGCCCACGCTCCAAAAGCTTCTTCGATGGCGTCAAAAAATTCTTCGATGATTTGACCCGCTAAATCGTTAGCTGGTAACTATCCTTTAAAAACCCGGAAGCGATTCCGGGTTTTTTATTTCTTGTTAAAAGCTCGGTTAAACTGAGTATATATTCAATATTAATCTTTTTTTACCGATTTGTTTGCGCTGATATTATGGTTTTATCGAGGTATTGTTGTAAAAGAGAGAATTAACGTGAAATTACTACACCGTTTCTTTAGCAGTGAAGCATCCGGCGGCGTGATCCTGATTATTGCTGCTGCGGCCGCGATGCTGCTCGCCAACATGGGCATGACGCGCGATCTCTATCACGCATTTCTGGAAACGCCCGTCGAGCTTAAGGTCGGCGCGCTGGAAATTAACAAGAACATGCTGCTGTGGATCAACGATGCGCTGATGGCGGTGTTCTTCCTGCTGGTGGGGCTTGAGGTGAAACGTGAGCTGGTGATGGGCTCGTTAGCCAGCCGCCAGCGCGCAGCATTTCCGGTGATCGCCGCCATTGGCGGGATGGTCGTTCCGGCGCTGCTCTTCCTCGCGTTTGCCTGGCAGGATCCTGTCGCGCGTGACGGGTGGGCGATCCCGGCGGCAACGGATATCGCGTTTGCGCTTGGCGTTTTAGCGTTGCTCGGGAGCCGGGTTCCGGTTGCACTGAAAATCTTCCTGATGGCGCTGGCGATCATTGATGACCTGGGGGCTATCGTCATTATCGCGCTGTTCTACACCAGCGATCTGTCGATTCTGTCGCTGAGCGTGGCAGCAGGGGCGATTGCAGTCCTGGCGCTGTTGAACATTTTCAATGTCCGTCGCATTGGAATTTACATCCTTGTGGGGATGGTGCTGTGGACGGCGGTGCTGAAATCGGGTGTCCATGCCACGCTGGCCGGGGTGATCGTCGGCTTCTTTGTGCCGCTTAAGCCGCAGGAGGGTAAATCTCCGGCCAAACAACTGGAGCATGTGCTGCACCCGTGGGTCGCCTTTATGATCCTGCCGCTGTTTGCGTTTGCCAACGCGGGTGTTTCCCTGGGAGGGGTTACGCTTGAGGGGCTCACTTCCGTGCTGCCGCTGGGTATTATTGCCGGGCTGTTTTTTGGTAAACCGCTGGGGATCAGCCTGTTCTGCTGGCTGGCGCTGAAGCTTAAGCTGGCATCGTTGCCGAACGGCACAACATTTGGTCAGATTATGGCGGTCGGCGTGCTGTGCGGTATCGGATTTACCATGTCGATCTTTATCTCGACGCTGGCATTTGGTGCAAACGCGCCTGAGCTGATTATCTGGGCAAAACTCGCCATTCTTATCGGTTCATTACTGGCCGCAGTTATTGGTTATACCTTATTGAAGGTGAAGTTGTCCGGGCAGGCCGTCCAGGCATAACGGAAAACCGGGAGGAGGTCATTCTTCTCCCGATACACTCAGGGAGAGAAGACGCGATGTCTCATTTGAATTACAACCATCTTTATTACTTCTGGCATGTTTACAAACAAGGCTCGGTGGTCGGGGCGGCAGAAGCTCTTTTTCTGACGCCACAAACTATCACCGGGCAAATCAAAGCTCTGGAAGAACGCCTGCAAGGCAAGCTGTTCAAGCGTAAAGGACGTGGGATAGAGCCAAGCGAGTTGGGTGAACTGGTTTTTCGCTATGCGGACAAGATGTTTACCCTGAGCCAGGAGATGCTGGATATCGTCAACTACCGCAAAGAGTCTAATTTGCTGTTTGACGTGGGCGTGGCGGATGCCCTCTCGAAACGGCTGGTGAGCGGCGTGCTGGATGCGGCGGTGGTTGAAGACGAGCAGATCCATTTGCGCTGTTTTGAATCCACACACGAAATGCTGCTGGAGCAGTTGAGCCAGCATAAGCTGGATATGATTATCTCGGATTGCCCCATCGACTCCACGCAGCAGGAGGGGCTGTTTTCGGTCAAGATTGGTGAATGCGGGGTAAGCTTCTGGTGCATCAACCCGCCTCCGGAAAAACCGTTCCCTGCCTGTCTGGAAGAACGCCGCTTGCTGGTGCCGGGAAGGCGCTCCATGCTGGGGCGTAAGCTGCAGAACTGGTTTAACTCTCAGGGGCTGAACGTGGAGATCCTGGGTGAGTTCGATGATGCAGCACTGATGAAAGCGTTTGGTGAGGCGCACAACGCAATCTTTGTTGCGCCGACGCTGTACATGCACGATCTCTATTCAGATAACAAGATTACCGAGATTGGCAGAGTCGATAACGTCATGGAGGAGTACCACGCCATCTTCGCCGAAAGGATGATTCAACACCCGGCGGTGCAGCGTATCTGTAACCGCGACTACTCGGCGCTGTTTACCCCGCCAGCAAACTGAAGGTATAAAAAAACCCGCGTTAAGCGGGTTCTTTAAACAAGCAACAACAAGCGGCGATTAAGCCAGTTTGTTGATCTGCGCGGTCAGGTTTGCTTTATGACGCGCTGCTTTGTTTTTGTGGATCAGACCTTTAGCAGCCTGACGATCCACGATTGGTTGCATTTCGTTAAATGCGTTCTGCGCTGCAGCTTTGTCGCCAGCTTCGATTGCTGCGTATACTTTCTTGATGAAAGTACGCATCATAGAGCGACGGCTTGCGTTGTGCTTACGAGCCTTTTCAGACTGAACGGCACGTTTCTTAGCTGATTTGATATTAGCCAAGTCCAACTCCCAAATATGATCTATGTGGACAATTCAAAGGCCGAGGAATATGCCCTCTTTGCCTTCTTTTGTCAATGGATTTGTGCAAATAAGCGCCGTTAATTAGCGACGCTACGTTACGTAGTGATGGCGCAGGATTCTACCAGCTTGTCTTTCGTGAATACAGCTTTTCGGCATAAAAATCGCAGTTCCCGGACAGATTTTTTTGCTGTGAAAGGTCAGCATGATGAAATCATTACGGCTTTCTGTTTTGTGCAGACAATCGTCGGTTAACCTTAATCGCTGTACAAGGTATACTTTGGCGATTTTCACTGTTTTGAGCCAGACATGAAGCTGATACGCGGCATACATAATCTCAGCAAAGCCCCCCACGGGTGCGTGCTGACCATTGGTAATTTCGACGGCGTGCATCGTGGGCATCAGGCGCTGTTGCAGGGATTGCGTAAAGAAGGGGAGGCACGTGGCCTGCCCGTGGTAGTGATGATTTTCGAGCCGCAGCCGCTGGAACTGTTCGCGGGCGATAAATCGCCTGCCCGACTTACTCGCCTGCGCGAGAAGTTGCGCTATCTGGCACAGTCCGGTGTGGACTACGTATTGTGTGTCCGTTTTGATCGTCGTTTTGCCGCGCTGACAGCACAAAATTTCGTCGGCGACCTGTTGGTCAAGCGCCTTGGCGTGCAGTTTCTCGCCGTGGGTGATGATTTCCGCTTTGGCGCTGGTCGTCAGGGCGATTTCTTGCTATTACAGAAGGCTGGCCTGGAATATGGTTTTGACGTCACCAGCGCGATGACCTTTTGCGAAGGTGGCGTGCGCGTCAGCAGTACGGCGGTTCGCCAGGCGCTGGCCAATGATGAACTGGAAACCGCAGAGAATTTGCTGGGGCATCCGTTTACCATTTCTGGTCGTGTGGTTCATGGCGATGCGCTGGGCCGTACGATAGGTTTCCCGACGGCGAATATACCGCTGCGTCGTCAGGTCTCCCCGGTTAAAGGGGTATATGCGGTGGAAGTGGCTGGACTGGGCGAGAAACCTTTTTACGGTGTCGCCAATATTGGCACACGTCCTACGGTCGCCGGTGTGCGGCAGCAGCTAGAAGTGCATCTGCTGGACGTTGTAATGGACCTCTACGGTCGCCATATAGATGTCATACTGCGTAAAAAAATACGCAATGAGCAGCGATTTGCCTCGCTGGATGAACTAAAAGCGCAAATCGCGCGAGATGAATTAACGGCCCGCGAGTTTTTTGGGCTTTGAACCCGGCTTAAATGCCTACGTGATAAATACGGAACCGAGAATCTGATGAGTGACTATAAATCAACCCTGAATTTGCCGGAAACAGGGTTCCCGATGCGCGGCGATCTCGCCAAGCGCGAACCGGGAATGCTGGCGCGTTGGACCGATGATGACCTGTACGGCATCATCCGTGCAGCCAAGAAAGGCAAAAAAACCTTCATTCTGCATGATGGCCCTCCATATGCGAATGGCAGCATTCATATTGGTCACTCTGTAAACAAGATTCTGAAAGACATTATCGTGAAGTCCAAAGGACTCGCGGGATATGACTCGCCTTACGTTCCGGGTTGGGACTGCCACGGTCTGCCGATTGAACTGAAAGTTGAGCAGGAATTTGGTAAGCCGGGTGAGAAATTCACCGCGGCGGAATTCCGTGCGAAATGCCGTGAATACGCGGCCACTCAGGTTGACGGCCAGCGTGCAGACTTTATTCGTCTGGGCGTGCTGGGCGACTGGTCGCATCCGTACCTGACCATGGACTTCAAAACCGAAGCCAACATCATCCGTGCGCTGGGTAAAATCATCGGCAATGGCCACCTGCACAAAGGCGCGAAGCCGGTGCACTGGTGCGTGGACTGCCGTTCTGCGCTGGCAGAAGCAGAAGTTGAGTATTACGACAAAACCTCGCCTTCAATCGACGTGGCCTTCGAAGCGGTCGATCAGGATGCGATCAAAGGTAAATTCGGTCTGCCGGGCGTAAGCGGCCCGATCTCGCTGGTTATCTGGACCACCACCCCATGGACGCTGCCTGCTAACCGTGCAATCTCCCTCTCCGGTGAGTTCGAATATGCACTGGTTCAGATTGACGGTCAGGCGCTGATCCTGGCGAAAGATCTGGTGGAAAGCGTGCTGAAACGCGCGAACATCACCGACTACACCGTGCTGGGCACCGTGAAGGGCGACGCGCTGGAGCTGATGCGTTTCAAACACCCGTTCCTGGACTTCGACGTTCCGGCAATCCTGGGCGACCACGTGACGCTGGAAGCCGGTACCGGTGCAGTACATACCGCCGGTGGTCACGGTCCTGACGACTACAACATCAGCCTGAAATATGGTCTGGAAATCGCGAACCCGGTAGGGCCGGACGGATCATACCTGCCTGGTACGTATCCATCGCTGGACGGTATCAACGTCTTCAAAGCGAACGACATCATCGTGGAGATGCTGCGTGAGCGCGGCGCGCTGTTGCACGTTGAGAAAATGCAGCACAGCTACCCGTGCTGCTGGCGTCACAAGACGCCGATCATCTTCCGTGCGACCCCACAGTGGTTCGTCAGCATGGATCAGAAAGGCCTGCGCGAGCAGTCTCTGAAAGAGATCAAAGGCGTGCAGTGGATCCCGGACTGGGGCCAGGCACGTATTGAATCCATGGTGGCTAACCGTCCTGACTGGTGTATCTCCCGTCAGCGTACCTGGGGCGTGCCGATGTCGCTGTTCGTGCATAAAGAGACGCACGAACTGCACCCGAACACGCTGGAACTGATGGAAGAAGTGGCGAAGCGTGTTGAAGTTGATGGCATTCAGGCGTGGTGGGATCTCGATGCCCGCGATATCCTGGGCGCTGACGCGGACAACTACGAAAAAGTGCCAGATACCCTGGACGTGTGGTTCGACTCCGGGTCTACTCACGCCTCCGTGGTTGACGTGCGCCCTGAGTTTGCCGGTCACGCGGCTGATATGTATCTGGAAGGTTCTGACCAACACCGTGGCTGGTTCATGTCATCCCTGATGATCTCCACCGCCATGAAAGGTAAAGCTCCTTACCGTCAGGTACTGACCCACGGTTTCACCGTTGATGGTCAGGGCCGTAAGATGTCCAAATCTATCGGTAATACCGTTTCTCCGCAGGACGTGATGAACAAACTGGGCGCAGACATTCTGCGTCTGTGGGTGGCATCTACCGACTATACCGGCGAAATGGCGGTATCAGATGAGATCCTGAAACGTGCTGCTGACAGCTATCGTCGTATCCGTAACACCGCGCGCTTCCTGCTGGCGAACCTGAATGGTTTCGATCCGGCAAAAGACATGGTGAAACCGGAAGAGATGGTGGTGCTGGATCGCTGGGCGGTAGGCTGTGCGAAAGCGGCGCAGGAAGATATCGTTAAGGCATATGAGTCTTACGATTTCCATGAAGTGGTGCAGCGCCTGATGCGCTTCTGCTCCATCGAGATGGGCTCGTTCTACCTCGACATCATCAAAGATCGCCAGTACACCGCGAAAGCGGACAGCGTGGCGCGTCGTAGCTGCCAGACTGCGCTGTATCACATCGCAGAAGCACTGGTGCGCTGGATGGCGCCAATTATGTCCTTCACCGCGGATGAAATCTGGGGCTACCTGCCAGGTGAGCGTGAGAAGTATGTCTTTACCGGCGAGTGGTACGAAGGTCTGTTCGATCTCTCCAGTACCGAAGCGATGAACGATGCCTTCTGGGACGAGCTGCTGAAAGTGCGTGGCGAAGTGAACAAGGTAATCGAACAGGCGCGTGCTGACAAGAAAGTCGGTGGTTCTCTGGAAGCGGCAGTGACCCTGTACGCAGAACCTGAGCTGGCGGCCAAACTGACGGCGCTGGGCGATGAATTACGATTTGTCCTGTTGACCTCTGGTGCGAAAGTTGCGGATTATGCCGACGCTTCTGCTGATGCTCAGCAGAGCGAACTGCTTAAAGGACTGAAAGTCGCACTGAGCAAAGCCGAAGGTGAGAAGTGCCCGCGCTGCTGGCACTACACCACCGATGTCGGCCAGGTGGCGGAACACGCAGACATCTGCGGACGCTGTGTAAGCAACGTCGCCGGTGACGGCGAAAAACGTAAGTTTGCCTGATGAGTAAAACTCTCTGTTCAACAGGACTGCGCTGGCTGTGGCTGGTTGTGGTGGTGCTGATTATTGATCTGGGCAGCAAGTTCCTGATCCTCCAGAACTTTGCTCTGGGGGATACGGTTCCGCTGTTCCCGTCGCTTAATCTGCACTATGCGCGTAACTATGGCGCAGCGTTTAGCTTCCTTGCTGACAGCGGTGGCTGGCAGCGCTGGTTCTTTGCGGGTATTGCTATCGGTATCTGTGTGGTGCTGGCGGTGCTGATGTACCGTTCGAAAGCGACGCAAAAGCTGAATAACATCGCCTATGCGCTGATCATTGGCGGCGCGTTAGGTAACCTGTTCGATCGCCTGTGGCATGGCTTTGTGGTCGATATGATCGACTTCTACGTCGGCGACTGGCACTTTGCGACCTTTAACCTCGCCGATAGCGCAATTTGTATCGGTGCGGCGTTAATCGTGCTGGAAGGTTTCTTGCCGAAACCCGCCGCGAAAGAGCAGGCTTAATTGTAAATGCCGGGTGGCGCTGCGCTTACCCGGCCTACAGAATTTGTGGCCTCCCGTAGGCCCGGTAAGCGCAGCGCCACCGGGCAACAGGTGACCCAAAACAAGCGAGCAATTTGCATGTCTAAATCCGTACAAAGCAATAGCGCGGTTCTCGTTCACTTCACGCTGAAACTGGATGACGGCTCAACGGCCGAATCCACCCGCAATAACGGCAAACCAGCCCTGTTTCGTCTTGGCGATACGTCGTTATCTGAAGGTCTGGAGCAGCAGCTTCTGGGTCTGAAAGAGGGGGAGAAGAAGGCGTTTTCGCTGGAGCCGGATGCGGCGTTTGGCGTGCCAAGCCCGGATCTTATCCAGTACTTCTCTCGTCGTGAGTTTATGGATGCGGGCGAACCGGAAATCGGGGCGATTATGCTCTTTACCGCTATGGATGGCAGCGAAATGCCTGGCGTGATCCGCGAAATCAACGGCGACTCCATCACCGTAGATTTCAACCATCCGCTTGCCGGGCGCACCGTCCATTTTGATATTGAAGTGCTGGAGATCGATCCGGTACTGGAGGCCTGAAATGCAGATCCTGTTGGCTAACCCGCGCGGCTTCTGCGCCGGTGTAGACCGCGCTATCAGCATTGTTGAAAACGCGCTGGAGATTTACGGCGCGCCGATTTACGTGCGTCACGAAGTTGTACATAACCGTTACGTGGTCGACAGCCTGCGTGAACGCGGTGCAATCTTCATTGAGCAGATCAGCGAAGTGCCAGACGGCGCGATCCTGATTTTCTCCGCACACGGTGTCTCCCAGGCGGTACGTAACGAAGCGAAAAGCCGTGATTTGACGGTGTTCGACGCCACCTGTCCGTTGGTAACCAAAGTGCATATGGAAGTGGCGCGCGCCAGCCGTCGCGGTGAAGAGTCGATCCTGATTGGTCATGCGGGTCATCCGGAAGTCGAAGGCACCATGGGCCAGTACAGCAACCCGGAAGGGGGGATGTATCTGGTGGAGTCGCCGGAAGATGTTCTGACGCTGAACGTGAAAAACGAAGCTCGTCTGTCGTTCATGACGCAGACCACGCTTTCAGTTGATGATACGTCGGATGTGATTGACGCATTGCGCCAGCGTTTCCCGAAAATCGTTGGGCCGCGTAAAGATGATATCTGCTACGCAACCACTAACCGCCAGGAAGCGGTGCGAGCGCTGGCTGAACAGGCGGACGTGGTGCTGGTGGTCGGCTCGAAAAACTCCTCTAACTCCAACCGTCTGGCCGAACTGGCGCAGCGCATGGGCAAGGCGGCGTTTCTGATTGACGACGCGACGGACATTCAGGAAGCGTGGGTGAAAAACGCGGCCTGTGTCGGTGTCACCGCAGGGGCTTCCGCGCCGGATATCCTGGTGCAGAACGTGATCGCCCGTCTGCAGGAACTGGGTGGTGGCGAAGCCGTTCCGCTGGAAGGCCGCGAAGAAAACATCGTCTTCGAAGTCCCGAAAGAGCTGCGTATTGATGCACGCGAAGTGGAATAATCCTTCTTCTGAGGAAAGGCCAGCACCTCCTGTGCTGGCCTTTTTTTTATCTGCTACTTTATCGTGACGACAAAATCATGTCTTTTACTGATATTTGAGTCCGTTTCACGTTAAATTCTAATTATCGGTGTTTTCAGTTGGCAGGCCTGACAAAGGCTGGTTAATCTGAAAACGGTTTACATCATTTTAACGTAAGAGAATAACTATGCATGATGCACAGATCCGTGTCGCCATTGCGGGCGCGGGTGGACGTATGGGTCGCCAGCTCATTCAGGCGGCACTTCAGATGGATGGCGTAGCGCTGGGCGCAGCACTGGAGCGTGAAGGTTCTTCGCTTGTTGGGGCCGATGCCGGTGAACTGGCAGGCGCGGGCAAGACGGGCGTTACCGTTCAAAGCAGCCTTGATGCGGTGAAAGATGATTTTGATGTGTTTATCGATTTTACCCGGCCAGAAGGCACACTGACCCATCTGGCATTTTGCCGTCAGCACGGCAAAGGCATGGTGATTGGCACCACCGGGTTTGATGAAGCCGGTAAACAAGCCATTCAGGATGCGTCACATGAGATTGCTATTGTCTTCGCTGCTAACTTTAGCGTGGGCGTCAACGTTATGCTTAAGCTGCTGGAGAAGGCCGCAAAAGTGATGGGCGATTATACCGACATTGAGATTGTCGAAGCTCACCACCGTTACAAAGTCGATGCTCCCTCCGGCACGGCGCTGGCAATGGGCGAAGCGATTGCGCATGCACTGGATAAAGATTTAAAAGACTGCGCGGTATATACCCGCGAAGGCCATACGGGCGAACGCGTCCCGGGAACGATTGGTTTCGCAACCGTGCGTGCGGGTGACATCGTCGGGGAACATACTGCGATGTTCGCCGATATTGGAGAACGTGTAGAGATCACGCATAAAGCATCCAGCCGCATGACATTTGCGAATGGTGCCGTTCGCTCCGCTTTGTGGCTGAAAGGCAAAGAAAATGGTCTTTTTGATATGCGTGATGTGCTCGATCTCAACAATTTGTAAGGGATATTACCCATCGTGATGTGGTTATTGCAGTCGTAACTTTTTGATTGCATAGGGCAATAATTTATTGCCCTTTTATTTTATCCATTCCATATTAATTTCCCCCTTTTTCCACTAAAAGTAGATGTTATCCATTCGTTTTGTGTTGCTGATATGTAAATTTTGACCGTTTGGTCCACTTTTTATTATCTGCGCACCAGAAATTCCAATAAACTTGCCACGCAAGCGTTTTCTGTCGTGATTTACCTGATCTTTTTGCCGCTTAACATCTTTTCAGGCCGCCAGGCTTGCAAAAGGATAATTAAAATATCCGTTTTGAGTTGACTTTTACCTGGCAAATCTCCAGAATGCCGCCGTTTGCCAAAAATCCGCTGGCAACACATTTGCATTGATTTATGACATGGTTGTGAATTAATATGCAAATAAAGTGAGTGAATATTCTCTGGAGGGTGTTTTGATTAAGTCAGCGCTATTGGTTCTGGAAGACGGAACCCAGTTTATCGGTCGGGCCATAGGGGCAACGGGTTCGGCGGTTGGGGAAGTCGTTTTCAATACTTCAATGACCGGTTATCAAGAAATCCTCACTGATCCTTCCTATTCTCGCCAAATCGTTACTCTTACTTATCCTCATATCGGCAATGTCGGCACCAATGCTGCTGACGAAGAATCTTCTCAGGTACATGCGCAAGGCCTGGTCATTCGCGACCTGCCGCTGATTGCCAGCAACTTCCGCAATACCGAAGACCTCTCTTCCTATCTGAAGCGCCATAACATTGTGGCGATTGCCGATATCGACACCCGTAAGTTAACGCGTCTGCTGCGCGAGAAGGGTGCACAGAACGGCTGCATCATCGCAGGGGACAACCTCGATGCTGCGCTGGCGCTGGAAAAAGCGAAAGCCTTCCCGGGCCTGAATGGCATGGACCTGGCGAAAGAAGTGACGACCACTGAAGCATACAGCTGGACGCAAGGTAGCTGGACGCTTTCAGATGACCTGCCGGAAGCGAAAAAAGAGAGCGAGCTGCCGTTCCACGTGGTCGCCTACGATTTCGGCGCCAAGCGCAATATCCTGCGCATGCTGGTTGATCGCGGCTGCCGTCTGACGGTGGTGCCGGCGAAAACCTCTGCCGAAGACGTACTGAAGATGAACCCGGATGGCATCTTCCTCTCTAACGGACCTGGCGACCCGGCACCGTGCGATTACGCTATCGATGCTATCAAGTCCTTCCTCGAAACCGATATTCCGGTATTCGGCATCTGCCTCGGCCACCAGCTGCTGGCGCTGGCGAGCGGGGCGAACACCATTAAGATGAAGTTCGGTCACCACGGTGGTAACCACCCGGTGAAAGACATCGACAACAACACGGTGATGATTACGGCACAGAACCACGGCTTCGCAGTAGACGAAGCGTCAATGCCGGCTAATCTGCGCGTGACGCACAAATCCCTGTTCGATGGTACCCTGCAGGGGATCCATCGTACCGATAAGCCAGCGTTCAGCTTCCAGGGACACCCGGAAGCCAGCCCGGGGCCGCACGATGCCGCACCGCTGTTCGATCACTTCATCGAACTTATCGAGCAATACCGTAAGACCGCTAAATAATCAGGAGCCGAGAAGACCATGCCAAAACGTACAGACATAAAAAGCATCCTGATCCTTGGCGCTGGCCCGATTGTTATCGGTCAGGCCTGTGAATTTGACTACTCCGGTGCACAGGCGTGTAAAGCCCTGCGCGAAGAGGGTTACCGCGTTATCCTGGTGAACTCTAACCCGGCGACTATCATGACCGACCCGGAAATGGCGGATGCAACCTACATCGAGCCAATTCACTGGGAAGTGGTACGTAAAATCATCGAGAAAGAGCGTCCGGATGCGGTTCTGCCGACCATGGGTGGCCAGACTGCACTGAACTGCGCGCTGGAGCTGGAGCGTCAGGGCGTGCTGGAAGAGTTCGGCGTGACCATGATTGGTGCGACCGCCGACGCGATTGATAAAGCAGAAGACCGTCGTCGCTTCGACGTGGCGATGAAAAAAATCGGCCTCGACACCGCGCGTTCCGGTATCGCTCACAACATGGAAGAGGCGCTGGCCGTTGCGGCTGAAGTGGGTTATCCGTGCATTATCCGTCCTTCCTTCACCATGGGCGGCACCGGCGGCGGTATCGCCTACAACCGCGAAGAGTTTGAAGAGATTTGCGAGCGCGGCCTGGATCTCTCCCCAACCAAAGAGCTGCTGATTGATGAATCGCTGATTGGCTGGAAAGAGTACGAGATGGAAGTGGTGCGTGATAAAAACGACAACTGCATCATCGTCTGCTCCATCGAAAACTTCGATGCGATGGGTATCCACACCGGCGACTCCATTACCGTTGCGCCAGCGCAAACGCTGACCGACAAAGAGTACCAAATCATGCGTAACGCCTCGATGGCGGTACTGCGTGAAATCGGCGTCGAAACCGGTGGTTCTAACGTGCAGTTCTCGGTGAACCCGAAAACCGGCCGTCTGATTGTTATCGAAATGAACCCGCGCGTGTCCCGCTCCTCCGCGCTGGCCTCTAAAGCGACCGGCTTCCCGATTGCGAAGGTGGCGGCGAAACTGGCGGTCGGTTACACCCTTGACGAGCTGATGAACGACATCACCGGGGGCCGCACGCCTGCGTCCTTCGAACCGTCTATCGACTACGTTGTGACCAAAATTCCACGCTTCAACTTCGAGAAATTCGCTGGCGCGAACGACCGTCTGACCACCCAGATGAAATCTGTGGGTGAAGTGATGGCGATTGGCCGCACGCAGCAGGAATCCCTGCAGAAAGCGCTGCGCGGCCTCGAAGTGGGCGCGACCGGCTTCGATCCGAAAGTGAGCCTGGACGACCCGGAAGCACTGACCAAAATCCGCCGCGAGCTGAAAGACGCGGGCGCAGAGCGTATCTGGTATATCGCCGACGCCTTCCGCGCAGGCTTGTCCGTGGACGGCGTGTTCAACCTGACCAACATCGACCGCTGGTTCCTGGTGCAAATTGAAGAGCTGGTGCGTCTGGAAGAGAAAGTGGCGGAGCTGGGCATCAATGGCCTGGACGCTGACTTCCTGCGCATGCTGAAGCGCAAAGGCTTTGCCGACGCGCGTCTGGCAAAACTGGCCGGCGTGCGTGAAGCGGAAATCCGCAAGCTGCGCGACCAGTATGACCTGCACCCGGTCTACAAGCGTGTTGATACCTGTGCGGCAGAGTTCGCGACCGATACGGCTTACATGTACTCCACGTATGAAGACGAGTGTGAAGCGAATCCGTCCGTTGACCGCGACAAAATCATGGTACTGGGCGGTGGCCCAAACCGTATCGGCCAGGGCATCGAGTTTGACTACTGCTGCGTACACGCCTCTCTGGCGCTGCGCGAAGACGGTTACGAGACCATCATGGTCAACTGTAACCCGGAAACGGTCTCTACCGACTATGACACCTCTGACCGTCTCTACTTTGAACCGGTAACACTGGAAGACGTGCTGGAAATCGTGCGCATCGAGAAGCCAAAAGGCGTGATCGTGCAGTACGGCGGCCAGACGCCGCTGAAACTGGCGCGCGCGCTGGAAGCCGCAGGTGTGCCGGTTATCGGTACCAGCCCGGATGCCATTGACCGTGCAGAAGACCGCGAGCGTTTCCAGCAGGCGGTTGACCGTCTGAAGCTGAAACAGCCGGCAAACGCCACCGTGACTGCGATTGAACAAGCGGTTGAGAAGGCGAAAGAGATTGGCTACCCGCTGGTGGTGCGTCCTTCTTACGTGCTGGGCGGCCGCGCGATGGAAATCGTCTACGACGAAGCTGACCTGCGTCGTTACTTCCAGACGGCAGTTAGCGTGTCCAACGATGCACCGGTGCTGCTGGATCGCTTCCTCGACGATGCGGTTGAAGTGGATGTGGATGCTATCTGCGACGGTGAAATGGTGCTGATTGGCGGCATCATGGAGCACATCGAGCAGGCGGGCGTGCACTCAGGCGACTCCGCCTGTTCTCTGCCAGCGTACACCCTGAGCCAGGAAATTCAGGACGTGATGCGTCAGCAGGTGCAGAAACTGGCCTTCGAACTGCAGGTTCGCGGTCTGATGAACGTCCAGTTCGCCGTGAAAGACAACGAAGTCTACCTGATTGAAGTGAACCCGCGTGCGGCACGTACCGTACCGTTCGTCTCTAAAGCGACCGGTATTCCGCTGGCAAAAGTGGCGGCGCGCGTGATGGCCGGCCAGACGCTGGCACAGCAGGGCGTCACAAAAGAGATTATCCCGCCGTACTACTCGGTGAAAGAGGTGGTGCTGCCGTTCAACAAATTCCCGGGCGTTGACCCGCTGTTAGGGCCAGAGATGCGCTCTACCGGGGAAGTGATGGGCGTGGGCCGCACCTTTGCAGAAGCGTTTGCTAAAGCGCAACTGGGCAGCAACTCCACCATGAAGAAATCTGGCCGTGCGCTGCTCTCTGTTCGCGAAGGCGATAAAGAGCGCGTGGTTGACCTGGCTGCCAAGCTGCTGAAACAGGGCTTCGAGCTGGATGCAACCCACGGTACGGCGATTGTGCTGGGTGAAGCGGGAATCAACCCGCGTCTGGTGAACAAAGTGCATGAAGGTCGTCCGCACATTCAGGATCGCATCAAGAATGGCGAATACACCTACATCATCAACACCACTGCGGGCCGCCAGGCGATTGAAGACTCCAAGCTGATTCGCCGCAGCGCGCTGCAGTACAAAGTGCATTACGACACCACCCTGAACGGCGGTTTCGCAACAGCCATGGCGCTGAACGCGGATGCCACCGAGAAGGTGATTTCGGTCCAGGAAATGCACGCCCAGATTAACAAGTAAGACAAATTGCCCGGTACCGTTCGGTTACCGGGCATTCTTCCCCTCTTCAGAACCTTCTGGTTTTCCATCCGCATTCAGTCAGTTAGCCTAAAATGGTTAGGTCGATAATGAAATTCAACTAAGAGCAGGGGAAAACACCATGCAAAATAAACTACTGATCGCTTCCTTTCTGGCTGCCACTGCAATGTTCACCGTAGCGGGGTGTTCATCTAATCAGGCGGTAAAAACCACCGATGGCCGCACCATCATTACGGACGGCAAACCGCAGGTGGATGACGATACCGGTCTGGTGTCGTATAAAAACGCGGAAACTGGTCAAACCGAGCAGATTAACCGTGACCAGGTTAAATCCATGGGTGAACTGGATAATTAAAAAAAGCAGTGGCATCCGCCACTGCTTTTTTGCTTGATGCGGATGGATTACCAGCGGTGGTTTAACAAAATATGACCGCCATAAGCGGCATAGTTGTTTTCACCCCATTCGCCGCTGGCGCGAAGTGAAATTGTCGTGGTCTCGTTAAGATTGCCGGTAATACCCAGCTCTACCTGACCACGATCCTCCGGCGTATCATTACTTACGGTTTCGTCGTTGAAGGCCAGATCGTTTTGACCTGCACCCTTCAGCCAGTTTACCGCAACGTATGGCTGCCAGGCCGTGACGTCCTTTTGCTGGAAATAGCTGGATTTCACACCCAGACGACCGAAGACGCTGTCGTTATCCAGAGTCGTCACCCGGACGCCATCACGATCTGTATGATTTTCCTGATCAAGATAGCTGTAGATCACCTGCGCCTGAGGCTCGATCTTCCAGGTACGCTCGTTTTCAGATGGGATAACCCACGCATGGCCGACTTCAACAGACGCGGCAAAACCTTCGCTGTTGTAATCTTCATCGTTGCGGTTGCTGGTCACTTTGTTGTTGTACCAGCTGTAGGCGGCCCAGGTATCAATGTAACTGCCCAGGCGTAATTTCTGATCTTCCTGCCAGGTGGCGTAGAGCCCAACGTTGAAGCCATCGACTTTACCCTGTGCGTCACGCACGTTGTGTTTCGCATCTGAGTGGGTCTTCGCCTGGCCTGCACCGAACATGCCACCGGCACGCAGGATACCGCTGTCCATTGGCTTGCTGAGGAAATCGCTGCCGACTTGCAGAACGGTGGTCGTGGTGTCGTAGCTGACTTTATCGCCGCCTGCATCATTTTCATGGTAACGACCTTTAACATACATCCAGGTATTCAGATCGTCTTCGTTACGGAAAGTGAGCTGATCGCGATCGTCACGTTTGTGCAGGAACATACTCTGAGCAGCCAGATAGTTGCCTAAATACGCGCCCACTTCAGGTGCCATCACTTCTGGTGCTGGGGTATTGCCGCCGCCGTTATCGGTATTATTACCACCGTCGCCGTTATCATTGCCGCCGCTGTTGCCGCCATCGTCGGTATTGCTGCCATTGTCATTGTTACCGCCATTATCAGTGTTACCGCCATCGTCGGTATTGCCACCGTTGTCGGTATTATCACCGTCATCGGTATCATCTGTTGGATCGACAGGTGGCGTGGCCTTCGATTCCAGGTACCAGTTCCCGTCACTATGCTGGTAAAGAGAGTATTCGTATGCGCCTGCCACAACCGGTTTGGCCAGCGTCAGCTGTGCTTCAGAGCTGCCGGTAACGCTGACAATCTCCATGCCGTTAACGGTCTGTGCGCCAAGTCCACCCATGTTGCTGACGGTCACGCCGGACTGGCCAAAACTGCTGCCGGTTATTGTGAGATGATCGGTAGGTGCCGTGTCAGTACCCAGCTCGCTGTTTAACACAATCTGGCTACCTTCTGCGCCGGTATAGTCGCCATTGATGGTAAAGTCATTACCCACGCTGTGGTCGGCAGCACTGAGCAAAAGCGTGCCGCTGTTGGTCACGTTGCCGTTAATGGTATCAATGCCGGCGTCTCTGAGGGTTGCATTACCCTCAATTGCATTCCACGCTGCCAGCGTACCGCCGCTGAGAATAGTGATGTTGTTGTAGACGGTTCCTGCGGTGGCAAACTTTGCCCCGTTCTGCACGGTGAGAGTGGCATTGCTGTTTTCAACACCTAACGTTGCGCCTGCCGCTACCAGCGTTGTGCCGCTTCGCAGGGTCGTATCGCCGGTATAGCTGTTGTTGCCGGTAAGCGTCAGCGTATTCGCATCAACTTTCTCTACGTTTCCGCTGCCGGTCATGTCGGTAGAAAACGTAAAATTGCCTCCCTGGTTAAAGATAACCGTACCATTGTTGGTTAGGCCGCCGCTGAGACTTGCCATACCTTCGCCATTGCCCAGCTGGAGCGTGGCTTCATTTGCCACCAGCGTATTGCCAGCATTGGAAACGGTACCCGCCAGGGTCAGGTTGCCGCTATTCACCTGCAGTGAATCACCTGCACCAATAATGTCGACGTTACCCGTCAGCGTCCAGTCTTCACCGTTCATTTTGACAGAGGCGAAACCATCGCCTTCGTTCAGTCCGATAAAATTGCTGTCTTCTGTACCGGTGCCTACCAGGGTCAGGGTGTTACCTTTCGAGACTGTCGAAATAACGTCACCTGATAATGATGAGCCAGTATTAAGCACCAGGGTGTTATTTTTATCGCTGGCAAAAAATACTGCCGCATTTCCACCCCCGAGCGAACCGCTATTCGTAATATCAACTTTAGCGTTACCTGAGACATAAATACCGTTCTGCGTGCCTTCAATAACACCACTATTTAAGACTTTTGTATTGCCACTACTTAAAGCAATACCATCACCGTCAATACCCGTGATTTTGCCATCATTGTTGATGCCTAACCCTGTCTCGGCGCTCAAACCCGTTTTGCCTTTAATCAATCCTGATTCGGTATTAGTGATATTGATAGCAGATGATGACTCACTAATGAAAATACCTTTTTCAGCACCCGTTATATTTCCACTATTATTGAAGTCACCCAGTAAAGACTCCACATTTACTGCGTTTGCGCTGGTAGAAGAAATTGTTGCACCGACTTCATTTTCAACAACAACACGCTGGGCGCCGGTGTTAATATCAAGACCGTTGGCCGCTCCAGATATATTACCTTTATTTGTTACTGATGTGACATCAATACCTGATACGGATACGGCTGCTTTATTGCTTGAGGAAGAAATCGTTACATCTTTATTGATAACATATTCGGTATCAGCGGAAAAATCTTGTGGGACGGAAGTAGACTGTTCAATAATTCCTGCTGAGGTTATTGCTGGTGTGAATGCCAATATGGCGGGGAACAGTCTTCCGAGCATTCTGGTTGTTCTGTTAAGTTCAATGCGTATATTACTCATGCACACATCCATTTGAATGAAAAGTTCGTGAAATGTTCAGGTTAATAATTGCGTATACATTTCTGAAGAGCGGTTATCGCAAAACCATCTAAAATTATTATTTTTTCAATAGGTTATGTATACTTTGTTTTATTAAAAAGTCGTTTTAAGAATGCTTAATATTTCAGTGTGGTAAATGTAAAATTGGTTAGATATTTCTGGCGACTATGGATTCCTGTTTGTTCAAAGACGCACATATATGAACAACATTGATGGTTAAAGAAGCAGTTACGCTACTTGCGATTTGCCGCCACCAGGCAATGGGAGACTTTCAGTGAGCGAGTTAAATGTCTACACTCACTGCTACCAGAGAGAACGGAACCGTAAAGACAGGCTAACTGATGATTCTGATAATTTATGCGCATCCCTATCCGCATCACTCCCATGCGAATAAGCGCATGCTTGAACAGGTAAGGACACTCGACAACGTAGAGATACGTTCCCTCTATCAACTTTATCCTGATTTTAACATCGACATCGCCGCTGAACAGGAGGCGCTCACTCGCGCCGATCTGATCATCTGGCAACACCCGATGCAGTGGTACAGCATACCTCCGCTCCTCAAATTGTGGATCGACAAAGTCTTTTCCCACGGCTGGGCGTATGGTCACAACGGGCATGCGCTGAAGGGAAAAAGCCTGATGTGGGCTGTTACCACCGGTGGAGGAGAAAGCCACTTCGATATTGGCTCTTTCCCGGGTTTTGAGGTGCTGGCACAACCGCTTCAGGCGACAGCACTCTACTGTGGTCTTACCTGGCTTCCTCCATTTGCTATGCACTGCACATTTGTTTGTGACGATGAGACGTTGCAGGCGCAGGCTCGTCATTATAAACAACGCTTACTTGAGTGGCAGGAGACGCACAATGGATAGCCATACGCTGATACAGGCGCTGATTTACCTTGGCGCGGCGGCGCTGATTGTGCCCGTGGCGGTTCGCCTGGGGCTGGGCTCCGTGCTGGGCTACCTGATCGCCGGGTGTGTTATCGGACCCTGGGGATTCCGCCTGGTCACCGACGCGGAGGCGATCCTGCATTTCGCCGAAATTGGTGTCGTGCTGATGCTGTTTGTCATTGGTCTGGAACTTGACCCGCAGAGGTTGTGGAAGCTGCGCGCCTCAGTGTTTGGCGGCGGGGCGCTACAAATGGCGGCCTGTGGTCTGCTGTTGGGCGGCTTCTGTATTCTGCTGGGAATGGACTGGAAAGTGGCAGAGCTTATTGGCATGACGCTGGCACTCTCTTCGACGGCGATTGCCATGCAGGCAATGAACGAGCGAAACCTGACTGTTTCACAGATGGGACGCAGTGCGTTTTCGGTTCTGCTGTTTCAGGATATCGCGGCCATTCCGCTGGTGGCGATGATCCCGCTGCTGGCCGCAAGTGGGGCCTCCACCACGCTCGGCGCTTTTGCCCTCTCTGCGTTGAAAGTGGTCGGTGCGCTGGCACTGGTTGTCCTGCTTGGCCGGTATGTAACACGTCCGCTGCTTCGATTCGTCGCCCGCTCGGGGCTGCGGGAAGTGTTCAGTGCCGTGGCGCTGTTCCTGGTGTTTGGTTTTGGTCTGCTGCTGGAGGAAGCCGGGCTGTCGATGGCGATGGGAGCCTTCCTCGCGGGCGTTCTGCTGGCCAGCTCAGAGTATCGACACGCGCTTGAAAGTGATATCGAGCCATTTAAAGGACTGCTGCTGGGGCTGTTTTTCATCGGGGTCGGGATGTCTATCGACTTTGGCACGCTGGTCACGCATCCACTGCGGATCCTCATCCTGCTGGTCGGTTTCCTGGTCATCAAAATGGTGATGCTGTGGCTGATCGCCCGTCCGCTGAACGTGCCTGGCAGACAGCGTCTTTGGTTCGCCGTGCTGCTCGGACAGGGAAGCGAATTCGCGTTTGTGGTCTTCGGCGCAGCGCAAATGGCCAATGTGCTCGATCCCGAGTGGGCGAAAGCGCTGACGCTGGCGGTCGCGCTGTCGATGGCGGCAACGCCGATCCTGCTGGTGCTGCTGACGCGTCTGGAAAAAACCGGCAGCGAACAGGAACGCGAAGCCGATGAGATCGATGAGGAACAGCCGCGGGTCATCATCGCCGGATTCGGTCGCTTTGGGCAGATCACCGGTCGTTTACTGCTCTCAAGCGGGGTAAAAATGGTCATCCTCGATCACGATCCGGACCATGTGGATACCCTGCGTAAGTTCGATATGAAAGTCTTCTACGGCGATGCAACGCGTGTCGATCTGCTGGAATCAGCCGGGGCAGCAAAAGCGGAAGTCCTCATCAACGCGATTGACGATCCCCAGACCAGTATGCAGCTGGTTGAGCTGGTGAAGGAGCATTTCCCGAACCTGACCATTATCTCCCGCGCGCGCGATGTGGATCACTATATCCAGCTGCGACAGGCGGGGGTGGACGCACCCGAACGTGAAACCTTCGAAGGGGCGCTTAAGTCTGGCCGCATGGCGCTGGAAAGTCTGGGCCTGGGCGCGTATGAAGCGCGCGAGCGTGCGGACCTGTTCCGTCGCTTCAATACCGATATGGTGGAAGAGATGGTGGCGATGGCGGGCAGTACGGCCTCAGAGCGTGCAGCGGTGTTTAAACGCACCAGTGCGATGCTGACAGAGATCATTAACGAGGATCGTAATCATCTGTCGCTGGTGCAGCGTCATGGCTGGCAGGGAACGGAGGAGGGCAAGCATACCGGCGATCCGGCGGACGAACCGAAGAGTAAACCTTCCGCGTGAAGTGGAGTTGCCAGCAATATTAAAAAATTTCTCTCTCTTTACCATGCCGCCAGTCGACGAAAGATTAAGCTTTCCGTATAGTGGCGGCAATTTTTTGCATCCGGGAAATTTTCAATGATCAGTCTGATTGCAGCGCTGGCGGTGGACCGTGTTATCGGTATGGAAAATGCCATGCCGTGGAACCTGCCTGCCGATCTCGCATGGTTTAAACGTACGACGTTAAACAAGCCGGTAGTGATGGGCCGCCTGACCTGGGAGTCGATTGGTCGTCCATTGCCGGGCCGTAAGAATATCGTGATCAGTAGCCAGCCAGGCACTGACGATCGCGTCGAATGGGTGAAATCCGTGGACGAGGCGATTGCCGCGTGCGGTAACGCCGAAGAGATCATGGTGATTGGTGGTGGGCGTGTATATGAGCAGTTCCTGCCAAAAGCGCAAAAGCTCTATCTGACGCATATTGATGCGGAAGTGGAAGGCGATACCCATTTCCCGGACTACGATCCGGACGAGTGGGAATCGGTATTCAGCGAATTTCACGACGCGGATGCGCAGAACTCACACAGCTACTGCTTCGAGATTCTGGAACGTCGCTAGTTGATAGACCCTCTCCCGGCCGGGAGAGGGAATTCACTCTCAGGAGGCGACTGCCTCGCCTTCCCCCAGGTCCAGCTGTCGGTTGGACGGCTGCACGAAGTATGTTTTATCTTCCCAGCGTAAGCAGGTTAAATCCCCGCCCCAGCAACAACCGGTATCAAGACCGTAGATCCCGTCTGGCGTGCCTTTCCCTTCTAGCGCGGCCCAGTGGCCAAACACCACGCTGTACTCACTGGTGACCGGTCCGGGAATCGCAAACCACGGTTTAAGTGGTGCAGGTGCGCTTTCCGGCGTCTCTTTTGAGTACATATCCAGTTGCCCGTTCGGGAAGCAGAAACGCATCCGTGTGAACGCGTTCGTGATAAAACGCAGACGCGCCAGACCGCTCAGATCTTCACTCCAGTGATTTGGCATGTCGCCGTACATGGCATCAAGGAAGAAGGGATAGGAATCGCTCGCCAGCACGGCTTCTACGTCACGCGCGCAGGTTTTGGCCGTCTCAAGATCCCACTGTGGGGTGATCCCGGCGTGTGCCATGACCAGTTTTTTCTCTTCATCGATCTGCAACAGGGGCTGACGACGCAGCCAGTTGATCAGTTCGTCGGCGTCTGGCGCCTCCAGCAGCGGGGTGAGGCGATCTTTCGGCTTATTGCGGCTGATGCCGGCAAAGACGGCGAGCAGATGCAAATCATGGTTGCCCAGCACCATGCGAACGCTGTCGCCCAGCGATTTTACGAAGCGTAAAACCTCCAGAGAGCCTGGCCCACGCGCCACTAAATCGCCCGTCAGCCAGAGAATATCCCGTCCTGGCGTAAAGTCGACCTGTTTTAATAATGCGATCAGTTCATCGTAGCAACCGTGAACGTCGCCAATCAGATATGTAGACATTAGATTAATGAATGAGTGTTGTAACGGCGAGACGGAACACAGGAATAGCAACGCGGAACACATTGCCATCGACGTCGACCATTTCATAATGGCCTTGCATGGTACCCAGCGGCGTTTCGATCACTGCACCGCTGGTGTACTGATACTCTTCGCCAGGGGCGATGTGGGGCTGTTCACCAACCACACCTTCACCCTGAACTTCGATTTCACGGCCATTGCCGTTAGTGATAAGCCAGTAACGCCCGAGCAGTTGCACAGGCATCCGCCCCAGGTTGCGAATGGTCACGGTGTAGGCGAAAACAAAACGTTCTTCATCGGGTGAGGACTGCGACTCAACGTAAACGCTTTGTACCTGGACACAGACGCGGGGCGAATCAATCATGGCTTAACTCTCCTTCGGCGGCGCATTTTCGCTAATGTAATTAGCCAATTTACAGTACTGCTCAACAGAGATGTTTTCTGCTCGCATTGCCGGGTCAATGCCCAGCTCGGCCAGCACGTCAACGGTGAACAGATTGCCGAGGCTATTACGGATCGTTTTACGGCGCTGGTTAAAGGCTTCTGTGGTGATGCGGCTCAGTACGCGCAGGTCTTTGACCGGGTATGGCATCGTTTTATGCGGCACAAGGCGCACAACCGCAGAGTCGACTTTTGGCGGCGGCGTGAAGGCAGACGGCGGCACTTCGAGTACCGGGATCACATTGCAGAAATATTGTGCCATCACGCTTAAACGACCATACGCTTTACTGTTCGGCCCTGCAACCAGACGGTTTACCACCTCTTTTTGCAACATGAAGTGCATGTCGGCAATGGCATCAGTATAGCTAAAGAGGTGGAACATCAGCGGCGTGGAGATGTTATAGGGCAGGTTACCGAATACGCGCAGCGGCTGACCCATTTTTTCCGACAGCTCGCCAAAATTCATGGTCATGGCATCTTGCTGATAAATCGTCAGCTTCGGCCCAAGGAACGGGTGCGTTTGCAGACGAGCAGCGAGATCGCGGTCGAGTTCGATAACGGTCAGTTCGTCCAGACGTTCGCCGACGGGTTCAGTCAGTGCTGCCAGACCGGGGCCGATTTCAACCATCGCCTGGCCTTTTTGCGGATTAATGGCCGAAACAATACTGTCGATCACGAACTGATCGTTGAGGAAGTTTTGCCCGAAGCGTTTACGGGCTAAGTGGCCCTGATGGACTCGATTAGTCATTGAGTATTAACAATCATTTTGATGGCGAGATTAAGCGCCGTAATAAAACTGCCGACATCCGCTTTTCCCTGGCCTGCCAGATCCAGCGCAGTACCGTGGTCAACGGACGTTCGAATAAAAGGTAAACCGAGGGTGATATTCACACCGCGGCCAAAGCCCTGGTATTTTAGCACGGGCAGGCCCTGATCGTGGTACATCGCGAGCACGGCATCGGCATTATCCAGGTATTTGGGCTGGAAAAGGGTATCGGCAGGCAATGGCCCGCTCAGGTTCATCCCTTTCGCCCGCATTTCATTCAGCACCGGAATGATGGTGTCGATCTCTTCAGTCCCCATATGCCCGCCTTCCCCGGCGTGTGGGTTCAGGCCACAGACCAGAACGTGCGGCTGTTTAATACCGAATTTGGTCTGCAGATCGTGATGCAGTATCCCGATGATCTCTCGCAGCAGTTCAGGGGTGATGGCGTCAGGAATGGCCTTAATCGGCAGATGGGTTGTTACCAGAGCCACCCGCATCGCTTCCGTCGCCAGCATCATCACCACTTTCGGGCTGTGCGATCGCTCTTCAAAAAACTCGGTATGTCCGGTGAACGGAATACCGGCTTCGTTAATCACCCCTTTGTGCACGGGGCCCGTAATCAGGGCAGCAAATTCACCCTTTATGCAACCATCGCAGGCGCGCGCCAGGGTTTCGACAACATAGTGGCCGTTTTCAGTGCTGAGCTGACCCGGAATAACAGGAGTACGAAGAGGGACGGGAAGAAGCGTGAGCGTTCCGGCTTGCTGCGGTGCAGGCTGCTGGCCTTCAACGTAGGGGATAAGCGTTAAAGGCAGACCGAGCAGTGAAGCCCGGTCTTGTAACAGTGTTGCATCAGCACAGACGACCAGTTCCACCGGCCAGCTACGTTGGGCAAGCTGGACCACGAGGTCAGGCCCAATCCCGGCGGGTTCGCCGGGGGTGATCACAACACGATGCTGTTTCATTAGTTGCTCAGAACTTTCACGTAAGCGCTGGCGCGTTGTTCCTGCATCCAGGTTGCCGCTTCTTCAGAGAACTTACGGTTGAACAGCATACGATAGGCTCTGTCTTTCTGCGCTGCGTCGGTTTTATCAACGTTGCGGGTATCCAGCAGTTCGATCAGATGCCAGCCAAAGGAGGAGTGTACCGGCGCACTCATCTGGCCCTTGTTCAGCTTCATCAGCGCATCGCGGAATGCCGGATCGTAGATATCCGCCGCCGCCCAGCCCAGGTCGCCGCCCTGGTTAGCAGAGCCAGGATCCTGAGAGAACTCTTTTGCGGCATTCGCAAACGACGTTTTTCCGCTCTTAATGTCCGCAGCAATCTGTTGCAGCTTCGCACGCGCCTGATCGTCCGTCATGATCGGTGACGGTTTCAGCAGAATGTGGCGAGCATGAACTTCGGTGACGGAGATGTTCTGGCTCTGACCACGCAGATCGTTGACTTTCAGGATGTGGAAGCCAACACCTGAACGGATTGGACCCACGATGTCGCCTTTCTTCGCCGTGCTCAGCGCCTGGGCAAAGATGGATGGCAGTTCCTGAATACGTCCCCAGCCCATCTGGCCGCCTTTCAGCGCCTGTTGGTCTGCAGAGTAGGTAATGGCCAGCTTGCCAAAGTCACTGCCGTTACGTGCCTGCTCAACGATAGCGCGCGCCTGGCTTTCCGCTTCTGCGGCCTGGTCAGACGTTGGGTTCTCAGGCAGCGGGATCAGAATATGGCTCAGATTCAGCTCGGTGCTGGCATCGTTCTGGTTGCCCACCTGTTTTGCCAGCGCGTCGACTTCCTGCGGCAGGATGGTGACGCGGCGACGAACTTCATTGTTACGCACTTCTGAGATCAGCATCTCTTTACGGATCTGATTACGGTAGGTTGAATAGCTGATGCCATCATAGGCCAGACGACTACGCATCTGATCCAGGGTCATATTGTTCTGCTTAGCGATGTTAGCGATCGCCTGATCGAGCTGCTCGTCAGTGATCTTCACGCCCATTTTCTGACCCATTTGCAGGACAATCTGATCCATGATCAGACGTTCCAGGATCTGATGGCGCAGCGTTGCGTCATCCGGAAGTTGCTGACCCGCCTGGCCCGAATTGAGCTTCACAGATTTCATCAAACCGTCAACGTCACTTTCGAGCACGACACCGTTGTTAACCACAGCGGCGACCTTATCAACAACCTGGGGGGCCGCGAAGCTGGTATTCGCAACCATAGCGACACCGAGCAGCAGCGTTTTCCAGTTCTTCATACTTTTTCCATTTCAATTAACCGCAAAGCGGATTACGTTGCAAAACAAGCACATTACAAGGAACTGCGGTACGGCAGAATGTTCGAGCGCAGCATCTGCTGCGTGCCCAGGCCGTAGTTTGAGCTCAGGCCGCGCAATTCGACATTAAAGCCAATCACGTTATCGTATTTGCTCTGATTGTTTTGAGTATCCCAGCCGTTAAGCTTGCGTTCGTAGCCGACACGCAGCGCGTAACAGCAGGAGTTATATTGCAGACCAACCATCTGGTCAGCAGGCTTGTTGGCGTTAGTGTCAAAGTAGTATGCGCCCACAATTGACCAGCGGTCAGCGATTGGCCAACTGGCTGCACCACCCACCTGCGAAATCCCGTCTTTATACTGTTCACTGGTGGCATAGTTCGGCAATGTTGCCTGAATATATTCCGGGCTGGCGTAACGATAGGTCAACTGCACCATACGATCTTCATCGCGACGGTACTCGACGGCTGCACTGCTGGTCGCAATATTGTCGAGACGCGTGTCGTACTGCAGACCCCCGCGTAAGCCCCAGCGATCGGTCATGCGCCAGTAGGTATCGCCCGCCCACACCAGCGAACCTGTTTTGTTGTCTTTCTCCCAGTTGATATTGTCATCACCGGTACGAGACTCGGTGAAATAGTAGATTTGACCAACAGAAACGTTAAAACGTTCAACGGCAGATTCATCATAAACGCGCGTTGTGACGCCGGTCGTTAACTGGTTCGCGGAAGCAATACGGTCGAGACCGCCGTAGGTACGGTCACGGAACAGGCCGCTGTAGTCAGACTGCAGGAAAGCGGAGTCATAGTTCTGGATTTTGCTCTGATCGCGATAAGGCACGTACAAATACTGCATACGTGGCTCAAGCGTCTGCGTATACCCATCCGCCAGCAGACCCATATCGCGCTCGAAGATCAGCTTACCGTCCATTTTGAATTGTGGAAGAACGCGGTTCACGGATTCGTCAAGGTCGGTGCCATAACGGTTGTTATACCAGTCCACATTTTTCTGCTGGTAATGGGTCGCCATCAGCTTGGCTTCGGTATTCAGACTCGACCAGTTGTTCGACAGCGGTAAATTGATCGTCGGTTCTAAATGAACACGCGTGGCTTCCGGCATGTCCGAGTTGGTATTGACGAAATGCACTGCCTGAGCGTAGACGCGGGTATCGAATGGACCAACATCGTTCTGATACCAGTTCACATCCAGCTGCGGTTCTGCACCGTAAGTGCTTCGCGTCTGGCTATCAAACACCTGGAACTGCTTCGTCGACACCGTAGCGTTGAAGTTCTGAATAGCATAGCCAACGCTAAATTTCTGCGTGGCGTAACCATCGGTACTGGAACCGTACTTGGAATCGAAGTCGTTGAAATAGTAAGGATCGCTGACTTTGGTGTAGTCGACGTTAAAACGCCAGACCTGGTCCATGACGCCAGCGTGACGCCAGAAGTACATCCAACGGTGTTTATCACCTTCTGTTGGGTGCTCATCCTGGAAGACTTTATCTGATGGCAGATAATCCAGTTCCATCAAACCGGTACCCGCCTGGGTCAGATAGCGGAACTCGTTTTCCCACATGACGTTGCCGCGCTTATGGATATAGTGCGGCGTGATCGTGGCGTCCATGTTGGGCGCGATGTTCCAGTAATACGGCAGATAGAACTCAAAATAGTTCGAGGTGCTGTATTTGGCATTTGGGATCAGGAAACCTGAACGACGTTTGTCGCCCACGGGAAGTTGCAGGTACGGGCTATAGAAAACCGGCACCGGGCCGAGTTTAAACCGGGCGTTCCAGATTTCTGCGACCTGTTCTTCACGGTCGTGAATTACCTCACTTCCGACCACGCTCCAGGTATTCGAACCCGGCAGACAGGAGGTGAAGGAACCGTTTTCCAGAATCGTATAGCGGTTTTCACCGCGCTGTTTCATCAGATCTGCTTTACCACGCCCCTGACGACCTACCATCTGGTAATCACCTTCCCAGACGTTCGTATCTTTGGTGTTCAGGTTTGACCATGCTTTCGGACCTTTCAGGATGACCTGATTGTCGTCATAGTGCACATTACCCAGCGCATCCACCGTTCGTACCGGTTCGGCCGCACCTTCCGGCTGCTTCTGGTGCAACTGCACTTCATCTGCCTGCAGGCGGCTATTGCCCTGATTAATATCCACACTGCCCGTAAACGTGGCATTGTCAGGATAGGTTCCTTTAGAACTGTCGGCAGTAATGGTTACCGGCAAGCTATTTGTATCGCCACTCACCAGTGGGCGATTATAACTTGGGACGCCAAGCATACACTGCGAGGCAAGATCGGCCGCCAGCCCCTGTTGACTGTACAGGGCGGTGCCAATCATTGTGGCCAGGAGGGTGGGGATACGTTTTTTCATACGTTATATTTTAGTGTTCCGTCATCAGTGGCTACGGCTTACAAACGCTCAGAGACTATCTTACTCATCAGCGCAGTACCAGCGTTAATCCTGCCCGTTTGCGTGCCAGAGTGTTAGGCTCGCTATCGAATGACGAGTATGATAATGCAAATTATAGGCGATGTCCCTCAATTGACCGTGGCTCGACCACTGTAATGATGGCGTTGCGTCGACAAGGGACATGACTATCCGGGGAGTATATGCAGTATTGGGGTAAAATCATCGGCGTTGCGTTCGCCATCATCATGGGTGCCGGGTTTTGGGGCATCGTACTTGGCCTGATTATTGGCCATATGTTCGATAAGGCACGCAGCCGCAAAATGGCGTGGTTCGCCAACCAGCGCGAGCGTCAGTCCCTCTTTTTCTCCACCACCTTTGAGGTGATGGGGCACTTAACCAAATCAAAAGGGCGGGTGACGGAAGCCGATATTCAGATTGCCAGCGTATTTATGGACCGCATGAATCTGCACGGGGAATCTCGTGTGGCGGCGCAAAATGCGTTTCGCATCGGTAAATCGGATAACTATCCGCTGCGCGAAAAAATGCGTCAGTTCCGCAGTATCTGTTTCGGCCGTTTTGATTTAATTCGGATGTTTCTGGAGATCCAGATTCAGGCGGCGTTTGCCGACGGGTCTCTTCATCCTAATGAACGCGATGTGTTATACGTGATTGCCGAAGAGCTGGGGATCTCCCGCATGCAGTTCGACCAGTTCCTGCGCATGATGCAGGGCGGCGCACACTTTGGTGGCGGCTATCAACAGCATCAATCCTCTGGCGGCGGCTGGCAGCAGGCGCAGCGTGGCCCGACGCTGGAAGACGCCTGTAACGTGCTTGGCGTGAAACCTTCGGATGATGCGACAACCATCAAGCGCGCCTATCGTAAGCTGATGAGTGAACATCACCCGGATAAACTGGTCGCGAAGGGTTTACCGCCAGAGATGATGGAGATGGCTAAGCAAAAAGCGCAGGAAATCCAGAAAGCGTACGAGCTGATAAAAGAGCAGAAAAATTTCAAATAAAAAATGGCCCGACACAGTCGGGCCATTTTTTTTAGAAGTCCACCGGGGCTTTAAACGTCATTGCGTTGCCAAACGCCGGGTGGGTGATGGTGAGCGTCTGGGCATGAAGCTGCAAACGCGGCGCTGAAGCCAGCGCCTCCGGGGGGGCGTAAAAACGGTCTCCCAGAATCGGGTGCCCCAGCGCGAGCATATGCACACGAAGCTGATGTGAACGCCCGGTAATGGGCTTTAGCAGCACGCGCGCGGTGTTATCCGGCGCGTACTCCAGCACTTCATACTCGGTTTGCGCGGCCTTGCCGGTCTCATAGCACACCTTCTGCTTTGGCCGATTTGGCCAGTCGCAAATCAGCGGCAGATCCACCAGCCCTTCCGCCTGCGCGGGATGGCCCCAGACGCGTGCGACATACTGCTTTTTCGGTTCACGCTCGCGGAACTGACGTTTGAGTTCACGTTCAGCCGCTTTGTTCAGCGCCACCACAATCACGCCGCTGGTTGCCATGTCCAGGCGATGAACGGACTCCGCCTGGGGATAATCACGCTGAATACGTGTCATCACGCTGTCTTTGTGCTCATCCAGACGTCCCGGCACGGACAACAAGCCGCTTGGCTTGTTGACCACCATAATGTGTTCATCCTGATAAAGGATAACCAGCCACGGGTCTTGCGGCGGATTGTAAGGCTCCATCACCATCTTGTGCTCCGTTTACTGATGCGTCACAACGATAAGACGCAGGGCATCCAGACGCCAGCTTGCCTGATTCAGGCTTTCCAGCACCTGCTGACGGTTGCTCTCAATCGCGGTCAGTTCGTCATCACGGATGTTTGGGTTCACCGCTTTTAACGCTTCCAGACGAGACAGCTCTGCAGACAGTTTCTCATCGGCTTCCTCGCGAGCGGCATCAATCAGCGTCCTGGCCGCTTTTTCGATCTGCGTTTCACCCAACTGCAGAATGGCGTGCACGTCCTGTTGTACGGCGTTGACCAGTTTGCTGCCCGTGTGGCGGTTTACTGCGCTCAGCTGGCGGTTGAAACTCTCGAATTCAACCTGTGCAGCCAGGTTGGTGCCGTTTTTATCCAGCAGCAGACGCACTGGCGTTGGCGGCAGGAAGCGGGTGAGCTGCAGCTGTTTCGGCGCTTGCGCTTCCACAACATAGATCAGCTCAACCAGCAGCGTACCAACGGGTAATGCTTTGTTTTTCAACAAGGAAATCGTGCTGCTACCCGTGTCGCCGGAAAGGATCAGGTCGAGGCCGTTGCGGATCAACGGGTGTTCCCAGGTGATGAACTGCGCGTCTTCGCGAGACAGCGCCACGTCACGCTCAAAGGTGATGGTGCAACCATCCTCCGGCAGGCCCGGGAAATCCGGAACCAGCATATGATCGGATGGGGTCAGCACGATCATGTTCTCGCCGCGATCGTCCTGGTTAATCCCGACGATGTCGAACAGGTTCATGGCGAAGCTGATCAGGCTGGTGTCGTCATCCTGCTCTTCAATGCTTTCGGCAAGCGCCTGCGCTTTTTCGCCACCGTTGGAGTGGATTTCCAGCAGGCGGTCACGTCCCTGCTCCAGCTGCGCTTTCAGAGCCTCATGCTTTTCGCGACAGGATTTGATCAGCTCATCAAAACCGTCCGTATTTTCCGGCGCTGCCAGGTAACCGATCAGATCCGTATGCACCTGATCGTAAATGGTGCGTCCCGTCGGACAGGTATGTTCGAACGCGTCCAGACCTTCGTGGAACCAGCGTACCAGCACCGACTGAGCGGTTTTTTCCAGGTAAGGGACGTGGATCTGAATATCATGCGCCTGACCGATACGGTCCAGACGGCCGATACGCTGTTCCAGCAGGTCGGGGTTGAACGGCAGATCGAACATCACCAGGTTGCTGGCGAACTGGAAGTTACGCCCTTCAGAACCGATTTCAGAGCACAGCAGAACCTGTGCGCCGCTGTCTTCTTCACTGAACCAGGCCGCGGCGCGGTCACGCTCGACAATGGACATCCCCTCGTGGAACACGGCGGCTCGAATACCTTCGCGCTCGCGCAGAACCTGCTCCAGCTGCAGCGCGGTGGCCGCCTTGGCGCAGATCACCAGCACTTTCTGTGAACGATGAGCCGTTAAGTAACCCATCAGCCATTCAACACGCGGGTCGAAGTTCCACCAGGTTCCGGTATCGCCTTCAAATTCCTGATAAATCTGCTCCGGGTAGAGCATGTCGCGCGCACGTTCTTCCTGGCTTTTGCGCGCCCCCATAATGCCGGAGACTTTTATTGCCGTCTGATACTGCGTCGGCAGCGGCAGCTTGATGGTATGCAGTTCGCGTTTCGGGAAGCCCTTCACGCCGTTACGGGTGTTACGGAACAGCACGCGGCTGGTGCCGTGGCGGTCCATCAGCATATCGATCAGCTCTTTACGCGCGGATCCAGCGTTGTCGCTGTCACTGTTGGCTGCCTGCAGCAGCGGCTCAATATCCTGTTCGCCAATCAGATCGCTCAGGGTGTTGAGTTCGTCATTCGAGAGGCGTTTGCCCGCCAGCAGCATGGCGACAGCATCGGCAACCGGGCGGTAATTATTCTGTTCTTCGACAAACTGCTCAAAGTCATGGAAGCGGTTTGGATCGAGCAGGCGCAGACGGGCGAAGTGGCTCTCCAGCCCCAGCTGCTCCGGCGTTGCGGTCAGCAGCAGGACGCCCGGCACGCGCTCGGCAAGCTGTTCAATCGCCATGTATTCACGGCTCGGTGCCTCTTCGCTCCAGACCAGGTGGTGCGCTTCGTCGACCACCAGCAGATCCCACTCTGCGTCGCACAGATGCTCAAGACGCTGCTTGCTGCGGCGCACGAAGTCCAGGGAGCAGATGACCAGTTGTTCGGTTTCAAACGGGTTGTCTGCGTCATGCTGGGCTTCGGCGTAGCGCTCGTCGTCAAACAGCGAGAAACGAAGGTTAAAGCGGCGCAGCATCTCAACCAGCCACTGGTGTTGCAGCGTTTCCGGTACCACGATCAGCACGCGCTCGGCGGCGCCAGAGAGCAGTTGTTGATGCAGGATCATACCGGCTTCAATGGTTTTACCGAGGCCCACTTCGTCTGCCAGCAGTACGCGAGGCGCATGACGACGGCCAACGTCATGGGCGATATTCAGCTGATGAGGGATCAGGCTGGTGCGTTGACCACGCAGGCCGCTCCACGGCATGCGGTACTGTTCACTCTGGAATTTACGTGCGCGATAGCGCAGGGAGAAGCGATCCATACGGTCGATTTGCCCGGCAAACAGGCGATCCTGCGGCTTGCTGAAAACCAGTTTGCTGTCGAGCAGCACTTCACGCAGGATGACATTGCTCTCGTCAGTGTCGAGGCGAGTCCCAATGTAGGCGAGCAGACCATTCTCTTCTTTTACGTCTTCAACCTTTAGCTGCCAGCCGTCGTGGCTGGTCACGGTGTCACCTGGATTGAACATCACGCGGGTAACAGGGGAGTCATTGCGAGCGTACAGGCGGTTTTCACCGGTAGCAGGGAAAAGGAGGGTGACCATGCGTGCATCGACTGCAACCACGGTTCCCAATCCAAGTTCGCTTTCTGTATCGCTGATCCAGCGTTGACCAAGTGTAAAAGGCATATATGTTCGGCTCTAATCTTTAATTGCAGGCAATAGTTCAACCACCGTCAAAAAAGACGGTCATCGAAAAATGGGTCCGGGAGTGGAAAGGGCGCTATGGTACTGGATGGCAGCGATTTCGTCACGTGTCAAAATAGGCCAAGTTGCCCTGTCACTAGTGTAGCAAAATCGTCGTCAATGAACGGCAAAATTCCATCCGCGACGGGCTGAAGCTGGCGCGTCAGGTAGTGGTCGTAGTCCAGCGCAGAGTGTTGATAATCCACGGGCTCTGGCCCGTTTGTCGTCCAGACATACTTAATGGTGCCCCGGTTCTGATACTGCGGGGCGCGCCCCCGACGGACGTTCTCTTCATCCGCCAGACGCGCGGCGCGGACGTGTGGCGGAACGTTACGCTGATACTCGGCCAGCGGGCGGCGCAGGCGTTTGCGATACACCAGCTGGTTGTCGAGCTCGCCAGCCATCAGGCTGGCTATCGTCTCGCGGACGTAGTCCTGATAAGGCTCATTACGAAAGATCCGCAGATAGAGCGTTTGCTGGAACTGCTGAGCCAGCGGAGTCCAGTCTGTGCGTACCGTCTCCAGCCCTTTAAACACCATGCGTTGCTTTTCACCTTCCTGAATCAGTCCGGCGTAGCGTTTCTTGCTGCCCTGATCGGTTCCACGGATAGTGGGCATTAAAAAGCGGCTGAAATGGGTTTCATACTCCAGCTCTAACGCACTGGTTAACCGCTCTTTTTGCAAATGCGCTTGCCACCAGTCGTTCACGAAGGCGACCAGCTGTTTGCCAATTCGCGCGGCTTCCTCTTCGGCGTGCGCGCCTTTCAACCAGACGAAGGTGGAGTCGGTATCGCCATAGATCACTTCATAGCCCTGGGATTCGATCAGCGCCTTTGTCTGGCGCATGATCTCATGCCCGCGCATGGTGATAGACGAGGCGAGACGCGGGTCGAAGAAGCGACAGGCGCTGGTGCCCAGCACACCGTAAAAGGCATTCATGATAATTTTCAGCGCCTGAGAAAGCGGCTTGTTGCCGTGGCGCTTGGCCTCGTCGCGCCCGTGCCAGATCTGTCCCACGATCTCCGGCAGGCAGTGTTTCTCCCGTGAGAAACGCGCCCCCAGAAACCCGTCGGTGCTGTGCATATCGTCCGGCTGCGCCATCCCCTCTACCAGCCCCACCGGATCAATCAAAAAGGTGCGGATAATCGAGGGGTAGAGGCTTTTGTAGTCCAGTACCAGCACGGAGTCATACAGTCCCGGCCGGGAATCCATCACGTAGCCGCCAGGGCTTGCCTGCGGCGGCACGTCCCCCAGGTTCGGTGCGACGTAGCCTGCCCGGTGCATGCGGGGAAAGTACAGATGGCTGAATGCCGCCACGGAACCGCCGTGCCGATCAGCGGCAAGACCATTTACTGTGGCGCGTTCCAGCAGAAAAGGCATGATCTCGGTTTTGTGGAAAATCTGCGTAACCAGCTCACAATCTTTCAGGTTATAGGTGGCAAGTGCCGGTTTGTCTTCGTTGAAGCGGCGGTCGATCTCATCCATTCGGTCCCACGGGTTATCGATGGATTTCCCTTCCCCCAGCAGCTCCTGCGCCACTGCCTCCAGCGAGAAGGAAGAAAAATTCCAGAATGCGGATTTCAGCGCCTCGATGCCGTCGATAATCAGGCGACCGTTGGCCTGCGCGAAGAAGACGCCGTTTTTGAAACCGTGCTCGCGCCATTCCAGTTCGCTATGACCCCGCCCAAGCATGAGCGGGATGCGGTAACGCTCGGCGTGTTTTTGCAGTACCCGCAGGTCGAACTGCACCACGTTCCAGCCGATCAGGACATCGGGATCGCGATCGGCAAACCACTGGTTCAGTTTTTCCAGCAGCTGTGGCCGACTGTTGACGTACTCTAGCCGGAAGTCCAGCGCGGAGGCATCGCCATTCGGTGGCCCGAGCATATAGACAACCCGGTCGCCGCAGCCTTCAAGACCAATACAGTACAGTTCACCGTGACGGGTGGTTTCGATGTCCAGTGAGACCCATTTCAACGGCGGACGGTAGTGCGGGTTGGGTTTCAGGCGGGCGTTAATCAGCCCGCCGTTGTGCGCTGTGCCATCAACCCAGACAGGGGCGGTAATAAACCGCTCCATCAGAAAACGTTCCGGGGGACGAATATCGGCCTCGTACAGGGTGACGCCCGCCTCGCGCAGCAGTTTTTCATAGCGCATCAGCTGGCGATGGGCGCGACAATAGAGACCGTAAACCGGCTGGCGATGGAAATCTTTTAGCTCAAGTGGCGTGATGCGCCAGTTGTTTTCACCGCGCAGTAGCTGCTTTGCTTTGTCGATGTGGGCTTCAGGAATAAATGCCACGGACTCCTGTGGCGGCAGGGTAACGCGCAGCGGGCCGTTGTCCGTCGCCAGCCAGAACTCCACCTCTGTTCCCTGAGGCGTATCCCGCCAGTGTCGGGTCAGTAAAAAACCTTCTTGCGCCTGCGTCACGCCGTTATCCCATAAAACAAAACCAGGCCTGATTATAGCCTGGTTAGCGGTTTTATGCTGGGTTTATATACAGTTTATTGCCCGTAATAGGCTTTTGCACCGTGCTTGCGCAGGTAGTGTTTGTCCAGCAGCGTCTGTTGCATATCCGGCAACTGTGGTGCCAGTTGACGACAGAAGATGCCCATATAGGCCACCTCTTCCAGCACAATCGCGTTATGCACTGCATCTTCCGCATTTTTGCCCCACGCAAACGGGCCGTGAGAATGCACCAGCACCCCGGGCATCTGTGCTGCGTCGATTCCCTGTTTTTCAAAGGTTTCGACAATCACATTGCCGGTTTCCCACTCGTACTCGCCGTTGATTTCCGCATCGGTCATCAGGCGGGTGCAGGGGATGGTGCCGTAAAAGTAGTCTGCGTGCGTGGTACCGGTAGCCGGGATGGACTGGCCTGCCTGCGCCCAGATAGTCGCATGACGCGAGTGGGTATGCACAATGCCGCCGATGGTCGGAAATGCCTGATACAGCAGGCGATGGGTGGGGGTATCGGAGGAGGGTTTTTTCTTCCCTTCCACCACTTCACCGGTTGCAATGCTGACCACAACCATATCATCAGCGGTCATCACCGTATAATCCACGCCGGAAGGCTTGATGACGAACACCCCTTTTTCGCGGTCAACGGCGCTGACGTTGCCCCAGGTCAGGGTCACCAGATTATGTTTAGGCAGCGCCAGGTTGGCTTCGAGTACCTGGCGTTTGAGATCTTCTAGCATTGTTGTCTCCCGCCGGATGGCGCTTCGCTTATCCGGCCTACACAATCGTAGGCCCGGTAAACGCAGTGCCACCGGGCACGTCGTACTTAACGTTTCGAACCGTAATAGACTTCATTCCAGCGCAGCGCGTCTTTAAACGCGGGCAGGCGGGTATCGTTATCGATCACGGTCAGTTCGATGTCGTGCAGTTCAGCGAACTGACGCATATCGTTGAGATCCAGCGCGTGACTGAAGACGGTATGGTGCGCGCCACCGGCGACGATCCAGGCTTCGGAGGCGGTTGGCAGATCGGGCTGCGCTTTCCACAGGGCGTTGGCGACCGGCAGTTTTGGCAGCGCGTGTGGCGTTTCAACCGCATCCACACAGTTCACCAGCAGGCGGAAACGATCGCCCAGGTCAATCAGGCTGGCGTTGATGGCCGGGCCGGTACGGGTGTTGAAGATCAAACGTGCCGGATCCGCTTTGCCGCCAATGCCGAGATGCTGCACGTCGAGGATCGGTTTCTCTTCGACGGCAATGGATGGGCACACTTCCAGCATGTGTGAACCGAGTACCAGGTCGTTGCCATTTTCGAAGTGGTAGGTGTAGTCCTCCATAAAGGAGGTGCCGCCCTGCAGACCGGTTGACATCACTTTCATGATGCGAAGCAGAGCGGCAGTTTTCCAGTCGCCTTCGCCCGCGAAGCCGTAGCCCTGCTGCATCAGACGTTGTACTGCCAGACCCGGCAGTTGTTTCAGACCATGGAGATCTTCAAATGTCGTGGTAAAGGCGTGGAAGCCACCCTGTTCCAGGAAGCGTTTCATCCCCAGTTCAATGCGCGCCGCGTCCAGCACGTTCTGGCGTTTGTCACCCTTCACCTGCGCCGCTGCGGTGAGGCGGTAGCTGCTTTCGTATTCGTCAACCAGCGCGCTCACGTCGCCATCGCCGATCTCATTGACGACCTGCACCAGGTCACCCACGGCCCAGGTGTTCACGGAAAAACCGAACTTGATCTGCGCGGCAACTTTATCACCGTCGGTGACTGCCACTTCACGCATGTTGTCGCCAAATCGCACCACTTTCAGATGGTGGGTATCCTGTTTGGAAACGGCCTGACGCATCCAGGAGCCGATGCGTTTCTGCGCATGTTGATCCTGCCAGTGTCCGGTCACTACGGCGTGCTGCTGACGCATACGGGCGCCGATGAAGCCGAACTCACGGCCGCCGTGCGCGGTCTGGTTCAGGTTCATAAAGTCCATATCAATGCTGTCCCATGGCAGGGAGGCGTTGAACTGGGTATGGAATTGCAGCAGCGGTTTGTTGAGGATTGACAGACCGTTGATCCACATTTTGGCGGGTGAGAAGGTGTGCAGCCACACTACCAGACCCGCGCATTTATCGTCGTAGTTTGCGTCACGGCAGATATGGGTGATCTCATCCGGCGTCGTGCCCAGCGGCTTCAGCACCAGTTTACATGGCAGTTTGGCTTCCGCGTTCAGCGCGTTCACGACGTGTTCCGCATGTTTCGTCACCTGTTGCAACGCTTGCGGTCCGTACAAATGCTGGCTGCCAATCACAAACCACACTTCATAATTATCAAAAATGGTCATCGTCGTGTCCTTAATGGGTCAGGGTTGCCGTCGTATCCGCGGTGTGTTTTGACGGGGCGGCGACAGGGAGATAGTGAAGTTCGGCGCTTTTTGCCCATTGCTGGTAGCGCTGATAAAGCTGTTCAAAGCGTTGCGCCTGTTGAGCACGCGGCTGAAGGGTATTTTCGACCGCGCTTGCCATATGCTGCTGTGCAGTCGGGATATCGGCGTGTACGCCCGCGGCAACGGCGGCGAAAATAGCCGCACCCAGCGCGCAGCATTGATCGGACGCGACAATCTGCAGCGGACGGTTCAGCACGTCGCAGCAGGCCTGCATGATCACCGGGTTTTTACGGGCGATACCGCCCAGCGCCATGACGTTATTGACGTCGATGCCCTGTTCGGTGAAGCACTCCATAATCGCGCGGGCACCAAAGGCGGTGGCTGCAATCAGGCCGCCAAACAGGGCCGGGGCATCGGTCGCCAGATTGAGATCGGTGATAACGCCTTTAAGACGCTGGTTGGCAAATGGCGTACGGCGGCCGTTGAACCAGTCGAGCACCACCGGCAGGTGTTCAAGAGACGGATTTTTCGCCCACGCGGCGGTGAGCTGGGGCAGCAGCTGTTTCTTACTCTCGGCAATCTGGGTTTTCAGTTCCGGGTGCGCGGTCGCCAGCTGGTCCAGCGGCCAGCCCAGTACCCGACCAAACCAGGCGTAAATATCGCCAAACGCAGACTGCCCGGCTTCCAGACCGATAAAGTCCGGCACCACGCTGCCGTCGACTTGTCCGCAGATACCTTTCACTGCGCGGTCACCGACGCTGGCCTTATCCGCCGTCAGGATGTCGCAGGTGGAGGTGCCGATCACTTTCACCAGCGTATTGGGTTGGGCGCCAGCGCCCACCGCGCCCATATGGCAGTCAAACGCACCGCCGGAGATTGCCACGTTTTGCGGCAGGCCCAGGCGTGTTGCCCACTCTTCGCAGAGCGTGCCCACCGGAATATCCGCGGTAAAGGTGTCGGTAAAGAGCGGGTACTTCAGGCTCTTGTTGATAATCGGATCGAGTTCATCGAAGAAGGCTGCCGGTGGCAGACCGCCCCAGCTTTCATGCCATAGGGATTTATGCCCGGCGCTGCAGCGGCCGCGGCGAATATCCTGCGGGCGGGTGGTACCTGAGAGCAGGGCAGGAACCCAGTCACACAGTTCAATCCACGATGTGGCTGCCTGTGCAACCGCTGCGTCAGCGCGGGTGACATGCAGGATCTTGGCCCAGAACCATTCACTGGAATAAATTCCGCCGATGTAGCGCGAATAGTCGGTTTTGCCCGGCTGGTGGCACAACCGGGTGATGGCTTCGGCCTCTTCGACGGCGGTATGGTCTTTCCACAGCACAAACATGGCGTTCGGGTTGTCGGCGAACTCAGGACGTAGCGCGAGCACCCGGCCTTCCGCATCCACTGGCGCGGGGGTAGAACCGGTGCTGTCTACGCCAATCCCAACCACCTCTGCACGCTGGGCGTCAGTCAATTCTGCCAGCACGGTTTTGATTGCCGCTTCCATCGACTCGATGTAGTCGCGTGGATGGTGACGGAACTGGTTGTTTGGCGCATCGCAGTAGCGCCCCTCTTGCCAGCGTGGGTACCACTCAACGCTGGTTGCTATCTCCTGGCCGGACGTACAGTCCACTGCCAGGGCGCGAACCGAGTCGCTGCCAAAATCGAGGCCAATCGCAATTGCCATGGTGTTGCTCCATCAGAAAACAGGTATGAGAGAACATTAGAGACTGGGGGCGAAAATCGTCAGGCAGGATCCGCTAATCTTATGGACTAAATTGCTGTTAAGATGGAAAGTGTGACGCCGTGCAAATATTCAATGTGGACATTTCTGCCGCACTTATAGACACTTTTGTTACTGCTTATCTGCCCACTCTGGCGGAGAAATCAGGGGGAAAGGCTGAAACATGGCGGACGTAAAAGAGACGTGATGCTTTTTGGATCTCGTCGCAGGCCATTTTTATACGGCTTTTAACGATATGGACAATTGGTTTCCTTCAGTACCGTTGGGAGAACTGAATCTATGGCCGAAACGCAAAACGATCCCTTACTGCCGGGTTATTCGTTTAACGCCCACCTGGTGGCGGGGCTGACCCCTATCGAGGCTGAGGGATATCTCGATTTTTACGTTGACCGTCCGCTTGGGATGAAAGGGTACATTCTGAACCTGACCGTGCGTGGGGAAGGGATAATCAAAAACAACGATCAGCAGTTCGTCTGTCGTCCCGGCGATATGCTGCTGTTTCCGCCTGGCGAGATCCACCATTACGGGCGTCATCCGGATGCCAAAGAGTGGTATCACCAGTGGGTCTACTTCCGCCCCCGCGCCTACTGGCAGGAGTGGCTTTCGTGGCCAGCCATTTTTGCACACACCGGTTTTTACCGCCCGGACGACGCTCATCTGGCCCAGTTCCGCGAGCTGTTTGCTCAGATCATAGAGGCAGGACAGGCCGGTGGGCGCTACGCTGAGCTACTGGCAATTAATTTGCTTGAACAGGTGTTACTGCGCCGGATGGAGGCGATTAACGCGTCGCTTAATCCGCCGCTGGATAACCGTGTGCGTGATGCCTGCCAGTACATCAGCGACCACCTGGCCGACAGCCAGTTTGATATCGCCAGCGTGGCCCAGCATGTCTGCCTGTCGCCGTCGCGGCTATCGCATCTGTTCCGGCAGCAGTTGGGTGTCAGCGTGCTGAGCTGGCGCGAAGATCAGCGCATCAGCCAGGCGAAACTGCTGCTCAGCACCACCCGGATGCCCATTGCCACCGTAGGGCGCAATGTGGGCTTTGAAGATCAACTCTATTTTTCCCGCGTATTTAAAAAATGCACTGGCGCCAGCCCCAGTGAATTCCGGGCGGGATGTGAATAAACGGTAAAAAAAGATAAACAAGCAGGTGAACAACGGAAGCAACCTGTAAACTATTCAGACAATTGTTGTCTTGACGCGGTGCAGGGCGCTAAGCAGAATCCCTGATTCGTTTTCTGACCGGAATAGTTATGCAGGCATTGCTGGAACATTTTATTACCCAGTCCGTTATGTATTCGCTTATCGCCGTTGCGCTGGTGGCGTTTCTGGAATCGCTGGCGCTGGTTGGACTGATCCTGCCTGGTACGGTGATGATGGCGGCGTTGGGCGCGTTGATTGGCAGCGGTGAGGTCAATTTCTGGCAGGCATGGCTGGCCGGTATGATCGGCTGCTTACTGGGCGACTGGATCTCCTTCTGGCTGGGCTGGCGTTTCAAGAAGCCGCTGCACCGCTGGTCTTTCATGAAGAAGAACAAAGCGTTGCTGGATAAAACTGAGCATGCGCTGCATCAGCACAGCATGTTTACGATCCTCGTCGGACGCTTTGTCGGGCCAACGCGTCCGCTGGTGCCGATGGTCGCCGGGATGCTGGATCTGCCCGTCGCAAAATTCGTTTTGCCGAACATTATCGGCTGCGTCTTCTGGCCGCCGTTCTACTTCCTGCCGGGGATCCTGGCGGGGGCGGCAATTGATATTCCTGACGATGTGCAGAGCGGTGGCTTTAAATGGTTATTGCTGGCAACAGCGCTGCTGCTATGGCTCGCTGCATGGTTGTGCTGGCGGCTATGGCGCAGCGCGAAAGCGAATGTCGATCGTCTGACGCGTTATCTGCCTCGCTCGCGCTTGCTGTGGCTGGCGCCGCTGACGCTGGGCGTTGCCGTCGTGGCGCTGATCGCGCTGATTCGCCACCCGCTGATGCCAGTGTACGGTGAGATCCTGTTGAAGGTGGTCAGCCGTTAAGGATCCCCAGCAGGTGCGACGCGCTTGCTTTGCCACTCATCAACTCTTCGGTTTCACCCTCCCAAACGATACGACCCTCCGCGATCACCACCGATCGCGGGGCGATGCGTGCGGCATCTTCAATACTGTGTGACACCATCAGCATCGTCAGCTGCTGACGCTGGCAGACCTCCTGTACCAGGGCGAGCATCTCCTGGCGCAGCGCGGGATCGAGTGCAGAGAAGGGCTCATCCAGCAGCAGTATCGGCTGCTCGCGAACCAGACAGCGAGCCAGCGCCACGCGCTGACGTTGTCCGCCAGAGAGCTCTCCGGGGAGCCGGTCAATAAACGTGGTAATGCCCATCTGCCCGGCAATCTTTTCCAGCTTCTGGCGCTGCGCGTCGTTCAGTTTCAGCCCCGGATCCATACCCAGCGCGATGTTTTGCCGCACCGTCAGATGGGTGAACAGGTTATTTTCCTGGAACAGCATCGAGACCGGACGCCTGGCGGGCGGGGTGTAGGTATGGTCGTTGTTTTCAATCATTATCGACCCGCTTGCCGGTTGCAGAAAACCGGCAATCAGATTGAGTAAGGTACTTTTCCCTGCCCCGCTTGGGCCAAGCACGGCAATCATCTCACCCGGGCGTACCGACAGGCTGAACCGCATAGGCAGGTGTTGGTAGAGCCAGGTGACATCAGTCAGTTTTAACATTGCGCCCCGGAAGTTTTTCGATAACGGTAAATAAGGCAAAGCACAGCAACAGCAGCAACAGCGCCGTGACGGCCCCCTCCTGGCTGCGGTAGGAGCCGATCTGCTGATACAACCAGTATGGCAGCGTGCGGAAATCTTCATTGCCGAAGAGCGCCACCACACCAAAATCTCCAATGGAGAGCACACAAGCGAAGGCCAGCGCCTGAGCAAGCGGGCGTTTCAGCGCGCGCAGTTCAACCACCTTTAACCGGCGCCAGCCCTGTATACCAAGCGACTGACACAGCAAAGCGTAACGGCTGTTGACGTCGCGCATGGGGTTTTCCAGCACCTTCAGCGCATAGGGAATGGCCATCAGGGCGTTGGTAAAAATCACAATTCCGTCGGCGCTTTCCGGCAGACCAACCGTACTGTTGAACAATAAAAAGAAGCCGGTTGCCAGGACGATGCCCGGCATTGCGAGGATTAACATCCCCGTCAGCTCCAGCGCTTGTCCGGCTTTGCGCGCCTGGCGAGCATAAAGTTCGCGACTGCTCCACAGCAGCATCATGGTCAGCACGACACACAATAGCCCGGCAGCCAGTGCGATGCGCAAGGATGTCCAGGTCGTCTGCCAGAGGACGGGCTGTTGCAACACGGAGACGAGGTTAAGGTTAACGCCATCGACGATGACGGCCATCAGCGGTGGCAGAAGCAACAGCAGGGCCAGTACGATCAACATCACATCCGCGATTCGGCTGTGCAGGCTGTCCTGTGGATCGCGCCAGCCTGTAATCTGATGACTGCCCGGTGGAATGGCTTTGCTCAGACGCTGACTCAGCAGGACCAGCACAAGACAGCACAGCATCTGTACCAGAGCCAGAAGCGCAGCGCGGCCGGGGTCGTAGTCGTAACTCAGCGCCTGGTAAATCGCCAGTTCGATGGTGGTCGCCTGTGGTCCACCACCAAGAGAAAGCACGGTGGCGAAACTGGCAAAACAGAGCATGAAGATCAGGGCCGCAACCGGAGGGATTTGACGGCGCAGCCATGGCCATTCGACAAAGCGGAAGAATGACCAGCCGCGCATACCCAGCTGTGCTGCAAGCTGACGCTGCTCGCCGGGGATAGCCTCCAGCGCCTGTAAAAAAAGCCGGGTCGCCATGGGCATGTTGAAAAAGATGTGCGCCAGCAGAATACCTTTGAGTCCGTAAGGGGAGAAGGTCCACTCCAGACCAAGCAGGTTAAAGAGGGCGGCCAGCCAGCCCTGACGACCATACACGCTCAGGATCCCAAATACCGCCACCAGGACGGGCAGGATCAGCGTCATGGCGCACAGTCTCAACAGCGCCTCCCTGCCGGGGAAGCGTCTGCGGTAGAGCGCCCGCGCGAGAAAAATGGCCGGGATCACCGACAGCAGGGCAGAGAGAAACGCCTGCCAGAAAGAGAACCGGATGACGTGCCAGAGATAGCTGTCGTGCCAGAGAGAGAGCAGATCACTCTCCGGCGCGTTAAACCACAATGCCAGAAAAGCGCCGAGACTGACCGCCACCATCACTACGGCGGCGAGCAGTCCGGGAAATAACCAGCCGGGAATTAGCGGCTGACGGCGCGTTGCCATTCACTTACCCATGCTGCTCGCTGCGCGGCGACCTGCTGCGGCGTAAACTCCAGCGAGGTTTGCGGTTTGGTCAGTTGCTCAAAGCCAGCAGGCAGCGTCACGTTGGTGACCGGATACATCCAGTTACCCGTTGGGATCGCATTCTGGAACGCCGGGGAGACCATGAATTTCAGGAACTTCTCGGCCAGTTCCGGCTGCTTGCTGGCGGCAGTGCGGGCAGCCACTTCCACCTGCAGATAATGACCTTCAGCGAAATCAGCGGCGGCGTAGTTGTCTTTCTTCTCGGCGATAATGTGATAAGCCGGGGAGGTGGTGTAGCTCAGCACCAGGTCGCTCTCCCCTTTCAGGAACAGGCCATAGGCTTCGCTCCATCCTTTGGTGACGGTCACGGTTTTGGCGGCCAGCTTCTGCCACGCCTCCGGCGTTTTATCACCGTATACCTTCTGCATCCACAACAGCAGGCCCAGACCCGGCGTGCTGGTGCGCGGATCTTCATAAATCACGCGCCATTTCTGGTCGCTTTCCACCAGCTCCTTCAGGCTTTTCGGCGGGTTCTTCAGCTTGTTATTGTCATAAACAAACGCAAAATATCCGTAATCGAACGGCACAAAGGTGTCGTTTTTCCAGCCGCCCGGCACGTTAACCGCATCTGCCGCTACGCCGCTTTTGGCGAACAGTTTCGTTTGCGAGGCCGCATCCAGCAGGTTGTTATCCAGGCCGAGTACCACGTCGGCCTTGCTGTTTTTACCTTCCATACGCAGACGGTTAAGCAGCGAGACGCCATCTTCCAGCGCCACGAATTTCAGTTCGCAGTTGCAGTCGGCTTCAAAGGCTTTTTTGACGACCGGGCCTGGGCCCCAGTCGGCTGAAAAGGAGTCGTAGGTGTAGACCGTCAGGACGGGTTTTGCGAAAGCAGGTAGCGCAAACAGCGCCAGCAGGGGAAGCACTTTTTTTAACACTTTGCACCTCAAGGTTGAGTGGCAAAGGATTTTGAGCGACAGCCTCAAATCCCTTCGCCGGCGTTATCCGGATCAGGTTCGACGGGTATTATCTCAGCGCACATCAGTGATGCAGCACCCCGTTGAGAACGGCGGTATTGTAATGATTTGGCGAATATTACGAAAGTGTTATGGCTCCGGTGGCGCAAACCAGGCGGATTTAAAATCAAACCAGCCCAGCGTATTCATCCGTAGCCCCCGCATACTGCGCTGACCCTGGATCATCAGCCAGTGGTGGATCAGCGGCACGATCGCCTGTTCGGCCAGCAGCGCCTGACACCAGGTGGCCAGGTTCATCTCACCCGCGCGCCACTGCGCCGCATCCTGCTGCCAGTCTCGATCGATACAGTGCTGGATCAGCGGGACTTCATACAGGTGTGAGAAGAGCGAGAAATCGAGCGGCAGGGTGAAGTTGGCGCTGTTCAGCCAGATATCGCTGGTCAGTTCCCCCTGGTGCCATTCGTCATAGCCCACTTCCCTGATGTCCAGCCGGACGCCTTCTGCAGCCAGCAGTCTGGTCATGATCCTGGCGATAAAACGGTGTTCCACGTGCTCGCGGTAGTAGGTCAGGGTGACAGACTCCAGCCCTGCCGGTTTGTCACAGTGGGCAGGCCGGGCATGATGCCAGCGAGGAAGCAACCCGTACGCCGGGAACCAGTACGTCTGATACTGTTCTTCCGCATGGTAAATCAGATTGGAAGGAGATAAGACGTGGCTGATCCATTTGCGTACCGCCTGATTGGCCCCGCGGTGGGTGCGGCTGTCAAACAGCAGGTAGTAGCAGCCCTCCTCAAGGCGGCTTTCCACCGCCTTTTCGCCCGTTGTGGGGCCTTCAAGCGTCAGCCCGGCGCTGAGCTCTTCATTGAGATCCGGTAATACCCAGACGTTCACTTCGTCGATCAGCGCCCGGTAGCCAAAATAGTCATCAAACGCGCGAATTTTTAGCTGGTTATTGGTGTTACGCGACACGGCATAGGGCCCGGTGCCAATGGGCTGGCTGGCAAAATTGTGCAGCGATTCCCACTCTCCTGGCAAAATCATTGATGGGACATACCCCAGCAGCCAGGGAAGCCATTTATCCGGCTGAGACAGTTCAATATCCAGCGTCCAGGCGGTGGGGGAGTGAACGCGCGAAATATGCGAATAAAGCGGAAGCTTGCGGGCACGCTCCAGTGAGGCGATGACATCGCGCATTTCCAGCTCGCGGCCGTGGTGAAAGTGGATGCCGGGACGTAAGAAGAAGCGCCAGTGACGTGGGGAGAGTTGCTGCCAGTGGTGCGCAATATCAGCTTCCAGTTCCCCGTTTTCCTCATTTATTCGCGTCAGGCCGCTGAATATTTGTCGCGCCATATGGGTTTCTGAGCGGCGCAAGGCCGTGCCGGGGAGCAGATTCTTCATCGGGCGATAGTAGAGCACCCGCAGAATGTGGCGGCCCTGACGAAAACTCCGCCCAAGATGGGAGACCAGCATCTGACGCACTGCGGCTTTATCGCCAACCAGTTGCACCAGCTGATCGATTCTGTCCTGTTCCAGCAGGTCTTCTGCTCGCTGTTGCTGCAAGGCCAGCCCGGTATAGAGAAAGGTCAGGCGTGAGCGTTTGCCGCGTCCCGCTTCGGCTTCCCAGTTTAACCAGCCCTGTTGCTGCATGGTGTTAAGCAGCGTGCGCATATGACGTCGGGAGCAGTTAAGGAGCTCAGCCAGTTCGTTAAGCGTGGTCTCCTGCGATTGCCCTTCGCAGCACTGCCAGAGGCGGATGAATTGTTGTTGCAGACGACCAGAAGGCATAAAAGGGGAACTCCTGACAAAAAATCAGCAATTTATTAATCCCTATATTAAGCCAATAATGATTCCCGATGAAGTGAGGAGGTACATTATGAAGAGGTCTACCGCACGTCAGTTTTATCAGCAGTACTTTTCAGCGACAAAAGGAACGTCCTGGCTGGCCCGTCAGTGTGCTGAGCAACGGCTGAAAATGTTAGAAGAACTGATGCAGTGGGACGTTACGAAACCGACCTCTTCTCGCTAACTCGCCTCGATCATGTGTGACTGAGTATTGGTGCTTATCACCCGCCAGCAAAATGTTTTTTGCTGGCTTTTTTCGTTTATTCTTTCACCCAATTCGATTCGCTTTCACAAGGACTTGCAGATGCTCTGGTTAATGACGATGGGGCGACGCCTGAACGGCGTGTATGCCGCTTTTATGCTGGTGGCCTTTATGATGGGCGTGGCGGGGGCGCTGCAGGCACCGACGCTGAGTCTTTTTCTCAGCCGGGAGGTGGGGGCGCAGCCGTTTTGGGTCGGCCTGTTTTATACCGTGAACGCCATCGCCGGGATCTTGGTGAGCCTGGGGCTGGCGAAACGATCCGACAGCCAGGGCGATCGCCGCAAGTTGATCCTATTTTGTTGCGCCATGGCTGTGGGTAACGCACTGCTGTTTGCCTTTAATCGTCACTACCTGACGCTGATCACCTGCGGCGTGCTGCTGGCCTCGCTGGCGAACACCGCCATGCCGCAGCTGTTCGCGCTTGCCCGGGAATATGCCGACAACTCGGCGCGGGAAGTGGTGATGTTTAGCTCGGTGATGCGTGCGCAGCTCTCTCTTGCATGGGTCATTGGTCCGCCGCTGGCCTTTATGCTGGCGTTGAATTACGGTTTTACCGCCATGTTTTCCATCGCTGCGGGGATTTTTGCCATTAGCCTGGCATTGATTGCCTTCGTGCTGCCGTCAGTGGCGCGTGTCGAACAGACAGCGGATAAACCCATTACTCAGGTGAGCGGCTGGCAGGATAAAAACGTCCGTATGCTGTTTATCGCCTCCACGCTGATGTGGACCTGCAACACCATGTATATCATCGATATGCCGCTGTGGATCAGCAGCGATCTGGGTCTGCCGGATAAGCTCGCGGGGATCTTAATGGGGACGGCCGCCGGGCTGGAAATTCCGGCGATGATTCTGGCGGGATACTACGTCAAACATCTCGGGAAACGCCGGATGATGCTGATAGCCGTAGCGGCCGGAGTGCTTTTTTACCTGGGGCTGATTTTCTTCCATTCACGAGAGGCGTTGCTGGCGCTGCAGCTGTTTAATGCTGTGTTTATTGGGATCGTGGCCGGGATAGGGATGCTCTGGTTCCAGGATTTAATGCCCGGGCGGGCGGGGTCGGCGACCACACTCTTTACCAACAGTATCTCCACGGGGGTAATTCTGGCGGGGGTGATTCAGGGGGCGTTGTCGCAAAGCTATGGACATGGGTCGGTGTACTGGATGATTGCACTAACGTCGATTGTCACGCTGATGCTGACCTGGCGCGTAAAAGACGTCTGATTCTGGAAGGCGCCTTCACGAAATGAAACCATTTTCTGACAGAGTTTAAGAAGACACATAGAGTGCGTGGCGGGTGCTTGAGGCTGTTTGCCTCAGGCTTTCGCAAGAGGCAAACAGTGGAGAGTCCCACATCAAAAAACTGATGGGGAGACCAACTTCACAACCAACATTGCGAGGTTAGTCTCTTCATTGCCGAAAAGCAATAAGGAGGCTGGAATGCCAAAACGTACTCTGCTGTTAGGTTTGTTTCTGATCTGTACAACGCTGTTGATCTTCACCTGGATGGTGCGTGATTCACTGTGTGAACTGCATTTCAGACAGGAGAAAACAGAGCTGGCAGCAGTGTTGGCTTACGAAGCAAAACGTTAGCGGTATGGGCGGGGAAAGTTCCCCGCCCCTCCAGAGTGGTTGAGCCTCAACGCACCCTTATCAATGGCCCGCATCGTGCGGGCCATTGCCTTTAGCCCATAAACGCAGGCTGTTTTTTCTCGTATGCGGAGATGGCGTCTTCATGCTGAAGCGTCAGGCCAATGCTGTCCAGACCGTTCAGCATGCAGTGGCGACGGAAGGCATCGATGCTGAAGCTGTAGGTCTTATCCCCGGCTTTCACCACTTCCGCTTCCAGATCCACTTCAAACGACATGCCCGGATTTGCCTTAACCAGCGCGAACAATTCATCCACTTGCTCGTCACTCAGCGTCACCGGCAGCAGCTGGTTGTTGAAGCTGTTGCCGTAGAAGATATCTGCAAAGCTCGGGGCGATCACCACTTTAAAGCCGTAATCGGTCAGCGCCCATGGCGCGTGCTCGCGTGAGGAGCCGCAGCCAAAGTTTTCCCGTGCCAGCAGAATGGAGGCGCCTTTATATTCCGGGAAATTCAGCACAAATTCCGGGTCAGGTACCTGACCTTTATCATCCAGAAAACGCCAGTCGTTAAACAGATGAGCACCAAATCCGGTGCGGGTGACCTTCTGCAAAAATTGCTTCGGGATGATCGCATCGGTATCGACGTTAGCGGCGTCCAGAGGGACAACCCGGCCTGTATGTTGGGTAAATTTCTCTGCCATGATTGTCTCCTTATTTCAGGCTGCGAATATCGGCGAAATGGCCGGTAACTGCCGCAGCGGCGGCCATCGCCGGGCTGACCAGGTGGGTGCGTCCACCGCGGCCCTGACGACCTTCAAAGTTACGGTTACTGGTGGAGGCACAACGTTCGCCCGGATTCAGGCGGTCATTGTTCATGGCCAGACACATGGAGCAGCCAGGCAAGCGCCACTCGAAGCCTGCTTCGATAAAGATCTTATCCAGGCCTTCGGCTTCCGCCTGCGCTTTTACCGGACCAGAGCCTGGCACAACCAGCGCCTGTACGCCGGGTGCCACTTTACGGCCTTTGGCGATCTCCGCCGCGGCGCGTAAATCTTCGATACGCGAGTTGGTGCAGGAGCCAATAAAGACTTTGTCGATGGTCACATCGGTCAACGGCACACCGGGTTTGAGACCCATATACGCCAGCGCTTTTTCGGCACTGGCGCGTTCGACCGGATCGGTAAATGAGGCCGGATCGGGAATAGTGTCATTCACGGAAATGACCTGACCCGGATTGGTTCCCCAGGTCACCTGCGGGGCAATCTCCTCCGCCTGCAAGGTAACAACGGTGTCAAAAACCGCGTCATCATCGGTTTTCAGGGTTTTCCAGTACGCGACGGCGTCAGCGTAATCCTGACCTTTTGGTGCGTGCAGACGCCCTTTTACATAGTTGAAGGTGGTTTCATCCGGTGCCACCAGACCTGCTTTGGCCCCCATCTCGATGGCCATATTGCACAGAGTCATACGACCTTCCATGCTCAGCGCCTGAATAGCGTCACCGCAGAACTCAACAACGTGCCCGGTGCCGCCGGCACTGCCCGTTTTACCGATGATGGCCAGCACGATGTCTTTCGCGGTGATCCCCGGCGCGGCTTTGCCTTTCACTTCAATCTTCATGGTTTTGGCTCGGCCCTGTTTCAGGGTCTGCGTAGCCAGAACATGCTCAACTTCAGAGGTGCCAATACCGAAGGCCAGTGCACCAAACGCGCCGTGCGTTGCGGTATGGGAGTCGCCGCAGACGATGGTCATGCCGGGCAGGGTGATCCCCTGCTCAGGTCCCATCACGTGAACGATACCCTGATACGGATGGTTCAGATCGTAGAGCTCGACGCCAAACTCGTTACAGTTCTTGATCAACTCCTGCATCTGGATACGCGCCATTTCGCCCGACGCATTGATATCTTTGGTCTGGGTGGAAACGTTGTGATCCATTGTCGCGAAGGTTTTACCCGGCTGACGTACCGGGCGTTTGTGCGCACGCAGCCCATCAAATGCCTGTGGGGAGGTCACTTCGTGTACCAGATGCCTGTCGATATAGAGCAGTGGGGTTTCGTTTGGTGCCTCATAGACAACGTGTGCATCAAACAATTTTTCATATAACGTCTTCGCCATGATTACACCCCTTCAGCGACATAGCGGGCAATGATGTCGCCCATTTCATCGGTACTGACTGCCGCCGTGCCGCGTGCTAAATCACCGGTACGGACGCCTTCTTCTAACGTGCGATTAATGGCGTTCTCAATTGCGGTTGCCGCATCGCCTGCATCCAGGCTGTAGCGCAGCAGCAGAGCCAGGGAGAGGATCTGCGCAATCGGGTTAGCAATGTTTTTACCTGCGATATCCGGCGCGGAGCCGCCAGCAGGCTCGTACAGGCCAAAGCCTTCTTCGTTCAGGCTCGCTGATGGCAGCATGCCCATGGAGCCGGTGATCATCGCGCACTCATCCGAGAGGATATCGCCGAACAGGTTGGAGCACAGCAGCACGTCAAACTGGGACGGATCTTTAATCAGCTGCATTGTCGCGTTATCGATGTACATATGCGACAGCTCAACGTCAGGATAATGCTTAGCAACTTCGCTGACGATCTCACGCCATAAGATGGAGGACTGCAGCACATTCGCTTTATCGATAGAGGTAACTTTATGGCGGCGTTTGCGTGCAGACTCAAAAGCGATATGGGCGATACGTTCAATTTCGAAACGGTGATAGACCTCGGTGTCGAACGCTTTCTCATGCTGGCCGCTGCCTTCACGGCCTTTTGGCTGACCGAAATAGATCCCGCCAGTCAGCTCACGCACGCACAGAATGTCGAAGCCGTTAGCGGCGATATCCGCGCGCAGCGGGCAGAACTCTTCCAGACCCTGATACAGCTTTGCCGGACGCAGGTTACTGAACAGCTTGAAATGTTTACGCAGCGGCAGCAACGCGCCGCGCTCTGGCTGCTCTGCGGGTGGCAGGTGTTCCCATTTCGGGCCACCCACGGAACCAAACAGGACTGCATCGGCGTTCTCGCAACCCTCTACCGTTGCTTTTGGCAGCGGCGTACCGTGATTATCGATAGCAATACCGCCCACGTCGTAGTGGCTGGTGGTAATTTTCATCGCAAAACGCGAGCGAACGGCTTCCAATACTTTCAGCGCCTGTGCCATCACTTCCGGGCCAATACCGTCACCCGGCAACACAGCAATATGGTAATTCTTCGACATTACACGGTTTCCTTGTTGTTCTCTTTATTCTGAGCTTTGCGTTGCAACTCTTTTTCGACTTCAGCGGCGCGCCAGATATTGTTCAGGACATGTACCATCGCTTTCGCAGAGGATTCGACGATATCGGTCGCCAGACCCACGCCGTGGAAACGACGGCCGTTATAATTGACCACGATATCCACCTGACCGAGCGCATCTTTGCCATGGCCTTTGGCCGTCAGGTCATATTTGACCAGCTCCACGTCGTATTCGGTGACGCGGTTAATCGCCTGGTAGATAGCATCGACAGGACCATTGCCGTTTGCCGCTTCCGCTTTTATCTCATCCCCGCAGGCCAGCTTGATGGATGCCGTGGCGATATCGCTGGAGCCGGACTGCACGCTGAAGTAATCCAGACGGAAATGCTCTGGCTCTTCCTGCTGTTTATTAATGAAGGCCAGTGCTTCCAGGTCGTAGTCGAACACCTGACCTTTTTTGTCGGCCAGCTTCAGGAACGCGTCGTACAACTGATCCATATTGTAATCGCTGTCCTTGTAACCCATCTCTTCCATACGATGTTTCACTGCCGCACGGCCGGAGCGGGAGGTCAGATTCAACTGAACCTGGTTCAGACCGATCGATTCCGGGGTCATGATTTCGTAGTTTTCGCGGTTTTTCAGTACGCCATCCTGGTGGATACCGGAAGAGTGCGCGAATGCGCCGGTACCGACAATCGCCTTGTTGGCGGGGATCGGCATGTTGCAAATCTGGCTGACGGTCTGGCTGGTACGCCAGATTTCATTGTGATTGATGCGGGTGTGCACGTTCATAATGTCTTTGCGCACTTTAATCGCCATGATCACTTCTTCCAGGGAACAGTTGCCTGCGCGTTCCCCGATACCGTTCATCGCACCTTCTACCTGACGGGCACCGGCGTGAACAGCGGCGATGGCGTTGCCGACGGCCAGGCCTAAATCGTCGTGGGTATGAACAGAGATAATTGCCTTATCAATGTTTGGCACACGATCATACAAGCCAGTAATGATGTTGGAGAACTCAAACGGCATGGTGTAGCCGACGGTGTCCGGGATGTTGATGGTTTTGGCCCCGGCATTAATGGCGGCTTCCACCACGCGCGCCAGATCCTCAATTGGCGTGCGGCCTGCGTCTTCACATGAGAATTCAACATCATCCGTATAGTTGCGCGCGCGTTTGACCATGTAGACCGCGCGCTCAATCACCTCGTCGAGGGTGCTGCGCAACTTGGTGGCAATGTGCATGGGGGAGGTGGCAATAAAAGTATGAATACGGAATGCTTCAGCCACTTTCAGTGACTCGGCGGCAACGTCGATGTCTTTCTCAACGCAACGTGCCAGACCACAGACGCGGCTGTTTTTGATGGTACGGGCGATGGTCTGTACCGATTCGAAATCACCCGGAGAAGAGACCGGGAAACCCACCTCCATCACGTCGACACCCATACGTTCGAGAGCCAGCGCAATCTGCAGCTTCTCTTTCACACTCAGGCTCGCCTGTAATGCCTGTTCACCGTCACGTAAAGTGGTATCAAAAATAATGACTTGCTGGCTCATGGGTTAGGTCCTTGTCAGTCTTAGGGCGCCTTGCTACGAGCATAAAAAAACCCGCGCAGTGGCGCGGGTTTTTAGTCTTACTGGTGACGATTCAACGCTGAATTTCGCCCGCCAGTCTACCGCGCATAGAGGATGCGTTTAGTAGTAGTAGACCGGTGAAACGAATGGTGCGAATCATGAATCGTGCTCCGTTAAATTCAATATGCTTTTAGTGGTACTGGATATGGGGGTTGATGTCAACCCCTGACAACAAAAACGACCCCGTTCGCACGGCGTTCCAGAGAATTTGATTTAGCTAATTGTGCTGGTTTTTATCTTTCATGCCTTTTGAAAAGTCTATTTTTGGACTGGAGATTCATCTCCGGAACGATTTAAATATAATTAGTATCAATTCAACATACGTCTGTAATGGATGAGCCCTGAGAAGAATTGTTTTTAATTTCATTGATTTATTAGTGCTGCAAATAAAAATGCAGTAAATAAAGCGTGAGCAATGATGCGAGTTTGTTAATTGTTTGGCATGGCTCACGTGAATAGTTTAATAATACTTAAGTTATCATTAACCGAAGGGCGATTGTGTATTTGTCTTGATTATGGTTTCATGCAAACCATAATGTCATTGATATCATTTATGCGGAATTTCATCTCACCATCAATGACCTGGGCGAAGTCACCCTTTTGATGATGCGCTCTTTATATTTTCCGAATTTTAAACAATTCTCTTTCGCTGGTTGTATCTGCATGGTAAATCATATTTTTCGAAATTATTACTGTAATTTGGCAAAGGGAGTTTAGCGTGACAGTGGAGCCAGGAGTGCCAGAAAATAATATTAATCAACCTCAGGGTTATAATGGGGTTAAACCTCAGTTACGCACCGTGGATCTCAATCTGTTGACCGTGTTTGACGCGGTGATGCAGGAACAGAATATCACGCGGGCAGCGCAGTCTCTGGGGATGTCGCAGCCTGCCGTCAGCAATGCGGTATCCCGGCTTAAAGTGATGTTTAATGACGAATTGTTTGTTCGTTATGGCAGGGGGATTCAACCCACGGCGCGTGCATTTCAGCTGTTTGGCTCTATCCGCCAGGCATTACAGTTGGTGCAAAATGAGCTGCCGGGATCGGGTTTTGAGCCCTTAAGCAGTGAGCGTGTTTTCCATCTTTGCGTATGTAGCCCGTTAGATAATTATTTGACGTCCGTGATCTACAATAAAGTGGAAGAAATTGCGCCCAATATTCAGCTGGTATTTAAATCTTCTCTTAATCAGAACACAGAACATCAGCTTCGATATCAGGAAACAGAATTCGTTCTGGGATACGAAGAGTTCCGTCGTCCGGAATTTTCCTGTGTGCCTCTGTTTAAAGATGAAATGGTACTGGTCGCCAGCAAAAAACATCCACGAATGAATATGCCGCTGCGCGAAAGTGATGTTTATAACGAGCAGCACGCTGTTGTTGCCCTCGACCGATACGCCTCATTTAGTCTGCCGTGGTATGACACTACGGATAAACAGGCGAGCGTGGCTTATCAGGGAATGGCCATGGTCAGCGTCTTAAATGTGGTTTCCCAGACCCATCTGGTCGCTATTGCCCCGCGTTGGCTGGCGGAGGAGTTTTCGGAACCCTTAAATCTGCAAATTCTGCCGTTGCCGCTCAAGCTCAATAGCCGTACCTGTTATCTTTCCTGGCATGAAGCCGCAGGCCGGGATAAAGGCCATCAGTGGATGGAAGAATTGCTTATTAGCATTTGCCGCCGATAAGCGCGTCAGGATAAATCACATCGGCGCGTGTGGTTTATCCTGCATATTTTTTCATTTGCGGTATTTTGTGCTGTTGTTATTTTTTCTGGCTGCTGCCAGCCTCGCAAAAATAGATGATTTCCTGAAAGGTTGCGCTTTTCAGCGATGATTTATCACCTCACGAACGAATCACAGTGGAATTAACCATATCCTCCCTGTAACGCTGCTTTTTGTGCTTCTGACCCCGTTTGCCGCGTCCTGTTTGCTAATTGCCTGCCTCAAAACGAGCGGTTAAGGTAACGATCACTCTGCAATATATAAGATTGGTTCATCACGATCGTAAGACGGTGTGGAAATGAATTCTGCAGTCCGTCTATAACAAAATGCCTGGAGGCAAAGCATGGAGATGTTGTCTGGCGCGGAAATGGTCGTCCGATCGTTAATCGATCAGGGCGTTAAGCAGGTGTTCGGCTACCCTGGAGGCGCAGTTCTGGATATTTATGATGCGCTTCATACGGTAGGCGGCATTGACCATGTTTTGGTGCGCCACGAGCAGGCGGCGGTGCACATGGCTGACGGGCTGGCGCGTGCAACGGGTGAAGTGGGCGTGGTATTGGTCACCTCCGGCCCCGGCGCGACGAACGCAATTACCGGCATTGCGACAGCCTATATGGACTCCATCCCGCTGGTCATTCTATCCGGGCAGGTCGCAACGTCACTGATTGGCTACGATGCATTTCAGGAGTGCGACATGGTGGGAATTTCACGCCCCGTTGTGAAGCACAGTTTCCTGGTGAAGCAAACCGAAGACATTCCCGGCGTACTGAAAAAAGCCTTCTGGCTGGCAGCCAGTGGGCGGCCTGGTCCTGTGGTGGTCGATCTGCCTAAAGATATTCTTAACCCGGCAAACAAGCTGCCGTATGTCTGGCCGGAAACGGTAAGCATGCGCTCCTACAACCCAACGACACAGGGCCACAAAGGCCAGATCAAACGTGCGTTACACACGCTTCTGGCGGCGAAAAAACCGGTGGTCTATGTCGGCGGCGGCGCGGTTAACTCAGCCTGTGAAGCGCAACTGCGTGAGCTGATCGAAAAACTAAACCTTCCTGTCGCCTCGTCACTGATGGGACTGGGCGCCTTCCCGGCAACGCACCGCCAGGCTCTGGGTATGTTGGGGATGCACGGTACCTATGAAGCCAACATGACGATGCATCATTCGGATGTGATCTTTGCCGTTGGCGTGCGCTTTGACGATCGCACGACCAACAATCTGGCGAAGTACTGCCCGAACGCCACCGTGCTGCATATTGATATCGATCCTACGTCTATTTCGAAAACGGTACCGGCGGATGTGCCGATCGTTGGGGATGCGCGACAGGTTCTGGAGCAAATGCTGGATCTGCTATCGCAGGAAACCCCTTCACAACCGTTGGATGAGATCCGCGACTGGTGGCAACAGATCGAGCAGTGGCGAGCACGTCAGTGTCTGAAATACGATACCCAAAGCGAAAACATTAAGCCGCAGGCGGTGATCGAAACCCTCTGGCGTCTGACGAAAGGTGAAGCCTATGTCACCTCTGATGTAGGTCAGCATCAGATGTTTGCCGCGCTTTATTATCCGTTTGATAAACCACGTCACTGGATCAACTCTGGTGGTCTGGGGACAATGGGCTTTGGGTTACCTGCCGCGCTGGGCGTGAAGCTTGCGCTGCCGAATGAAACCGTCGTTTGCGTGACAGGAGACGGCAGCATTCAGATGAATATCCAGGAACTCTCCACCGCGTTGCAATATGAACTGCCGGTCCTGGTTCTGAACCTGAATAACGGTTATCTCGGTATGGTGAAGCAGTGGCAGGATATGATCTACTCTGGCCGCCATTCTCACTCCTACATGAAATCGCTGCCGGATTTTGTTCGTCTGGCCGAAGCCTATGGTCATGTCGGGATGCGGGTGACCGAGCCGGCAGAGCTGGAAGCGAAACTTGCTGAAGCGCTTGAACACGTCAAAAATAACCGCCTTGTTTTCATGGATGTCATTGTCGATGGCACAGAGCACGTTTATCCGATGCATATTCGCGGTGGTGGTATGGACGAAATGTGGTTAAGTAAAACGGAGAGAACCTGATATGCGCCGGATATTATCTGTATTACTGGAAAACGAGTCTGGCGCACTGTCACGCGTTATTGGACTCTTTGCACAACGCGGCTACAACATTGAGAGCCTGACCGTTGCCCCTACCGAGGATCCTACGCTGTCGCGCATGACGATTCAGACCGTCGGCGACGCCAAGGTGCTTGAGCAGATCGAGAAACAGTTACACAAACTTGTCGATGTTCTGCGCGTGAGCGAACTGGGGCAGGGGGCCTATGTAGAACGTGAGGTCATGCTGGTGAAAATTCAGGCCAGTGGTTACGGCCGTGAAGAGGTTAAACGCAACGCGGATATCTTCCGTGGGCAGATTATCGACGTTACCCCTTCTTTATATACGGTTCAGCTGGTGGGAACGAGTGACAAGCTGGACGCATTCCTGGCGTCCGTAAGGGATGTAGCAAAAATTGTTGAAGTTGCGCGGTCGGGCGTTGTCGGTCTTTCGCGCGGCGAGAAAATCATGCGTTAGCAGGCAATAAGGTTCGCCTCTTTCAGCCCGGTCACCAAAGCCGGGCTTTTTTTTGCGTAATACGCCGATAACACAGATAAAAGCGGTTGCCGCGAAAGCTATTCTGCGTTTAGATGTTAAAAGATTTAACCATAACCTTGACAGGGCCATGGACTCTTTTCTTTTTTTAAGGGGCAATTGTGAAACTGGATGAAATCGCCCGGCTAGCCGGCGTGTCACGAACTACGGCCAGCTATGTGATTAACGGTAAAGCAAAGCAGTACCGTGTCAGCGACAAAACCGTTGAGAAAGTCATGGCGGTGGTTCGTGAGCACAACTACCACCCGAATGCTGTCGCAGCGGGCTTACGTGCCGGGCGCACCCGATCGATTGGTCTGGTGATCCCCGATCTGGAAAACACCAGCTACACCCGCATCGCTAACTATCTTGAACGTCAGGCTCGCCAGCGTGGCTATCAGCTCCTGATTGCCTGCTCTGAAGATCAGCCTGATAACGAAATGCGCTGTATTGAGCATCTGCTCCAGCGTCAGGTTGATGCGATCATCGTTTCGACCTCCTTGCCACCCGAGCATCCCTTCTATCAACGCTGGGCGAACGATCCGTTCCCAATCGTTGCACTGGATCGCGCCCTGGACAGAGAGCATTTTACCAGTGTCGTCGGTGCCGATCAGGATGACGCGGAAATGCTGGCCGCGGAGCTGAGAACCTTTCCGGCTGAAACCGTACTCTATCTTGGGGCGTTGCCTGAGCTCTCTGTGAGTTTCCTGCGTGAGCAAGGCTTCAGAACGGCATGGAAAGACGACCCGCGCGAGGTTCACTACCTTTATGCCAACAGTTATGAACGCGAAGCCGCTGCGCAGCTGTTCGAGAAATGGCTGGAGACGCACCCGATGCCTCAGGCGCTGTTCACTACTTCATTTGCGTTGCTGCAGGGGGTGATGGATGTCACTTTGCGTCGGGATGGTAAGCTGCCTTCCGATCTTGCTATCGCCACCTTCGGTGATAACGAACTGCTCGACTTCCTGCAATGTCCGGTCCTGGCCGTCGCGCAGCGCCATCGTGATGTGGCGGAGCGCGTGCTGGAGATCGTTCTCGCGAGCCTTGATGAACCACGTAAACCGAAGCCGGGGCTGACGCGCATCAAACGTAATCTCTACCGTCGCGGAATTTTAAGCCGCCATTAATGAAATGAGACGGGGCAGGGAAAACTGTCCCCTCTTTTTTCTGGATAATTCTGTCAAATAATTCCCGGAGAAAAATTAGGACGATTCCTTAGGAATCAGAACCTGCTATTTTTTTTATTCTTTCAGGCGTTTTAAAATGCCTTTGAAAGAACATTTATACGATTTATAAAGCCTGTCTTTGTATTGTTTTGTTACAAAGCTGCCCGGTCGATGAATATTCAGACGTTTTTCCCCTGCTCCAGCGTGCTTGCCTGCCAGCCGGTTCGTTCATTGCGCATTGTGGTGAATGTGGCGCTGTTATCCCCTGTGAATATGTCTTAAAATGCTGCCCGCGTCGCAAACTGACACTTTATATTTCGATGCGATGATATTGAGTGAGCCTTAACGCTAGTGTGCATATTCGGTTTTTTTCTTACAAATATTCATAACGTTAATTTTGCCTCGCCAGTTGTGCAGTTATTAACCAGGACTGTTTATCTCTGTAAATAGAGCCCTTTCGGGTTCGTATAGAGAGAGTCCTGGCTTGACAAGCTTTTCCCTCGCTCCGTAAACTCCTTTAGGTGGGAATTTGTGGGTTAAAGTGGTGAGGAGGGGTGAGACTGGCATGTTCCGTGGAGCAACGTTAGTCAATCTCGACAGTAAGGGGCGTTTATCGGTACCAACCCGATACCGCGACCAGCTGATCGAGAACGCTTCGGGTCAACTGGTTTGCACCATTGACATCAACTCCCCCTGCCTGCTGCTTTACCCTTTACCTGAATGGGAAATTATTGAGCAAAAGCTGTCGCGACTGTCGAGCATGAACCCACAGGAACGCCGCGTGCAGCGGTTGTTATTGGGGCATGCCAGTGAGTGTCAGATGGATAGTGCAGGGCGATTACTGATTGCGCCTGTGCTGCGGCAGCATGCCGGTCTGACCAAAGAAGTGATGCTGGTCGGTCAGTTCAACAAGTTTGAACTGTGGGACGAAACGACCTGGTATCAACAGGTCAAGGAAGATATCGACGCTGAGCAGTCTGATTCCGCTACCTTGTCGGAACGGCTGCAGGACTTGTCTCTATAAATATGATGGAAAATTATAAACATACAACGGTGTTGCTGGATGAGGCCGTCAACGGCCTGAATATTCGTCCGGACGGCATCTACATTGATGGCACTTTTGGTCGCGGTGGCCACTCGCGTTTGATCCTCTCCCAGCTTGGAGCGGAAGGACGTCTGCTGGCAATTGATCGCGATCCGCAGGCGATAGCTGTTGCGCAAACCATCGATGACCCACGCTTTTCCATCGTGCATGGACCTTTCTCTGCGCTGGCGGATTACGTTGCTGAGCGCGGCCTGACGGGCAAGATCGACGGGATTCTTCTCGATCTTGGCGTCTCTTCACCCCAACTTGATGATGCTGAACGCGGCTTCTCCTTTATGCGCGACGGCCCGCTGGACATGCGCATGGATCCCACGCGCGGTCAGTCTGCCGCCGAGTGGTTACAGACCGCAGATGAAGCCGATATCGCCTGGGTGATCAAAACCTTTGGCGAAGAACGTTTTGGCAAGCGCATCGCGCGCGCCATTGTTGAGCGCAATCGTATTGAGCCGATGACCCGCACGAAAGAGCTGGCCGAGGTGATTGCGGCGGCAACACCGGTGAAGGATAAACACAAACACCCCGCGACCCGTACCTTCCAGGCGGTTCGCATCTGGGTAAACAGTGAACTGGAGGAAATAGAGCTGGCGCTAAAAAGCTCGCTCGACGTGCTGGCCCCGGGAGGGCGGTTGTCCATCATCAGCTTCCATTCGCTGGAGGACCGTATTGTGAAACGCTTTATGCGTGAACAAAGCCGCGGTCCACAGGTGCCAGCAGGGCTGCCGATGACGGAAGAACAACTCAGGAAGCTGGGTGGCCGTCAGTTGCGAGCATTAGGCAAGTTGATGCCGGGCGAAGAAGAGGTGGCAGAGAATCCACGCGCCCGTAGTTCAGTGCTGCGTATTGCAGAGAGGACGAACGCATGATCGGCAGAGTGACAGAGACCCTAAGCAAAGTTAAGGATTCGTTAGGAAGCAACGAGCGCCATGCTTTGCCTGGTGTGATCGGCGACGATCTTTTGCGGTTTGGGAAGCTGCCACTCTGCTTGTTCATTTGCATCATTGTGACGGCAGTAACGGTGGTGACGACAGCCCACCACACACGTTTATTGACTGCGCAACGCGAGCAGATGGTACTGGAACGCGATGCGCTGGATATTGAATGGCGAAACCTGATCCTTGAAGAAAACGCCCTCGGCGATCACAGCCGGGTCGAGCGGATCGCAACAGAAAAGCTGCAATTGCAGCATGTTGATCCTTCCCAGGAAAATATCGTAGTACAAAAATAAGGGAAAACGCGACGCATGAGAGCAGCGGCAAAAACGCTAAAACCAAAACGTCAGGAAGAACAGGCCAACTTTATCAGTTGGCGTTTTGCGTTGCTTTGCGGCTGCATTTTACTCGCGCTGGGCTTCCTGCTGGGACGCGTGGCGTGGCTACAAATCATCGCGCCTGACATGCTGGTGCGCCAGGGCGATATGCGCTCTCTGCGCGTACAGGAAGTCTCCACATCTCGCGGGATGATCACCGATCGTTCCGGTCGTCCGCTGGCGGTGAGCGTACCGGTGAAGGCGATCTGGGCCGATCCGAAAGAGCTGCACGATGCCGGTGGTATCACGCTCGACAACCGCTGGAAAGCGCTGTCTGACGCCCTGAAAATGCCGCTGGATCAGCTTGCCTCCCGCGTTAATGCCAACCCGAAAGGGCGCTTTATCTATCTGGCGCGTCAGGTTAACCCTGACATGGCCGATTACATCAGAAAACTGAAGCTCCCGGGTATCCATCTGCGAGAAGAGTCTCGCCGTTACTATCCTTCCGGCGAAGTAACCGCTCACCTCATTGGTTTTACAAACGTCGACAGCCAGGGGATTGAAGGGGTTGAAAAAAGCTTCGATAAGTGGCTTACCGGTCAGCCGGGTGAGCGAATCGTGCGTAAAGACCGCTATGGTCGCGTGATTGAAGATATCTCTTCCACAGACAGTCAGGCCGCGCATAACCTGGCGTTGAGCATTGATGAACGCCTGCAGGCGCTGGTGTATCGCGAGCTGAACAATGCCGTGGCCTTTAACAAGGCGGAGTCGGGCAGCGCCGTGCTGGTGGATGTCAACACTGGCGAAGTGCTGGCGATGGCCAACAGCCCGTCCTACAACCCGAACAACTTTACTGGTACCGCAAAAGATGCAATGCGTAACCGGGCCATTACCGACGTGTTCGAACCTGGCTCCACGGTGAAGCCGATGGTGGTGATGACGGCGCTGCAACGCGGCATCGTCAATGAGAACACGGTTCTGAACACGATCCCTTACCGAATCAATGGCCACGAGATTAAAGACGTGGCGCGCTACAGCGAATTGACCCTGACCGGGGTATTACAGAAGTCGAGTAACGTCGGTGTTTCAAAGCTGGCGTTAGCGATGCCGTCCTCAGCGTTAGTAGAGACTTACTCACGTTTTGGGCTAGGAAAGGCGACCAATTTGGGGTTGGTCGGAGAACGCAGTGGCTTATATCCTCAAAAACAACGGTGGTCTGACATAGAGAGGGCCACCTTCTCTTTCGGCTACGGGCTAATGGTAACCCCGTTACAGTTAGCGCGAGTCTACGCAACGATTGGCAGCTATGGCGTCTATCGCCCACTGTCGATTACCAAAGTTGATCCACCGGTTCCGGGCGAGCGTATCTTCCCGGAATCTATCGTTCGTACCGTTGTGCATATGATGGAAAGTGTGGCGCTACCTGGCGGTGGCGGCGTGAAGGCGGCGATCAAAGGCTATCGCATCGCCATTAAAACCGGTACGGCGAAAAAAGTGGGGCCAGATGGCCGCTACATCAACAAATACATTGCCTATACCGCAGGCGTTGCGCCTGCAAGCAATCCGCGTTTTGCGCTGGTGGTCGTCATTAACGATCCACAGGCGGGTAAATACTACGGCGGCGCCGTTTCAGCGCCTGTGTTCGGCGCCATCATGGGCGGCGTATTACGCACCATGAACGTTGAACCGGACGCGCTGGCAACGGGCGAAAAAAGTGAATTTGTAATTAATCAAGGCGAGGGTACAGGTGGCAGATCGTAATTTGCGCGACCTTCTCGCTCCGTGGGTGCCAAACGCACCTGAGCGAGCGCTACGGGAGATGGTACTGGACAGCCGTGTGGCTGCTTCCGGCGATCTTTTTGTGGCTGTAGTTGGTCATCAGGCGGACGGGCGTCGATATATCCCGCAGGCGATTGCGCAAGGTGTAGCTGCCATTATTGCTGAGGCTAAAGATGAGGCAACCGACGGTGAAATCCGTGAAATGCACGGTGTGCCGGTTATCTACCTTAGCCAGTTGAATGAGCGACTCTCCGCACTGGCGGGACGTTTTTATAACGAGCCTTCAGACCAGCTGCGTCTGGTGGGCGTGACGGGCACTAACGGTAAAACGACGACCACCCAATTGATGGCGCAATGGGCGCAACTGCTGGGAGAAACCGGCGCCGTAATGGGCACCGTGGGGAATGGGCTGCTGGGTAAAGTGAGCCCGACGGAAAACACCACCGGCTCCGCGGTTGACGTACAACATGTGATTGCCGGTCTGGCAGGGCAGGGTGCGACCTTTGCCGCGATGGAAGTCTCCTCTCATGGTCTGGTACAGCATCGTGTGGCGGCGTTGAAATTTGCCGCCTCCGTGTTCACGAACCTGAGTCGCGATCATCTTGATTATCATGGTGATATGGAGCATTACGAGGCCGCGAAATGGCTGCTCTTCTCCACGCATCACTATGGACAGGCCATTATCAACGCTGATGACGAAGTGGGGCGCCGCTGGCTTGCGAAGCTGCCGGATGCGGTTGCGGTGTCGATGGAAGACCATATCAATCCGAACTGCCATGGCCGCTGGCTGAAGGCGGTTGAGGTTAATTATCACGACAGCGGCGCGACGATTCGCTTTGCCTCTTCCTGGGGTGAAGGCGAAATTGAAAGCCGCCTGATGGGGGCGTTTAACGTCAGCAACCTCCTGCTGGCGCTGGCAACGCTGCTGGCGTTGGGCTATCCGATGGCCGAACTGCTCAACACCGCAGAGCGTCTGCAGCCCGTCTGTGGCCGTATGGAAGTGTTCAGTGCACCAGGTAAACCGACCGTTGTTGTCGATTATGCCCACACGCCGGATGCGCTGGAAAAAGCGCTTGAAGCGGCACGTCTGCACTGCGCCGGTAAGCTCTGGTGTGTGTTTGGCTGTGGGGGCGATCGCGACAAGGGCAAGCGTCCGTTGATGGGTGCCATCGCCGAACAGTTCGCGGATATTCCGGTTGTGACCGATGACAACCCGCGTACTGAAGAGCCGCGCGCCATTATCAACGATATCCTGGCCGGTATGCTGGACGCAGGACGTGCCCGCGTGGTGGAAGGCCGTGCGGAAGCCGTGACCAACGCCATCATGCAGGCGCAGGAGAACGATGTCGTGCTCCTGGCGGGTAAAGGCCATGAAGATTATCAGATTGTTGGCAATCGTCGTCTGGACTATTCGGACCGTGTAACGGCAGCGCGTCTGTTGGGAGTGGTGGCATGATCAGCTTAACGCTCGGCAAGGCGGCAACCCTCCTGCAGGGGACGCTGCATGGTCAGGATCTGACCATCGACGCCGTGACGACAGATACCCGCAAAGTGACCGCCGGGTGCCTGTTTGTGGCGCTGAAGGGCGAACGTTTTGACGCCCACGATTTTGCTGAACAGGCGAAAGAGAATGGTGCGGGTGCGCTGCTGGTGAACCGCAAACTCGATATCGATTTACCGCAGATTGTGGTGAAGGATACGCGCATTGCCTTCGGTGAGCTGGCAGCATGGGTTCGTCAGCAGGTGCCAGCTCGCGTTGTTGCTCTGACGGGGTCTTCGGGCAAAACGTCAGTAAAAGAGATGACGGCGGCGATCCTCAGTCAGTGCGGTAACACGCTTTACACCGCAGGCAATCTAAATAATGACATCGGCGTGCCGATGACATTGCTTCGCCTCACCAAAGAGCATGACTTTGCGGTGATTGAATTAGGGGCAAACCACCAGGGTGAAATTGCCTGGACGGTCAGCCTGACGCGTCCGGAGGCTGCGCTGGTGAACAACCTGGCCGCCGCGCATCTGGAAGGTTTCGGTTCACTTGAAGGCGTGGCGAAAGCCAAAGGTGAGATCTATACCGGCCTGCCGGATAACGGTATTGCCATTATGAATGCCGATAATAACGACTGGTTGAACTGGCAGAGCATCATCGGTTCACGTAAGACGTGGCGCTTCTCGCCTAATGCGGCAGACAGTGATTTTACCGCGACCCAGATCCATGTGACTTCGCATGGCACGGAATTCACGCTCAATACCCCAACGGGAGGCATTGAGGTTCTGCTGCCGCTGCCGGGTCGCCATAACATCGCCAATGCGCTTGCTGCCGCGGCGCTGTCGATGGCCGTCGGCGCAACACATGACGCGATCAAAACTGGCCTTGCGAATTTAAAAGCCGTACCGGGACGTCTGTTCCCAGTCCAGTTTGCAGAAAACAAACTGCTGCTGGATGACTCCTACAACGCGAACGTCGGTTCGATGACGGCAGCCGTACAGGTGTTGTCCGAAATGCCAGGCTATCGCGTGATGGTGGTTGGCGATATGGCCGAGTTGGGCGATGAGAGCGAAGCCTGTCATATCCAGGTGGGTGAAGCCGCGAAAGCGGCCGGGCTGGATTGCGTACTGAGCGCAGGAAAACTGAGCCAGGCGATTAGCCATGCCAGCGGTGTTGGCGAACATTTTGCCGATAAAGCCGCACTGATTGAACGTCTGAAGACGTTGATTGCTGAAAAACAAATTGTGACTGTGTTAGTGAAAGGTTCACGTAGTGCCGCCATGGAAGAGGTAGTGCACGCATTACAGGAGAACGGGACATGTTAGTTTGGCTGGCCGAACATTTGGTCAAATATTACTCAGGCTTTAACGTCTTTTCCTATCTGACGTTTCGCGCCATCGTCAGCCTGTTGACTGCGCTGTTCATCTCGTTGTGGATGGGCCCGCGCATGATTGCCCGTCTGCAAAAACTCTCTTTCGGCCAGGTTGTGCGTAACGATGGTCCGGAATCGCACTTCAGCAAGCGCGGTACGCCAACCATGGGCGGGATTATGATCCTGACCGCGATCGTGGTTTCCGTGCTGCTGTGGGCCTATCCATCCAACCCGTACGTTTGGTGTGTGCTGACTGTGCTGGTGGGCTACGGAATCATTGGATTTGTTGATGATTACCGCAAAGTGGTACGTAAAGATACGAAAGGTCTGATCGCCCGCTGGAAATATTTCTGGATGTCGGTAATTGCGCTGGGCGTGGCCTTCGCGCTGTATCTGGCCGGAAAAGACACTCCCGCTACCGAGCTGGTGGTGCCGTTCTTTAAAGACGTCATGCCGCAACTGGGGCTGTTCTACATTCTGCTGGCGTACTTCGTGATTGTGGGCACCGGTAACGCGGTGAACCTGACCGATGGTCTGGATGGCCTGGCCATTATGCCAACGGTGTTCGTGGCCGCAGGTTTCGCGCTGGTGGCGTGGGCGACCGGCAACATGAACTTTGCCAACTATCTGCACATTCCTTATCTGCGTCACGCAGGCGAGCTGGTGATCGTCTGTACGGCCATTGTCGGGGCGGGGCTGGGCTTCCTGTGGTTCAATACCTATCCGGCCCAGGTCTTTATGGGTGACGTCGGTTCACTGGCTCTGGGCGGCGCGCTGGGTATTATTGCCGTGCTGCTGCGCCAGGAGTTCCTGCTGGTCATCATGGGTGGGGTATTCGTGGTTGAGACCCTGTCGGTGATCCTGCAGGTCGGTTCCTTTAAGCTGCGCGGTCAGCGCATCTTCCGTATGGCACCGATTCACCATCACTATGAACTGAAAGGCTGGCCAGAGCCGCGCGTCATCGTGCGCTTCTGGATTATTTCGCTGATGCTGGTGCTGATTGGCCTGGCAACGCTGAAGGTACGTTAATCATGGCAGATTACCAGGGCAAAAAAGTCGTTATCATCGGGTTGGGCCTTACTGGCCTGTCCTGCGTGGACTTTTTCCTTGCGCGCGGCGTGACGCCGCGGGTGATGGATACGCGTGTTTCTCCGCCGGGTCTGGACAAACTGCCGGAACAGGTTGAACGCCACCTTGGTGGTCTGAATGATGACTGGCTGCTGGCAGCCGATCTGATTGTCGCCAGCCCCGGTATGGCGCTGGCGCACCCTTCACTGAGCGCCGCAGCCGATGCGGGCGTTGAGATTGTCGGTGATATCGAGCTGTTCTGCCGCGAAGCGCAGGCGCCTGTTATCGCCATTACCGGCTCTAACGGAAAAAGCACCGTCACTACCCTGGTGGGTGAGATGGCGAAAGCGGCGGGCAAAAATGTCGGCGTTGGCGGCAACATTGGTTTGCCCGCGCTGATGCTGCTGGACAAAGGCTGCGAGCTGTACGTGCTGGAACTCTCCAGCTTCCAGCTGGAAACCACCTCCAGCCTGCATGCTGCCGCGGCCACAATCCTGAACGTGACCGAAGATCATATGGACAGGTATCCGTTTGGTCTACAGCAGTATCGCGCAGCCAAACTGCGTATATATGAAAATGCCAAAGTCTGCGTCGTTAACGCCGATGATGCCCTGACCATGCCGGTACGCGGTGCCGATGACCGCTGCATCAGCTTTGGTATCACCATGGGTGATTATCATCTGAACCGTCAGCTGGGTGAAACCTGGCTGCGGGTGAAAGGTGAGAAGGTGTTGAACGTGAAGGAGATGAAGCTTTCCGGTCAGCATAACTACACCAATGCGCTGGCGGCGCTAGCGCTGGCGGATGCCGTCGGTTTGCCACGCTCCTCCAGCCTGCAGGCGCTGACCACCTTTACCGGACTGGCGCACCGTTTCCAGCTGGCGCTGGAGCATAACGGCGTACGCTGGATCAATGATTCCAAAGCCACCAACGTAGGCAGTACAGAGGCCGCGCTGAATGGTTTGCAGGTGGAAGGTACTCTGCATCTGCTGCTGGGTGGCGACGGTAAATCCGCCGATTTCACCTCCCTGAAGCAGTATCTTTCTGGCGATAACATCCGTCTCTACTGCTTTGGTCGTGATGGCAGGGAACTGGCGGAACTGCGTCCTGAGATCGCCGAGCAGACCGAAACCATGGAACAGGCAATGCGCCTGATTGCTCCTCGCGTGAAGCCGGGCGATATGGTGCTGCTCTCTCCGGCATGCGCCAGCCTCGATCAATTCAAGAATTTCGAACAGCGTGGTGATCTCTTTACCCGCCTGGCGAAGGAGTTAGGCTGATGCGTTTATCTCTCCCTCGCCTGAAAATGCCGCGCTTCCCAGGATTTGGTGTCCTGGTGTGGTTGTTTGCGGCACTGAAAGGCTGGGTGATGGGCTCTCGTCAGAAAGATAACGACAGCCTGATCATGTACGATCGCACGCTCTTCTGGCTCACCCTGGGGCTGGCGGCGGTCGGCTTTATTATGGTGACGTCAGCATCAATGCCCGTCGGGCAGCGACTGGCGAACGATCCTTTCCTGTTTGCCAAGCGAGATGGTCTGTACATCATCCTGGCGTTCTGTCTTGCGCTGATAACCTTACGTCTGCCAATGGCGTTCTGGCAGCGACACAGTACCGCGATGCTGATCGCCTCGATCATCATGCTGCTGATCGTGCTGGTGGTGGGGAGTTCCGTAAACGGGGCATCGCGCTGGATCGCCTTTGGTCCGCTGCGTATTCAGCCTGCAGAATTTACCAAACTGTCCCTGTTCTGCTACCTGGCGAACTACCTGGTGCGCAAAGTAGATGAAGTGCGTAACAACCTTCGCGGCTTCCTGAAACCGATGGGCGTGATTCTGGTGCTGGCGGTCTTACTGCTGGCGCAGCCTGACCTCGGTACCGTGGTGGTACTGTTTGTGACGACGCTGGCGATGCTGTTCCTGGCGGGGGCGAAACTGTGGCAGTTCATCGCCATTATCGGGATGGGTATTTCAGCGGTTGTCCTGCTGATCCTTGCTGAACCATACCGTATCCGCCGTGTGACCTCGTTCTGGAACCCGTGGGAAGACCCGTTTGGCAGTGGCTATCAGCTGACGCAGTCACTCATGGCGTTTGGCCGCGGTGAAGTCTGGGGACAAGGCCTGGGCAACTCGGTTCAGAAACTGGAGTATTTACCCGAAGCGCATACTGACTTCATCTTCTCCATTATTGCAGAAGAACTGGGTTATATCGGTGTGGTATTAGCGCTATTAATGGTATTCTTCGTCGCTTTCCGCGCCATGTCGATTGGGCGGAAAGCGCTGGAGATCGATCACCGCTTCTCAGGTTTCTTAGCCTGTTCAATTGGTATCTGGTTTAGCTTCCAGGCATTGGTTAACGTCGGGGCCGCAGCGGGTATGCTGCCGACCAAGGGCCTGACGTTGCCGTTGATCAGTTATGGTGGTTCCAGTCTGTTGATCATGTCGACGGCCATCATGATGTTGTTACGTATAGATTATGAAACGCGTCTGGAAAAAGCCCAGGCGTTTACACGAGGTTCACGATGAATCAACCGAAGCGGTTAATGGTGATGGCAGGCGGTACCGGTGGACATGTGTTCCCGGGGCTGGCGGTTGCGCACCATTTAATGGATCAGGGCTGGCAGGTACGCTGGCTGGGAACCGCAGACCGCATGGAGGCCGACCTGGTACCGAAGCACGGTATTGAGATCGACTTTATTCGTATTTCTGGCCTTCGTGGCAAAGGCATTAAGGCCCAGTTTCTGGCGCCGGTGCGCATTTTCAACGCATGGCGTCAGGCGCGCAGCATCATGAAGCGCTTTCAGCCGGATGTGGTGCTGGGCATGGGCGGTTATGTTTCCGGTCCGGGCGGACTTGCCGCGTGGTCGTTGGGCATTCCCGTTGTATTGCATGAGCAGAATGGTATTGCAGGACTGACCAACAAGTGGCTGGCGAAAATCGCCACCAAAGTGATGCAGGCATTTCCTGGTGCGTTCCCGAAAGCGGACGTCGTCGGGAACCCGGTGCGTGTGGATGTGCTGGCGCTGCCGTTGCCGGATACCCGCATGGCTGGCCGTGAAGGCCCTGTTCGCGTGCTGGTCGTCGGCGGATCGCAGGGCGCACGCATCCTGAACCAGACGATGCCGCAGGTTGCCGCAAAGCTGGGTGATGCCGTGACCATCTGGCATCAAAGCGGAAAAGGCGCTCAGCAGACCGTTGAGCAGGCTTATGCGGCAGAAGGTCAGCCGCAGCACAAAGTGACGGAATTTATCGACGATATGGCGGCAGCGTACGCCTGGGCCGATGTCGTGGTCTGTCGCTCCGGTGCATTAACGGTGAGTGAAATTGCCGCCGCGGGTTTACCGGCTCTGTTTGTGCCGTTCCAGCACAAAGATCGTCAGCAGTACTGGAATGCGCTGCCGCTTGAAAAAGCCGGTGCCGCGAAAATATTCGAGCAGCCACAATTTACCGCCGATGCGGTCGCCACCACCCTGGCGGGCTGGAACCGGGAAACATTAATGGAGATGGCGCAACGTGCACGTGCGGCGGCCATTCCTGATGCAACGGAGCGGGTGGCAAAAGAAGTGAGTCTGGCAGCCCAGGCTTAACCCTCGCAGCGCGTGTTGCGCTGCACGAATTTTTTAAGTAGTCGATGGCGTTTAGAGAATGAATACACAACAACTGGCAAAACTGCGTTCAATCGTGCCCGAGATGCGTCGCGTCCGGCACATTCACTTTGTTGGCATCGGTGGTGCTGGCATGGGCGGTATTGCCGAAGTGTTAGCTAACGAAGGCTATCAGATCAGCGGGTCTGACCTGGCGCCAAACCCTGTCACGCAGCAACTGGCGTCGCTTGGGGCGACTATCTATTTCAACCATCGCCCGGAAAACGTGCGCGATGCGAGTGTGGTGGTGGTATCCAGCGCCATCTCCTCTGATAACCCGGAAATTGTGGCCGCGCATGAAGCGCGTATTCCGGTGATCCGCCGCGCGGAAATGCTGGCAGAGCTGATGCGTTTTCGTCACGGGATTGCGATTGCCGGGACGCACGGTAAAACCACGACCACGGCGATGGTTTCCAGTATTTATGCCGAAGCGGGTCTCGACCCGACGTTCGTCAACGGCGGTCTGGTAAAAGCAGCAGGTGTGCATGCGCGTCTGGGCCACAGCCGTTATCTGATTGCGGAAGCGGATGAGAGCGATGCGTCGTTCCTGCATCTGCAGCCGATGGTGGCGATTGTCACTAACATCGAAGCTGACCACATGGATACCTACCAGGGCGACTTCGAGAACTTAAAGCAGACCTTTATCAACTTCCTGCATAACCTGCCGTTCTATGGACGCGCGGTAATGTGTGTGGACGATCCGGTCATTCGCGAGTTGCTGCCGCGGGTTGGTCGTCAGATCACCACCTATGGCTTCAGCGAAGACGCGGATGTTCGCGTGGAAGAGTACAAACAAATTGGTGCGCAGGGGCATTTCACCCTGGCGCGTCAGGACAAAGAGCTGCTGCACGTGACGCTGAACGCACCAGGCCGTCATAACGCCCTGAACGCAGCCGCGGCGGTGGCCGTCGCAACAGAAGAAGGCATTGATGACGATGCGATCCTGCGTGCTCTGGAAAGCTTCCAGGGAACCGGGCGTCGTTTCGACTTCCTTGGCGAATTCCCGCTGGATGCGGTAAACGGTAAACCGGGTACTGCCATGCTGGTAGACGACTATGGCCACCATCCAACCGAAGTGGACGCGACCATTAAGGCCGCACGTGCGGGATGGCCAGAGAAGAACCTGGTGATGATCTTCCAGCCACACCGTTTTACGCGTACGCGCGATCTGTATGACGATTTCGCCAGCGTGCTGTCCCAGGTGGACACATTGCTGATGCTGGATGTTTATTCTGCAGGTGAAACGCCGATCCCAGGCGCGGACAGCCGTTCTCTGTGTCGAACCATTCGCGGACGCGGTAAAGTAGACCCTATTTTGGTTTCGGATCCTGCTCAGGTCGCCGAAATTCTGGCGCCGGTACTGACAGGTAACGATTTGATTCTGATTCAGGGCGCGGGAAATATCGGCAAAATCGCCCGTACCTTAGCTGAAATCAAACTGAAGCCGCAAACTCAGGAGGATGAGCATCATGGCTGATAAGATTGCTGTCCTGTCTGGCGGCACCTCCGCCGAGCGCGAGGTTTCCCTGAATTCAGGCGCTGCGGTACTGGCGGGCCTGCGTGAGGCTGGCGTTAATGCACATCTGGTCGATCCGAAAGAGGTCGATGTAACGCAGCTGAAAGCAATGGGCTTCGATAAAGTCTTTATTGCTCTGCACGGTCGTGGGGGAGAAGACGGTACCCTGCAAGGGTTGCTGGATCTCATCGGTATGCCCTACACCGGCAGCGGCGTGATGGCCTCCGCCATCTCAATGGATAAACTGCGCAGTAAGCTGCTGTGGCAGGGAGCGGGTTTGCCGGTTGCGCCGTGGGTTGCGTTGACGCGCCGCGAATTTGAAATGGGCCTTCAGGATAGCGTTAATGCACGCATTGCTGAGCTGGGCTTACCGGTTATTGTAAAGCCCAGCCGTGAAGGGTCGAGCGTTGGGATGTCCAAAGTTGATAAAGCTGACGATTTATCGTCAGCTTTAGCGCTGGCATTTCAACACGATGAAGAAGTTCTGATTGAAAAATGGCTCAGCGGACCGGAATTTACCGTGGCGATGCTTGGTGAAGAAATTTTACCGTCGATTCGCATCCAACCTGCTGGCGTCTTCTATGATTATGAGGCGAAGTATCTCTCTGACGAGACGCAATATTTCTGCCCAGCAGGTCTTGAAGCAGAACGTGAAGCGGATTTACAGTCCCTGGTGCTTAAAGCCTGGCATATTCTTGGTTGCAGTGGCTGGGGACGCATTGATGTGATGCTCGACAGTGATGGGCAATTTTATTTGCTGGAAGCGAATACTTCTCCAGGCATGACCAGCCACAGCCTTGTGCCGATGGCCGCGCGTCAGGCGGGGATGAGCTTCTCGCAGTTAGTCGTACGTATTCTGGACCAGGCGGGCTGATATGTCTCAGGCTGCATTGAACACGCGCAACCGCGATGACGAGGAAGAATATTCTTCTTCACGCCGGAGTAATGGAACGCGTCTTGCAGGGATTATTTTCCTGCTCGGGGTGCTGTGCACCGTGTTTATCAGCGGCTGGATGGTACTGGGCTGGATGGAAGATGCGCAGCGGTTGCCGCTGTCGAAGTTGGTGGTCACCGGTGAACGCCACTACACGCGTAACGATGATATTCGCCAGTCGATTCTGGCACTGGGGTCGCCTGGCACCTTTATGACGCAGGATGTCAACATTATCCAGAGTCAGATTGAACGTCTGCCCTGGATAAAACAGGCGAGTGTAAGAAAGCAATGGCCTGATGAATTGAAGATTCATCTGGTTGAATATGTGCCCATTGCGCGTTGGAATGATCAGCACATGGTTGACGTAGACGGAAATTCCTTCAGCGTCCCGGCCGATCGTGTCAACAAGCAAAATTTACCGATGTTGTATGGTCCTGAAGGCAGCGAAAACGAAGTGTTACAGGGTTTTCGCGAGATGGGGCAAGTGCTGGCGAAGGACAGGTTTACGTTAAAAGAAGCTGCGATGACGGCGCGCCGTTCGTGGCAGCTCACCTTAACGAATGGCATTAAGCTCAACCTTGGCCGCGGCGACACGATGAAGCGTCTGGCGCGTTTTGTAGAACTTTACCCGGTTTTACAGCAGCAGGCACAGACTGACGGCAAACGGATAAGCTACGTTGATTTGCGCTATGACTCAGGCGCAGCAGTCGGTTGGGTACCGGCTCCGGTCGAGGAACCTAATCAGCAACAGAATCAGGCACAGGTACAGGCAGAACAACAATGATCAAGGCGACGGACAGAAAACTGGTAGTTGGACTGGAGATTGGCACCGCGAAGGTTGCCGCTTTAGTAGGGGAAGTTCTGCCCGACGGTATGGTCAATATCATTGGCGTGGGCAGCTGCCCGTCCCGTGGTATGGATAAAGGTGGGGTAAACGATCTTGAGTCGGTGGTGAAATGCGTACAGCGCGCCATCGATCAGGCTGAATTAATGGCAGATTGCCAGATTTCCTCTGTCTATCTGGCCCTCTCTGGTAAGCATATCAGCTGCCAGAACGAAATCGGCATGGTGCCCATTTCTGAAGAAGAAGTGACGCAGGAAGACGTTGAAAACGTAGTGCATACGGCGAAGTCCGTGCGCGTGCGCGATGAGCATCGCGTGCTGCACGTGATCCCGCAGGAATATGCGATCGACTACCAGGAAGGGATCAAGAACCCGGTTGGTCTGTCTGGCGTGCGTATGCAGGCAAAAGTGCACCTGATCACATGTCACAACGATATGGCGAAGAACATCGTAAAAGCCGTTGAACGTTGTGGCCTGAAAGTTGACCAACTTATTTTCGCCGGTCTGGCGGCAAGCTATTCCGTGCTGACCGAAGATGAACGTGAACTGGGCGTCTGTGTGGTCGATATTGGTGGTGGTACAATGGATATGGCCGTGTATACCGGCGGTGCCCTGCGCCACACCAAAGTGATCCCTTACGCGGGGAACGTGGTGACCAGCGATATTGCCTACGCGTTTGGTACGCCGCCAAGCGATGCAGAAGCGATTAAAGTGCGCCACGGTTGTGCGCTGGGGTCTATCGTTGGCAAAGATGAGAGCGTTGAAGTGCCAAGCGTGGGCGGCCGTCCGCCGCGTAGCCTGCAGCGCCAGACGTTGGCAGAGGTGATTGAGCCGCGCTATACCGAGCTGCTCAACCTGGTCAACGAAGAGATTTTGCAATTACAGGAACAGCTTCGCCAGCAGGGCGTAAAACATCATCTTGCGGCGGGGATTGTATTAACCGGCGGTGCAGCGCAAATTGAAGGTCTTGCGGCCTGTGCGCAGCGTGTGTTCCATACGCAGGTGCGTATTGGCGCACCGCTGAATATTACCGGTTTAACGGATTATGCCCAGGAGCCTTACTATTCAACGGCTGTGGGCCTGCTCCACTACGGGAAAGAATCCCATCTCAGTGGTGAAGCAGAAGTGGAAAAACGCGTCTCAGTGGGGTCGTGGGTCAAACGACTGAACAACTGGCTGCGAAAAGAGTTTTAATTTTTTTAAGAGACCGGAGAGAATTAACGGTCTCGGGCGACAGGCACAACGGAGAGAGAAATTATGTTTGAACCTATGGAACTGACCAACGACGCGGTGATTAAAGTCATCGGCGTCGGTGGCGGCGGCGGTAACGCCGTAGAGCATATGGTGCGCGAGCGCATTGAAGGTGTTGAATTCTTTGCGGTTAACACTGATGCACAGGCACTGCGTAAGACGGCAGTCGGCCAGACTATCCAGATCGGTGGTGGCATCACTAAAGGTCTGGGCGCAGGAGCTAACCCGGAAGTAGGTCGCAATGCGGCTGAAGAAGATCGTGAAGCGTTACGCGCTGCACTGGAAGGTGCGGACATGGTCTTCATCGCAGCAGGTATGGGTGGCGGTACAGGTACCGGCGCAGCACCTGTTGTGGCTGAAGTGGCTAAAGATTTAGGTATCCTGACCGTTGCTGTCGTGACCAAGCCTTTCAATTTTGAAGGCAAGAAACGTATGGCCTTCGCGGAGCAGGGTATCACCGAGCTGTCCAAGCATGTGGACTCGCTGATAACCATCCCGAACGACAAACTGCTGAAAGTGCTGGGTCGTGGTATCTCTCTGCTGGATGCCTTTGGCGCAGCAAACGACGTGCTGAAAGGCGCGGTTCAGGGTATCGCTGAACTGATTACCCGTCCTGGCCTGATGAACGTTGACTTTGCTGACGTTCGCACCGTGATGTCCGAAATGGGCTACGCGATGATGGGCTCCGGCGTGGCGAGCGGTGAAGACCGTGCGGAAGAAGCAGCAGAAATGGCTATCTCTTCTCCGCTGCTGGAAGATATCGATCTGTCGGGTGCGCGTGGCGTGCTGGTCAACATCACCGCTGGCTTCGACCTGCGTCTGGATGAGTTCGAAACCGTGGGTAACACCATCCGTGCGTTCGCCTCTGACAACGCGACCGTGGTAATCGGTACCTCCCTTGACCCGGAAATGAACGACGAGCTGCGTGTAACGGTTGTTGCTACCGGTATCGGTATGGACAAGCGCCCTGAAATCACTCTGGTGACGAACAAGCAGACTCAGCAACCGGTAATGGATCGTTACCAGCAGCACGGTATGTCTCCTCTGACTCAGGAGCAAAAACCGGCCGCGAAAGTGGTTAATGACCCAACGCCGCAAACGGCGAAAGAGCCAGATTATCTGGATATCCCGGCGTTCCTGCGTAAGCAAGCTGACTAAGAATTGGCTGGAATTTGGGGATTTCCGCTCTTTGTGCTAAACTGGCCCACCGTTAGTGATATACACTCTCGGTTGGATAGTTAATTTGGCGAGATTATACGATGATCAAACAAAGGACACTTAAACGTATCGTTCAGGCGACGGGTGTCGGTTTACATACCGGCAAGAAAGTCACCCTGACGTTACGCCCTGCGCCGGCCAATACCGGGGTCATCTATCGTCGCACCGACTTGAATCCACCGGTAGATTTTCCGGCCGATGCCAAATCTGTGCGTGATACTATGCTCTGTACTTGTCTGGTGAACGAGCATGACGTGCGGATTTCTACCGTAGAGCACCTGAACGCCGCCCTGGCGGGTCTGGGTATCGACAACATTATTGTTGAAGTCGATGCGCCAGAAATTCCGATCATGGATGGTAGTGCTGCTCCGTTCGTTTATCTGTTGCTGGATGCAGGTATCGAAGAACTGAACTGCGCGAAGAAATTTGTTCGCATCAAAGAGACCGTTCGCGTCGAAGATGGCGACAAGTGGGCTGAATTCAAACCGTACAATGGTTTCTCGTTGGACTTCACCATCGATTTTAACCATCCGGCGATTGATGCCAGTACCCAGCGCTATGCGATGAACTTCTCTGCTGATGCGTTTATGCGCCAGATCAGCCGTGCTCGTACTTTCGGCTTCATGCGTGATATCGAATATCTGCAGTCCCGCGGCCTGTGCCTGGGCGGCAGCTTCGATTGTGCCATCGTTGTTGACGATTATCGCGTACTGAACGAAGACGGTCTGCGTTTCGAAGATGAATTCGTTCGCCACAAAATGCTTGATGCAATTGGCGACCTGTTCATGTGTGGTCACAACATTATTGGTGCATTTACCGCGTTCAAATCCGGTCATGCGCTGAATAACAAACTCTTGCAAGCCGTCCTGGCAAAACAGGAAGCCTGGGAGTATGTGACCTTCGAAGACGAAGCTGAACTGCCGCTGGCCTTCAAAGCCCCTGGCCTGGTTCTGGCGTAACGGTTCAAGCCGTTTCGTAAAAAATCGACTGGTTAACCTGGTACTCTCTCCGACCAGGGAAACCAGTCGTTTTTATTTTTACCTTTCTTCATTTTGCCCCAGCTTCCCCTTTCGCTTAGCAGGCGTAGAAAATCTGTGCGTTAGCTGCATTCTTGACCGTTTTTCCCCGCTGCAGTACGTCATTCCTGCTGCTGTGTATTGGCTTTAGTGGTAATATCTGGGCGCTTAAAAGAATAACTGAACTCAGCCTGTGTAAGACGGGCTTATGTGGTGGAGCAAGTGAGCGGAATTCTGACGCGCTGGCGACAATTTGGCAGACGTTACTTCTGGCCGCATCTCTTATTAGGGATGGTCGCGGCGAGTTTCGGCTTGCCTGCGCTCAGCAACAGCGCCGAAGCTGCCACACCGGCAAAGACGTCAACCACCAAACACGATCTCACCGCGCGCGTTAACTTCACCAATCTTGCGTGGCTTGAAGCCAGCCGCCGTCCTAACTTTTCGGTAGATTACTGGCAGCAGCACGCCATCCGCACGGTTATTCGCCATCTGTCATTTGCAATGGCGCCACAGGCCATACCGGTTGCTGAAGAGACGCTGCCGGTTCAGGCGCAACACCTTGCGCTGCTGGATACGCTCAACGCGCTGTTGACGCAGGACAGCCAGCCAGCTGTTAGCGTTCCGCAGACAGCGCAATCCATCGTTGTTTCACCCGCCACATTCTCTGTCTCGACGTGGATAAGCCAGGTTCATGGCATCCGCGCCGGGCCTCAGCGCCTCAGTTAAATTAACCGTTTTCAATACCTTAATTTATCTGCCCGTTATGGGGCGTTTGAGAATTTATTATGCTAATCAAATTATTAACCAAAGTTTTTGGTAGTCGTAACGATCGTACCCTGCGCCGTATGCGCAAAGCTGTCGCTGTCATCAACGGTATGGAACCGGCGATGGAGAAGCTGTCTGATGACGAGCTGAAAGCGAAAACCGCAGAATTCCGCGCACGCCTGGAAAAAGGCGAAACCTTAGAAAGCCTGATCCCGGAAGCCTTCGCGGTTGTGCGTGAAGCGAGTAAACGTGTATTCGGCATGCGTCACTTCGACGTGCAGCTGCTGGGCGGTATGGTGCTTAACGAGCGCTGCATCGCGGAAATGCGTACCGGTGAAGGTAAAACCCTGACCGCGACGCTGCCTGCCTACCTGAACGCACTGACCGGCAAAGGCGTGCACGTCGTGACCGTCAACGACTATCTGGCACAGCGTGACGCCGAAAATAACCGTCCATTGTTCGAATTCCTGGGGATGACCGTCGGCATCAACATGTCCGGTCTCCCTGCGCCAGCCAAGCGCGAAGCGTATGACGCTGATATCACTTACGGTACCAACAACGAATACGGCTTCGACTACCTGCGTGACAACATGGCGTTCAGTCCTGAAGAACGTGTGCAGCGTAAATTGCACTATGCGCTGGTGGATGAGGTGGACTCCATTCTGATCGATGAAGCGCGTACCCCGCTGATCATCTCCGGTCCGGCCGAAGACAGCTCTGATATGTACCGTAAAGTCGACAAAATCATTCCACACCTGCTGCGTCAGGAGAAAGAAGACTCCGATACCTTCCAGGGTGAAGGCCACTTCTCCGTTGATGAAAAAGCGCGCCAGGTGAACCTGACTGAACGTGGTCTGGTTAAAATTGAAGAGCTGTTAGTGGCTGAAGGCATCATGGAAGAGGGCGAGTCTCTTTACTCCCCGAGCAACATCATGCTGATGCACCACGTGACTGCCGCACTGCGCGCCCATGCGCTGTTCACTCGCGATGTCGACTACATCGTCAAAGACGGCGAAGTCATCATCGTTGATGAGCACACCGGCCGTACCATGCAGGGTCGTCGCTGGTCTGACGGTCTGCACCAGGCCGTTGAAGCCAAAGAAGGCGTGGATATTCAAAACGAAAACCAGACGCTGGCGTCTATTACCTTCCAGAACTACTTCCGTCTGTACGAGAAGCTGGCAGGGATGACCGGTACAGCAGATACCGAAGCGTTTGAATTCAGCTCCATCTACAAACTGGATACCGTTGTCGTTCCAACCAACCGTCCAATGATCCGTAAGGACATGCCGGACCTGGTATACATGACCGAAGCGGAAAAAATTCAGGCAATCATCGAAGATATTCGTGAGCGTACTGCTAAAGGCCAGCCGGTTCTGGTGGGGACCATCTCCATCGAGAAATCCGAAGTGGTGTCTAATGAGCTGACTAAAGCGGGTATCAAGCACAACGTACTGAACGCCAAATTCCACGCCAAAGAAGCAGATATCGTTGCGCAGGCGGGTTATCCGGCGGCCGTGACCATCGCCACCAACATGGCGGGTCGTGGTACCGATATTATGCTGGGCGGTAGCTGGCAGGCCGAAGTGGCTGAGCTGGAAAACCCAACGCCGGAACAGATTGCGCAGATCAAAGCCGACTGGCAGGTGCGTCATGACGCGGTTCTGGCATCTGGTGGTCTGCACATCATTGGTACCGAGCGTCACGAATCACGTCGTATCGATAACCAGCTGCGTGGTCGTGCAGGTCGTCAGGGGGATGCCGGTTCTTCCCGCTTCTACCTGTCGATGGAAGATGCGCTGATGCGTATCTTCGCCTCTGACCGTGTTTCCGGCATGATGCGTAAGCTGGGGATGAAACCAGGTGAAGCCATTGAGCACCCATGGGTGACCAAAGCGATTGCCAACGCGCAGCGTAAAGTGGAAAGCCGCAACTTCGATATTCGTAAGCAGCTGCTGGAATATGACGACGTCGCCAACGATCAGCGTCGTGCTATCTATACCCAGCGTAACGAACTGCTGGACGTATCCGACGTGAGCGAAACCATCAACAGCATTCGTGAAGATGTGTTCAAAGCGACTATCGATGCGCACATTCCGCCTCAGTCTCTGGAAGAGATGTGGGATATCGAAGGCCTTCAGGAGCGCCTGAAAAACGACTTCGACCTCGACCTGCCAATCAAAGAGTGGCTGGATAAAGAGCCAGAGCTGCACGAAGAGACCCTGCGCGAACGTATCTACGAAACCGCGCTGGAAGTATACAAGCGTAAGGAAGAGGTTGTTGGCGCTGAGATGATGCGTCACTTCGAAAAAGGGGTGATGCTGCAGACGCTGGACTCACTGTGGAAAGAGCACCTGGCGGCGATGGACTACCTGCGTCAGGGGATCCACCTGCGTGGCTATGCACAGAAAGATCCTAAGCAGGAGTACAAGCGCGAATCCTTCTCGATGTTTGCCTCCATGCTGGAGTCGCTGAAATATGAAGTTATCAGCACCCTGAGCAAAGTGCAGGTGCGTATGCCGGAAGAAGTGGAAGCGATGGAGCAACAGCGTCGTGAGGAAGCCGAGCGTCTGGCACAGATGCAGCAGCTTAGCCACCAGACTGACGATAGCGAAGCCGCTGCGGCGATCGCCGCGCAAACTGGTGATCGCAAAGTGGGGCGTAACGATCCGTGCCCATGCGGTTCCGGTAAAAAATATAAGGCGTGCCACGGCCGTCTGAGCTAAGTTCATAAAAAACGAAAAGGCGCAGAAATCTGCGCCTTTTTTATGGAAGTGACAATATGAAAATACTGCAAATTGCTGTCGGGATTATTCGCAACCCGCAAAACCAAATCTTCATTACGCAACGTGCCGCTGACGCCCACATGGCAAACAAGTGGGAGTTTCCTGGTGGGAAAATCGAGTCCGGTGAAACGCCGGAGCAGGCGCTGGTGCGTGAGCTTCAGGAAGAGGTCGGCATTACTCCGATTGGCGCAACGCTGTTTGATAAGCTGGAATACCAGTTTCCGGATCGTCACATCACGTTGTGGTTCTGGCTTGTGGAAAGCTGGGAGGGGGAACCCTGGGGGAAAGAGGGTCAACCGGGTGGCTGGGTTTCGCTTCACGCGAGTGATGCCGAAAAATTTCCTCCGGCAAATGCGCCCGTCATATCCCGGCTAACGGGCAACCTGTAGGCCTGCTAAGCGAAGCGCCAGCAGGCTTTGAACTCTACTGCTGGTTCTCGCTCCAGTCATCGCTGTCCGAGAGATCACCTTCACTTGGAATGCGTTTCTCTTCCGCCGCCCATTCGCCCAGGTCAATTAACTGACAGCGCTTACAGCAGAATGGGCGAAACGGACTCACCTCTCCCCAGACAACAGTTTTGCCACAGGTTGGGCAGTTTACGGTGGTTACATCAGACATAGGCACTCCTTAACAACAGGCCAGTTCAAAATCGAGGCGTTCCGGCACGGTGCCATTTTCACTATCCAGCGGCATAAAGCGAATCGCAAAACGACTCTTATGCCCGGAGATTTGCGGGTAAAGCTGTTCACCTAAAGAGAGGTTAAGACGCAGCAGATCCGCATCATCACCGTTGTCCTGGTAGAAACCGTTCAGGCTGGTTTGCTTGCGGAATGGCGCCGAGTTACGGATGAGATCGAGGATCAGGGATAACGTCTGATGCATTGGCTCCAGGCTGTCCAGCCAGCTTTTCACTTGCGCATCACGCTGGACCTGCGGCATATGCAACCACATATGCAGTGTCGGCAGGTCAAAGCTGCAGCAGCCGCCCGGGATACTCAGGCGCTGGCGCACCAGCCCGATTAAGCGGTCTTCACGCAAAAACTGCCCAACGCGGGGAGCGGCCATCAGCGTACTGCTGCTGTTTTTAAGCTGTTGACGGAGTGAATCAATGCGGCTCTGGTCAACGCCCGGTACTTCGGCCCAGGCCTGCAATTTACGCTGCTGGCGCTCCAGCTCTTTCAGTAGCTCTGTGCGAACGTCGCCTCGTTCAATTACATCCAGAAGATCGCCCACATTGCGGAAGAAGTGCAGCGCCGTCGCATGATCGTTGATGGGCAAATGTTGTGAGAGTTGTTGAATCAGAAATTCGATACGCAGCCAGGTACGCATTTTTTCGTTGAGCGGATGCTCAAAAAGGATGTGGGTCGACATTATGGTTTTTCCTGTGCAACGGCCTGCGCGGCATACGTCAGATACTGCGCGTGCAGGCGGGCAACATCCGATGCAATGGCATCTGGTGCGCCGTTATTATCAATAACATCATCCGCAACGGCAAGGCGCTGAGCGCGCGTGGCCTGAGCGGCAAGAATTTGTTCAGCCTGTTCGCGCGAGACATGGTCGCGCGCCACGGTGCGCTGGATTTGCGTTTCGGGTGAGACATCAATGACCAGTACCCGGTCCGCTTTATTGTGCAGTTGATTCTCTACCAGCAGCGGAACCACCCACAGAACATACGGCGAGCGGGCTGCGGCAATCTGACGCTGGGTTTCCTGGTGGATAATGGGGTGGAGCAGAGCATTAAGCCAGGTCTTTTCTGAAGAATCAGAAAAAATGCACTCACGAAGCTTGCGGCGATTTAGCGTGCCATCCGCGTTGATAATTGCCTGACCAAAATGTGCCTTAATGGCGTTTAGTGCGGGTGTATCTGGCTCTACCACCTGACGGGCAATGATATCGGCATCGATTATGGTGATACCCAGACGAGAAAATGCGTCCGCAACGGTACTTTTCCCGCTACCGATGCCGCCGGTTAATGCGACGATATACCCCATTAAATCAAATCCTGGGAATTATTCATTATTAAAATCAGTTGGTTAAAATTCAAACGTGCGCCAGCCACTGTTTGGCTCTCTTTACCGGCTTTTTACCAGGTAAATTTATAGGATTGTAGCGTAAAAAAAGAGAATTTCGCAGTCTTGCGGAGCAGGTATTAGTGCGTATGATAACGTCACTGGAGTTGTGCTTTTAACATATTTGCCTCTAACCCCAGGAATCCGCACATGCGTATCGAAGAAGATCTGAAGTTAGGTTTCAAAGACGTTCTTATCCGCCCTAAACGCTCTACACTGAAAAGTCGCTCAGACGTTGAACTCGAACGTCAATTCACCTTTAAACATTCCGGTCAGACCTGGTCTGGCGTGCCGATCATCGCAGCCAATATGGATACGGTGGGAACCTTCGAGATGGCGACCGCGCTGGCGAAATTCGATATCCTTACCGCTGTGCATAAGCACTACAGCCCGGAAGAGTGGAATGCCTTTATCGCCTCTGCATCGGACGATGTGGTGAAGCATGTCATGGTTTCCACCGGTACCTCCGATGCCGATTTCGAGAAGACCAAACAGATTCTTAACGCTAACCCGGCGCTCAATTTTGTCTGTATTGATGTGGCAAATGGTTACTCCGAGCACTTCGTGCAGTTTGTCAGCAAGGCGCGTGAGGCCTGGCCCACCAAAACCATTATCGCGGGCAACGTGGTAACCGGTGAAATGTGTGAAGAGCTGATCCTTTCCGGTGCAGACATCGTAAAAGTGGGCATTGGCCCGGGTTCCGTGTGTACCACGCGTGTGAAGACCGGTGTGGGTTACCCGCAACTTTCTGCGGTGATTGAGTGTGCTGATGCCGCGCACGGTCTGGGCGGCCAGATCATCAGCGACGGCGGTTGCACCATGCCGGGTGATGTCGCGAAAGCCTTTGGCGGCGGCGCGGATTTCGTGATGCTCGGCGGCATGCTGGCGGGTCATGAAGAGAGCGGCGGTACCGTGGTTGAAGAGAACGGCGAGAAGTTCATGCTGTTCTACGGCATGAGCTCAGAATCAGCAATGACTCGTCACGTAGGTGGCGTGGCAAAATACCGTGCTGCGGAAGGCAAAACCGTGAAGCTGCCCCTGCGTGGCCCGGTCGAAAACACGGCTCGTGACATCCTGGGCGGCCTGCGTTCCGCATGTACCTACGTTGGGGCATCCCGTCTGAAAGAGCTGACAAAACGTACGACGTTTATCCGCGTTCAGGAGCAGGAAAACCGCGTTTTCAATAGCCTGTAATGTTTCTGCTGGCGTATGTCCGTACGCCAGCGTTATCCCGCGCTCATTGCATCCCCGAGATGGAAAATGGGCAGATACATCGCCACCACCAGCGTACCGATAATCACCCCTGTCACAATCAGCAGCACTGGCTCCAGAAGCGCGGCCAGATTATCTGCCAGTTGAAAGGTTTGCTCCGTATGATGGCGGGCAAGGTTTTCCAGCATAATGTCGAGTGACCCAGATACCTCCCCGGTGCGTATGAGTTGAATGCACAGCGGGGTAAAGACGGCCGCTTTCTGAAATGAAGACCAGACGGTAAAGCCTTGTTCAATGTCCCCACGAACGCTGCGCAATATACCTTGCCAGTACCGGCTATCAACAGTTTCTTCTGCGCTATGTAATCCCTGTAAAAAGGGGATGCCCGCCTGCTGGGTGAGTGACAGTACGGTAAAGATCTGCCCCAGTTTTTGCCCTCTTGCCAGCCTTCCCGTCACGGGAATATGCATCAGGATACGTTGCCAGCGCGGATCCCGTCGCAGCGCCCAGGCGATGGCCACGGGAATAAGCAACAGCACGAACAGGGCGATGGCGTATGTCTGGATAAACGCCGACAGGCCCATGACCATCTGTGTCAGCAGCGGCAGGGGAGTATTAAACGTTTTGTAGATGGCCGCGAACTCCGGCAAGACCAGAGTGACCATGGCCAGAACGACAAGAATGGCCAGCGCCAGGATGATCGTCGGATAGCGCAACGCCTTCTTCACTTTAGCCGTGAGTTGCTGCTGGGATTGTTGCTGCTGAGCGAGCTGGCGGCAGCACGTTTCCAGCTTCCCCGTTAGCTCCCCTGTTTTTACCATCGAGACATACAGCGGGCTAAATACCGCAGGCCATCGCTTCAGCGCCTCGGAAAAGGCGCATCCCTCGCTCAGATCATCATTCATGTTTTCCAGCAGCGCCTGCCAGTGTTTGACAGGATGCTGCTCGGCCAGCATTTGCAGACTTTGCGATAACGTCAGGCCAGCCTGCAACAGCGTGGCAAGCTGGCGAAACATCTCATAGCAATGCTGGGGTCGCCAGCGGTGCGTCAGCGAGCATCGGGTGAGCGAAAGTGGATGTAACTCTTTACGCATCAGCCTGACGAAGGCCGTTTCGCGATCTGCCGCCCACAGCACCCCACACAGAGATTCGCCTTCACTGGATAGCGCCCGCCAGCGCCAGAGATGATTAATACTCATTGGGCATTCCCAGCACGCGCAGCAACTCTTCGAGCGTGGTCAGACCTTGCTCTACGGCCAGACAACCCTGCTCAAATAACGATGTCATTCCCGCCTGACGGGCGCTGGCTTCGATGACCTCTATCGAGGCACCACGGGCGATGGCCTGCCGGAGCGTGGTGTCGATGGCGAGGACTTCAAAAATGGCGACGCGGCTATAAAAGCCGTGATAGCAGCGATCGCAGCCGCCAGGTTGCCAGCGAGGAAGCGGCCGGGGCCATACGGTGCGCGGTAATTCTGCGCGGCTGTTGGCTTCCTGCCGACAGTGAGGACACAGACGACGCACCAGCCGCTGGGCAATCACCAGCGAAAGCGCAGAGGAGATCATCCAGCGTGCGACTCCCATCTGCTGCAGGCGAATGACGGTTTCCGTCGTGGAGTTGGTGTGCAGCGTCGACAGCACCAGATGCCCGGTCTGTGCGGCGTTAATGGCAATCTCTGCCGTTTCACTATCGCGGATTTCGCCTACCATAATGATGTCCGGATCCTGGCGCAGGAGCGCCCGCAGAACGCTCTGAAAGGTTAAGCCCGCACGGGGATTAATCTGCGTTTGGTTCAGCCCCGCAAGCGGGATCTCGATCGGATCTTCCACGCTGCAGATGTTAACGTCAGGGGTATTACGCGCCTGCAATGCGCTATAGAGCGTGACCGTTTTTCCGCTGCCAGTGGGGCCCGTGACCAAAATCAGCCCCTGCGGTTGATGGAGGATCTCGTTAAAGCGGGCCAGCTGTTTCGCACTCATTCCCAGTTTTTCGGGTTCCAGCGCCTGATGAACCTGATGCAGCAGGCGCAGCACAATTTTCTCTCCGCCGCTGCAGGGAAGCGTGGCGATGCGAAAAGAGACCGGCTCGCTTGCCAGTTCAATCGTAAATTGACCATCCTGTGGTAAACGGCGCTCCGCAATATCCAGTTGGCCCAGCACTTTTAAGCGAGCGGTGAGGGTATTTGCCACCGCTGCAGAAAGCGGAGGCAGCGGGCAAAGCACACCGTCAACACGCAAGCGGACCTGACAGATATCCCCCATCGGTTCGATATGAATGTCAGATGCGCGCTGGTTTATCGCCTGCTGCAGGGTGTGGTTGAGAATATCCACCGTGTTGTGCGGCGTTAAAACAACCGGGAGGTGTGATTGCGCGGTTAACTGCCGGTGTTTTTCCATGCGCTCCGCTGTCCAGCATTCAATATCAATACGTTTTTGCGTGGCGAAACGCAGCGCTTCCATCATTTCAGCGGCGGGATTGCCCACGACGGCGATGCTAATCATGTCGGCGTCGCTGGTCAGCAGCAAAGCATGGTGGCGCTGGCACAGGGTGACGAGTTGATCTGAATTCATTATCCGCTCCTGTCAGTTACTGTCGAAACGGAAAACATCTTCGCAGGCCTCTTTGAGCGCACCGTCGTTGCTGATATTGCAGCTACGTTTCCAGCCCGTCATACCGTTGCCACTGCTCCATTGCGGTGTCACCACCACCTCAAGTCCGTTAAGACTCTCCTGGCCGGTTAACGACACGACGCCCTGCGTCACGCTCATTCCCGAGACATAGCGTGTTGTCGTTGGAGAAGGGATACCGTTACTGCCGCCGTCGCAGCTCGTCACGCCGCCATGTTCCAGGGCACAAAGTTCAATCGCCGTGCGATAGGGCACGAACGTTTGCAGCATGTCGGTCAGGGCCGCTTTTCGCAGGTAGTTCTGGTAGGCGGGAATACCAATGGCGCTCAGGATGGCAATAATGCCGATTACCACCATCAGCTCAATGAGTGTGAAGCCTTGTTGTCTGTTCATATCTGCTCCTCAGGATTAAGTGGCGCTACTCTGACAGCGGGGAAAAAAGCAGACGAGGGGCAAAAAAAAGAACGTGAAGCGGCGTTCAGGGAATTTGTGCGTACTTGCAGAGAAGAACAGAGAGATTGCGAGGAGGGCTGAAATTTCCCCTCTCCAGCAGAGAGGGGAAACGACGTTATTTGAAGCGCATGGAGAGATCGAGGGCGCGAACGTGCTTGGTCAGCGCCCCGACAGAAATGTAGTCCACGCCGGTTTCGGCGAATTCACGGATCGTTTCGAAGGTGACGTTTCCTGAAACTTCGAGCTGTGCCTGGCCGTTGGTGAGCTTCACCGCCTCGCGCATCTGTGCTGTTTCAAAGTTATCGAGCATGATGATATCGGCACCGGCCTTGATGGCCTGCTCCAGCTCTTCGAGGTTTTCAACCTCCACTTCAACCGGCACATCCGGGTGCAGCCAGAAGGCTTTCTCCACCGCCTGACGCACGGAGCCAGAGGCAATAATGTGGTTCTCTTTAATCAGGAAGGCGTCGGACAACCCCAGACGGTGGTTGGCTCCCCCGCCACAAAGCACCGCGTACTTTAATGCCGTGCGCAGACCCGGCAGCGTTTTACGGGTGTCCAGCAGTTGCGTATGGGTACCGGCCAGCAGGTCAACGTAACGACGCACTTCACTTGCCACCCCTGAAAGGGTCTGCACAAAGTTAAGCGCGGTACGTTCACCGGTCAGCAGCACGCGGGACGGGCCTTCAAGCTCAAACAGCGGCTGGTTTGCGGTAATGGCGTCACCGTCTTCAACATGCCAGGTGATTTGCACCTCATCGCCAGCCAGTTGAGTAAAGACCTCTTCAACCCAGCGCTTGCCGCAAAACACGCCATCTTCACGGGTGATGATCACGGCGTGTGAGCGTGTCTCTTTCGGCAATAATTGTGCGGTAATATCGTTGTCCGCGCTGACGTCACCGCCCAGATCTTCTTTCAAAGCATGGGCAACGCTTGCCGGAATATCCATATTAATACGTTCCAGAAGCGCTTCACGTCGGTGGTCGGGGTTGTAGCGGCGAGGCGGCATGATAAAACTCCAAATTGGTAACGAATCATAATATTGAAACATGCTACTCTGAACCGAGTAACAGCACCATACATAAGGAGTTCCAGCATGTTGTTAGAAGACGGATGGCTGGTGGATGCGCGGCGTGTACCCTCGCCGCACCACGATGGCCGCCCGGAGGATGAAAAGCCCACACTGCTGGTGGTTCATAACATTAGTCTCCCGCCGGGTGAGTTTGGCGGCCCGTGGATCGATGCGTTATTCACGGGAACGATAGATCCCGATGCCCATCCTTTCTTTGCTGAGATTGCGCATCTGCGCGTATCGGCGCACTGCCTGATCCGTCGCGATGGCGAAGTGGTTCAGTATGTTCCTTTTGATAAGCGCGCCTGGCATGCGGGTGTCTCGATGTATCAGGGGCGCGAGCGTTGCAATGACTTCTCTATTGGGATTGAACTGGAAGGCACGGACACCACCCCTTATACCGATGCACAGTACCAGCGGTTGGTGGATATCACCCAAACGCTCATCAGGCTTTACCCTGCGATTGCAGAGAACATTACGGGACACTGTGATATCGCCCCGGCGCGAAAAACCGATCCTGGCCCTGTATTTGACTGGCCCCGGTTTCGCGCCATGCTTACCGCGTCGTCAGAATAAGGAGATAACATGACGTTGTTTACCATGCTGCTGGTTATCATCGCTGAACGCTTGTTCAAACTCGGTGAGCACTGGCATCTGGATCACCGGCTGGAGGTGCTTTTCCGCCGGATTAACCATTTTTCCATGCTGCGTACGCTGCTGATGACCGCGGGCGTGATGGTGATTACGTTCTTGCTGCTGCGCTCGTTATACGGCCTCTTTTTCAACGTGCCGCTACTGGTGGTGTGGATCCTGCTCGGCGTGCTGTGCATTGGCGCAGGCAAAGTGCGTATGCACTATCACGCTTATCTGAAAGCCGCTTCCCGTGATGATGCGCATGCACGTAGCGCCATGGCCAGCGAGCTGACGATGATCCACGGCGTGCCGCCGGATTGCGATGAACGCGAGTTCCTGCGTGAACTGCAAAACGCGCTGCTGTGGATTAACTTCCGCTACTACCTGGCGCCGCTGTTCTGGTTTGTGGTGGGGGGCCCGTGGGGGCCGGTACTGCTGATGGGATATGCGTTCCTGCGCGCCTGGCAGACCTGGCTTGCCCGCTATCTCACCCCGCATGAACGTTTGCTCTCCGGCATTGATGCGATCCTGCACGTGCTCGACTGGCTTCCGGTTCGTCTGGTGGGTGTGGTCTACGCGCTTATTGGCCACGGCGAAAAAGCGCTCCCGGCGTGGTTCGCCTCGCTTGGCGACCGTCATACCTCGCAGTACCAGGTGCTGACACGCCTGGCGCAGTTCTCTCTGGCGCGTGAGCCACATACCGACAAGATAGAAACGCCGAAAGCGGCGGTCTCGATGGCGAAGAAAACGTCGTTTGTGGTGGTCGTTATCGTAGCGTTGCTGACCATTTACGGCACGCTGGTCTGAACCCGCGTGCCGTAGCGGTTACGGCGTATCTGCAGGCGGGATGCCAAAATCAGGCATCCCGTTTTCGTGCCAACGGACGAGCTTCAGACGGGTATGACGATTGGGGTCATAAAGCGGATCGCCTTCAATTTCGGTGTAATTTCGCGCGTGATACACCAGCACATCTTCTCCTTCCGGCGTTTGTGTAAAGCTGTTATGGCCTGGCCCATACTGGCGGTTTTCGTAGCTGGTGACGAAGACCGGGCGCGAGGCCTTGTGCCAGTTCGCAGGATTTTGCGGATCGGCATTGATCTCTGTCCACAGCAGTCCCATGCAGTAGTTCTCGTCGGTCGCGCTGGCGGAATAGCTGATAAACAACTTGTCGCCGTGGAACAGCACCGCCGGGCCTTCGTTGACCCAGAAGCCGCGGCACTCCCAGTCATATTCCGGTTTACTGAGCATCACCGGCTCGCCTTTCAGCGTCCACGGGTTCTCCATTTCACATAAATAGAGATTGGAGTTGCCGGAGATATCCGGGGCTTTTTGCGCCCACAGATACCAGCGTTTCCCCTGATGCACGAACGTGGTCGCGTCCAGCGCAAAGGTGTCGAACGGCGTTTTTACCTGGCCTTTTTCAGTCCACGTGCCGGTTAGCGGGTCGCGGTCGGCACACTCCAGCACAAACATGCGGTGCTGGAACATGCCCAGACCATCCAGCGCCTGGGTGTGCGCGGCGGCAAAATAGATGTACCACTTACCGTCGATATGATGCAGTTCCGGTGCCCAGATAAGCTGGCTCATTGGGCCGGTCTCCGGTTTGCGCCATACGACCACCTCGTCGGCACTGCGCAAACCTTCCAGCGACGCTGCCCGGCGGATCGCCAGCCTGTCGTATTCCGGCACGGAGGCGATAAAATAATATTGCCCTTCATGACGCAGAATGTACGGGTCAGCGCGTTGTTCTATGAACGGGTTAGGCCAGTTATGCATGCGGCGTTCCTTCTTTTGTTTCGGCTCTCGTTTCCTGCCAGGCGTTCAGTTCGCTGTAATTAGCACGGCGTTTCTCCAGGTCGAGCTGGATCTGTTTCATGGTTTCCCGATCCACTTTCAGCAGTCGCACTACGCCCGCAGTGATCAAATACCCCACGCCCGGGATCACGGTAAACAGCAGAACGATCCCGTTAATGGCCTCTGCGCTTTGCGCTTTCGCACCGGCGTCGTAGCCATACCAGGAGAGCAGGAAGCCCACCATCGCGCCAGCAATCGCCAGCCCCAGCTTGAGGAAGAAGATATTGCCCGAGAAGCTGATCCCGGTGATGCGTTTACCGGTTTTCCACTCGCCATAGTCGTCCACATCGGCCATTAGCGACCAGTGCAGCGGAGATGGGATCTGGTGAAGAATGTTAAGCAGGAAGTAGAGCACCACGATGGTGACGGTCGCTTTCGGGTCGAAGAAATAGAACGCGCAGGAGAAAAGCGCCAGCACGATGTTGGTCCAGAAGAACACTTTCAGTTTACACCAGCGGTCGGTCAGCACTTTCGCCAGCATACTGCCGAGCATCATTCCCACCACGCCCAGGCTGATAAACAGGGTGGCAAAGTGAGTGCTCTGGCCCATTACCCAGGTGACGTAATACATGGTGGCCGCCATGCGGATAAAGCCCGGGCAGACGTTGCAGAGGGTCAGCAGCAAAATGCGTACCCACTGGTCGTTTTTCCATACGTCCTTCAGATCGTTTTTCAGCTCATCATGGGTCTGCACCGCCGGACGTACGCGCTCGCGCACGGTGGCGAAGCAGAACAGGAACATACAGGTACCAATCAGCGCCAGCACGGTCATCGCCATCTGGTAGCCTTTGGCTTTGTTATCACCACCAAACCAGTCCGCCATCGGCAGGAGCGTGAGCGACAGTAAAAGCGTGGCAATACCCACCATCACAAAGCGATAGGACTGGCAGGCCACGCGCTCTTTTGGGTCATTGGTGATCACGCCGCCCAACGAGCAGTAGGGAATGTTGATGGCCGTATAGGTTAACGAGAGCAGGAAGTAGGTCACAAAGGCATAGATAACTTTGCTGTTATAGCTCCAGTCTGGCGTGGTGAACATCAGGATACTGAACAGCGCATAGGGGAACGCAATCCACAAAAGCCATGGACGAAACCGCCCATATTTACTGCGGGTACGGTCCGCGATGGCCCCCATAATCGGGTCCGTAACGGCATCAATGACGCGCACGGACAGCAGCAACACGCCGACCAGCGCAGGTGCCAGCCCAAAAATATCGGTATAAAAATAATTAACAAACAACATGATGGCGCCGAAGATGATATTGCATCCTGCATCGCCCATCCCATAGCCGATCTTCTCTTTTACTGACAGTTTATTGTTATCCATTGACTGCTCTCCGGGTGACGGTATGGAGAGAATTATTTGCTGGCTAATCGATATATGCGTTGCAGTATCAGGGCGGTGATATGGATAAAGCGGCTGACGAGGTGAATTTGTGAGGAAGGTAACAAACGCTCAGCACCCGCGAAACGAGTGCTGAGCTGAGGGGCTATTAATGTGCTTTTACGGTTTTACCGTTTTTCTGTTTTACCAGATACCCCACGCCGAGGATCGCAATCCAGACCGGGATAAGGTAAACGGAAATCGCCATGCCTGGGGTGAGTAGCATAATTACCAGCACGCCCGCCATAAACAGCAGGCAAACCCAGTTACCCAGCGGATAGAGCAGGGCAGGGAAGCGTGTGGTTACGCCCTGCTGCTGTTTAGCGCGGCGGAACTTGATGTGCGCCAGGCTGATCATCGCCCAGTTAATCACCAGAGCCGAGACCACCAGGGCCATCAGCAGGCCAAACGCCGATTCAGGTGCCATGTAGTTAATCAGCACGCAAAGCGCCGTCACGATAGCCGAAACAATGATGGTATTGACCGGCACGCCGCGCTTATCGACGTTCAACAGGGCTTTCGGTGCGTTACCCTGCTGCGCAAGGCCGAACAGCATGCGGCTGTTGCAGTACACGCAGCTGTTGTAAACGGAAAGCGCCGCCGTCAGCACGACGATATTGAGTGCATTCGCCACGAAGGTATCGCCCAGTTCGTGGAAGATAAGGACGAACGGGCTGGTGTCGGCCGTGACGCGTGTCCACGGCAGCAGCGAGAGCAGAACGGCCAGTGAACCCACATAGAAGATCAGAATTCGGTAGATAACCTGATTTGTCGCTTTCGGGATGCTTTGCTCCGGGTTGTCGGCTTCAGCGGCGGTGATCCCCACCAGCTCCAGCCCCCCGAAGGAAAACATAATAATGGCCATCATCATCACCAGACCGGTCATCCCGTGAGGCAGGAATCCACCTTGCTCCCAGAGGTTACGCACTGTGGCCTGTGGGCCACCGTTGCCGCTAAACAGCAGCCAGCCGCCAAAGATAATCATCGCCACCACGGCAATGACTTTGATGATGGCAAACCAGAACTCCATCTCACCGAACACTTTTACGTTGGTCAGGTTGATGGCGTTGATAATGACGAAGAACGCTGCCGCAGAAACCCAGGTTGGGATCTCGGGATACCAGAACTGAATGTATTTCCCCACGGCGGTCAGTTCTGCCATGGCCACCAGAACGTAAAGCACCCAGTAGTTCCAGCCGGAAGCGAAACCGGCAAAACTGCCCCAGTATTTGTAGGCAAAGTGGCTGAACGAGCCTGCAACCGGCTCTTCAACGACCATCTCACCTAACTGGCGCATAATCAGAAACGCAATAAAACCTGCGATAGCGTAACCCAAAATAATGCCTGGACCGGCCGACTGGATGACGGATGCGCTTCCCAGAAACAGGCCTGTGCCGATAGCACCACCCAATGCGATGAGCTGTATATGGCGGTTTTTAAGGCCGCGCTTTAGCTGATCGCCGTGCTGTTGAGCTTCCATTTGAAACCTCGTGTGTGGTTGTTATGTTCACGCTGTGCGTGTGTAATTATGAATATCCGTTTTCTGTATTTATTTCTTTACGGTTAATAAGACCGAAAAAAGCGGAGATGTCTTCCGTAAGCGCAAGAATAGTGGTAAGCGCATGTGAATGCACCTGCTTTATGAAGGGCTGATGACGAGTTGAATAAAAAGAAAGCATTTGTAAATCGCACCGTTAATTCTTACTACCCCAACCTATAGAATAGAAATGCCTTAAAAGTGGGCGAATTTTCATTTTTTGCGTTGTTGAATCGCTTCAGATTGCAAAAGCCCTCGTTTCATTATGGTTAAAACTCCCTCTTTGGTAGTAATCAGCTCATTTGTGCAAAGTTACATTTCTGAAACGTTATTTCTGTAAGGTTGTTAAAATGTGCAGGGTTTACTGATTTCAATCAAAACCAATATGGACAGAAGGTGAATACTTTGTTACTTTAGCGATACGAACTTTAAATTGGTAAGACCAATTGACTCCGGGCAAAAAGGCGTAAGACAGGGAATATGGCCTACAGCAAAATTCGCCAACCAAAACTATCCGATGTGATTGAGCAGCAGCTGGAGTTTTTAATCCTCGAGGGGACACTGCGTCCAGGTGAGAAACTTCCGCCAGAACGCGAGCTGGCTAAACAGTTCGACGTATCCCGCCCCTCTCTGCGTGAGGCGATTCAACGCCTCGAAGCAAAGGGCTTGCTGCTTCGTCGCCAGGGCGGCGGAACCTTTGTTCAAAACAGCCTGTGGCAGAGCTTCAGCGATCCGCTGGTAGAACTTCTCTCTGACCACCCAGAATCCCAGTTTGATCTGCTTGAGACCCGTCACGCGCTTGAAGGTATCGCGGCCTATTACGCCGCCCTTCGCAGCACTGATGAAGATCGCGTGCGTATCCGCGAACTGCATCAGGCCATTGAACGGGCACAGCAGTCCGGCGATTTAGACGCCGAGTCCAATGCCGTCGTCCAGTATCAGATTGCCGTCACCGAAGCGGCACACAACGTAGTGCTCCTCCATCTGCTACGCTGCATGGAGCCGATGCTGGCCCAGAACGTTCGTCAAAATTTTGAATTGTTGTATGCCCGTCGGGACATGCTCCCGCTGGTAAGCAACCATCGCACCCGAGTATTCGAGGCGATAATGGCCGGGGAACCGGAGCAGGCGCGCGAAGCGTCGCACCGACATCTGGCTTTCATTGAGGAAATCTTGCTGGACCGCAGCCGAGAACAATCGCGTCGCGAACGTTCATTACGCCGCATACAGCAACGAAAGGATTAAGCGCCAGGTACTTTTAGAGCGCGGCAACTAAACGCAGAACCTGTCTTATTGTGTTTTCTGACGAAAATACAATGGGACAGGTTCCAGACAAATCAACGTATTAGATAGATAAGGAATACCCCCATGTCAGAACGTCTCCAAAATGACGTGGATCCGATCGAAACTCGCGACTGGCTACAGGCGATCGAATCGGTCATCCGTGAAGAAGGTGTTGAGCGCGCTCAGTATCTGATTGATCAGCTGCTTTCTGAAGCCCGCAAAGGCGGCGTGAAGGTTGCTTCAGGTGCAGGGGCTAGCAACTACGTAAACACGATTGCCGTTGAAGACGAACCGGAATACCCGGGCAATCTGGATCTGGAACGCCGTATCCGTTCTGCTATCCGCTGGAACGCCATCATGACCGTTCTGCGTGCGTCCAAGAAAGATCTGGAGCTGGGTGGCCACATGGCGTCCTTCCAGTCCTCTGCGACCGTTTACGAAGTGTGCTTCAACCACTTCTTCCGTGCTGCTAACGAGAAAGACGGCGGCGACCTGGTGTACTTCCAGGGCCACATCTCTCCGGGCATCTATGCACGTGCATTCCTGGAAGGTCGTCTGACTGAAGAGCAGATGAATAACTTCCGTCAGGAAGTTCACGGTAAAGGTCTGTCTTCTTACCCGCACCCTAAACTGATGCCTGAATTCTGGCAGTTCCCGACCGTATCCATGGGTCTGGGCCCAATCGGTGCAATCTATCAGGCGAAATTCCTGAAGTACCTGGAACACCGTGGTCTGAAAGATACCTCTGAGCAAACCGTTTACGCCTTCCTGGGTGACGGTGAGATGGATGAGCCAGAATCTAAAGGTGCGATCACCATCGCTACCCGTGAGAAGCTGGACAACCTGTGCTTCATCATCAACTGTAACCTGCAACGTCTGGATGGTCCGGTAACCGGTAACGGTAAGATCATCAACGAACTGGAAGGCATCTTCGCAGGTGCTGGCTGGAACGTTATCAAAGTAATGTGGGGTTCCCGTTGGGACGAACTGCTGCGTAAAGACACCAGCGGTAAACTGATCCAGCTGATGAACGAAACCGTTGACGGTGACTACCAGACCTTCAAATCTAAAGACGGTGCCTACGTTCGTGAGCACTTCTTCGGCAAATATCCTGAAACCGCCGCACTGGTTGCAGACTGGACTGACGAGCAGATCTGGGCGCTGAACCGTGGTGGTCACGATCCGAAGAAAATCTACGCAGCACTGAAAAAAGCGCGCGAAACCAAAGGTAAAGCGACTGTAATCCTGGCCCACACCATCAAAGGTTACGGCATGGGTGATACCGCAGAAGGTAAAAACATCGCTCACCAGGTTAAGAAAATGAACATGGACGGCGTGCGCTATATTCGCGACCGTTTCAACGTGCCAGTGACCGATGAGCAGGTAGAAAACCTGTCTTACATCACCTTCCCGGAAGGTTCTGAAGAGTACAAATACCTGCACGAACGTCGTCAGGCGCTGAAAGGCTACCTGCCAGCTCGTCAGCCTAACTTCACCGAGAAACTGGAACTGCCAGCGCTGGAAGACTTCTCTCAGCTGCTGGAAGAGCAGAACAAAGAGATCTCCACCACTATCGCTTTCGTTCGTGCCCTGAACGTGATGCTGAAGAACAAGTCGATCAAAGATCGTCTGGTGCCAATCATCGCTGACGAAGCGCGTACTTTCGGTATGGAAGGTCTGTTCCGTCAGATCGGTATCTACAGCCCGAACGGCCAGCAGTACACCCCGCAGGACCGTGAGCAGGTTGCTTACTACAAAGAAGACGAGAAAGGTCAGATCCTGCAGGAAGGTATCAACGAGCTGGGCGCAGGCGCATCCTGGCTGGCTGCTGCGACCTCCTACAGCACCAACAACCTGCCGATGATCCCGTTCTACATCTACTACTCCATGTTCGGGTTCCAGCGTATCGGTGACCTGTGCTGGCAGGCAGGCGACCAGCAGGCTCGCGGCTTCCTGATTGGTGGTACTTCCGGTCGTACGACCCTGAACGGTGAAGGTCTGCAGCACGAAGATGGCCACAGCCACATTCAGTCTCTGACTATCCCTAACTGTATCTCTTACGACCCGTCTTACGCGTACGAAGTGGCAGTCATCATGCATGACGGTCTGCAGCGCATGTACGGCGAAGCGCAAGAGAACATTTACTACTACATCACCACCCTGAACGAAAACTACCACATGCCGGCAATGCCAGCAGGTGCCGAGGAAGGTATCCGTAAAGGTATCTATAAACTCGAAACCATTGAAGGTAGCAAAGGTAAAGTTCAGCTGCTGGGCTCCGGTTCTATTCTGCGTCACGTTCGTGAAGCAGCGCAGATCCTGGCGAAAGACTACGGTGTGGGTTCCGACGTGTACAGCGTGACCTCCTTCACTGAACTGGCGCGTGATGGCCAGGATTGTGAGCGCTGGAACATGCTGCACCCAATGGAAACCCCACGCGTTCCGTACATCGCTCAGGTGATGAACGACGCGCCAGCGGTGGCGTCTACTGACTATATGAAACTGTTCGCTGAGCAGGTTCGTACTTACGTTCCAGCTGATGATTATCGCGTACTGGGTACTGACGGCTTCGGTCGTTCTGACAGCCGCGAAAACCTGCGTCACCACTTCGAAGTTGATGCTTCTTACGTGGTTGTAGCAGCACTGGGCGAACTGGCTAAACGTGGCGAAATCGATAAGAAAGTGGTTGCGGACGCAATTACCAAATTCAACATCGATGCAGAAAAAGTTAACCCGCGTCTGGCGTAAGAGGTAAAAGAATAATGGCTATCGAAATCAATGTACCGGACATCGGGGCTGATGAAGTTGAAATCACCGAGATCCTGGTCAAAGTAGGCGACAAAGTTGAAGCTGAACAGTCGCTGATCACCGTAGAAGGCGACAAAGCCTCTATGGAAGTCCCGTCTCCTCAGGCTGGCATCGTTAAAGAGATCAAAGTCTCTGTTGGCGATAAAACCGAGACTGGCAAACTGATCATGATTTTCGATTCCGCCGACGGTGCAGCAGCTGCTGCACCTGCGCAGGAAGAGAAGAAAGAAGCTCCGGCCGCCGCTGCTCCAGCAGCTGCCGCGGCAGCGAAAGAAGTTAACGTGCCTGACATCGGTGGTGACGAAGTTGAAGTCACTGAAATCCTGGTGAAAGTGGGCGATACCGTTGCAGCTGAGCAGTCTCTGATCACCGTAGAAGGCGATAAAGCGTCTATGGAAGTGCCGGCGCCGTTCGCGGGCACCGTTAAAGAGATCAAGATCAACACCGGTGACAAAGTGTCTACCGGCTCTCTGATCATGATCTTCGAAGTGGCGGGTGCTGCACCTGCCGCTGCGCCAGCTCAGGCTGCTGCTCCGGCTCCAGCGGCTGCACCAGCAGCAGGCGGCGTGAAAGACGTTAACGTTCCTGACATCGGCGGTGACGAAGTCGAAGTGACCGAAGTGATGGTGAAAGTGGGCGACAAAGTTGCCGCTGAACAGTCACTGATCACCGTTGAAGGCGACAAAGCCTCTATGGAAGTGCCTGCGCCGTTCGCGGGTACCGTTAAAGAGATCAAAATCAGCACCGGCGACAAAGTCTCTACCGGCTCTCTGATCATGGTCTTCGAAGTGGAAGGCGCTGCGCCTGCTGCCGCTCCGGCTGCCGCGGCTGCTCCAGCACCGGCTGCTGCTCCGGCTCAGGCTGCTAAACCAGCGGCACCTGCTGCAAAAGCGGAAAGCAAATCTGAGTTCGCTGAAAACGACGCTTACGTCCACGCGACCCCGCTGATTCGTCGCCTGGCGCGCGAATTCGGCGTGAACCTGGCGAAAGTGAAAGGGACTGGCCGTAAAGGTCGTATCCTGCGCGAAGACGTTCAGGCTTATGTGAAAGACGCGGTGAAACGCGCTGAAGCTGCACCAGCTGCAGCCGCAGGCGGCGGTATCCCGGGCATGCTGCCATGGCCGAAGGTGGACTTCAGCAAGTTCGGTGAAATTGAAGAAGTGGAACTGGGCCGCATCCAGAAAATCTCTGGTGCTAACCTGAGCCGTAACTGGGTCATGATCCCGCACGTTACGCACTTCGACAAAACCGATATCACCGATCTGGAAGCGTTCCGTAAACAGCAGAACGCCGAAGCTGAGAAGCGTAAACTGGACGTGAAATTCACCCCAGTGGTCTTCATCATGAAAGCCGTTGCCGCTGCCCTGGAGCAGATGCCTCGCTTCAACAGCTCCCTGTCCGAAGATGGCCAGAAGCTGACGCTGAAGAAATACATCAACATCGGTGTTGCGGTTGATACGCCAAATGGTCTGGTTGTTCCGGTCTTCAAAGACGTGAACAAGAAGAGCATCACTGAGCTGTCCCGTGAACTGACCACCATCTCCAAAAAAGCGCGTGATGGTAAGCTGACTGCCGGCGAAATGCAGGGCGGCTGCTTCACTATCTCCAGCATCGGCGGCCTGGGTACTACCCACTTCGCACCGATTGTTAACGCGCCGGAAGTGGCTATCCTCGGTGTGTCCAAGTCCGCGATGGAGCCGGTGTGGAATGGCAAAGAGTTCGTGCCGCGTCTGATGATGCCAATCTCTCTGTCCTTCGACCACCGCGTGATCGACGGTGCTGATGGTGCGCGTTTCATCACCATCATCAACAACATGCTGAGTGACATTCGCCGCCTGGTGATGTAAGTGAAAAGCCGGCCAGTCGGCCGGCTTTTTTCTGTTAATCTCATGTGGTTTGTGAGGTTATTGGCGAAAGCGACAATTCGTGAGCCGTTTGTTGTTTCAAAATTGTTAACAATTTTGTAAACTGCGAGCGGATAGAACGTCCCGGTGGATGAAGGGCGACAAGTACCTGGACCGCCGGAAATCAATAAGAGGTCATGATGAGTACTGAAATCAAAACTCAGGTCGTGGTACTTGGGGCAGGTCCCGCAGGTTACTCTGCAGCCTTCCGTTGCGCTGATTTAGGTCTGGAAACCGTCATCGTAGAACGTTACAACACCCTTGGTGGTGTTTGTCTGAACGTAGGTTGTATCCCTTCTAAAGCGCTGCTGCACGTAGCGAAAGTTATCGAAGAAGCCAAAGCGCTGGCTGAACACGGTATCGTCTTCGGCGAGCCGAAAACCGATATCGATAAAATCCGTACCTGGAAAGAGAAAGTTATCACTCAGCTGACCGGTGGTCTGGCTGGCATGGCGAAAGGCCGTAAAGTGAAAGTGGTTAACGGTCTGGGTAAATTCACCGGCGCGAACACTCTTGAAGTGGAAGGCGAAAACGGCAAAACCGTAATCAACTTCGACAACGCGATCATCGCGGCGGGCTCTCGTCCAATCGAACTGCCATTCATTCCACATGAAGATCCACGCGTGTGGGATTCCACCGATGCCCTGGAACTGAAAACCGTTCCAAAACGTCTGCTGGTTATGGGCGGCGGTATCATCGGTCTGGAAATGGGTACCGTGTACCATGCACTGGGTTCAGACATTGACGTGGTTGAAATGTTCGACCAGGTTATCCCGGCTGCGGATAAAGACATCGTTAAAGTCTTCACCAAGCGTATCAGCAAGAAATTCAACCTGATGCTGGAAACCAAAGTGACTGCCGTTGAAGCGAAAGAAGACGGTATTTACGTTTCCATGGAAGGTAAAAAAGCGCCATCCGAACCACAGCGTTACGACGCCGTGCTGGTGGCGATCGGCCGTGTGCCGAACGGTAAGAACCTCGACGCGGGCAAAGCTGGCGTGGAAGTGGACGACCGTGGCTTCATCCGCGTTGACAAGCAGCTGCGCACTAACGTGCCGCACATCTTTGCTATCGGCGATATCGTCGGTCAGCCAATGCTGGCGCACAAAGGTGTTCACGAAGGTCACGTTGCCGCTGAAGTTATCGCCGGCATGAAACACTACTTCGATCCGAAAGTGATCCCATCTATCGCGTACACCGAGCCAGAAGTGGCATGGGTCGGTCTGACCGAGAAAGAAGCGAAAGAGAAAGGCATCAGCTACGAAACCGCCACCTTCCCGTGGGCTGCTTCTGGCCGTGCTATCGCTTCCGATTGCGCAGACGGTATGACCAAACTGATCTTCGACAAAGAGACTCACCGCGTTATCGGTGGTGCGATTGTCGGTACCAACGGCGGCGAGCTGCTGGGTGAAATCGGTCTGGCGATCGAAATGGGTTGCGACGCGGAAGACATCGCGCTGACCATCCACGCTCACCCAACTCTGCACGAGTCCGTGGGCTTGGCGGCAGAAGTGTTTGAAGGTAGCATCACCGACCTGCCAAACGCGAAAGCGAAGAAGAAATAAGTTTCTTCAGACAAAAAAAGCGGCCTGTGGCCGCTTTTTTTATGTGCTGGATTCAGGGAGCCACAGGCTGCCAGGTTTTATCCGGATTATAGGTAGTTAACGCCCGGGCTTTCTGCTCAGAGTCATTGCCGAGATCGGCCTGGTACACTTTGTCATCCTGGTTTATCACAAAACTCATGACGCCTGTCTGGCCATAACTGACGGGCCATGCCACCATCGCAAAGCCTTTCTCATCAGGCAGGATACGGAACCGATAGCCGTGATAGCCTGCACCGGGCTCTTTGGGGCTGAAGGCTGGTCCCAGCGGGCTGGGGGCTTCACCCGGCGAAACGGGCCAGTAGAGACCATCTTTTTTCCCTTCAGAGCTGACAATTTTCTGCGCGTATTTTTGATTCATGGCGAAATAGCTCTGCTGGGCATCCACATAGGCATGTAATGCTTCGATGGCGGCAAGCTCGTTACGCCCGATCTCGCGGGTCAGGATCTCCTCGGCGCCCTCCTTGATATCGAATTGCCATCCGGTAGCGGTTTTGACAACCGGGATGGGCAACTGCCAGTCGTTATTTCCGACGACCAGATGCGCCGTATTACCATCGATAACCGTGTTGTGCCGCACCTTCCAGTCGCGGAGGAAACGATCGACGGCATCAGGATCGACCCCTTCTGGCGGCAGAAAATCGCGCCAGTTCTCTCCAAGCAGATTGTTCATCGCCGTTTCATTCTGCTCACTGATGGCATGCGCCAGCGCATCGGTCGCCTGAGCGGGCGTGCTGAAGGATTGCTGTGCCATCGCAGCGGTGGACATCATGAACAACACCATTCCACAGACAAGATTCTTTTTCATGTTGGCTCCCTTAACGATGACGGAATTCACGGTGTTCAGCACGTCCGGCAGGGGCCTGACGCGGCTGCTGATGACGGGCAGCCAGTTGTCTGCTTTGCGCCCCCCGTTGCTGCTGGGCTTGCCAGTTGGCAGAGCGGCTGTCGTTGCCGCTCAAGGCATTTGCGCGAGGCTGGCTGGTTCGCTGCGGGATATGGCGTTGCTGGGCTGGCTGCGCGATCCGTTTCTCCTGTCGCTGGGTTACGGCAGGGTGATTATCACGCTGCTGCGAGGTGGTTCGCTTTGCCGTTTGCGGTCTGGTGTCGTAGCCACGGTAGTTGTTGCGCTGGGATATCTGCTTCAGCTGTTCGCCTGAAGCCTGGCGCTGTGCATCTCTGGTTCCCGGACGCGCGGTTTGCGGGAAGGTTTTACCCGTCGATTTCTCTATCTGGCTCAGGGCCGCCTGACGCTGGCTGTCGCGGTTAACCGGTTTTTGCTGCGTAGAACTGAGCCCCGTTACCGTGTTAGTGGAATGGAAGCGGTTATTAAGCTGGCTGGTGGGGTAGGGCACACCTTCCCGATACGCCGGGTTATGCTGCCAGGTGCGGTTGGCATCCGTCAGGCGTTGACCACTGATTTTGTTGAAGTTCTCAACGTTGATATTGATATTGTTATCACCGTTGCGGTTATAGCCGCCGTGATTCCAGTCATCGTCATGATGGTGGTCCCAGTCGTCGTCATCATCCCAGTCGATGTTGCTGAAGATGGCGTAGGTTGTCGCCACACCCAGGCTGAAGCCTAAGCCTTTAACCAGACTGTCCGTAAACTGCTCTCCCGGTGAAGGAGGAAGATAGGTTGGCGGATAGGCAGTGTTTGGCCAGGTACCGTAGACGGTATTGGGGTTATAGGTGGGGACGTAAACGACCTGCGGATCCGCGGATTCAATTTTGATCACCGTCGGGGCAGGCGTGGTGGAAGTCGTCGATTCGCTGGTGGCCGATTTGGCCGGGGCAGGTTTCGTCACGGTGGTGACCGTCTGCTGAGGCGTCGATTGTAAGGCGCCGGTCTTTTGAGCCAGCGCGCGCAGGCGTTGGACGGAATCCATGACATCCTTCGGTTGCGCGAGAAACGCATCCCCCAGATTTTGTACCCACGGCGGGTTTTCACCCATCAGCGACATCAGTTGAGGAAACGCGACCAGCGATTTTACGCTGGGATCCCAGGGCTGGCTGGCAACGGCCTGGATAGCGGCGTCTCCTTCCATTTTAGGGTTGTCTTTGGACCACTGCGCCGCCTGGATGACGTTGGCCGGGTAGGTCGAGGCCATTAAAATTTGTGACAGCAGGGCATCCGGATAGAGTGCGATGGGAGCAACCCACTGATCGATTTGCGCGGCCGTATAGGCTGGGGCGACGACGGGGGCGGGTTGCGCTGCTGCGGGGGGTACCGGTTGTTGTGCGACGGGAGCGGGGACGACAGGCTCTGTCTCCCGACTTTTGACAAACATGACACCTGAGGCGGCAAACAGCCCGGCACTGCACAGAAGAACAAGCAGATGTGGTTTAAAGGGCAACTTCATAAAATGACTCCAACGAGACAGGCGCTGTGCCGTGAGGCGTTACGGTTGGCGTGAGTATTATTCACTCGCCTTTTACTGTTTTGACTTTTGTTGGGGAACTGCCGGTACGTCCGGATAAAGAGTGTGAGTATTTATTACACAATTATATGTGATAGCTGAAAAGCCGCTGGGATTTCAGAAGGCCGCTCTTGCGAGCGGCCAGCAGCTAGTTGCCGAGGTTGACAACAAACAGCACTGTGATGTCGGATATGTTCCAGCCACCGTGCAGTGCCGTAAGCAGTAAACCGAGCGCAACGATCAGCGCAGTGATTCGCATCTCCATTGCGTGCGTTCCTGTACAGGCTACGCGGGTTTATTCTTCACCGGGAAAGGCAGAACCTGGCAAGTTGATGTTGCCGCGTAGATGACGGAACTGCTCCCGGGCCCGGTGACTGGTTGCTACACCAGCGGAGCAGGCCGCGGAGAAGAATAGTCAATTCAATGGATCTGAAGAAGGCAAAAAATGCAATTACATGGGCTTTCATACGAAATGGGAAGGCGCTACGCAAAATCGTGATAGCAGCTTGCAAGCCCACAGGGAGTGATGCACAATATTTCACGTTGGTGTTGCCGCAAATCTGCCAACCCGGTGTGCTACCACCGCAAGGCAACAAATAAACCGCTTTCAGGCGGTTTTTTTGTTGCCAACATTCCCCCCGTCAGCCCTCTACACCATGCTTAACGATTCAGCAAATTTTTTAATGTTGCTTTTTTGTAAACGGATTAACACTGTGCAGAAATCCTGCTATGCTGCCCGACGCGGTATCGGGCATTTACCCTACAAACTGCTGTCTCACAGGAGCGTGAAGAGAACGCCCGCCGCATATGACAATGAGAGCGAGGAGAACCGTCGTGCTAGAAGAATACCGTAAGCACGTAGCAGAACGTGCCGCCGAGGGAATTGTACCCAAACCGTTAGATGCAACCCAAATGGCCGCGCTCGTCGAGCTGCTGAAGAACCCGCCTAAGGGCGAAGAAGAATTCCTGTTAGATCTGCTGATCAACCGCGTACCGCCTGGCGTAGATGAAGCTGCCTACGTAAAAGCCGGATTCCTTGCTGCTATCGCCAAAGGCGAAGCCACCTCCCCACTGGTTACTCCTGAAAAAGCCATTGAACTGCTCGGCACCATGCAGGGTGGTTATAACATTCATCCGCTGATTGACGCGCTGGATAACGACAAGCTGGCACCGATTGCCGCTAAAGCGCTCTCTTCAACGCTGCTGATGTTCGATAACTTCTACGATGTGGAAGAAAAAGCCAAAGCAGGCAACGTCTATGCGAAGCAGGTGATGCAGTCCTGGGCCGATGCCGAATGGTTCCTGAACCGTCCTGCGCTGGCTGAAAAAATTACCGTTACCGTATTCAAAGTCACCGGTGAAACCAACACCGATGACCTCTCTCCGGCACCGGATGCATGGTCTCGCCCGGATATCCCGCTGCACGCACTGGCGATGCTGAAAAACGCCCGTGAAGGCATTGAGCCGGATCAGCCAGGTGTTGTCGGCCCGATCAAACAGATCGAAGCGTTGCAGAAAAAAGGATTCCCGCTGGCTTACGTCGGTGACGTTGTCGGTACCGGTTCTTCCCGTAAATCCGCCACTAACTCCGTCCTGTGGTTTATGGGTGACGATATTCCGCATGTGCCGAACAAACGCGGTGGCGGCCTGTGCCTGGGCGGTAAGATTGCCCCAATCTTCTTCAACACCATGGAAGATGCTGGCGCACTGCCAATCGAAGTGGATGTCTCTAACCTGAACATGGGCGACGTGATTGACGTTTACCCGTATAAAGGTGAAGTCCGTAACCACGACACCAACGAGCTGCTGGCGAGCTTCGAGCTGAAAACCGATGTGCTGATCGACGAAGTGCGTGCCGGTGGCCGTATCCCGCTGATCATCGGTCGTGGCCTGACCACCAAAGCGCGTGAAGCGCTGGGTCTGCCGCACTCAGACGTGTTCCGTCATGCGAAAGACGTAGCAGAAAGCAATCGTGGCTTCTCGCTGGCGCAGAAAATGGTTGGCCGCGCGTGCGGCGTGGCCGGTATCCGTCCTGGCGCTTACTGCGAGCCGAAGATGACCTCTGTGGGCTCTCAGGACACCACTGGCCCAATGACCCGTGACGAGCTGAAAGACCTGGCGTGCCTGGGCTTCTCGTCCGATCTGGTCATGCAGTCCTTCTGTCACACGGCGGCGTATCCGAAGCCGGTTGACGTAACCACGCACCACACGCTGCCAGACTTCATCATGAACCGTGGCGGCGTCTCCCTGCGTCCGGGCGACGGCGTTATCCACTCCTGGCTGAACCGTATGCTGCTGCCGGATACTGTAGGTACCGGCGGTGACTCCCATACCCGTTTCCCGATTGGTATCTCCTTCCCGGCGGGCTCCGGTCTGGTGGCGTTTGCCGCAGCGACCGGCGTGATGCCGCTGGATATGCCGGAATCGGTACTGGTGCGCTTCAAAGGTAAAATGCAGCCGGGTATCACCCTGCGCGACCTGGTTCACGCTATCCCGCTGTATGCCATCAAACAGGGCCTGCTGACCGTTGAGAAGAAAGGTAAGAAAAACATCTTCTCTGGCCGCATCCTGGAAATTGAAGGGCTGCCGGATCTCAAAGTTGAGCAGGCATTCGAGCTGACCGATGCGTCTGCAGAGCGTTCCGCCGCGGGTTGTACCATCAAGCTGAACAAAGAGCCGATCATTGAGTATCTGAACTCTAATATCGTCCTGCTGAAGTGGATGATTGCGGAAGGCTACGGCGACCGTCGTACGCTGGAGCGTCGTATTCAGGGGATGGAGAAATGGCTGGCGGATCCGCAGCTGCTGGAAGCCGATGCTGACGCAGAATATGCGGCGGTGATCGACATCGATCTGGCAGACATTAAAGAGCCAATTCTCTGTGCACCGAACGATCCTGACGATGCGCGTCTGCTGTCTGACGTGCAGGGCGATAAGATCGACGAAGTGTTCATCGGTTCCTGTATGACCAACATCGGTCACTTCCGTGCTGCCGGTAAACTGCTGGATACTCACAAAGGCCAGCTGCCAACCCGCCTGTGGGTAGCGCCACCAACCCGTATGGATGCGGCGCAGCTGACTGAAGAGGGTTACTACAGCGTGTTTGGTAAGAGCGGTGCGCGCATCGAAATCCCGGGCTGTTCCCTGTGTATGGGTAACCAGGCGCGCGTGGCAGACGGTGCGACGGTGGTCTCCACCTCTACCCGTAACTTCCCGAACCGTTTAGGTACCGGTGCGAACGTCTACCTGGCGTCTGCTGAGCTGGCGGCGGTTGCGGCGCTGATTGGCAAACTGCCAACGCCGGAAGAGTACCAGACCTTCGTTGCTCAGGTTGATAAGACGGCGGTGGATACCTATCGCTATCTGAACTTCGACCAGCTCTCTCAGTACACCGAAAAAGCTGACGGGGTTATCTTCCAGACGGCGGTATAAAAGCAAAACCGTCTCCACGAGACGGTTTTTAGTGTTTGCACCCTCTCCCGTGGGAGAGGGCCGGGGTGAGGGCATCAGGCCGCAGGGCCTTGCTCTCACCTTTTTATTTTCATTCCTCCCACCTCACACGCTTTTTTTCTTCCTCTCTGCTGCGATAATTACCGTAATGGCTTTGCAGAGGAAAACACTATGGATTACGAATTTCTGCGCGACATCACCGGGGTGGTGAAAGTGCGTATGTCGATGGGCCACGAAGCCGTTGGACACTGGTTTAACGAAGAGGTGAAAGAAAATCTTGCGCTTCTTGATGAAGTTGAACAGGCGGCGAATACGATAAAAGGCAGTGAACGCTCCTGGCAACGTGCGGGTCATGAATACACGCTGTGGATGGATGGCGAAGAGGTGATGGTGCGGGCCAACCAGCTGGAATTCTCGGGCGACGAGATGGAAGAGGGGATGAGCTATTACGACGAAGAGAGCCTGTCGCTGTGTGGCGTGGAGGACTTTCTGCAGGTCGTGGCGGCGTACCGGGAGTTTATGAAACAGAAATAGCACACAGGAGCGTCCTTGCTCCGTGCGAGTCTTACACGGCCGGAATATTGCGGCCGTAGTAGATTTCGCGCATCTCTTTCCAGAGCAGGTCGGTAATGACCTTACGCTCTTCTTCGCTTAAATCTTCTGGCTTTGTGTGGAACATGTAGTGCTTAAGGTCAAACTCCTTAAGCAGCATCTTGGTGTGGAAGATGTTCTCCTGATACACGTTCACGTCCATCATGTCGTACAGCGATTTCATGTCCTCGGACATAAAGTTCTGAATGGAGTTGATCTCGTGATCGATAAAGTGCTTCATGCCGTTGATATCGCGCGTAAAACCACGCACACGATAATCAATGGTGACGATATCGGATTCCAGCTGGTGAATTAAATAGTTCAGCGCGTTTAGCGGGGAGATCACGCCGCAGGTGGATACTTCGATATCGGCGCGGAACGTACACAGGCCGCCTTCCGGGTGGCTCTCCGGGTAGGTGTGCACGCAGATATGGCTTTTATCGAGGTGGGCGACAACCACTTCAGGCAGCGGGCCCGGATGCTCGGTTTTGTCGATAAGCTTAGGATCGACCGGCTCTTCGCTGACCAGAATGGTCACGCTGGCGCCCTGAGGTTCATAATCCTGGCGGGCGATGTTCAGAATATTTGCGCCGATAATAGAGCAGGTTTCCGACAGGATCTCGGTCAGTCGGTTGGCATTGTAGAGTTCATCGATATAGGCGATGTAGCCATCGCGCTCTTCCGCTGTTTTGGCGTAGCAGATATCGTAAATACAAAAACTCAGGCTTTTGGTCAGGTTGTTAAAGCCATGCAGTTTAAGCTTTTTCAATTAGTTCACCCCCTGGGAGGACAGTGCATCTTGCAGGTACTGCGGCAAGGCGAAGGCTGCGGTATGGACCGCCGGATTGTAGTAACGGCACTGGAGTCCTGCCTGATGGAAGCGCGCCTGGATAATCTCCGTGGAGAGATGACGCAGGACGTCGTTATCCGTCGCCCAGGCAAAGGTCATGATCCCGCCGTAGTAGGTCGGAATGGCAGCCTGATAGAAGCTAACATCGCCAAAATAGGTGCTCAGTTTGCGGTGGCTGTCGAGCGCTTCATCCTGCTGCAGGAAGCAGACGCCATTTTGCGCCACGAAGATACCGCCAGGGTTCAGACAACGCTTGCAACCCTCGTAGAACGATGAGGTAAACAGCGAGGCTCCCGGGCCGATAGGGTCGGTACAGTCGGAGATAATGACGTCAAACGTCTGAGTCGTCTGGTTGACGAAGTTCACGCCATCGTCAATCACCAGCTTAAAGCGCGGATCGTCGTAGCTTCCCGCGTTATGGTTAGGCAGGTACTGACGACAGAATGAGACCACGCCCGCGTCGATCTCTACCATGGTGATGGTTTCAATGGACTGGTGGCGGGAGACTTCGCGCAGCATCGCCCCGTCGCCGCCGCCGATAATCAGCACGTGCTTCGCGTGGCCATGGGCCAGCAGCGGGACGTGGGTCATCATCTCATGATAGATAAACTCATCTCGCTCGGTGGTTTGCACCACGCCGTCCAGCGCCATCACGCGGCCAAAAGCGGCATTCTCGAAGATGATCAGATCCTGATGATCGGTTTTCTCATGATAAAGCACGTTATCAACGGCAAAGTACTGACCAAACTGGTCATGCAGTGTTTCATGCCACAACGTGTGGTCGGCCATACGCGGACTCCTCTTCGTTAACATCCGTTACACTCACGAAAAATGAGCGAAACATGATAGCTAACTATAACCGTGGTTGCACGGTTCCAGGCGAAACAAGAGGCGTCGGGAAGGTTATTTCACGTAGGCGAGCAGGCTAAGCGAATCGCGGGCCAGCGCTTTGCATTTTTTTGCCGTTGGGATGCCAATACCGCTTAAATCACGGTAACTGTCTTCACCGAGCGCTTTCATGTCGAAGCTGTCGTAGTTGCTGAGGTCCCATTGGTTCTGCTGGGCAAAAAAGACCAGTGCGCGACGAATTTGCCCGTTGGGTAAATTCTGGTAGCCACAATCATTTTTCAGGAATACAAAAACCGCCGTCAGATCGGCCATATCTTCCGCTTCATTTTCACTGAGCGCATAGCTGTTCGCACACATTGCCATCAGGCTGGTGAACAAAATTGTCCTGAAAAACGTCTTCATTGCTTCTACCACTGCATCACGGAAAATCAACGTTAGCATATTTGGTGCCAGTGCGACGATCTTTATTATTGCCGCGTTACTTGACCTTCCGGTAAGGGGAGGGTTTATGCTCAAAAGATCGTCTGCACGAAATAAGGAAATGAATATGCAACGTCGTGAATTTCTAAAATATTCCGTTGCGTTGGGGGTTGCCAGCGCATTACCACTGTGGAGTCGCGCGGTTCTGGCGGCTGACAGACCTGCCTTACCCATTCCTGATTTATTGACCGCCGATGCCCGTGGCCGTATCCAGCTGGTGGTTCAGTCCGGTAAAACGGCGTTTGGTAAAAATAACGCCACCACCTGGGGCTATAACGGCAATGTGCTTGGCCCGGCGTTGCAGTTGCGCAGAGGAAAAGCCGTCACCGTTGATATTCACAACACGCTGGCAGAAGAGACGACGCTGCACTGGCACGGGCTGGAAGTGCCGGGTGAGGTCGACGGCGGCCCGCAAGGGATTATAAAAGCGGGTGGGAAGCGTACCGTGACCTTTACCCCCGAGCAGCGGGCGGCGACCTGCTGGTTCCACCCGCATCAGCATGGTAAAACGGGCCATCAGGTGGCCATGGGGCTGGCAGGCCTGGTGCTGATTGAAGATGACGAAAGTCGCTTGCTGCGTCTGCCCAAACAGTGGGGTATCGACGATGTGCCGGTCATTGTGCAGGACAAAAAATTCTCCACAGACGGTCAGATTGATTATCAGCTGGATGTGATGACCGCGGCGGTAGGCTGGTTTGGCGATACGCTGCTGACCAATGGCGCGATCTACCCCCAGCACGCTGCACCAAAAGGCTGGCTGCGGTTACGTCTGCTCAACGGATGCAACGCGCGCTCGCTGAACTTTGCCACCAGCGATAATCGTCCGCTGTACGTCGTGGCGAGCGACGGAGGACTGCTGCCTGAGCCGGTCAAAGTGAATGAACTCCCTGTGCTGATGGGCGAGCGCTTTGAGGTGCTGGTGGACATCAGCGACGGTAAATCATTTGACCTGGTGACGCTCCCGGTCAGCCAGATGGGGATGGCCGTTGCGCCATTCGATAAGCCGCACCCGGTTTTACGTATTCAGCCGCTGCAGATCACCGCCTCCGGTACGCTGCCGGACACCTTAACCACGCTGCCGGGACTTCCGTCGCTGGCTGGGCTTACGCAACGTAAGCTGCAGCTCTCCATGGATCCGATGCTCGACATGATGGGCATGCAGGTGCTGATGAAAAAGTATGGCGATCAGGCGATGGCGGGGATGCACCACGGGCAGATGATGGGCCATATGAACATGGATCACGGCAAGATGGGCGGTATGAATCACGGCGGTCACGGGTTTGATTTCCACAATGCCAATATGATCAACGGCAAAGCGTTCGATATGAACACGCCAATGTTTGCTGCTACAAAAGGGCAGTTTGAGCGCTGGGTGATTTCAGGCGAAGGCGACATGATGCTGCATCCGTTCCATATTCACGGCACCCAGTTCCGTATTCTTTCAGAGAACGGCAAAACGCCGGATGCGCATCGCGCGGGCTGGAAAGATACAGTGAGAGTGGAAGGCGGCGTCAGCGAGGTGCTGGTGAAGTTTGACCACGAGGCGCCAAAGGAGTTTGCCTATATGGCGCACTGTCATCTGCTGGAGCATGAAGATACGGGGATGATGCTGGGTTTTACCGTATAAAAAAGCCGGGTGGCGGCTTCGCCTTACCCGGCCTACATTTCGCAGGTGCGGCCTGATGCCCTCACCCTGGCCCTCTCCCGGTGGGAGAGGGAACAAACATAACAAACGGCAACCGAGGTTGCCGTTTTGCATTTATTTTGCGTCATCCGGCAACGCATACGCGACGATATAGTCGCCCATCTTCGTGCCAAACGAACCGTGACCGCCCGCAGAGATGACAACGTACTGCTTGCCATTCACCTCATAGGTCATCGGCGTTGCCTGTCCACCGGCTGGCAGACGGCCTTGCCACAGTTTCTCACCGTTGGTCATGTTGTACGCGCGCAGGTAGTTATCTGCGGTTGCCGCGATGAACAGCACGTTACCGGCGGTGGAAATTGGGCCACCCAGCATTGGCATACCCATGTTGAACGGCACCGGAACCGGCATCGGGAACGGCATGCTGTCCTGCGGTGTACCAATACGTTTTTTCCACACGATCTGGTTGGTTTTCAGATCCAGACCGGAGATATATCCCCAGGCAGGCTGTTTACACGGCAGACCAAACGGAGACAGGAACGGATTCAGGGTCACGCCAAACGGTACGCCATACTGCGGCTGAATACCGGCTTCGGTACCGCTGCCTTTCGCGTCTTTCGGCTGCTCCATCGGGTTACCCGGACCACGTGGGATCAGTTTAGAGACAAACGGCAGCGCCATCGGGTTGGCGATCGCTACCTGGCGGTTAGGGTCAACGGAGATCCCGCCCCATTCGAACATCCCAAGGTTACCCGGGAAGACCAGCGTGCCCTGCTCAGAAGGCGGGGTAAAGATGCCTTCATAGCGCAGCTGATGGAACATTACGCGGCACACCAGCTGGTCAAACATGGTGGCACCCCACATGTCTGCGCCGCTGAGGTCTTTCTTCGGACGGAAGCTCAGTTCGGAGAACGGCTGCGTTTTAGTGACGTAATCGCCTTTAGCCGCACCCTGAGGAACCGGTTTTTCCGGTGCAGGCACAACCAGCTCGCCGTTACGGCGGTCCAGTACGAAGATGTTACCGGTTTTCGCCGGAGCATAAATCACCGGAACGGTTTTGCCGTTAACGGTAATGTCCGCCAGCGTTGGCTGGGACGGCATATCCATATCCCACAGATCGTGGTGTACGGTCTGGTAGCTCCACGCCAGTTTACCAGTGGTCGCGTTCAGCGCCAGAATGGAGCTGGCATAACGTTCCTGCTCAGGGGTACGGTTACCGCCCCAGATATCAGGCGTGGTCACGCCCATTGGCAGGTAGACCAGATCCAGCTTCGCATCATACGCAGCCGGTGCCCAGGAGTTTGGCGAGTTGAAGGTAAAGGTGTGTTCATCAGACGGGATCGCGTTAGGATCTTTCGCGCCCGGATCGAAGGCCCACAGCAGTTTACCGGTATTCACGTCGAAACCACGGATAACGCCAGAGGTTTCGCGGGTGGAGAAGTTATCCGTGACCGAACCAGCAATCACGATGGTTTTATCGGTGATGATTGGCGGTGAGGTGGGTTCATACAGACCCGGCGTGGTGTCCGGCATGTTGGTCTGCAGGTTCAGGATACCTTTGTTGGCGAAGGTTTCGCACAGCTTGCCCGTTTCGGCGTTAATCGCGAACAGGCGGCCATCGTTCACCGGCAGCATAATGCGGCGAGGACAGTCGGCAATGACGTCCGGGCTGGCATTATCCGCACGCGCTTCGTGGTAAGAGACACCGCGGCAGGTGATGTGCTGGAACGACGGGTTGGAGTTCAGCTGCGGATCGAAGTGCCATTTCTCTTTACCGGTGGCCGCGTCGAGCGCGAACAGACGCTGGTGCGCCGTACACAGATAAAGCATGTTGCCCACTTTAATTGGCGTCACTTCGTTGGTCAGTTCACCCGGATCGTTTGGCATCTTCAGATCGCCGGTACGGAATACCCAGGCTTCTTTCAGGTTTTTCACGTTGTCCGCGTTGATCTGCTTCAGCGGGGAGTAGCGCTGACCTTCCTGGTTACGGCCATACGCTGGCCAGTCGCCGTCAGCCACCTGCGAGATAGCCGCTGCAGGGGTGGATTCCGCATTCAGCGTACCGTTGATCTCCTGCGGGTCGTTAAAGCCGGCCCAGGTCAGGATACCGCCACTGATTAGCAGAGCGACAAGCAGCGCCGCAACGGCACCGCTGGAAGGTACAATCAGGCGACGCCAGACGAACGGCAGGATCAGCCAGATACCGAAGAAGACCAGAATGTCGCTGCGTGGCGTTAGTGCCCAGAAGTCGAACCCGACTTCCCAGACGCCCCAGATCATGGTTGCGAGGAGTAATGCCGCATAAAGCCACAGTGCGGATTGTTTTCTACGCCAGAGCAGAACAGTTACGCCAAGCATAACCAGGCCCGCAATGGGGTAGTACCAGGAGCCGCCAATTGCGACCAGCCAGACGCCACCGATTAACAGGTACAGGCCGCAGAAGGCGGCGAATAACGCTGTTAGTGTCACCAGTAGACGCGGCTGTTTAGAGTTTGTTTCAGCCATAGAAAGTGTACTCGTCAGTTTTTGTTAATAATTTGCTAGCAACTAATTATAGGTATTAACAAGTGTGATCGGAATCACAATATTTGCTTTTTATAACTCATACGCCAGGCTTAGCCATTTGCTGATATAATGGCTGGCTTGCGTATCGATGCCGGAATAACATTCATCCGCATTGAGAGATTTTCATTAAAATCATATGGTTAGTAATATGAAACATACTGTTGAAGTGATGATCCCGGAAGCCGAGATCAAAGCGCGTATCGCCGAACTGGGTCGTCAAATCACCGAACATTACAAGGACAGCGGCAGCGAAATGGTGCTGGTTGGTCTGTTGCGTGGCTCTTTCATGTTCATGGCAGACCTGTGCCGTGAAGTGCAGGTGTCACATGAGGTCGATTTTATGACCGCCTCCAGCTATGGCAGCGGCATGTCCACAACCCGTGATGTGAAAATCCTGAAAGATCTGGATGAAGATATTCGTGGCAAAGATGTATTGATCGTCGAAGACATCATCGACTCCGGTAACACGCTTTCTAAAGTGCGCGAGATCCTGAGCCTGCGTGAGCCGAAATCCCTGGCCATCTGTACTCTGCTGGATAAACCAGACCGCCGTGAAGTGCAGGTACCGGTGGAGTTTGTTGGTTTCTCTATTCCGGACGAGTTCGTCGTCGGTTACGGTATTGACTACGCGCAGCGTTATCGCCATCTGCCGTATGTTGGGAAGGTTGTGCTTCTGGACGAGTAGTGCGGCCTGGTGCCCTCACCCCAGCCCTCTCCCACAGGGAGAGGGAGAAAATCCCCGCTTTATTTATGGTTCACATGCTTAAGCTTGAGGTTGGCAATGCCCGAACGGTAACGCTGCTCCAGCGTTTCGCGGTTGGTGGCGGTCACTTCCAGATTGCGCAGCAGGCCGTCGTGAATGCCGTACGCCCAGCCGTGGATAGAGACCTTCTGCCCGCGCTTCCACGCTGACTGCATGATCGTTGAATGACCCAGGTTATACACCTGCTCCATCACGTTCAGTTCACACAGCGTGTCCATCCGGCGCTCCTGCGGCATTTCACCCAGCAGTGAGCTATGTTTGAACCAGATATCGCGGATGTGCAGCAGCCAGTTATCGATGAGCCCCAGTTCCGGATTTTCCACAGCGGCCTGCACGCCGCCGCAGCCGTAGTGACCGCAAATAATGATGTGCTCGACCTCCAGGACGTCTACGGCGTACTGAACGACAGACAGGCAGTTGAGATCGGTATGAATCACCAGGTTGGCAACGTTACGGTGAACAAACAGTTCGCCGGGCTCAAGGCCCGTCAGTCGCTCAGCCGGAACACGGCTGTCGGAACATCCAATCCAGAGAAAGCGTGGATTCTGCGCTTGCGCGAGCTTTCCAAAAAAACCGGGGTCTTCCTCCACCAGCATTTTTGACCATAGTGCATTGTTGCTGATGAGTGTATCTATGTTGTTCATGGAGGTTAGCGACCTGTAACCAAGTGATTGCGTTGCGCTACTATAGGGTAACCCGACTTTTAATGAAACCACACAACGTGTGTCAGAACCTAAGGTAAGTTTAATTCATGGCGATTGCACTGGAGCTTGAGCAGCTTAAAAAAACCTATCCGGGCGGCGTTCAGGCGCTACGCGGGATAGATCTCAAAGTAGAAGCGGGGGATTTCTATGCGCTTCTGGGGCCGAACGGCGCGGGGAAATCGACGACCATCGGCATTATCAGCTCGCTGGTCAATAAGACCTCTGGCCGGGTCTGCGTGTTTGGCTACGATCTGCAAAAAGATGTGGTCAACGCCAAACGTCAGCTCGGTCTGGTACCGCAGGAGTTCAACTTCAACCCGTTTGAGACGGTGCAGCAGATCGTCGTCAACCAGGCGGGCTACTACGGCGTTGAGCGAAAAGAAGCGTTAGCTCGCAGCGAAAAGTACCTGAAGCAGCTTGATCTATGGGAAAAACGTAACGAACGTGCGCGTATGCTGTCTGGCGGCATGAAGCGGCGTCTGATGATTGCCCGTGCGCTGATGCATGAGCCAAAACTGTTGATCCTCGACGAGCCCACCGCTGGGGTAGATATTGAGCTTCGTCGCTCAATGTGGGGGTTCCTGAAAGATCTCAACGACAAAGGCACCACCATTATTTTGACGACGCACTACCTTGAAGAAGCGGAAATGCTGTGCCGCAACATCGGCATCATTCAGAACGGCGAGCTGGTGGAAAACACCTCAATGAAGGATCTGCTCTCGAAGCTCAAATCAGAAACGTTCATTCTGGATCTGGCGGCAAAAAGCGCGCTGCCGAAGCTTGAAGGGTACCAGTATCGCCTGGTCGACACCTCCACGCTGGAGGTGGAAGTATTGCGGGAACAGGGCATTAACAGCGTCTTCTCCCAGCTGAGTGCCCAGGGCATTCAGGTTTTAAGTATGCGTAACAAAGCGAACCGACTGGAAGAGCTGTTTGTCTCTCTGGTGCAGGATAAACAAGGAGACAAGGCATGACGCATCTTTATTGGGTCGCGCTGAAAAGCATCTGGGCGAAAGAGATTAACCGCTTTATGCGCATCTGGGTACAAACCCTGGTGCCGCCGGTGATCACCATGACGCTCTATTTCATCATCTTCGGTAATCTGATTGGTTCCCGCATTGGTGAGATGCATGGCTTTACCTATATGCAGTTTATCGTTCCGGGTTTGATCATGATGGCGGTGATCACCAACGCCTATGCCAACGTGGCTTCGTCTTTCTTTAGCGCTAAGTTCCAGCGCAACATTGAGGAGCTGCTGGTGGCACCGGTGCCAACGCATGTGATCATCGCGGGTTACGTCGGCGGTGGTGTAGCGCGCGGCCTGTGCGTCGGGATCCTGGTGACGGCTATCTCCTTGTTCTTCGTGCCGTTCCAGGTGCACTCCTGGCTGTTCGTGGGGCTGACGCTGCTGTTGACGGCGATCCTGTTTTCGCTTGCCGGTCTGCTGAACGCGGTGTTTGCCAAAACGTTTGACGATATCAGCCTGATCCCGACCTTTGTGCTGACGCCGCTGACCTATCTGGGTGGGGTGTTTTATTCCCTGACGCTGCTGCCGCCGTTCTGGCAGGCGTTGTCGCACCTGAACCCGATTGTCTACATGATCAGCGGTTTCCGCTTCGGCTTCCTCGGCATTACTGACGTACCGCTGTTCACTACCGCTGCGGTGCTGGTGGTGTTTATCGTCGCCTTCTACCTGCTGTGCTGGTACTTAATCCAGCGCGGACGCGGACTGCGCAGCTAACCTTCCGCCCGGTGACTTTCGGGTTGCCGGGCCTTTTCTTTGACTGTTATCACCGTAAGCTAATCTTCACTTCGCTAAACTACTCGCCTGCTAAGGAGAGAGTTATGCTGGGATGGGTCATTACCTGCCACGATGAACAGGCGCAGGAGATGTTGATAAAGCTTGAAGCCAGGTTTGGTCCACTGGCGCAGTGTCGTGCGGTGAATTACTGGCAAGGTCTGAGCACCAACATGCTGAGCCGGATGATGTGCGATGCCCTGCATGAAACCGACACTGGCGAAGGCGTTATCTTTCTTACCGATAAATCTGGCGCTGCGCCGTATCGCGCGGCCGCTCTGTTGAGCCACAAACACGACTGCTGCGAAGTGATCTCCGGTATTGATCTTCCCCTGCTTGAGTTAATGTATCCACGGCGTGAATTATTAAGCAGCGCAGAGTTTCGCGATGCCATCGTGGCGCAGGGTAAGCCGGGCGTCAGCAGCTTGTGGCATCAGCAGCAGAAAAATCCCCCCTTCGTTCTTCTTCACGACCTGTATAAGAATTAAACATTGGTATTGATGGTGCATTTGTTACAATGGCACCAGTTTATTCGTACCGATATCACATACATGTTCACGCGTATTTTGTTCCTGTGCCTGCTGGTTTTCTCTGGCGGGGCATCAGCCAGTTTATTAAGTCAGCAAGGTCTTCCAGCCCAGTACATGCAAACCACTGAAGATGCGGCTATCTGGGCGCAGGTGGGAAACGAGGTCGTTAACGTCGGCCATGTCAGAGCCGGACAGATCCTTGCCGTTGTGCCTACCGCTGCGGATTATTACGAGTTTCGCTTCGGCTTCGGGACAGGATTTATCGATAAAGGCCATCTGGAGCAGGTGCAGGGAAAGCAGCGCGTTGAGGACAGCCTTGGCGATCTTAATAAGCCGCTCAGTAATCAAAACCTGATCACCTGGAAAGACACACCGGTCTACAACGCGCCGTCCAGCGGCAGTGCGCCATTCGGTACGCTGAGCGCCAATCTTCGGTATCCGGTTTTAAGCAAACTCAAAGACCGCTTAAACCAGACGTGGTACCAGATCCGTATCGGCAACCGACTGGCATGGATCAGCAGCCTGGACGCGCAGGAAGATAATGGCCTCCCGGTGCTGACCTACCATCATATTCTGCGTGATGAAGAGAACACGCGCTTCCGGCATACCTCTACCACCACCAGCGTGCGCGCGTTCAATAACCAGATGGCCTGGCTGCGTGACCAGGGGTATACCACCCTGACGATGTATCAGCTGGAAGGGTATGTACGTAACAAACTGAACCTGCCGGCCAAATCGGTAGTGATCACATTTGATGACGGACTGAAATCCGTAAGCCGCTATGCTTACCCGATTCTGAAAGAGTACGGGTTTAACGCCACGGCGTTTATCATCTCATCCCGCATTAAGCGGCATCCGCAGAAGTGGGATCCGAAATCACTGCAGTTTATGAGCGTTCAGGAGCTGAAGGGCATCCAGGACGTGTTTGATATTCAGTCCCACACGCATTTCCTGCACCGCGTGGATGGTAACAAGCATCCGATTCTACTGAGCCGCAGCTACCACGTGATTTTGTTTGATTTCGAACGCTCGCGCCGGGCGCTGGCGCAGTTTAACCCGCGCGTGCTGTATCTCTCTTATCCGTTTGGTGGCTATGACAATAAAGCCATAAAAGCCGCGAATGACGCCGGTTTTCACCTCGCAGTGACAACGGTAAAAGGGAAGGTCAAGCCGGGGGATAATCCGTTCTTACTGAAACGCCTGTACATCTTAAGAACGGATTCGCTGGAGACCATGTCGCGGCTGATCAGCAACCAGCCGCAGGGCTAAGCTACTCGTAGGTGAACTGCAGGGTGCCGATGGCGCTGAACGTGCCTGAGGTGACTTTTTCTGTACCAGACTTAACTAACCGGGCCGTAAGTAACCAGCTGAATAGGGCAAGGGTAGTGTTCTCTTGTGCGGTAAAGCTGCTAGTTGAATTAGGCACTATCTGCTTGTTGTTCGGCCACAACAGTAACACGCCCACGCCTTTTGCCGCGTTCGACGATGCGGTGTTGGCGAGTAATGAGCCATCGGTCCCGGTTGTTTTACTGGTGGTCAACTTCACGGTGACTTTACGGGTGTTGGTGCAATTCCCTGTCACCCCAAAATCGGCGTTTATGGTTTTATCGTTCTCGATATCGGATACACCATAATCCCCCAGGTCTACGGTTTTGGGAGCCGTGAGCGTGCAGGTGGGTTTTTCTATTGGTGTAATGAAGGCCATATTAGCTATGGTAATGGTCGGTTTGGGATGATCGTCTGGATCGGATCCCACCGGGTCTCCAATGGTAATTTTTCCAATTGTTCCACCAACCGGGCCAATAGATACTACGTTAGCAGGAATACCGGCAAACGTGGGAAGTTGGTAAAATTCGACCATGACCCGCCAGGCGCGATTATCCAGCAGCTCATCCTGGTCATTCATGTGTAATGCAAGAAACCAGCTCGTACTGGGAGCGAAATAGGCCGTGGCGGTATTGTCTACTGTGCCAAAAGCCAGAGCATAGGCTATTCCGGTTACATTGGTTTTGAATAAAGCTTTACCATCAATACTGCCGACTAACAGACTGGCGTCTGCCAGGGTGAAAATGTTTTCGCCATGTTTTCCTATCGTGCATTTACTACTTAATCCGGGGCTCAGATTCAGGCGATATAGCGAGCTGATTTTTGTAGGAACAGCGACATTATCCACGATTTGCAGAGTCGGCTTTGCGCCATTAAAGTCGCCGATGGACTGCGTGTCGCCAAATCGAAATTTACACTCAATATCTGCATGGGCGTAAAAAGCGTTCATGGTTAAAAACATAAATAAAATGATAAAACCGTTAAAACGTGGGGAAACAGTTATCCCAGGACGCTGTGCCATAATTGTTCCTTTTTAGCGTTGCCTGTTAGCGATATGTCACGCTGACTAATGCGCGCGCGGTCACTTTTCCTGCGCTGACCGGGCCGTAATTTTGGTAGCGGGCGTAAAAGTTATACGCTTTCAAATAGCTTTGTTGGTCTGATGGGGTCGCTATTTTGACCTCCACATCAGACTGCCCCTCGCTGTCGAGGACGTTTTGATTATTGGATTCAGAAAAAATAACAATCCCCACGTTTTCAGCGCCGCCAGCAAGGGCGGATGTTTCATTACTGAATATCTGTTTTGAAATCCCATCAATTTGGGCAGACTGCGGTTTAAAGGTAAAGTACAGCGCTTGTCCGGATCCCGATTCATCCCCGCTGCAGTCCTCAACCTGAATCATAAAGCGTGTTCCTCCCGCGGGGTCTGCTGGTTGAAGCCGATCGGTGCCCTCCGCGGTATAAAACCACGTTTTTCCCACCGTTGGCAGCGTTACGTTTCCACTTTCTGGAATACTGACCTGGCACGTATTGTTGATAATATTTGCCGTCATATCCATTTCCAGGCTGGAGGCAAAACCCGCTGCGGGAAACCCCATGCAGAGGGCCAGCCATGACATCGCATTTCTTAAGATTAAGCGGGACTGGAACATCCTGTTTAAGCTACCTGTCTGAATAAACATTATTGATAGGTCACGGTAAACGTCACGGGCGCATTGACCGAACCTGTCGTCACGTCCGAAATCGTTTTACCATTTGCAATGACGATGCGCGCATCCATCTCAAAATTCCCCGTCCCGTTAGACAGGTTGATGACAGACGTCGGGACAGTGGCGCAGTTCAATATGGAGCCTGAGTCGACAGAGCCTTTCCAGATTTCAAAGCCGACGTTATGCCCGGCTGCATATGCGTTACCGGTACACGACCCGCCTGCACCCGGCATGGCCTGAATGGCGGCGTTTTTTACCCCGGCACAGTTCGTGAAGGCGATTTTGAAGGTTTCTCGTCGGCTCTGGCTCACCAGGTCAGACTTAAACACATCGCCAAACGGCAAAATGTCAATCGGGGCTCCGCTGGCGTTTTGAATCTCCGCGTTACAGGTCCCGGCCTCTATGGTGGATGTAAACGTTGCCTGCACGCTCGTCGTCCCCGTAATCGCACTTAACGCAACGGAAGGCAGGGTGGCAGTCATTGCAAGCACCAGTAATGTCATTTTCATTTTCATATCAACGCTCCGCATTGCTGCCAGTTATTCATAGGTGAAATTAAACGTAGCGATACCGCTAAAATTGCCGGTCGTGCCCTGGCCGTTTGCGGTTTCCACCAGCGTCGCCAGAAGTGGTACCTCGCCAGCACTTATCTCTCCGCTCGACCAGACGAGGCGCTGTGTATCGGTGGATGAATTAATGACGAAGGGGGTATTCGGGGTGGCGGTACGGGAAATCGCCACGCCAATATTTTCCGCACTGCCATCGCCGGAAAGTGAGTTCTTAATGGCCGTCGTCAGCGGGCTGGCGCTACCGCTGATGGTGGTTTTCAGCGATGCCAGACTCGGCGGGCATGAGACCATTTTGAGTTTAAAGTTGGTCGTGGCTTTGGCATTTTTCAGGATGATGTAATCCAGGCGCACCTTGCCGTTAGTCCCAATGGGGATAACGTTGCTGGTGCCATCACCGCTGCCGCCTTCGATTTTCATATCGCAGGTGGTGTCACGGATATTCGCGGTAAAAGTAATATCGAGATTATCGGCGTGTGTTGCCAGCGACAGCGCCATTAGCCCCGTGCTTAAAATAACTAACCCTGTTTTTTTCCAGGCTCTAAAAAGCATGTTTTAACTCCCTTTATAAGGCTGTGACGCGGCAGATCTGGCCCGTCAGCAGCGTTGTCGGTCCAATCTTTCTCGCATCCGGTGGGATGTGGTAGGAGACGGTACAGGATGTGCCGGGCTCATTTCCCCAGACGATGTTTAACGTCCCTTTATCTTCAATTCCGCGGATCCAGGCCTGCCCGGCCTGACCCACGCTACCCACGGATACGCCCTGGTCGGTTTGCACATCGGCGCCTAACGGGATAAACCCGCCATCGTCACGCATCAGTTCCATTAACACTGAGCGCCCCTGATCGGTTTCAAAGTTAACCAGCACAACGGCACCGCTACGGGGAACGGTGGTGGAGCGGGTATTTTTCACTTCCACGTCAGAGTGCATTTCACTGATATCAAGACCAACGCTGTTTTCACGGTAAGCGGACAGATAGGGCATAAGGGCATAGCCTGAGGCGCCGATTTCACCGTTACCGATAGAGACGCGGGCGCCTTCTGCCCCCTCAGCTTTAATTAAGGCAAGCGTATCGCTTTCGCTGATGCTGCCTGGAGCAAGTGTTACGCCACCCGAGTGCAGAACCATTCCGCCGCTATAGCTGGCAGAATATTGTCGTGTACCGTCATCTGAGGCGGAGACGGAAAGGCTTAGCGGTCCATGCGGGCCGTTGTAACTGCCGTACCCGCTTAACTGATTTAACGTATCGTCGTAACGCGTGGTGCTTTCGGTAATGCTGTAACTGAAACGGTTATCTTCGGTGTTGCCATTGGCGCTGGCGTTAAAGCTACTGCCGCCTTTTAAATCGCTGCCGATGCCCGTCGTGAGTGAGGAGAATCCACCCGCTCGCTTGCTGTTACCCATCAGCGTGTCGAATGGAATCGTGAGGTTCAGATAGACGCTGTCATCTTTTTCCCCAAACTCATTGTAGGTGCGCTGCACGGTGAGGCTATAACTTCCCCAGCTTAACGAATGACTGTGGCCAACCGAGTATTGCGCCGACGAACTGCTTTCATTCCAGTAGTCCTGCCAGGTTGAGTTGACATACAGCGATCCCAAATCAAGATCGGCAATATTCAGCGGTTGGCTGATATTCACCTGGATCTGGTTTTTCATGCGCTGGAAGGTCTGATACACGTCGCTATTGTTACGTTCCGGGTTACGCTCCCTGTCACGGTATTTGATCTCATTGGTCAACGAGGCCGCATCGTTCAGGCTGAGATAGTCAGACGTTGAAAACCGGTAGGCGGCGACGTTGAAAGAGGTATTCGTGGCTTCCATAAGTTTGCTGTAGGAGACGCGATAACTTTCGCCCGTGAGATGTCGTAAGCCGTCTATCCGGGCATCTGAATGCGTGACATCAAGAGCGAATGCGCCGACTCCGGTATTCATGGCAATACCCAACAATGCGGCGTAGAAATCGCTATCGGTATATTCCAGTCCCGCATACCCCGTGAAGGTATTGGTTAAGCCATAGTAGCCCGTCGCATATCCCACCTTTGGTTTGTCACGCAGGCTGTCGTCACGCAGTTCACCCACGCCGACATCCCATCGGGAATAGCCAGGACGAAGCATTTGTGCGACGGAAGAATAGGCGACTGAGAAGGAACGTTTGCTCCCATCCGTCTCTTCTACCGTGACGATGAGATCGCTACCGTAACCTGTTGTACTGAGGTCGGTGATTTCAAACGGTCCTGGGGGGACGGAGGTTTCGTAAATCGTATTGCCGCTTTGGGCGATCGTGACTTTGGCGTTGCTGTTTGCAACCCCTCGGATCACCGGCGCATAGGTCGATATACCATTTGGAAGCATACGGTCATCGTTATACAAACGCGCCCCGCGCAGGCTAATGGAATCGAAGGCGTCGCCACGGGTATAGGAATCGCCGGCGATAAACTGCGCTTTCAGCGGCGTGATATCACGCTGAAGATAGATATCCTGACTGGCGTAATGGGTACCGGAATCCTGATCCCAGTTCAGGTTGCCTCGCGCCCGGAGTCGCCATGGCCCCAGGTTTGCCCCATAGCGCAGACCTGCATAGGCCGTATCAGTGCTGGAATCCGGCATGTCTGCGTGCCAGCCGTTAAGATCCCATGAGAGCATGGCCACCGGGATCCCGTCTTCCCACAGTGAAGGATCGACAAATCCCGCAGGACGCTGAATGACGAAAGCCTGAGGAATGGAAAGGTCTAACTCCTGTGTGGAGGGATCGTAAGCCACACGCGAGCCGGGATAGGCGTCTGGCATAGAGACACAGGTGTCAGCAGAATCCTCCTCAGGGTGTTTCAGTTGCTCGGTGGTGACATTTGCCTGCGTGAGTAGTTTCGGGGTGATGCAGGGAGTGGCGCGCGGTGTGCCATTCTCCTTAAACAGAAGATCCGTGGTAACGGAAGGTTTCCCGTTAACGATCATCTTCACCTTATAGGTTCCGGCAATAACAGGGTTGCCTTTTGAAAAACGACTGATATCAATGGATGCGCCAGTGTTATAAAGAAACTGCTCGTTAAACTGCACGTCTTCTTCGTTATTATTTTCAGCAGCAAATGCACATAACGGCAATACCGCACTTATCGATAAACATAGTAGCGAACGTCTAAAGTGCATGATGAACTCTGTCCCAGGGCAACGCTAATTATACTTTTTGTGAATGTTCTGAAGCTGACAGGGAATCAATGCGGTATAGACTCATACTTATCAATTCCACCGAAATCATTAATGGCTTGCCAGGTTATTTTGCTATTTCCAGATGAGGTGTAATTTTTCACATTCATCGTCTGGCTTGAGAACGGTTCAATATAATGCGTTTCGATCTCGTAACTTTTACCGCCTGAAATAAGCGCCGCACTTGCCAGCGAAACATAATAAGGCGAATCATTTTTCGCACTTAAAACGATTTTTTGCCCTTGTCGGGTTTGGGACCACTTAAGATTTTTGGCCGCGTCTGTCGGTTCCCCTTTTAACCCAGTGGGACGGAAAAAGAGTTTAATGCGGGTGCGGAAAGCAAGCTGAAGCATACTTTGGTTATCGCTCTCCTTAGCCTTCGGCGGAACTTCCAGAACGTTAAACCAGAACAGCGACTCTTTATCTTTTGGCAATGCCTGACCCAGCCAGGTGATTCTGACGGTTTGCCCTTTTTGCGGTTCAACACGCGAAACAGGCGGCGTCACAATAAAAGGCAGTTTCAGCTCCTGAGGGTTAGTGGTATCTCTTCCATCATCGAGCCAGGTCTGTACCAGCAGAGGCCGGGTGCCACGGTTATCCATTGACACCGTTACGTCTTTTGCCGATTCAGGATAAATGACACGGGTGCCGGAAATCACAATATCTGCACTGGCGTTAAGAGCAAACACGCTCATCGAGGCCAGCAGCAGGGCTTTTAATCCGCTCTTAATATTCAGTACGTACATGTAAACTCTCAATAAATACGCAAAAATGTGCCCAACAGGGCACATTAACGGGAGGGATAAAATTATTCGTAGCTCATGGTGAAGTACGCGTTGGCGCTGACTTTACCTGACTGCACTGGGTTCGTGTCTTTCACCCAGTTGGAGCCCGGAACGTATGCAACGCGGTAGAACAGCTTGCCGGAACCGGCGGTGAGATTGGCTTTCTGCGTATTATTAGCAGGCTGGCCGACCATAATACGAGAAGATTCGGTAGGGGCATTATTATACAAGGCAAGTGCAACGTTGGTTGCTGCGCCTGCTACGCTGGCGTCAGGTTCAATAGTACCGTTTGCAATGGCACCCATATTTTTTGACATAAAGCTTGCTGAAGCAGTCTTTAATGTTCCTGGGCAGTTGGTGAGCAGCAGTTCAAAATTTTTAGAGCCGACACCGGTATCGACGGTGGTTGATTCAACATCAGATTTTTTAACAACCGGTAAGGTAATAGTAATATTATTTTGTGATTCGCCATTGGCGGTGGAAATATTACACGTTGTGTCTGTTACCGCACCGTCAAAGGTGATTAAACCGATATCGGTGTCTGCTATTGCTGAAAAAGAACCCATTGCAAACAAAGTTACAGCTGAAGCTAATAACGTTTTTTTTAACATAATTTAAATTCCATTTAAAAAACATTGTACAGATTTAATTTAAGCAAAATGATGATAGGGATCTATGAATGGGTTGGGTATTTAAAATTGCTAAAAGCCATTATTAGAAAAATTGAATGTTTGATAAGTTATTGAAAATGATCTTTAAATTTTTTTTGAATGAACGGAGAGAGACGATTTTTATTGCAGCCAAATTGTATTGGATTGTTTAGATTATAAATGACAAAGATCATTCCTTTAATTATATCATTCAGAATAATGTTTTTTTTAAACCAAGAGAAACGCTGAGAGAGGAGAAAATAGGGGAAATAAATAGAGGAGAGGCTATGTATACAAAAAAAGGATGTTTTCTTTACCTTTGAGGAGCGGAACCTGAAGGCTCCGCTCCTGGCGGCATCAGGCAACCTGCACCGGAATCGCCTTCGCGGTGCGTTTCATCTCGTTGTCGCCTTCAAAATAGGCGACTTTAGGCTGCCAGCGGCGCGCCTCTTCGTCGGACATCATGACGAAGCTCGCGATGATCACAATATCCCCTACGTCTGCACAGTGCGCGGCGGCACCGTTGACGGAGATGATCTTAGACCCGCGCTCTGCGGCAATCGCGTAGGTGGAGAAGCGTTTGCCGTTGTTCACGTTCCAGATATCAATCGCTTCGTTTTCAAGAATACCCGCCGCGTCGAGAAAATCCTGATCGATCGCGCAGGAGCCTTCATAGTGCAGGTCGGCCTGCGTGACTTTCACACGGTGAAGCTTACCTTGCAGCATTTTGCGAATCATTACGTGTACCTTTAATCATGCGTTAACCCCTCCTGTAAGAGGGGAGGGTAAGAAGGTTATGCCAGTTCAACCACTTTGTTGTCGATAAGGCGCGCCTGGCCGAGCCATGCAGCCACCAGAATAACCGCGCGCTTGCTGGCGTCGGTTAACTCAAGCAGCGTGTCAGCATCACGGATTTGAATATCGTCAGCGCGGAAGCCTTTATCGTTCAGCGCTTGTTCAGCTAGGGCCACGATCTCTTCAGCGGTCAACTCTTTCGCCGACAGTTGCTCTGCCATGGTATTCATGACTTTGCTTAATCCTGGGGCAATCTTACGCTGGTCAGCGGTCAGATAGCCGTTACGGGAGCTGAGCGCCAGACCGTCTTTGGCACGTACAATCGGCACGCCCACGATCTCGATATCATAACCCATGTCGGCAACCATCTTACGGATCAGCGCCAGCTGCTGGAAATCTTTCTCACCAAAGCAGGCTACGTCCGGCTGCACCAGGTTGAACAGCTTGCTGACGATGGTGGATACGCCGCGGAAGTGGCCTGGACGGCTGGCCCCTTCGAGCATGGTCGAAATGCCCGGAACATCAACGTACGTTGACTCTTCCGTACCCTGAGGGTAGACATCTGCAGGTGCCGGCGCAAAGACGAAGTCCGCATGGCGCTTTTTCAGCTTCTCGCAATCTTCCTGCAGCGTACGAGGATAGCGCGCCAGGTCGTCCGCGCGGTCAAACTGCATCGGATTAACGAAGATACTGACCACCACGATATCTGCACGAGCTTTCGCTTCGTCGACCAGTTTCATATGGCCGTCATGCAGGTTACCCATGGTCGGGACCAGTGCGATACGTTTACCTTCCTGTCGTGCACGGCGAATATGCTGGCGAAGCAGCGGCAGGGTTTCAATGATTAGCACAACGAGACTCCTTAATGGAAACTGTGTTCTTCACCCGGGTAAACACCGGATTCGACGTCGGCAATATACTGCCTGACCGCGGCGCGCATGTCGCCCGCTTCAGTAAGGAAATTTTTGGCGAATTTCGGGATATGGCCGCCGGTGATGCCAAAGGCGTCGTGCATCACCAGAATCTGACCGTCGGTCACGTTGCCAGCCCCAATCCCGATGACCGGAATAGACAGCGCGTCGGTGATGCGTTTTGCCAGCTCAACCGGTACACATTCCAGCACCAGCAGCTGTGCGCCCGCCGCTTCCAGCGCGAGGGCATCGTCAAACAGCGCCTGCGCGGCATCACCGCGGCCCTGCACCTTGTAACCGCCAAAGATATTGACGGACTGTGGCGTAAGGCCCAAATGTCCGCACACCGGCACGGCGCGTTCGGTGAGCATTCTTACCGTCTCCACCAGCCAGGCGCCGCCTTCGATTTTGACCATATTAGCACCTGCGCGCATCACGGCCGCCGCATTGTCGAAAGCCTGCTCCGGCGTGGCGTAGGCCATAAACGGCAGATCGGAAAGCAGAAGGCAGGCAGGTGCACCACGGCGCACGGCTCGGGTGTGGTAAGCAATATCCTCGACCGTGACCGGCAGGGTAGAGTCATGTCCTTGTACCGTCATCCCTAACGAGTCCCCGACCAGCATGACGTTGATCCCCTCTTCGGCAAACAGTTTGGCGAAGCTGTAGTCATATGCGGTGATGGTGGCGAAGCGTCTCTTTTCCTGTTTGCATTTCTGCAGTAAGGAGATGGTGGTTGGTTTCATACTGTTTCCTGATAACCCAAAGCGAATCTTTGCGCATTCTAACAGTAACATTCGAGGGAACAATGATTTTAGGTCGTCTATTAGCCACAATTATTTTGTGGCTAATGCGCGGGGGCACAGGCTTACCAGCGAGCGGGTTTTTCTGCGTGGAGGTTGTCCAGGATCTCCCTGAGCGGGATGCCGTCCGGGAAGGTGAGATCGGGGGCGACTTCAAACAGCGGCCAGAGCATAAATCCGCGATTTTTCATGTCGTAATGCGGCACCGTCAGGCGTGATGTGTTAATCACCTCGTTGCCAAACAGCATGATGTCGAGGTCAAGGGTACGTGGCCCCCAGCGCTCTGCTTTACGCACGCGACCCTGTTGCAGCTCAATGCGCTGGGTGTTATCCAGCAACGTTTCGGCATCCAGCGCGGTGTCCAGCACCACGGCGGCGTTCAGGTAATCAGGCTGATCCTGCGGGCCGAGCGGCGGTGTACGGTAAAACGAGGAGATCGCCACAATGCGGCTCTGGGGGATCTCACCCAGCGCCTGAACGGCAGCATTAACCTGCTCCAGAGGAGAGGCAAGATTGCTGCCGATAGCGATATACGCGAGGGTCATGCCGTGCCTTCGCGACGCGGTGCACGCTTGCGTGGACGACGGTGACGACGACGCGGCGCCGGCTCTTCATCAAGGCCAGTGAGCATGTCTTTCTGCTCCGGCGGTGCGGAGACCTGGAACTCGGCCCACCACTGCGCCAGACGCTGCAGCTCCTGGTTGCGTTCAATTTCAGCACGCAGAGAGAGCAGATCAAAGGCCGCGCGGAACTTAGGATGCTCCATCAGCTTCCAGGCGCGTTTGCCCTGACGACGGGACATACGCAGCTGAAGCTGCCAGATATCGCGCACCAGCGTGGTAATACGTTTCGGAATGGCCAGCGTACGGCAGCCTTCGTCCAGTACGTCGTTTGCCGCCAGGGCAAAAGCGTCATAATAGGCGAGGCCGCTTTCCTGGGTAATGCGCTGAGCCGTTTCCAGCAGCGGATACCAGAACATCGCCGCAAACAGGAACGCCGGGTTCACGCGCATATCGTTGCGGATACGGGTGTCGGTATTCTTCAGCACCTGCGCAATCATGCGTTCCATTGGGCTGTCACCATTTTCGGTGAAGTAGCGGGTAATGGACGGGAATAAAGGCTGGAAAAGGTTGTATTCGCGCAGCAGGTTATAGGTGGCAAATCCGTGACCGGCTTGCAGCAGTTTGAGCGCTTCTTCGAACAGGCGGGCTGGCGGTACGTCATTGATAAGCGTCGCCAGACGCGGGATCGGCTCTGCCGTCTCCGGGCTGATGCGCATATCCAGCTTGGCGGCGAAACGCACGGCGCGCAGCATACGCACTGGATCTTCGCGATACCGGGTTTCCGGCGTGCCGATCAGGCGAATCAGGCCCTCTTTCAGATCCTGCATGCCGCCGACGTAATCACGCACGGTGAAATCCGCCACGCTGTAGTAAAGGCTGTTGATGGTGAAATCGCGACGCTGGGCATCTTCTTCGATCGAACCGAAGATGTTGTCGCGCAGCAGCATACCGTTCTGGCCACGCTGGGAAGTTGTGCGATCGGATGCGCCCGCTTCGTGGTGACCACGGAACGTCGCCACCTCAATAATTTCCGGCCCAAACATGACGTGTGCCAGACGGAAACGGCGACCAACGAGACGGCAATTGCGGAATAATTTACGCACCTGTTCGGGCGTGGCGCTGGTCGTCACGTCGAAATCTTTGGGTTTTTTGCCCAGCAGTAAATCACGTACTCCACCGCCAACGAGATAGGCCTCGTAGCCCGCTTTATTCAGACGATAGAGCACCTTGAGGGCATTTTCACTGATATCTTTGCGGGAAATATTGTGCTGCTCACGCGGGATAACCGACATCTGTGGTTGCGCAATAGCGTCATTCGCCATGCTCTCTTCGCGGCTTAGCACTTTACGGCAAAAATTAGCGACTCGGGTAAAAATGGTACACCTCGTAGTGTGTTTTGTTATGAAAAAAGCGGCTAATCATAGCTCAGCGCAACGCATTTGAGAATGCTGGATTTTTGGCACGCTCGTGAGCGACCAGGTGGCAACGGCCAGTTTCAGCAATTCGTCAATGGAAAGATCCTGCCATTCGTTGGTTACATTCTGGTTGAGAAATCGTAACGCGTCGATCAAAACGGGGCGCGGATCGCCATCTGGCAGGGCGGGGGCGTGGTTTTGCTTCGACAGCTTATCGCCCCGCTCGTTGACGGCCAGCGGCAGATGAATGTAATCCGGTGCCGTCCAGCCAAACTGGTGATACAACGCTATTTGCCGCACCGTAGGTTCAACCAGATCGGCTCCGCGCACAATTTCGGTGACGCCCTGAAAGTGGTCATCCACCACCACCGCCAGGTTATAGGCAAACAGCCCGTCACGGCGGTGGATAATAAAATCTTCCCGCGCCAGCCGTTCATCCGCATGAATGTCGCCAGAGAGCAGGTCGTTAAAGTGGAGCACAGGGGCACGCTGGATCAGACGAACGGCGGCGTTTTCCGGGCCGTGGTTGAGCGTGCGGCAGTGGCCGTCATAGACGCCCCCCACGCTCTGTATGCGCGCGCGGGTACAGGTGCAGTTATATGAGAGCCCCTGCTCAGCGAGCCAGGCCAGACGTTCCCGGTAGGCGTCGTGACGTGTTGATTGCCAGACAACTTCGCCGTCCCAGTGAAGACCGTAATGTTCCAGCTGACGCAGAATGGTGTCTGCTGCACCGGGAACTTCACGTGGAGGATCAATATCTTCAATGCGGACGAGCCATTTACCCAGGCGTGCGTGAGCCTGCAGGTAGCTGCCGAGAGCGGCAATTAACGAGCCGAAATGTAATTCACCGGAGGGGGATGGCGCGAAGCGCCCGATATAGTGAGATTCAGACATATCAACAGTAATAAGGCGGGAGAGACTCCCGCCTTTGGAGTGGGTAAACAGGACCGGGATTAACCCGCCATCTGTTTTTCGCGGATTTCTGCCAGCGTTTTACAGTCGATGCACAGATCGGCGGTCGGACGCGCTTCCAGGCGACGAATGCCAATTTCAACACCACAGGATTCGCAGTAGCCAAAATCTTCGTCCTCGACCTTCTTCAGCGTTTTTTCGATCTTTTTGATCAGTTTGCGCTCGCGGTCACGGTTACGCAGTTCAAGGCTGAACTCTTCTTCCTGAGCGGCACGGTCTACCGGATCCGGGAAGTTAGCCGCTTCATCCTGCATATGACTAACGGTGCGATCGACTTCATCCCTGAGTTGATTACGCCATGCTTCAAGAATACGCTTGAAGTGCGACAGCTGGGCTTCATTCATATACTCTTCGCCCGGTTTCTCTTGATACGGCTCCACCCCAGCGATGGCGAGAATACTCAGGGACGATGTTTTACGGTTTTGCCCTTCTTGCATGTTGCTTCTCCTTAACACGCACTATCGATCCCCGTGTTGGGGGAAAAATCAGGTCGCTATAAATAGCAGATGCTTTTCCGTATGGCAATTATCTAAACGTAACACTTGACAAGCCTGTGAGGAAAAGCGTATTTGCGCACGCGGCCAGAACACTTATTCGTCAATCGTCTATTCCCTTATAAGACAATGGGAAGAGAGGATCTCAGAGTCATATTATCGGCAGAAAGTTCCGCTTTATAAGCCAAAACCTCTACCCCCTGCTTTTGTGCCTCATTCAACAATTGCGCGTATTTGAGATCAATATGGCGGGCTGGAGAAAACCGTTCAATGGCTGAGTGCAAAACCGCAAACAGCAGTACGGCGCGTTTGCCCGCCGCCGCAACACTCATCAGCTCCCGCAGATGCTTTTGTCCCCGTAGCGTGACCGCATCCGGGAAATAGCCGTTTTCCTGATCCGCTAACGTGACTGATTTGACTTCAATATAGCACTCGGGACGGTCTTCCGCCTGTAACATAAAGTCAATTCTGCTGCTTTCATCGCCATATTTCACTTCAGATTTATGGGTGCCATAACCCACCAGTTCGGGAAGGGTTCCGTTAGTCAGAGCCTCCTTAACTAATTGATTCGCGCGCAGGGTGTTAACGCAAATAAAAGCCCCTTGTTGGGTTTGCGTCATTTCCCAGGTGTGAGGATATTTGCGTTTAGTATTTTCTGAAGTGGAATACCAGACCGTGTCACCCGGTGTCGCACATCCTGTCATTGCCCCGGTGTTGGGGCAGTGCAGCGTTAACGGCTCCCCTTCAGGGGTGACGACATCAGCGAGAAAACGCTTGTAGCGTTGAATAAGCGTGGCGTGTTGCAGTGCAGGACTAAACTTCATCAGAATTCCTTAGGGTATCGCCCAGCGTCCAGCGCTGGAGCGGCGTATAGCGGGTGCGTCCTTGTGAAAAAAAAGATTCGTACAGCGCGAAAGAGGTTACCGGAAAGGCCCAGTGAAAGCCCGGTGGCGGGATAGCAACGGCCTGACCGGCATCGCGCAGTAGCGTAATGTGAGGATGAAACGGCTGCGGACTCTGGTAACAGCCGCTACGTGCCGCCTGGGCGCGCAGCATATTCGCAAGCTGTAATAATCCGCGCGGCGGCTGGCGCGTGCCCAGCCAGACGACGCGGGAGCGGAGCCACTGCCCCGCATCGTCAAGGGTCAGCGTAAATCCCGGCTGGGAAATCCGACCGGCCATCGCCGCCAGGGCGCGCTGTTTCTCGCCGCTGACGTCGCCCAGAAAAGCCAGCGTCAGGTGGAGGTTTGCCGCAGCAACCGGGCGGCCCGCTTCGGGCGGGAAGTGTTCGGCGCGCCAGCGAACAATTTGCCGTTGGATCGGCGCGGGCAGCTCAATGGCGAAAAACAGTCGTTTCGACTCAGACATACAGGGGACTCGGTAATGATATGCGCCGATGCTACAATGTACGCCGACTAATGTTAACCCTCTGGAGCTGTTAGTGTCCTCATTGCCGGTCGCCGTCGTCCTTCCTGAACTGCTCGCTGCCTTGCAGGATGCCCCGCAGGTTTTACTTAACGCCCCTACGGGTGCCGGTAAATCCACCTGGCTACCGCTGCACATTCTCAACGCAGGCATTATCAGCGGGAAGATTATCCTGCTGGAGCCGCGCAGGCTGGCCGCGCGCAACGTGGCGCAGCGCCTGGCGGAACTGCTGAATGAAAAACCGGGCGAGACGGTAGGCTACCGTATGCGCGCCGAAACCTGCGTCTGCCCGTCCACGCGGCTTGAAGTGGTGACCGAAGGGATCCTCACCCGTATGCTGCAAAACGATCCGGAACTGTCCGGCATCGGGCTGGTGATTCTGGATGAGTTCCACGAGCGCAGCCTGCAGGCGGATCTGGCATTGGCGCTGTTGCTGGACGTCCAGCAGGGGTTACGGGACGATCTCCGACTGCTCATCATGTCGGCCACGCTGGATAACGAGCGGCTACAGCAGACGTTACCGGATGCGCCGGTCATCACCTCCGAAGGGCGCGCGTTTCCGGTTGAGCGCCGCTATCAGCCGCTTCCTGCCCATCAGCGTTTCGATGAAGCGGTGGCGATCGCCACGGCTGATTTGCTTCGTCAGGAATCCGGTTCGCTGCTGCTGTTTTTGCCGGGCGTTGGCGAAATCCAGCGGGTGCAGGAGCAGCTTGCCGCCCGGGTGGGCAGCGACGTATTGCTCTGCCCGCTCTACGGCGCACTGTCGTTGAGTGACCAGCGCAAGGCCATCCTTCCCGCGCCGACGGGGCAGCGTAAAGTGGTACTGGCCACCAATATTGCCGAAACCAGTCTGACCATTGAAGGCATTCGCCTGGTGGTGGACAGCGCCCAGGAGAGAGTAGCCAGTTTTGACCCGCGCACCGGGCTGACAAAGCTGCTGACGCAACGCATCAGCCAGGCGTCGATGGTTCAGCGAGCTGGCCGTGCCGGGCGTCTTGAGCCAGGCATCTGTTTGCATCTCATCAGTGCAGAACAGGCCGAACGCGCGGCTGTGCAGAGCACGCCGGAAATTTTACAAAGCGATCTTTCGGGGCTGATCATGGAACTGTTGCAGTGGGGTTGCCCCGATCCCGCGCAGTTAACCTGGCTCAATGCACCTCCCGCGGTAAACCTGGCGGCGGCGCGCGCGTTGCTGACCCAGCTAGGGGCGCTGGACGGCGAAAGGCTATCATCACGTGGGCAGAAAATGGCCGCGCTGGGTAACGATCCCCGGCTGGCCGCGATGCTGGTGTCCGCTCAGGGGGATGATGAAATTGCTACGGCGGCGAAACTGGCGGCTATCCTTGAGGAGCCGCCTCGTGGTGCAAATTGCGATCTGGTGCAGGCCTTTTCACGTAATCAGGGGAACTGGCAGCAGCGCGCGCAGCAGCTCTGTAAACGGCTTAACAGCCGTGGTGGTACGCCGGACGCTGACAGCATTGCGCCTCTCCTGGCGCAGGCATTTGCCGACAGGATTGCGCGTCGTCGCGGGCTGGATGGACGCTACCAGCTTGCAAACGGCATGGGGGCTATGCTGGACAGCGATGACGCCCTGACGCGCCATGAATGGCTGATTGCGCCGCTCTTGTTGCAGGGTAGTCACTCGCCCGATGCCCGAATTTTGCAGGCCGTGGCTGTGGATATCGATGCCCTCACGCGCGCCTGTCCGCAGCTGCTTCAGCAGTCCGACATCGTCGAGTGGGATGATGCGCAGGGTACCCTGAAGGCATTTCGTCGTAGCCAGATAGGTAAACTGACCCTGGGGACGAAGCCGCTGGCAAAGCCATCGGAAGAGGAGCTGCACCAGGCAATGCTGAACGGTATCCGGGAAAAAGGACTAGGTGTTCTGAACTGGACCCCGGAGGCCGAGCAGTACCGTATTCGTCTGCACTGCGCCGCGCGCTGGTTGCCCGAGTATGCCTGGCCGGCGGTGGATGATGACACGTTACTTGCGTCGCTGGAAACCTGGCTCCTGCCGCAAATGAGCGGTGTACACTCGCTGCGGGCGTTAAAAGCGCTTGATGTTAAGGTCGCGTTACAGAATTTACTCGACTGGTCGTTACGTCAACGTCTGGATAGTGAACTGCCAGGGCATTACACTGTGCCGACCGGCAGCCGGATTGCCATTCGTTATCACGAGGATAATCCACCGGCGCTGGCGGTACGGATGCAGGAGATGTTTGGCGAGGCGACCACGCCATCCATTGCCGAAGGGCGCGTGGCCGTGGTGCTTGAGCTGTTGTCACCTGCGCATCGCCCGCTGCAGATTACCCGCGATCTGGGCGCATTCTGGGCGGGGAGCTACCGTGAAGTGCAAAAAGAGATGAAAGGGCGTTATCCCAAACATGTCTGGCCGGACGATCCGGCGAACACCGCGCCGACACGGCGGACGAAGAAATATTCGTAAAAGGGGAGTGCGGCCTGATGCCCTCACCCCGGCCCTCTCCCACAGGGAGAGGGAGAAAACAAACTTTGAGAGATTTCTTCTTTCACAGGTCAGTGGAAGAAATGAGAATCGGGCCTTTGCGCCTGAACGTTGCGGAGAAAAAGCATGGCGGGGAATGACCGCGAGCCAATTGGGCGTAAGGGAAAACCAACGCGTCCGGCCAAAGAAAAGGTGAGCCGTCGTCGCCTCAGAGATGAGGACTATGACGATGACTATGAAGACGATTATGAGGATGAAGAACCGATGCCGCGTAAAGGAAAAGGCAAAGGACGTAAGCCTCGGGGTAAACGCGGCTGGTTCTGGCTGCTGCTGAAGCTGTTCATTGTTTTTGTTGTACTGATGGCGATCTACGGCGTTTATCTGGATCAGAAGATCCGCAGCCGTATCGACGGAAAAGTCTGGCAATTGCCGGCGGCAGTGTATGGCCGCATGGTGAACCTTGAGCCTGACATGTCGATCAGCAAGAACGAGATGGTGAAACTGCTGGAGGCCACCCAGTATCGTCAGGTGTCGAAAATGACGCGTCCTGGCGAATTTACCGTGCAGGCGAAAAGCATTGAGATGATCCGTCGTCCGTTCGATTTCCCGGACAGCAAAGAGGGGCAGGTGCGTGCGCGTCTGACCTTTGACGGCGATCGTCTGGAAACCATCGAGAACATGGATAACAACCGCCAGTTCGGTTTCTTCCGTCTCGATCCGCGTCTTATCACCATGCTCTCTTCGGCGAACGGTGAACAGCGTCTGTTCGTCGCCCGTAACGGTTTCCCGGACCTGCTGGTGGATACGCTGCTGGCAACCGAAGACCGTCACTTCTATGAGCACGATGGTATCAGCCTCTACTCCATTGGTCGTGCGGTGCTGGCCAACCTGACGGCGGGCCGTACGGTACAGGGGGCAAGTACGCTTACCCAGCAGCTGGTGAAGAACCTTTTCCTCTCCAGCGAGCGCTCTTACTGGCGTAAAGCCAACGAAGCGTACATGGCCGTGCTGATGGATGCGCGTTACAGCAAGGATCGTATCCTTGAGCTGTATATGAACGAGGTCTATCTCGGTCAGAGCGGTGATAACGAAATCCGCGGTTTCCCGCTGGCGAGCCTGTACTACTTTGGCCGTCCGGTGGAAGAGCTGAGCCTGGACCAGCAGGCGCTGCTGGTGGGTATGGTGAAAGGGGCGTCCATCTATAACCCGTGGCGTAACCCGAAACTGGCGCTGGAGCGTCGTAACCTGGTGCTGCGTCTGCTGCAACAACAGCAGGTGATTGACCAGGAGCTGTACGACATGCTGAGCGCACGTCCGCTTGGCGTGCAGCCGCGCGGCGGTGTGATTTCGCCTCAGCCTGCGTTTATGCAGCTGGTGCGTCAGGAGCTGCAGAGCAAGCTCGGTGATAAAGTGAAAGATCTCTCCGGCGTGAAGATCTTTACCACCTTTGACTCCGTGGCGCAGGATGCGGCAGAAAAAGCGGCGGTTGAGGGCATTCCGGCGCTGAAGAAACAGCGTAAGCTGAGCGACCTGGAAACCGCGATGGTGGTGGTTGACCGTAACACGGGTGAAGTCCGTGCGATGGTGGGCGGGGCTGAGCCGCAGTTTGCAGGTTACAACCGTGCTATGCAGGCGCGTCGTTCGATCGGTTCACTGGCGAAGCCAGCAACCTATCTCACTGCCCTGAGCCAGCCAAATCTTTATCGCCTGAATACCTGGATTGCCGACGCGCCGATCTCCCTGCGTCAGCCTAACGGCCAGGTCTGGTCACCGCAGAACGATGATAAACAGTTCAGCGGCCAGGTAATGCTGGTGGATGCGTTGACCCGCTCCATGAACGTGCCGACGGTAAACCTTGGGATGGCACTGGGTCTGCCTGCGATAGTTGATACATGGCAGAAGCTGGGCGTCGCTAAAGATCAGCTGCACCCTGTACCAGCCATGATCCTGGGGGCGTTAAACCTGACGCCAATCGAAGTGGCACAGGCGTTCCAGACCATTGCCAGCGGTGGTAACCGTGCACCGCTGTCAGCCCTGCGCTCGGTGATTGCCGAAGATGGCTCCGTGCTGTATCAGAGCTTCCCGCAGGCGGAACGCGCCGTTCCGGCGCAGGCAGCCTACATGACGCTGTGGACGATGCAGCAGGTTGTGCAGCGTGGTACCGGCCGTCAGCTGGGGGCGAAGTATCCGGGCCTGCATCTGGCGGGCAAAACCGGGACGACCAACAACAACGTTGATACCTGGTTTGCCGGTATCGATGGTCGTGAAGTGGTGATCACCTGGGTGGGCCGCGACAACAACCAGCCAACCAAACTGTATGGTGCGAGCGGGGCGATGTCGATTTACCAGCGTTATCTGGCGAATCAGTCTCCGGTGCCGCTAAACCTGGTTGCGCCGGAGGATATCGTGGATATGGGCGTGGACAGTTCCGGAAACTTTGTCTGTGGCGGCGGTATGCGTAGCTTGCCTGTCTGGACAACGAACCCGGATTCCCTGTGCCAGCAGAGCCAGCCAGAGCAGCCGACGGGCAACCCGTTCGACCAGTCTTCTCAGCCTCAGCAGCCGCAGCAACAACAACAGCCGCAGCAGCAGAACGAGAAGAAAGACAGCGACGGTGTCGCGGGCTGGATTAGAGATATGTTCGGCGGTAACTAACCGTTCAAGGTCCCCCCGAAAGGGGGGATTTTTTTACCCGTTTTCCCCATTTTATTAACCCTCGTTTTAATTCTGATTAACCCTTCGTTTTCTCCTGGTTATTTCTTAAACCCTTAATTCTCGTAGGGCCGCTTCCTGCTTGCTATGCAGCCAACGTTTCGCCTATTATGCTGCGGTCATAATAATAATTCTCGTTTACGTTATCATTCACTTTTCTATCAGAGATACACCATGGCGCTTTCCAATACTGCTCAGCCAATTAACACGTCGCTGCGTAAAATCGCAGTTGTCGTAGCCACAGCGGTTGCAGGCATGTCTGCTTATACCCATGCTGCCGAAACCCCGAAAAAAGAAGAAACCATCACTGTCACTGCCGCTCCGGCTGCACAGGAAAGTGCCTGGGGGCCTGCACCAACGATTGCGGCGAAACGTACCGCAACGGCAACCAAGACCGATACACCTATAGAAAAGACGCCGCAGTCGATTTCCGTCGTCACGCGTGAAGAAATTGACATGAAGCAGCCGGGAACGGTGAAGCAAGCGCTGGCTTATACGCCGAGCGTTTTTGCCACCCGCGGCGCCTCAACGACATATGATGTGGTGTCGATTCGTGGTTTCACCACTTCCAGCACCGTGAATACCAACCAGTATCTCGATGGGATGAAGCTGCAGGGCGATAACTATTCTGAAGCGTCCATGGATCCGTACTTCCTTGAGCGCGTGGAGCTGCTGCGTGGCCCAACATCTGTACTGTACGGCAAAAGCCATCCGGGCGGTGTTGTGAGCATGGTCAGCAAGCGACCGACCACTGAGCCGCTGAAAGAAATTCAGTTCAAGATGGGCACCGATAACCTGTGGCAGACCGGGTTTGATTTTAGCGATGCAATTGATGATGACGGCGTGTGGTCATACCGCCTGACCGGTCTGGGCCGTAGTGAAAATGCGCAGCAGGAGATGGCCAAATCCACCCGCTATGCCATTGCACCGGCTTTCAGCTGGCGTCCTGACGATAAAACCGATTTCACTTTCCTGAGCAACTTCCAGAGCGATCCGGATGCGGGCTATTACGGCTGGCTGCCGCGGGAAGGTACCGTTGTGCCTTACTATGATGCCAACGGTAAAGCGCACAAGCTGCCGACCAATTTCAACGAAGGGGAAGAGGACAACAAGATCGCCCGTCGCCAGAAAATGGTGGGATACAGCTTCTCGCATGCGTTTGATGACACCTTTACCCTGCGTCAAAACCTGCGCTACACCAAAATCAACACGCTGTATCGTTCCGTCTACGGCAACGGCTATATTGCCCCGGCGCAAATCAGCCGCGCGTATGTACGTTCAGACGAAGATCTCAACTCGTTCACCGTGGATACTCAGCTCCAGTCAAAATTCGCGACCGGCGCTGTGGATCATACCCTCTTAACCGGGGTCGATTACCTTCGTATGCGTAATGACATCAACGCAGACTACGGTACTGCCGATCCGATCAGCATGACAAAGCCTGCGTACGGCAATCCGAACGTCGATGTTTACTACCTGTACAAAGTGCTTAATCGTCAGGAACAAACTGGTCTGTACGCTCAGGATCAGGCTGAGTGGGATAAGTGGGTACTGACAATGGGTGGTCGCTATGATTTTGCGAAAACCTCTGCGCTGACCCGTACTACCGGTACTACCGCGGAAATTAACGATCAGGCATTCACCTGGCGTGGCGGGATTAACTACCTGTTCGACAACGGTATCACGCCGTACTTCAGCTATAGCGAATCATTCGAACCGATTTCGGGTACCACTCAGGGCGGAAAACCGTTCGATCCGGCACGCGGCAAGCAGTATGAAGCCGGTGTGAAATACGTACCGAAAGATCTGCCTGTTGTGGTCACGGCAGCGGTGTATCAGCTGACCAAAAACAATAATCTGACGGCCGATCCGGCCAACCCGACCAGCGGCTTCAGCGTACAAGGGGGCGAAATTCGTTCCCGTGGTGTTGAGCTGGAAGCGAAAGCGGCCGTATCAGCCAATGTGAACGTGACGGCCTCGTACAGCTTCACCGATGCGAAATACACTCACGATACCTGGTTTGAAGGCCGCCGCCCGGCGGAAGTGCCACGTAACATGGCCTCTCTGTGGGCGGATTACACCTTCCACGAGACGGCACTGAGCGGTCTGACGCTGGGGGCGGGTGCGCGCTATATCGGCAACACCGTTTCCTACTACTCCTCAACGTCTCCGAAAGCCTACGAATCGTTTAACGTCGCGGGTTACGCGCTGGCGGACGCGACGGTGAAATACGATCTGGCGCGTTTTGGGCTGCCAGGCTCTTCAGTTGGCGTTAACGTGAACAATATCTTTGACCGCGAGTACGTTTCCAGCTGCTATAGCGAATACGCATGCTACTGGGGAGCAGGACGTCAGGTTGTGGCTACCGCGACCTTCCGCTTCTAATCTCTCTTCGGGCACGGTTCGCCGTGCCCTTTTTATTTAAGTTGGCTGATATGCAGGATAATAAAACGCAATCCGATACCACCTTTACGCTCAATCAACTCTCCTTTCGTGTTCCCGGGCGCACCTTGCTGCATCCGCTCTCGTTGACGTTCCCCGCAGGTAAAGTTACCGGCCTGATTGGTCACAATGGTTCCGGTAAATCGACGTTACTTAAAATGCTGGGCCGTCATCAGCCGCCTTCTGAAGGGGATATTTTGCTGGACGAACAGCCTCTGGAGAGCTGGAGCAGTAAAGCCTTTGCGCGCAAAGTCGCCTATCTGCCGCAGCAATTGCCTCAGGCAGAAGGGATGACGGTGCGTGAGCTGGTGGCAATCGGGCGTTATCCGTGGCATGGCGCACTCGGGCGCTTCGGTGTCGCCGACAGAGAGAAAGTGGAAGAAGCGATTGCGCTGGTGGGATTAAAGCCGCTGGCGCACCGTCTGGTCGACAGCCTTTCCGGGGGCGAACGTCAGCGCGCGTGGATTGCGATGCTGGTCGCGCAGGACAGCCGCTGCCTGCTGCTCGACGAACCCACTTCCGCACTGGATATTGCTCACCAGGTTGATGTTCTCGCGCTGGTTCATCGCCTGAGCCAGCAGCGTGGCCTGACGGTTATTGCGGTGCTGCACGATATCAACATGGCGGCGCGCTACTGTGATTATCTTGTCGCCCTTCGCGGTGGGGAGATGATTGCCGAGGGTTCGCCGTCTGAACTGATGCGGAGCGAAACGCTGGAACACATCTACGGTATTCCTATGGGGATCCTGCCTCATCCTGGCGGGGCTGCTCCGGTGAGCTTTGTTTACTGATGCTGAATTCTACCTTGTTGAGCCGCCGTCGCCTGCTGACGGCCATGGCACTTTCACCGCTGCTGTTAAAGATGAACCTCGCGCGGGCTGCTGCCGTCGATCCGCACCGTATTGTGGCGCTGGAATGGCTGCCTGTTGAACTGATGATGGCGCTGGGCGTCACGCCGTATGGCGTGGCCGATATTCCCAACTACCGGCTGTGGGTGAACGAGCCGGCGCTACCCGATTCGGTCATTGATATTGGTCTGCGTACGGAGCCTAATCTTGAGCTGCTGACGCAGATGAAGCCGTCATTTCTGTTCTGGTCCGCGGGTTATGGCCCGTCAGAAGAGACAATGGCGCGTATTGCGCCTGGGCGGGGGTTCTCCTTCAGTGACGGTAAAAAACCGCTGACGATGGCGAAAAAATCCATCAACGAGATGGCGCATTTCCTCAACCGTGAGGCGGAAGCCAAACAACATTTCGCAGAGTTTGATGCTCTGATTGACGCCCTGAAGCCGCGTTTTGCCCATCGCGGAGACCGCCCGCTGCTGATGGTGACGCTGCTGGATGCGCGCCATATGCTGGTCTTCGGCAAAAACTGTCTGTTCCAGGAAGTGCTCGATAGCTTTGGCATTCCTAATGCCTGGGAAGGGGAGATGACCTTCTGGGGCAGCACCGCCGTCGGTATCGACCGTCTGGCGGCGTTCCGCGATGTGGACGTGCTGTGCTTCGATCACGGCAACGAGCGTGAAATGCAGGCGCTGATGGCGACACCACTGTGGCAGGCGATGCCGTTCGTGCGTGAGCAACGCTTTACGCGTGCACCGGCGGTCTGGTTCTACGGCGCGACGCTGTCGGCCATGCACTTCGCCCGGGTGCTGGATAACGCGCTGGGGGGAAAAGCATGAGTACGCGTATTGCCCGTTTCCCGGCGCTGTTGCTGGCTCTGATTTTCCTGACCGCGCTGGCTTTGACCTGGTTTAACCTCTCGACCGCCTTACCGCGCGGGCAGTGGGGCGCGGCCCTGGCTGCGCCGGATATCGATAATATTCAGCAAATGCTGTTCCACTACAGCCTGCTGCCGCGTCTGGCGATTTCGCTGCTGGTCGGGGCCGGGTTAGGGCTGGTGGGCGTCCTGTTCCAGCAGGTTTTGCGTAACCCGCTGGCCGAGCCTACAACGCTTGGCGTCGCGACCGGTGCCCAGCTTGGGATCACGGTGACCACGCTGTGGGCACTGCCTGGCGCGTTAACCTCGCAGTTTGCCGCGCTTGCGGGCGCGTGCGTGGTAGGCGCGCTGGTCTTCGGCGTGGCGTGGGGGAAACGCCTCTCGCCAGTGACGCTGATCCTCGCAGGGCTGGTGGTGAGCCTCTACTGTGGGGCAATCAACCAGCTGCTGGTGCTGTTTCATCACGATCAGCTGCAAAGCATGTTCCTGTGGAGTACTGGCACGCTGACCCAGACCGACTGGAGTATTGTGCAGCGCCTGTGGCCGCAGCTTGTTGGCGGCGCCATGTTGACGCTGCTGTTGTTACGTCCGCTGACGCTGATGGGGCTGGATGACGGTGTAGCCCGCAATCTGGGGCTGGCGCTCTCCCTGGCGCGTCTGGCGGCGCTGACGCTGGCGATTGTCCTCAGCGCATTGCTGGTTAATGCAGTTGGGATTATCGGCTTTATCGGACTGTTTGCCCCGCTGCTGGCAAAAATGCTCGGTGCGCGTCGCCTGCTGGCGCGACTGCTGCTGGCCCCGCTAATTGGAGCGCTGATCCTCTGGCTTTCCGATCAAATCATTCTCTGGCTGGCGCGCGTCTGGATGGAAGTCTCTACCGGGTCGGTAACGGCACTGGTTGGCGCGCCGCTGTTGCTGTGGCTGTTGCCACGTCTGCGCAGTATGAGCGCTCCCGCGATGGACGCGGGGGATAAAGTTTATGCCGAGCGTCAGTCGGTGCTGTGGTTCAGCCTCGCCGGGCTGGCGGTGCTGATCATCGTCTCGTTTGTGGCGCTTGCTTTCGGGCGCGATGCGACGGGTTGGCACTGGGCAACGGGCGATTTGCTCCAGGAACTGCTGCAGTGGCGCTGGCCGCGGATCCTCTCGGCGTTGATTGCCGGGGTGATGCTGGCGGTCGCGGGCTGTATTATCCAGCGCCTGACCGGCAATCCGATGGCCAGCCCGGAAGTGCTGGGGATCAGTTCGGGAGCCGCGTTTGGCGTGGTGCTGATGCTGTTCCTTGTGCCGGGAAATGCCTTTGGCTGGCTGATGCCTGCCGGAAGCATCGGGGCGGCGGTGACGCTGATGATCATTCTGATTGCGTCAGGCCGCGGCGGGTTTTCGCCTCACCGGATGCTGCTGGCCGGGATGGCGCTCAGCACCGCCTTTACCATGCTGCTGATGATGCTGCAGGCGAGCGGCGATCCGCGGATGGCGAAGATCCTGACCTGGATCTCCGGCTCAACGTACAACGCCACCGGTAGTCAGGTGGTGCATTCCGGGATCGTAATGATCGTGCTGCTGGCGATTGTGCCCCTGTGCCGCCGCTGGATGACGATCCTGCCGCTGGGGGGGGAAACCGCACGTGCGGTCGGCATGGCGTTAACGCCAACGCGCGTCGCGCTGTTACTGCTGGCGGCGTGCCTGACGGCCACGGCCACCATGACCATTGGTCCACTGAGTTTTGTTGGGTTGATGGCGCCGCATATCGCCAGAATGATGGGATTCCGTCGGACGATGCCGCATATCGTGATGTCTGCCCTGACGGGCGGGGTGATGCTGGTGGTGGCGGACTGGTGCGGAAGAATGGTGCTGTTCCCGTATCAGATCCCGGCGGGTTTGCTGTCGACCTTTATCGGCGCGCCGTATTTTATTTATCTGTTGAGAAAGCAGAGTCGGTAATAAAAGTAAACGTCAATCCTAAGATTGACGTTTTAGGGTTTGCTCCCTCTCCCTGTGGGAGAGGGCCGGGGTGAGGGCATCACGCCGCACGTGCTTACAACTTCGCAAACACCTTACGCGCCGCGTCGATGGTGTTATTGATATCCTCTTCGCTGTGCGCCACGGACATAAAGCCAGCTTCAAAAGCAGACGGTGCCAGGTAGACGCCTTCTTCCAGCATCAGGTGGAAGAAACGCTTGAAGCGTTCAACGTCGCACTTCACCACATCCTGATAGCTTGTCACGGCTTGGGCTTCCGTGAAGAAGATCCCGAACATCCCGCCCACGTGGTTTACCACCAGCGGAATACCCGCCTCTTCAGCCGCTTCCAGCAGACCGTTTGCCAGCTGCGTCGTGCGCTCAGTCAGGGTTTCGTGAATGCCAGGCTGGGAGACTTCTGTCAGGCAGGCGAAGCCCGCCGCCATAGCAATCGGGTTACCGGAGAGCGTACCCGCCTGGTAAACCGGCCCCGTTGGTGCCAGGGCTTCCATCACATCCTTGCGCCCCCCGAACGCGCCCACCGGCATACCGCCGCCGATGATTTTGCCGAGACAGGTCAGATCCGGCTCTACGCCATAATATGACTGGGCACCCGCGAGCGCAACGCGGAAACCGGTCATCACTTCGTCGATAATCAGCAGCGCGCCAAACTCATCGCACAGGGCGCGCAGGCCCGGCAGGAAATCGGGCTGCGGTGGAATGCAGTTCATGTTGCCCGCAACCGGCTCAACGATGATGCAGGCGATCTCCTGTGGATACTGCTCGAATGCCGCACGAACGGTGTTCAGATCGTTATAGGTGCAGGTCAGGGTGTGTTTCGCGAAATCAGCCGGTACGCCCGGGGAGTTTGGCTGGCCAAGGGTCAGTGCGCCGGAACCTGCTTTCACCAGCAGGCAGTCCGCATGGCCGTGGTAGCAGCCTTCAAATTTGATGATTTTGTCGCGACCGGTAAAGCCGCGCGCCAGACGAATAGCGCTCATGGTGGCTTCGGTACCGGAGTTCACCATACGCACCATGTCCATGGTTGGCACCAGCTCGGTCACCAGCTCCGCCATTTTGACTTCCATCTCGGTAGGCGCGCCGAAGCTCAGGCCGCGCTGGGCCGCTTCAATCACCGCATTGCGGATGGCAGGGTGGTTGTGACCCAGCACCATCGGGCCCCAGGAGCCGACGTAATCGATATAGGCCTTGCCGTCGACATCAAACAGGTACGCGCCATCAGCACGTTCAATAAACAGCGGCGTTCCGCCTACGCCGGTAAAGGCGCGAACAGGCGAGTTCACGCCGCCCGGGATAAGCTCGCGGGCTGCACTGTAGAGGTTTTCAGACTTGCTCATGGCGTCGTTCCTGGTTCGTATAAAATGATTAAGCACACTATTCTAAGTGATCCGCGGAAGGTAATGAAATTTTTGCCCCCTTTCATTGCTAAACAATTTTTAAGTATTTTTCACGGGACGACCTGACGCACTCTGGTAAAATCCCTGCGGCGATTTGTATGACGAAAAGACATGGTAATGAAAGCAGACTCTCCCTCTTTTGAAGAACAACAGTTCCGACGCGCGCAACACCGGATCAGCATCCGGCGCTTGCTCAACCGCGATAAGACACCGCTGGCAATTTTACTGGCCGCCGCTGTAGTCGGTACGCTCGCCGGGCTGGCGGGGGTCGCCTTTGAAAAGGCAGTCAATGCGGTGCTGAACTGGCGTATTGGTACGGTGGCCGGTTTCGCCGACAAAGGATGGCTGGTCTGGGTCTGGGCGTTCGGGTTGTCCGCGCTATTTGCCATGGTGGGTTACTTTCTGGTGCGTAAATTTGCGCCGGAAGCGGGCGGTTCCGGGATCCCTGAAATTGAAGGCGCGCTGGAAGAGCTGCGCCCGGTGCGCTGGTGGCGCGTCATCCCGGTGAAGTTTATCGGCGGCATGGGAACGCTTGGTGCGGGTATGGTACTGGGCCGAGAGGGGCCAACCGTGCAGTTGGGCGGGAACGTCGGGCGCATGGTGGGGGATCTGTTCCGGATGCGCAGCGCGGAAGCGCGCCATACGCTGCTGGCGACAGGTGCCGCAGCGGGGCTTTCGGCGGCGTTTAACGCGCCGCTGGCGGGGATCCTGTTTATCATCGAAGAGATGCGCGCCCAGTTCCGTTACAACCTTATCTCGATCAAAGCGGTCTTTACCGGTGTGATCATGTCGAGCATTGTGTTTCGCATTTTCAATGGCGAAAGCCCGGTGATCGAAGTGGGCAAACTGACCAATGCGCCGGTCAACACGCTGTGGCTGTACCTGATCCTCGGCATGATATTCGGCATTGTCGGCCCGCTGTTTAACACTTTTATTCTGCGTATGCAGGATATGTTCCAGCGCATCCACGGCGGGAATACCACGAAGTGGGTGTTGATGGGCGGTCTGCTGGGCGGCCTGTGCGGCGTGCTGGGGTTCATTGAACCGAACGCGGCGGGGGGCGGGTTCGGGCTGATCCCGATTGCGGCTGCGGGCAACTTCAGCGTGGGTCTGCTTCTGTTTATGTTTATTTCTCGCGTCATCACGACGGTGCTCTGTTTTTCCTCCGGTGCGCCTGGCGGTATCTTTGCTCCGATGCTGGCGCTGGGAACGCTGCTTGGTACTGCCTTTGGCATGGCCGCTGAGGTCGGTTTTCCGGCATACCATCTGGATGCGGGTACCTTTGCCGTTGCCGGGATGGGAGCGCTGCTGGCGGCCTCCCTGCGCGCGCCGCTCACCGGCATCGTGCTGGTGCTGGAGATGACGGATAATTACCAGCTCATTTTGCCAATGATCATTACCTGTCTCGGCGCGACACTATTAGCCCAATTCCTGGGTGGAAAACCGCTATACTCCACCATTCTTGCACGCACCCTGGCGAAGCAGGAGGCAGAACGGGCCGCAATGCAGAATACTTGAATGAATTACCAGGGTATTAGATAATGACAAAAAGAATTGGGTGAATTTTACCCAATTGCAGTAGCAGTATTCATGGGAGCATAAGATGAGTGATGACGTAGCGTTGCCGCTGGAGTTTACCGAAGCAGCAGCCAACAAAGTGAAAACCCTGATTGCCGACGAAGACAATCCGGATCTGAAACTGCGTGTCTATATTACCGGTGGCGGCTGCAGCGGCTTCCAGTATGGTTTTACCTTTGACGACCAGGTTAACGACGGCGATATGACTATCGAGAAACAGGGCGTCGCGCTGGTGGTTGACCCGATGAGCCTGCAATATCTGGTGGGCGGTTCGGTAGATTACACAGAAGGTCTGGAAGGTTCACGCTTTGTGGTGACGAACCCAAATGCCACCAGCACCTGCGGGTGTGGGTCTTCGTTCAGTATTTAAGCGGGGGCGGGCTGATGCCCTCACACCGGCCCTCTCCCACAGGGAGAGGGAGAAAAGAATAAAAACGGTAACCTTGCGGTTACCGTTTGGCGTTTATCTTCCATTCTCATCCAGCGCGAACGTCGGCAATTTAAGGTGCCAGCGTATCGCCGCCAGACGTATCGCCAGCGTCACCACCATTCCCAGCATGGCTGAATTTTCCAGCGGTATCGCAAAGGTATAGTACGCCGTGGCGTGTACAATCCCGCCAATAATGCAGGCCGTAGCATAGATTTCGGTACGCAGGATCATCGGCACTTCTCGTGCCAGAATATCGCGAATAATCCCGCCGCCTACGCCAGTCAGCACGCCCATGCAGATGGCAACCATGGGCCCTGTACCCGCATTAAAGGCTTTATTCACCCCAATGCCGACAAACACAGCCAGCCCGACGGCATCCAGCACCGGGAGGATCCATTTTGGTAAGCGGCGGGGCTGGCGAACCAGCACGATGGTTAACAGGCAGGTGACCATCGCCACCACCAGATCGGTGGGATCTTTCACCCAAAATACCGGGCCATTATCCAGCGCCATATCGCGGATCGTTCCACCGCCTACGGCGGTCACCACGCCAAGCACCAGCACGCCAAACGGATCCATGCGCAGCTTTCCGGCGAGCAGGACGCCGGAGATAGCAAAAACGGCTGTGCCAAGAATATCCAGCCAATAAACGAGCATCGTTAAATCCTCGAAGGGGGTCTTATGTTAATGACTCTCGGCCAGTGCGGCACAGAGTTGTTTTGCGGCGAGGATAATACGCGGGCTGGCGCGTTCAAACCAGTCGCTGGTGAGAGGGATCAACGGAATTTTTAGCTGGCTTTGCCAGAATTGTTCAATTTTAGGAATCTCGCTCTCATTTCCGACCACAACGATCGCCTGTGGTCGGCGAGCAAGAACCTGTTCCCGGCTGACCTGAGGCCACGGTATCCGGCTGGCCGCAAAGATATTTTCTCCGCCGCACACTTCCAGGACCTGATTCTGAATGGAGCCTTTTCCGGTGGTGAACAGCGGCTGGCTGCCAAACTGCAAAAAGATGCGCTTTTTAACGGGGGTATCGTATTTTGCTTTGAGTGCCGCATAGTCGCTGAGCAGTTGTTTTGCCGCATCTTCGGCCTTGGCCGGGGTTGGGCTGTAGGGCGCCAGAGCGCGTAACGCCTGCGCGACCTGCTCAATGCTCACGGCATCCACCCACATGACCTTGATCCCAAGCGACGTCAGTTGATTAACCTGCCGCTCTGCATTGCCGCCACGCCAGGCGAGCACGAGATCGGGCTTAAGCGCCACGATGCGCTCAAGGTTCATCCCTTGCCAGGTTGCGACCTGTTCAATATGCGTGGCCTGCGGTGGGTAATTGGAAAAGCTGCTTACACCAACGGGGGTGATACCGGCGGCAAACGCCAGTTCGGTGTTAGCGGGGGAGAGGGTAATCACACGCGGCGCGGCGCAGAGCCAGGCCGGTGCGAGCAGAAGCAGGGCGACCAGCGCCCTGATGGCATGTTTAGCCACGAGCCAGTTTCTGCACAAGGCTCTCCACCATCACGGTGGACTGTTTTGCCGCGACAACCAGGAATTCGTCGAAGCTGATATGAGACTGCTGATCGGCCACGTCAGAGATGGCGCGGACCACCACGAACGGGACGTTGAAATTATGGCAAACGTGGGCAATCGCGGTCGCTTCCATCTCAACGGCGATAGCCTGCGGGAAGTTGTGACGGATTTTTGCCAGGCCGACGGAGCCATTGATGAAGGCATCACCGCTCACAATCAGGCCGCGTACGGCGTTGAGGTTCAGCTCAGCAATGCACTCTTCTGCCGCCGCAACCAGCTTATCGTCGGCCTTAAAGCCGGCCGGGCAACCTGGAAGCTGACCGTATTCGTAGCCGAATGCGGTAACGTCTGCATCGTGGTAACGCGCTTCATCGGAGACGACGATATCACCCACTTTCAGGGTCGGTGCCAGACCGCCTGCAGAGCCGGTGTTAACGATCACGTCTGGCTTACAGCGCTCAAGCAACAGCGTTGCGCCCAGCGCAGCAGCAACCTTACCGATGCCTGATTTCAGCAGAGCCACGTCAACACCGTTCAGTTGACCGGTATAGATCTCACAACCCCCCAGAGAGAGAGTCTGACGGTTCTCAATTTTGTCACGCAGCAGCGTAACTTCTTCTTCCATTGCACCAATAATGCCGATTTTCATAGATTTACTCGCGATGTGCCTTGTTAAGATGCATAGTCTATCATGCGCTTAAGGGGAAACGCATTCTCACGCGGGGGAGCACATGTCACAGATCGATTTTCGCACCAAAATTAACTGGCACCGACGTTTCCGTTCGCCGCAGGGTGAAAAGAGCGAACATGAGATCCTGCGTATCTTCGAAAGCGATCGCGGGCGGATCATTAACTCGCCTGCCATTCGTCGTCTGCAGCAAAAGACCCAGGTGTTTCCGCTTGAGCGTAACGCTGCCGTGCGCACACGCCTTACCCACTCAATGGAAGTTCAGCAGGTGGGGCGCTACATTGCCAAAGAGATTTTAAGCCGTCTCAAAGAGCAGCGCTTGCTGGAAACCTACGGTCTGGATGAGTTGACCGGGCCCTTTGAAAGTATTGTTGAGATGGCCTGCCTGATGCACGACATCGGCAACCCGCCGTTTGGTCACTTTGGCGAGGCGGCGATCAACGACTGGTTCAGGCAGCGACTCTTCCCGTCGGATGCCGTCAGCCAGCCGCTCAGTGATGACCGCTGCGTGGTGCGGGATTTACGCCTGCGTGAAGGCGAAGACGGGCTAAACGATCTGCGTCGTAAGGTGCGTCAGGATCTCTGTCATTTTGAAGGCAATGCGCAGGGGATACGGCTGGTGCACTCCCTGATGCGCATGAATCTGACCTGGGCACAGGTGGGATGCATCCTCAAATATACCCGTCCCGCCTGGTGGATGGGCGAAACGCCCGCTTCGCACAGCTATCTGATGAAAAAGCCGGGCTATTACCTCTCCGAAGAGGCCTATATCGAGCGGTTACGTAAAGAACTTTCATTGACTGCAAATGGCCGCTTCCCGTTGACGTGGATTATGGAAGCCGCCGATGACATCTCCTATTGCGTTGCTGACCTGGAAGACGCGGTTGAAAAAAGAATATTTAGCGTCGAGGAGCTTTATCAGCATCTTTATGATGCATGGGGGAAACATGAAAAAGGTTCGCTGTTTGCCCAGGTGGTTGAAAATGCCTGGGAAAAATCGCGTGCAAATACATTAAGCCGGAGCACCGAAGATCAGTTCTTTATGTATTTGCGGGTCAATACATTAAATAAACTGGTGCCTTACGCCGCCTCGCGCTTTATTGATAATTTGCCGATGATTTTTAGCGGCGAGTTCAATCATGCCTTGCTGGAGGATGACAGTAGCTTCAGCCAGTTGCTTGAGTTATATAAACATGTCGCGATGCGTCATGTATTCAGCCACCCGGATGTTGAACAGTTAGAGCTGCAGGGATACCGGGTAATCAGCGGCTTACTGGAAATATATCGCCCTCTGCTGCAATTGTCGGTCGATGAATTCAGCGAGCTGGTGGAACAAGAGCGCGTGCGACGAATACCGATTGAGTCCCGGCTTTATCAGAAACTTTCTACCCGTCATCGTCTGGCTTACGTTGAAGCCATCGGCAAACTGGATCGCCACTCACCGCAGTGGCCGGTGCTCGAATATTATTATCGCTGTCGTCTCATCCAGGACTATATCAGCGGAATGACCGATTTGTATGCCTGGGATGAGTACCGCAAGCTGATGGCGGTGGAATAATCCCGGAGTTTTGTAAAGACGACCAATAAATTTTTACTTTTTCCATAAACTTATCGCCGGAACTAAGCGGTATAAAACGAATCTGAGTTACACAGCAATTTTGCGTTATCTGTAAATCGAGATTGAGAAACATGAAAAAAACCACATTAGCAATGAGTGCACTGGCTCTGAGTTTAGGTTTAGCGCTGTCTCCTCTGACTGCTACTGCAGCCGAGACCGCGTCATCGGCAGCAACCGCGCAGCAGATGCCAAGCCTGGCACCGATGCTCGAAAAAGTGATGCCATCGGTGGTGAGTATTAACGTTGAGGGCAGCACGACCGTCAATACGCCGCGTATGCCGCGTAACTTCCAGCAGTTCTTCGGCGATAACTCGCCGTTCTGCCAGGACGGTTCGCCATTCCAGAGTTCTCCGTTCTGTCAGGGCGGTGGCGCAGGGGATGACGGCCAGGGCGGCGGCCAGCAGCAGAAATTCATGGCGCTTGGCTCGGGGGTTATTATTGATGCCGCGAAAGGGTATGTCGTTACCAACAACCACGTGGTGGATAACGCCAACAGCATTAAGGTTCAGCTGAGCGACGGGCGTAAATTTGACGCCAAAGTGGTGGGCAAGGACCCACGCTCTGATATCGCACTGATCCAGATTCAGGATCCTAAAAACCTGACGGCGATTAAAATTGCCGACTCCGACGCGCTGCGTGTCGGTGACTACACCGTGGCCATCGGTAACCCGTTCGGTCTGGGCGAAACAGTGACATCGGGGATTGTTTCAGCGCTGGGCCGTAGCGGCCTGAACGCGGAGAACTATGAAAACTTCATCCAGACGGATGCGGCGATCAACCGCGGTAACTCCGGCGGTGCGCTGGTGAACCTGAACGGTGAGCTGATTGGTATTAACACTGCCATCCTGGCGCCGGACGGCGGCAACATCGGTATCGGTTTTGCTATCCCAAGTAATATGGTGAAAAACCTGACCGCGCAGATGGTGCAGTACGGCCAGGTGAAACGCGGTGAGCTGGGTATCATGGGTACCGAGCTGAACTCTGAACTGGCGAAAGCGATGAAAGTTGACGCCCAGCGCGGCGCGTTCGTGAGCCAGGTTATGCCGAACTCCTCCGCAGCAAAAGCGGGGATTAAAGCCGGGGATGTGATCACCTCCCTGAACGGTAAACCGATCAGCAGCTTTGCCGCCCTGCGTGCCGAAGTGGGCTCAATGCCAATTGGCAGCAAAGTTACCCTCGGCCTGCTGCGTGACGGTAAGGCGGTTAACGTGAGTCTGGAGCTGCAGCAGAGCAGCCAGAATCAGGTTGATTCCAGCACCATCTTCAGCGGTATTGAAGGGGCGGAGATGAGCAACAAAGGTGCAGATAAAGGCGTGGTGGTGAATAACGTGAAAGCGAATTCCCCGGCAGCCCGTATCGGCCTGAAAAAAGGTGATGTGATCATGGGTGCTAACCAGCAGCCAGTGAAAAACATCGCTGAACTGCGTAAAATTCTCGACAGCAAACCATCCGTGCTGGCGCTGAATATTCAGCGTGGTGATACCTCTATCTACCTCCTGATGCAATAATCCTCGTAAGCCCCTGCGTGATGTAAGCAGGGGCTTTTTTGTTTCTGTGACCCTTCCCACAAGTCCATACTTCACTGCCTGATTTTGTGCATTCGCACAATGCGACCGTAACCGAACTCCCCTATGCTTGAGCTCTGCTCACAGGAGGGTTACATGGCTGGCTGGCATCTTGATACCAAAATGGCGCAGGATATCGTGGCGCGCACCATGCGCATCATCGATACCAATATCAACGTAATGGATGCCCGCGGGCGCATTATTGGCAGCGGCGATCGCGAGCGTATTGGGGAATTGCACGAAGGTGCACTGCTGGTGCTTTCCCAGGGGCGGGTCGTGGATATCGATGATGCCGTGGCGAAACACCTGCACGGCGTCCGTCAGGGCATCAATTTACCGCTGCGCCTTGAAGGGGAAATTGTTGGCGTAATAGGCCTGACCGGTGAACCCGAATCACTGCGTAAATATGGCGAGCTGGTCTGCATGACGGCGGAGATGATGCTGGAGCAGTCGCGCCTGATGCACCTGCTGGCCCAGGACAGCCGTCTGCGCGAAGAGCTGGTGATGAACCTGATTCAGGCAGAGGAGCATACGCCTGCGCTGAGCGAGTGGGCGCAGCGTCTGGGTATTGACCTGAACCAACCGCGCGTCGTGGCGGTGATTGAGGTGGATAGCGGCCAACTGGGGGTCGATAGCGCGATGGCTGAATTGCAGCAGCTACAAAACGCGCTGGCAACGCCGGAGCGCGACAACCTGGTGGCGATTGTATCCCTGACGGAAATGGTGGTGCTCAAGCCGGCGCTTAACGCGTTCGGTCGCTGGGATGCGGAAGATCACCGTCGTCGTGTGGAGCAGTTAATTTCCCGTATGAAAGAGAATGGTCAGCTGCGTTTTCGCGTCGCCCTGGGGAATTACTTTACCGGGCCTGGCAGTATCGCCCGCTCATGGCGTACGGCGCGTACCACGATGATGGTGGGTAAACAGCGAATGCCGGAAAGCCGCAGCTATTTTTATCAGGATCTGATGCTGCCGGTACTGCTCGACAGCCTGCGCGGTGGCTGGCAGGCCAATGAGCTGGCGCGTCCGCTCGCGCGCCTGAAAGCGATGGACAACAATGGCCTGCTGCGCCGGACGCTACAGGCGTGGTTCCGGCATAACGTGCAGCCGCTGGCGACGTCGAAAGCGCTGTTCATTCACCGCAACACGCTGGAGTATCGGCTCAACCGGATTTCGGAGCTGACAGGGCTGGATCTGGGAAGTTTTGACGACAGACTGCTGCTGTATGTGGCGTTGCAGCTGGATGAACAGCGATGATGCTGTTTGCCGGGTGGCGGCTTCGCCTTACCCGGCCTACATGATGGTTTTCTCCCTCTCCCTGTGGGAGAGGGCCGGGGTGAGGGCATCAGGCCGCACCCAACTTATTTGTTACGCGTTAATTTCTCAAGATCCGCTTCAATCTCGCTGATCTTATTAGTCACAACGCTTTCAAGGTGACGCAGATCGTCAAGGATCTTACGCTTGAGATCGACTTCGGTACGGTCGCGCTGGCAGATCTGATCGAGTTCATCGATCACATAGCGCAGGTTGGGGCTGATTTCCTGAACCTCTTTGTATCCCTGTCCTACACCGTCTGCGACGACGGTCTTACGCTGGCGTGGATATTTAAACTTCACGCTCTTGGCGAAAAACTCTCCTTTGTCCTTGTGAAAATAGATTTTTAAAATGTCGTTGTTGGCTTCCTGGCGAAGGCTGTAACGATCAATTTCATCAGGATTGGTAATGCCTAGACTTTTCAGATTATCGTACATAGCGGTACCCTTGATCTCAACATAACCTTTGAATAATTAACGAAAAAATCTATTTTCGCCACCCTCAGATATGAAAAAAGCGGGGTTGCCCCCGCTTTTTGTTATATCCGATTAATCGATGGTGCGCAGCAATTCGTTGATGCCCACTTTACCGCGGGTTTTCGCGTCCACTTTCTTCACGATAACCGCACAGTACAGGCTGTACTTACCATCTTTAGACGGCAGGTTGCCGGAAACAACCACGGAGCCTGCCGGAACACGGCCGTAATGGATTTCGCCGGTTTCACGGTCATAAATACGGGTGCTCTGACCGATGTAAACGCCCATAGAGATCACTGAGCCTTCTTCAACGATCACGCCTTCTACCACTTCAGAGCGCGCGCCGATGAAGCAGTTGTCTTCGATGATGGTTGGGTTAGCCTGCAGGGGTTCCAGTACGCCACCGATGCCGACGCCGCCGGACAGGTGAACGTTTTTACCGATCTGCGCGCAGGAGCCCACGGTAGCCCAGGTATCCACCATGGTGCCTTCGTCTACATAGGCACCGATGTTTACGTAGGACGGCATCAGTACGGTGTTACGGGCGATGAACGCGCCCTGACGCACCGCTGCAGGTGGCACTACGCGGAAGCCTTCTTTCTGGAAACGCGCTTCGTCGTAATCAGCGAATTTCATTGGCACTTTATCGAAGTAGCGGCTTTCAGCTCCGTCGATAACCTGGTTATCGTTGATACGGAAAGAGAGCAGCACGGCTTTCTTCAGCCATTGATGAGTGACCCACTGACCATCGATTTTTTCTGCTACACGCAGCGCGCCGGAATCCAGCAGAGAAATCACCTGGTTAACCGCTTCGCGGGTAACGGTATCCACATTTGCCGGGGTAATCTCGGCGCGACGCTCAAAAGCGGACTCAATAACGTTCTGTAACTGCTGCATTGTTTACTCTTTCCATTTCACTAAAAAACACGTCACCCTTTATCGTTTGGATTGAGGGCTGCTGTCAACCGTTGTTGCACTTCAAGTTGCAGGTCATTATTAAGGGCACGCCGGTCCGCTGTTGCGATTATAAATAAATCTTCTACTCGCTCGCCAATGGTTGTAATTCGGGCCCCGTGAAGCGAAATTCCCAGATCGGCAAAGACCTGGCCGACGCGGGCGAGCAGACCTGGCTGATCCAGGGCAATGAACTCCAGGAACGATTTACGATCGGTGTGGGTCGGCAGGAAATTGACCTCGGTATCGACGGTAAAGTGGCGCAGTTTCGCGGGCTGACGACGCGGTTGCGGCGGCTGCCAGCTGCGCTGAGTGATGGCCTGCTCCAGACCAAAACGTATCCCCTCATGACGATCCGACGACAGCGGGCTGCCGTCTGGCTCCAGCACAATAAAGGTGTCCATCGCCATGCCGTCCCGGGTGGTGAAAATCTGCGCGTCGTGCACGCTCAGGTTTCGTCTGTCCAGTTCAGCGCATACCGCAGCAAACAGATAAGGGCGGTCCGGGCTCCAGATAAAGATCTCGGTACCACCGCGCGTCGCCTGCGGGCTGAGCAGGATCATCGGCTGCGACAAATCATGCTGCAGCAGATGCCGCGCATGCCAGGCGAGCTGGTTTGGACTGTGACGGACAAAGTAGTTGGCACGACAGCGGGCCCAAATCTGATGCAACGCCTCTTCATCAATGTTGTCCATCCGCAGCAGGGCCAGAGCCTGCAGCTGATGATGGCGCACGCGCTCGCGCATGTCCGGCGTGTTTTGCATTCCGCGGCGCAGCTGTTTTTCGGTCGCAAAGTACAGTTCACGCAGCAGGCTCTGCTTCCAGCTGTTCCACAGCGTTTCGTTGGTGGCGCAGATATCGGCCACCGTCAGGCAGACCAGATAGCGCAGACGGTTTTCTGTTTGTACCTCTTCTGCAAACTGCTTTATTACTTCAGGATCCTGAATGTCACGACGCTGTGCGGTGACCGACATCAGCAGGTGATGGCGCACCAGCCAGGCCACCAGCTGTGTTTCACGTGAGTTCAGACCGTGCAGTTCGGCAAATTTCAGCACGTCCTGCGCGCCGAGCACCGAGTGGTCACCGCCGCGGCCTTTGGCGATATCGTGGAACAGGGCGGCAATCAGGATCAGCTCCGGATGGGTCAGCCGTGGCCACAGCTCAACGCACAGCGGGTGGCGGGAGCGCGTCTCTTCTTTCGCAAAACTTTCCAGCTTGAGCATGACGCGGATCGTGTGTTCATCCACCGTATAGGCATGGAACAGATCGAACTGCATCTGCCCGACAATGTGCGACCATTGCGGCATATAGGCCCACAGTACGCTGTGACGGTGCATTGGCAGCAGTCCGCGACTGACGGCGCCCGGATGGCGGAGCATGCTCAGGAACAGCGAACGCGCTTCCGGGATATAGCACAGCGGCTGCGTCAGATGGCGGCGCGCATGGCGCAAATGGCGCAGGGTGGTGGAGTAGATCCCGGTGATCGTGCTGTTGCGGACCATGGTGTAGAACATCCGCAGGATCGCTTCCGGCTCGCGCATAAACAGCGTTTCGTCACGCAGATCGATAAGCGTACCGCGTAGCTGAAACTCGTCATCAATGGGGCGCGGTTTTTCGTCGGCCGTCAGCGCCAGAATAGCTTCGTCGAACAGCTGCAATAGCATCTGGTTGAGTTCGGTAACGCGTCGGGTCACGCGGAAGAAATCCTTCATCATGTGCTCAACCGGTTCGTTACCCTCACCGCTGTAGTGAAGGCGCTGGGCCACGCTGAGCTGGCGGTCGAACAACAGACGGTTATCGTAGCGATTAAGTTCAAGATGGAGGGCAAAACGAATGCGCCACAGTAGATGCAGACACTCGTTGAGCTCGTTTCGCTCGGCCTCGGTTAAAAAGCCAAAACCCACCATTTCATCCAGCGAGGTGGCGCCAAAGTGGCGACGGGCTACCCACTGTAATGTGTGGATATCGCGCAGGCCGCCGGGGCTGCTTTTGATATCCGGTTCAAGGTTATAGCTTGTGCCGTGATAGCGCTGGTGGCGTTGATTTTGTTCCTCGACCTTAGCGGCGAAGAACTTTTCTGATGGCCAGAAGCCGTCGCTGAATATGTGTTTTTGCAGTTCCAGGAACAGCGCGACGTCGCCGATCAGCAGGCGGGTTTCAATCAGGTTGGTGGCAACGGTCAGATCCGATAGCCCCTCCAGCAGGCACTCTTCCAGGGTGCGTACGCTGTGGCCGACTTCCAGCTTCACATCCCAGAGCAGCGTCAGCAATTCGCCAATCTTCTGCGCCTGTTCGTCCGGCAGCTTTTTGCGGCTTAAGATCAGCAGGTCAATATCGGAAAGCGGATGCAGCTCACCGCGGCCATAGCCCCCGACGGCAACCAGCGCCACGTCGCTGACCTGCCCGAACCCGTACTCAATCCACAGGCGTTGCAGAAGCTGGTCAATAAATTCGGTGCGCGCTTCAATGAGCTGTTCGGCGGAAATGCCCGCATCAAACGCGCTTCCCAGCCAGCGCTGGAAGACATCCATATGGGCTTTGATGCCGGCACAGCTCAGCTCATGCTGCGGCCAGACGCCCGGGTTATCGGGCTGGTCGGGAAGGGTGGGAAGTGCAGTGTTAGCATACTGTTCGGGTAATAGATTACTCATCGTGCGCCACCCATAAGAAAAAGCTATCGCCATTAAAAAAGCCGGCATTTGCCGGCTTTTTTATCATTCATCGTGCGTCAGTATTGCCGGGATGGTGTCATCCTTGCGCAACGTCATAATTTCGCAGCCGTTGTCTGTTACCACAATAGTATGCTCGTACTGTGCAGACAAGCTTCTGTCTTTGGTTTTCACCGTCCAGCCATCTTTCATGGTACGGATACGGTAGTCACCCGCGTTGACCATCGGCTCGATGGTGAAGGTCATCCCTTTTTGCAGCACCACGCCGCCGTCATCCGCATCGTAGTGCAGAACCTGCGGCTCTTCGTGGAAGACGCGGCCAATGCCGTGGCCACAATATTCGCGAACCACGGAGAAACCTTCCGCTTCGACAAACTTCTGGATAGCGGCACCAATGGTGCGCAGACGAATGCCCGGTTTCACCATCTTCAGCGCCAGGTAGAGGCTCTCCTGCGTCACTTTACACAGGCGCTCGCCCAGGATGGTTGGCTTGCCCACGATAAACATCTTCGAGGTGTCACCGTGGTAATCATCTTTAATGACGGTGACGTCGATGTTGACGATGTCGCCATCTTTCAGCAGTTTTTCGTCATCCGGAATACCGTGGCACACCACTTCATTTATAGAAATGCAGACGGATTTCGGGAAACCGTGGTAGCCGAGGCAGGCGGAGACCGCGTGCTGCTCGTTAACGATATAGTCGTTACAGATGCGGTCCAGTTCGCCGGTGCTGACGCCCGGTTTCACGAACGGCTCGATCATTTCCAGCACTTCCGCGGCCAGACGACCAGCGACGCGCATCTTTTCAATTTCTTCAGGGGTCTTAATAGAGATAGCCATGTAATCTGTCCATCGGTGTCGATTTTTTCGACAATACTAGTCTAAGTACCGTCAATGGTATCAGTCAGGCGCACCCCGTGCCAAATTGAGAATCATTAACAGCACACTACGCCAACAATTATTGGTTTCTGGTCGTGATTTGTGGTATAAAGCGCGCCGGACCTCCGATCCATCTCAGATACACAGGCTGGACGGGAGCGATATATCTCACTTTGTGTAACAACACACACGTATCGGCACATATTCCGGGGTGCCCTTCGGGGTCGGTAATATGGGATACGTGGAGGCATAACCCCAACTTTCAATATAGAGGTTTTAAACATGGCAACTGTTTCCATGCGCGACATGCTCAAGGCTGGTGTTCACTTCGGTCACCAGACCCGTTACTGGAACCCGAAAATGAAGCCTTTCATCTTCGGCGCGCGTAACAAAGTTCACATCATCAACCTTGAGAAAACTGTACCAATGTTCAACGAAGCCCTGGCTGAGCTGAACAAGATCGCTTCCCGTAAAGGTAAGATTCTGTTCGTTGGTACTAAGCGCGCTGCAAGCGAAGCTGTGAAAGATGCTGCTAACAGCTGCGACCAGTTCTTCGTGAACCATCGCTGGTTGGGCGGCATGCTGACCAACTGGAAAACTGTTCGTCAGTCCATCAAGCGCCTGAAAGATCTGGAAACCCAGTCTCAGGACGGTACTTTCGACAAGCTGACTAAGAAAGAAGCGCTGATGCGCACTCGTGAGCTGGACAAGCTGGAAAACAGCCTGGGCGGTATCAAAGATATGGGCGGCCTGCCAGACGCGCTGTTCGTAATCGATGCAGACCACGAGCACATCGCAATCAAAGAAGCTAACAACCTGGGTATCCCGGTATTCGCTATCGTTGATACCAACTCCGATCCGGACGGTGTTGACTTCGTTATCCCGGGTAACGACGACGCAATCCGTGCTGTTAGCCTGTACCTGAGCGCTGTAGCTGCTACCGTTCGTGAAGGCCGTTCCCAGGATCTGGCTTCTCAGGCGGAAGAAAGCTTCGTAGAAGCTGAATAATAAGGTTTCACCCCTTATTAGTACCGTGTATGAATAGGGGCCCATTATCGGCCCCTTTTTTCAATTTATACTGTTTGGCCGCAGGCCGGGCAGTTCACATCTCCCGAGGATTTAAGAATGGCTGAAATTACCGCATCCCTGGTAAAAGAGCTGCGCGAGCGTACTGGCGCAGGCATGATGGATTGCAAAAAAGCGCTGACTGAAGCGAACGGCGACATCGAGCTGGCAATCGAAAACATGCGTAAATCCGGTGCGATCAAAGCAGCTAAAAAAGCAGGCAACGTTGCTGCTGACGGCGTGATCATCACTAAAATCGACGGCAACTACGGCATCATTCTGGAAGTTAACTGCCAGACTGACTTCGTTGCTAAAGATGGTGGTTTCCAGGCATTTGCTAACAAAGTTCTGGACGCAGCTGTTGCTGGCAAAATCACTGACGTTGAAGTTCTGAAAGCACAGTTCGAAGAAGAACGTGTTGCGCTGGTTGCTAAAATCGGTGAGAACATCAACATCCGTCGCGTAGCGTCCCTGGAAGGCGACGTTCTGGGTTCTTACCAGCACGGTGCGCGTATCGGTGTTCTGGTTGCGGCTAAAGGCGCTGACGAAGAGCTGGTTAAACAGCTGGCAATGCACATCGCTGCAAGCAAACCAGAATTCGTTAAACCAGAAGACGTGTCTGCTGAAGTGGTAGAGAAAGAGTACCAGGTTCAGCTGGACATCGCGATGCAGTCTGGTAAGCCAAAAGAAATCGCAGAGAAAATGGTTGAAGGCCGCATGAAGAAATTCACCGGCGAAGTTTCTCTGACTGGCCAGCCTTTCGTTATGGATCCAAGCAAATCCGTTGCTCAGCTGCTGAAAGAGCACAACGCTGACGTAACTGGCTTCATCCGCTTCGAAGTGGGCGAAGGCATCGAGAAAGTTGAGACTGACTTCGCAGCAGAAGTTGCTGCAATGTCCAAGCAGTCTTAATTATGAAAAAGGAGCCGCCTGAGGGCGGCTTCTTTTTGTCACCCGTCAGACGAAAATCAGACAGGATCCCGTATCGCTGTGCTGGTATGCGACTTACTATGTCGCCAGAATTAACCCCCATCTTAATCGTTGACAGTCTCAGGAAAGAAACATGGCTACCAATGCAAAACCCGTGTACAAACGCATTCTGCTTAAGCTGAGTGGCGAAGCGCTGCAGGGATCGGAAGGCTTCGGTATTGACGCAAGCATTCTCGACCGCATGGCACAGGAGATCAAAGAACTTGTCGAACTGGGTATTCAGGTCGGCGTGGTCATTGGCGGTGGCAACCTTTTCCGTGGTGCTGGTCTGGCGAAAGCGGGGATGAACCGCGTTGTGGGCGACCATATGGGTATGCTGGCAACCGTGATGAACGGTCTGGCAATGCGTGATGCGTTGCATCGTGCCTATGTGAATGCCCGCCTGATGTCCGCTATTCCTTTGAATGGCGTTTGCGATAACTACAGCTGGGCAGAAGCGATCAGCCTGCTGCGCAACAACCGCGTGGTGATCCTCTCCGCCGGTACGGGTAACCCGTTCTTTACAACCGATTCCGCTGCCTGCCTGCGCGGTATCGAAATCGAAGCCGATGTGGTGCTGAAAGCAACCAAAGTGGATGGCGTGTTTACCGCCGACCCGGCAAAAGATCCCTCTGCCACCATGTACGATCAGCTGTCCTACAGCGAAGTGCTGGAAAAGGAGCTGAAAGTAATGGATCTTGCCGCCTTCACGCTGGCTCGCGACCACAAACTGCCAATCCGTGTCTTCAACATGAATAAGCCTGGCGCACTGCGCCGCGTGGTCATGGGCGAAAAAGAAGGCACATTGATCACGGAATAATTTCCGTCGGCGATAAATACAGGTAAGATTCCGCTTTATTTTGAAGTGGTATCTTACCCGGACGCGCCATTGGCGTTGTCATGAATTAAACGCGACTATACTTAGCACACCTGTAGCACTGTGCTGGCGGATAGTCTGCCTGAGACAAGTTTTCAAGGATTCGTAACGTGATTAACGACATCAGAAAAGATGCTGAAGTACGCATGGAAAAATGCGTAGAAGCGTTCAAAACCCAAATCAGCAAAATCCGTACTGGCCGTGCTTCTCCAAGCCTGCTGGATGGCATCATCGTAGAGTACTACGGTACGCCTACCCCTCTGCGCCAGCTGGCGAGCGTGACCGTAGAAGATACCCGCACGCTGAAAATCAACGTGTTCGATCGCTCTATGGGCCCGGCAGTTGAGAAAGCGATCATGGCATCTGACCTCGGTCTGAACCCAAGCTCTGCGGGTGCTGATATCCGTGTTCCACTGCCTCCGCTGACCGAAGAGCGTCGTAAAGACCTGATCAAAGTCGTGCGTGGCGAAGCTGAGCAGGGTCGTGTTTCCGTGCGTAACGTCCGTCGCGACGCTAACGATAAAGTGAAAGCGCTGCTGAAAGAAAAAGAGATCAGTGAAGATGACGATCGTCGTTCACAGGACGACATTCAGAAAATGACTGACGCTGCCATCAAGAAAATTGATGCGGCGCTGGCAGATAAAGAAGCGGAACTGATGCAGTTCTGATTTCTGTCTTACACTGATAAACGCCGTTCAGAGGGACTTCGGGTCTTGCTGGCGGCGTTTTGCTTTTATCTGGTCTAACTTTTTTCGGGCATCTCATGAAGCATTTAACTCTCCTTGGCTCAACCGGATCTATCGGTTGCAGCACTCTCGACGTTGTACGCCACAACCCTGCGCTTTACACCGTGACAGCACTGGTGGCCGGGAAGAATGTGCAGCGAATGGTCGAGCAGTGTCTGGAGTTTACGCCCCGCTATGCGGTAATGGATGACGAAGAGAGCGCCCGCCAGCTGAAAGCCGCTCTGCAAGAGAAGGGCAGTCGTACTGAGGTTCTGAGCGGGCAGCAGGCTGCCTGTGAGATGGCCGCGCTGGATGAGGTCGATCAGGTGATGGCCGCCATTGTTGGCGCGGCCGGGTTGCTGCCGACGCTGGCCGCCATCGATGCCGGTAAAGATGTTCTGCTGGCGAATAAAGAGTCGCTGGTAACCTGCGGACGTCTGTTTATGGAGGCGGTTAAGCAGCGCGGAGCACGTCTTTTGCCGGTCGACAGCGAGCACAACGCCATTTTTCAGAGTTTACCGCAACCTTTTCAGCAGAACCTGGGGTACGCTGACCTGGAGCAGAATGGGGTTGTATCGATTTTGCTTACCGGGTCTGGTGGCCCGTTCCGTGAAACGCCACTGTCTGAACTGAGCGCAATGACGCCGGATCAGGCGTGCCGTCATCCGAACTGGTCAATGGGGCGTAAGATCTCCGTTGACTCTGCCACTATGATGAACAAAGGTCTGGAATACATTGAAGCTCGCTGGCTGTTTAACGCGTCGGCGAAACAGATGGAAGTGCTGATCCACCCGCAATCGGTGATTCACTCGATGGTGCGCTATCAGGACGGCAGCGTGCTGGCACAGCTGGGAGAGCCGGATATGCGTACGCCAATTGCACATGCAATGGCATGGCCTGAACGCGTGAAATCTGGCGTGAAGCCACTCGATTTTTGCGAGCTGAGTTCTCTGACGTTCAGTGAACCTGACTACGATCGTTATCCGTGTCTTAAGCTTGCAATGAATGCCTTTGACCAGGGGCAGGCGGCGACGACGGCACTCAATGCAGCCAATGAAATTACCGTTGAAGCATTTCTGAATCAGCAGATCCGTTTCACCGATATCGCTATGCTGAATTTGTCGGTACTGGAGTTGATGGATCTGCGCGAACCTCAAAGCGTGGAAGAGGTGCTGGCGGTAGATGAGCAGGCTCGTATTATTGCGCGCAAACAGGTGACACGTCTCGCAAGCTGGTGATAAAGCAAGCACTAGTCGTCGTGCTATTTGTTAGCGTTGGGCTTCGGTGATATAGTCTGCGCCACCTGATCGCAGGTATTTGACTTTAAGTGGTCAGGTAAGCCGTGGTTTGACACGGCTTTTTTACGTATAGGCTTCAGTATTCCTGAGTACCGTTAAATCCTTTTCAGGGACTAAAAACGCGTTATGTTGTCTGCGAATCAACCAATAAGCGAAAACTTGCCAGCTCATGGCTGCCGTCATGTAGCAATCATCATGGATGGCAATGGCCGCTGGGCGAAAAGACAAGGGAAGATACGAGCCTTTGGGCATAAAGCTGGGGCGAAATCTGTTCGCCGCGCCGTCTCTTTTGCCGCCAATAACGGCATTGATGCGTTAACGCTCTATGCTTTTAGCAGTGAAAACTGGAATCGACCTGCGCAGGAAGTGACTGCGTTGATGGAACTGTTTGTGTGGGCGCTCGACAGCGAAGTAAAAAGCCTGCACCGCCACAATGTGCGCCTGCGTGTCATTGGCGAAACCAGTCGTTTTAACTCACGTTTGCAGGAACGGATTCGTAAAGCAGAAGCGCTGACTGAAAATAACACGGGTCTGACGCTGAATATCGCGGCGAATTACGGTGGACGCTGGGATATTATCCAGGGAGTTCGGCACCTGGCCGAACAGGTTCAGGAAGGGTTGTTGAGACCCGACCAAATTGATGAAGACGCGCTGAGCAAGCAAATCTGCATGAATGAACTGGCACCTGTGGATTTGGTAATTAGGACAGGGGGAGAACATCGCATAAGTAACTTTTTGCTGTGGCAAATTGCCTATGCCGAACTTTACTTTACGGATGTGCTTTGGCCCGATTTTGATGAACAAGACTTTGAAGGTGCGCTGCATGCCTTTGCCAATCGAGAGCGTCGTTTCGGCGGCACCGAGCCTGGTGGCGACAAAGCCTGATGGGGGTAGCTTTTGCTGAAGTATCGCCTGATTTCCGCTTTTGTATTAATACCCATTGTCATTGCGGCGCTGTTTTTACTGCCCCCGGTGGGATTTGCTATTGTCACGCTGGTGGTGTGTATGCTGGCCGCGTGGGAATGGGGACAGTTTAGCGGCTTTACGTCGCGCAGTCAGCGGGTATGGCTGGCGGTACTCTGTGGCTTGATCCTGGCCCTGATGCTGTTTACCTTGCCGGAATATCACCATGATATTCACCAACCACTGGTTGCCGGGTCCCTGTGGGTATCGTTGGCCTGGTGGATCGCCGCCCTTGTTTTGGTGCTTTTTTATCCAGGCTCCGCGGCGTTATGGCGCAATTCAAAAGTGCTGCGCCTTATATTTGGTCTTCTTACCATTGTGCCTTTTTTCTGGGGCATGGTGGCTCTGCGCGCCTGGCACTACGACGAAAACCACTACAGCGGTGCGATTTGGCTGCTTTATGTGATGATTCTGGTCTGGGGGGCTGACTCTGGGGCCTATATGTTTGGTAAACTGTTTGGCAAACATAAACTGGCTCCGAAGGTGTCGCCTGGTAAAACCTGGCAAGGATTCATCGGCGGCCTGTTTACGGCAGCGATTATCTCCTGGGGCTATGGCGTCTGGGCGAATCTGGACATTGCACCGTCAATACTGCTGGTGTGTTCGATTTTTGCCGCGCTGGCCTCGGTACTCGGTGATTTAACCGAAAGTATGTTCAAGCGAGAAGCAGGGATTAAGGACAGCGGACACCTGATTCCAGGGCATGGCGGGATACTGGATCGCATTGACAGCCTGACAGCGGCTGTTCCCGTGTTTGCTTGTCTGCTTTTACTGGTATTCGGGACGATTTAACGGAAGGTTTTATGCTGAGCATTCTCTGGAATCTGGCGGCGTTCATTGTTGCACTGGGTGTACTGATTACCGTGCATGAATTTGGCCATTTCTGGGTTGCTCGCCGTTGCGGTGTGCGCGTAGAGCGGTTCTCCATCGGTTTTGGCAAATCACTCTGGACGCGTACCGACCGTCACGGCACGGAATTTGTCATCGCCCTTATCCCGCTCGGTGGCTACGTCAAAATGCTCGACGAACGTGTTGAGCCTGTGGCCCCTGAGCTTCGACACAGCGCGTTTAACAACAAAACCGTTGGACAACGTGCCGCCATCATTGCTGCCGGACCGGTAGCCAATTTCATCTTTGCTATCTTCGCTTACTGGCTGGTGTTTATCATCGGCGTTCCGGGCGTGCGTCCGGTTGTCGGTGAAATCGCCCCCAATTCCATCGCGGCGAGTGCGCAAATTACGCCGGGGATGGAACTTAAAGCGATTGATGGTATCGAAACCCCTGATTGGGATGCCGTGCGACTGCAACTGGTAGCCAAAATCGGTGATGAGCAGACCACGGTCAGCGTGTCACCGTTTGGTTCTGACCAGCGACAGAATAAAGTGCTGGATTTGCGTCACTGGAGTTTCGAACCAGACAAAGAAGATCCCGTCTCTGCGCTGGGGATTCGCCCACGTGGTGCGCAGATCGAACCGATATTAGCCGAAGTTCAGGCAAATTCGGCGGCGAGCAAAGCGGGTTTGCAAGCTGGCGACAGGATCGTTAAAGTCGATGGTCAGCCATTAACACAGTGGATGACCTTTGTTACTCTGGTGCGCGATAATCCGGGTACGTCGCTCGCGCTGGAAGTTGAAAGGCAGGGTAGTCCACTCTCGCTGACGCTGATCCCGGATAGCAAATCGGTCGGCAAAAAGGCAGAAGGGTTTGCAGGCGTTGTGCCTAAAGTGATCCCGCTGCCTGATGAGTACAAGACAATACGCCAGTATGGGCCGTTTAGCGCCATCCTTGAAGCCACGGATAAAACATGGCAACTGATGAAGCTGACGGTAAACATGTTGGGGAAATTGATAACCGGTGATGTGAAACTGAACAACCTCAGTGGGCCAATTTCGATAGCTCAGGGGGCTGGGATGTCAGCGGAGTTCGGGGTGATTTACTATCTCATGTTTCTCGCGCTCATTAGCGTGAACCTTGGGATCATCAACCTGTTCCCGCTTCCCGTTTTAGACGGGGGTCATCTGCTGTTTTTAGCGATTGAAAAGCTAAAAGGCGGGCCGGTATCCGAGCGAGTTCAAGACTTTAGTTATCGCATTGGCTCGATTTTGCTGGTGCTGTTAATGGGGCTTGCACTTTTCAATGATTTCTCTCGGTTGTAAGAGAGTTAGTTAGGAAGAACGCATAATAACGATGGCGATGAAAAAGTTGCTCATAGCGTCGCTGCTGTTTAGCAGCGCCACCGTATACGGTGCTGACGGGTTCGTAGTGAAAGACATTCATTTCGAAGGCCTTCAGCGTGTCGCCGTTGGTGCGGCCCTCCTCAGTATGCCTGTGCGCCCCGGCGATACGGTTAATGATGATGACATCAGTAACACCATCCGTGCTCTGTTTGCCACCGGCAACTTTGAGGATGTCCGCGTCCTGCGCGATGGTGATACGCTGCTGGTTCAGGTAAAAGAACGTCCAACGATCGCCAGTATCACTTTCTCTGGTAACAAGTCGGTGAAAGATGACATGCTCAAGCAAAACCTTGAAGCATCCGGTGTTCGTGTGGGGGAATCTCTGGACCGCACCACCCTTTCAGACATTGAAAAAGGTCTGGAAGATTTCTATTACAGCGTCGGTAAGTACAGCGCCAGCGTGAAAGCGGTGGTGACTCCGCTGCCGCGTAACCGTGTTGACCTGAAGCTGGTCTTCCAGGAAGGCGTCTCGGCGAAGATCCAACAGATCAACATCGTCGGGAACCACGCGTTCACTACCGACGAACTGATCTCCACCTTCCAGCTGCGTGACGAAGTGCCGTGGTGGAACGTGGTGGGCGATCGCAAATACCAGAAACAGAAACTGGCGGGCGACCTCGAAACCCTGCGCAGCTACTATCTGGATCGCGGTTATGCCCGTTTCAACATCGACTCCACTCAGGTGAGTCTGACCCCGGACAAGAAAGGGATCTACATTACGATTAACATTACAGAAGGCGATCAGTACAAGCTTTCGGGTGTTGAAGTAAGTGGCAACCTGGCGGGGCATTCTGCCGAGATCGAATCGCTGACCAAAATTCAGCCAGGCGATCTGTACAGCGGTTCTAAAGTAACCAAAATGGAAGACGGCATTAAAAAGCTGCTCGGCCGCTATGGTTATGCCTATCCGCGTGTGCAAACTCAGCCGGAAATCAACGACGCGGATAAAACCGTTAAGCTTCACGTTAACGTTGATGCGGGCAACCGTTTCTACGTGCGTAAGATCCGCTTCGAAGGTAACGACACCTCCAAAGATTCCGTTCTGCGTCGCGAAATGCGCCAGATGGAAGGGGCATGGTTGGGTAGCGACCTCGTTGACCAGGGTAAAGAGCGTCTGAACCGTCTGGGCTATTTTGAAACGGTTGATACCGATACCCAGCGTGTGCCGGGCAGCCCGGACCAGGTTGATGTCGTGTACAAAGTGAAAGAGCGTAATACCGGTAGCTTTAACTTCGGTGTGGGCTACGGTACTGAAAGCGGCGTGAGCTTCCAGGTTGGCGTTCAGCAGGATAACTGGCTGGGTACGGGTTACTCGGTGGGTATCAACGGTACCAAAAACGACTACCAGACCTACTCTGAGTTCTCTGTCACTAACCCATACTTCACCGTCGACGGTGTGAGCCTGGGTGGTCGTATCTTCTATAACGACTTTAAAGCAGACGACGCGGATCTGTCCTCGTACACCAACAAGAGCTACGGTGTAGACGGTACGCTTGGATTCCCGGTTAACGAATACAACACCCTGCGTGCGGGCTTGGGTTACGTGCATAACGACCTGTCCAATATGCAACCGCAGGTGGCAATGTGGCGTTATCTCGACTCTATCGGCCAGTCGGCGAGCACCTCCAGCGATAACAACGGTTTTGCGGCGGATGACTTCACCTTCAACTACGGCTGGACGTATAACCGCCTTGACCGTGGTTACTTCCCAACGGAAGGTTCTCGTGTCAACCTGAATGGTAAAGTGACTATTCCTGGTTCTGATAACGAGTTCTACAAGTTAACGCTCGATACTGCCTCGTACTTCCCGATCGATGACGATCATAAGTGGGTGGTTCTGGGTCGTACGCGTTGGGGCTATGGCGATGGTTTAGGCGGCAAAGAGATGCCGTTCTATGAGAACTTCTACGCCGGTGGTTCCAGTACCGTTCGTGGCTTCCAGTCCAATAACATTGGTCCGAAAGCGGTTTATTACGGCGGTAATGACGAAGATAACTGCGCAAGCCGGGATCCAAAACAGGTTTGTAGCTCTGATGATGCGGTAGGCGGTAACGCCATGGCCGTGGCGAGCCTTGAGTTCATCACGCCAACGCCATTCATCAGTGATAAATACGCGAACTCAGTCCGTACGTCCTTCTTCTGGGATGCCGGTACCGTGTGGGATACCAACTGGGAGAACACTGCCCAGATGCGTGCGGCAGGTGTTCCAGACTACAGCGATCCGGGCAATATTCGCATGTCTGCAGGTATCGCATTACAATGGATGTCACCGCTGGGGCCGTTGGTCTTCTCTTACGCCCAGCCGTTTAAGAAATATGATGGAGATAAGTCGGAGCAATTCCAGTTTAACATTGGTAAAACCTGGTAATTCTCCGCTGCAAAGGAATGCGTTGGCAGTGTAGCGCTGACAACCGGCGATCGGTAAAACGATCGCCTTGCCACGCAAAGAACGGTACCTTCTGGTGCCAATGGGATGGTAAGGAGTTAATTGTGAAAAAGTGGTTATTAGCTGCAGGTCTCGGTTTAGCGATGGCAACTTCTGCTCAGGCAGCAGACAAAATTGCAATCGTCAACATGGGTAATTTGTTCCAGCAGGTTGCACAGAAAACGGGCGTTTCTGCGACTCTGGAAAACGAATTCAAAGGCCGTGCAAGCGAACTGCAGGGTATGGAAAACGATCTTCAGTCCAAAATGCAGCGTCTGCAGCGTGATGGTTCTACCATGAAATCAAGCGAGCGCAGCAAACTGGAAAAAGACGTAATGGCTCAGCGCCAGACGTTCTCCCAGAAAGCGCAGGCTTTCGAGCAGGATCGTCAGCGTCGTTCTAACGAAGAGCGTGGCAAGCTGGTGACTCGCATTCAGACTGCTGTTAAAGCAGTTGCTGCCGATCAGAACATCGATCTGGTTGTTGATGCGAACGCCGTTGCTTTCAACAGCAGCGATGTTAAAGACATCACCGCTGATGTTCTGAAACAGGTTAAATAAGTAATGCCTTCAATTCGACTGGCTGATTTAGCTCAGCAGTTGGATGCAGAATTACACGGTGATGGCGATATCGTCATCACCGCTGTTGCGTCCATGCAATCTGCTAAAGCTGGCAATATTACCTTCATGGTAAGCCCTAAGTACCGTGAACATCTGGCTCAATGCCAGGCGTCGGCTGTTGTTCTGACGCAGGACGATCTTCCGTTTGCCACTGGTGCGGCACTGGTAGTGAAAAATCCCTACCTGACGTATGCTCGCATGGCACAAATTCTTGATACCACGCCGCAGCCGGCGCAAAACATTGCTGCCAGTGCAGCAATCGATCCGACGGCTCAGCTGGGTAACAACGTAGCAGTCGGCGCAAATGCCGTGATCGAGTCTGGCGTCGTACTGGGCGATAACGTCGTCATCGGCCCGGGCTGCTTCGTTGGGAAAAACACAAAAATCGGCGCCGGGACCCGTTTGTGGGCTAATGTGTCCGTCTATCACGAAGTTGAAATCGGCGAAAATTGCCTCGTTCAGTCCAGCACAGTGATTGGTTCTGACGGTTTTGGCTACGCTAACGATCGTGGTAATTGGGTTAAGATCCCGCAACTTGGTCGCGTTATCATTGGCGATCGCGTCGAGATCGGAGCCTGTACCACCATTGACCGTGGTGCGCTTGACGACACCATTATCGGCAACGGTGTTATTATCGATAATCAGTGCCAGATTGCGCATAACGTTGTGATTGGCGACAATACCGCGGTTGCAGGTGGCGTCATCATGGCAGGCAGCCTGAAAATTGGCCGTTACTGCATGATTGGCGGTGCCAGCGTGATCAATGGTCATATGGAAATATGCGACAAGGTCACCGTGACGGGAATGGGCATGGTAATGCGTCCTATCACTGAGCCAGGCGTCTATTCCTCAGGCATCCCGCTGCAACCTAACAAGGTATGGCGTAAAACAGCAGCTCTGGTGATGAATATTGATGATATGAGCAAGCGACTCAAGTCCCTTGAGCGTAAGATCGATCAACAAGACTAAGCGTTCATCTTTTTAACGCTTAATTTCCCGGCCTGTCGGCTTTCTTTTAAACCGGCAGGCCGTGTTATTATTGCTAATCAGTACATTTTGACAGGAAGAGTATTTTGACTACCGACACTCATACTCTGCATATTGAAGAGATTTTAGAACTTCTGCCGCACCGTTACCCGTTTTTGCTGGTAGACCGTGTGCTGGATTTTGAAGAAGGTCGTTTTCTGCGCGCAGTGAAAAATGTCTCCGTTAACGAGCCATTCTTCCAGGGGCACTTCCCTGGTAAACCCATCTTCCCGGGTGTGTTGATCCTGGAAGCGATGGCACAAGCTACCGGTATTCTTGCGTTTAAAAGCGTAGGCAAACTGGAGCCGGGTGAACTGTACTACTTCGCGGGTATCGATGAAGCGCGCTTCAAGCGTCCTGTCGTGCCTGGTGATCAGATGATCATGGAAGTCACTTTTGAAAAAACGCGTCGTGGCCTGACTCGCTTTAAAGGCGTAGCGCTGGTTGACGGCAAAGTTGTTTGCGAAGCGACGATGATGTGTGCTCGTAGCCGGGAGTCCTGATACGTGATTGATAAATCTGCCTTTATTCATCCTACCGCTATTGTGGAAACCGGCGCCATTATTGGTGCTAATGTCCACATTGGCCCGTTCTGTATTGTTGGTCCCCATGTCGAAATTGGTGAGGGTACAGTACTGAAATCTCACGTTGTCGTGAATGGTCATACGACCATTGGCAGCAACAATGAGATCTATCAGTTCGCCTCCATCGGCGAAGTTAACCAGGATTTAAAATATGCTGGTGAGTCGACCCGTCTGGAAATTGGCGATCGTAACCGTATCCGCGAAAGCGTCACCATTCATCGTGGAACAGTACAGGGTGGTGGGTTGACGAAGGTGGGCAGCGATAACCTGTTTATGGTTAATGCGCACATCGCGCACGACTGTACCGTAGGTGACCGCTGTATTCTTGCCAACAACGCAACGCTGGCAGGACACGTATCGGTTGATGATTTCGCAATTATTGGCGGTATGACCGCAGTCCATCAGTTCTGCATCATTGGTGCACACGTGATGGTCGGCGGATGCTCCGGTGTGGCGCAGGACGTCCCACCGTATGTAATTGCGCAGGGCAACCATGCCACGCCATTCGGCGTGAACATCGAAGGCCTCAAGCGTCGTGGCTTTAGTCGCGAAGCGATTACGGCTATCCGCAACGCGTATAAGTTACTGTACCGTAGCGGCAAAACGCTGGAAGAGGCGAAGCCGGAAATTGCCGAACTGGCGGAAAAGCACCCTGAAGTGAACGCGTTCATGGAATTCTTTGACCGTTCCACAAGGGGTCTGATTCGTTAATGGTCGACAGTCGTCCGCTTACGATAGCCCTGGTCGCCGGAGAAACCTCCGGCGATATTCTTGGTGCCGGTCTTATCCGCGCGCTTAAGGCTCGCGTACCTGATGCTCGCTTTGTTGGCGTTGCAGGCCCGCTAATGCAGGCTGAAGGCTGCGAAGCTTGGTACGAAATGGAAGAGCTGGCCGTGATGGGCATTGTTGAGGTGCTGGGGCGACTGCGTCGTCTGCTGCATATCCGCGCCGATCTTACCCGCCGCTTCACCGAGCTCAAACCCGATGTCTTTGTCGGTATTGATGCGCCTGACTTCAACATTACCCTCGAAGGGAATCTGAAAAAGCAGGGCATTAAAACAATTCACTACGTCAGTCCGTCCGTCTGGGCGTGGCGACAGAAACGCGTTTTCAAAATCGGACGGTCAACCAATCTGGTGCTGGCTTTCCTGCCTTTCGAAAAAGCGTTTTACGACAAATTTAACGTTCCGTGCCGTTTTATCGGGCATACCATGGCGGATGCGATGCCGCTGGATCCGGATAAAAACGCAGCGCGTGACGTGCTGGGGATCCCTCACGATGCGCACTGTCTGGCTCTTCTGCCGGGTAGCCGTGGCGCAGAAGTAGAGATGCTTAGCGCGGACTTCCTGAAAACCGCGCAAATTCTGCGCGATACCTATCCCGATCTCGAAGTGGTTGTGCCGCTGGTGAACGCCAAGCGCCGGGAGCAGTTTGAGCGTATCAAAGCCGAGGTTGCACCGGATCTTCACATCCATCTGCTGGATGGAAAAGGCCGTGAGGCGATGGTTGCGAGCGACGCCGCGCTGCTGGCCTCCGGTACGGCAGCCCTGGAGTGCATGCTGGCGAAATGTCCGATGGTGGTAGGCTATCGCATGAAGCCGTTCACCTTCTGGCTGGCCAAACGCCTGGTGAAGACGGAGTACGTTTCGCTGCCAAACCTGCTCGCCGGGCGTGAACTGGTGAAAGAGCTTCTGCAGGACGAATGTCAGCCTCAGGCGCTGGCCGATGCGCTGCTACCGCTGCTTGCCAACGGCAAGACCAGCCACCAGATGCATGATACGTTCCGCGAACTGCATCAGCAGATCCGCTGTAATGCCGATGAGCAAGCGGCTGATGCGGTGCTGGAGTTAGCAAGATGATGGAATTTATTTATCCTCACACCCACCTTGTTGCGGGTGTGGACGAAGTGGGCCGTGGCCCGTTAGTGGGCGCTGTCGTGACCGCGGCGGTGATCCTCGATCCTGCCCGTCCGATTATCGGGTTGAATGACTCCAAAAAGCTTTCAGAAAAGCGCCGACTGGCGTTATTTGATGAGATTCAGGAAAAAGCATTAGCCTGGAGCCTTGGGCGTGCTGAGCCGCATGAAATTGACGAGCTAAACATCCTGCATGCCACAATGCTGGCGATGCAGCGTGCGGTGGCGGGGCTGAAAATTGCCCCGGAGTATGTTCTTATTGACGGCAACCGTTGCCCTGCATTACCAGTGCCTTCCATGGCAGTAGTAAAAGGGGATAGCCGGGTCGCGGAAATCAGTGCGGCTTCTATTATTGCCAAAGTGACTCGCGATGCTGAAATGGCCGCGCTGGATCTCACTTACCCTCAGTATGGCTTCGCTCAGCATAAAGGGTATCCTACAGCCTTCCACCTGGAAAAGCTGGCTGAACATGGCGCAACCGAGCATCACCGGCGCAGTTTTGGCCCGGTGAAACGCGCGCTGGGACTGGTGTCCTGAATCAATACGCAAGCAATTAAGTAACGCGGAATCTGAAGATGGCTGAACCACGTTTCGTACACCTGCGGGTGCATAGCGACTACTCCATGATCGATGGGCTGGCGAAAACCGGGCCGCTGGTAAAAAAGGCGGCCTCACTGGGTATGCCTGCGCTGGCGATCACCGATTTTACCAACCTGTGTGGTCTGGTGAAGTTCTACGGAACGGCGCATGGCGCGGGGATGAAACCCATCGTCGGAGCTGATTTTCATGTGCAGAGCGAACTGCTCGGCGACGAAATGACGCAAATTTCCGTGTTAGCGATGAACAACACGGGTTATCAGAATCTCACCCTGCTTATCTCCAAAGCCTACCAGCGAGGCTACGGCGCCCTGGGGCCATGGATTGACCGGGACTGGCTGGCGGAGCTGAACGAAGGGTTATTGCTGATCTCCGGCGGCCGCATGGGTGATGTGGGCAAATGCCTGCTGCGCGGCAATAGTGCGCTGGTGGATCAGTGCGTATCATTCTACGAAGAGTACTTCCCGGATCGTTATTATCTGGAGCTGATCCGCACCGGCCGCCCGGATGAAGAGAGTTATCTCCATGCCGCCGTGGCGCTTGCGGAAGCGCGCGGGCTGCCCGTGGTGGCAACCAACGATGTACGCTTCCTTGAGGCCGGGGATTTCGACGCTCACGAGATTCGCGTGGCAATCCATGATGGCTTCACCCTCGACGATCCCAAGCGCCCGCGTAATTATTCTGCTCAGCAGTATATGCGCAGCGAAGAGGAGATGTGTGAACTCTTCTCTGACATCCCGGAAGCGCTGGAAAACAGCGTTGAAATCGCCAAGCGCTGTAACGTTACCGTGCGTTTGGGTGAGTATTTCCTGCCGCAGTTCCCGACCGGGGAAATGACCACGGAAGACTTCCTGGTCATGAAATCCAAAGAAGGTCTGGAAGAACGTCTTGAATTCCTTTTCCCGGATGAAGAAGAGCGTAAAAAACGTCGTCCGGAGTATGACGAGCGCCTGGATATCGAACTTCAGGTTATCAACCAGATGGGCTTCCCGGGCTACTTCTTGATCGTAATGGAGTTTATCCAGTGGTCGAAGGATAACGGCGTGCCGGTTGGTCCAGGACGTGGTTCCGGTGCCGGGTCACTGGTGGCCTATGCGCTTAAGATCACTGACCTCGACCCGCTGGAATTTGACCTGCTGTTCGAACGTTTCCTTAACCCGGAACGTGTCTCCATGCCCGACTTCGACGTCGACTTCTGTATGGAAAAACGTGACCAGGTTATTGAGCACGTGGCGGATATGTATGGCCGTGACGCGGTATCGCAGATCATTACCTTCGGTACGATGGCGGCGAAAGCGGTTATCCGCGACGTGGGCCGCGTGCTGGGGCATCCGTACGGATTCGTCGATCGCATCTCTAAGCTGGTGCCGCCCGATCCGGGGATGACGCTGGCAAAAGCGTTTGAAGCCGAGCCGCAGCTGCCGGAAATCTACGAAGCTGACGAAGAAGTCAAAGCGCTGATTGATATGGCGCGTAAGCTGGAAGGCGTCACGCGTAACGCCGGTAAACACGCGGGTGGTGTGGTTATCGCCCCGACCAAAATTACCGACTTTGCGCCGCTCTATTGTGACGAAGCGGGGCAGCACCCGGTTACCCAGTTTGATAAGAACGACGTTGAATACGCCGGGCTGGTGAAGTTCGACTTCCTCGGTCTGCGTACGCTTACCATCATCAACTGGGCGCTGGAGATGATCAACGCCCGCCGCGAGAAGAACGGCGAGCCGCCGCTGGATATCGCGGCCATCCCGCTGGATGACAAGAAAAGTTTCGACATGCTGCAGCGCTCGGAGACCACCGCGGTCTTCCAGCTTGAATCCCGCGGCATGAAAGATCTGATTAAACGTCTGCAGCCTGACTGCTTCGAAGATATGATCGCACTGGTGGCGCTGTTCCGTCCGGGACCGCTGCAGTCGGGGATGGTAGATAACTTTATCGACCGTAAGCATGGTCGGGAAGAGATTTCCTACCCGGACGTTCAGTGGCAGCACGAAAGCCTGAAGCCGGTACTGGAGCCAACCTACGGCATCATCCTGTATCAGGAACAGGTCATGCAGATTGCTCAGGTGCTCTCCGGCTATACCCTCGGCGGCGCGGATATGCTGCGTCGTGCAATGGGTAAGAAAAAGCCGGAGGAGATGGCCAAGCAGCGCTCTATTTTTGAAGATGGCGCGAAGAAAAACGGCATTGACGGCGAACTGGCAATGAAAATCTTCGACCTGGTGGAGAAATTCGCCGGGTACGGATTTAACAAATCGCACTCTGCCGCCTATGCTTTGGTGTCGTATCAAACCCTGTGGCTGAAGGCGCACTATCCCGCTGAATTTATGGCGGCGGTAATGACCGCCGATATGGATAACACCGAGAAGGTGGTTGGCCTGGTGGATGAGTGCTGGCGCATGGGACTGAAGATCCTGCCGCCGGACATTAACTCGGGTCTTTACCATTTCCACGTTAACGACGACGGGGAGATTGTGTACGGGATCGGCGCGATCAAAGGCGTAGGTGAAGGGCCGATTGAGGCAATCATCGAAGCGCGTAATAACGGTGGTTATTTCCGCGAGCTGTTTGATCTTTGCGCCCGCACCGATACCAAAAAACTGAACCGCCGCGTGCTGGAAAAACTGATCATGTCCGGTGCGTTCGACAGGCTGGGGCCGCACCGCGCCGCGCTGATGAACTCGCTTGGCGACGCGCTGAAAGCCGCGGATCAGCACGCAAAAGCGGAAGCCATTGGCCAGGCGGACATGTTCGGCGTGCTGGCGGAAGAGCCAGAGCAGATCGAGCAGTCTTACGCCAGCTGTCTGCCGTGGCCAGAACAGGTGGTGCTGGATGGTGAGCGTGAAACGTTAGGCTTGTACCTGACGGGGCACCCGATCAATCAGTACATCAAAGAAATTGAGCGCTATGTCGGAGGCTACAGGCTGAAAGACATGCATCCGACAGAACGTGGTAAAATCACCACGGCTGCGGGGCTCGTGATTGCTGCAAGGGTTATGGTCACCAAGCGCGGCAATCGTATCGGCATCTGTACCCTGGATGACCGTTCCGGGCGTCTGGAGGTGATGTTATTCACCGACGCGCTGGATAAATACCAGCAATTGCTGGAAAAAGACCGCATACTTATCGTCAGCGGACAGGTCAGCTTTGATGACTTCAGCGGGGGGCTTAAAATGACCGCCCGCGAAGTGATGGACATTGACGAAGCCCGGGAAAAATATGCTCGCGGGCTTGCTATCTCGCTGACGGACAGGCAAATTGATGACCAGCTTTTAAACCGACTCCGTCAGTCTCTGGAACCCCACCGCTCGGGGACAATTCCAGTACATCTCTACTATCAGAGGGCGGATGCACGTGCGCGGTTGCGCTTTGGTGCAACGTGGCGTGTCTCTCCGAGCGATCGTTTACTGAACGATCTCCGTGGCCTCATTGGTTCGGAGCAGGTGGAACTGGAGTTTGACTAATACAGGAATACTATGAGTCTGAATTTCCTTGATTTCGAACAGCCGATTGCTGAGCTGGAAGCGAAAATCGATTCTCTGACAGCGGTAAGCCGTCAGGATGAAAAACTGGATATTAACATCGACGAAGAAGTGCATCGTCTGCGTGAGAAAAGCGTAGAACTGACGCGCAAAATCTTTGCCGATCTCGGCGCATGGCAGATCGCCCAGTTGGCGCGTCACCCACAGCGTCCGTACACCCTGGATTATGTCCGCCTGGCGTTTGACGAATTTGACGAACTGGCAGGCGACCGCGCTTACGCTGACGATAAAGCTATCGTCGGTGGTATCGCTCGTCTGGATGGACGTCCGGTGATGATCATTGGCCATCAGAAAGGCCGTGAAACCAAAGAGAAGATCCGTCGTAACTTTGGTATGCCGGCACCAGAAGGCTACCGTAAAGCCCTGCGTCTGATGGAGATGGCTGAGCGTTTCAATATGCCCATCATCACCTTTATCGACACCCCGGGTGCTTACCCAGGCGTGGGCGCGGAAGAGCGCGGTCAGTCTGAAGCCATCGCACGTAACCTGCGTGAGATGTCTCGCCTGAAGGTGCCTGTCATCTGTACCGTCATCGGTGAAGGTGGTTCCGGTGGTGCGCTGGCGATTGGCGTGGGCGATAAAGTGAATATGCTGCAGTACAGCACCTATTCCGTTATCTCTCCGGAAGGGTGTGCCTCTATCCTGTGGAAGAGCGCCGATAAAGCGCCGCTGGCTGCAGAAGCGATGGGCATCATTGCCCCACGCCTGAAAGAGCTGAAGCTGATCGATACCGTCATCCCTGAACCTCTGGGTGGTGCGCATCGTAAGCCGGAAGTGATGGCCGCTTCCCTGAAAGCGCAGCTGCTGGCCGATCTGGCGGACCTGGATGTGCTGAGCAAAGAAGACCTGCTCAATCGTCGTTACCAGCGTCTGATGACCTACGGTTACGCGTAAGCTTCACAATTATCTGAAAAGCCGCACACTGTTGCGGCTTTTTTTATACCTGCGGTTTACCTTGGCTATGCTTAGCTAATGTTTTTTAAGGAGGAAGCCCGTGAATATTATTGCCATTATGGGGCCACACGGCGTCTTTTATAAAGATGAGCCTATCAAGGAGCTGGAGCAGGCCCTGCAGTCACGTGGCTATCAGCTGATCTGGCCGCACAACAGCGCTGACCTGCTGAAGTTCATTGAGCACAACCCGCGGATCTGTGGCGTGATCTTCGACTGGGATGAGTACGACCTGGAGCTGTGCAGCGATATCAACAAGCTGAATGAATATCTCCCGCTGTATGCGTTTATCAATACCCACTCGACCATGGACGTCAGTGCACAGGATATGCGGATGGCGCTGTGGTTTTTCGAATACTCACTCGGCGTGGCCGAAGATATTGCGGCCCGCATTCAGCAATATACCGGCGAGTATCTGGATAACATCACGCCGCCGTTTACCCGGGCGCTGTTTACCTATGTGAAGGAAGGGAAGTACACCTTTTGCACGCCTGGTCATATGGCGGGGACGGCTTATCAAAAAAGCCCGGTTGGCTGTCTGTTTTATGATTTCTTCGGCGGTAACACCCTGAAAGCGGATGTGTCGATTTCGGTTACCGAGCTTGGCTCATTGCTGGATCACACCGGTCCACACCTTGAAGCGGAAGAGTACATTGCCCGCACCTTTGGGGCCGAGCAGAGCTATATGGTGACCAACGGTACGTCGACGTCAAACAAAATCGTCGGCATGTATGCCGCCCCGGCCGGAAGTACGTTACTCATCGACCGTAACTGCCATAAGTCGCTGGCGCATCTGCTGATGATGAGCGATGTCGTACCGCTCTGGCTGTCACCCACGCGTAACGCGCTGGGGATCCTGGGGGGAATTCCGCGCCGTGAATTCACCCATTCAGCCATAGAAAATAAGGTGGCGGCGATCCCCGGCGCAAGCTGGCCGATCCATGCGGTGATCACCAACTCCACCTATGACGGATTGCTGTATAACACCAACTGGATCAAACAGACGCTGGATGTCCCCTCGATCCACTTTGATTCCGCGTGGGTGCCTTATACCAATTTCCACCCCATCTACGCGGGTAAAAGTGGAATGAGTGGCGAACGCGTGCCGGGCAAAGTGTTTTTCGAAACGCAATCGACGCACAAAATGCTGGCAGCATTTTCCCAGGCCTCGCTTATTCATATCAAAGGTGAGTACGACGAAGAGACGTTTAACGAAGCGTTTATGATGCACACCACCACCTCACCAAGTTATCCGCTGGTGGCCTCCATTGAAACGGCTGCGGCGATGCTGCGCGGCAATCCGGGTAAACGTCTTATCAATCGCTCTGTGGAGCGCGCGCTGCATTTCCGCAAAGAGGTTCAGCGGTTAAAAGATGAGGCTGAGGGCTGGTTCTTTGATATCTGGCAGCCGGAAGAGATTGACGAGGCGGAGTGCTGGCCAGTCGCGCCGGGTGAGGAGTGGCATGGCTTCCGTGATGCCGATGCCGACCACATGTTCCTCGACCCGGTAAAAGTAACAATCCTGACGCCGGGCATGGATGAACAGGGCAACATGAGCGACGAAGGTATTCCGGCCGCGCTGGTGGCGAAATTCCTTGATGAGCGCGGCGTGGTGGTGGAGAAAACCGGACCGTATAACCTGTTGTTCCTGTTCAGCATTGGGATTGATAAAACCCGCGCGATGGGTCTGCTACGTGGGCTGATGGAGTTTAAGCGTGCGTACGATCTGAACCTGCGCGTGAAGAACATGCTGCCGGATCTCTATGCGGAGGATCCTGATTTTTATCGCAATATGCGTATACAGGATCTGGCCCAGGGGATCCACAAACTGATCCGCCAGCACGATCTGCCGCGCCTGATGCTGCAGGCGTTTGACGTCTTGCCTGAGATGAAACTGACGCCGCACAAAGCCTGGCAGCGACAGGTGAAAGGGGAGGTAGAAACCGTTGAGCTGGAAAATCTGGTAGGACGCGTCTCGGCCAATATGATCCTGCCTTATCCACCGGGCGTACCGCTGCTGATGCCGGGAGAGATGATCACCGAAGAGAGCCGTGCGGTGCTCGATTTTCTGCTGATGCTCTGTTCTGTCGGGCGTCACTACCCGGGCTTCGAGACGGATATCCACGGTGCGAAACGTGATGAAAATGGGGTTTACTGGGTGCGAGTCCTAAAATAAAGGTGGCTGCTTGCCAGGGGCGGGTTTTCGGTTGTAACGTTCAGGCATCATAAAAGGAGAAGCTATGCTGGGTTTAAAACAGGTTCATCATATTGCGATCATTGCCACCGATTACGCCAAAAGTAAGGCCTTTTATTGCGACATTCTGGGCTTTACGCTGTTAAGTGAGGCCTATCGTGTGGAGCGCGACTCCTGGAAAGGCGATCTGGCGTTAAACGGGCAGTATGTGATTGAACTGTTCTCTTTTCCTTTCCCGCCTGCGCGTCCGTCCCGTCCGGAAGCCTGCGGCCTGCGCCATCTGGCTTTTAGCGTGGATGATCTTGACCGTGCGGTAAAACATCTTGAAGAGCATGGCGTGAAGTGCGAAGCGATTCGTGTCGATCCGTTTACCGACAAGCGTTTTACTTTTTTCAACGATCCGGACGGTCTTCCGCTGGAGCTTTACCAGCAGTAAGCGCCATCCTGTGTGATAATGCCCGCTCTGTTCGGGCATTTTTTATGTGTAATTCTCTATGACCCTACCCGCTATTGCGCAAGCCGTTTCACCGTACCGCCAGCTGCTGGTGGGATTTAGCGGTGGCCTGGATTCCACGGTGTTGCTCCATCGCCTCAAACTCTGGCGCGATCAACAGCCTGACGTTCAGCTCCGGGCGATGCATATCCATCATGGGCTGAGTCCTCATGCCGACGCCTGGGTTGCGCACTGTGAAGCGGTGTGCTCGGCCTGGGCGATCCCGCTTGAGATTAAACGGGTGGTGCTCAGAGATGAAGGGCTCGGTATTGAAGCGCACGCGCGTAAAGCGCGCTATGCCGCATTTACCGCGGCATTACAGCCCGGCGAAGCGCTGGTCACGGCACAGCACCTTGACGACCAGTGCGAAACCTTCTTGCTGGCGTTAAAACGGGGAAGTGGCCCGGCGGGGCTCTCCGCCATGCCTGAACGCTCTGATTTTGCCGGGACGCAATTATTGCGTCCGCTGCTTGGCGAGTCGCGCGCATCGCTGGAAGCCTGGGCGCAGCAATATCAGCTGAGCTGGATTGAAGATGAGAGCAATCAGGACGATGGCTACGATCGTAATTTCCTGCGTCTGCGTGTTTTGCCGTTACTGACCGCACGCTGGCCGCACTTTGCAGACGCAACAGCACGAAGCGCCCTGCTGTGTGCCGAACAGGAGAGCCTGCTGGATGAACTGCTGAGTGAAGAACTGGCTGAACTGATTTCGGTAAACGGGGCGTTGGCGATCGCACCGCTGGAGGCGATGAGTCCGGTTCGTCGGGCCGCGCTGCTGCGCCGTTGGCTGGCCTCTCACCGTGCAACGATGCCATCGCGTGCCATGCTGGGACGTATCTGGGACGAAGTCGCCCAGGCGCGGGAGGATGCAACGCCGTGCGTGCACCTGAACGGTTTTGACGTCAGGCGCTATAAAGGCCAGCTGTGGTGGGTGAAATCGACCCCCTCGCTTGCAGATGTGGTGCTCGGCTGGCCATCGCCTGCGAAACCGCTGCTGTTGCCCTGGGATATGGGAAGCTTGTCTCTGGAGACGCCAGGCCATGTGCGTTTACCGAAAGCCGAAGAACCGGTCACCGTGCGCTTTAAGGCCAGCGGTATGCTGCACATTGTCGGACGTAACGGTGGAAGGAAGCTCAAAAAAATCTGGCAGGAGTGCAATGTGCCGCCCTGGTTGCGCGATACCACGCCGTTACTTTTTTACGGTGAAACACTGATTGCGGCGGCAGGGGTATTCATTACAGAAGAGGGCTGGGCAGAATCGGGCGTGAGTCTGGAGTGGAAAACGTAACGGGCAGCCAGGCTGCCCGTTAGTGTCATCAGGATTCGCTCACCACGACGGTGCCGATTTGCGGGTGGCTGAAGCTGGCAATTTTGTCCAGGCGTAGCTCACGCGTCGCACCGGCGTCTTCCACTATCAGATATTCCACATTCTTACGTGAAACCAGGTCGCTGGCTTTCGCCTTCAACACTTCGCCATCTTTTAACTCCAGCGTCAGTATTAAATGATGCTGGCAGGCGAGTTCGAGGTTGTCATAGTCATCACAATTGATGGGTTGATAAGTATCATTCATCGACATAATCGCTCACCAGTAAATTCGCCGCAGCATACGCTGCTTTTTCCCTGACCGATTCTGAAAGGCTCTCATCAGAGGCCACTTCATTAAGCACTTTCAATACACAGCCCAACGCATCCGGGACATATCCCAGATCTCCGCTGGCGATTTCCGCATACCGTTTGCGAATTAGCTCACAATAATTATTCACATCCCCTCCCGCCAGCGCACTGACTTACTGTGAGATATCATTAAGCCTACGAAGATAAACTCGGTTTAGCAAGGTGACTATACCATACTCATTTAAGCAATATCAGAGCCTTGATGGCGCCGTATTCATCACGGCGTAACAGCCTTTTGCTGCTGTTTTCGCTACAATGTGCGCCTGATTCGAAAGGAGTTATCCCATGGCGCTGAAAGCGACAATTTATAAAGCGGTGGTCAATGTGGCTGACCTTGACCGCAACCAGTTTCTGGATGCGTCACTGACGCTGGCGCGTCACCCCTCTGAAACCCAGGAGCGCATGATGCTGCGCCTGCTGGCGTGGATTAAATATGCCGACGAGCGTCTGCAGTTTACCCGTGGCTTAAGCGCAGAAGACGAGCCGGAAGCCTGGCTGCGTAACGATCATCTGGGTATCGATTTATGGATTGAACTTGGTCTGCCGGATGAGCGCCGCCTCAAAAAGGCGTGTACCCAGTCTGCGGAAGTGGCGCTATTCGCGTACAACCAACGCGCTGCGGAAATCTGGTGGCAGCAAAACAAGAGCAAGAGCGGTCAGTTTAAAAACCTTACGGTCTGGTATCTGGATGATGAACAACTGGCGCAGCTGAGCGAATTTGCCAGCCGGACGATGACTCTGCAGGCGACGATCCAGGACGGTGCAATCTGGCTTTCTGACTCTCAGAATAATCTGGAAATTCATCTGGCGGCGTGGCAGCCTGCTTCATGATCGTGTTGTCCCGAAACGTCAGCATCCCGGACAATGAGCTGGAGATCACCGCCATCCGTGCGCAGGGGGCGGGGGGACAGCACGTTAACAAGGCTTCAACCGCTATCCATTTGCGCTTTGACATTCGGGCCTCAAGCCTGCCAGAGTATTATAAGGAAAGTCTGCTCGCTGCCAGCCATCATCTGATCACCAGTGACGGTGTCATTGTGATCAAGGCGCAGGAGTACCGTAGCCAGGAGTTAAACCGGGAAGCGGCAATTGCCAGACTGGTGGCGGTGATAAAAGAATTAACTGCAGTGCAAAAAAGCCGTCGGGCAACGCGGCCAACCCGCGCATCGAAAGAGCGTCGGTTGTCGTCAAAGGCTCAGAAATCCACAGTGAAAGCACTACGCGGTAAAGTTCGTCGCCCTTTGGATTGACGAAAAGGAACACTATTTCATAAGGAATTCATTGTGAAAAAAGCATTATGGTCAGCGTTGGCAGTGAGTACGCTCTTTGCGCTTTTCGGATGTAACAACCGTTCGGAAACGCAGGTCCTGCAGCCCACGCAGAATGAAGAGTTAAAGCCAATGCAGCAGAGCTGGCGCGGCGTACTGCCTTGTGCCGACTGTGAAGGCATTGAGACGTCGCTGTTCCTGCAAAAAGACGGTACGTGGGTCATGAATCAGCGGTATCAGGGCGCGAAAGAACCCTCCTCTTTTGCGACTTACGGGACATGGGCACGCACGGCCGAGAAGCTGGTGTTGACCGATACGAGCGGCGATAAAACGTATTTCCGCGCCAAAGGCGAGGGGATGGAGATGCTCGACCGTGAAGGCAACCCGATTGAATCCCAGTTCAACTACACGCTGGCTCCGGTGAAAGCGGCGCTGCCGGCTACGCCGATGCCGATGCGGGGCATGTATTTCTATATGGCTGATGCGGCCATCTTTACAGATTGCGCAACGGGTAAGAAAGTAAGCGTGGCGAACAATGCCCAGCTGGAACGGGATTATGCGGTCGCACGCGGAAATGACAGTAAGCCGGTATTATTGACGGTCGACGGTCACTTTACGCTGGAGCCAAACCCGGATAGCGGCGAGTTGGTGAAAACCCTTGTGGCAGATAAAGACGCGAAGTTCGCGGCAGGCAAAGACTGTAACAGTAAATAACGCTGGCTTTGCGCCATGAAAAAACCCCGCCTGAGCGGGGTTTTTTATTTAACCTTTGATGGCTTTTACCAGGTAATCAAGGATATCACCGGTCTTGATCATCTGTTTTTCGCCGCTACGACGGTATTTATATTCAATCTCGTCGCTGTCGAGGTTACGGTCACCGATAACGATGGTATGAGGAATACCAATCAGTTCCATATCAGCAAACATCACGCCCGGACGTTCTTTACGGTCGTCCATCAGCACCTCGATACCCTGCGCGCGCAGCTCTGCGTACAGTTTCTCAGCCAGCTCCTGCACACGGTAAGACTTGTGCATGTTCATTGGCAGGATCGCCACCTGGAACGGCGCGATGTTATCCGGCCAGACAATGCCACGCTCGTCGTAGTTCTGCTCAATCGCCGCAGCCACCACGCGCGTGACCCCGATACCGTAGCAACCCATGGTCAGGATCTGGTTACGGCCATCTTCACCCTGAACGGCAGCGTTCAGCGCACGGGAATATTTATCGCCCAGCTGGAAGATATGCCCCACTTCGATGCCGCGTTTAATCATCAGGGTGCCCTGGCCATCCGGGCTTGGATCGCCTGCAACAACGTTGCGAATATCCGCCACTTCTGGCGTTGCCACATCGCGATCCCAGTTGATGCCAAAGTAGTGTTTACCATCAATGTTAGCGCCTGCAGCGAAGTCGCTCATCGCCGCAACCGTGCGGTCAATCACAACAGGCACAGGCATATTCACCGGACCCAGAGAGCCTGGGCCTGCGTTTACGACGGCGCGGATTTCTGCTTCCGTTGCGAAGGTCAGTGGGCTGGCAACCTGTGGCAGCTTCTCAGCTTTCACTTCGTTCAGCTCGTGATCACCACGTACCAGCAGGGCAACCAGCGGATATGCACTGCCTTCAGTGGATTTCACCAGCAGCGTTTTAACGGTTTTTTCGATCGGCAGCGCAAACTGCTCAACCAGCTCGGCAATGGTTTTGGCATTTGGCGTGTCAACCAGCGCCATTTCCTGGGTTGCCGCGCCGCGTGGTTCTTTTGGTGCCAGTGCTTCAGCAAATTCAATGTTTGCCGCGTAGTCAGAGGAGTCAGAGAAGATCACATCGTCTTCACCGCTCTGCGCCAGAACCTGGAACTCATGGGACGCGCTACCACCGATAGAGCCGGTATCGGCCTGCACAGCACGGAAATCCAGACCCATGCGGGAGAAGATTTTGCTGTAAGCCTCGTACATTTTGTCGTAGGTCTCTTGCAGAGATTCCTGAGAAGTATGGAAAGAGTAAGCATCTTTCATCAGGAATTCGCGAGAACGCATAACGCCGAAACGTGGGCGAACTTCGTCACGGAACTTGGTCTGGATCTGGAAGAAGTTCAGCGGCAGCTGTTTGTAAGAGCTTAGCTCATTGCGAATCAGATCGGTGATCACTTCTTCATGCGTCGGGCCGAGGACGAACGGACGCTCGCCACGGTCAACGAAGCGCAGCAGTTCAGGGCCATATTGCTCCCAACGGCCGCTCTCCTGCCACAGGTCAGCGGGCTGAACCACGGGCATGGACACCTCGATAGCACCGGCGTTATTCATCTCTTCACGCACGATGTTTTCGACTTTTTTCAGGACGCGCACGCCGGTCGGCAGCCAGGTGTACAACCCGGAGGCCAGCTTGCGGATCATCCCGGCGCGCAGCATCAGCTGATGGCTGATGACTTCGGCGTCGGCAGGTGTCTCCTTCAGTGTGGAGAGCAGATATTGGCTAGTACGCATGTTGTTACGGTTCCATTTCGACAATTGGAACAGGCTGAAACGCCAGCCTGACACAAAAAAAGTGGTTTAGTTTACCAGTGTGGCAAAGATGCCAAAAGAGAGGAGAAGAAAATTACCTGGGTTCCAGGGCAAACACTTCAAAACCGGTCTCTGTCACGCGCCAGCGGACATTAAAATCCAGCAGCCAGACGGCGTAGGTTTTCCCGGCTTCCTCTTCTTTACGGTAGGCTGGACGCGGATCCTGCGCCAGAACGTCTACGATAAAGTCCCGCAAACGGGGATAGCGCTTTTCCAGTTGGCCAATTTGCGTAAGCAGTTCTGGCGTAAAGTGAACAGGCATATCCGCCTGCGGTGCTTGCTGGGCGTAGCTGGCCCGGGCATCTGGCAACGCTTCGGCAAAAGGCAGATAGGGTTTAATGTCGATAACCGGGGTGCCATCAACCAGGTCAAGGCTGCCTAACTCCAGTATCACCTGATCTTTCTGACAGCGTATTCCTTTCAGTTCAACCAGCGACATGCCGATCGGGTTTGGACGAAAGGTTGAGCGAGTCGCGAATACCCCCATCCGGGCATTTCCGCCCAGACGAGGAGGGCGCACCGTAGGACGCCAGCCACCGTCCATCGTCTGGTGAAACACAAAAACAACCCATAAATGGCTGAACGCCTCAAGCCCGCGCACCGCATCGGCCTGATTATAGGGCGCAATCAAGTGAAGTTCACCGCTGCCGCTGGTGACCAGACCCGGCTGGCGTGGCACGGCAAACTTCTCTTTGTAAGGAGAGCGGATAACGCCTATCTGTTCGAAATGAAAGGCACTCATTTCGCCGAAATGGTCAGCGCCGAACCAATACACACCGCCTGACGATAGCAGCCGGGTGTCCCGCTGGTGACTTCACAGCTGTGCAACAGTACCGCGTTAGCTTTCATTTTGGCCGCGTTGATCTGCATACGTTTACGGGCTGTCGGAATGTTGGGTGGGGAGTCCTGATTGGTAGCCTGACAGGATTCACCGCTCACCTCACCGAGCTCACGGAAAGGCTTGCCCACAAGTTCGTCGGCTTTGGTAATGATACGTACCGGCGCAGGGCGAGGCGCTTTAGGTTTAACGGGCTCTGCTTTTGGCGGGGTTGCAGTGCTTTGAACGGGTTCAACTGGAGATCTGCTTAGCATAGAACAGCCGCTCAGCATCAGTGCTAAAAGACAGATCGGTAAAGCACGCATAATAATTCCTCAGTGGATAATCAAAACGTCAGATATTGAATCAGTTGACTGCACAAATGACAAGACGGGCAGAAGCCCGTCTTGATGATATTACACTGAGGTCAGATTACCAGCCTTTAACCGCGCCGCCGTTAAACACTTTGTTGGCTTCCTGGTAAACTTCTTCAGACTGATAAGCCTGAACGAATTTCTTCACGTTTTCCGCGTCTTTGTTGTCTTCACGGGTCACGATCAGGTTAACGTACGGGGAATCTTTGTCTTCAACAAAGATGCCGTCTTTTGCCGGGGTCAGGCCAATCTGGCTGGCGTAGGTAGTGTTGATAACAGCCAGGGCGATCTGCGCATCGTCCAGAGAGCGTGGCAGCTGTGGCGCTTCCAGCTCAACAATTTTCAGATTTTTCGGGTTCTCGGTCACGTCGAGAACGGTCGGCAGCAGGCCAACGCCGTCTTTCAGTTTAATCAGGCCCACTTTCTGCAGCAGCAGCAGGGAGCGGCCCAGGTTAGTTGGATCGTTTGGCACAGCAACCTGAGAGCCTGGCTGCAGTTCGTCCAGCGATTTAATCTTCTTGGAGTAGCCCGCGATTGGGTAAACGAAGGTGTTACCCACCGCAACCAGTTTGTAGCCGCGATCCTTAATCTGCTGATCCAGGTACGGTTTGTGCTGGAAGGCGTTGGCGTCAATATCGCCTTTGCTCAGCGCTTCGTTCGGCAGAACGTAATCGTTGAAGGTCACCAGCTCAACATCAAGGCCATACTTCTCTTTTGCCACTTTCTGAGCGGTTTCAGCAACCTGCTGTTCTGCACCCACGATAACGCCCACTTTAATGTGGTTGGGATCTTTTTCGTCCTGACCACAACCCACCAGTGCCAGAGAGCCGATCAGCGCGCCTGCTGCAGCAAAGGTCTTTAATTTAAACGCCATGTTTTTATCCTTAACTCGTCGAGTTTGTGTTGTGTGTAACGTTATTTGTGCGTAACAGCCCGGACGATGCGATCGCCAGAGAACTGGATGAGATAAACCAGTACAACCAGCAATACCAGAACGGTATTCATTACGGTAGCGTTATAACCAATATAGCCGTACTGGTAACCAATCTGGCCTAAACCGCCAGCGCCAACGGCACCGCCCATCGCGGAATAACCGACCAGGGTGATAAGCGTAATGGTTGCCGCATTCACCAGGCCTGGCAGTGCTTCCGGCAGCAGAACCTTGCGCACGATCTGCATCGGCGTGGCGCCCATTGCGCGGGAAGCTTCGATCAACCCGGTTGGAATTTCAAGCAGGGCGTTTTCCACCATACGCGCGATAAACGGCGCGGCGCCAACCGTCAGGGGAACAATGGCCGCCTGCAGACCAATAGAGGTGCCGACAATCACGCGGGTGAATGGAATCATCCATACCAGCAGAATAATAAACGGGATAGAACGGAAGATGTTCACCAGCGCAGAGAGCGTACGGTACAACTTCGCGTTCTCAATGATTTGACCCGGACGCGTCACGTACAGCAGTACGCCGACCGGCAGGCCAATCACAAAACCAAAGAAACCGGATACAAAGGTCATTGCCAGCGTTTCCCAAACGCCGCGAACCAGCAGCCACATCATCGGCTCAGACATAACCCAGTACCTCTATTTTTACGTGATGTTCTTGCAGCCAGGCAATTGCCGCCTGGGTTTCTTCTTGTGTGCCGTGCATTTCCGTCAGCATGATGCCGAACTTCACGCCACCGGCGTAATCCATCTGCGCGCTGATGATGTTGTTGTTCACATTGAAGCGGCGCGCGGTTTCGGAAAGCAGCGGGGCATCAACGGACTGACCGGTGAACTCCATTCGCAGCATCGGGACGCTGTCCGTCGTGGGTTCGGTTTTCAAACGCTCCAGATAATCTTCCGGAATATCCAGATGCAGTGTGGACTGAATAAATTGCTGCGCCAGCGGGGTCTTAGGATGTGAAAACACTTCACTTACCGTGTCCTGCTCAATCAGTTCACCGTTGCTGATCACGGCAACACAGTCACAGATGCGTTTTACGACATCCATCTCGTGCGTAATAAGGAGGATCGTCAGGCCGAGACGACGGTTAATGTCTTTCAGCAGTTCCAGAATAGAACGGGTGGTGGCCGGGTCTAATGCGCTGGTGGCTTCATCGCACAGCAGCACTTTGGGATTGCTTGCCAGCGCACGGGCAATGGCTACACGCTGTTTTTGTCCGCCAGACAGATTAGCCGGGTAGCTATCATGTTTATCACCCAGACCCACGAGATCCAGCAGCTCGGTTACGCGACGCTTAACCTCATCTTTAGGCGTGTTGTCGAGCTCCAGCGGTAAGGCGACGTTGCCGAACACCGTGCGTGACGCCAGCAGGTTAAAGTGCTGGAAGATCATGCCAATCTGGCGACGCGCTTTGGTCAGTTCTTTTTCTGAGAGCGCGGTCAGTTCTTGTCCGCCAACTTCTACGCTGCCCTGGGTTGGGCGCTCAAGCAGGTTAACACAACGGATCAGTGTACTTTTACCTGCACCCGATGCGCCAATGACGCCATAAATCTGACCAGCAGGAACATGCAGGCTGACATTGTTCAGCGCCTGAATGGTTCGGTTCCCCTGCTGGAACACTTTGGTGATATTGGAAAGTTTAATCATTAGATTATTTTTATCGTATGTAAGTTAGCCGTGGCATTTTCGTCTGCCAGATACGGGTGATGCCCGTAAACAAAACGGATGTTAAGGCATCCAGACGTCTAAATCAATCCAACTCTGTGCGATGAGCACTTTATTGCGCTGCGATTCATGAGATACTAGCTGAACACGCCTTTTTCAGGAGCAAACCGGTGGCAAAATCAGTACCCGCAATTTTTCTCGATCGTGATGGCACTATTAATGTGGATCACGGTTATGTTCACGAGATTGATGAGTTCGAATTTATCGAAGGCGTTATCGATGCCATGCGCCAGCTAAAAGAGATGGGCTATGCGCTGGTGGTTGTCACCAACCAGTCTGGTATCGCGCGTGGCAAATTTACCGAAGCGCAATTCGAAACGCTGACGGAATGGATGGACTGGTCTCTTGCCGACCGCGGTGTTGATCTTGATGGCATCTATTATTGTCCTCATCACCCGCAGGGAACGGTAGAAGAGTATCGCCAGACCTGTGATTGCCGTAAGCCGCACCCGGGGATGTTTATCTCGGCGCAGGAATTTCTGCATATTGATATGGCCGCTTCTTATATGGTGGGCGATAAAATGGAAGATATGCAGGCGGCAACCGCGGCGGGTGTGGGTACCAAAGTATTAGTTCGCACCGGCAAACCCGTGACGCCAGAAGCAGAGACTGCAGCGGATTGGGTGATTAATAGCCTTGCCGAGCTGCCTGAAGCGATCAAAAAGCACCAAAAATAGGCTTTTTGGTGAAAAGATGAGCGGTTGAAATAAAAATGCATATTTCCGCTTGTCATTCCCCGGAGGCCCCCTATAATGCGCCTCCATCGACACGGCGGATGTGAATCACTTCACAAACAACCCGGTAGGTTGAAGAGAAAAAATCCTGAAAATCAGGGTTGACTCTGAAAGAGGAAAGCGTAATATACGCCACCTCGCGACAGAGCGCTGAAGCGCGTCGCAACTGCTCTTTAACAATTTATCAGACAATCTGTGTGGGCACTCAAAGTGACATGGATTCTTAATGTCTTCGGACAAAAAATGAATACCAAGTCTCAAGAGTGAACACGTAATTCATTACGAAGTTTAATTCATTGAGCATCAAACTTTTAAATTGAAGAGTTTGATCATGGCT